>NZ_VMDW02000058.1 GCF_007644045.2 Vogesella urethralis
GGCTGTCACCGGTAGAGTACGAGAAGCAGTATTTCCAACGGCTCAAGAGTGTCTAGAGAAGCTGGGGCGATTCACGCAGTGCGTCGGCTTTGTCGAGGATGGCGGCGATGCGGCGTTGTTCGGGGAAGGGTGGGAGCGGGATTCGAATCTTCGCAACTTGTGCCGGTCTCGCTCGCAACAGCGACCCACCCACACCGGACACGGTTTGCATGAACTGGGCGTGAAAGTCATCGCCCAGCAAGACGTGCCGTAGGTACTCAGGCGCCGCATCCTCGCTGCGGAAAACAATCCACTCACCCGAAGCAATCTGTCGATGTTCTCCGACCGGGCCAACAATCCATGACCGTCGGATGTGGGGCACGATTTTTGACAACAGCACATCTCGTGGCTGAACGATTTGCTTTGTCGAGCCAATTTCTGCGCCAGTGACTACCTCGGGTTTGCGACTGTCGAATGCCGGGATGCTGTAAAGCTCAAACGTCTCATCAACAAACTTCGAGGGGTCAACACTACCCAATCGAGTCGCCATCAGCTCTTCAAGCTGAACCATGGGAATGACGCTCACTTCAGCATCCCCTCAAGCTCCGCCATATCAATCTGAATCTCGACTTCGAGCTGCTTCAGCTTGGCGAGGATGTCCAGCGGGTGTTCGTGCTCGACAGCCTCATGCACCACTTCCTTGTAGCGGTTGATGCTGAGGTCGTAACCCTTCGCCGCGATGTCGGCCTTGGGTACGCAGAAGCTCTGCGCGGTACGCAGACGGTCGCGCTCGCTACCATCGCGCAGCGCCCAGCGGGTGAGCACATCGGGCAGGTTGTTCTTGGCGTGTTCGGCCTCGTTCAATGTTTGGGCCGGGTTGGGGCCGAGTTTGTCCTCGTCCAGCAGTGGCTGGCGTTTGTCGTCGAGGCTCCAGCCGTCGGCTAACATGTCGTAGAACCACACATTGTCGGTGCCGCCCGAGTTGGTTTTGGTAAACAACAATATAGCGGTGGAGACGCCGGCATACGGTTTGAACGCGCCGGCCGGCAATGAAATCACCCCGTCCAGTTTCTGTTCTTCTACCAGCATCTGCCGTAGCGCCTTGTGCGCCTTGCTGGAGCCGAACAGCACGCCATCGGGGACGATGACAGCGGCTCGGCCACCAGGCTTGAGCAGACGCAGGAAAAGTGCCAGGAACAGCAGCTCGGTCTTCTTGGTTTTGACGATGCTCAGCAGGTCTTTGGCGGTGTTCTCGTAGTCGAGGCTACCGGCAAACGGCGGGTTAGCAAGGATGAGGCTGTATTTCTCTTCATCGCCGGCATGGTCTTGCGCCAGTGAGTCCTTGTAGCGGATGTCCGGGTTATCCACCCCGTGCAGCGCCATATTCATGGAGCCAATGCGCAGCATGGTGTTGTCGAAGTCGTAGCCGTGGAACATCCTGTGGTGGAAGTGAGTACGGGTCTCAAAGTCGTTAAGTAGGTCAGCGTATTGCTCACGCAGGTATTCGCCTGCAGCAACCAGGAAGCCGCAGGTGCCGCTGGCCGGGTCGCAGATGATGTCTTTGGGGGTGGGCTGGGTAAGCGCCACCATCAGCTTGATGATATGGCGCGGGGTGCGGAACTGACCGTTCTGACCTGCTGCGGCAATCTTGCCCAGCATGTATTCGTACAGGTCACCCTTGGTGTCACGGTCTTCCATCGGTACGTGGTCGAGCATGTCCACAATCCTGGACAGCAGGCCGGCTGTCGGAATGGTGTAGCGCGCGTCCTTCATATGCTGCGAATAGGTAGAACCATCACCACCAAGGCTGCGAAGGAAGGGGAAAACATGCTCGCCAACGACCGTGTGCATTTCGGCCGGAGAGAAATGCTTGAAGCGAGACCAACGCAGGTCGTCGTATGGGCGCCCTTTGGGGTCATTGCCCTCAGGGAAAATACGCGTAGCCATGGGCTTGCGAAGCAGCGCTGCCATGGACTCTTCTCGCGTGTGTGCATCGTCGAGTCGGCGGATGAACAGTAGGTAGGTGATTTGTTCCAGCACTTCCATCGGGTTGGAGATACCGCCCGACCAGCAGGCGTCCCAGATGGCGTTGACTTGTGAGCGGATTTCGCCTGTAAGCATAACTAGTTAATTCCTTGAATTTCACTGCGGCTAAGCACGGAACAGTCGCCCTATGCTAATCATGCAAACATGATAACGGCTAGTCAGTGTTTGATTCAAAATATTGGCTGATTGCACATGTCGCGTGACCGGTAATCAGTGGGAGGCGTCATGCTCACGGTTAATGTGTCACGAGCAACTCTTCCAGCGTGCGTACCGGGGTGCCGTAGATAGGAAGCTTTACTATATACGGCAGAGTTGGTAGCTCAAGCATGCCCCGGCCAAATTTGCTAGCCAGCTTGGCTGCCAGGTGGTTGAGCTTGAGAACTTGACCGCGCACGCCGCTGAATAGCGGCATGGCGGAATGTCGCTCAACCATGGTGGCAATGGCTGCGATGTCTCTCTCTCGCACGGTTTGCACCACGGCTGCCTCAAGCTCTGCGTAGCGTGTGGGTACGATTCGCCAGGTCCATGTCGTTGCCTTGACTTTGGGCATGCGCTTTTCGTACTCAAGCAGTTCATAGCTGAGAAAGCGCAGATGCTGCCCACGGCGGCGGCTGTCTTTGAATGCGCCGAGGTTCGGAGCTGTGGGGTCAGCAAGTCCTCCTTTGCCTTCCGTCGAGAGTAAGCACCAGAAAACCTCGCCGTCGTCGAGCGCTACCACTACTAAATGCACAGACGCACTCCGCTTGCGGCGATCATACGCTCGGCCTGGTGCGTCCCGATGAATGGCGAACTGTTCTAGCTTAGGCTGGAACCGCCCAAGTTTGCTGGCGGGCATCCTGCCTGACAGATGGTAGTAGTGGCCTGCCGCTGTTAGTTGCTGCATCAGCAGCATGGCGGCAGTTCTGGAACTAGGCAGCTTGATGATTTTGCGAGTAGTCATACTCGGTATAGCACCGCGTAGCGGCGTGCGATTAGACACATTTCTAATTGCATGAATGAACTGGGAGAGTCGCGCAGATTTTTGGCGCTATACACAAGCAGGAAAGACGCAATAAGGAATACGTACCTGGGGCGCCAACCTCTTCCACATCACATCATGCATGGGGTGAGAGGCGCGCCAACGCCTTCACCGCTCTGGAGCAGTGCTCCGACCTTCCGCCAGAGGGTAGTTCTGTGGCGCCGTATGCTCGTAATGGAGCTTGTACGGTGCGAGGGGGAGGCAGGGGACTAATACCGGCTTACGCCGGCGTAACCCCTCTGCTTTATCCCATGGCTGCCGAGTGCCCAACTCGGCGACAACTGGTGCGAACACGAAACGGGCCTGGGGAGCAAATGTCCCAGAGTCCCTGACCAATTGAAAATCGGGTGTAAGTCCCGACGACGGGGACGCGGGAAAGCCGCGTAACGTCTGCCAGACAGGATGGCTGCGTAATCGCCGGTAGTGATGCCGGCCTCGCCAGGATGACCCAAGTGGGTCAGACCTGGCGGGCGAGCGTGTGGTGAACCAGGGTCGCGCCTGGGAAGCTGCAAGCCGCGCTGAGAGCTTAAACCTGTAACCGCGCCCGCAAGGGTGCAGTCTGGAAAGTGCAGAAGCCATATAGGGCCTGAAGTGCCTGCTGATTGGTGGAAGCTCTATGGGTAACGATGGATTGAAAAGTAAGCGAGGGGCTTTTCCCGGTTCGCCCCGCTGAAATACGGTAACCAGCCCGTTTCTATTGCCATAGAGTGAGCCAGTGGCGTTCCTGCATGAACGTGAGAATTTGGTCTAAGTGGTGCGAAATGCTCTCTTGCGGTCGGTGTGGTGGCACATACCGGCACGGAAGTAACGACTCTGACAAGTCGCATAGAGAGTATGAGCGAGGCTTTTCGATGATGACCCTTGACCGAAAGCCAGGGCGAGTTGTGAAGCTGACAGAACGAAGAGAGTAGCGTGATGATGAAAAAGGCAGCAACGTTGGCGCGTTGCGAGCTGACCTTTAGTCTTGGCGGACGGAGGTCTCATATGTTGGGGTTAAGTGTGTCGGTGACAGCTTGCTAACCCCCAAGCAACTATCTGCAGAGCAATAAGTAGGTAGAGGCAAACCAACCACTCTGAACAGGCTGCGCTGAAAATGTGCAGCCTGTTTTTCCAGTTGTGACGCCAGACCGTAGCCATGTCATGTCTGTGTTCCCCCTGTTTTTTTGGGGGGCTCCGCCCCTCGCCTTGTCACCACCGCTCTAGCTCGGAGTACCTCGGCGAGCCTCCCCGAATTTGGGCTTGGCGCTGTGTTTGCCCCCTTTGGGCGCTGCTACCTGATATGGCCTAACCGAGCATTTTGGCTGATTACGTCCAGAGATGGCCATAGCCTTCCGATAGCGTAGACACCGAGCAGCCGAGTGCTTGTGCAACGGTTCTCATCGACGGTTTCCAGCCCTCGACTGAGAGCCTGGCTATGGCGTCATGAATAGCTTGCTCCCGGCGGTTGCGTTTCAATGTCGCAGTCGCTTCCGCGCCACGGCGCCCGCGTTCCGCTTGAAGCTCACGAAACTCCGCCGGGGAGAAGCGCCGCCATACATAGCGGGCCACACTGCGAGCGATACCCGCAACTTCAGCGTTGCTTAATGGAACAGGGTAGCAATTCAGGGTTTCCGCTTGCCGCCTAACGACTTCGGCCCAGAAGCGCTGGCCGTCAGGGCGCCAGTATCCTCTGACAGCACTGTAAGCCCATATTCTCAGTTTATCGAAGAGGTCGCAGTTACGTCCTACACCTGCTGGTATAGGAGCTGGCCTAGTGGACAAGTCGGCGAACTCGGCCAGGTAGCCGAGCTCATAGGTCGGCGCGTTGGCCGGCTCCCACAGCCGCCAAGAGAGATGCAGTGGGTTTTTTGCTAATGGGCCTGTAAAGGCAAAATCTGCACCAACTTTCTCCGTGTAGGCACGCTCAATTGCTGCCAGGTAGCGCATTGGCGCTATCCGGGCCGCATCGGTTGTGCAGACCGGTGATGACAAGGCATATCCGATATGTGCATGACCATTTGCAGGATTGATGGCGACATAGGTCGGTGGTGGTAAGCCGAAGTCTTCCCATGCCATTGCCGCACCAGGGCGGTCGATGTCGAGTATCAACCAAGCCTGATGAGCCGGTGGGTTGAGTTGTATGTATCGCTCGCCAAGTGCGGTGACCCTCGGTCGAATACGAGCGAAGTGTTTTTCATCGGCGCAGTATGGGCGTCGGGGGGCATGCGCTTCGATGAGCGCAGAGAGGGCGGCAGATGCCAAGGCACGCTCCAGTCAAGGGCGTGCCGCATGCAGCAATCAATGTTGTCCTCGGTATAGTCGGTATGCCCTTACGCTGCAGACGGCGCGGGGTAGTTAGTTAAGTGTGGCTGCTGTGTTGGTGCTGAGCGATGCAATCAATAGCTCGATGTCACTACGTCGCCATAGCGATACTCGTGGTCCGAGCTTGACTGGTGCAGGGAAACGGCCTTTTTTGATGCCGTCGTACCACGTCGCACGCGAGACTGGGATAATTGCCAGCACTTCAGGCAGGCGCAGGAAAGAATCGGTTGTAGTCATTACGCATTTCCATCCCCAGAAGGTTTGCCGGAAATGTGTCCTCACAAGTCAGATATACCTCCACTGGCAAGCTGGGTAGTCCTGCCAGTGTCCGGTGGCGTCAATTGACGCTTGTGACCGTATAGGCAGTTTTGATGCTGATATTTACATTGTATTTTTCTATCAAAATGAATTTTTGATAGCCGTTTTTGGTGTGGATGCTGCACATCCATGCGGCGATGGTTTGAACTCACTGGGCGGGTTCAGTGAGCGATACAAAGCTGGAAGATACGCTAGGGCAAACTCGGTATCACCGCGAACCACCTCAGTGCATGATTAAAGCGGGTATCCAATCGGGTACTTAAAATTGTTAATTTTATAAAATTCATAATAATCAATAGGATGTGTTTGATATGAAGCTTGCCACCTGGAACGTCAACTCGCTGAAAGTGCGCCTGCCGCACGTGCTGCAATGGCTGGCCGATAACCCGGTAGAGGTGTTGTGCCTGCAGGAATTGAAGCTGGACCAGCCGGCATTTCCGCAAGCCGAGATCGAGGCCGCCGGCTACCAGGCGGTGTGGCTGGGGCAGAAAACCTATAACGGTGTGGCCATCCTGGTAAAGAACGGCTGCCAGCTGAGCGATGTGGTGACCGGCATGCCCGGCTATGAAGACGAGCAGCGCCGCGTGATTACCGCCACCGTGGACGGCGTGCGCGTGATCTGTGCCTACTTCGTCAACGGCGAAGCGGTGGATTCGCCCAAGTACCAGTACAAGCTGGGCTGGTTGGCCGCGATGGAGCGCTACGTGGCCGCCGAGCTGCAGCAGCATACCGAGCTGGCGCTGCTGGGTGACTACAACATCGCGCCGGAAGACATCGACGTCTACGACCCGGCAGGCTGGCACGAGCAGGTACTGTGCACCACGCCGGAGCGCGACAGCTTCCGCCGCCTGCTGGGCCTGGGCCTGCACGACAGCTTCCGCCTGTTCAACCAGGAGGCCAAGCAGTACAGCTGGTGGGATTACCGCGCGATGATGTTCCGCCGCAATATGGGCGTGCGTATCGACCACATCCTGATCACCGACAGCCTGAAAGCGCGCGCCACCGCGTGTGTCATCGACAAGACGCCACGCAAGTGGGAACGCCCGTCCGACCACACGCCGGTGGTACTGACGCTGGGCTAGCGCCAAGCGGCGGGAGAGGGGGGCAAGTGGTGAAAGGTAGGCATTTTTAATGCATATTTCATGCTTTCCACCCCCTTGATGCAGAAAGTGCTTGCAGCACAGCGACTTGGTGCGTATAACGTGCCCAGCAAGATTTCAAGCTGTCGATCCAAAGTTTCAACGTTGTTCCCCTGCACAAGCGGTACGCCATTGTTTCCAGCGGTCTCTTCTTGATGATTTCGCTCCTTAGGGCATAGCCCGATTTTTCACGTTTTTTCAAAAGGAAACCTTCATGGAAACCGGTACCGTTAAATGGTTCAACGACGCTAAAGGCTTTGGCTTCATCACTCCGGACGCTGGTGGCAACGACCTGTTCGCCCACTTCTCCGAAATCCAGAGCAACGGCTTCAAATCCCTGGCCGAAGGTCAGAAAGTAAGCTACGTATCTGGCATGGGCAAAAAAGGCCCGCAAGCTACCCAGATCAAGCCGCTGTAATTTCAGCGCGATCAGGTACTGCCTGTAGCAAAAAAACCCCGCGTCAGCGGGGTTTTTTCATGGAAAAGCCCCCGTTGCGGTAGCAAAGCGGGGGCTTTTTGCTGGCGGGTGCGGCAGCGGCTAGCCAATGACGTCAGGGTCTTTCTCCGTCACCCGGGTCCAGCGCCACACCAAGCGCGCCAACAAGACCAGGGCAATGCCCCACAGACCGAAGACCAGCCAGCGTACCGCACTCCAGGTGCCCTCGTCGGCCTGGGCCAGCCGGATGCTGGTGATGTTGGGGTATAGCGAGAACATGTTGATGCGCCAGCCGTAGCTGCGGATGTAGGCCGGCTGGCGTGCGTTTTCCAGCGCGCGGGCGGTGGCCTGCACATCCGACGAGTCGAACTTCAGGTACGGCGGCCAACCCCAGCCGGTGTCCTCGTTGCGGTAGACGCGCACGTCGTCGATCGCATGCTGGGTATAGATCAGGTACATGTCGCGCACCGGCTGGTCGGCCGGGTTCTGTTTGCTGATCGGGCCATCCTTGTCCGCCAGTTTCACTTCCACCCCGGTAATGGTGGTGATGGCGTTTTCCGGCAGGAAGTAATCCAGCACCGCACTACCGGCCAGGGCGACTAGGGCCAGCAGCGTGAAGGCAAACTTGCGTAATTTTTGTTTCATTTAATATTTTCCCTTTGCAAATCTGGCGCTTAGCCACGCGACACATTATGGGCACAAACCGGCTTTGCCCGGTCGGAATTTTGCTGCGCGCCAGCAAAGGCTTATGGCATGGCACCCCTTGGCGCCGGTACACTAGCAGCCAGTGATCCATTGGAGCCCGCCCATGCGCCGCCTGCTTGCCCTGCTGTTGCCCCTGTTGCTGTTGCCCGCCGCCCGCGCCGCGGGGACGCCCGGTCAGTTCGATTACTACGTGATGGCGCTGTCGTGGTCGCCCGACTACTGCGCTGCGCGTCCGGACGACCGCGAGCAATGCAGCCGCCAGTTCGGCTTTGTATTGCATGGGCTGTGGCCGCAATACCAGCGCGGCTACCCGGCCGATTGCAGCGCCGAACGCCTGGACGGCCGCATCGAGCAGCAGTTTGCCGGCCTCTACCCCAGCCGCAAGCTGTATCGCCATGAATGGGAAAAGCACGGCACCTGCAGCGGCCTGGGCCAGACGGCCTATCACCAGTTGGCCGCCAGCCTGAAGGCCCGTTTCCAGGTGCCCGCCAGCTACCAGGCGCCGGCGCAGCCGCTGCGCAAGACCGTGGCCGCACTGAAGGCCGAACTGGCTGCGGCCAACCCCTGGCTGGGGCGTGATGCATTGGCCGTCGCCTGCAGTGGTGGTGGCCGCTTCCTGAAAGAGGTTTACGTTTGCACCGACAAGCAAGGCCGTCAGGGCCAGCCCTGTGGTGCTGACGTGCTGGCCGGCGAGCGCCGCAGCTGCCGCCAGCCGGACGTGCTGATCCGCAGTGTGCGCTAGGAGCCAGCCATGATGCGATCTGCCTGGCTGGCGTGCTGCCTGCTGTGTTTCAGTGCGCTGGCCACCGCGGCCGACGCCGTAGCGCCGCGCATCGGCGTGGTGCTCGGCGGGGGCGGGGCGCGCGGTTTTGCCCATCTGGGCGTGCTGCAGGAGCTGGAAAAGCTGCACGTACCGATTGCCTGCATCGCGGGCACCTCGGCCGGCGCGCTGATCGGCGGCGCCTACGCCAGCGGCCAGCCGCTGGACGAACTGGAGCGCCAGTTTGCCGCCGCCGACTGGGAAACCCTGCTGTCCGGCAAGCCGAGACGCCAGGACGTGCCGTACAGCCGCAAGCAGAGCGATAGCCGCAACTATTTCGACCTCACCATCGGTTTTCGCGATGGCAAATGGCGTTTGCCCAAGGCGGCCATCAATGCCCAGGGGATCGACCTGTTCATCCGCCAGCTCACCCGCGCCCGCAGCGAAGCCAGCTTCGACCGGCTGGCCATTCCGTTCCGCGCGGTTGCCACCGATCTGGAAAGCGGCGAGCCGGTGGTATTCGACGCTGGCGACCTCAGCCTGGCGATGCGCGCCAGCATGGCGGTACCCGGCATGTTCGCCCCGGTGGAAGACCGCGACCGCATCCTGGTCGATGGTGGCCTGGCACGGCAGCTGCCGGTAGAAGAGCTGCAAGGCCGTTGTGCCGACGTGCTGATCGTCATCGACGTCGGCACGCCGCCGGTGCCGCGCGAGCAGCTGGGCAGCTTTCTGGACGTGCTGGACCAGACCACTTACCTGATGGTGGCGCGTAACAGCCGCGAATCGCTGGCCCGGCTGGGGCCGCAGGATGTGCTGATCCGGCCGCAGCTGGATGGCGTCTCGCCGGCCGACTTCGGCGACAACGCGGCCATCATCGAGGCCGGTCGCCAGGCGGCACGGGCACTGGCGCCCAAGTTGGCCGCATTAGGCGTATCCGCAGAACAGTATGCCGGCTGGCAGCAGGGGCGGCAGCTGGGCGAGCGGCCGCGTATCGACAGCATCCGTCTGGGCGGCAATTTCGATTTCGTCGACCCGGAGGCCATGCAGCAGAAACTGTCGATCAGCAGCCGGCTGGGTTTGAGCGCGCTGCATCAGAAACTGGACGACGTGTTTGCCGAGGGCGACCTCGACAAGCTGGACTACACGCTGCGCCCGGAAGATGGCCGCCACGTGGCCGACGTGCACCTGCAAGAACGCCATACCGGCCCCAACTACATCCGGGGCGGGCTGGAGCTGCGCAGTAGCTCGCAAGGCGACGCCACCTTTTCGCTGCTGGGCGAATACAAGCGCACCTGGCTTAACCGTGCCGGTGGCAGCCTGCTGGGCGAAATGAAGCTGGGCGAGGAGCCCACTTTCCGTGCCGAGTGGCAGCAGCCACTGTCGGCCAACTCGCCGTTCTTCCTTAGCCTGGGCGCTGGCCGCCGCGAGAAGCGCTACAACCTGTACGTGGACGATCACCAGTCGTCTGCCGAATTCCTGCGCCAGACCAATAGCGTCAATGTGGATGCCGGTGTCAGCCTGGGCAAGCTGGGCGAGTGGCGCAACGGCTGGTACGCCAGCCGCGACAGCCTGTCGCTGCAGACCGGCTTCAAAAACCTGTTCGACGCGTCAGACAGCAAGGCGCGCGAGCAAGGTCTGCGCACCCTGCTGGTACTGGACCAGCTGGATAACCCGCGTTGGCCGCGCAATGGCTTTGCCGTGCAGCTGGAGGCGCGCAAACCCTTGCATCGTACCGATGACCCTAGCCCGCAACCCAGTGCCTCGTTCATGATCGATACCGTCAGTACCGACCGCCATGACATCAGCTGGCGCATGACGCTGCGTGGCGGCTACAGCGACAAGAGCGATTCTGCCGAGGTGTTCGAGCTGGGTGGCTTCCGCAACCTGTCCGGCTACCAGCCGGGCGAATTGCTGGGGCACCAGATGGCATTCGCCCGTGGCATGGTGTCGTGGCGCGTGTCCAGCCTGCCGTCCGCGCTGGGTTCCGGCTTGTACGTGGGGGCGTCGGCCGAGGTTGGCCGCGTGTGGTCCACTTTGCTGCAAGACAAGGACACCCGCTGGCTGCCGGCCGGCTCGGTGTTTGTCGGGGCCGATACCTTGCTGGGCCCGGTGTTCATCGGCGTCGGCCACGGCAAGAAAGGGCAACTGACCGGCTACTTCAATCTGGGCGTGGAGTACTGACCGTGTCATCGCTGCGCGTCGGGCTGCTGCTGGCACTGTTGCTGTCGCCAGCGCTGCGCGCCGAGCCGGTGGCCACCGCCTGCGGCCATCACGATTACGCACCGTGGAACTGGCAGCAAGGCAATCAGATCGTCGGTAGCTGCGTTGACATCGTACAACGCGCGTTTGCCAGCGCCGGTGTGGCGGTGCGCTTCGATTACATCGGCCCCTGGCCCCGCTGTCAGGCGCTGGTGGCCGCCGGCCGCGTCGATATCAATATCTGCGCTTTTCGCAATGCCGAGCGCGAGGCGTACGCGCAGTTCATTCCGGTACCGCTGGGCAATAACGAAGTAGCGGCCTTTGTCCGGCGCGATGCCGGCTGGGTGCTGCACGGCTGGGACGACCTCAAGGGCCGCCGCGTCGGGCTGGTGAACGGCGTGTCGATGGGGGGCGAGCTGGACCAGTTCCTGCAACAGCACACCAGCATCGACCGCACCAACGATTTTGCGGCCAGCCTGCGCAAGCTGGCACTGGGGCGGGTGGACGTGGTGCCGTTCGGCCGCGAAGCCGGCAAGCTGGCCGTTGCCCGCCTGGGGCTGGGGGCGCAGTTGACGGACTTGCCCACCCCGTTGCTGCACGGCCAGTTGTACATCTCGGTATCGAAACAGTCGCGCTGGCTGCTGCCCTACCTGCCGGCAGTGCAGCATTACCTGGCGGCGCCGGCTTACCCGCGACTGTTACAGGACAGCCTGCAGCGGCAGCACCGCCGCTACCTGCAAGCCAACCCGCCGCCTAGCGACCCCCGGCCGTAAACGCCATACCTTCCTGTTCGCCTATCGGTCGCGGGTGTAGGTGGGCTTCAAACTGTACCGTGGCCGCTGCCCAGGAAAACCCTTCTGCGACGCGACGCACGTGGTCACGATCGAGCTGCAGCGCCTGCTGGCAGGCGGTGGCCAGGTCGTCGTGCAACACGCCGCCGCCGCTATTGCCTACCACGTCCAGCGGCCCGGGCACCGGGTAGGCGGCCACCGGGGTGCCGCAGGCCATCGCCTCCAGCAGTACCAGGCCGAAGGTGTCGGTGCGGCTGGGGAACACGAACACGTCGGCGGCGCGGTAAATGCGCGCCAATTCGGCCTGCGGCAGTACGCCGGCAAAGTGCACGTCCGGGTAGCGCGCCTGCAGCGCCGCCAGCTGCGGGCCTTCGCCCACCACCCACTTGCTGCCGGGCAGCGCCAGTTGCAGGAAGGCTTCGATGTTCTTTTCTACCGCCACGCGGCCAACGTAAACAAAGCGCGGTGGCGTGCTGTCCAGCCGGTCGCGCGCGCCGGGGCTGAAGGTGTCGATGTCCACGCCGCGGCTCCACAGCACCACGTTGTGAAAACCGCGTGCTTTCAGGTCGGCCACGATGGCCGGCGTGGGGGCCATCACCGCCTGGGCGGCGTTGTGGAAGCGGCGCATCCAGGCGTAGCTGACCGCCAGCGGCAGCCGGGTACGGGCGTGGATGTATTCCGGAAAGCGGGTGTGGTAGGCGGTGCTGAACGGTTGACGGTGGCGGCGGCACCAGCGCCGCGCTGCCAGCCCCAGCGGGCCTTCGGTTGCGATGTGCACCGCGTGCGGCGCGAACGCGGCCAACCTGGCCGCCGCCTTGCGGTAGGGGAACAGCGACAGGCGGATATCGGGGTAGGTAGGGCAGGGCACGGTGAGGAAGCCGTCGCCGTCGTCGTGCTCGCCGCCCAGTGGTGTCAGCAGCGCCACCTGGTGGCCCAGAAGGCGCAGCTCGCGCACGGTTTCCACGATACTGCGTACCACGCCGTTTACCTGCGGCGCCCAGGCATCGGTGACGATCATGATGCGCATGCTTCGGTCTCCTCTTCGCGGACGGGTACGGCCTGGGCGGCCAGCACGCCGGCCTGCCGTGTCCAGTACACCACTTCCAGCCGGCCGTCGTGGTGCTCCACCAGCGCACTCAGGCTTTCCACCCAGTCGCCGCAGTTGCCGTAGACGATGCCGCCGATGTCTTTGACTTCGGCCTTGTGGATATGGCCGCAGATCACGCCGTCGTAGCCACGGCGGCGCGCTTCATCGGCCAGGATTTTTTCGAAATCACTGATGAAGTTCACCGCGTTCTTCACCTTGTGCTTCAGGTACTGCGACAGCGACCAGTACGGCCGCCCCAACTTCTGGCGCAGCCAGTTGTAGTGGCGGTTCAGGTGCAGGATCACCGTGTACAGACTGTCGCCGACGTAGGCCAGCCACTTCACGTGCTGGATCACGCCGTCGAACTCGTCGCCGTGGATGATCAGCAGGCGCTTGCCGTCGGCGGTGAGATGTTCGGCTTCCTGCCGGATGGCGATGCCGCCGAAGTCCAGCCCGCAGTACTGGCGCGCTGCCTCGTCGTGGTTGCCGGGGATGTACACCACGCGGGTGCCGCGCCGCGCCTTGCGCAGCACTTTTTGCACCACGTCGTTGTGGCTCTGCTTCCAGCCCCACGATTTTTTGAGCTGCCAGCCGTCGATGATGTCGCCCACCAGGTACAGCGTGTCCGACTCGTTGTGGCGCAGGAAATCCAGCAGGAAAGGGGCCTGGCAGCCGCTGGTGCCCAGGTGGACATCCGACAGCCAGATGGTGCGGTAGCGTTGGTTCATGGGGCGCTCCGGCGGGGCAGATGCTTGCCATGCTGCGGGCACTGTGTGACGGCAGGATGTGACTGGCGTGATGACTGTATGAAAATTGTTCCTTAATTGATGCATCTCGCGTTGGTGACGATAAGTTTTGCTTAAGAAAGCTTTGGTTCACTGCATGCCTTTGCGTATGCTGTCGCTCCTGTTGCGGCTTCGGATAGTGTGAATGAATTTCAAGCTTTTTCAGCCCATGCGCGCCGAATGGCTGGCGCTGGTCGTGGCCTTGCTGCTGGTGGTGGCGTTCAACGTCCCGTTCTGGGGGCGCCTGTACGCCATCGTGTCGCCGCTGGATGGCCACGGCGTGAAGATGCTGGGGCTGGCTTTCCTGCTGCTGACCGCCTTTTTCAGCCTGCTACTGCAGCTGCTGGTGTGGCCGTGGCTGGGTAAACCGCTGCTGACCGCGCTGTTGCTGACCACGGCCGGGGTCACCTATTTCATGAGCCAGTACGGCGTGCTGATCGACATGAACATGGTGCGTAACGCCATGCAGACCGATGGCGCCGAGGTGCGTGACCTGATCACGCTGAAGATGGTACTCACCGTGTTGCTGCTGGGCGGCCTGCCCAGCTTGTGGCTGTGGAAAACCCCGGTTAGCTACCGCGCACCGCTGCGCGAGCTGGGTGTGCGCGTGGTGGCCTTGCTGGTCAGCGCCGGCGTGCTGCTGGCGGTGGCGATGGCCGGTTACCAGGATTTTGCCTCGCTGTTCCGCAACAACCGCGAGCTGCGCTTTGCGCTGACCCCCACCAACTACTTGCAAGCCACCAGTTCTTACCTGAAGCGTGCCTACGCCAAGCCGATGCCGCTGCAGAAAGTGGGCGTGGACGCTGCCCGTAGTGGTGCCTGGCCGGCCGGCAGCAAGCCGCGGGTACTGGTGATTGTGGTGGGCGAAACCGCCCGCGCCGACCACTTCTCGCTGAACGGTTATGCGCGCCCCACCAACCCGCAGCTGGCCAAGGTAGCGGGGCTGGTAAATTACCGTGACGCCTGGTCCTGTGGTACCGAAACCGCCATCTCGGTGCCGTGCATGTTCTCGTCGCTGCCGCGTGAGCAGTTCGACGCCGAGCAGGCCAAACACCGCGAAAACCTGCTGGATATCCTGCAGCGTACCGGCATCAGCGTGTACTGGCGCGACAACAACTCCGGCTGCAAGGAAGTGTGCAACCGCGTGCCCAGTGACATGGTGTTTGGCGACAAGAACCCGGCCTGGTGTGCCGATGGCGAGTGTTTTGACGACATCCTGCTGGACGGGCTGCCGCAGCGCCTGAAGGCGTTGAAAGGCGACGCCGTGATCGTACTGCACCAGAAAGGCAGCCACGGCCCGGCCTACTACAAGCGCTACCCCAAGCAGTACGAGCGCTTCACGCCGGTGTGCCGTACCAGCGAACTGCAGAAGTGCAGCCGCGAAGACATCATCAACGCCTTCGACAACACCATCCTGTACACCGACGCCATCCTGGCCAAAACCATTGCCACGCTGCAGGCCGAGCCGGCGGTGGCCAGCAGCATGATCTACCTGTCCGATCACGGCGAATCGCTGGGCGAAAACAATATGTACCTGCACGCCACGCCCTACCTGTTGGCACCGGACGCGCAGAAGCACATCCCGATGCTGGCCTGGTTCTCGCCGGACTGGCTGCAGGCATCCGGCATGCAGCCGGCCTGTCTGCAGCAGGGCAGCAAGCAGAAGGTAAGCCAGGACAACCTGTTCCACAGCGTACTGGGCGTGATGGGGGTAAAAACCTCGGTCTACGACAAGTCGCTGGACATCTACGCCGCCTGCCGCCCGGCCCACTAGGGCCTGTTAACGCTATTGAAGCCCTCAGCGACACGCCCCGCGCAAGCGGGGCGTTTTACTTGCGGCCAACCCTTGGGGCCGGCGCCGCTGTAAACAATCGGGCTGACCGGCCTTTAAGCCAGCGCAAGGTGGCGCGGTGGCTGCGGCCTATACTGCAGCGATGATCCGGAACTCGGTACCCCCTGATGCAGTACGACACCTCCCTGTTGTGGCCGGCCTGGCTGCCCGGCGTGGCTTTGCCAAGCGCCATGTTGTTGGCCGCTTTGGCCTGGCGTCGCCCCGCCTTGCGCCGGGCGATGCGCCTGCCGCTGGCGGGCCTGCTGCTGTGCTGGCTGCTGGCGCCGCTGCAGATCCCGCCCGGCCTGCTGCCGCCAGGCGGCTACTGGCTGCCCGCGCTGCTGGTGCTGGTGGCCGGCATCCTGTTGCTGCGCCTGTGGGGGCTGATCCTGTTCCACCTGCTGCTACCGTGGCTGGGCTGGCGCCCGCCGCGCATCATCGAAGATATCTTCGTCAGCCTGTGTTACCTGGCCTGGGGCCTGCTGCGGCTGCACAGTGCCGGGGTGGAACTGGGGCAGATCGTGGCCACCTCGGCCGTCATCACCGCCGTACTGGCGTTTGCCATGCAGGACACGCTGGGCAACCTGCTGGCCGGCGTGGCCATCCAGCTGGACGATTCGCTGCGCATCGGCGACTGGGTGGAAATCGACAAGACCAGCGGCCGGGTGGTGGAAATCAACTGGCGCGCCACCAGCATCGAAACCCGCAACTGGGAGACGGTGATCATCCCCAACAGCATGCTGCTGAAGCAGCGCTTCACCATCCAGGGCCGGCGCCGCGGCCAACCCCAGCTGTGGCGGCGCTGGGTGTGGTTCGACATCACGCTGGACACCTTGCCCACGCAGATCATCCAGCTGGTGGAAAAGTCGCTGCGCGAGGCGTCGCTGCCCGGCATCGCCAGCGAGCCGGCGCCCAACTGCGTGCTGATGAGTGTGGAAAACGGTATCGGCCGCTACGCGGTGCGCTACTGGCTGACCGACATGCAGGCCGACGACGCCACCGATTCGTCGGTGCGCACGCTGATCGACGCCGCGCTGCGCCGCAACGACCGCCGCCTGACGCCACCCGTGTTCAACGTGTTCATGAATACCGAAGGCGAGTACCGCGACGCCCGCCACAAGCGCCACTCTGCCGAGCGGGTGGCGGTGCTGCGCCAGCTGCCGCTGTTTGCCATGCTGGACGACGACACGCTGGCCAGCATGGCCGACAGCCTGAAGTTCACCCCCTTCGTGCAGGGCGACGTGATGCTGGCGCAAGGGCAGGTGGCGGAATGGCTGTACATCATGGTGCGCGGCGAGGCCGACATGCTCTGCCGCCAGCCTGACGGCCAGGAGCTGGTACTGGGCCGGCTGCAAAGCGGCGATTTCTTCGGCGAGATGGGCCTGCTGATGCAGGCACCCAGCGCTTACGGCGTGCGCGCCGCCGGCCATGTGGAGTGCTACCGCGTTGGCCGCGAGGTGTTCCAGCAAGTGTTCCTGGCGCGCGACGCGCTGCAGCGCCACCTCAGCGACGTGCTGCAACAGCGGCTGGACGAGCAGCAACTGCTGTTGCAGCAGCACCGCCAGCACGCGCCGCTACCGCGCGACGGCGAGCTGCTGGCCGGCCTGCGCAGTTTGTTCGGCTGGAAGTAGGCAAAAAAACGGCCCGCGTTCGCGGCGCGGGCCAAGGCAAACTTGGAGGTTTGTCGCTAGCTAGTAGCATCTGTCGTGCCAGCTGACAGATCAGCCAGCGTGGCCAGCTTGCGGTACAGCGTGCGCTCGGTCATGCCCAGCGCCGCCGCCAGGCTGGCACGGTCGCCACGGTGGCTGGCCAGTGCCCACGCCAGGTAGCGCTGCTCCAGCGCCGCCAGTGGCAGCAAGGGGCTATGAAAGTGGCCGTCAGGGTTGGCCGCAGGCTGCGCCAGCGCATCCAGCCACAGGTGCTCCGGCTGGATGCGGTCGCCGTCGCACAGCAGGCTGGCGCGCTCCAGCAGATTGCGCAGCTCGCGGATATTGCCGGGGAACGGGTGCTGTAGCAGCCAGGCCAGCGCGTCGGGCGCCAGCGTCAGGCCGCGCCCCGGCGCCACCCGTGCCAGCAGCGCCTCGGCCAGCAGCGGGATGTCTTCCTGCCGCTCGCGTAGCGGTGGCAGGCGCAGCGGAAACACCGCCAGCCGGTAGTACAGGTCGGCGCGGAAGCTGCCGTCGCGCACCATCTGCGCCAGGTCGCGGTGGGTGGCGGCAATCACGCGGAAGCGCGCCGGTATGCTGCTGATGCCGCCCACGCGGCGGAAGGTGCCGCTTTCCAGCAGCCGCAGCAGTTTTACCTGCTGGCTGGGCGGCAGGTCGCCGATTTCATCCAGGAACAGCGTGCCGCCGTTGGCCGCTTCCACCAGGCCCTGCTTGCGCTGCGTCGCGCCGGTGAAGGCGCCTTTTTCGTAGCCGAACAGCTCGCTCTCCAGCAGCGTTTCGGTGAGGCTGGCGCAATCCACCGCCACAAACGGCCGCGTCGCGCCGCCGCCGTCGTGAATGGCGCGCGCCAGACCTTCCTTGCCGGTGCCCGATTCCCCCTGCAACAACACCGCCACCGTCGACGGCGCCGCCCGCTGCGCCAGCAACAGCATGCGGCGAAACGCCGCACTGCGGCCCACCATGCGGTCCGGCACCGCCTGGCTGCTGGCCAGCGCCAGCGGTTTCATCTTCTCCACAAACAAGAGCGGGTAGCCGCTGACGTCTGACATGGGTGACAGTTCTACGTCCACGTGTTCGTCGCCGTGGCGGCTGCGGTGGATGTGCAGCACGCGCTCTGGCTGGCCGCTTTCCAGTGTGGCTTTCAGCGGGCAGCTTTCGCCTTCCTCGTCGCAGGGGCGGGCGTAGCCGTGCGACACCGCGAAGCAGGCGCGGCCAACGGCGTCGTCGCCATAGGCGGCGCGGTAGGCCGGGTTGGCGTGACGGATGGTGTAGTCGGGGGTGATGACGATGCGCGGGTCGGGCACGGCGTCCAGCATGGCGGCGATGGTAGCCAGCGTGGATTGCGGCGGAATGGGTGACATTTGTGTCAGTCCTGACATGACGGTATTGGCTAATTATGCCGCCAAAACGGCGCCTGGGGGCGCATTTTGCCGGCTTCGGGCATGGCATGCGGCTTGCGGTAAGCCGGGCAGGCTGCGGCAACGTGTCACATTCCGGCGGGTTGGCCGCAGCAGCACACTTTAACCCTGTTGCCGGCATGGTTTGCCGGCGGCCTTTGCTCAGGGAGGGCTGCATCGTGTTACCGGAAGACCGCCGCCTGCGCCGCGAACTGGCGTGGGTGATCGTACTGAAACTGGCCGTGCTGTACGGCTTGTGGCATGCCTTCATCGCCCCGCAGCGGGTGCAGGTGGATACGCAGGCGATGGCCAGTATGGTCGCGGCGCCGGCCACGGCCGCCCGTCAATCAGGAGAAGAACATGCTCGATAATGTTGTGGACCTGTCGCGGCTGCAGTTTGCCGCCACGGCGATGTACCACTTTCTGTTTGTGCCGCTCACGCTGGGGATGGTGTGGCTGCTGGTGATCATGGAAACCGTATGGGTAATGACCGGCAAGCAGGTGTACCAGGACATGACCAAGTTCTGGGGCAAGCTGTTCGGCATCAACTTTGCGCTGGGGGTGACCACCGGCATCACCATGGAATTCCAGTTTGGTACCAACTGGGCGTACTACTCGCACTATGTGGGCGATATCTTCGGCGCCCCGCTGGCTATCGAAGGCCTGATGGCCTTCTTCCTCGAATCTACGATGATCGGCCTGTTCTTCTTTGGCTGGGACCGCCTGTCGCGCAAGCAGCACTTGCTGGTGACGGTGCTGCTGGCGGTGGGCTCCAACCTGTCGGCGCTGTGGATTCTCATCGCCAACGGCTGGATGCAGAACCCGATCGGGGCCGAGTTCAACTACCACACCATGCGCATGGAAATGACGGACTTCTGGGCGGTGCTGTTCAACCCGGTGGCGCAGGCCAAGTTCGTGCACACCGTGTCGGCCGGCTACGTTACCGGTGCCATGTTCGTGCTGTCGATTTCCAGCTGGTACCTGCTGCGCGGCCGTGACGTGGAGTTTGCCAAGAAGAGCTTCCGTATTGCCGCCGCGTTCGGCTTTGCCAGCGTGTGCTCGGTGATCGTGCTGGGCGACGAGTCTGGCTATTCGGTAGGCGAATCGCAACAGACCAAGCTGGCAGCCATGGAAGCGATGTGGCACACCGAGCCGGCGCCGGCGTCGTTCAACGTGATTGCCTGGCCTAACGAAGCCGAGATGAAGAACGACTGGGCCATCGAAGTACCCTGGGTCATGGGCCTGATCGGCACCCGTTCGGTGAGCAAGGAAATCCCCGGTATCCACGAGATCATGGCGGCCAACCGTGCCCGTATCGTGTCCGGCCAGCAGGCGGTGGTGGCGCTGGACAAATTGCGCATCAACCGTGGCGATACCGCGGCACAGGCTCAGCTGAAGGCGCACCAGGCCGACCTGGGCTTTGGCTTGCTGCTGAAGAAATACACCGACGATGTGGCACAAGCCACGCCGGCGATGATTGATGCCGCCGCGCGCGACACCATCCCGAAAGTGGCGCCGATGTTCTGGAGCTTCCGCCTCATGGTGGCGCTGGGCATGGCCATGCTGGGCTTGTTTGGCTGGGCGTTGTGGAGCTCGGTGCGCGGCAGCTTTGCGGCCAACCGCCGCTTGCTGAAGCTGGCGCTGTACAGCCTGCCGCTGCCGTGGGTGGCCTGCGAGGTGGGCTGGTTTGTGGCCGAATACGGCCGCCAGCCGTGGACGATCTACGGTGTGCTGCCAACGCGGCTGTCGGTGTCCACCTTGTCCGAAGCGTCGCTGTACGGCTCGCTGGCCGGTTTTGTCGGCTTCTACACCGTGCTGCTGTGCGCCGAGATGTACCTGATGGTGCGCTTTGCCCGCCAGGGCCCCGGCAGCCTGGGTACTGGCCGCTACGCCAACGAAGCCCCCGCTCACTAAGGAGTCATCATGCTGGATTACGCAACCCTGAAAATCATCTGGTGGCTGCTGGTAGGCGTGCTGCTGGTCGGCTTTGCCATCATGGACGGCCACGATATGGGCGTGGGCACACTGCTGCCCTTTGTCGGTAAAACCGACGTGGAACGCCGCGTGGTGATCAACACCGTCGGCCCGCACTGGGACGGCAACCAGGTGTGGTTCATCACCGGTGGCGGTGCCATCTTTGCCGCCTGGCCATTCGTGTACGCCACCGCGTTCAGCGGCTTTTACTGGGCCATGCTGGCGGTGCTGTGGGCGCTGTTCTTCCGCCCGGTGGGTTTTGACTACCGCAGCAAGATCGACAACCCCACCTGGCGTACCGCCTGGGACTGGGGCCTGTTCGTCGGAGGTTTTGTGCCGCCGCTGATCTTTGGCGTGGCCTTTGGCAACCTGTTCCTGGGCGTGCCCTTCCATTTTGACAGCCATCTGGTGTCATTCTACGAAGGCAGCTTCTGGGCACTGCTGAACCCGTTTGCGCTGCTGTGCGGCGTGGTGTCCAGCGCCATGATTACCGCCCACGGTGCCATCTACCTGGTGCACCGCACCGAAGACGCCGTGCAGGCCCGTGCCGCCCGTGCGCTGAATATCAGTGTGCTGGTGGCGCTGTTGGGCTTCACCGCTGCGGGGGTGTGGCTGGCATTGGGGATTGATGGCTACGTGATCAGCTCCGCCGTAAATGGCAATGCCTTGCCCGACCCGCTGGCCAAAACCGTGGTACGCGAAACCGGCGCCTGGCTGGCCAACTACCAGCGCTGGCCGCTGGCCATGCTGTTGCCGTTGCTGGGCTACGCCGGCCTGATCGGTGCCGTGCTGCTGGCCAGAGTTGGCCGCAGCTTTGCCGGTTTCTGGGCCAGTGCGCTGGGGCTGACCGGCATCATCGGCACCGCCGGCATCTCGCTGTTCCCCTTCATCATGCCGTCGTCCAGCCATCTGGCGTCCAGCCTGACGGTGTGGGACAGCACCTCCAGCCACATGACGCTGGGGCTGATGCTGGCGGTAGCGCTGGTATTCGTGCCCATCATCCTGCTGTACACCCGCTGGGCGTATGCGGTGATGGCTGGCAAGGTGACGGCGGCCTACGTGCGTGAAAACAGCCACAGCACGTACTGAGGCCGCCGCGATGAAGATAGCCGTGTGTTGCCAGAACGGGCGCGAGGTGAGTGCCCACCCTGGCAAGTGCACTCGCTTCCTGTTGGTGGATAGCGGTGGCCTGGCCGCGCCGCAGCTGCTGTTGCTGCCGGCCAGCGCCATGCTGCGCCAGGCCAGCCTGCACGGCCACCCGCTGGCCGCCTGCCAGGTCATCCTGGCCGCCGGCGGCGGGCAGGGGCTGGCGCAAAGGTTGGCCGCAGCCGGCATCACGCTGGCGCAAACGCAGGAACGCGAGCCGCTGCTGGCGGTGGCCGCCTGGCTTGCCGGGCAGTGCCAGCCGGTGGCGCAGCCGGGCAAGCAGCTTTGCCAGGCGCTGGATTAAAAACGCTGGATCGAAAGGAAACATCATGTGGTATTTCGCTTGGGTACTGGGCATCGGCTTTGCGGTGCTGCTGGGAGTGTTGAACGCGATGTGGGGCGAGTACGAACAAGACCGCGCCCAGCGCGGCGTGCCGGAGCAGGGCGGTGTCTGAGCCGGCGCGCACCCGGCCGCTGGCCTTGCTGCTGGGGGTAGGGCTGATGCTGGGCATCAGCCTGCAGCCGCAGTGGCTCACCACGCCGGAAGGGCTGGCCGACCACCCGGCGGCCATGTTGCTGATGTGGGCGATGTCGGCGGCGCTGGTACGCGGCGTCGGTTTTGTGCCGCAGCACTGGCTGCCGCGCGGGCTGCTGGGCCTGCCGGCGATGGCGCTGGCCTTGCTGGCAGCGCTGTGGCGCATGGCCAGCCTGCACGGTTTGGCGATATGATGCGAGCCATTCTCATCTGAAAGCCCTGCCATGCTGCGCCGCCTGTTTGCCCTGCTGTCGCTATGCCTGTTGCTGAACCCGGCTGCCCTGGCGGCCAACCTTGCGGTGGGCGATACGCTGCCGCCGCTGGCGCTGGCCGACCAGTTCGATAAAAACCACACGCTGACGACCGACACGCGCTGGCTGCTGTTCAGCCACGACCGCGCCGTCAGCGACGCGCTGCACCCGGTGTTGGCCGCCTTGCCGGCGGCGCAGCGCGATGGCGTGGTGTACGTGGCCGACATCAGCCGCATGCCGGCGCTGGTGTCGCGGCTGTTTGCCGTACCGGCCATGCGCGAGCTGCCGTTTGCGGTGTGGCTGGCGCGCGATGCGGCCAATGTAGCGATGTTGCCGCGCGAAGCCGGCAAACTCACGGTATTGGCACTGCAAGACGGCAAGGTGGCGGCGCTGCATTACCTGGCCGATGTGGGCGCCTTGCCGGCCTTGCTGCAGCGCTAGTTGGCCGCAAGCTGCATTGCTTATCGAAGAATGCTTGATAAGCAAAGCAGATTTTCTTGGTTCTGGCCGGCCGCCGCCTTGGCTAGATTTCCCCCATCGCACTCTCACTGATGGGGATACACCATGACGCGCCTTACCCGCCTTGCTACTGCTACTACCCTGCTGTTTGCCCTGGCCGGCCACGCCCTGGCCGACGTGACCCTGCTCAACGTGTCCTACGACCCGACCCGCGAGCTGTACCAGGACTTCAACACCGCCTTCGCCAAGCAGTGGAAAGCCAAGACCGGTGAAACCGTTACCATCAAGCAATCGCACGGTGGCTCCGGCAAGCAGGCGCGCGCCGTGATCGACGGCCTGGAGGCCGACGTGGTGACGCTGGCGCTGGGCTACGACGTGGACGCGTTGAACACCGAAGCCAAGCTGATTCCGCCGACCTGGCAAAAGCGCCTGCCGAACAACTCGGCACCGTATACCTCCACCATCGTGTTCCTGGTGCGCAAGGGCAACCCCAAGGCCATCAAGGACTGGAACGACCTGATCCGCCCGGGCGTGGAAGTGGTCACCCCGAACCCGAAAACCTCCGGCGGCGCGCGCTGGAACTACCTGGCGGCCTGGGGCTACGCGCTGAAGCAGCCGGGTGGCAATGACGCCAAGGCCAAGGACTTCGTGAAGAAAGTCTTCCAGAACGTGAAGGTGCTGGATTCCGGTGCCCGTGGTGCCACCGTTACCTTCACCCAGCGCGGCATCGGTGACGTACTGCTGGCGTGGGAAAACGAAGCCTACCTGGTAACCAAGGAGCTGGGCCCGGACAAGTTCGACATCGTCACCCCGTCGCTGTCGATTCTGGCCGAGCCGCCGGTGAGCGTGGTGGACAAGGTGGTAGACAAGCGCGGTACCCGCAAGGTAGCCGAGGCTTACCTGCAGTACCTGTACAGCCCGGAAGGCCAGGAGTTGGCCGCGGCCAACTACTACCGCCCGCGTGACGCCAAGGTGGCTGCCAAGTACGCCGACAAGTTCAGCAAGGTGAAACTGTTCACCATCGATCAGCTGTTCGGCGGCTGGACCAAGGCACAAAAGACCCACTTCGACGACGGTGGCGTGTTCGACCAGATCCAGGCCAAGTAATGATCCCGCCTTCGTTGCCCTTGCTGCTGCAGGGCGACGTCAGCCACCCCGATGGCCTCACCCTGCTGGCGCTGGCGCGCCGGCAGGGTGTTTTGCCTGACGCCGATGGCCTGCTGTTGCCGCCTGCCGGCCAGCCCTTCCTGTTGCTGGCGCACGGCGGTCATTGCTTGCCGGCCTTGGCCAGCTGGCGTGGCAACGCGCTGTGCCGTGCCGCCTTGCTGCTGCAGCCGGACGGTGACGCGCTGGCGGCATCCCCTTTGCCTTTCCCCGCGTTGGTGGCGTGTCATCGCCCCGACGCCCATTCGGCACGCCTGACCCAGGCCGCCTCGCTGGCGGCGGTGTGGCAGGCGCGATTCCACTTGCTGCAAGGCCGCGACGCGCTGGCCGAACTCAGCCCGCTGTTGGCCGCATTGCGCCGGCTGGCGGCGCAGCCGCAGTTCGGCGAATTCTAGTGCCGGTCGCGCCGTGATCTGTCTGCACTCGCTTTAGTGCATTTTCTTCTATCAATAGCCAGTTTTTTCTTTTCTGGTTATTGAATAAGTAACGAAGAAATCCTTATTTCTGGAATAAAGCGGCGGCCAATATGCTGTTCCCAGTCATATCAACCACGGGATGCATGATGATGCTCACCCTGAAAGGACGCCGCCCATGAGCCGCGCTGCCACCTTGCCACGGGTATTGCCCGGCTTTGGCCTGTCGATGGGTTTCACCCTGGCTTATCTGTCGCTGATCGTGCTGATCCCGCTGTCAGCCGTGTTCATCCGCTCCAGCGCGCTGCCGCTGGAAGCGTTCTGGGACGCGGTGACCGCGCCGCGCGTGCTGGCCTCGTACCGGCTGAGCTTCGGCATGGCGCTGTTGGCCGCCGCCATCAATAGCGTGTTCGGCCTGCTGCTGGCGTGGGCGCTGGTGCGCTACCGCTTTCCTGGCAAGAAGCTGGTGGACGCGCTGGTGGACCTGCCATTCGCGCTGCCGACCGCAGTAGCCGGTATTGCGCTGACTGCGCTGTACGCCGGTAACGGCTGGCTAGGCCAGTACCTGGAGCCACTGGGCATCAAGGTGGCGTTCGGCCCGCTGGGCGTGCTGGTGGCGCTGGTATTCATCGGCCTGCCGTTTGTGGTGCGTACCGTGCAGCCGGTGCTGGAAGACATGGAAACCGAGCTGGAAGAAGCCGCGACCAGCCTGGGCGCGCACCGCTGGCAGACCTTCCGCCACGTGATCCTGCCGGTGTTGCAGCCGGCAATGATGACCGGTTTTGCGCTGGCCTTTGCCCGCGCCGTAGGCGAGTACGGCTCGGTGATCTTCATTGCCGGCAATATCCCGATGGTGTCGGAAATTACCCCGCTGATGATCATCAGCAAGCTGGAGCAATACGACTACGCCGGCGCGACCGCCATCGCCAGCGTGATGCTGGTGGCGTCGTTCCTGTTGCTGCTGGCGATCAACGGTTTGCAGGCGTGGCAGGCACGCCGTAACGGAAGGAGTGCGTAATGGCCGGTGCCGTATCCTCATTGACCCTGCAGCACGACAAGGCGGCGCTGCTGGAAAGCCGCCAGGCCACCCGCGAGGCGCCGTGGGTGAAGTACACCATCCTCACCGTTGCGCTGGGCTTCTTTACCGTGTTCTTGCTGCTGCCCTTGCTGGTGGTGTTTGTCGAGGCGCTGGCCAAGGGCTGGGACACCTACCTCGCCGCGCTGGTAGAGCCGGACGCGCTGTCGGCGGTGAAGCTGACGCTGTTGGCCGCCGTCATCTCGGTACCGCTGAACCTGGTGTTTGGCGTGGCCGCTGCTTGGGCCATCACCCGTTTTGACTTCCGTGGCAAACAACTGCTGATCACGCTGATTGACCTGCCGTTTTCGGTGTCGCCGGTGGTGGCCGGCCTGATCTACGTGCTGGTGTTCAGCAGCCACGGCTGGGTTGGCCCCTGGTTGCTGGCGCACGATATCAAGGTGATTTTTGCCGTGCCCGGCATTGTGCTGGCCACCGTGTTTGTGACCGTACCGTTCGTGGCGCGCGAGCTGATTCCGCTGCTGCAGGCGCAGGGGCGGGAGGAAGAAGAAGCCGCTGTGGTACTGGGCGCCCGTGGCTGGCAGGTGTTCTGGCACGTAACGCTGCCCAATGTGCGCTGGGCGCTGCTGTACGGCGTGATCCTCAGCAATGCGCGGGCGATGGGCGAGTTCGGCGCGGTATCGGTGGTATCCGGCCACATTCGTGGCGAAACCAACACCCTGCCGCTGCATGTGGAAATTCTTTACAACGAGTACAACTTCGCGGCTGCCTTTGCCGTGGCGTCGCTGCTGGCCCTGTTGGCGCTGGTGACGCTGGCGGTGAAGAGCTGGGTGGAATGGCGTGCCAGCAACAGCCTTGTGCAGGAGGATTGAGATGAGCATTCAGGTACAAAACATTCACAAGGCGTTCGGCAACTTCGTGGCGCTGGACAACCTGACCCTGGACTTCCCCGCCGGCGAGCTGGTGGCGCTGCTGGGTCCGTCCGGTTGCGGCAAGACCACTTTGCTGCGCGTCATTGCCGGCCTGGAACAAGCCGACAGCGGCAAGGTGCTGCTGGATGGCGAAGACGCCTCCGACACCCACGTGCGCGAGCGCCAGGTGGGCTTTGTGTTTCAGCACTATGCGCTGTTCCGCCACATGACCGTGTTCGACAACGTGGCCTTCGGCCTGCGCATGAAGCCGCGCGGCCAACGTCCGTCCGAAGCCGAGATCAAGCGCAAGGTGCACGAGCTGTTGAACCTGGTACAGCTGGACTGGCTGGCCGACCGCTTTCCGGCTCAGCTGTCCGGCGGCCAGCGCCAGCGTATTGCACTGGCCCGTGCGCTGGCGGTAGAGCCGCGCGTGCTGCTGCTGGACGAGCCGTTCGGCGCGCTGGACGCCAAGGTGCGCAAAGAGCTGCGCCGCTGGCTGCGCCGCCTGCACGACGAGCTGCACATCACCTCCATCTTCGTGACCCACGACCAGGAAGAAGCGCTGGAAGTGGCCGACCGCGTGGTGCTGATGAACCACGGCCGCGTCGAGCAGATCGGCAGCCCGGCCGAGGTATACCGCCAGCCGGCCACACCGTTCGTGTACGGCTTTCTGGGTGCGGCTAACCGCTTTGAAGGCAGCAGCAGCGCCGGCGGCATCGCCGTGGGCGCCAGCACGCTGACCGGTGAGGCACAGCCGGCGCACGACAAGGTTGTTGCCTTCGTTCGCCCGCACGAGCTGGACATCGTGCTGCAGCCGGACGCCAGCGGCATTCCGGCACGCATCAGCCGCGTGCTGACGCTGGGCGCGCTGACCCGTGTGGAGCTGGAAGGCCTGGCCGACGTGGCGGGTCAGCATTTTGACGTCGAACTGCACGCGGCCAACCCGCTTGTGGCACAGTTGGCCGCAGGCCAGACTGTGCGCCTGCAACCGCGCGCCGTGCGCGTGTTTGCCCAACCCGAAACCGCAGGTGCCGCATGAATTTCCAGCAACTTCGCATCATCCGTGAAACGGTGCGCCAGAACTTCAACCTGACCGAGGTCGCCAACGCGCTGTTTACCTCGCAGTCTGGCGTATCCAAACACATCAAGGACCTGGAAGACGAGCTGGGCGTGGAGCTATTCATCCGCAAGGGCAAGCGCTTCCTGGGCCTGACCGACCCCGGCAAGGAACTGCTGGTGATCGTGGAGCGCATGCTGCTGGACGCCGGCAACATCAAGCGCCTGGCCGAGCAGTTCAGCCTGCGCGACGAGGGCCAGCTCACCATTGCCACCACCCACACCCAGGCGCGCTACGCGCTGCCCAAGGTGGTGACCGCGTTCAAGAAAGCCTTCCCAAAAGTGCACCTGGTGCTGCACCAGGCCAGCCCGGACGAGCTGGTGCGCCTGCTGCTGGCCGGCGAGGCCGACATCGGCATCGCCACCGAAGCGGTGGCCGAGGTGCCGGAGCTGGTGTCCTTCCCGTACTACAGCTGGCACCACGCGGTGATCGCACCGCCCGAGCACCCGCTGCACGGGCAAACGCTGTCGCTGGACACGCTGGCCGAGTACCCGATCGTCACTTACCACCAGGGCTTTACCGGGCGCGCCCAGATCGACCGCGCCTTTGCCGACGCTGGCCTGGCGCCGGACATCGTGATGGCAGCGCTGGATGCCGACGTGATCAAGACCTACGTGGAGCTGGAGCTGGGCGTCGGCATCATCGCCTCGATGGCGGTGGATGCGCAGCGCGACAGCCAGGTACGCGTGGTAGAAGGCGCGCCGCTGTTTGGCCACCAGACCACCCGCGTCGCCATCCGTCGCGGCCACTACCTGCGCAGCTACGCCTACCGCTTCATCGAGCTGTGCTCGGCCGCGCTGGACGAAGACAGCGTGCGCCAGGCGCTGCTGCCGGCAGTGCAGGACTGAGTACCCGCATAAGGCACAGCGTGGCCCCCGCCTGCCAGCGGGCGGGGCAGCCCTTGCGGCCAACCTTGGCCGCTTTCCTTTTTCCTTGCGAGGCATGGCGTGAATCTGCAACGGCTGGTCAGCTATTTCGAGATCTGGGGCCGTTCGCAGCACGGCGCCGGGCCGCAGCTGGCCTTTGACGACGACGGCGCCTTCGGCCGCCTTGGCCACTTGCGGCTGGACAGCCACTACCAGCCCTTGCTCGACCGCCAGTAACGAGCGGTGGCCTACGAAGCGCTGCTGCGCGTCAGCGACCCGCAGGGGCGGCGCATCGCGCCGGACCGCTTTTTTGCCGCGCTGGACGACAGCCACAACGTGATCGGCGTGGACCGGCTGTGCCGCGTCATCCACAGCGTCAACTTCCTGACCCAGCAGCCGCAACAGCAGGCCTTGTACCTGAACGTCAACGGCCGCCATCTGCTGGGCATTGCCAGCGGCCGCCACGGCGCTACCTTCGAAGCGTTGCTGGCTTACTGCGGGCTGGCGCCGCAACAGGTGGTGCTGGAGATCATCGAATCCAGCGTCGATGACCTGGCCTTGCTGCAGCAGGCCATTACCGCGTACAAGGCCAAGGGTTTCCGCATTGCCATCGATGATTTCGGTGCCCGCCATTCCAACTTCGACCGCCTGTGGGCGCTGGAGCCGGACATCGTCAAGCTCGATCGCAGCCTGACGGCGCAGGCAGCGCAGAACCCGCGCGCGGCCAAGGTGCTGCCGGTGCTGGTGCGGCTGATCCAGGACCTGGGCGCCCAAGTGGTGTGCGAGGGCATCGAAACACCGGTGCAGCAGGCGCTGGCGCTGGACGCCGGCGCCGACCTGCTGCAGGGCTATCTGTACGGTGAGCCGTCGCCGCGCTTGCTGGCGGCGCAGACGCTGCCGGCTTGATTCAGGCGGCGGCGCTCTGCCGTGCCGGCCACGCCAGCCATAAGGCGGCGCCGGCGATCATCAGTCCGCCCAGCCAGCCGCTAGCGGCCAGCGGCTCGCCCAGCCAGCTCACCGCAAATAGCGCGCCCCACAGCGGTTCGCTACCCAGCAGCAGCGCCACCTTGCTGGGGCTGGTGGCCGCCAGCGCGCGGTTCATCGCCCAGAACGCAAACAGCGTGCAGCACAGCGTCAGGAACAGCATCGGCAGCCAGAAGTCCGCCTGCAGCGGCAAGGCCGGCAGCCCGCCCGGCTGCAGCAGGCCCAGCGCCAGCGCGGCGGCGCCCACCAGCAGGCCTTGCACCGCAGTCAGCCCCAGCATGTCGATGCCCTTGCCGGCGGTCAGCCGCGTCGCCAGACAGCTCTGGAAGGCGCGGATCAGCGCCGCCAGCAGCATCAGCGCGTCGCCTGGATTCAGGCCGCCGCCGGCCATGCCGGTAAGCAACCAGGTGCCCAACAGCGACACGATGGCGGCCAGCCACAGCTTGCCGGCCGGACGCTTGCCCAGCCACAGCCATTCCACCGGCGGCGTCAGCAGCAGGCACAGGCTGACCAGAAACGCCGCCTTGCCGGCGCTGGTGTGCGCCACGCCGGCGGTCTCGGCCAGAAAAATGGCCAGCAGGCCGACGCTGGTCGGCAGCGCTACCCGTACCGTGGCGGCACGCTGTGGCGCCGGCAGCCGCAGCCAGTACGGCAGCAGCAGCGCGGCGGTCAGCAGAAAGCGGATGGCGATGACGCCGGCCACCGGGTAGTAGGCCAGCGCGGTCTTCACCATGCTGTAGCTGCTGCCCCAGATCACGGCAGTCAGCAGCAATAGCAACTCGGGCGGCAGTGGGCGGCGGGTGGGCATGATTTCTCCTTGTCTTGGGTGTGGCCCAGTATGAAACTGGTCATTCAGGCTGATAATCGGCCATTCAGGCAAAGGATTTGTGCGCCATGAGAACAAATGAACTGTTACCGCTGCTGCCGGACCTGGCAGTGCTGGTGGACGTGGTGGAAGCCGGCTCGTTCAGCGCGGCGGCACGGCTGCAGGGCAGCACGCCGTCGGCGGTCAGCCGGCAGATGGCGCGGCTGGAGGCGGCACTGGGGCTGACGCTGCTGGAGCGCAGCACGCGCCGGCTACGGCTGACCAGTGGCGGACAGGAAGTGGTACGCCACGCGCGCAGCATGCTGGACGCGGCCCGTGCCGCTTGCGACGGCGCCGCCCGGCACGCCAGCACCGTGGCAGGGCGGGTGAGGTTGGCCGCACCGAAGGCCGCCTTGCGCCAGATCATTCATCCACAGCTACCGGCCTTGTTGCAGACTTATCCACAGTTGGCGCTGGAATTGCAGGTAAGCGACCAGCCGGCCGACCTGATCGCCGACGGCGTGGACATCGCGCTGCGGCTGGGCGACCCGCCCGCCGGCTACGTGGCGCGGCCGTTCATGGTGGTGCGTACCAAGCTGTACGCCGCACCGGCCTATCTTGCGCAGCACGGCACGCCGCAGCACCCGTCCGAACTGGTGCGCCACAGCTGCCTGCACCTGGCCGAGCAGGCCGGCGACGACGAGTGGTGTGCGGTGCGCGACAACGAACGGGTAGTGGTGAACGTGCGCGGCCGCTACGCCAGCAACCACAGCGAGATGCGGCGCGAGGCCGCCGAGTGGGGCATGGGTATCGCCAGCCTGCCCGACTTTACCGCCCGCCAGGCGCTGGACGAGGGCAGGCTGCTGGCGGTGCTGCCGGACTGGCAGCTGCTGGGCCGCTACCAGGGCACCAGCTGGCTGGTGTACCACGCCGATCGTTACCGTTCGGCGCGGGTACGCGCGGTGGTGGATTTCCTGCTGGGCGTGGCCACGCGGCTGGGCTATGGCACGTCTAGCCTGCCGCCTGGCTGATAAGCCGGTAGCTGCACCAAGCAAAACACCCCGCCGTGGCGGGGTGTGGCAGGGTTGGCCGCAGACCGGCGCTTACTTCTCGACGAAGGCGCGCTCGATGGCGAAGTGGCCCGGCTCGCCCATGCGCGGCGACTCCTTGAAGCCCAGCTCTTCCAGAATGTGGCAGGTGTCTTCCAGCATGGCCGGGCTGCCGCACAGCAGGGCGCGGTCGGTTTCCGGGTTCAGCTGCGGAATGCCCAGGCGCTGTGCCAGCTCGCCGCTCTTGATCAGGTCGGTCAGACGGCCCTGGTTGGCGAACGGTTCGCGGGTAACGGTGGGGTAGTACACCAGCTTCTCGCTGATGATCTCGCCCAGGAACTCGTGTGCCGGCAGCTCTTTGGTGATGTAGTCGTGGTAGCCCAGCTCGCTGACCCAGCGTACGCCGTGGATCAGGAAGATCTTGTCGTACAGGTCGTAGACTTCCGGGTCCTTGATGATGGACATGAACGGGGCCAGGCCGGTGCCGGTGGACAGCAGGAACAGGTGCTTGGCGTTCGGCAGCAGGTTGTCCTGCACCAGGGTGCCGGTGGGCTTGCCGGAGATCACCACCTTGTCACCCGGTTGCAGGTGCTGCAGGCGCGAGGTCAGCGGGCCGTTCTGTACCTTGATGGAGTAGAACTCCAGGTGTTCTTCCCAGTTGGCGCTGGCCACCGAGTAGGCACGGATCAGCGGTTTGCCGTTCACTTCCAGACCGATCATCACGAACTGGCCGTTGATGAAACGCAGACCCGGGTCGCGGGTGCAGGTGAAGCTGAACAGGGTGTCGTTCCAGTGATGGACGGACAGGACGGTTTCGGTCGAAAGAGTAGCCATGTGGATTGTCTTTGGATACAGGCAAAAATCATCAAGCCGCCATTCTACCGCAGCTTGCAAATAACTGCTTGGACGGAAAGGTTCTGTCTTTATTGCGTTTTTTGATGTTGGTCAATTTATATAATGATATAAGTTCTCGATACGCAGCACGTACGCGGCTGTCAGGGTGTCGGACAGCCTGTAGTTGCGCGCCTACACGCGGCGCGCTATGTTGCCCTGCAACAACAACACGGAGAGCAGTGATGAAACTGTGCGTGATCGCCGGTGACGGCATTGGCGCCGAGGTGGTGCCGCAGGCAGTACGGGTGCTGCAGCACCTGCTGCCCGCCTTGCAAACGGTCAGCGCCGACGCCGGTTGGGCCACCTTTCAGCAGCAGGGCACGGCGTTGCCGGACGCCACGCTGGCGGCGGCGCGTGCGTGCGGCGCGGTGCTGTTTGGCGCGGTCAGCTCGCCGGCGCGGGCGGTGGCCGGCTACCGCTCGCCCATCGTGCAGTTGCGGCGCTTGCTGGGCTGCCACGCCAACCTGCGGCCAACCCTCAGCCTGCCAGACTGCGGCCTGCCGGGGGTGGATCTGTGGGTGGTGCGCGAAAACACCGAAGACCTGTACGTGGGCGAGGAGCAAAGCGACGGCGACACCGCCACCGCCATCAAGCGCATCACCCGCGCTGCGTCGCTGCGGGTGGCCGAGAGCGCGTTTGCGCTGGCCGCAGCGGCCGGGCGCCGCCGCGTCACCATCGTGCATAAAGCCAATATCATGCCGCTGAGCGACGGCCTGTTCCGCGATTGCGCACGCGAGGTGGCGGTGCGTTACCCGCAGCTGCAGGTAGACGAAATGCTGGTGGATACCGCCGCGCTGAAACTGGCGCAGGCGCCGCAGGCGTTCGACGTGCTGCTGGCGCCCAATCTGTACGGCGACATCCTGTCCGATCTGGCGGCGGCATTTGGCGGCGGCCTGGGCGTGGCGGCGTCGCTGAACCTGGGGCAGGGCGTGGCCATTGCCGAACCGGTACACGGCAGCGCGCCCGACATTGCCGGCCAGGGCGTGGCCAACCCGGTGGCTAGCCTGCTGTCGCTGGCCATGCTGTTGCGCCACCACTGGCAGCAGCCGCAGGAAGCCAACCGGCTGGAACAGGCCGTCCGGCAGGTGCTGGCAGGCGGCGAATGCACGCCGGACTTGGGGGGCAGCGCCGGCACTGCGCAGTTCTGCGATGCGGTGATCGCCGCCTTGTAGCCCCCCTGCGGCAAGGTGTCGCATTCCGCCGCCGCCGGCCATGCGCTACATTGCTGGTCAGCAGGGGGGCGCCCCTGCTTGCGAACTAGAACAGTTGAGGCCACCCACTGCGAACGGGTGGCTTTCTTTTTTGTGGCCGCGACAAAATGCCGCAGCGCTGCGCCACTATCGATGGCGATGGTAAAGTGCCGCCATGATGCCTACCGTGTTTCCGGCCCTGTTTGCGGCCAACCTCGAACTGGTGCAGCAGCGCCTGCTGCAACTGCGCTGGGCCATGCTGCTGGCCGCGCTATTGCTGATCGTGTTGGGCCAGCTGGCCGGCCTGGTGCTGCCGTTGGTCTTGCTGGGGCAGGCGTGGCTGACGCTGGCGCTGCTGAATCTGCTGACGCCTTGGCTGGCGCGGCGCGGCTTGCCGCCGCGCGAGCTGATTACCATCGGCCTGCTGGCCGATATCGCGGTGCTGACCGAAATGCTGGCGCTGACCGGCGGTGCGGCCAACCCGCTGGCTTCGCTGTATTTGCCGCCGGTGCTGTTTGGCGCCTTGCTGCTGCCGCCGGCGCGGGCCTGGGGGCTGGCCATCGTCAGCCTGATGGCTTACGGCCTGCTGTTTGTCTGGCACCTGCCGTGGCCGCTGGCCGGTGACGATGCCGCCTACGCCTTCCAGCTGCACCTGGTGGGGATGTGGATCACCTTTGCGGTGTCGGTGACGCTGCTGACCGGCTTTGTGTCCTACCTCGCCTGGCAACTGGCGCAGCGCGAAGCGGCGCTGGCCGCCGCGCGCGAGGCGCAGCTGCGCGACGAACAGCTGGTGGCGCTGGGGGTGCAGGCGGCAGGGGCGGCGCACACGCTGTCCACCCCGCTCAATACGCTGACCCTGCTGTGCGAAGACATGCAGGCCAGCTACGCCACGCCACCCGAGCTGGTGCAGGACCTGCAGCTGATGCACGGCCAGCTGGCGGTGTGCCGCGAAGCGCTGGCGCGACTGAAAGCCGGCGCTGAAAGCCGGCCGGCGCCGCAGCCCTTATGCGAGGCGCTGGACGAGCGGCTGCAGGGCTGGCATTCCAGCCGCCCGGACGTGAAGCTGCTGCGCCATGGTTTACACCACGGTGGCCCGGCGGTGGCGTTCGACCCGCGCTTCTGGCCGGCCTTTTTCAATCTGCTGAACAATGCGGCGGAAGCCGGCGGCGGCGAAGTGGAGCTGACCGTCGCCAGCGACGATGGCTGGCTGACCTTGCAGATCCGCAACCGGCGCGGCAGCCTCAGCCCTGCGCAACTGGCGCGTGCCGGCCTGGCGCCGCTGGACAGCAGCAAGCCGGCCGGCCTGGGCCTGGGGGTGATGCTGTCGCACGTGACGCTGTCGCACCTGGGCGGCGAACTGAACCTGGATAACGACCCGCAGGGCGGCGTCTGCGCCACCTTGCGCTTGCCACTGGAAACCCCATGAACGACTTGCTGATCATCGACGACGACGTGGCCTTTGCCACGGTGCTGGCGCGCAGCCTGACGCGGCGCGGCTATGCCGTACGCCATGCGGCCAACCCCGATGCGGCGCTGGGCGAAGTTGCGGCGGCGCCGCCGCCGCACATTATCCTCGACCTCAACCTGGCCGGCGAAAGCGGCCTGCGCCTGCTGCCGCTGTTGCTGGAAAAAGCCCCGGCGGCACGGATTCTGGTCTTGACCGGCTACGCCAGCATCGCCACCGCCGTGGAGGCGGTGAAGCTGGGCGCGGTCAACTATCTGGCCAAACCGGCCGGTGTCGACGACATCCTGAACGCATTGGGCCAGGTGGCGGCCAACCCCGAGCAGGACGTCACCACGCAGCCGATGTCGCTCAAGCGCGTCAGCTGGGAGCACCTGCAGCGCGTGCTGGCCGAGCACGACGGTAATGTGTCGGCCACCGCCCGGGCGTTGAACATGCACCGCCGCACGCTGCAGCGCATGCTGGCCAAGCGGCCGGTGAAGAACTGAGACAGGCACCGGCCCGGCAGGCTGCTGGCGTGGTGAACACAAGGGCTGCTTGCCATGCAAGCAGCCCTTGTGCTGTTTGACGGATTGCCAGTTGCTTGGATTGCGGTAGCGGTCAATGCCTATGGGATTGATGCAGTCTGTTTAGCCTGCTTGGCGAACAAAATCACCACGTGCAAGCGGAACTTATTGCCAATCCCCTGATAAAACAATGGACAATCTAGAGTAATTGCCTTAAATTGTGCAGCGCACTCAAGCCGAAAGGTTTTTGTGGTGTTAGCCCCTCGAAGCATCGTGTCGGCCCAGCCGGCGAGATGTTTCTTCCTCGTGTTGGCCCCTGTGGAGTATCCCAGGGGATTTTTTTTTGCCCGTCATCCGGGCGTGCCCCCAGCCGTGGCCGTCGCGGCTGCCACCCGGAAGCGCAGCGTAAAGCGCGTGCCGCCGCCCGGTGGCGTATCGCATTCCAGGCTGGCATGCAGTAATTGCGCCAGCAAGGGCAGCATCTGGAACCCCAGCGAGCGGCCCGGGCCCGGGTAGCTGCCGGCCGGCAGGCCGCAGCCGTTGTCGCGCACCACCAGGCAGGTGGTGTCGCCGTCTTGTTGCAAGTCCAGGTAAATGTCCCCCAGGCCGCTGGCAAACGCGTGGTGTATGGCGTTGCTGATCAGCTCGCTGACCAGCAAGCCCAGCGGTATGCCCTGCGACATCGCCAGCATCACTTCCTTGGCCGCCGGCTGGTAATGCAGCCGGATGTCGCCGTGTGCCGGTTGCAGCAGTTGCAGCAGACGGTGCAGGTAATCGCCCAGCGGCAAGTGGGCGAAGTCCTTGCGCTCGTACAGCAGCTGGTGGATCAGCGCCATGGCGCGCACGTGGTTCTGGCTGTCGGCCAGCGCGGCCTGCACTTCGGCACTGGCGTGGCGCGCCTGCAATTGCAGCAGATTGGAGATCACCTGCAGGTTGTCGTTGACGCGGTGGTGCACCTCGCCCAGCAGCGCGGTTTTTTCCTGCAGCGCCTGTTCGATGGCCTGTCGCGCCTGATAGCGCTCGGTAATGTCGGTGATCGACGCCAGCACGTGCGGCTTGCCGCCCACCAGCAAAGGTGTCAGGCCGATCTCGCACGGAAACAGGCTGCCGTCGCGGCGCCGGGCCTGCAGCACCTGGCTGCTGGCGATATCCCGGCTGGCAGGGGCTTGCATGTAGTGCTGTACCCGGGCTCGGTGCGACTCGCGCAGGGTTTCCGGCAGCAGATAGTCGAAGTGCTGCCCCAGCAGCGTGGCGCGCGGGTAGCCGAACAGGCTTTCCATGCGCTGGTTCACCAGCCGGATCAGCCCCTGGCTATCGATCATCATCAGCCCGTCGGGGATGGCCTCGACCACTTCGCGCAGCAGGGCTTCGTTTTGGCGCAGCGCGTCTTCGCTGCGCTTGCGGGCGCTGATGTCGATGGCGGAGGCGATCAGGTGGGTGATCTGGCCGTGCTCGTCGCGTAACGGCGCCAGCATGAAGTCGATCGGCAAGCGGCTGTCGCCAGCCATGCGGACCACCACGTCAAAGCGCGACACCTCGCCACAGGCGGCCTGCATCACGGCGTGCTCCAGCTGGGCCTGGACGTGCGGGGCGTAGCTCCACCAGTAGCAATCCCAGAATTTCAGCCCGTACACATCGCTCATGCGGATGCCGGCGGCTTCCAGCGGTGCACGGTTGGCGCTGTGCAGGGTGCCGTCCGGACTGAGTACGCCGACAAAGGTGAACAGGTTGTCCAGCACGCGGCGGACGTGGGCGTCGTTTTCGCGTTGCAGGCGCTCGGCTTCGTGGCGGACGGTGACGTCCTCCACCATGGCGATGATGCCGGCTGGCTGGCCGTCGCGCCCCGGCAGCGGGTGATAGCTGGCTTCCCAGTGCCGCAATTTGCCGGAGCCGGGCGGGATCTCGGCACAGGCGGCAAAGCGGGTGCGCGCCTGGTTGCTGGCCAGCACCGCCTGCATGATGGTTTCCAGCCCGGGGCCGGCGTCCGGCAGCACGTCTCGCGGCCGCTGGCCGATATGGGCGGCTGCCGGCAGCCCGTTGGAGGCGGCCAGCAAGGCGTTGATGTGCAGGTAGCGGCACTCGGCGTCCAGCACCGCAATGCCGATCGGGGCCGTCTCCAGCAGGCTGGTGATCAGCAGCTGTGGGTCGGGTTCGGTGGCCATGCGCTTACCTGTTAGTGATGGATTCACTCCTCAGGATAGCCATTTGTCCTGAAAGCACAATGCTATTTCAATCGTTTACTATCAATAAGATGCGTGCATGCAACGCATAAGAGCAGGTAATGCTAGAGCCAGCGCCCCGGGTTCATCAGGCCTTGCGGGTCCAGCAGCTGCTTGATGCCGCGCATCAGCGTCAGCGCGGCCGGGTCTTTGTAGCGTTGCAGCCAGTGCGCCTTCAGCTGGCCGACACCGTGTTCGGCGGCCAAGGTGCCGCGGTAGCGGTAGACGTGCTCGTAGACGATGGCGTTCACCGCGTCTTCGTCGGCAAACAGCTCGGCGTTGCCAGGGCGGGTATAGCTGATGTTGTAGTGCAGGTTGCCGTCGCCAGCGTGGCCGAAGGCGACGATGCGCACGCCGGGGAAGGCCGCCTCCAGCGCATCACCACAGCTGGCCAGGAAGGCCGGGATGGCCGAGCTGGGTACGCCGATATCGTGCTTGATGCTGGGGCCTTCGCGCTTTTGCATGTCGGAGATGTCTTCGCGCAGCTGCCACAGGCTGGCGCGTTCGGCTTCGCTTTGCGCCAGCACGCCGTCGCGGAAGTCTTGCTGACCCAGCCACTGTTCGAAGCTGGCTTGCAGCGCGGCCGGCTCGCCGCCATCGGACAGCTCCACCAGCAGCGCCCATGGTGCAAAGAACGGCATGCAGCCGGGCTTGTGTCGCTCGGAGATGCGCTGGCAGGGTTCGGAGATCATCTCGAAGGTGGTAAGGCGGTCGCCAAAGCGTGCCTGCAACGCGTTCAGCGTGGCAATGGCGGCCTCGGCGCTGTCTACCGCCAGCAGCGCGGTGCTGTAGGCGGTAGGTAGCGCAAACAGTTTCAGCGTGGCGCCGGTAATCAGCCCCAGCTGGCCTTCTGCGCCGATGAACAGCTGCTTCACGTCCAGCCCGGTGGTGTCCTTGCGCAGCGCGGACAGCGCGTCCAGCAGCGTGCCGTCCGGCAGCACCACTTCCAGCCCCAGCGTCAGCTCGCGCATGGTGCCGTAGCGCAGCACCGCCAGGCCACCGGCGTTGGTGGACAGGTTGCCGCCGATCTGGCAGCTGCCCTCGCTGGCCAGCGACAGCGGAAACAGCCGCCCCACGCCGGCAGCCGCCTGCTGTACCTGGGCCAGCGTGCAGCCGGCGTCCACGGTGATGGACTGGTTGGCCGCATCGATATGGCGCACGCGCTGCATGCGGCGCAGGCCGATGATCAGCTGGCGGCCGCTGCCATCCGGCGTGGCGGCGCCGCAGGTAGAGGTGTTGCCGCCTTGCGGCACGATGGCGATGCCTTCGGCCGCGCACAGGCGCACCAAGGCCGAGACCTCATCGCGGCTGGCCGGCAGCGCCATCGCCAGTGGCCGGCCGCTATAGCGGCCGCGCATGTCGGTGACCGCCGGGGCCAGGTCGTGCGGGTCGGTCAGCAGGTTGGCCGCACCCACGATGGCGGCCAGGCGGGCGTGCAGATCAGTCATCTTCGGTTTCCGGTTCGGGGTAGGCCTCGACATAGGCATCGCAGCCGTGGCCAATGGCCAGATAGCGGCGCGCCAGGCGCAGGAACAGCGGCTGGGCCAGCGCAGGCAGCCAGCGCAGGTAGTGACGCGGCGCCAGCAGCAGGCCGCAGCCGTAGCGGCTACCCGCGGTTTGCCATTGCAGCGCCGGGCACGGGCCGTGGCGATGCGCCAGCAGCAGCCGTGACAGCGGGCAGGGCGCGGCGGCACAGCATACGCCACAGCCGTTGCACGGTGCCCCCGGCGCCGGCTTGGCCGGGGCCTCGCGCTGAAGCCAGATGCGCTGCGGCGGCGCCACGGCAGGGTTTACTCGTGGAAGTCCGGCGCCATCAGTGTGGCGATCGGCTCCCAGCCCGGTTGCGCGGCAATGCGCGCCAGCCAGGCGGCGACATGCGGCCAGGCGTCCAGCGTCAGGCCGGCGTCTTCGATCAGCCACAGGTAGCCGCTGCAGGACAGGTCGGCGATGGTCAGGCCGCTGGGCAGCAGGTAGTCCTGCTTGGCCAGGTGGGCGTCCAGCACGTCCAGGTCGCGGCGGGTACGGGTTTCCATCCACGCTTCGGCGCCCGGGTCCAGCGGCGAAAACAGGCGCGAGTAGCGCAGGTTGGGCAGCGAAAACCCGATGCGGTTGGCTTCCCAGCTCAGCCATTCGCGAATGCCCTGGCGCTCGCCGGGCTGGCCGGCCAGTACGCCTTCGCTTTCGGCCAGCCATTGCAGGATGGCGTTGGATTGCACCATCGGCACGCCGTCTACCACCAGGGCCGGAACTTCGTCCCAGCGGCTGGCGGCGCGGAATTCAGGCTCGCGCTCTTCGCGCGGCAAGTGCAGCGACACGTGGCGGTATTCGTGCGACACATCGCCCAGTACCAGGGCCAGGCGGACTTTATAGCTGTGGCCGGACAGACGGTTGCCGAACAGGGTGATAGTGCTCATGAGGGGTCCTGTGCCAGAGGCGGATGCGTAAAAGCACGATCATACGCCCAAGGCCTCGCCTTGGCAGCCCTGGCGCCCGCTTACAGCCAGCCGCTTGGCAGGCGTTGGCTTAGCCACAGCAGGATTTCGGCGCCTGCCCACCACAGCAGGCCCACGTACAGCCAGGCCAGCACCGTGGTGACGTAGCCGGCTAGCAGCAGGCCGCCGTCCCGCACGCGCAGGCCCCAGGCCAGCAGCGCGATGGCGGCGGCAGGCACCACGTTGTCGAACGATACCAGCGGCATCGGCGTCATCATCGACGCGCCGGCCAGCGCCAGCATCAGCGCGTTGGGCAGCCGCCAGCGCGGGCTGCTCAGAGCCAGCAGGCGGGGTTGGCTAATGCGGCCCAGCACGCCGGCCAGGCGGTGCAGGACGCGGTGTAGCGGGCCGTGCAGCGCATCCGGCACCTGGCGGCGCCCCAGCCAGCCCGGCAGCGCGAGCGGCTTGCCCAGCAGCAGCGACAGCGCCACCAGCAGGCAGAAGGCACCGACGGTGGTGGCCATGCCCGGAATGGCCACCGGCAGCAGCAAGGGTGCGGCTAACAGGCCCAGCCAGGTCAGCTGCTGGCGCGGGTGGCGGCCGATGACGTCGGCCAGCGTGCCGTGCTGCAATTGCTGCGCGGCCAGCGCGATGCGCAGCCAGCTGCTGCGGGGCGAATTTTTAAGAGAGCGGGGGCGGGAAGACAGCATGGTGGCGGCAAGGTGAGGGCAACAGTGCGGTGCGACCGCACGCTTGCGCGCCGGTTCATTTCTGCCAGTAGGTTTTGACGTTGACGAACTCGTACAGGCCGAACTCGGACAGCTCGCGGCCGTAGCCGGAAGCCTTCACGCCGCCAAACGGCAGCCGCAGGTCGGAGCTGGTGTAACGGTTGATGAACACGGCGCCGGCTTCGATGTCGCGGCCCAGCTGCCAGGCGCGTTCCACATCGGCACTGAAAATGCTGGCGCCCAGGCCGAACGGCGTGTCGTTGGCCAGCCGCAGCGCGTCGGCCTCGTCGCGGGCACGCAGGATGCTAGCCACCGGGCCGAACACTTCTTCCTGGTACACGCGGCAAGCCGGTGTGACGTGGTCCAGCACCGTGGCCGGGTAGAAGAAGCCGGCACCGTGGGGCATCACGCCGCCGGCCAGCAGGCTGGCGCCGTGGCTGACCGCGTCCAGCACCTGGGCGTGGAGCGCCTCGCGCAAATCGGCGCGTGCCAGCGGCGCCAGCGTGGTGTGGTCGTCGGCCGGGTGGCCGGGGCGCAGCGCTGCCACGTGTTGCAGAAAGCGCGCCACGAAGGCGTCGGCGATTTCGGGTACCACGATCATGCGCTTGGCGGCGTTGCAGCTCTGGCCTGCGTCGCGGTAGCGCGAGTGGGCGGCTTCTTGCGCAGCGGCGTCGATGTCGGCGTCGGCCAGCACGATGAACGGGTTGCTGCCGCCCAGCTCCAGCACGGTTTTCTTCAGGTGGCGGCCAGCCATGGCCGCTACCTGGCGGCCGGCGCTGGTGGAGCCGGTAAACGCCACCGCGTCGCAGCCCTTGATGGCGTCTTCGGCCAGGTCGTGGTTGATCCAGGCCACGTCCAGTACGTCCAGCCCGGCTTCGCGCACGATATCCAGCAGCAGCGCCGTGCATTGCGGCACCGACGGCGCCGGTTTCACCAGACAGCCGTTGCCGGCCATCAGCGCCGGCACGGCAAAGCGCAGCACCTGCCACACCGGGTAGTTCCACGGCATGATGGCCAGTACCAGGCCCAGCGGCTCGAACGCCACGCCACTACGGCTGGCCTGGGTGGGGATGTCTTTGGGCGCCAGCAGCGCCGGCGCCAGCTCGGCGTAGTAGCGGATCAGCTGTGCCGACTTGTCGATCTCGGCCAAGCATTCGCGCTCCAGCTTGCCCACTTCCAGCGATACCAGCGCGGCCAGCGCGTGGCGATGGGCGCTGAGGGTGTCGGCCAGCCGCAGCAGGCGCGCCGCCCGGGTGGCGGTATCGAGGTGGGCCCAGCGGTGTTGGGCGTGGCGCAGGGTGGCCAACTGGCTGGTCAGCTGTTCGCTGCTGCTGACGGGGCGGGTGAACACGACTTCGCCGGAGGCGGGGTTACAGCTGGTAAACGCGGTCATGGCAGGGCGTAGTAAGAGGGTTACATGACGGGTAGTACCGCACTGTAACAAATGCGGCCAACCCTGACCACGCTGCAGCAGCAGGGGCAAGGTTGGCCGCAGGGTGCGCAGCGCTTGCCGTTCAGGCCGGCTGCAGGTCCAGCGGTTTTTCGCCGGTGAGGAAGTAGTGGATGGTTTCGCTGGCGCTGCGGATGGCGTCGCCAAACGGCAGCGGGTCGGCGCCGCGGAAGAACAGCCCCTTGCTGACTTCGCCACGGAAGGCGGCCGCCAGTTTGAGGTCGATGCAGAACTGGCCCACCTTGGCCAGGCCATCACGCAGGCCGCACACGGTGAGGCAGTTCAGCGCCTGCGTGCAGCGTGCCGGGTCGGCCTTGGCGTTGGCCTGCAGCTTGTCCTCGCGCTTGAGGTAGCTTTTGAGGAACGGCGTCAGCACGCCGCGCGCCGGCAGGCCGGCTACCGACATGAACTCGGCAATGTCGTCGCGGCTGGCACCGGCCAGCGTGCGCTTGAAGTTGATGTGGGCGTCGCCGTCGCTGGTGACGGCAAACGCGGTGCCGATCTGCACGCCGCTGGCGCCGTAGCCGTTGAGGTAGGTTTGCACCTTCTCGTGGCTGTTGACGCCGCCTGCCACGATCAGCGGAATGCGCTCGCGCTCCAGCCCCAGCCCTTTGAATAGCTCGAAGGTTTCTTCCAGCACGCGGGCGAAGTCGAACTTGGCATCGCCGACGTCGCCAATACGGGCGGCACCCAGGTGGCCACCGGCGTGGTTGGGGTGCTCGATGACGATAGCGTCCGGCAGGCGGCCCTTTTTCATCCAGCGCTTCAGCACAATGCCGATGCCGCGCGACTCGGACAGGATAGGGATCAGCGCCACGTCGGGGTGGCTGGCGGTCATTTCGGGCAGGTCCAGCGGCAGGCCGGCGCCCATCACCACGGCGTGGGCACCCGACTCGCACGCCTGGCGTACCAGTGCGGCGTGGTTGTCCACGGCTTTCATCACGTTGACGGCTACCATGCCGTGGCCTTCGGCACGCGTCAGTGCCCCTTTGATTTCGCGGTCCAGCGCGATCAGGTTCAGGCGGTTGATGCCGTCCTGCCCCTGCTGGTTGGCCGCGTCGGCCATCAGGTCGTCGTGCAGGTGGCGCAGGTCCACGCTGGCCACGGTGCCGACGCCACCGGCGCGGGCCACGGCACCGGCCAGCTGCTTGGCAGAAATGCCGACGCCCATGCCCCCCTGCACGATGGGCAGGAGTTCACGGCCACGGATGACAAGCGGGGAAAAGAGAGAGCGGGACATGCGTGCTTTCGGGGTGGTTAGAGCAGGAGCACGATTCTGACCAGCGCAAAACAGCCGTGCGTTGACGAACGTCAAGCACGGCCGGATAGGGCGATGTCCTGCCCGGAGCCTGCTCAGGCCGCCAAGCCTTTCTGGATGCCCAGCACGATGGCGTGGGTGCGGTTGTTGGCTTCCAGTTTGCGGATGATGTTGGCCGCGTGAAATTTCACCGTGCGCTCGCTGATATCGAGGATGGTGGCGATTTCCCAGTTGGTTTTGCCACGCATCATCCAGTGAAAGATGTCTTTTTCACGGTGCGACAGCGGGTTGCTGCCAGCGGCGGCCGGCGCCAGACGCTGCAGTGTGGGGTGCAGGTGCGGCAGCAGGCTGCCCAGCATGCGCAGCGTGGCGGCGTCGTCAGCCATGCGCGGTTGTACGTACAGCAGCGTGGCAAAGCCGTCGCGTTGCAGCGCAAAGCAGGCGGTTGCCGGGCTGGTGTGGGGCAACCAGCTGAATTGCACCTGCTGGCCGATATCGTCCGGCAGGCGCTGCCAGTCGTGGCTGTGGCAGGCTGCCGGCTGACCGAAGCTGCGCGGGCTGGCCTGCCAGCCTTGCGGTGTGGCCTGACCATGAATAATCCACAGGGCTGATACCTCGGCTTCCTTGCCAAGCGCCTGCAGGAAGGTGTGCATTTCTCTCTCGTCTGCCATTTGCGGCAGGCCGTGGATCCATTCCAGCAACTGGCTGAGTTGAGCGTGTGACAGACCCGCGGAGATTGAGCCAGACGCAAAAGGAATACCTTTCGACATACTGTTCCCCTTGTATGTTTTTTGTGTTGAGGGGCTATCTTAACCAAGGGGACAAGGCAACCCAACATTTCTTGCTTTTGGCATGAGTAAAATGCATGGCTGCTATCTGGTGCGGTATTGCGGTAACACGAAATCAGGCTTTGCGCTGTGCCTGGCTGTTGCAAATCTGCATCAGGTTGCAAACTGGCTGATAGGACGGTGCCAACTGGCTGAACGGCGGGTAGTTTGTTGCGATGCGGCGTGGTAAATCGTCATTTGACAGGAAAGTCGAAAATATCTTTAAGTGAATCTGATTTTGTCCTATTATTTGTCAGCGATAGTGTCAATTTTGCCGAACTTTATACTGGCACCATTTTCAAATCGGGTGGCATTTGCCGCCCTGAATATGTCATTTGCGAGATAGCCCGATGGATACATTAAAAGCGCTTATGGTCTTCATGACCACTGCCGAGAATGGCAGCTTTTCCGATGCCGCTCGCAAGCTGGGCGTCTCGCCTGCTGCCGTCAGCCAGAGCATTGCGCGATTGGAGCAGGAGCTGGAAGTGCGCCTGTTCAACCGCACCACCCGCCAGCTGACGCTGACTGAAGACGGCCGCCGCTTCTACGCGCAGTGCCGCGGCCCGGTCAACAACCTGGACTCGGCCATCAATCAGCTGAAGGCCAGCCGTGACGAGCCTGCCGGTCATCTGCGCATCAGTTTGCCTAATGCTTTCGGTCGACGCTTCATCCTGCCGCTGATGGAAGAATTCTGCCAGCGTTATCCGAAGATCCGAGTGTTCTTTGGTATGGACGATCATTTCAGCGACCTGATCGAAGATGGTTACGACGTGGGCGTGCGCGTCGGCATGATGCCGGACAGCCGCATGGTGGCGCGTCACCTGGCGCACATTCCGCAGTACGTGGTGGCATCGCCGGCCTACTGGGCCGAACACGGCAAGCCGCGTAGCCCGGAAGAGCTGTCGGCGCACGACTGTATCAACTTCCAGTTCCCCACCTCCGGCCGGCTGTACAAATGGGAATTCGAACGCAATGGCGAGCGTATTCCGCTGGAAGTGACCGGTACCTACACCGTCAATGACGTGGATTCGGTAGTGGAAATGGCCCGCCTGGGCCTGGGCGTGGCGCAATTGCCGGGCCACGAAGTGCTGGCCGACGTTCGCGCTGGTCGCCTGCAGGCAGTGCTGACCGACTACGTGTCGATGGAGCGCTCAATCTATATCTGCTTCCCGCACCGCGATCACATTGCCCCGCGTACCCGCGTGTTCGTGGACTTCGCCGTCGAGAAGCTGCTGGATCACCCGGACATCATTGCTGACCTGCCGGGGGTGGACCTGTCCGCCAAGCGCGAGGCGCTGCGCATGCACCTCACCATGTAAACCTGGTTGGCCCGGCACAGCCGGCAAGCCCACCGTTGGCCGCAAGGCTGGCCTGGGGCTTGCCGGCTTTTTCTTGTGGTGCGCCGGCATCACGCCGGCGATGACATTTGCGTCATTGGCGTTTAACATATTAGACAAACGGCAAAGGCTTGCGCATAATCAGCCCATAAACCGGCGTCACCTGCACGCCAGTGTTTAAAAAATGGATGACATACATCATGAGCCAGCGCATCGAACACACCCATTCCTATTACGCCCATTCTGCCAACCCCAGCCCGGCACGCCCGGCACTGGCGGGCAGTGTGCGCGCAGACGTCTGCGTCATCGGCGCCGGCTACACCGGCATCTCCACCGCCCTGCACCTGGCTGAAGCCGGTTTCAGCGTGGTGGTGCTGGAAAGCGCCCGCGTTGGCTGGGGCGCGTCCGGCCGCAATGGCGGCCAGATCGTTAACAGCTACAGCCGCGATATGGACGTGATCGAGGCGCGCCACGGCAAGGAAGCCGCCAAACGCCTGGGCGCCATGGCCTTCGAGGGCGGCAAGATCATCCGCGAGCGCATCGCCAAGTACAACATCCAGTGTGACCTGAAGGACGGCAACGTGTTTGCTGCCTTCACCCACAAGCAGCTGGACGAGCTGGACGCCAAGCGCCGGCTGTGGGAAAGCTTTGGCCATACCGGCATCGAGATGGTGGACAAGGCCGGCATGGGCCGCATCGTGCAGTCCGACCAGTACGTCGGCGCGCTGCTGGACCACTGGGGTGGCCACATCCACCCGCTGAACCTGGCGCTGGGCGAAGCGGCCGCGTTCGAATCGCTGGGCGGCCGCATTTACGAACAATCGGCGGTGACCGAGGTGGTACGCGGCGAGCCGGCGGTGGTGAAAACCGCGCAAGGCCAGGTGACGGCCAACTTTGTGGTGGTGGCCGGCAACGCCTACCTGGGCAACCTCATTCCGGTACTGGCCGAGAAGACCCTGCCGTGCGGCACCCAGGTAATTACTACCGAGCCGCTGCCAGCCGACCTGGCGCGCAGCCTGCTGCCGGGCGACAACTGCGTGGAAGACTGCAACTTCCTGCTGGACTACTACCGCCTCACCGGCGACAACCGTCTGCTGTACGGCGGCGGTACTGTGTACGGTGCGCGCGACCCGGGCCAGATCGAAAGCCTGATCCGCCCCAAAATGCTGAAGACCTTCCCGCAGCTGAAAGACGTGAAGATCGAATTCGGCTGGACCGGCAATTTCTCGCTAACGCTGACCCGCCTGCCGCAGGCTGGCCGCATCGGCAACAACATTTACTACTCGCAAGGCTGCAGCGGCCACGGCGTCACCTACACCCACCTGGCTGGCCGCATCATGGCCGAAGCCATCCGTGGCCAGAGTGAGCGCTTTGATGCCTTTGCCAGCCTGCCGCACTACCCGTTCCCGGGCGGGCGCCTGTTCCGGGTGCCGATGCTGACGCTGGGCGCCTGGTGGTACGGCATGCGTGACCGTTTGGGGGTGTAAGGCAGGACGTGCTTTTCTCCCATGGCCCCGGCGTGGCCGGGACCCATCGTTGTCCATCCTGGGCTGGCCTTGTGCCAGCCGTTTTTTTTTTGTGACGAGCCGGTGTTGGCGTCATCAGGGCTTGGCGCTGCTGCAATGAAAAACGTCTGGGCACCCCCTTGCCAGGGTATGGAGGATGCCTCAGACGTAGTCAGTCCAACCATGCTAGCGGCGCTGGCGTGGCCTTACCCAGTCTGGACTGGCACTTTGTACACCTGGCAGTGTGGCCAAGGCTGTGGCGGCCTCCAGGCTGTCATTGCCGGGTGCGGTATTGATATGCCAATAGCCGTCGATACCCGCCGGGCTGGCTTTTAATTGGCGCTGTGCAGCCCAGGTTTGTAAGGCCGCCGGATTATTGCTTTGCACGATGACACCCCCGGCAGGGACCAGGTAGGGGGCATCGGCCGCGTTGCCCAGACGTACGATAGGTAGCAGCTTGCTGTCGCGTGGTATGCCAAGCGCAGACTTGCTGCGGCTGGTAGCAGGGTAGGGTTTGGGGATGGCTTGGCCGCTACTGGTGTCGAGCCCGTTTTGCAGGTCTAGCCAGCCTTGGCGCGTTTGGCCATTTTCATGCCATTGATAATTCGGTGGCGTAGCGTGGGCGCAGGCGGTAAGCAGCAAGACTGCCAGGCCGAGGCCGAGTGTGTGATTTGACATCATCTTTCAGTGCCCCCAAACGGTAATGCGCAAGCTATTGAGCGTGGCGGGTGCTTCGTTGACCTGTACACCGCCCTCTCTGTAGATACGACGGGTATCACTCAGGCGGAGTTTCCAGTTGCCGGAGCCAAAGCTTTCCCCCAGATGGCGTACCGAACCAAAGGTAAATGGATTCATCGGTACACTGCATCGTCTCGAGCTTGGCATCCATCCTGGCTGACCATAGCAAGAACGGGGCATGGCAAGCATGCTGCTACGTCCGTTCGGGCTATCCAGCGTTATATCCATATCACTGCTACTGGCGGCATCCGGTATGGCCAGTGTGATTTCAACAAACTCAATGGTGTTGATGCTGCAGCTGTTCAGGGTCAGGGTAGTGCTGACTTCGGAGCTGTCATCCGGAATGGACAAGTTGGGTGACGAGCTAGCCTCGCATTTCCGTAATGCTGGCAGGCCGCTAAAAGTACGTGCCATCGTCACTGCCGCATTGCTGTCGAGACGGCCAAAGCCGGTGCGGTAGGTAAAATTGCCATTACCAATGGCAGAGGGAAACTTCGGGGTTTCCAGATCGGTACGTGCGGTGCTGGCCAGAATCCAGCGGATGTCGCGCCAGCTAAGCATGGGGTTGGCCCGAAGCATCAGCGCGGCAGTACCACTCACCAACGGTGTGGCAGCCGACGTGCCGGCAAAGTTGTTGCGGTACTGTTTGTTGTTGCCGAGGTTACCGGTCTGGCTTAGTGCTGTTGTCAGCAGTCTGGTGCTGGCAATATTTGTACCGCCTTCAGCGGCGATCAGGACATTGCTGCCGGGCTCTGTAAAGGAAGACGCTGACCCATTCTCGTTGATCGATCCGACAGTCATCATCATCGGGTGGTTGTTGAGATAGTCGTAATTGCTACGCTCGTAAGTGGCACTACTGGGCTCGCCGCCATTGCCCGCTGCGATGAAGTACACCAGGCCGCGTCCGCAACGCGCTTGGGTGGCACCGTTGATAACGCTCTGGCGCCACAGGGTGCCTGCATCAGGATACAGCTCACCGGTGCCGTCTGTACTGCCCCAACTGTTATTCACAACCGACACGACATCATTGGCATGCAGCATGGCCGCTGCGTCCTGCAGGTCGGAGCTGCCATTGGCCGCGAGCAGGTTGTGTGCGACTAGCTTGGCATTGGGGGCGATCCCCAGCACACCTTTACCGTTCGCCGCTGCCGCAATGAGGCCAGCCACTGCAGTGCCGTGATCGTTGCTCGTCAAGGTTGGGCTGGGGTCAGCGGCGCTTTTACCGTTATCAACGATATTGCGCGATTGTCCGGTCAGCACATTGCTGGCCAGGTCTTCATGATTCAGTTCCACCCCATCGTCCACGACCGATACCACGATACCCTGGCCTGTATTGCCCGCAAGCCAGGTATTTTCCAAGGCAAGCGCCGTTGGCTGCAGGTGCCATTGCTGGCTCGAATAGCCTTCCCCCAACTGTGCAATGGCCGTCGCCGGCTGTAGCGCGTTGCAATTGCTTGTGCCGTTGCTGGTAACAGCGGGGACCGCTGTGTAAGCATTGCCGGCAGTATCAATACTGGTCTGACTTGCGCTGTTGTTCCCACCACCGCCACCGCCACAAGCGGTCAGCAGCGTGGTGGCCAGCAGCAAGCCAAGAGAAGTTGTTTTCATTTTGTGTCGTCATCGAAGCGTGATGGCAACATTTTATCTGCCTGGCATGGTTGTGCAAACGGCATTTCTGCCAGCAGCCTAGAATGGCCACACCAGCTTGGTCTTGGCCACTGCAATCATGTAGAGCGGCATCGCCAGCGCTGCCAGCAGCACCACGGCGCGCCACGGCGATCCTTGCAGCCGTTTCAGGCCGATGCTGGCCAGCGCGATGTACGCCAGCAGGGCAACCAGCTTGGCCGCCAGCCACGGCTGGTTGTGCGGCGACAGCCCGGCCATCACCGCCAAGGTGATGGCGGCGGCCAGCAGCGCGGTATCGATCAGGTGCGGGGTGATGCGCAGCGCACGGGTGTGCAGCGCGGCCGGGCGCAGGTAGGACAACGCGGCGCGCACGGCAAACAGGCTGACCGACAGGTAGGCCAGGCCGGCGTGGGCGTGTTTCAAAGTCTGGTAATCCATCTCGTGTTTCCGGGGTAAAGGTTGGCCGCCATGATAGCGGTTTGAACAGGCAGCAGAATGCTACACTGCCGGCATCGATGCCTTCGCCATAGCTGTGCCATGCCGCTGAACCTGTATCAATCCAACCGCCTAGAAGCCCTGGGCATCCTGTACAGCCACCTCACAGACAGCCCGCTGGACGATCCGTTCGCGCCCGAGCGCATCATCGTGCAAAGCCGGGGCATGGGGCGCTGGCTCACGCTCAATCTGGCGCGCCAGCGCGGGCTGGCGGCCAACCTCGATTACGTGCTGCCGGCCGGTTTTGCCTGGCGGCTGATGAAAACCGTGCTGCCCGAGCTGCCGCCCAAGTCGGCGTTTGCGCCGGAGGTGCTGGCCTGGCGGCTGGTAGACGTACTGCCCACGCTGTCCGGCGAGCCGTTCACCCCGCTGCAACGCTATCTGGAAGGCGGCCCGCTGGCCTGTTTTGAGCTGGCCGGTAAAGTGGCCGACATCTACGACCAATACCTGGTGTTCCGCCCGGACTGGATTCGCGCCTGGGAAGCCGGCCGCCTGCTGGGGCTGGGCGACGACGAAGCGTGGCAGGCCGCGCTGTGGCAGCAGTTGGCCGCCGACGTGCCCGGCCGCCACCGCGTGATGATGCTGGACGACTTCTTTGCCGGCCTGCGCCGCGAGCACCTGCCGCAGCGGGTATCGGTATTCGGCATTGCCACGCTGGCGCCGATGTACCTGGCCTTGCTGCAACGCATGGCGCAGCTTACCGAGGTCAACGTGTTCCTGCTCAACCCCAGCGAGGCCTACTGGGGCGACCTGCGCGCCCGCGCGCCGCAGGGCGACCTGTTCGGCGACGCCGCCGCGGCCAGCGGTCACCCGCTGCTGGCGTCGCTGGGCCAGCAAGGGCGCGACTTTTTCGACGAGATTGCCGGCGGTGTCGGCGAGCCGGTGTCTGCCTTCATGGCACCCGACAGCGACAGCCTGCTGGCGCGGCTGCAGCACGACATCCTTACCCTGACGCCGCCGTCGCAGCAGCCGGCACCGCATCAGCCCGGCGATGCCTCCATCGTCTGCCACATCGCGCACAGCCCGATGCGCGAGCTGGAAATCCTGAAGGATCAGCTGTTGGCGATGCTGGCCGCCGATCCGTCGCTGACGCCGGCCGACATCGCCGTGCTCACCCCCGACATCAACGCCTACGCGCCGTATATCGACGCCGTGTTCGGCTACCGCGACGACGCGCCGTCCATCCCGTACAGCATTGCCGACCGCCGCCTGGCGCGCGAAGTGCCGCTACTGGCCACCTTCGGCAAGGTACTGCAGCTGGTGGACGGCCGCTTCGAAGCCAGCGAAGTGCTGGCGCTGCTCGATTGTGCCCCGTTGCTGGCACGCTTCGGCCTGGGCGACGACGACGTCAGCCTGCTCACCGCCTGGGTGCGCCGCGCCGGCATCCGCTGGGGCCGCGACGCCGCGCACAAGGCAGCGCTGGGGCTGCCGGCCGACGCCACCCACACCTGGCGCTGGGGGCTGGACCGCCTGCTGCTGGGCACCATGCTGCCGGCCAGCCTGGCTGGCGACGGCGCGCCGCTGTTTGCCGGCCTGCTGCCGGACAGCGCAGCCCAGGGCCAGTTGGCCGACAAGCTGGCCAGCCTGGCCGCGCTGTACGACACGCTGGCAGGGTTGGCCGCCAGCTGGGCGCAGCCGGCTAGCGTGGCCGACTGGGCCGAGCGCCTGCGGTTGGCGGCGCAGGCGCTGTTTAGCGTGGCAGAAGACGACGAAGCCGCGCTGCAGCAGCTGTACGCCATCGCCGACGCGCTGGCCGCCGACGCCGCGCTGGCGCAGTTCCACCGCCTGGTGCCGCTCACCGTCATCCGCGACGCCGTGCTGCGCCAGCTGGAAATGTCGTCCAGCGGCGGCTTCCTTACCGGCGGCCTCACCTTCTGCGCCATGGTGCCGATGCGCTCCATCCCGTTCCGCGTGCTGTGCCTGGTGGGCATGAACGACGGCGCCTACCCGCGCGACGAGCGCCCGGTCAGCTTCGACCTGGTGGCGCGCCACCCGCGCCGTGGCGACCGCTCGCGCCGTTTCGACGACCGCTACCTGTTCCTGGAAGCCATCCTGTCGGCGCGCGACACCCTGTACCTGAGCTGGGTTGGCCGCAGCGTGCGCAGTGACGAACCGCTGCCGCCGTCGCCGCTGGTAGCCGAGCTGCTGGATACGCTGGGCCAGATGTGCGGCGAAGACGTGGCCCCGGCGCTGACCACCCGCCACCCGCTGCAGCCGTTCAGCCGCCATTACTACGACGGCACGCTGCCCAGCTACGAACCGCTGTGGGCGGCCGCGCTGGCGGCGCCCGCCGGCGACGCGCCACCGTTTGCCACCGCCTTGCCGTACGCCACGCCGCCGGTGGTACTGCTGGCCGACTTCCTGCGCTTCTGGCGCAACCCGGTGCGCGCTTGGCTGGCAGACCGCCTGGGCCTGAAACTGGCGCGCCACGCCGACGAGCTGCCGGTACGCGAACCGTTTGCCATCGACCGCGACAGCCGCAGCACGCTGCGCGACACGCTGGTGGGTGCCATGCTGGCCGGCCAGCCGCTGCGCCATGCCGAAGCGCGGCTGGCAGGGCAGGGCTTGCTGCCCGACGCGGCGCTGGGCGAGGCCTGGCTGGGGCTGGAGCGTGCCGCCAGCGCCCGCTTTGCCGCCCGCCTGCCGGACGCGCTGCTGGCCGACACCCTGCCGCCGCAGCCGGTACGGCTGCAACTGGGCGAGGTGATGCTTAGCGGCGAGCTGGCCGGCTTGCGGCCGGAAGGCCTGCTACGGGTAGTGCCGCGCAAGGCCAACGCGCCGGAGCTGATCACCTTGTGGCTGGAGCACCTGGTACGCTTGGCCGCCGGCCTGCCCGGCGTGGCGCCGGACAGCGTGCTGTACGCCGACGACGGCGTGCATCGCTTTGGCGCCTTCGACGCCGATGGCGTGGCGCTGGCCGCCGGCGAGCTGCTGCAGGCGTGGCTGGCGCGTTACCTGCAAGGCCAAAGCCAGCCGCTGCCGTTCTTTGCCCGCACCTCGCTTGCCTACGCCCGCGCCGACAGCGGCAAGGAAATGGGCGCCGCGCAAAACGAATGGGCGCCCGACTTCACCGGCCTCGGCCGCAGCCCGCAGCGCGACGACGCGGCCAACCTGCTGGCCTTCCGCCATCAGGAGCCGCTGTCCGACCCGCTGTTCGTACAGCTGGCCGAGACCCTGCTGCGGCCGCTGGTGGGCGCGCTGCAGCAGGTGAAGGATTGACGGTTTTTAGCCACGAACCCCACGAAAAGCACGAAAAAAGCCAGTGAGATGCTTGTTGTTAGGCTGCTTTCGTGTTGTTTCGCGGTTTTGTGGCAAAAGAATGCTTAGCCACGAACGCCATGAAAAGCACGAAAAAAGCCAGTGCGATGCGTGTTGTCAGGCTGTTTTTCGTGTTGGTTCGTGGTTTTCGTGGCAAAAACAGCCTTTGATTTTCTGACGCTAGCAGTAAACGTTTATTGAACCTCTTTGACGGTCGTACCGCATGCACCCCCTCGACGCCCTGAACTGCCCGCTGTCGGGCATCAACCTGATCGAAGCCTCGGCCGGTACCGGCAAGACCTGGACCATCGCCGCGCTGTACACGCGCCTGCTGCTGGAGGACGCGCCGGACGGCACGCCGCCGCCCACGCTGGACCGCCTGCTGGTGGTGACCTACACCAAGGCCGCCACCGCCGAGCTGCGCGAGCGGCTGCGGCGCCGGCTGGTGGAGCTGTGGCAGCTGCTGGACGGGCAGGGCCCGGATCAGGGTCTGGGCGGCGACCCCTTCCTGCAGGCGCTGGCCGAGCGCTTGGCCGCCAGTAACCTGGACCTGGCGCGGCAACGGCTGCGCGACGCCATCACCGGCTTTGACGCCGCCGCCATCTACACCATCCACGGCTTCTGCCAGCGCGTGCTCACCGACGCCGCCTTCGACAGCGGCCAGACCTTTGCCGCCGAGCTGGCCACCGACAACCTGGCCGAACTGCAGCAGCTGGCCGACGATTTCTGGCGCACCCGCATCGTGGCGCAGCCGGCGCTGGCGCAGATACTGGCCGAAAACGGCGACACGCCGGAAGGCTGGCTGGCCGAGGTGCGGCCGTGGCTGTCCAAGCCCTACCTGCGCATGCCCGCCATCGCCAGCGACGCGCTGCTGGCCGCCCGCGAGGCCGCGGCCAAGGCCTGGGCGCAGCTGCAGGCCGACGCGGCCAGCCTGCCGCAGGCGGCCGACCTGCTGTTGGCCGCGCCCGGCCTGAAGCAGACCAGCTACAAGCCGGCGCAGTGCCAGCGTTACCTGCGCCTGCTGCAATTGCTGCTGGCCGACGCCAGCCTGCCGCAGCTGTCGGCGCAGCAGGCGAAAGACCTGGCGCGGCTGGCACAAAGCCAGCTCGACAAGGGCGTCAACAAGGGCCACAGCGCGCCACAGCACCCGCTGTTTGTGCGGGTGGAAGCCTGGCTGGCGGCGTGGGATGGCTACAGCGCCTTGCTGGCGCAACAGCTGGCCGGCCTGAAGCTGGCGATGATCGTGTGGATCAACGAACAGGCGGTGGCGCAGCGCCGCGCCACGCGCCGTCGCGGCTTTGACGACCTGCTTACCGACCTGGCCGCCGCGCTGGACGACCCGCAGCACGGCGACAGGTTGGCCGCACGCATCGCGGCCGACTTCTCCATCGCGCTGATCGACGAATTCCAGGATACCGACCCGCTGCAATACCGCATCTTCCGCCGCGCCTTCGTGCTGCAGCAGCGGCCGGTGTTCATGGTGGGCGACCCCAAACAGGCCATTTACAGCTTTCGCGGCGCCGACATCTTTGCCTACCTCAGCGCCCGCCGCGACGCCCCGGCCGAACGCCAGTACACGCTGCTGACCAACCGCCGCAGCCAGCCGCCGCTGGTGCAGGCGGTGAGCGGCCTGTTTGCGCGGCCGCAGCCGTTCCTGCTGGACGGTATCGATTACCCGCCGGTGGACGCCGCACCCAGCGGCGGCAGCCGTTTGCAGGCCGACGACGGCGACGCCGCCTTCAACGTGCTGCGCTTTCCGGCCAGCGACAGCGCCAAAGGCGTCAGCAAGGGCGAGGCCACGCAGTACGCCGCCGAAGCCACCGCCCACGAGATTGCCCGCCTGTTGGGCGACGCCCGCGCTGGCCGCGCCGCACTGGCTAAAGGCGAGCAGACGCGGCCGCTGTGCGGCGGCGACATCGCGGTGCTGGTCGCCACCCACCGCCAGGGCGACGCCGTGCGCGAGGCGCTGGCGGTACGCGGCGTGAAAGCGGTGGCACTGACGCAGGAAAGCGTGTTCGCCAGCCACGAGGCCGGCGAGCTGCTGGCGCTGCTGCGCGCCTGGGCCGAGCCGGCGTCGGAAACGCGGCTGAAAGTGCTGTGCGCCACCACGCTGCTGGGGCTGGACGCAGCGCAGCTGCTGGCGCTGACCGAAGACGAAACGGCGTGGGAAGCGCGGCTGGCGGCCAACCAGGACGACCACCGCCGTTGGCTGCAGCGCGGCTTCATGGCGGCCTGGCGCAGCTTCATGGCACGCGAGGGCGTGGCAGCGCGCCTGCTGCCGTTGCCCGACGGCGAGCGGCGGCTGACCAACCTCGGCCATCTGGCCGAACTGCTGCAGCAGGAGGCCGAACGCATTGCCGGCATGGCGCCGCTGCTGGCCTGGTTCGAGGCGGCGGTGGCCAACCCGCCGGCCGGCGAGGAGGCGCTGCTGCGGCTGGAAAGCGACGCCGAACTGGTCAAGATCGTCACCATCCACACCTCGAAGGGGCTGCAGTACCCGCTGGTGTTCTGCCCCTTCCTGTGGGACGGCGCGCTGGAGCGGCGCGACACCACCTTCTGGCGCTACCGCGACGGCGACGAGGCTTGGCTGGCGCCGGGCGAGCTGGTGGACGCTGCCGCCCGCGACGCGGCGCGCGGCGAGATCCTGGCCGAAAAGCTGCGCCTGCTGTACGTGGCGCTGACTCGCGCTGAGCACCGCCAGTACATCGTGTGGGGCCACGTGAAAGACATGCAGACCGCGGCGCTGTCGTGGCTGCTGCACGGCCGCCATGCGGCCAACCTGGCGGCGCTGGAAGACACCGAGTTGTCCGACGCGCTGATCGGCGCCGACCTGGCCGCCTACGCCGCCGGGCAGGGCGGGGCGGTGTGCTGCCGCGAGGTGAATGTGGCGGTGAACACCTTGCCGCCGCCGCCGGCCAGCGTGTTCCAGCCGCAGGTGCAGGCGGTGCACCGCCGCCTGCGCACGCCGTGGTTCATCAGCAGCTTCAGCAGCCTGACGCGCACGCTGCACGGCAGTGCGCCGCAGGCCAGCGAGGCGCCGGACCACGACCATGGCGTGCTACAGCCGGTGGACCCCACCGAGCTGCGGCCGGACCGTTTTGCCTTCCCGCGCGGCGCGCGCGCCGGCACCTGCCTGCACGACATGTTCGAGCGGGTGGACTTCACCCAGCCGCAAGGTTGGCCGCAGGTGGTGGCCGAGGCCTTGCAGCGCCATGGTTTTGACGCGCTGTGGCAGGACGCCGCGCTGGACATGCTGCACGCCACCATCACCGCCGAGCTGGCCCCCGGCGTGCGGCTGGCCACGGTGCCGGCGACGCAGCGGCTGGTGGAAATGGAATTCACGCTGCCGGCCGACGGCCTGAGCCTGCCGGCGCTGCAAGCGGTGCTGACCGACCCCGGCAACGGCCTGGCGGCACCGCTGCGTGCCGCGGCGGCGCAGCTGGATTTCGACCGCGTGCGCGGCTACCTGAAAGGCTTCATGGACCTGGTGTTCGTGGCCGACGGCGCGCTGTGGCTGGTGGATTACAAGTCCAACCACCTGGGCGACAGCGTGGCTGACTACGGCCACGACGCGCTGGCGGCGTCGATCGCGCGCGAACACTACTACTTGCAGTACCTGATCTACTGTGTGGCGCTGCGCCGCTACCTTACGCAACGCGCGCCGCAGCTGCGGCTGGGCGGCGTGCGTTACCTGTACCTGCGCGGCATCGACGGCAGCGGTGCCGGCGTGTGGTGCGACGCGCCCGGCGAGGCGTTGCTGGCGCAGCTGGACGCGCTGTTCGTGGCGGGCTGAACAGGCATTGCCACTTATTGCCGGCTGTCTACACTGAAACATCCGCATCGCCACTCCACGGGGCTGCCCATGATCCATCGCTTTCTGCTGCTGGCCGGCGTGCTTGCCACCTTGTGCGCGTCGGCAGCGGCGGCGCCGGCCAGCATCATTTTCATTCCCAAGGGTGCCAGCCACGTGTTCTGGAAGGAAATGGCGCGTGGCGCGGAGGAGGCGGCGCGCCAGCAGGGCCTGAAACTGACCTGGCGAGGCCCGGCGCTGGAAAACGACGCGGTGTCGCAAGGCAAGCTGATCGGCTACTACAGCGGCAAAGGCATGGCCGGCATGATTGTGGCGCCGAACGCGTCGGCCGAGTTGCAGGCGCCGCTGCAAGGCGCACGCCAGGCCGGCAGCCAGCTGGTGATCGTCGATTCGCCGTTGCAGCCGTCGCTGGGCCTGCCGTATGTGGGCACCCATAATCTGGCCGCCGGCGAGGCCGCGGCCGACTTTGCCGCCCGCCTGAAGCCGCCGCCGCGCAAGGTGCTGCTGTTGCGCTTTTCGTCGCTGCACGACTCTACCCGCGAACGCGAAAACGGCTTCCGCGACCGTTTGCGCCAGCTGCTGCCGGCGGTGCAGTTCGAAGACGTGCCCGACACCGGCATCTCGGTGGCCGACAGCCGCAGCAAGACGCGGGTGCAGCTGGCGCGGGTGACGGACGCCGACCTGGTGTTCACCCCCAACGAGTCCACCACCGAAGGCAGCATCCAGGCGCTGCAGCAAAGCGGGCTGGCCGGCAAGATCCGGCATATCGGTTTCGATTACACGCCGCTGATCGACAGGGCACTGCGCAGCGGTCAACTGCAGGCGACCGTGATGCAGGACCCGTACCAGATGGGCGTGCGCGCGGTGGCCGTCATGCAGCTGCTGCTGGACGGCAAGCCGGTGCCGGCCACCAGTTACATCCCGGCAACGCTGGTGACGCGGCAGAACCAGGCCGAGCCGGCGGTGGCGGCCAAGGTGCGCCCGTTCCTGGGGTATATCCAGCGCTGATGCGGCGTGCCATTGCCTGAACAGCGTGCTCTGGCTTTACAATCCTGTCATGCCCGCCGCCGCCGTGCGGCCAACCAGACAGGAAGGACCACCATGTTCGAATCCGCCGAGATCGGCCACGCCATCGACAAGGCCAGCTACAAAGCCGAAGAAGCCCGTCTGCGCGAGGCGCTGCTGGAGGTGCAATACGAGCTGAAGCAGCGCAGCGAGTTTCCGGTGCTGCTGCTGATCCACGGCATGGACGGCGCCGGGCGCGGCGAAATGCTGAATCAGCTGAACGAATGGCTGGACCCGCGCCTGATCCACACCGCCGCCTTCGACACCCCCAACGACGACGCCCGCGAGCGGCCATGGATGTGGCGCTACTGGCGCGAGCTGCCAGCCAAGGGCCGGCTGGGCATGTTCTTCGGGTCGTACTATTCCGACGCGCTGTTCGACCGCGTGGACAGCAAGACCAATCGCGATACCTTCGACAAGCAGCTGTTCGACATCCTGCGCTTCGAGCGCATGCTGGCCAACGACGGCGTGATGATCATGAAGTTCTGGCTGCATCTCACCGAGGAAAAGCAGAAGAAACGGCTGAAAGCGCTGGAAAAAGACCCGGCCACCGCCTGGCGCGTCACCCCGGCCGACTGGCAGCACCACCAGCAGTACAAGCGCATCCGCGACAACGCCGAGCACATGATGCGCCTTACCAATACCGCCTACGCGCCGTGGCTGGTGGTGGACGGCGAAGACGCCAACTACCGCAGCCTGGCAGTGGGCCGCGCCTTGCTGCAGGCGCTGCAGCAACGGCTGGCGCTGGCGCAGGGCTGGCACGCGCGCTCCGACGACGGTGCCATCACCCCGCCGGCCGACAACAAGCTGCTGCTGGATTCGCTGCAGCTGGACCATGCACTGAGCAAGGACGACTACAAAGTCCAGCTGGAGGCGCTGCAAGGCCGCCTCAACGGGCTCACCCGCCACCCCGGCTTTGCCGAGCATTCGCTGGTGCTGGCGTTTGAAGGCAACGACGCCGCCGGCAAGGGCGGTGCCATCCGCCGCATTACCCAGGCGCTGGACGCCCGCCGCTACCGCGTGGTGCCGGTGGCGGCGCCCACCGAGGAAGAGCGCGCCATGCCGTGGCTGTGGCGCTTCTGGCGCCACGTGCCGGGCAAGGGCAAGGTCACCATCTTCGACCGCACCTGGTACGGCCGCGTGCTGGTGGAGCGGGTAGAAGGCTTTGCCAGCGCCACCGACTGGATGCGCGGCTATTACGAGATCAACGACTTCGAGCACCAGCTCACCGACAACAAGGCCATCGTGTTGAAGTTCTGGCTGGCCATCAGCGCCGACGAGCAGCTGGCGCGCTTCAAGTCGCGCGAGGAAACCGGCTTCAAGCGCTTCAAGATCACCGAAGAAGACTGGCGTAACCGCGACAAGTGGGACGACTACAAGGTGGCGGTGTGCGACATGATCGACCGCACCAGTACCAGTGCCGTGCCGTGGACGCTGGTGCCGGCCAACAACAAGTACTACGCCCGCATCAAGGTACTCACCACCATTTGCGAGGCGCTGGAAGCCAGGCTGGGCAAAGCATGAGCGTGACGGATACCGCCGACAGCCTGCTGCCGGCGCAGCTGGGCAGTTTGCTGGCGCGGCTGGACCCGCAGCACGGCGCGGCGCTGGCGCCGCTGTTGCAACGCCTGCTGGCAGCGTTGGCCGCCGGCCACGTGTGCCTGGCCGGTGTTGGCCGCGACGAGCTGGCGCTGTTGCGGCGCAGCCCGCTGGCCGGGCGCCCCGGCGACTACGCGCCGCTGATCGTGGACGACGCCGGCCGCCTGTACCTGGCGCGGCAATGGCAGGACGAAACGCGGCTGCTGCACGCCCTGCAGGCACTGGCGGCCGACCCGCAACCGCTGGCTGGCGACGTGGACGGCGTGCTGGGCGGCTTGTTTCCCACCGCAGCGGCTGGCGACTGGCAACGCTTGGCCGCCTGGCTGGCCACCCGCCGCCGCTTCATGGTGATCTCCGGTGGCCCCGGCACCGGCAAAACCACCACCGTGGTGCGCTTGCTGGCGGCTCTGGCGGCGCTATCCGACCGCCCGCTGGTGATGGCGATGGCCGCGCCCACCGGCAAGGCGGCGGCGCGGCTGACCGAGTCGGTACGCGGCGCCCGCGACGCGCTGCCGGTAGCCGACGCCGTACGTCGCCAGCTGCCCGACAAGGCGCAGACGCTGCACCGCCTGCTGGGCCTGGTGCCCGGTACCGCGCAGCCGCGCCACCATGCGGCCAACCCCTTGCCGCTGGATGTGCTGGTGGTAGACGAGGCGTCGATGGTGGACCTCACGCTGATGGCGCAGACGGTGGCAGCGCTGCCGCGCCACGCCCGGCTGATTCTGCTGGGCGACCGCTATCAGCTGGCGTCGGTGGAGGCCGGGGCCGTGCTGGGCGATATTTGCAGCCAGCAAGCGTGGACCCCGGCGACCGCGGCCAGCCTGCAAGCCTGCGGCGTGACGCCGCCGGGCGCGGTGGACGGCGACGCGGTGCTGGCCGATAGCGTGGTGGTGCTGGAAAAAAGCCACCGTTTTGGCGAGCACTCCGGCATCGGCAAGCTGGCCCGTGCCGTCAACGCCGGCGACGCCGCCGCGGCGCAAGCGCTGCTGCAGGACGGGCGCGACGATCTGGCGTGGCAGGCGCACGGCCCCGACGCCGCGCATTTGCTGGCGCTGCGCCAGCCGTACTGGCAAGCACTGGACGGGCTAGGCGACAGCGACGACTGGGCCGGCCTGTTTGCCGCCTTCAACCAGTGCATGCTGTTGGCCGCAGAGCGCCACACGGTGGACGAGGTCAATGCCGCCATCACCGCCACCTTGCAACAGCGTGGCCGCAAAGCGGCCGACAGCGACTGGTACCCCGGCCGCCCGGTGATGGTGACGCGCAACGACTACAGTGTGGGCCTGTTCAACGGCGACATCGGCCTCACCGTGCAGCGCGGCGAGCGGCTGCGGGTGATCTTCCCCACTACCGACGGCGGCTGGCGCGAGGTATCGCCCGCCCGCCTGCCCGAGCACGACACCGTGTACGCGATGACGGTGCACAAATCGCAAGGCTCCGAGTTTGGCGAGGTGTGGTTGCTGCTGCCGGCACAACCTACTGCCACGCTGACGCGGGCGCTGGTGTACACCGCCATCACCCGTGCGCGGCAGCGCTTCGTACTGGCTGGCAGCCTGGCCGTGCTGCAAGCCGGCGTACAACTGGCGCCGCTGCGGCAATCGGGCCTGGCCGAGCGGCTGTGGCAAGCGGCGAGCGCGGGCTGAGCGGCAGCGCGTGCGGCCAACTGTTGCATTCCTGCCAGCGGGGGCGCGTTATCGATAGGGCCACAGCGGTCAAAGCTGCACAGCGCGATGGCATTCTCCGTAAGATGGCGCCTTCTCGAAAGCAGCAGGGAGTGCTCATGCAGGTGCAAGCCGTTGCCGACTGGCTGGAAGACGCCATCCGCTACGATGATTCGGATTTTCTGCCTTTGATGCTGGGTAACCATGCCATCGGTTACGTCAATACCGCCTGGCGCCAGCGCCTGCAGCAAGCGCACGGCGAGCTGTTTGCCGTGCAGGCTGATCGTGTGGCATTGCTGGCCGAGGGCCTGGATTACGCCGCCTGTTCCGCCAGACTGCAACAGGCGGCCGAAGCCTGGCGCGACGCCGGCTGGCTGAACGGCTGGCGCAACGAGCGCTTTATCGCCTACCTGCCCGACGGTACGCCCTGTTTCGAGCTGGAGCGCGCCGCGTTCCGCCCGCTGGGCCTGACCAGCCGTGCGGTACACCTGAATGGCCTTAGCCGCTTGCCGGATGGCGAAATCCGCATGTGGATCGGCCGCCGCAGCCCGTTCAAGGACGTGGCCCCCAACCGGCTGGACAACCTGATGGGCGGCGGCGTGGCCGCCGGCGAAAGCATTACCGATGCGCTGCTGCGTGAAGGCTGGGAAGAGGCTGGCATGCAGCCGGCGCAACTGCAGCCGTTGCAGCAGCAGGCCTTGTTGCTGGCTACCCGCCCGGTGGCGCGTGGTCTGCATCGTGAGTGGCTGTTCGTGTACGACATCTGGCTGGACCCGGCTACGGCGCCGCAGAACCAGGACGGCGAGGTGGCCGAACACGTATTGATGCCGCTGGCCGACGTGGTGCAGCACATCCTCAACGGCCAGTTCATGAGCGACGCCGCGCTGGTGGCGGCCGACTGTCTGGCGCGGCTGGGCTACTGGGGCGATGCGTCGTCGCAGCTGGCGGCCAAGCTGGCACCCGTACGTGCGGTTGTGGGCGAAAACGTACAGGGGCGGTAACGGGTGCACCCCGTCAGCATGCAAAAAGCCGGCGTAGCGCCGGCTTTTTTGTTGATTGTCCGACAGTGGCTGGTGCGGGTCGGTTTTATCGATTATCGATGCTGTAAAGCTGTTGTATTGTGGCTACCGTAGATTGCACGCAATAAAATAACAATACGGTACTTGCCATGTTCCGCTTGCGTTTGGTGTCGCGCCACTTTGGCGTGGACGAAAAGGGGCCGCTGTACGCCAGCCGTGAAGAGGCGGTGAAAGCGGCGCAGCTGATGCTGCATATCCATTCCTACCCGGTACGCGCCGAAGTGCGCCAGTTTGTCGATGGCAACTTCCGCCAGACCAGGGTGGTAGAAGTGCTGGAGCGGCACGAGTAATGTCACGGGCATGAAAAAGCCCCGCCAGTGTTGGGCGGGGCTTTGCAATGAGGTGGCGTACCCGACTGGAATCGAACCAGCGACCTTCAGCTTCGGAGGCTGACACTCTATCCAACTGAGCTACGGGTACACTTCAAGCCGCGCAATATAGCCTATGCGCGGCATTTTCGTCCAGCGCCATTGCGCTGGCGCAAACATTATCGAAGCGACATTTTGCCGCGGCAAGGCTTTGCCGTATAATTTCCCTATTCTTCGGATTGTCATTATTAATTCAGGTGAGGCAGGAATGAGCAACGAAACCAAAGCCCCAGGCAAGATCATTACGGTCCTGTTGGGCGTTGTCGTGCTGTTGGTAATAGCAGTTTATCTGCTGGCCAAATTGGCCACCGGCGGCTTTGATGTCAATGCGGAAGTGATGACCAAGGAAGCCGTGGCTGCCCGTCTGAAGCCGGTTGGTGAAGCCAAGGCCAGCGATGCACCGCCGGGCATGAAAACCGGCAAACAGGTTTACGAAGGTATCTGTATCACCTGTCACGGCGCCGGCCTGGCCGGCTCTCCGAAGTTTGGTGACGCTGGTGCCTGGGGCGCCCGTATCGCCAAAGGCTGGGACACCCTCACCCTGCACGCGCTGCAAGGCTTTAACGCCATGCCGGCCAAAGGTGGTGCTGCCGACCTGACCGACGACGAAGTCAAACGTGCGGTTGCCTACATGGGTAACGCTGCTGGTGGCAAGTTCACCGAACCGCCGGTAGGTGGTGCTGCAGCAGCCGGTGCCGATCTGGACCCGGCCACCGTGGGCAAGAAAGTGTACGAAGGCGTGTGTGTGGCCTGTCACGGTAGCGGTGCTGCCGGTGCGCCGAAGTTTGGCGACAAGACTGCCTGGGCCCCGCGTCTGAGCAAAGGCGAAGACGCTCTGCTGGCCTCGGCCACCAAAGGCCTGAACGCCATGCCGGCCAAAGGTGGCTACACCGGTTCCGATGCCGAGTTCAAAGCTGCCGTCCAGTACCTGACCGGCGCTGCCAAGTAATTTGCCGCCCGCTTGGCGGGCTGGCCATGAAAAACCCCTGCTTTTTGGCAGGGGTTTTTCTTTTGCTGCCGGCTACGGTGCGGCATGTGGCTGTGGTCTGGCTGCGGCCAACCTTGGCCTGCCATACGTAAGCCTGCGCGGCAGCAACAAATCGTGATAACAGACCCTAGTGCATGCCGGCCAGCAGCGCTTTCATGGCTTGGTCGGCGTCGTTGACGCGGATCAGCCCCTGGCGCGGGTATTCCAGATCGACAATCACGAATACCGCCAGCGCCATGATGGTGGCGAACACGATGATGTGCAGCCAGCTGCGTTCGCCGTTGCCGGCCATGTCAAAGCCCACCAGTAGCGCCCCCACCAGAATCAGCACCGCCAGCAGGATGAAGACTACGGCTGGCGGGTGGTTTTGCGTGGCCATGGCGCGGGTGGTGGTGATGTCGAACATGTCGTTCAGTGCCGGCAGCAGTAGCATGGCGGCTTGTGGTGCAGCGCCGGCTTGCTGGCTGGCGGTCAGTGCTGCCTGCCAGATCTGCCCCTGCAACTGGTTGGCCGCAGCCAGCTGTTGCTGCTGGCTGGCGAGGTCGCTGCCGTGCTGGTAGGCGGTGCTACGCAGCGCGGTATAGTGGCGGAACTGCTCGCGCAGTGCCGGCTGGCTGGCGGGGGGCAGCAGGTCCAGCCGCAGCCAGGCGGTGCCGATGGCGTTGACCTCTTGGGTGACCAGGTGACGGCGTGCCTCAAAGCGCTCGGCGGCGCCAGAAAAGGTAAACGCGATCAGCAAGCCCATCAGGCCGAATACGGCGGCTTCGGCGGCGCCGGCGCCCTTGCCGGGTTCGGCGCCGCCACTGGCCAGCCGGCGCTGGCCCAGTCGATGGCCGGCTTCGAAACAGAGCAGCATGCCGGCAAACAGGCCGGCGCCGATGACGGCGGTGGTGGCGGTAAGATCCATGTTTTCCTTTGTTATCGTTATTCAATTTCGATAACAAAGAGAGTGTGGCAGCGGGCTTGTTGCTGTAAAGCGTTACGCGGCTAGCGGTGGCTTCAGCCGCCTTTGTCGTCGGTTTTCTGCACCTTGCTGCCCAGCATGGCGCTCAGGTTGGCCAGCCGGCTCTTGCCTTCGGTTTTGCTGACGATGGGTTCGCCGCCCTTGCGGCCGAAGTGGCGCACGTCGTCGCCGCTGATCTCGCTGATGAAGCGCGACGGCTCCACGAACAGCCATTCGCCGGCACGGCGCCGTTTCACGCAGTAGGTGAGGGTGAGGCTGCGCTGGGCGCGGGTAATGCCCACGTACATCAGGCGGCGTTCCTCTTCCACCATGCCGTTATCTACCGATTCGCTGTGCGGCAAGATGCCTTCCTCGCAGCCCACCAGGAACACGTGCGGGTACTCCAGGCCCTTTGACGCATGCAGCGTGGACATGTGTACCGCGTCCACCTCGCCTTCGTCGCGGCCTTCCAGCATGGTGATCAGCGCGATGGTCTGGGTCAGTTCGATCAGGTTCTTGCTGTCGGCCTCGCCCTTGCGCTGCAGCCAGGCCACCAGTTCGAACACGTTCTTCCATTTGCTTTCCGCCGCCTTGGGGCTGTCCTCGCTGTCGTACAGCCAGGCTTCGAAACCGATCACCTTCAGCATGTCCATCACCAGCTCGCCGGCGGGTTCGCGCGTGGCGCGGTATTGCAGGCTGGTGATGAAGCGGCAGAAGTCTTCCAGCGGCTTGAGCTGCGCATCCTGCACCTGTACGCGAAAGCCCGGCTCGCTGGCGCTGGCAAACAGGCTCTTGTCGAACAGCGCGGCGCTGGCGCCCAGTTTTTCCAGCGTGGTGGCGCCGACGCCGCGTTTGGGCGTGGTGAGCGCACGGATGAAGGCCGGGTCGTCGTCGGGGTTGGCGATCAGGCGCAGGTAGGCCAGCACGTCCTTGATTTCCGGCTTGTCGAAAAAGCTTTGCCCGCCGGCCATCTGGTACGGAATGCGCTGGTTGCGCAGCGCGGTCTCGAACACGCGCGACTGATAATTGCCGCGGTACAGGATGGCGTAATCCTTGAAGCTGGTGTGGTACTCGAATTTGTGCGCCAGCAGGCGCTGCACCACGATTTCGGCCTCGTGGTCTTCGTCCTTGCACATCACGGCGTGGATGGGTTCGCCCAGCCCCAGCTCGCTCCACAGCTGCTTTTCGAACAGCTTGGGGTTGTTGGAGATCACCGAGTTGGCCGCACGCAGGATACGCGCGGTGGAACGGTAGTTTTGCTCCAGCTTCACGATTTTCAGCGCCGGAAAGTCGTGTTGCAGCAGGCGCAGGTTTTCCATATTGGCGCCGCGCCAGGCGTAGATGCTCTGGTCGTCGTCGCCCACTGCGGTAAACAGGCCGCGTACGCCGGCCAGCAGTTTCACCAGCCGGTACTGGCAAGTGTTGGTGTCCTGGTATTCGTCGATCAGCAGGTAGCGCAGGCGGCCCTGCCACTTGATCAGCACCTCGGGGTGAGTCTGGAACAGCCCTACCGGCAGGCGGATCAGGTCGTCGAAGTCCAGCGCCTGGTAGGCCATCAGCGTGGCCTGGTAGGCGCTGTAGGTGGTGGCGCAGATGCGGTCGAACTCGTTATCGGCGGCCACCAGCGCTGCGTCGGCGTCCATCAGCTCGTTCTTCCACAGCGAGATGCGGCTTTGCACCTTGCGCACCTCGTCCTTGTGCGTGCTTTTCAGGATGTCGGAGATGATCTTGGCGGCGTCGTAGCTGTCCAGGATGGAAAACTGCGTCTTGTAGCCCAGGTGCGGCGCCTCCTGGCGCAGGATGTGCATGCCCAGCGAGTGGAAGGTGGACACGGTAATGCCCTTCAGCTCGCGGCTGTCCATCAGCTTGCCCACCCGCTCCAGCATTTCGCGCGCCGCCTTGTTGGTAAAGGTGATGGCGGCGATGTGCCGGGCCTCGTAGCCGCACTCGCGGATCAGGTGGCAGATCTTCTGGGTAATCACGCGCGTTTTGCCGGAGCCGGCGCCGGCCAGCACCAGCAGCGGGCCGTCCACGTACTTGATGGCGTCGCGTTGCGGGGGGTTCAGTTGCAGCAGGGACATGGGCTGTCGTCAATCCTTCATCGATAGCGGGCATTGTAGCGCAGGGCAGGGCCCGCGCAGCGGCCACGGCTGGCGGCACATCCATTATCATCGGGGCTGCGGCATGCGCTATGGCCAACCCGGCCGCAATCAGCAAGGAAAATACATGGCCACTTACGCGATTGGCGATTTGCAGGGCTGCTTTACGCCCTTTATGGCGCTGTTGCGCCAGATTGATTTCAACCCGGGCCGCGACACGCTGTGGCTCACCGGCGACCTGGTCAACCGCGGCCCCGAGTCGCTGCAGGTGCTGCGCTGGGTGTTCGAGCACCAGGACAGCGTGCAGACGGTACTGGGCAACCACGATCTGCACCTGCTGGCGGTGTCCGAGGGCTACGGCAAGGTGCACAGCGACGACACCATCCAGCCCATTCTGGACGCCGCCGACAGCAAGGTGCTGCTGGACTGGCTGCGCTGCCAGCCACTGATGATCTACGAGCAGGGCTACGCCATGGTGCACGCCGGCCTGTTGCCGGAGTGGAGCATCAAGAAGGCGCTGCGCCTGGCCGAGGAGGTGGAGGACGAGCTGTCCGGCAAGCACCACCGCCAGTTTCTGGGCAAGCTGTACGGCAACAAGCCGCTGCGCTGGCAAGACGACCTGAAGGGCATGGACCGCCTGCGGCTGATCGTGAACGCCATGACGCGCATGCGTTTCATCAACCAGGACGGCGAGCTGGACCTGTCGTACAAGGGCGAGCTGGATGGCGCACCGCCGCACCTGTTGCCGTGGTTTGAGGCCGCTGCCCGCCGCAGCGTGGATACGCCGATTGTGTGCGGCCACTGGTCGGCGCTGGGCCTGCACTTGGAGGACGACGTGCTGGCCATCGACAGCGGTTGCCTGTGGGGTGGCAGCCTCACCGCGGTGCGGCTGGAAGACCGCGCCGTGTTTTCGCTGCCGTGCCAGGCTTACCGCGAGATCACCCGCTAGGGTTGGCCGCAGGCTGCGGCCAACCTTTGATACAGCGCATGGTATAGCGCAAGACGCAAAAAGCCCCGGTGTCCGCACCGGGGCTTGTTACTGACAGTATGCTGCCCTTGGCTTAGCTCAGCTCTTTGGACACTTCGCGTGCCAGGTGCGGGGCTTCAACCGGGGCACCGTGGTTGATCGGCGTCGGGTTGGCCAGCTCGCGCGCCATCTGTTCGGTGTCCAGCGAGTCTTCCCACTTGGCTACCACCACGGTGGCCACCGCGTTGCCGATCAGGTTGGTGATGGCACGGGCTTCGGACATGAAGCGGTCGATACCCAGGATCAGTGCCAGGCCGGCTACCGGGATTTCCGGTACTACTGCCAGCGTGGCGGCCAGGGTGATGAAGCCGGAGCCGGTCACGCCAGCCGCACCTTTGGAGGTGAGCAGCAGCACGCCCAGGATAGTCAGCTCTTGCGTCAGCGTCAGGTCGATATTGCAGGCCTGGGCGATGAAGATGGCCGCCATGGTCAGGTAGATCGAGGTGCCGTCCAGGTTGAACGAGTAACCGGTCGGAACCACCAGGCCGACTACCGGCTTGGCGCAACCCAGCTGCTCCAGCTTGGTCATCAGGCGCGGCAGGGCAGATTCGGACGACGAGGTGCCCAGCACGATCAGCAGTTCTTCCTTGATGTACTTGATCAGCTTCCACACGCTAAAGCCGTAGAAGCGGGCGATGCTGCCCAGTACCAGGCCCACGAACAGCACGCAGGTCAGGTAGAAAGTGCCCATCAGCGATGCCAGCTGTACCAGGCTGCCGACACCGTATTTACCGATGGTGAACGCCATGGCGCCAAAGGCACCGATCGGCGCCAGCTTCATGATGAAGCCGATCATCGCGAACAGCACGTGCGACACTTTTTCGAAGAAGCCCAGTACCGGTTTGCCTTGCTCGCCCATCAGCGACAGGCCGGCACCGAACAGGACCGAGAACAGCAGTACTTGAAGGATCTCGCCTTCGGCAAAGGCACCCACTGCACTTTGCGGGATGATGTGCAGGATGAAGTCTACCGTGCTCTGGCCGGCAGCCTTTTCGGTGTACTTGGCAATGGCGCCGGTATCCAGCGTGGCGGGGTCGACGTTCATGCCGGCACCCGGTTGAACGAAGTTCACCACCAGCAGGCCGATGGCCAGGGCGACGGTGGTTACCACTTCAAAGTACAGCAGGGCCTTGCCGCCGACGCGGCCAACCTTTTTCATGTCTTCCATGCCGGCAATGCCGACCACGATGGTGCAGAAGATGATCGGCGCGATCATCATTTTCACCAGCTTGATGAAACCATCACCCAGCGGCTTGAGCTTGGCGCCCAGCTCCGGCATGAAGTGGCCCAGCATCACGCCCAGGATGATGGCGACGATCACCTGGAAGTACAGCGATTTGTAGAACGGCTTACCCGACATATCGACCTCTCTATGTGTTGTAACGGCACGCTGTGCGTACCGTGCTATCAGAGGCGATCATGCCTGCCCGGCGCGGGGCGCTGAATTGGGTATTTCCGCATTGCGGAAATCCCCAATGGCGACCCGTGTGGCATGAAAAGGCGTGTTGTCAGGCGTCGGCCGGCAATTGCAGCGCGTCGGCAATGCGGCGACGCGAGGTATCGGACAGCAGGAAGCGGGTCTGGCTGGCGCACTCGGCCTGGGTGATGGCGGCGGTGTAATGCACTTCCACCACCATGGCGCGGGTGCGCAGGATCTGGCAGATGCTCTGCCAGAAAGTGGTGTCGCCGGCGTAGGCCGCCGCCTCGCAGAACTGGCCACCGGGGGTGGTAAAGCGGATGGCCACCGGCTGCACGTTGGCGCAGGCCAGCCGTGCCGCTTCGAACAGCGACGCCTTGAACGGCAGCAGGCCGCGGCCATCCGAGGTGGTGGCTTCGGGGAACACCGCCATGCAGCCGCCGTCGTGCAGCGCCTGCGCCAGCTGCTGGTTGACGCGGCTGGCGTCGCGGCGGTTAGCGCGGTCGATAAACAGCGTGCCGGCGTTCTTTACCAGAAAGCCGGCTACCGGCCAGTCGCGCAGCTCTTTCTTGGCCACGAAGCGCGACACGGTAACGCTGTTCAACGCAAAGATGTCCAGCCACGACACATGGTTGGCCACCACCAGCGTATTGGGCGGGTACACACCGGGCGGGTTGCCGCACACCTTTACCTTGATCGCCAGGATGTGCAGCAACTGGCGCGACCAGCGCTGGGTGATGACGGCGCGCTCGGCCTGGGCCAGGCGCGGGTAAACGGTGGCAACGGTCAGTACGCCGCGCAGCAGGTGCAGGCCAAGGCGTGCCAGGCGCAGCGCGCGAACGGGTAGGGCGGTAGTGTGGTGCACGGAACGGTCGGGTCTCACAGGGGTTGGCAATGCGGGCAGAAGCAGCTGCTGCGCTGGCCCTGGCGAAGTTCGGCGATCAGCGCGCCGCAATCATGACAGGTCAGGCCGGCGCGGCCATACACTTTATAGCTTTGCTGGAAGTAGCCGGGCTTGCCCTTGGCGTCGGTAAAGTCGCGCAGGCTGCTGCCGCCGGCCTCGATGGCACGTGCCAGCACGCGCTTGATCTCGGTGGCCAGCCGGTCGCAGTCGGCTCGGCCAAGCTGGCGCGACTCGCGCGCCGGGTGAATGCCGGCGTAGAACAGCGATTCGTTGGCGTAGATGTTGCCGACGCCCACCACGACATGGTTGTCCATGATGCTGAGCTTGATGGCGCTGCCGCGGCGGCGGGTTGCCTCGAACAGCACGCTGCCGTCGAAGGCGTCCGACAGCGGCTCCGGCCCCAGGTTCGCCAGCAGCGGGTGCGCCTCGGCCGGCCCCTGCTGCCACAGCATAGCGCCGAAACGGCGCGGGTCGCGATAGCGCAGAACCGTTTCACCCAGTTCGATGTCTATGTGGTCGTGCTTGTCGGGCAGGGTGCCCGGCGGCACAAAGCGCAGGCTGCCGGACATGCCCAGGTGCACGATCAGCGTGCCGTGGTCGAAATCCACCAGCAGGTATTTGGCGCGGCGGCTAACGCCGCGTACCGTGCGTCCGGCCAGCAGGGAGGGCAGCTCGGGCGGCACCGGCCAGCGCAGGCTGGGCTGACGCAGCAGCACGCCGCGCACGGTGGCGCCTTCTAGCTGCGGGCTGACGCCGCGGCGGGTGGTTTCGACTTCTGGCAATTCCGGCATGGGACTGTCCTTGCGCGCTGCATGAATTCACTGGATGGCATGGTATTCTACCTGCCTGTATCGAAGTCTGGGCCTAGCATGAATGCACTTTTCAGATTTGCCGCAGTACTCGCCCCGCTGGCATTGGCTGCCTGCGCCTCGACCACGCCGCCGGTGGTGACAGCTCCGGTTGCCAGCCAGCCGGTCGCCGCCGCGCCGGAGCAGGACGACGAGCCGAAGGTCGTGGCCGACGCCGACAATCCGGCCGTCCCCAAGCTGCAGCTGAAACCGGAGTGGTTGTACGGCGTGGTGATCTCGGAGTTGGCCGCACAGCGCGGTAACGTGGCCCAGGCTGCCGAAACCTACCTGTCGCTGGCGCGTACTACCCGCGACCCGCGTCTGGCGCGCCGTGCATCGGAATTTGCCTTGTTCGCTGGCCAGATCAACACCGCCAGTGCGGCACTGAGCCTGTGGCTGGAGCTGGACCCGGCAGATGAAGTGGCGCGCGAGCAGTTCTTCATCACCCTGTTGCGCAGCGGCAAACTGGCCGAAAGCCGCGGTTTGCTGGAAACCATGCTGCAGCAGCAGCCCAAGCGCGCTGCCGCCATCTTCGTCCAGCTGGCGCGGCTGGCTGCCCGCCAGAGCGACAAAGCCGGCACCGAGCAGCTGGTGAGCGAGTTGGCCGCACGCTACCCCGATTTGCCGGAAGCCCGCTTTGCCCATCTGGCGGCGGCGGCCGAGGCCGGCAAGCAGGACGCTGTCGATGCCGAGCTGGCCCGCCTGGCGCAGATTGCCCCGCAGTGGGACCTGCCGGTCATGTGGCAGCTGGAGCGCCTGCGCCGCCAGAGCCCGACACTGGCGACCGAGTTCCTGAAAGCCGAGCTGGCGCGCCGGCCGCAGGCCAGCGTCGAGCTGGGCATGAACTATATCCGTCTGCTGGCGGGCGAGAAGCGCTACACCGAAGCCGATGCCTACGCGCAGACCTTGCTGCAACGCTTCCCCAAGCAACCGGCACTGCTGCATCTGGCCGGCCTGCTGGCGTTCCAGAACGGCAAGCTGGAGCCGGCCAGGCAGTATCTGCAGGCGGCGCTGGCCAACGGTTTCAACGACCCGAACGAACTGCGCTTCGTGCTGGCCCAACTGGCAGAAGAGCGCAAACAGCCGCAGGAAGCGCAAACCTGGTACGCACAGGTAGACGCGGGCGATAACCTGCTGCCTGCCAAGGTGCGCCTGGCGCAGCTGCAGGCAGCGGCAGGTTTGTGGCAGCAAGCCATCGACAGCCTGGCGCCGTTGGCCGCCGACCCGCAGCAGACGGTACGCATCAGCCTGGCCCAGTCGCGTATTGCCAAGGACGCCGGCCAGCCGCAGCGTGCCGTCGAGCTGATGGACCAGGCGCTGAAGGCCATGCCGCAGCAGGCCGATCTGCTGTATGAACGCGCGCTGCTGCTGGACGGCTTGCAACGCCCGGCGGAAGCCGAGCAGGATCTGCGTGCCATCCTGAAAAACCGTCCGGACGACGCCCAGACCCTGAACGCCCTCGGCTACGTACTGGCCAATCAGGGCCGCAACCTGAAAGAAGCGCAAGGCTATATCGAGCAGGCGCTGAAGGCCGAGCCCGATAGCGCCATGTTCCTCGATAGCCTGGGCTGGGTGTTGTACCGCCAGGGCCACGCCCAGCAGGCGCTGAAATACCTGCAGGATGCCCACGCCCGCATGGCCGACCCGGAAGTGGCCGCCCATCTGGGCGAGGTGTTGTGGAGCCTGGGGCGCAAGGACGAAGCCCGCGCCGTGTGGGACAAGGCCCGCCAGCAAGACCCGGATCACCCGGTACTGACCGAAACCCTTAACCGACTGAAACCATGAAGCCTTACTTTGGCTGGCTACTGGCCGGCCTGCTGCTGGCCGGTTGTGCCAGCACCCCCGAACTGAATGCCCCGCTGGCGACGCCGGCAGCCAGCGTACAGGACCAAGCGTTTGAAACCGGCGGCCGCCTGGCCGTCAATTATCAGGGCAAGGGCGAAGTGGCCAGCTTTGACTGGCAGCACGCGCCCGAGCGCGACCAGCTGGACGTGAAAACGCCGATCGGCAATACCGTAGCCAGCCTTAGCCGCGATCGCCACGGCGTGACGCTGAAGGCCAACGGCAAAGAGCAGTACGCCGCCGACGTGGAAACGCTGACCGAGGCCACGCTGGGTTGGCCGCTGCCGCTGTCCAATCTGGCCTGGTGGGCGCGCGGGCACGCCGCCCCCGGCTGGCCCGCCAGCTACGCCGACGATGGCCGCCTGCAACAGCAAGGCTGGCTGATCCGCAATACCCAGGACGCCGATACCCGCCTGCCGCGCCGGCTGGAGCTGGAACGCGAAGGCATGAGCATCCGCCTGGTGTTCTCGCGCTGGCAGTGGCAAACCGAACCGCAACCCTGAACATCATGCAAGCACCGATCTTCCACACCTTCCCGGCTCCGGCCAAACTGAACCTGACTCTGTTGATCACCGGCAAGCGCGACGACGGCTACCATTTATTGGATACCGACTTCCGCTTTATCGATCTGTGCGACAGCATCGATATCGCTGTGCGCGACGATGGCGTCATCGAACTGCTGAACCCGATGCCGGACGTGCCGGCCGACAACGATCTCACCGTGCGCGCCGCCCGCTTGCTGCAGCAAGCAACTGGGTGTACGCAAGGCGCCACGCTGCGTGTGCACAAGCGCATTCCGATGGGTGGCGGCCTGGGCGGCGGCTCGTCCGATGCGGCCACCGTGCTGCTGGCGCTGAACCAGTTATGGGGTTGCGGGCTGGACCGTCAGGCGCTGATGCAGCTGGGGGTAAAGCTGGGTGCCGACGTGCCGGTATTCATCTTCGGCCAGAACGCCCGCGCTACCGGTATCGGTGAGGGGCTGACGCCGCTGACGCTGCCGGAAGCGTGGTATGTGGTATGCAAGCCACCTGTTCACGTGGCGACCGGGCCGGTATTCCAAGAATTTTCACAAAAGTTGTTGACAGGGGAGGTTCGCTTCTCCATAATGCGAAGCCTGTCTGGCGCGACGCAGAAACAAAACGATCTGCAAGCGGTAGTCACAGAAAAATATCCAGCGGTAAAACAGGTTCTGAATCGTTTGAGTGAATACGGTTCGCCGCTGATGACAGGTTCGGGAGCATGCGTGTTTCTGGAGCTGGCAAACGAAGATCAAGCAAATCAGGTATTCCAGTCCTTGTCTGGTGAAATGGCTGTGTATGTTGCTAAGGGGTTAGCGGAGCATCCGGTCTCAGGCGGGGATTAGCAAGGATACTGGGGAGTCGCCAAGTTGGTTAAGGCACCGGATTTTGATTCCGGCATGCGAAGGTTCGAATCCTTCCTCCTCAGCCAAGCTTCCAGAGTGAAGTGAGAAAAAGAGCGTGTAAGATGACTTACACGCTTTTTCTTTATCTACCGATCCTAAGGCATTCCAGTTATGGCGGCATACGATAGTTTGATGGTCTTCACCGGGACAGCGAACCCGGAACTTGCACAAAACGTGGTGAAACACCTCGATATTTCCCTCGGCCGCGCCGATGTGGGCAAGTTCAGTGATGGTGAAGTGGCAGTGGAATTGCTGGAAAACGTACGCGGTCGCGATGTTTTCATCCTGCAACCCACCTGTGCCCCAACCAACGACAACCTGATGGAAATCCTGACCATGGCCGACGCGCTCAAGCGTGCTTCTGCCGGTCGTATTACCGCGGCGATTCCGTACTTCGGCTACGCCCGTCAGGACCGTCGTCCGCGTTCCGCCCGTGTACCCATCACCGCCAAGCTGGTTGCCAACATGCTGACCAGCGCCGGTATCGACCGTGTGCTCACCGTCGACCTGCACGCCGACCAGATCCAGGGTTTCTTCGACATGCCGGTGGACAACGTGTACGCCACCCCGGTACTGCTGAAGGACATCCGTGCCCAGCGCATCGACGACCTGATCGTGGTGAGCCCGGACGTAGGCGGCGTAGTGCGTGCCCGTGCCGTTGCCAAGGCGCTGAATACCGATCTGGCCATCATCGACAAACGTCGTCCGAAGGCTAACGTCGCCGAAGTGATGAACATCATCGGTGAAGTTCAGGGTCGTACCTGCCTGATCATCGACGACATGATCGACACCGCCAATACCCTGTGCAAGGCCGCTTCTGCGCTGAAAGAGCGTGGCGCCGAGCGCGTACTGGCTTACGCTTCCCACGCCGTGTTCTCCGGACAGGCCGTGGATCGCATCAACAATTCGGACATCGACGAAGTGGTGATTACCGACACCATTCCGCTGTCGGCCCAGGCCAAGCAATGCCCGCGCATCCGCGTGGTTTCGATTGGCGGCCTGATCGCGGAAACCCTGCGTCGCATCAACAACGAAGAATCGGTGTCCTACCTCTTCAACGAGGATCTGGTTTCGTCGGGCGCTTGCCTGCCGTAACGTTCAGCCCGCTGGTCGCGGCGGGCTGACAATTTAACTTAAGCTGAAAAGCTCACTGGAGTATCAAACATGGCAATCGAAGTTATCGCCTCCAAGCGTGTACAAGAAGGTACTGGTGCGAGCCGCCGCCTGCGTAACGCTGGTCAAACCCCGGCTGTGGTATACGGCGCTGGTAAAGAAGCCGTATCCATCACCCTGGATCACAACACCATGTACTACGCGCTGAAGAACGAAGCGTTCCACAACGAAGTACTGGATCTGGTTATCGACGGCCAGAAAGAGCAAGTAAAAATCGCTGACTTCCAGATGCACCCGTTCAAGCAACTGGTTCTGCACATCGACTTCGCTCGCGTGTAAAAGATTGCGCCGTGCCGCCTGGCGGTAACGGTACTGGGCTCGTTGCGGTTAAACCTGCAGCGGGCCTTTTTCATGGAATGCAGCAGATGACCGCCATCCGTCTGGTAGTCGGCCTGGGCAACCCCGGTGCCGAATACGAAAAAACCCGTCACAACGCCGGCTTTTGGCTGGTGGACGAGCTGGCCTGGCAGCACAAGGCCCCGCTACGCGCCGAAGGCAAATACAGCGGCGACGTGTCGCGCGCGGTACTGCCCGGCGGCGACCTGTGGCTGCTCAAGCCGATGACCTACATGAACCTGTCCGGCCAGGCCGTGGGGGCGCTGGCGCGCTTCTACAAGATTGCGCCGGAAGAAATCCTGGTGGTGCACGACGAGCTGGACCTGCCCCCCGGCGCGGCCCGCTTCAAGCAGGGCGGCGGCCACGGCGGCCATAACGGTCTGAAAGACATCATCGCCAAGCTGGGCTCGCCCAATTTCTGGCGCCTGCGCATCGGTATCGGCCACCCCGGCGACCGCAACGAAGTGGCCAACTTCGTGCTGAAAAAAGCGCGCGCCGAAGAGCAGCAAGCCATCGATGACGCTATTGCCAAAGCCATGCAGGTGATGCCGCAAGCCATCGCCGGCGACATGGCCGTGGCCATGAAAACGCTGCACACCGCCGCCAAATAAGCAGCAGGGTTGGCCGCAAGCGCCTGATAAGCAAAGAACACGGCACCGGGTGGTACAATCACGCGGTGTATGCCTGCCCAGCGTGGCAGGCCGGATATTTCGAGGAATCACCATGAGTCTGAAATGCGGTATTGTCGGCCTGCCCAACGTTGGCAAGTCCACCCTGTTCAACGCCCTGACCAAGGCCGGCATTGAAGCGGCCAACTACCCGTTCTGCACCATCGAGCCGAACGTGGGCATCGTGGAAGTGCCGGACCCGCGCCTGCAACAGCTGGCCGCCATCATCAACCCGCAGAAAATCCAGCCCGCCATCGTCGAGTTCGTCGACATCGCCGGCCTGGTAGCGGGCGCCTCCAAGGGCGAAGGCCTGGGTAACAAGTTCCTGGCCAACATCCGCGAAACCGACGCCATCGTGAACGTGGTGCGCTGCTTCGACGACGACAACATCGTGCACGTTGCCGGCAAGGTAGACCCGATTTCCGATATCGAAACCATCGGTACCGAACTGGCGCTGGCCGACCTGGCCTCGGTAGAAAAAGCCATCGCCCGCGACGGCAAGAAAGCCAAGTCTGGCGACAAGGACGCGCAAAAGCTGGTAGCGGTACTGGAAAAACTGCTGCCGCACCTGAACGAAGGCAAGCCGCTGCGCAGCTTCAAGCTGGACGACGAAGAAAAAGCCCTGCTGAAGCCGCTGTGCCTGCTGACCATCAAGCCGGCGATGTACGTGGCCAACGTGGCCGAAGACGGCTTCCAGAACAACCCGCACCTGGACAAGCTCACCGCGCTGGCGGCTGCTGAAGGCGCGCCGGTAGTGGCCCTGTGCGCCGCTATCGAAAGCGAAATCGCCGACCTGGACGATGCCGACAAGGCCGAGTTCCTGGCCGAAATGGGCCTGGAAGAGCCGGGTCTGGACCGCCTGATCCGCACCGGCTACAAGCTGCTGGGCCTGCAAACCTACTTCACCGCTGGCGTGAAGGAAGTGCGTGCCTGGACCATCCGCGTTGGCGACACCGCCCCGCAAGCGGCCGGCGTGATCCACACCGACTTCGAGCGCGGCTTCATCCGTGCCCAGACCATCGCCTTTGACGACTTCATCAGCCTGGGTGGCGAAGCCAAGGCCAAGGAAGCCGGCAAGATGCGTGCCGAAGGCAAGGAATACGTGGTGCAGGATGGTGACGTACTGAACTTCCTGTTCAACGTCTAAGCGCCTTCCGATCCAGCCGGCCCTTTGGGGCCGGTTTTTCATTTGCTTAGCGGTTTTTGTTCCAAGCGAAAGCTGGAGTAAAACAGTCGGCTTTGTTATAGTTCTTTTCATTGTATTGATTGCGTAATCAATAGCCATCAGGAATAAACGAACATGAAAAAGACCCTCATCACCCTGTCGCTGCTGGGCTTCGCGGCCAACGTTTATGCCGCCGATCTGCTGGAGACCGTGCAACAGCGCGGCACGCTGAAAATCGCACTGGAAGGCACCTACCCGCCGTTCAACTTCAAGGACAAAGAGCAGAAGCTGACCGGTTTTGAAGTCGAGCTGGCCACCGCGCTGGCGCAAAAGCTGAAAGTGAAGCCGGAGTTCACTACCGGCGAATGGAGCGGTCTGTTGGCCGGCCTGCAAGGCGGCAAGTTCGATGTGGTGCTGAACCAGGTGTCGATTACCGACAAGCGCAAAGAAGTATTCGACTTCTCGCAGCCGTACACCATCTCCAGCGCCCAGCTGATCGTGCGCAAGAACGAAACCCGCGCCTTCAAGGGCCTGGCTGATCTGGCCGGCAAGAAGATGGGCGTGACCCAGGGCAGCAACTACGCCGAGATGGTGAAGGCGCAGGGCGGTATCGAAGCCAAGTTCTACCCGTCTGCCGCCGAAATCTTCCAGGATCTGGCGCAAGGCCGTGTTGATGCTGCCATCAACGACAGCCTGCTGATCCCGTTTGCCCTGAAAGAAGCCAAGCTGCCGCTGAAAGCCGGCGCCCCGGTAGGCGGTACCACCCAGATGGGTATTCCGTTTGCCAAAGGTAACCCCAAGTTCAAGGCGGCCATCGACAATGCGCTGAACGCCCTGCACAAAGACGGTACCTTCAAGAAAATTTCGGTGAAATGGTTCGGTATTGATGTATCGAAAGCACCGGCTGCGCGATAATCCGCCAGCTTGATTGTCACGCCCCTGCCGTGTGCAGGGGCGTTTGTGCTTTGGAGAGTGCAGATGGAATGGTTGACCCTGGCGCAAGACGCGCTGCCGGTGCTGCTGAAAGGCACTGGCCTCACCCTGTTTTTTGCCGTCAGCGCCATGGTGCTGGGCCTGGCGCTGGGCTTTGCCGTGGCGTTGGTGCGCCTAGCCAAGGTACCGCTGCTGGCACCGTTGGCCGCGTTTTACGTCAGCGCCATGCGCGGTACGCCGCTGCTGGTGCAGATCTTCGTTATCTATTACGGTTTGCCGTCGGTGGGCATCGAGTTCGAGCCGGTTACCGCCGGCGTGCTGGCGCTGACGCTGAACGTGGCGGCCTATCTGTCGGAAAGCCTGCGCGGTGCCATCGCCGGCGTCGATAAAGGGCAGTGGGACGCGGCGCAGTCGCTGGGCCTGAGCTGGTGGCAGAGCATGCGCCACATCATCGCGCCGCAAGGCGTGCGGCTGGCGGTGCCCAGCCTGGCCAACAGCCTGATCTCGCTGATCAAGGACACCTCGCTGGTGTCGGTGATTACCGTGTCCGAGCTGATGATGGCCACCAAGGACATGATCGCGCAGACCTTCCAGCCGCTGCCGCTGTACCTGATGGCGGCGGCCATCTACTGGGTGCTTAGCGCCGTGTTCGAGCGTGTGCAGAAACACGTCGAGCAGCACTTTGCCAAAGCCTACCAACGCTAGCGGCCGGGTTGGCCGCAAGGGGAGCCGTACGATGAAATTCGCCACCAAAGCCGTTCACGCCGGGTTTGATTACCACCAGCACAACCGCGCGGTGATGCCGCCGATCTACCAGACCTCCGCCTTCGCGCACGACGCGGTGGGCGAGCAGCTGGACTTTGCCTACGCCCGCACCGGCACGCCGACGCGGGCTGCGCTGGAGGCCAACCTGGCGGCGCTGGAAGACGCCCGCCACGGCCTGGCTTTCGCCAGCGGCATGGCAGCCATCGATGCGGTACTGCGCGCCACGCTGCAGCCGGGCGACGAAGTGATTGCGGTGGCCGACCTGTACGGTGGCGCCTACCGCATCCTCGATAAAGTGATGCAGCCCTTGGGCATCAAGGTGACGTTTGCCGACCTCAGCGATGCGGCCAACCTCAGCGCGGCTATCGGCCCGCAAACCCGGCTGGTATGGCTGGAAACGCCAACCAACCCGCTGCTGAACCTGGTGGATGTGGCGGCGCTGTCGGCCATTGCCCACGCCCACGGCGCCAAGGTGGCGGTGGACAATACCTTTGCCACGCCGTACCTGCAGAACCCGCTGCAGCAGGGCGCCGACATCGTGGTGCACTCGGCCACCAAATACCTGGGCGGCCACTCCGATGTGCTGCTGGGCCTGGTGGCGGTGAACGACGAGGCGCTGTTCAAGGCCATCAAGTTCATCCAGAACGCTGCCGGCGCGGTACCCGGCCCGCAGGACTGTTTCCTTACCCTGCGCGGCATCAAGACGCTGGCACTACGCATGGATCGCCATTGCGATAACGCCGAGCGGGTGGCGGCCTACCTGCAGCAGCACCCGGCGATCGAGAAAGTGTTCTTTCCCGGCCTGCCGGAGCACCCCGGCCACGCGCTGGCCCGCCGCCAGATGCGCCGCTTCGGCGGCATCGTCACCATCTACCTGAAAGATAACTGCCGCGAAGCCGCCAGCCGCGTGGCCAGCCGCCTGCAGCTGTTCATGCTGGCCGAGTCGCTGGGCGGGGTAGAGTCGCTGGTCAACCATAGCTACACCATGTCGCATGGCGGCATGCCGCCGGCACAGAAGGCGGCGCTGGGCATTCGCGAAGGTCAGCTGCGCCTGTCCATCGGTATCGAAGACATCGACGACATTCTGGCCGACCTGGCACAGGCGCTGGCCGACTGAGTTGAAATCAACTGGCAAGAAAATCGGCAGTAATTCAATAATGAACTTCTGTTAGTCAGGGGTTTGTGCCGATGAAATGCATGTGGCGAGTTGTAGGGTGGCTGGCGTTGCTGGTGTTACCTGCCCGCGCCGGCAACCTGCCGGCCATGGTGGTGGTCACCGAAGACGCCCGGCCCTTGCACTACTTGTGGCAAGGCCAGCTGCAGGGCGAGGCGCCGCAGTTTGTGCAGCAACTGATGCGACGGGCAGGCCTGCATTACAGCCAGCAGGTTTACCCGTGGGCCAGGGCCTACATGATGGCGGGCAGCCTGCCCAATGTGCTTATCTATTCGATGGCGCGTACGCCGGAGCGCGAGCCGCAGTTTCACTGGATCGGCAAGCTGCTGACCGTGCAGTACGCGATGTACGCCCTGCAAAGCCGTAGCGACATCCGCGCCCGCAGCGTGGACGAGTTGCGTGCCTACCGCATCGGGGTGACTGCCAGTGATGTTCGCGCCAATTGGCTACGCGATCAGGGCCTGCGCGACGCCAGTGCGGACAGCCGGGCCGGCCTGGACGTGGCGACGTTCACCCCATCTTGAGTAGCACGTAACTTTAGCGTCCAATCCACCATGACAAGGAGTTGGACATGAAGAA
>NZ_VMDW02000091.1 GCF_007644045.2 Vogesella urethralis
GGTTTGTTTAAAGAGCGGTGCTGACTTCGTTTCGTTTGCGTCGTCAGCTGAGGAGGCGAACTATACCCACCCCGCACTGGGCCGTCAACACCTCGGGCACAAAAAAGTGCAAGTAATTGCTTAAGTGGCTGATTTGCAAAGGTGACGAAAAGCAAAAAGGTTGGCCGCAAGCGGCCAACCTTTTCTTTATTGTGCAGCCGCCGGGCGCAACCGGCACGCTATAGACAGACAAAAGCCCGTTGCGCGCGTGGTCGCAGTGGCGTGTTGTCTACTTTGACACGAAGTGGCTATCGCATTAGTATTAATGAGAATAATTATCACGCTTACTCTCAGTAATGGAACACCGTGCTTTTCATTATGGCGCACTGGGCATCATCGGAGCGGCCCACCTGGGTTTGCTGTTCATGACCCCGGGCCATGCCGCGCAGACTACCCCGCCGCAAGTGTTGCCCATGATAGAGATGGTGCCGGTGAGTCAGCAGCAAGCTGCGCCCAAACCGCCTGCACCGCAGCCGCGCAAGCCCGAGCCGACGCCGCCTAAGCCGAAGGCACTGCCCAAACCGACGCCGACGCCGCCGGTACAGGTGAGCCAGTCCAAACTGGCGCCGCCGGCCAATGCCATTGCGGCACCCGCCCCCACCCCGCCGGCGCCACCGACGCCCGCTGCTGCTGCGCCTGCACCGACAGTCGTGGCAGATAGCCGCCCTGCAGCGGCGGAAAAGCCCGCGGCGGCAGAACAACCCTATATTGCACCGACCCCGATCAGCGGCATGAAAGGCAACCCCAAGCCGGAATACCCGCCGCTGTCGGTGGAGCTGGAGGAAGAAGGCACCGTGGTGTTGCGTGTATTGGTCAGCACCAAGGGGCGGGCACTATCGGTATCGATTTCCAAAAGCAGCGGCTATCCGCGCCTGGATAACTCGGCGCGCCGCACGGTAGCTAGCCAGTGGCAGTTCACGCCCGGCAAGCGCGGCGGCGAAGCGGTAGAAGAGTACTGCCTGGTGCCGATCGAATTTACCCATCCTCACAAAAACAAGACTTAAGCCATGAACCTGATGCTTACCTTTGAACAGGGCGATGCCGTACTGGTATCGGTTTTTCTGATCCTGATCCTGATGTCGGTGCTGACCTGGTACTTCATCGTGCTGCGTGGCTGGCGCGCCTGGCAGGTACGCCGCCTGAATCGCCAAGCGGACGCCCAGCTGTGGGGTGCTGCCAGCTGGCAGGCAGCCGAGAAAGACCTGCAGCAAAGCGAAGCGCCAGTGGCGGCGCTGCTGCGCGAAGGCCTGGGGGCGCTGCGCAAGTATCAGCAGCACCGTGACGGTTCGCTGGGCGAGGCGTGCAGCCTGGACGACTACCTGACCCGTGCGCTGCGCAAGCGCCTGTCGCAGGAACAGCAAAGCCTGGAAGGCGGCATGACCTTCCTGGCCACCATCGGCTCGACCGCGCCGTTCATCGGCCTGTTCGGCACGGTATGGGGCATTTACAACGCGCTGGTGAATATTGGCGCGCAGGGTCAGGTATCGATCGGTACCGTCGCCGGCCCGATCGGCGAGGCGCTGGTGGCCACCGCCGCCGGCCTGGCCGCCGCCATCCCGGCAGTACTGGCCTACAACACCTTTACCCGCCTGAACCGCCTGATCAACCAGGACCTGGATCATTTCACCCACGACCTGCATTCGCACCTGCTGACGCTGGGAGGCAAAGATGGCATTCGGTAGTTTCGACAAGGGCGCCGACGCGCCGATGTCCGAGATCAACACCACACCGCTGGTGGACGTGATGCTGGTCTTGCTGGTGGTGTTCATCATTACCGCCCCGCTGCTGACTAACGCGGTGAAGATCGACTTGCCGCAAGCCAGTGCCGCCGCGCACCAGGAAAAGCAGGAGGCGATCCGCCTGAGCATCGACGCCAGCGGCAAGATTTACTGGAATGACGTACCGATGGAAGAAGGCCGGCTGAAGAGCCGCTTTGCCGAGGCCGCCGCGGCCAACCCGCAAGTGGAGCTGCACCTGCGCGCCGACAAGGCCGTGCGTTATGAGGTGGTAGCCGAAGCGCTGGCCGACGCCCAAAGCGCCGGCGTCAGCCGTATCGGCTTCGTCACTGAAGCCCAGCAATAAGCCTGAGCGGCCTGCCCCACGGCAGGCCGTTTTGCCTATCGTGGCAGACCGATAGGCAAAACGCTGGCCAGGCGCCCCACCCGTCCACGCCGTTTGCCTACCCTGCTGTTACAGGAACCCTCATGCTGTTGCACATCCCTGCCGTCCTTACCCCCGACGAACTCAAGCACGCGCGCGCCCTGCTACTGGCTGCTCCTTGGCACGATGGCCGCGCCACCGCCGGCCAGCAGGCCGTGAGCGTCAAACACAACCTGCAGCTGGCGCCGGAAAGCGACGCCGCACGCGAACTGGCCGCCCTGGTGCGCCAGGCACTGTTCCGCCATCCTTTATATATGTCGGCCGCGCTGCCACAGACGCTGATGACGCCGATGTTCAACTGCTACCAGGGCGGCATGACCTACGGCAACCATGTAGACAACGCCATTCGCCGCGACCCGCTAAGCGGTCAGAGCATCCGCACCGACGTGTCGTGCACCTTGTTCTTTAGTGATCCGGAAGAATACGAAGGCGGCGAGCTTGTAGTGGAAGACACCTACGGCGCCCACAGCGTGCGGCTGCCGGCGGGGGATGCCATCCTGTACCCGTCCACCAGCCTGCACCGGGTAGAGCCGGTTACCGCCGGTGCCCGGCTGGCGTCGTTCATGTGGACGCAGAGCATGGTACGCAGCGATAGCCGCCGCGCCATGCTGTTCGATATCGACATGGCGATCCTGCAATTGCGCCAGAAAGTGGGGGACTGCGCAGAGGTGATGTCGCTGACCGCGACCTATCACAACCTGCTACGGGAGTGGGCGGAAGTATAGGTTGGCCGCACGGACAAAAAAAAACCCGCCGGACATAGCCGGCGGGACACCGTGGGACAGAGCAAAACCCTGATAAATCAGGATTTGACAGCGGGCAAGCCCGCTGCTCGGGCCGGGCCGGCATCCGACGGGTAGACCATACCCGTGACAGTCAGATGGCGACTCGCCCTACCACAGCCCCGTGAGGGGCGGGTTCGGCAGGCAGCGGGCAAACCCGCTGCCGGTATTCGGTAACAACGATAAACCAGTTGCAGTGTAGCAAGTGCCTGCCGGCGACCCAAGCTGTTCAATAAGCCGGGTTGCCGAAAAGACTGTTTAGCCGTCAGGACGTGCCAAGCAATGCGCCTCTTGGGCCATTTATTGCCATCATTTTTTTGCATGGCAATAAAGCGTTGCGCATTTAACGAAAAAGCCACAACAAAATTGCACAAGCCTAACAAAGGTGCCTGCTAAGCATTTATTCTTGCTACAGGTTTCGTCATTTCAGGCTAGCAGCTTACCCACAACATTGCACGTTGACAAAGCATGAATCCGCATGTTTACCATGCGTAAAAATCATGGAATTACTGCAATGAAACTGCCCCCGCTCAATGCCCTGCGTGTGTTCCTGGTGGCTGCCGAACATCACTCGTTTACCAAGGCTGGCGAAACCCTGCACCTGACCCAGGGCGCGGTAAGCCGCCACATCCAGACCCTGGAGGCCCATTACGGCCTGCCGCTGTTTGTGCGCCAGGCACGCGGTTTGACACTGACACCGGAAGGCGTGGCCTTGTTCCCGGCAGTACGCGACGCGTTTTCCCGCATCGAAGCGGCCAGCGACGCCATTTCGCGGCGCTCGCGCGAGCTGCGGGTGAAAGCCAGCCCGTCGATTGCCTCGCGCTGGGTGCTGCCGCGCTTTACCCAGTTCCGCAACCGCTACCCCGAGCTGATGGTGAGCCTGGTGACGGTGACCGGCTTCGACCCCAACTTCAAGAGCCGCGAGTACGACATCTCGTTCCAGGCCTGCGAAACGCAGGAGCCGGGCCTGATCTACCATCGCCTGCGCGGCGCTCGCTTCGTGCCGGTGGCCTCGCCCGACCTGTTCCGCGACAAGCCCTTGCCCAGCATCAAGCAGTTTCTGGACTACCCGCTGCTGCACCCGTCGCACGAAGACCAGTTCTGGTCGCAATGGTTTGCCCTGGCCGGCATGAACCCGGGCAACAGCATCGAGGCTTACGCCTTCGATACGCTGGACCTGGCCATCACCGCCGCCGCGCGCGGCATGGGCATCACGCTGGCCGAGGAGAGCATGATTGCCGACGACCTGGCCAACGGCAGCCTGATCCAGCTGTCGGATATCGCACTGGTCACCAGCTGGGCCTACTACCTGATTTATCCGCAAGAGCTGGCTACCCTGCCCAGCGTGATTGCATTCCGCGACTGGGCCCTGGCCGAATTCAGCGATGCACCGCCGGCCGGCAGCAGTGACGCCGCAGCCGGCTAACACGGGCCAATAACCCGCACAGCCACTACAAGGCGCGCACGCGGACGATGCGCACGGCGCTGACGGTGCCGCTGCTGCCACCGCCGGCGCTACCGCCGCCGCCACTACCTCCACTGCCGCCACTGCCTTGCCCGTCACCACCGTTATCGATGTAGCTCTGATCCGGCGTCAGCTGGCTGACGTCGATCTCCAGCCCTTCATTGGTGATTTCGCTGGGCAGCTCGCTGGCCAGCGTGTCGCCGTCGCCCACCCAGACCGCGCCACGAATGCTCACCTTCTGGCCGCTGACCAGGATCAGCTTGCTGATCACCACATTGCCGGCAATCTGCCAGCCATTGGGCGCAAACGAGCCATTCACCACCACCGCCATATTGCCCACCGGCACGCCAACGTGGCTGCCGGCAGCGTTCTGCCAGGTTTTCAAGCTGCCGCGATCGTCACACAGCTGGGTAGGGTAAACCGATTGCCGGCACGCCTCGGCACGCTGCGGGTTGGCCGCGGTGCCGGAAAAATTGGGCGCCACCAGCTGGCGCAAGCCGGTATTGCTGAGCCGCAAGGTGCCACCGGACAGCAGCGTGTTGTACAGCACGTTGCTGGCGGCACTGATTTCCACGCTGCCATCGTTGGCCGCGGTGCCCTTGAACAACACCACCCCGGGCGGCAGCTCCAGCCCGGCCAGCCGGCCCCAACCGGTGGCGGCGGTTTTTTCCCATAGCCGGCAGCTGCCACCATTGCAACGCATGAACGGCAAGGTAGGGGCACCGGGGAAGCTGGTCAGGCTCAGCGTGCTCTGGCTCAGGTCGTAGGTGCCGGCCAGGTCCAGCCCGCTGCTGCTACGCAGGTGCTGGATGCGCAAGGTGGGGCGGCCGCCATTCTGGTCATCAAAATAGAAAATGTAGTTGGCCTGCGCCGCCAGGCGGTTGGCGTCCTGATTCACCAGCGCCGTCTGGCAATCCACCGGAGGGATGGTCTGTGGCGTCGCCACCGTCAGCCGCGGCAGGGTTACCGTGTTACCGCTGGCCGGCGGCTCGCTGCAGACAAAGCCTTTGCCGTCCAGGCGGCAGCTGGCCGGCTGCGCGGCAGTGTTGTAATCGGGCAAGGTAAACGCGCGGCCGCCAATGCTGCCCAGCGTCAGCGTCGGCAACAGCCAGGGGGACGGCACGTACAGGTTGCCGCCGCCGTGCAGGCTGTCTATCTCGACCGGGCCGGTCGCCAGAAACTGCTGGTAGCTGATGCGCTGGTAGCGCGACGCGCCGCCGGGGCGCACGCGGCCGTCTTCGGCATTGCCGCCGATCACCACGCTGCGCGCCTGCAGGCTGACGTCACGGGCATTGGCGCCGCCAAACACCCAGATATCGCCGCCGGCCAGGTAGCTGCCGGTGTACTGGCCGTTACCGCCAATCTTGATATTGCCGCTGGCGCAGGTAGGCGACGACGCGCTGCTGCTGATTTTCTCGATATTGATGTCGCCGTCCACCGCCACGCCGCCCAAGCCGCTGCTGCCGTTGATGACCTGGAACAGGTTGCCGCTGACGTTCAGGCCGCCGTTCACCGCCAGCGCACTGCCTAGGCGGGCGAAGTCCTGACTGGCGGCGGTCAATTGCAGGCCGGCTTCCAGCGTGGCCGTGCTGTTGGCACTGCGACCAACGACGCGGAAGCAATAAGCCCCCGCCGCCACATTGGCGCAGCCGGGCTGAAAACGGATACGCGCCAGTTCGCTGCCGTCGGCCCGGCGCACGGCCAGCTCGTCCAGCGCGGCCAGATCGGTAGTCTGCTTGCCCTGCAGGTACTGGCGCAGCGCTTCCACGCCGGCCCAGGCGTTGATCTGGGCCTGGGTGCGGGCGTGTACTGCCTGGTTGCTGTCCTGCGCGGCGCGCACGTAGTGCATCACCCCCAGAGTGAGTGCCGACATCGACATGCCGGTCAGCAACACCAGCAACAAGGCGGCCATGCCGCGCTGGCGGGAAAGGTTGGCCGCACACAGCGGGCGGCGACGGCGGGAAAGGGGCATCAGGAAAAATTCATCAGGCAGATACTGCTGTTGACGGTTTGCTGGCCGGCATGGCCTGCCACGGCCAGCCGCAGCAGGTAGCGGCCGCCACTGGCCTGGCTGACCAGGCCATACGGCTGGCAACCGCCCGCAACCGGCAGCAAGGACAAACGCACCACGCCGGTATCCGGCGCGGCAGCGGGGGTAGGGGTGGGCGGCTGCAACAGCGGCGCCGCCACGCTCCAGCCGGCCCAGTCCATGCTGTTGCCCTGCAAGCGCCACAGGCCACCGCTGGCCGGGGCGTACACGCCGTCGTAGTGATAGACGCCGCTGGCATCACGGCTGCGCCACAACAGCGCCTGCCCCGCGCCGCTGGCAGCGGTCAGCGCACCGCTGGCCGGTAGCGCCAGCAGCGGCTCGGCGCTGCCGCCGGGTGTGGCCTGCTGCAGCAGGCGCAGGTCGTCCGGGTAGCGCGGCTGTGGTAGTACGCCGGAGGCAGCCGCATTGACATAACCGGCTTGCGACAACAACTGCTCGGCCGCCAGCAGCGCGGCGGCCAACTGGCCGTCTTGCTGTGCCCCGACCCGGCTTTCGGCGGTGACGCGGCTGGTGGTGCGGAACAGCGACAGCATGGCCATCACGCTAAACATGGCAATCAGCATGCCGACCAGTAATTCCAGCATCGACAAGCCCGCCTGGCGCCGCCTCACGAGCCCAGCGGGTCGACACGGACCTCGCCCCCCAGCACGGTGCCGCTGGCCTGCATCGCCGGCATCGCCACGCTGACGCCCTGGCTGGCCAGGCTGCCGCCCAACGGCACCACCTGCAAGGTGGTCGCCACGCTGCGGCAGCTGGCCTGCACGCCACTGGCGCCCAGCGCCAGGGTAGTGGTCACCGCCGCCGTACCCCGACAGGCACCTTGCGCCAGCGCCTCGCGCATCTGGCTCACCACCAGGTGCTGGCCGGCCGTGCGCTGCTGCGCCACCATGGCCTTGGCCGCCACGTAGGCGGTGCCGATACCGATGACCGACATCAACAACAGGGTGATCAGCGCCTCCAGCAAGCTCATGCCGCGCTGGGCGCGACGTTGCCTAACGCAAGCGGTTGGCACGATGGTCTCCTCCGTCGGCAGACAAGTGATAGAAAACACACGCCGCCAGCGGCAGGCCGGCGTTGTCCAGCGGCAGCGTATTGCTGCAGCCGGCGCTGGCGGCGGCGGTATCGGCCGCCAGCCAGCCGTCCACGCCCTCCGGCAGCGTGGCCGACCACGCCAGCGTGCCACTGCTGCCCTGGTACACCTGCAACTGGCGCGGCGCCACCAGGCGCAAGCTGGCCGCAGCCGTGCTGCCGGTGGCCGCCAGCGGGTTGCGCAAGGCCACGGCCCGCGCCTTGGCGTAGGCCTGTAACAGCTGCGATTCCGCCTGCCCCAGCCGCGCATTGGCCATCCAGCTGCGCGCCAGCGGCACGCTGGCCAGCAGCAGCACCATGGCAATGGTCAGCACGATCATCAGTTCCACCAGGCTGAAGCCGGCTGCCGGCCTTACCACACCGACACCCCGCCGCAAGCGCTGCCGCCACTGACGGCACGCACGTTGTTGCTGGACAAGGTGAGCTGGCAGCCGGCATTGCTGCCGCCAGGCAAGCCGGTGGCGGTCAGCGTGTAGCTGCCGCTGGCGGCCTGCACCGAGTAAGCGAAGCGGTCGCCCCGCGCCGGCGACCACGGCGAGCTCACCCCGCCGGACGCCAGATAGGCCTGGGTCGCCGCCGTATCGGTGGTGGGGTTGCTGGCCGGTTGCGGGTACACCAGCTGGCGCTGGTACAGGCTTTCCATGGCCAGCCCCAAGGCCACCAGGTCGGCGGCGGCGGTCTGCGCGCTGCTGCGGCGGACGTAACTCTGGTAAGCCGGCAGGGCGACGCTGAGCAGGATGCCGGCGAGCGCCACCACCACCACCATTTCCAGCAAGGTGAAGCCGCGAACGCGGGAGGAAGAAGAAAACGGCACAACTGGAACCTTATTGGTATTAATTTAGAAATATTGCTCTAAATTGTTGATTTCAAACATATTTCAGCAAAAGCAATGGTACATCAGCATTAAAATATTGCCAATGTGCCATTTTTTGCACATCAATCTGCGCAACTTCGGCTCAATTTAGCCATATTTTGGCGCCGGAAATTGCCCACTTCGGGCAAATTGGTAGTTTTGTGGTATTACCTACATATTCCTACAGCATGCATTGGTAAAAATGCCACAGTCGCAGCAGCCGCTTCGCGCCGGCCGTGCGCCGGTTACGGTCAAACAAACGCCCCGTGTGCAGGGCACACGGGGCCAAAATGGGCGACACCCCCGGTTGGCCTTGCCAAGCGGGGGTGTCGTGTTACATGCCAGACGGCGGTTTTAGCCGCCGCTGCGGTACGGCGCCAGGCCGTTAAGCCGCAAGCTGCTTGCGGCCAACCTTGGCTGCCAGACCGTCAAACCACAGGTACAGCACCGGGGTGATGTACAGCGTCACCAGCTGCGAGAACAGCAAGCCGCCGACCACCGCCACACCCAGCGGCTGGCGCAACTCGGCGCCGGCCCCCAGCGCCAGTGCAATCGGCAGCGCGCCCATCATGGCGGCCAACGTGGTCATCAGTATAGGGCGCAGGCGCAGCAGGCAGGCGGTACGGATGGCCTGCTGCGGGCTCATGCCCTGCTCGCGCTGCGCCGCCAGCGCAAAGTCGATCATCATGATGGCGTTTTTCTTCACGATGCCGATCAGCATCAGGATGCCGATGCTGGCGATGATGGTCAGCTCCTGGTTCAGCAGCATCAGCGCGCCCAAGGCGCCCATCGCCGCCGACGGCAGGCCGGCCAGGATGGTGAGCGGGTGGATGTAGCTTTCGTACAGCACCCCCAGCAGCACGTAGATCACCAGCAAGGCCACCAGCAGCAGCGTGGTCTGGCTGCCTTGCGACTCGGCAAACGCCGCCGCGTCGCCGGCGTAGCTGGTAAACACGCTGGCCGGCAGGCCGATTTCCTGCTGTATGGCTTTCAGGCGCGCATCTACCTCGCCCAGCGCCACGCCCGGCGGCAGGTTGAACGACAACGTCACCGCCGGCAGCTGGCCCTGATGGCTGACCGATACCGGCCCCACCGTGCGCTGGATGCTGGCCACGCTGGTCAGCGGCACCAGCTCGCTGCCGCTGCCGCGCACGTACAGGCGGGTGAGGTCGTACTCGTTCACGCGCTGGCTGTCGTCCAGCTGCAGCAGTACCGAGTAGTTGTCGTTGTCGGTGTAGATGGTGGCTACCTGGCGCTGGCCGAAGGCGGTATACAGCGCGGTGCGGATAGCCTGCATGCCCACCCCCAGCTGCGCCGCCTTGTCGCGGTCGATGTGCAGCTCGGCCTGCAAGCCCTTGCGCTGCGCGTCGCTGTTGACGTCCTGGAACAGGCTGTCCTTACGCATCGCGCGCTCCAGCTTCTCGCCCCAGTCGTACAGGCTGCTGCTGTCCACGCTCTGCAGCACGTACTGGTAGCGGCTCTTGCTGCTGCGGCCGCCCAGGCGCAGGTTCTGCACCGGGTTGATCGCCGCGCTCAGGCCGTTCACCTTGCGCAGATCCTTGCGCAGGTCGTCCACTACCTGGTCGATCTTGCCGCGCTGGCCGCGTGGCTTCAGCGTGACGAACATGCGCCCGCCGCTGCCGCTGACCGACGACGTCACCGCCGCCACGTGCGGGCTTTGCTGCACGATGGTGGCCGCCCGCGCCTGCAGTGCGGCCAACCGGTCGTAGGACACGTCCTGCGGTACTTCGGTATTGATGCTGATCTGGCCGGTGTCCTCCACCGGGAAGAAGCCTTTCGGAATGGCGTGGAACATCCACGCCGAACCGGCCACGGTGCCCAGCGCCACCAGCAGCGTCAGGCGGCGATGGCGCAAGGCGGCGTCCAGCGTGCGCTCGTAGGCCGCCAGCAGCGCATCGAAGCCGCGCTCGAATGCACGGGCAATGGCGTGGCCCTGGCCGGCGTCGGCATGGTGCGGCATGTGGTCGCGCCGCAAAAAGCGCGACGCCAGCAGCGGGATCAGCGTCAGCGACGCCACCGCCGACACCAGGATGGCCAACGACACCACCACGGCAAACTCGTGGAACAGCAGGCCGATGACGCCATCCATGTAAAAGATGGGGATGAAGATGGCCACCAGCGACAGCGAGATGCTGACGATGGTGAACGCGATCTCGCGCGAGCCTTTCAGCGCCGCCGTCATCGCGTCGTCGCCCTCCTCCATGTAACGCACGATGTTTTCCAGCACCACGATGGCGTCGTCCACCACCAGACCCACCGCCAGCGTCAGGCCCAGCAGCGAGATGTTGTCGATGGAATAGCCCATCAGGTACATCAGGCCCAGCGTGCCCACCAGCGAGATCGGCAGCGTCAGCGCCGGAATCACCGTGGCGGCCATGCGCTGCAGGAACATGAAGATCACCATGATCACCAGCGCAACCGTCAGCAGCATGGTGAGGTTCACGTCGTGCACCGCTTCGCGGATGGACTCGGAACGGTCGGACAGCGGCGTGACGCGCACCGAGCCCGGCAGCTGGCTTTCCAGCTTGGGCAGCATGGCGCGGATGGCGTCCACTACCGCCACGGTGTTGGCGTCGGACTGGCGGAACACCGCCAGCACGATGGAGCGTTCGCCGTTGACCCAGCTGCCGGTCTTCAGGTTTTCGATACTGTCTTCCACCGTGGCCACGTCGGCCAGGCGCACCACGCTGCCGTTACGGTTGGCCACCGCCATGGCGGCAAACTCGGCGGCGCTCTTCAGCTGGCTGTCGGACTGGATGGTCAGCACCTGCGACGGGCCTTCCAGCGTGCCCAACGGCGTATTGCCGTTGGCCGCGCGCAGTGCGGTAGCCACTTCGTCCAGCGTCAGGTTACGTGCGGCCAACCGTTGCGGGTCGGCCTTCACCCGCACCGCGTAGCGCTTCTGGCCAAACACCTGCACCTGGGCCACGCCGTTGATGGTGGACAAGGTGGGCGACACCAGGTTGTCCATGTAGTCATTCAGCTGCGTCAGCGACAGCGCCGGCGAGTTCAGCGCCAGCAGCAGGATGGGCGCGTCGGCCGGGTTGACCTTGCGGTAGGACGGCAGGCTGGTCATCTCGTCCGGCAGGCTACGCTGCGCGCGCAGCAAAGCGGCTTGCACGTCGAGTGCGGCGCCATCCAGATTGCGCCCCGGTTCAAACTCCAGCGTGATCGAGGTACTACCCTGGCTGCTGCTGGAGCTGATTACCGCCACGCCGGGAATGGTGGCGAACTGCTTTTCCAGCGGCGTGGCCACCGAGCTGGCCATGGTCTGCGGGCTGGCACCCGGCAGGCTGGCCGACACGTTGATGGTGGGCGTCTCGTAACTGGGCAGCGCGGCGATGGGAATACGCTGCAGGGCCAACAAGCCGCCGATGATCAGCGACAGGCACAGCAGCACCGTCATCACCGGGCGGCGGATACAGAGCTCGGAAATATTCATCATTGCGCTCCGCTGGCTGCCCGCTGGCGTTGGCCCGCGTCGGCCCGTGGCGCGCTGGCGTCGCCGCCCGCTGTCCGGGCAGCTTTATCGCCCCCGGTCACCGGGCCGCACTCGGCCAGGTTCTGGCCCCCCTTGCCGGCAGCGCGGCTGCCACGGCCACCCTCTGCTGCCGCACCGCTGGCCTCGCTGCGGCCAACCTTGGCTGCCGCACTGGCGTCCTGCTTGCGCGGCGGAGCCAGCGTCACCAGCTCGCCGGGGCGCACGTTCTGGCCGCCATTGACCACCACCTTCAAGCCGGGGGCGATGCCGCGCACGATGGCGCGCTCGTTCTGGATGGCCAGCAACGTCAGCGGTATGCGCTGCGCTTTGCTGTCGGCGCCCACGGTGTAGGCAAACTGGCCGTCGGGGCCGGTGAGCAAGGCCGCCACCGGAATGTTGGCCGCACCGCGGTAGGCGCCTGCTTGCAGCGCGACATTCACAAACTGGCCCGGCCACAAAGCCGTGCCGGCGTTATCGAAACGGGCTTTCAGCAGCACGTTGCCGCTGGCGCTATCGACCGCGCTATCGATAAAGGTGAGTTCGCCGCTGTGGCACTGCCCGGCGCCGTTACCGGTGCGCGCCACCACTTTCAGCGGGCCAGCCTGCTGCGCCTGGCGTACCGCCTGCAGTTGTTGTTCCGGCAACGTAAAGCTGACCGCCACCGGCGACATCCGCGTCAGCGTGAGCATCGGTGTGGCCATGCCTGGCTGCACCAGCGCACCGGGCGACAGGCTGATGGCGCCGACACGGCCATCCACTTGCGCGTAGATAGCCTTCTGGCGCAGGCTTACCCGGGCCGATTCCACCGCTGCGCGGTCGGCGGCCAAGGTGGCCTGCAAGCTGTCTACCTTGCCCTGCAGCGCGTCCAGCGCACTCTGCGAAATGAACTGCTGGCGGAACAGGTCGCGCCCGCGGGCCAGGTCGCGCTCGGCGATCTTCAGCTGCGCCGCGTCGCTGGCCTGCTGCGCCTGTACCCGTGCCAGCGCGGCGCGCTCGGCAGCGTCATCCAGCTGCACCAGCAGGGTGCCGGCTTTCACCAGCGTGCCCTCCTGCACCGGCACCCGGCTGACCACACCGGACACCTGCGGTTTCACCTCGACACGGTCCAGTGCGGTGACAGTGCCATTGGCCGTGAGCACCACCGGCAAGCGGTTGGGTTGCACCGGCGCCAACGCCACCACCGGCGGCCGCTTGGCGCGCGCGTTTTTATCGTCGGCCGCTGCCTTGCCGGCCTGCCACCACCATGCGCCACCGGCCAGGGCGGCCAGCACGGCGACTGTGAGCACTTTGTTCATGTTTGCCATCGCGGAATGTTCGATAGCAGCAAGCATAATCAAAAAGCACGACCGCCTTATGGCGAAGTTCATTAATGAATATGAACAATCTGTCCTGCCCTACGCTAGCTCAGCACCGGCAGCCTTCCATCAGACTGCCACATAAAAACAAAGCCCTTCCTGTTACAGGAAGGGCTGGGTCTGTTGCGGCCAACCGCTTAACGCTACGGCCGTGCCACACTTACTTTTTGTCGTCGCTGTCGGGGCTGTGCTGCTGCAGCAGTTTGCCCAGCAGCGGGTTGTTCAGCTTCTTGTCGTCCTTGGCGTTGGAGGCCTTGCCGAAACGGTCGGGCGAACCGGCTTTGCGGATGTTCTCGCGAACCTTTACCGCCTCGAAACGCTGCATGTCGAAGTAATTGATGGGCATGACGCTCTCCGGAATGGCAAAACGGGGCAGTATGCGGCAGCGCGCGGCGCTTGTCCATGCCGGCGGCGGGCAATGCGCTTGATAAAACAAGCAGTTAAGGCGACATGACGTCACTGTGGCCAAGCGTTTTATTTATAGAAACATTTATCTGTAACAAGAAAAGGTTTAAGTTGGTCGCTCGTTCCCCCTCAATAGAAAGGCACACCATGAGCATCCTCGACCAACTGGGCAGCCTGTTCGGTAACAGCGAACAAGGTGGCCTGCTGCAAGCCGCCAATACCCTGCTGGAAAACAACGGCGGCGTCGCCGGCCTGGTGGAGAAGTTCCAGAACGGCGGCCTGGGCGAGATCGTCTCGTCCTGGGTCGGCACCGGCGACAACCTGGCCATCACCCCGGAACAAATCCAGAGCGTGCTGGGTAACGAGCAGATTGCCGGCCTGGCCGAAAAACTGGGCATCGACCCGGCGGTGGCCTCGCAACAGATCGCCGAACACCTGCCCACCGTGATCGACAAACTCACCCCCAACGGCCAGGTAGAAGGCGACAACCTGCTGGCCCAGGGCGCCAGCCTGCTGGGCGGCCTGTTCAACCGCGGCTAAGCCCGCATCCCGCACCACAGGTTGGCCGCATGCGGCCAACCTGATGCGTCGCCAGGCATCAAGCAGATGCGTGGCCCGCAACCAGACCCGCCTCTTCCCTGTGCTTTTGCCAAAGTCTGGCAACCGGCAAGGCGACGCGAGTTTGCGCAACAAGAACCATGTCATAAAATGGAATTGCCTGCCGATTACCGTACCCACCGCCCGAGGTGAACAGCATGCATCTGCACACCATCCTGCAAGGGGCCAACACCGGCCTGCTGATTTTTGCCCTCACCGTCATCGTCCAGGGCCTGGCCACCCCGGCCAGCCTGCTGCAGCCCGCCAGCTACGTGCTGATCGGCGTCATCGTCCAGCTGGCACTTAGCTGGCGAGGTCAGCGCAAGGCCCGCTAAGCCCGTCGCCGGCGCGGATACCGCCGCGCCGCCGCTCCCCCCGCAGCAGGTCCCCGCATGCCGCTGTCGCTCTCTTTCCCCAACCACGCCTTGCTAGCCAGCTACCAGCAAGCGCTGAGCCGCGGCTGGGCCGGGCACGAGCAGGACCCAGACACCGCCAGCCGCATGCTGGCCGCCTGCCGCGCCGCACCCGACACGTATCTGCTGCACTTCACCCACTACCCGCTGCCGGCAACCGACATAGGGGCAGACGCTGACAATAGCGAACCCTACCTACCCCACTGCCGCTTCTGGATCAGCAACGACGAATACTGCGGCGAACTCAGCCTGCGCTGGCCACTGCCCGGCGACACCCTGCCGGCAGACTGCCCCGGGCACCTGGCCTGGTCGGTGGTGCCGTGGCAACGCGGCCACGGCTACGCCTGCCAGGCGGTGCGGCTGCTACTGCCACGCATCGCCCACCTGGGCCTGCCGTGGCTGGACATGGCGATGGCCACCAGCAACGTCGCCTCCTGGAAAACCGCCGAGCACCTCGGCGCCACACGCATCGCCACCTACCAGACCGGCACCGAACACGGCCACGTCAGCGCTTATCGGTATCGGTTGATGCTATGAAACTGCCCAGGGTGTAGCAACCAGTACTGCGGCCAACTGCTCACAAACAAAAAGCCCCGGCATGCCGGGGCTTGGTTTTTGAGGCCTTACTCGCGTTACACCATCAGGGGGCGATGCGGATCTGCTCGACGATGGTTTCCAGCACCCAGCGGCGGTCGGGGGCGTCGGCGGGCGGGTTGGCCACCTTGATCTCGCTGATGCGCAGGCGGTAGGCAGTGCCCGGCTCGAACTGGAAGCCTTCGATATCGCCGTAATGGTGTTGCCACGGCTGGTTGGCGCGCTCGCGCACTTGTAGGCACTGCATCGGCGCCACGCCGGTGCACGGGCGGCGCTCGGGGGCCACGTAGATAAAACGCTGGGTGGCCGGCTCGGCCGCCGGTACTGCGGTAGCAGCGGTAGTGACGTTAACCGGCAGCGGCTTGGTGACGTGAGCTGGAGCAGCCACCGGCTGCCATACCTGCTGCTGGGCCACTTCGCCGATCAGCAGTTTGTCGCCGTTCAGCCGCACTTGCGGGCGGCTGCGCAGCAGGGCTGCCAGGGCTTGCTCGCGCTGCATGGCGTCCGGGGCGCACGCCATCAGCGTGCTGGCCAGATGGCCTACCACCAGGCGGCCCTGCTCGATGCGGGCCGGGCCGAACATCCGGTTGCAGCCGGCGCTGGCCGAAAGCTGGCCGTCTTTCAGCTGCAGCGTTTGCAGCGGCTGGCCATCGGGGCCGGTTTGCTGCCACTGCCCTTGCTGTGGCACGGTGCTGCTGGCGCAGGCGCCGAGCAACAGCGACATCATGGCAATGCCAAGGCTTTTCCGGTTCATTTCGCGCTCCTGTTTGCAATCAACGGGGCAGCTTATGCCAATGCGCCGACACCGGTCAATGCCAACGGGTTTAACGGTTGTTAAGCGTGTCACAGGCTGTCACAGACGCGGGTGCCCAATAGCAACCGCCGCCAGGCAACCCGGCGGCGGCCACGGCCTGCTCCGGCGCACGCGCCGGTGGGCGGTTACTGTTTTTCCAGCTGCAGGATGGCGTCCAGCTCCTTGTCTACCTCGCGCATGCGGGCGTACAGGCTTTCGGTCTGCGCCAGCATGCTGTCCACGCGCTGCTTGCTGTCTTGCGAGGTGGCGGCCAGGCCGTGCAGCTTGCCCACCACTTGCGCCATTTCACCGGCAAAACCGCTGACCTGGCTGCCCATGCCGCGCACGTCGCCGCCGACGTCGCGCACGCCGTTCATCACGTTGTCCACCGCACCACCGGTGGCGTCCAGGTTGGCCTGGGTGGTGTTGGCCAGCTTGCGCACTTCGTCGGCGACTACGGCAAAGCCACGGCCGGCCTCGCCGGCACGGGCGGCTTCGATGGCGGCGTTCAGCGCCAGCAGGTTGGTTTGTTCGGCGATCTTCTTGATCATCTGCATCACTTCGCCAATCTGCTGCGCGTCTTTTTCCAGTGCGCCGATGCGGCCGGTCACGTTGCTGGCGGTCTGTGCCCCTTGGTCTACTTCCTGGCCAAAGCGGCTGATGTCCTGCTCGATGCTGCCCAGGTGCTCCACCAGTTGGGCGGTGGTGTCGCGGAACAGCGGCAGGCTCTCCATCAACTGGCCGGCAAAGGCCTTGTAACCGTTCAGCTCTTCAATCACGCGGCTCTTCATCTGCCCGGTCATACGGGCTCGCTCGAGTTCGCGGCGGTAGAAGTAGTTCTTGAAGTTGGCGTAATGCACCGGGAAGCGGTCGACAAAGTCGTCGCGGAAGGTGCTGCTGGCCGGGTAAAAGAAGATGGCGGTCAGCGTCTGGTTGATATTGACGCCCAGCAGCTCGCCAAAGGTGGAAAAGCCGGCGGTGGGGATGTCGCCGTAGACATTAGCGCGTGCCAGCGCGCTGGCGTTATTGAGCCGGCGCAGGATGCAATCGTTGAGGATGCCGCCCACCGGTTGCGGCTTGCCGCGGCTGAACTGTTCGAAGTCGCGGCCGGTGCGCTCGGCCAGGTCCACGCTGCGCAGCAGGAACAGCTGTTCGCCGAACGCGAGGTCGCAGGCAAACTGCAGGTAACCCTGCTGTTCGTTGATGGCCAGTACCGAGCGCACGAAGATCTCGTCGTCAATCTTGATGCCGAAGCTGTGGCTTTGCAGCTTGGCGCCCAGCTCGCTGCGCTGGCAGCGGAAGTGCTGGCACAGCGCGTCCAGCACGTTGCGGATCTCGCCACTCTTGCTGTCGATCACCGAGTGCACCTGGCGCAGCTCGGTGCTGGCCTGGGCAATGATGAAGCTGGTGCCGGTGTCTTCAAAGTTCTGGCTCTTGAAGATGCCGTAGCGGTAGGCGGGTGCCAGCTTGATGAAGGCAAACACCGCGTGGCCATCTCGTACCTGCTGGCCGTCGTACAGCCGCGTCATGCTGAAATCCAGCGGGCCGCCGGCCGAGCCGCCGACAAACAGGTAGGGCAGCTTGCCGGATTCGTACAGCGCCTCCATCAGGTAGCTCTCGCTATTGGACAGGCCGTCCACCAGCGTGAGCACAAAGCCCTCGTCGTGACGCATGGCAAACGGCAGGTTGATGCGGCCAACCTGGTCTTTCAGCTTGGCCAGCCGGCTATCGTGGCTAAGCGAGGGCTGGCCGGCCTTGATGTCTTCGCAGGCCAGCGGCACAGCCGCTACGTGCACGTCGCTGACCAGTGCCGCGTCAAACAGCTGGAACACCATGCTCTGCCACTGGCCGTTGGCCGGCAGATAGAGCGGCTGCTGGCGGCCGGCGCTGCACAACTCGCCGGCGGTGGTAGTGAGCACCACTTTGGCCTGCGGAAAGTGGCGCGCCACGCTGCGGCCAACCTGCTCCAGGTTGGCCGCGGGGTTCACATAGCCCAACACCAGCCGGATGCTGCTGCCGGCCTTGGCCGCCAAGGCCTGGTCGTAGCCCTGATTATCGGTGCGCACAATGTGCATCAGCCCGGCAGGGACAGCAGCGGGGCTGGTTTCGGAAGACGGTGGACGTTTCTTGTTGAAAAACAGCATGCGTTGCTCCATCGGTTGTCGTTGTGCAAGTACCGGGTCTGCCCTGGCTTTGTTTTACTTTTTATAGATTATCCTGCCTTGCTGATTATCTTCTCCATAAAAAATGCCACCTGTGTTGCGAAACATCAGGTGGCAGTCAATCCGCCGGCCACGAGCGACCATGGCCGGCCGGGGAGGAAGCAGTGTCAGAGCGGTTACCGGTGCCTCGCCCCCGCCCCGCAGGCGGCGGGCAGGCCACGGCAACCGGTACGGTTTAGAAGAAGCCCAGTTTGTCCTCGCTGTAGCTCACCAGCAGGTTCTTGGTTTGCTGGTAGTGGTCCAGCATCATCTTGTGGGTTTCGCGGCCGATACCGGACTGCTTGTAACCACCGAAGGCGGCGTGCGCCGGGTAGGCGTGGTAGCAGTTGGTCCACACGCGGCCGGCCTCGATGTGGCGGCCCATGTGGAAGGCGGTGTTGATGTTGCGCGTCCACACGCCGGCGCCCAGACCGAACAGGGTGTCGTTGGCGATATGCAGCGCCTCGTCCACGTCCTTGAACTTGGTCACCGACAGCACCGGGCCAAAGATCTCTTCCTGGAAGATGCGCATCTTGTTGTGGCCTTCAAATACGGTGGGCTGGATGTAAAAGCCCTGCTCCAGCGCGCCGCCCAGCATGGCGCGCTCGCCGCCGGCCAGCACGGTGGCACCTTCCTGTTTGCCCAGGGTGAGGTAGCTCTGGATCTTGTCCATCTGCTCTTGCGAGGCTTGGGCGCCAATCATGGTGGACGGGTCCAGCGGGTTGCCCTGCTTGATCTCGGCCACGCGCTTGAGGGCGCGTTCCATGAAGCGGTCGTAGATGGATTCGTGTACCAGCGAGCGGCTGGGGCAGGTGCACACTTCGCCCTGGTTCAGCGCAAACATCACGAAGCCTTCGATGGCCTTGTCGAAGAAGGCGTCGTCCTTGTCGCACACGTCGCCAAAGAAGATATTGGGCGACTTGCCGCCCAGCTCCAGCGTCACCGGAATCAGGTTTTCGCTGGCGTAGTTCATGATCAGGCGGCCCACCGGGGTAGAGCCGGTGAAGGCGATCTTGGCGATGCGCTTGCTGGTGGCCAGCGCCTTGCCGGCCTCGGTACCGAAGCCGTTCACCACGTTCAGCACGCCCGGCGGCAGCAGGTCGCCCACCAGTTCCATCAGCACCAGAATCGACAGCGGGGTCTGCTCGGCCGGCTTCAGCACGATGCAGTTACCGGCGGCCAGCGCCGGGGCGATTTTCCACGCCGCCATCAGCAGCGGGAAGTTCCACGGGATGATCTGGCCCACCACGCCCAGCGGCTCGTGGAAGTGGTAAGCCACGGTGGTGGCGTCGATCTCGCCGATGCTGCCTTCCTGCGCGCGGATGCAACCGGCGAAGTAGCGGAAATGGTCGATGGCCAGCGGCAGGTCAGCGTGGGTGGTTTCGCGGATCGGCTTGCCGTTGTCGAAGGTTTCTACCGTGGCCAGCGTAGCCAGGTGCTGTTCCATGCGGTCGGCAATGCGGTGCAGGATCAGCGCGCGCTGGGCGACGCTGGTCTTGCCCCACGCGGTTTTGGCGGCGTGCGCGGCGTCCAGCGCCAACTCCACGTCGGCGGCGTCGGAGCGCGCCACCTCGCAGATCACCTGGCCGGTGACCGGCGTCACGTTCTCGAAGTAGCGGCCGGCAACCGGTGCCACCCACTGGCCGTTGATGTAGTTGTCGTAACGGGTTTTCAGGTTCAGACCGTACTGTGCCGGGGTAATGATGCTCATCTCTGTATCTCCTGTTGTGTTGGTGTCACCTCGCCGGGTGTAAATGCCACAGTGCATCCCGCGTGCCAGCCTGTTGCCATGCTGCAGCGCAACCAGGCCGTTGCCCTTATCGATGCAGCCTTCTGGTGCATGCATGTTGCATCGCAAAAATCACGGCTTTTTTTGGGCGTACTTTCGCCGCAGCGGCGCGGCACACTTCGGGCCGCTGCGGCGCACCTGGCTGTGTCAGCCTGCTACAGTTGTATCGATACAGTGACACACCGTGGAGAACCCCATGTCCAGCCTGCCCTTGGCCGAAGTACGGCGCCGCTTTTTCGACGGTGACGATGTCCCGGAAAACAGCGTGCCGCAGCCCATCCTGCACTCGTGGCGGCGCTGCCTGGGCCTGGGCCTGCCGGCGGGGCGGCTGCGACAACCCGAGCGGCTGGACCCGAACACGTTGCAGCAACGGCAGCAGGCCAGCGCCGACTGGCTGCAGCTGGCCAAGCCGGCCATCGACGCGCTGTTCGACAGCGTGGTGGACGATGGCCACGTGGTGATCGTGGCCGACGCCGACGGCGTCATCCTCAACCAGATGGGCCACCCGGCGTTTCTGGACCGCGCCGAACGGGTAGCGCTGCTGCCGGGCATGGACTGGCGCGAAGACGTGCGGGGCACCAACGCCATCGGCACCGCGCTGGTCACCGGCAGCGCCGTACGGGTGCGTGGCAGCGAACACTATCTGGAACGCAACCGCCAGCTGTCGTGCACCGCCAGCACCATCCTCGACCCGCAAGGCCGCCTGCTGGGCGCGCTGGACGTATCCGGCCTGCCGCGCAAGCTGGGCGAGGCGCAACAGCTGCAGGTGATGACGGCGGTGCGCCATATCGAACAACGGCTGTTCGACGAGCACAGCCGCAGCCTGCACGAGCTGCGCTTTGCCCCCGACCCGGCCACACTGGCTACGCCACGTTGCGCGCGGCTGGCGTTTGACGACGACGGCGTACTGCGTGCGGCCAACCGTGCCGCGCTGGCCGCACTGGGGCTGGACTGGCATTGCCTGGGGCAAACCAGTTTTGCCGGGCTGTCCGGCCTCAGCCTGGAACACTGGCTCAGTCGCCACGGCAGCGGCATCGCCTCGCTGCGCCACGGCGGCCGGCTGTACTCGGCCAGCCTGCTGCCGCCCCGGCTACCGTCCTTGAGCGAGCGCCCCACCCTGCTGCACAGCGAGCCGGCAGCACGCGCCGAAAATAGCCACGACAAGGTTGGCCGCAAGCAGGACCTGGCGCTACCCGCCGGCATGCTGGACACCGCCCGCCGCCTGCTGGAAGCCGACATCCCGGTGCTGGTACTGGGGGAAACCGGCGCCGGCAAGGAACGCTTCGTGCAGGCGCTGCACGCAGCCAGCAGCCGCGCCGCCGCACCGCTGGTGGCGGTGAACTGCGCCGCCATCCCGGAGGGGCTGATCGAATCGGAACTGTTCGGCTACGAAGAAGGCGCCTTTACCGGCGCCCGGCGCCAGGGCGCCCGCGGCCGCCTGCGCGAGGCCGACGGCGGCGTGCTGTTTCTGGATGAGATCGGCGACATGCCGATGAGCCTGCAGGCGCGGCTGCTGCGCGTGCTGCAAGAGCGGCTGGTGGTGCCGCTGGGCGGTGGTAGCGGGCAGAAAGTGGATATCCGCATCGTAGCCGCCACTCACCGCGACTTGGGCGACGAAGTGGCCGCCGGCCGTTTCCGCGCCGACCTCTATTACCGCCTGTGCCACTACCCGCTCACGCTGCCGCCGCTGCGCGAACGCGGCGACGTGGCGCAGATTGCGGCCAACCTGCTACTACAGCACGGCAGTGCCGGGCGCGGCATTACGCTGTCGCCGGCGTTGGCCGACTTCATCCGCCGCTACCCGTGGCCGGGCAACCTGCGCCAGCTGGACAACCTGCTGCGCACGCTGCTGGCGCTGGTGGACGACGGCACCGTGCTGACGCCCGACCACCTGCCCGCCACGCTGCGCGCTGCACAGCCGGCACAGCGCCAGACGGCCAACACCCTGCACAGCCTGCTGCAACAGCACGGCGGTAACGCCAGCGCCGCCGCGCGGGCGCTGGGCATCAGCCGCAGCACGTTTTACCGCCGCCTGCGCGATAGCTAAGACCGCCAGCCAAACACAGCGTCCCGCCGGATGCGCAGGATAGAAACACCCCCTGCGTGCCATGCCAGCAGGGGGTGTTTCTTCAAGCGGAGACCTGCCGACAGCACGCCGGCAGGGCGCGACGCTTACCAGCCCATCTGGCGGGCGATGTCGGCTTTGGTCTGCACGCCCCAGCGCAGCTGTTCGTCCACATAGCTGCGGATGGCTGGCTGTTGCAGCAGCTGCTGCAGGTCGTCTTTGGCCGCAGCCGGCACCTTGTGCAGACGGTCTACGGTGAGGTAATCCGCCTTCCAGCTTTCCAGCGTGGCGGTTCTGAGCTGCAAATAGGTTTCACCGGAACGGGCGCGTTCCAGCCGGGCCGAGATGCGGACGCAACTCTGTCTATCCTCACGCAGGCTGTCTTGCTGTCTGGCCACCGTCACCCAGCCTTTTTCTTCCTGCTGGTGGTCTTTCTGGCAGGCGCCAATCAGCTGGGTAAACGACACGTGCTGGTTAAACGGAGACAAGCTGGTATTGAACGCAATCAGGTCGCCGCTTTCCACGTCTTGTACCGACAACCAGGCGTCAGCGGTTTCGCTCACTACCGTGCTGCTACCCTCTTCGGTCACGTCTGGCGCGTCGGTTTCCACTTCGCTGATCAGCCAGTTCCCCGCGGGCAGCAGCACCCGCTTCTTGCCCAGTTCGAAAGCCTGCATCTTTTCGCCGATGACGAAATGACGCTCGAATTTTTCACGGCGTGACGGATTATCCTCGAACATGCCAAAGGTCAACGGTTCTGCCACGGCAGCGGCGGACAGTGCCAGCAATAGCGTGGCGGCCAAACCTGCTTTTGTTTTCATGATGCGCCCTGTTTGTTATGCCAGCACATGATAAACAAGCGCAGTCATTTCGCATAGCTGGCTATAAAATTTCGGACACACTGCGCGCCGCACGCTTGGCGTCCAGAAAGATCAGGCCCAGCTTGGCTTCCTTGCGGGCAATGACGGTCAGTACCGCGTCACGGCCGGCGTAACTCATCAGGATGTAGCCGGCGTCTCCCTTCACCATTACTTGTTCCAGCTCGCCGCGGGCCAGCTCGCGGGCGGTACGCTCGCCCAGCGACAACATGGCGGCGGCCATGGCGCCGACGCGGTCTTCGTCGACGCCCTGCGGCAACAGCGCGGCCATGGTCAGGCCGTCGGAGGAAATGATGGCAGAGGCCTCGATGTCGGCAGACGCGCCGTTGAGGTCGCTGAGGATGGATTTGAGCAGTTGTTCGCGCATGGTGTTGGCTTCCGGTAATCGTTCAGGCGTAACGGCGACACAGCGCCTCGATGATGGCAACAAAGGCGCTATCGCCCAGTCGCGGTTGGCCGCCAATCACCAGCAGGAAAGTCTGGCGGCCCAGGTAGAGCGGGTGAAACCCCAGCTCGGCGTGGCCGGCCGGGTCGATCAGGGCCCAGGCTTGTGCGCCCAGCCCCAGGTTTTGCTGCAACAGCCGGGCATGGCGCCGCGCCATGCCGATGATGTCGCCAGCCAGCGCGGCGATCTGCTCCGCCGCCTCGTGACGGAAACCGGCGGTGGCGTAATACAGGCCGTTATCGTCGGCCAACAGCGCGCGGCCCTCGCCGGACAACAGCGCCAGCAAGGCAGGCAGGCGGCTTTCCAGGCTACCGGCCGGTTCGCTGCGCCCGTCGCGGCGGCCCTGCACGAAGCCCAGCCGTTGCAGGCGGTACAGTACGGTCAGCGCCTGCTCTGGCGACTCGGCTTCACACCATTGCTGCAGGCGCGCTTCGTTCAGCGGCAACTCGCCGCCATGCTGCAGCAGTTGCAGCAGCAGCTTGCGGTCGGCACGGGCCTCGCCGTGGCTGACGGCGTACCAGGCGCCGGCCGGAGTGACCTCGGCGTACAGCGCGCTGTTGAGGCTGAGCGGGGCGTCCATGGCTAGCCCTCCAGCCCCGGATCGATCGAATACAGCAGCGCGCACACCAGCGACTTGATGTCCTCACGGTTGCGGGCGTCCACCTCGAAAATCGGCGGGCGCAGGCCCAGCGTTTCCAGGATGTCGGCGTAATGCGCGGTGGTGGGCGTACCGGCCAGGTCGGTCTTGGTAATGCCCACCACCAGCGGCGCATCCTGCAGCAGCTTGTCGAACGCTTTCAGGAAAAACTGCAGGTCGCGGATGGGGTGCGGCCGGGTGTTGTCCAGCAGCAGGATCAGCCCGATGCCGCCTTGGCTGAGGATGTCCCACATGAAATCGAAACGCTCCTGCCCCGGCGTGCCGTACAGGTGCACCTTGGTGTCATCGTCCAGCATCAGCACGCCGTAATCCAGCGCTACCGTGGTGTGGCCCTTGCGGTCCAGCGTCATGTCCGAGGCGGTGGCGTCGGTGGTCACCGGCGGGATATCGGACAGACTGGCGATGGCTGTGGTCTTGCCGGCGCCCACCGGGCCGGCAAACAGGATTTTGTTGTCACTGGGTCGCATGCAAAGCCCCTACAGGTTCTTGATCCGCCCCAGCAGGCGCGACAGCAGACTCTGTCTGGCCGGCGGCAGGGGCGCGGGTGCCGGCGTAGCCGGCCGGGTAGCGGACGGCGCCGCTTCGTTGGTCTTGCCCACCTGCTCCAGCAGGCCCAGCGCATGGCTGGCGGCGATGAAATTGCACAGCGTGGCCGGCTCCATTTTCAGCAGGCTTACCGCCACGCGCAGGCTGGTGGGCGTGCGCGACCACAGGCCGGCAATACGCAGCGCGCCGTCCAGCGGCGCCAGCCGCGTCAGGTTGGGCCACTGCCGCAAACGCAACGGGGTATCCGGGTCGATGCCCGCCAGCAGGCGGCCGCGGCAGCTCCACAGCGCCACCTGCCACAGCAGCGTGGGCAGCGCAATGCGCACCACCGGCTCGTCGGCCGGCGCGGTGGCGCCCTGCGCCTGGCTGGCCAGACGCAGGCCGTTCAGCTCGCACAGCTGTTGCACGCTGGACAGCGTGGTATGCAGCGTGGCCATGCCCTGTACCGGGTCGACACAGGCAAACAGCCGTTGCTCGCAGTACAGCAACTGCGGCTGCTTCTGCCGTGCCGCCTCTACCAGCAAACCGTAAATGGTGCCCACCGGGTGAAAACGCTGCAGGATGCGGCGCTGCCCGCCCTGGCGTGCCACGGGTGGCGCCTCGCCCGGCGGCGGCGTGGTTGGCCGCACCGCGGCCGGGGGCGGTACCGGCGCGGGGGCTGGCCGCACCGCAGCTGTGGCTGCCAGCGGCGCCGACACCGGCGCGGGCGTCACCGCCGGCGGCGGGCTGACAGGCGGCAGCGCGGCGCTATCGGCCGCGGCGTCCGGTGTGGCCAACAACTGGCGTAGCAGCGGGAACAGCTTTTCCATGCGCACCGGCTTTACCATCTGCAAGGCCGGGGCGTCGTCGCTGGGGTAGGCGGTAACGATCAGCGCCGGCAGCGCGGGGTGTTGCTGGCGGTACTGCTGCCACACTTGCCAGCCGGTAGCGCTATCGACATCGATAATGGCCAGCTGCGGCGTACCGCCGTGGTCGCTGGCCAGCCGGTACGGATGCAGCGTGTGCAGGCGGAACGCCATGCGGAACAGCGCCAGCTTGCGTTCGTCCATGCCGGCGGTGAGAACGGTGATCGGCTCAGCCGGCGTGCTGACAGACATGGTGCTCCTCCAGCGGGTCATCCAGTTTCAGAAGCTGGCGCAGCTGCGCCAGACGGGAGGCCACCTCGGCCGGCGGGTGGCCCAGCGTGGCGCGGATGTGTGCCAGCAGCGCGCGCAGCTGGCCGGCGGATTCCAGCCGTTGGTACAGGTCCAGCAGCAACGGGTACAGGCGCACGTCGGCCGGGTTGCGGTACAGCGCCTGCTCCAGCACTGCCTGGGCTTCTTCCACCTGACCGTATTCCAGGTAGGCCTCGGCTTCGTCCAGCGCGTCGCGGGTGGTGGCCGCCGGCGCCGCAATGCTGCCAACGCGAACCAGCGGCAGGGCGTCCACGTCGGCAACCGGTGCCGGCACGAAACCCCAGGCACGCCCCAGCGCGTCCAGCCCGGCGCTGTCCTGGCCGGCCGCCAGCGCGTCCAGCAGCGGGTGGCTACCCAGCGCAAAACCCATGCGCAACAGGCGCTCGCGCAGCGCCGGGCCGTGGTCGCCCAACAGCACGAAACTCTGCCACAGCCGTCGGCAGAAGCCGGCCAGGTTGGCCGCACGGTAGTACAGATGCAGGATGTCCATCAGCAGCGTCAGCGGGTGACGGGTATGCGCCAGCAGGTTTTCCAGCGTGGCGATGGCAGTCGCGGTTTCTCCGTGCTGCTGCAGGATGCGTACGCCCTGACGCGGCGGCAGCAGATGGCAGATGGCCTGCCGCTCCAGGCCGTCCAGCGCGGCCAACGGCTGCTGGCCGGCCACCAGCAGCAGGCTGCCGTCCGGGCTGGCCGGGTTGGCCGCCGGCGCGGCGCTGGCCGCCCGGGGTGCCGGTTGCGGTGGCGCCAGCCCGACGCGGCGGCTGACGGTAGCGATGTCCCAGCCCAGGCTGTCTTCGGCGAATACGCGCAGCGCCAGGTTGTCGGGGTCGACGCGCAGCCCTTCCACTACTGCCTGGGCGGTGTCGGCTTCGGTCAGCATGCCCAGCGCGGCCAGGCGTTGCAGGATCTCGGTGAAGTCGTCGATGGCGGCCAGGCGCAGGTACAGGCCCAGCAGGCGCGCCAGCTCGCGGCTGGCCGGCGGGTTCTGGTCGGCGTAGCTGCGCAACAGCGCGGCGGCGCGGTCGAGGTAGCCGAACTGCAGGTAAACGTCGGCCTCGGTCAGCTGGTCGGTGTCGGCAACGCCGATTTCCAGTTGCAACTCGTCGGGGCCGGCCATGGCGTCGGCGGCGGCCTGCGCGGGTGGTGCTGCCTGAGCCGGCGCGTCGTCCGCCACCACGGCCACCGGGTGCAGAATGCGCGGCGGCGGCAGCCGGTTTTCGGCAGCCGGCGGTGGGCGGCGACGGCGCATCACCCACAGCAAGCCCAGCAGCACAGCCGGGCTGGCCGCCAGCAGCAGCGTGGTGTCGTCGGGCAACGGCAGCATGGCGTTAGCGGCGCGGCGGGAAGTCGGCTTCGGTCAGCAGGTCGGTGCCGCACTCCAGTTTCTCGAACCAGTCGAGGAAGCGCTTCACCATGTCCTTGCCTTTGTAGGACGCGCCGTGCTGCGGCACGATCCACTCCACGTCCATTTGCCGCACCATGTTCACCCACAGCCGGGCGGCGCGGTTATTGCTCATGTAGCGGCGATGGAAGCCGGACATGTGGTGGTCCACCAGATGGCGGTCGAAGTCTTCCACCGGCTGCGCGGCGCTGACGCCGTCCATCAGCGAGGCGCCGATGTCGCCGGAAAACAGGATCTTGCTGATCGGGTCGTACACCTGGAAAAAGCCGACGGTGTGCAGGTAGTGTGCCGGGACGATTTCCAGCCGCGTGCGGCCCAGCGGCAGCGTCATGCCGCGCGCCGGGATCGGAATCAGCCGCCCTTCGGTAGCGCCCTTGACGCAGAAGTGCGGGATGAAACGCGTCCATTCCTGCGCGATGACGATCTGGGCATCGGTAATCAACAGCCAGCCGTTGGCAGAGGCGATGATGTCCGGGTCCTGGTGCGAAGCAAAAATATAGCGGGTATGCGACGGTAGGAAGTGGTCGGCCATTTCCGCCAGCAGGTGTTTGTAGGTGAGGTTGCCGCCCGGGTCCAGCAGCATGCCGTCGCCGTCGTGGACGATGGCGAACTGGTTGGCCTGGATGCCTTCACCTTGTACCAGGTCGGTAAAGGCGATGCATTTGTGGTTGCCGTCGTTGTAGAGAACCTGTGCCATAGCGCGTGCGAGCCACCTGCTCGATGCAAACCGGATAGGTCTGAAAGATTAGCCAGCCTAATACAAACGGGTATTGACTCGGGTCAAACGGGGGGCAGCCTGTTACCGCTGCCGTAACAGGCAGCGGCAACAAAAAACCCTGCTTGCAAGGCAAGCAGGGTTGGTCGGTGCCAAGGTTGGCCGCAGCTTAGTGCGACACCGCCTTCAGCATGTCTTCTACGACTTTCTTGGCGTCGCCGAACACCATCATGGTCTTGTCCATGTAGAACAGTTCGTTGTCGAGGCCGGCGTAACCCACGCTCATCGAGCGCTTCACCACGATCACGGTACGCGCCTTGTGCGCTTCCAGGATCGGCATGCCGTAGATCGGGCTTTGCTTGTCCTTCTGCGCCGCCGGGTTCACCACGTCGTTGGCACCGATCACCAGCACTACGTCGGTATTGGAGAAGTCGGAGTTGATCTCTTCCATCTCCTGCACCTGCTCGTACGGCACTTCGGCTTCGGCCAGCAGCACGTTCATGTGGCCCGGCATGCGGCCTGCCACCGGGTGGATGGCGTAGCGCACGTTGACGCCTTTCTGGTGAAGCAGCTCGGCAAACTCCTGCAGCGCGTGCTGGGCGCGCGACACGGCCAGGCCGTAGCCAGGCACGATGATGACGCTGTCGGCGTTGCTCATCAGGAAGGTGGCGTCTTCGGCAGAACCGGACTTGTAGTTCTTCGGCCCGGTGTCGGCGCTGCCGCCGCTGCCGGCTTCGGCACCGAAACCACCCAGCAGCACGCTGGCGATGGAACGGTTCATCGCCTTGCACATGATGTAGGACAGGATGGCACCGGAAGAGCCCACGCAGGCGCCGGCAATGATCAGCACCGGGTTATTCAGCGTGAAGCCGATACCGGCGGCAGCCCAGCCGGAGTAGCTGTTCAGCATCGACACCACCACCGGCATGTCGGCCCCGCCGATAGGGATGATCAACGTTACGCCCAGCACCAGCGCAATGGCCACCATCATCAGGAAGGCGCCGTGGCTATCGGTGAGGAAGTACGCCACGCCAAAGCCCACCATCGCCAGCGCCAGCACCAGGTTCAGCAGGTGTTGGCCGCTGAAGTTCACTGCTTTGGCGCCAAACTTGCCGGACAGCTTGCCGTAGGCCACCACCGAGGCGGTGAAGGTGATGGCACCGATAAAGGCGCCGATGAACAGCTCGATCTTTTGCACGCCGGTGTGCTCGACACCGGTGTGGAAGATGGCGGCCACGGCGATCAGCACCGCGGACAGGCCTACCAACGAGTGCATGGCGGCCACCAGCTCCGGCATGCCGGTCATTTCCACCGTCTTGGCCTTGTACGCGCCGATGGCGCCGCCGGCCACGATGGCGCCGGCAATCAGCGCCAGCACCGGCTTGTCGAGGATCATGAAAGTGGTGGCCACGGCGATCAGCATGCCGAGGATGCCGTAGCGGTTACCCTGGATCGCGGTAGTGGGCGAGGACAGCCCCTTCAGCGACAGGATGAACAGCACGGCGGCCACCAGGTACAGGATTGCGGATACGTTCTCCATCTGTGCGATTCCTTATTTTTTCTTCTTCTTGAACATGTCCAGCATGCGCTGGGTGACCATGAAGCCGCCGAAGATGTTGATGCTGGCCAGGAAAATGCCGATGGCCCCCAGTACCGATGTCACGGTGATCTGCTGGCCCTGGATATCCACAACCTGCAGCATGGCGCCGACGATGATGATGCCGGAGATGGCGTTGGTCACGGCCATCAGCGGGGTGTGCAGCGCCGGGGTAACGTTCCACACCACGTGGTAGCCGACAAACACGGCCAGCACGAAGATGGTGAAACTGGTGATGAACGGGTCAACCATGATGGGTCTCCTTAGTTGGCCGCAGCAAAGCGAACCTGGCCGTCGTGCGTCACCAGGGTGGCCGCCAGCAGGTCGTCTTCCAGATTGAGGGTGAAGCCTTCCTTGCTGAGCATCAGCGACAGGAAGGTGAGCAGGTTCTTGGCGTACAGGCTGGAGGCATCGGCCGCCACCTGGCCCGGCAGGTTGTACACACCCACCACGGTGACGCCGTTGTCGGTGCGCTGCACCTCGCCCGGCACCGTCAGCGCGCAGTTACCACCGGCTTCGGCCGCGATGTCGATGATGACGCTGCCCGGTTTCATCGCCGCCACGATGTCGGCACTGATCAGCGTGGGCGCCTTCTTGCCCGGAATCAGCGCGGTGGTGATGATGATGTCGGCCTGGCGCGCGTGCTTGGCCACCAGCTCGGCCTGGCGACGCTTGTAGTCGTCCGACATCTCGCGGGCGTACACGCCGTCGTTGGCTTTCTTCTCTTCCTCGGTCATCGGCACTTCGATGAACTTGGCCCCCAGGCTTTCTACCTGTTCCTTGGTGGACGGCCGCACGTCGGTGGCTTCCACCACCGCGCCCAAGCGCTTAGCGGTGGCAATGGCCTGCAAGCCGGCCACGCCCACGCCCATGATCAGCACGCGGGCCGGCTTCACCGTACCCGCCGCCGTCATCAGCATCGGCATGAAACGCGGGTAGTAGTAGGTAGCCAGCAGCACCGCGCGGTAGCCGGCGATGTTGTTCTGGCTGGACAGCACGTCCATGCTCTGCGCCCGCGTGGTACGCGGCAGCAGCTCCATGGCGAAGGCCGATACCTTCTTGGCGGCCAGCGCCGGGAAGGTGGTGTTCTGGTACGGCGCCAGCTGGCCGATCAGCACCGCGCCGTCTTTCAGCTCGGCGATGGCGTCGTCGGGCAAGGGGCGCACGGTCAGCACGATGTCGCCTTGCGCCAGCACCGCAGCGCGCGATGCGGCCAAGGTGGCCCCCGCCTCGGCAAAGGCCGCATCAGGCAGCGCGGCTGCCAGGCCGGCCCCCTGCTCCACCACCACGGCGTGACCCATGGCGACGAGTTTCTTCACCGTTTCCGGTGTGGCGGCCACGCGGGTTTCACCTGCCAGCCTTTCGGCCGGAATAGCGATTTGCATGGTCTTCCTTTCTGCAAATGGTTGAATGACAAATAAAAGCTTCAGAGATAGCGAACGCCCGTGCGAGGCCTGAATTCGAACGAGCGTTTGAATTATTACTACAGCACGACTTTTGATTTGGCGCAATACTTTTACATAAAAGCGACATGCCAGACGGGCTGCCACTGCGCCAAGGTCGCGTCATCGTTGTCATGAATACTGTCTGACAACTTCTTAATCAACTGATTTGAAATTACTTTTTCACATTTACTTCACATTGTGCGGCCAACTGTGGCGTGTATTGCACGTTGCTGCGCTGCGACATCGATACTGCCAGGCGGTCAACACACGCACCGGCACGGGGAAAACACGCGTCGAATCAGCATATTGCGGCGCAACATGTGCACCACAGTAGACAATCTTGTCCGACACTTTGTAAAGAAGGGTTTACGCTTAAGGGATAACACTTGTATGAAATGCAGCTAAATACCGACGCCGAAACAGAATTTCCCGGCTGGCGTGACTTTTTTGTAACGCACCCCGTTACGATCTTTTCATGAATCGGAGTCAAAACATGCACTGGCCATACCCACTGGGCTTTGCCCACCGCCTGGGCGGCGCCCTGGCACCGGAAAACACCCTGGCCGGCCTGCTGCTGGCCCACAGGCTGGGGGTGAGCGGGGTGGAGTGCGACGTCCAGCTTAGCGCCGACGGCAAGGCGGTGATCATTCACGACCACCAGCTGGAACGCACCACCACCGGCAGCGGCGACGTAGCTGCGCAGCCGCTGGCCGCGCTGCAACGGCTGGATGCCGGCCGCCACCACCACTTGGCGTTTGCCGGCGAGGGCGTGCCGTCGCTGGCCGAGTTGGCCGCACGCTGCCGCAAGCTGGGCATGGCGGTGAACCTGGAACTGAAGCCGGCAGCCGACGCGGCCAACATGGCGCAGCGCTGCGTGGCCGAGATCGTCAGCCTGTGGCAGGGCGCGGTGCTACTGCCGCTGCTGTCGTCGTTTGATGTCGAGGCGCTGGCAGCGGCACGGCAACACGCACCGCAACTGCCGCGGGCGCTGCTGCTGGAAAAACTGGATGGCCACAGCGTGGCACAGGCGCAAGCACTGGATTGCCGTGCCATCCACGTGCACTACCGGGCGCTGGACGAAGCCACGGTCCAGGCGCTGCACCAGGCAGGGCTGGCGGTGATGGCATGGACGGTCAACCAGCTGGACGACATGCAGCGGCTGCGGCACTGGGGGGTGGATATGTTGTGCACCGACCGGCCGGACCGGCTGGACAGCAGCTGGCTACCCAGCCGCCACGGCACTTAGCAAGCGCCGCACACGTCGCTAGCGGCCATCGAAACCACAACCGGGCAACCGGCGACCGCTCTGGCCATCACAACGCCGGCTGGACACGACCTTGCGGTTGGGGTCCAGCTGCCCCAGCGCCCGCATGCGGGTAATGGCCAAGGCCACCTCGGCACGATACGGCCCCCACGGCGACAGCCGCGAAAAGGCGATATAGCCACCGTAACCGGGCATCAGTAGCGGCATCTGCTGTACGCGGCCGGCCAGCGCGGTAGCCGTCAGTACGCTGCGGCCGTGCCACACCGGCGCAATCACCACGTCCACCCGCCCGGCCACCAGCTTGCGCATCGACTCCTCGGTCTGCAGCGCCACGTCTTTCTGCAGCGTGCTGTCCTGGTCGAAACGGGCAAAGTAGCGGCGGTCGTGGGTAACGCCTACCCGCAAGCCGGCCAGGTCCTCGTAGCGGCGTAGCGGACGCGGGTCGTTGCGGCGCATGAAAAAGGCGATGCGGGCGTCTTCATCCAGCCCCGGGGAAATGAAATCGATATAGGCCACCCGCTCCGGCGTGGCGGCCAAGCCTAGCGCCACGTCGGCTTCGCCGCGCTGCATCAGCTGCAGGCAACGGCTGAGCGAACAGACGATAAAACGCGGCGTGGCGTCCAGCTGCTCGGCGAGCTGGCGCAGGATGCGGGCGTACGGGCCTTGCGCCTCGCCATGGGCGTCCACCGTTTTCCACGGCGGCATTTCGCTGAAGGCAATATTGAGCACGGCCGGCGGCGCGGCCCACAGCGGCAGCGCCAGGCCCAGCGCCATGGCCCCCGCCAGCAAGCGTTGGCACAGCCTCATGGCGGCCCGCGCCTGATCGCCTCGGCGTCGGCCTTGGCCAGCAGACGCTGGACGGTACCGTCCTTCAGCATGCCGGCCAGCTGCGCTGACAGCACGCCCTGCAGCTGCTGCGCCACCGGCGAGTGGCGGGAAAGCGCAATACGACGTTGGCCGCCAAACTCGAAACGGACTTCGGCTTCGCGAAACTGATGACGATGACGCTTGCCACGCAACTCGCCTTGCGCCTGCAGGCTGTTGATCATCAGCACGTCAAAACGCTTGGCCAGCAGCTTGCGCAGCGCGCTATCCACATTGGGCGCGGCATCGCGCTTCAGACGGCGGTCGTCATCGAACCTCGGGAAGTAATGCACACCGTCCACCACACCAATGCGCAGCGGCAGCAAATCCTCGTAGCTGCGCAATACCCGCGGATCGCTGGCGCGCTGCAACACCACGGTACGGGTGCTGGGGGCAAACGGCGGGTCGAGAAACTGCAGATAGCTGTCGCGGTCAGGCCCACCCTTGATGCCGATGCTGATGTCGGCGCTGCCGTTTTCCAGCATCGCCAACACCCGCTTCAGCGGTACCTGTTCGATCTGCAGCACCAGCTGGCTGCGTCGCGCCAGCTCGCGGATGATGTCCACGTAGGCGCCGGCCGGGCGGCCGGCCGCATCCAGCACCTTGTAGGGCTCGGCCGTATTGAAGGCGAACACCAGGCGCTGGGCATGGGCAAACGGTGTTAGCAGCAGCGCAAGCGCGGCCAGTACGGGCAGGAGTGGTGGCATGGCGTCCGGTATCAGCGTGGCTACGCGCCATGCCGAGAAAAGTCTTACAACTATCGTCTGCATTTAATATCAGAACATTGTAGCAACAATTCCCGTACCCACTGTAAGGCAAAGTACGGACCACTCAGCTACCCACGGCGGGGGTGGCCGCCCGTCGCAGCCAGTCACTCAGCAGCAGTGGCGGGGCAAAGTGTAGCTGCCCGCCCTGCTCGCGCAGCGGCCGCAAGAGGTTGTCCTGCCACAACAGTTTGCCCAGCAGATAATGCTCGCCCTCTCGCCACTGCGGGTTGCTGACCCGGTAGCCCAGCCTGGCGGCCAACCATACCCCGGCTTCGTAATGGCTGACATGCGACTGGGCCGCCAGCGCCGCGGCGGCGGCCGGCGGTGCCTGCCGCGCCAGCAGCAACATCGGCACGTCGGCTACCTCGGGCTGCAGGTCGTTATGCCCCCAGCGCCCCTGCTCGCCCAGCAACTGGCCGTGGTCGCCGGTGATCAGCAGGTAGCACTCGCCGCGCAGCGCCTCGAACTGGCGGATGATCTGGCCCAGCACGTCATCGGCGTACAGCACGGCGTTATCGTAGGCATTGGACTTGCGCGTGGCGTACGGCAGGCTGTCGTCGGTCGGCCAGCGTGCAAAGCGCGCGCCGGCGTGGCGGTAATTGTCCTGATAGGGGCTGTGCGCGGTGCGCAGGTTCAGCATGACGAAGCTGCGCGCGCCCAGCTGCTGCGCTGCCAACAGCTGCGGTAGCGCGTGGTCGTGCTGCTGGCGGAACAGCAGCGGGTGGTCTTCACGGCTGATGCGCACGTCCATGAACGGGCTGCCAAGGTTGGCCAGCAGTTTGGACTCCTGCGACGACAGCCACAGCGTGCGAAACCCCTGCTGCCGCGCCAGACGGAACAGGTTATACGGCTGCTGGCGCAACAGATGGTGCTGCCCCGGGTGGCTGACCAGGTTCACAAAGCTGGGCAGCGACACCGCGGTCGCCACCCCCGACGCAATACCCGGCCGCGCCAGCAGGCCCGGCGTGGCGGCCAACTGTGGTGTGGTAGCACGCGGGTAGCCCAGCACCCCCAGCCGGCTGCCGCGCAGCGAATCCACCACCACCACCCATACGTGCTGCGCCTGGCTAGGCAGCGGCTGCAAACGGTACGGTTGCGGCGGCGGTAACGCTAGTGCGGCCTGTTCGCGCCCGGCCAAACGTACCGCGTAGTAGGCAAAAGCGTTCAGGCTGTTGTGCAGGCTGCTACGTGTCGGCCCGGGCATGAAGGCGTCCATGTCGCGGTAGGTAGCGCGGTAAGGCTTGGCCAGCAGCACCGCCAGCACCAGCACCGCGCCCAGCACACGCCAACCCGGCGCTGGCGGCGGCAAGCGCCCCAGCAGCCAGGCCAGCAGCCCGTACGGCAAGCCCACCGCCAGCCATACCGGCCAGTGGTCTTGCCAATGGTGGCGGGCGCTCTGCCATACCTCTCCCGGCTGACCAAACAAGCTCACCAGCTCGGCCGGCGCCAATGGCTCGCCGGCAAACGAAATATTGCCCAGCTGCACCAGTTGCATGGCCGCCAACAGCGCCAGCAGCGGCCAGACCAGCCAGCGGCGGCCCAGCAAGGTCAGGCCCAGGGCAAACAGCAGCAGTACCGCAACGTAGCGTAGTTCCAGCTCGGCCTGGTTGGCCGCAACAAACTGCTGGTGAATAACATCATCCAGCAGCAGCAAGGCGGTACAGACCAACACAGAGACTGTCCGCAACCAGCGTGGGGAAAGGGTGAATCGCAAACGATACTGCACTTGGCCGACCCTGACTTGCACAAAAGGCGTTCAGACTGAGTAGTCCGTGCATGGTTCAGGCAGCAAGCCCCCTAGGCCGCGTAGCTATGCGGCGATGGATATGGCTGACGGCTACTCCGTCGTGCCACCCAGTCGCCAAACAAGAACGCAACATCACCATCTTGGCCGCCGTTATAGCCAAGGTCGCATTGGCTATGCTGCCTCTAGCACTGACAGCAATGGTGACATCATCCGTAGCGGCACATCACTGAAAGCGTACCCGAGAAAGTCAGGACTCAGCCGGTTGCTGCGAAACGGTGATGGCGGGATGAGGAAAGGCATCCTGATCAGGGTAAGGAAACCACTCCTCATCGTCCTGCAACTCGGGGGCCAGCATCACCATCTTGGCTTGACGGAACTGTGCCAGCCCTTCCGCGCCCAGCTCGCGGCCACTGCCGGTGAGCTTGCGGCCACCAAAAGGAATGGCATCGTTATCGTTCAGCGGGGTATTCACCCACACGATGCCCGCGTCGATGGCAGCAATGGCGTGCATCGCCTCGGCCAGATCGCGGGTAAACAGGTTAGCCCCCAGACCAAAAGCCGAATCGTTGGCCAGCGCAATCGCCTCGTCCAGGCTGGCCACCTTACACACTGGCGCCAGTGGGCCAAAGCTCTCCTCGTGCATGATATCCATCTGATGGTCCACCTCCAGTACCGTAGGCAGGTAGAACCAACCTTGCGTCAGCTCCGGCGGCCGTGCGCCACCGCAACGCAACCGTGCCCCTTGCTGCAAGGCACGCGCCACCATCGCCTCGATACGCTCGCGCTCGCGCTGCGACACCAGCGGGCCGATGTCGACCTTGTCCAGCCCGTTGCCCACGCGCAGACGGCGCGTTTCCGCTACCAACGCCTCCACAAACTCAGGGTAGATGGCTTCGTGCACGTAAATGCGCTCGGCGGCGGTACATACCTGTCCGCAATTGAGAAAGGCGGCAAAAGCGGTAGCGCGTGCGGCCAGGCGGATATCGGCCGACGGCATCACAATCAGCGGGTCGTTGCCGGAGGCCTCGATCAACACCGGTTTGAAACGCATGGCCGCGGTTGTGGCCACGGCCTGGGCGGCACGAACGCTGCCGGTAAACGCTACCGCATGCGTGTGCTCGTGTGCCACCAGAGCCTGCGCCACCTCACTACCGCCGCACAACAGCTGCACCAGGCCTGGTGGCAAGTGGTCGAAAGCCTGCTGCATCAGTAGCAGGGTAAGCGGTGTCAGTTCGGACGGTTTGACGATGACAGCGTTGCCGGCCGCCAGCGCCGCAGCCGCCTGCCAGGCAAATAGCAAACACGGGAAGTTGTACGGCACGATACAGACCACGACACCCAAAGGCTCCTGGATCACCATCTGCAACTGTCCGGCCACAGCCGGGCCAGCCACCCGGCCGGCATCGTGCCGGGCCAGCTCGGCGTAGTAGGCAAAGGCACTGGCGCCGGCCCCTGCTTCCCAATGCGCCTCGCGAAAAGGCTTGCCCATCTCGCGGGTCAGCACTTCTCCCAGCCGGGCAGCGCCGGCCGTGAGCTTGCGCGCCACCTCGTGCAAAGCCTGGGCGCGGTCGGTAGCGCTGGCAGCCCACCACTGCCGGCGAGCTAGGTTGGCCGCATGCACCGCCTGCGCAATTTCATCGGTGGTAGCGTCAGCGTAATGGCCGACAGGCAGCCCGGTGGCCGGGTCGGTCACAATGTGGGTCGGGCCTTGCCCGAGATGATAGCCGCCTGCCAGATAATGGTGGCCGGACAGTGCCTGCCATGGAGTTGCTTGCTCAGTCATGTATGGTCCCCTGCAACGGTGATGCCGGCAACCGCAGCCGGCCTGATGGCAGCTTGCGCCTGGCAAGCAGAGGGAACAAGATGCGATATCTAGCACCGCTATCAGTTTATTTAACAACGGCAGGGCGGTGTTTCAGTCGCAAGCAGCCGGGAAGTCCTGCTGCAGGCGCTCTACCAGCCAGGCGCAGAACCAGTGAACATCGTCACCGGGCTCGCCATCCGGCAGCAACAATTGGTAACCCTCCAGTTGCACACTGTCCGGTAGTGGCTGTACCAGATGGCCGCTGCGTAACGCGGATGCCACCAGAATATCGTTAGCCAGCGCCACACCACCGCCGGCCAATGCCACGTCGATAGCGTGATCGGCACTCAAAAAAGAAATCTGTGGCACCAGTTGGGCGCGGATGCCAAAGGCGGCAAACCAGCTGCTCCACCACCAGCCATCGTCTTCGTGCACCAGCTTGTGCGACAGCAAGGCCGCCGGGCTGGCCGGCACACCGTGTGCCGCCAGGTAATCGGGGGCGCACACCGGAAAGACTCGCGGCCGCGCCAGCGTGCGCACCAAGCCGGTAAAATCGTGCGGACTGCCATAGGCAATAGCAAGGTCAGCTCGGCCAGGTGCGACCGTGCTGAAGGTGGCGTCGGGCTCCAGCGAGATGCGCAGCCCGGGCCGCAATACGGCCAGCTCGGCCAGATGACGGTTTAGCCAGCGGGTGGCAAAACCCGGTACTACCAACAGGCGTAGCCAGCGTTCGGCACTGGGCGGCAGCAGTTCGGCACCCGCTTTGGCAATCTGCTGCAGCGCCTGGCTAACCGCAGCGAAGTAACGTTGGCCATGGCTGGTCAGAATCACGCCGCGTGGTGTGCGTTCAAACAGTTTTACGCGCAACCGGTCTTCCAGCAGCTTGATGTGGCGCCCGATGGCCGGCTGGGTAACGTGCAACTCGGCGGCGGCAGCGACAAAGCTGCCATGCCGGGCTGCCGCTTCAAAAGCCCGCACGGCGTTGAGTGGTGGTAGCCGCAATAAAGACATCGCTGCCTCCGGTATCAGTTTTTCTAACATCCTCCGGCAAAAAGTGCGTGTTGTGAAGCCATGCGGTCGCGTGGCATCGTGCGGCCAACCCAGCGAGGAGCCCGCCGTGCAACACTTCTATCACGCCAGCCAGTACCAGACCGCTACGCCACCACCCAGCTATTGGCACGACATGACCCCGCCGCCGCCTGACAGCGGCAGCCTGCACGAGCTGCAACACTGCGACGTTGCCATCGTCGGCGCCGGCCTCACCGGTTTGTCGGCGGCGCTGCATCTGGCGCGCGACCACGGTATCCGCGTCGTGGTAGTAGACGCCGGGGCCCTGGGCTGGGGTGCCTCCGGTCGCAATGCCGGCTTCAACACGTTGCCGGCCACCAAGCTGTCGCTGGCCGAACTGCTCACCCGCTGGGGTGAAACCGAAACCCGGCTGTTTCTGCAATCGCAGTACGAGGGGCAAAACCTGGTGGAGGCATTCTGTACGCAGCAGCAACTGGCCATCCGGCACGGCCGCGGCAGCTATATGGTGGCGCATGCGGCAGCCGCTTGGCAGGGGCTGCAGGAAGAGTACGCACTGTGGCAACGCTATGGCCCGCTGCCCTGCCGGCTACTGGACGCCGACAGTTTTGCGGAAGAAGGCCACGGCGGGCCGGAACAGCATGGGGCACTGCACCTGGACAATGGCGGCGGCCTCAACCCGCTGGCGCTGGTCTATGGCCTGGCCAGCGCCGCACAACAGCATGGTGCCCGGCTGAACAGCCACAGCCCGGTTTGCCGGCTAAGCCATGGCGGCGGGCACCACATATTGCACACACCAGATGGTCGCATCCACGCCCGTCACCTGCTCTTTGCCACCAACGCCTACCCGGCGCGGGTACAGCCTGCCACCCTCAACCGCCGACAGCTGCCGGCCATTTCGAACATCATCGTCACCGCGCCACTGGACGAACAGCAATGGAGCAGCCACGGCTACCACACCCTCAGCCCGGCCTTCGACAGCCGCCATCTGCTGCACTACTACCGGCGCTTGCCGGACGGACGGCTACTGTTCGGTGCCCGTGGTGACCTCAGCGGCAGCCCGCAACACGGCGTGCGGCAGCAACAAGCGTTGCAGGCCGCCATGGCACGCAAGTTTCCAGCCTTTGCCGATTGCCCGGTGGACTATTACTGGCGCGGGCTGGTCTCAGTCACGCGCGGCATGGTTCCGGCCATGGGCGAAACCCGGCCCGGCAGCCGGCAATGGTATGCCTTTGGCTGCCACGGCAATGGCATCAACACCATGCCATGGATGGGGCGAGCGCTGGCACGCCGCATTGCAGGCGTGCGGCCAACGGCTACCGAAGCCTGCGCCGTCTACCAGACGCTGCCTCCCCGGTTACCCCCGGGTGACTGGCTACAGAAACTGGGCTTGCAACTGGCTTATCAACGCTACGCCTGGCTGGACGAACAACAAGCCAGCCAGGCCCCATAAAGGAGCAAAGCATCATGAATCGACGTCAACTTCTGGCCTGTACTGGTGCCCTGCTGGCGGGCAGCCTGCCGGCGGCTCTCGCCGCGCCGCGCGCCGCGAACGGGCGTGCCATCGTGATTGGCGCAGGCATGGCAGGCCTGGCAGCGGCACGCTACCTGACCGACCACGGCTGGCTGGTCACGGTTCTGGAGGCACGGCCGCGCATCGGCGGCCGCATCTGGAGCAGCACACACTGGCCCGACATACCGGTAGACCTGGGTGCCTCGTGGATACATGGCTCGCAGGGTAACCCGCTTACCCGGCTGGCACACGAGGCCGGAGCGCGCACAGTCGCTACCTACTATGAACGCAATCAGGTTTACGACCGCCATGGTCGCCCGCTGTCGGCGGCGGGGCAAGGAAAGCTGGACCAATGGCATGCGCGACTAGAACGGGCGCTGCACGAAATCCAGCAAAGCGATACCGACAGCAGCCTACAACAGGCATTGCAACAAGCGCTGCGCTGGCCCGGTCTGTCGGACGACGACAGCACGCTGCTGCACTTTCTGGTCAACAGCACCATCGAACACGAGTACGCCGGCCCGTGGCACGCGCTGTCGGCCCACTGGTTTGACAGCGCGGGTGCCTATCAGGGCGACGATGTGCTGTTTCCGGCCGGTTATGCCGCCCTGCCGCAGTGGCTGGCCAGCGGGCTGGATATTCGCCTCAACGAAGTGGTACAGGCCGTCCACTCGCGAGATGACAGCGTCAGCGTGCACACGACCAGCACGCAGTATCAGGCCGACCGGGTAGTCGTTACCTTGCCACTGGGTGTGCTGCAGGCCGGCAACGTGGTGTTTAACCCGGCGCTACCGGTGGCCAAGCAACAAGCCATCGCAGCCTTGGGCATGGGGCATTACAACAAATGCTATCTGCGCTTCGAAAAAGCGTTCTGGCCACAGGACAAGGACTGGCTGGAATACATCCCGCCGCTGGCACAACGCGGGCAATGGAGCGAATGGCTCAGCCTGAGCCGCGTCAGCAGCAAACCGGTTCTGCTGGGCTTCAATGCGGCCGACTACGGCCAGGCCATCGAACAACAAAGTGACGAGAAAATCGTGGCTGGCGCCATGCAGACACTGCGCACGCTGTATGGCAGACAGATACCCGACCCGATCGATGCGCAACTGACCCGCTGGAGCAGTGACCCGTTTGCACGCGGTGCCTATTCGTTCAACCGCGCCGGCTCAACGCCCACACAGCGTACACAGCTTGCCGCTGCCGCCGGGCGCGTCCACTTTGCCGGCGAAGCCACCCACCGCGAACACTTTGCCACCGTCCACGGCGCCTACCTGTCCGGCCTGCGTGCCGCAAGGGAAATTGCCGGTTAAACGCTACAGGAACCTCGCCATGAAACTACGTCTCCTCGCGCTCGCCAGCGTACTGGCCAGCCTGGGCAATACCGCCCAGGCCGCCGGCAGCGTCAACATCTACAACTGGACCGACTACGTTGCCGAAAGCACGGTCCCGGCCTTCAGCAAAGCCACCGGGATCAAGGTGAACTACGACGTATACGACAGCAACGAAATCCTGCGGGCCAAGCTGATGACCGGCCAAAGCGGCTACGACGTGGTGGTTCCCTCGCATACCACGCTGGCGTTAGGCATCAAGGCCGGGCTGTTCGAACCGCTGGACATGAGCAAACTGCCCAACGCCCGCCATCTGGACCCGGCGCTACTGAAGCTGTTGCAGCCATTCGACCCCGGCAACCGTTACGCGGTCCCCAACTTCTGGGGCTTCAACACCGTCGGCATCAATACCCGCCAGGTACAGAAAGCGCTGGGCAGCCCGCTCCCGGACAACCCGTGGGACCTGATCTTCAAGCCGGCGCTACTTGCCAAACTCAGCCGCTGCGGCGTCAGCCTGCTGGATTCGCCAGGCGAGTTCTTTCCGGTGGCCCTGCACTACTACGGCAAAAACCCCAACAGCGACCATCTGGCCGACTACCAGGCCATCATGCCGCAGCTGATGGCACTGCGCCCTTACATCACCCGCTTTTCCTCGTCCGGCTACTACAACGAGATGGCTGGCGGTAGCCTGTGCGCAGCCATGGGCTACAACGGCGACTTCAACTTTGCCCAGATGCGCGCCCGCGAAGCCGGAAACGGGGTGCAGATCCAGGCTCTGCTACCCAAACGCGGTCTGAATGTGTGGTTCGATGTACTGGCCATTCCGAAAGGGGCACCCCATCGTGACAACGCTCACGCCTGGATCAACGCCATGCTGGCGCCACAGACTGCGGCTGCCAATGCCAACCACGTGGCCTACGCCACCGCAGTACTGGCCGCACGCCCCTACGTGAAGGCAGCACTGATCAACAACCGTACCATCTACCCCGGTAGTAGCGACCTGAAAGACAGCTATGTGGCACAGCCACTGTCTGCCACCACCATTCAGGGCTACACCCGGCTGTGGCAACAGTTCCGCAGCGGACGCTGAGACCCGGCCGTACTGCCTACCTACAAACAAGCCCCGACTGGCGGGGCTTGTGCCGGGGTATGCGAACGCTGGCGAACGTCGGCGGAAGTGAAATTATCGATGCAGAATGTTATGAGCAAGCCTGAAACCCTTACCAAATAAGGAATCCGTGCTTTTTAAAATTCGCGTGTGTACCTAAGCGTGTACCTAAAACTTCTGGCTGGCCATTTTTGGTCGTGAGGCTTGTCGCATTTCCAGCGCCTTACATCAGATAGAGCGGCCCCAGAAAATGACATAGAATTATCTAACTGGCCACCAATCTTGAGGAGAAAATTGATGAGTAAAAGCACGCACCTGCAAGTTCATACATCTGACGGCAAGAACATTGGCAACTTTGATGGCGAATTCTTCTACACAACCCCTGCTGTTAATCTCCGTGTTGACGGGGATGAGGTATACACCTTGGATATGCCTTGCAAGTACGTTGGCACCTTCGAAGAGAACGCAATCAAGCTGCTAGACGGTTCTATCCCCTACTACTTCACCGAATAAACTAACGAGCCGCACTCCTGCAAACTGGATAGCTTTCCCTGTTCAGGGCGAGCTATCCTTTCCACGCAAGTCCGATACGGTAGGCACCGCAGCGGACACCTCAACATTCCTCAACTCCTGCCCTTCGGAATTTTCCGCATTTGCCGCACCGTCGCTGTTAAACCCCTGTTAACACCACCTGTTAAAACTTGGCCCAGATTGTTAAACCGTTAACACGCCCTGGGCGATTCTGTACGCATTCAAAGCTATGCCAGGCAAGGCCAAGCGCCTGTTACAGGCCGCTGCCGGCTGGATGTTAAGCCTTTAACAATTTCCTCCAGAGGGGAAAAAATCTGCACGTGGGAATACGGGCGGTCTAGAGGGGCGGGCATCACAAGGTTTCGATACCCCCCCTCCCTTCCCTACCCTGGGGGCAAGGCACTGCCAGCCGCGAAGGTGGCCACGGCAAGGCGTATTGCTTTGATACGTTCGTAGTGCTTCGCTACGCCGTAGCCACCTACACCAGCCGGCACGTTACGTTATGTCACGGTTGGCGATAGGAAGATGCAGCCTTAGGTTTTCTTAGGTTGCTCGATACCTGAGCATTTCTTAGCCAGGCGCGGCGTATCGGCACCTCAACATTTCTCAACAGGGCAAACGCCATGGCGGTGCCTCTTCACACGGGGCAGTGCTATGCTTCCTCTCGAACATGGCTGACCACCGGAAAGACGGCTGCCGGGTGATGCTGCTGGTTCACACCAGCGGACAACGAGGATGAGGACACCGCCGCACCTTCAGCCATGCCCACGACTGGCACCGCTTCATGCTCACGCCCTGTGATGTGACACCATAGCGCCAGCAGCGCCATGCCATCGCTGTGCCTCGGTTCTGAGCCATGCTTGCTATAGCGGCAAAGCTTGTCACGGCTCACCCCTGTTTCTGTGCATATGTCGCCGTAACTGATACCGGCATGAGCAATATCCGCAATCACTTGCGGCCAATCCACATACGGCGCAGTCATGCGCTCCCCTCCTCGTTCCTCGTGCTGTACTGCTTCACCATGCGCCGGCCCTTGTCGGCGGTACGCTCTACCATCACCACAGACACCTCACCCTGCCGCGCCAGTCTGGCCAGCGTGGCGGATAGCTCGGACAGCTCACAGTGGCCCGGCAGGTAATGCTGTATCTGGCCCAGCGTCAGGCCGCGCCCAGCATCCACCAGCAGGGCCAGCACGCTACCGGCCAGCCCCTTGCGCTGCTTCATGCGGCCAACCTTCCTTGCCCAGCCTCCCACCCGCAATGCCCCACGATATGCCAGCGGCTGTAATCGGCATCGCCGGGGATGTTGGACACCCGCCAGGGCTTGTACCGCTTGGCGCAGATACCCATGGTGCGGCTGGCCCGTGGCGCTTGCTTCACGCCCACCAGCGACAGCGCCATGGTACGGTCATCGGTAGTGGTCAGTTCGCCCCGCCAGTGGCGGCAGGCCAGGCACTGGTTATCTGCTGCTGCCAACTGTTCGGCCTGCTTGCGCGGTACGCCGCCGTCGTACTCCATGATGGCGGCCCGCTCCTCGATGGCCTCGCGGACGTTGTGCCAGCGGTCGATATGCGCCAGCCAGCCAGCGCGGATGGTGTCGGCGTCACACTCACCGGACACCAGCTGCCGGCGAATGATGGCCAGGTGTTCCGCCTGCAGTTCTTGCGGCCAACCTTCCAACGTGGCGACCCGCGACACCAGCCCGGGCAGATCATCGGGGATGGGGTGGCCGGTGTCGGCATCGTTCGCCGCGACTGCCGGGGCATTACCCCCTGTTTCAGTCGTTTTTCCGGGTGACTGTTTTTTGGTGGGAACAGTGGGAACAGTGGGAACAAAACCCTGAAACCCCTGCTGGGTAAGGCTTTCAGCCGTTCCCACTTTTTGTTCCCACTCTCGGCTGTTCCCACTTTTTGGGGACAGCGCGGGCGTTTGGGCCGTGTGCTGTAGGGTGGTAGCCAGCCAATCGGGGATGCTCATTCGTCGCCCTCCAGTGCTGCGCTGGTCAGCACGTACACATTCACTGTGGTTGAGTTCAGCGCCTTGATACGTTTCTTGCGGGTACTGCGCTGCTTATTGCCGTCGGTATCCCCGGCCAACATCCAGCCGGCACCGATCAGGGAGCGGGCAGCGGCCAGGGTCTGAAACCCCTTGCACAGCTCTTTCTTGAACGGCTCCGACAGTACCCAGAATTGCAGCTCGCCGGCCTCGTCGGTGTAACGGAAGCCTGCCCGGTTGTGATGGCGTGCCATCGATTCCGGGTCTGCATCATGGTCAGGGAAGCGGGTAGACCCGTGCGCCTGCATGAAGGCGGCCACCTGGGCGAACAAGGCGCGGTCATCAGCGGCAAGGCCGGTATTGTTCTCGGCCAGCCATTCACGGAAGCACTGCCGGGCGGCGCGGTACGCTTCACCAGGTGCCCAGCCTGTCACGCCGTAGCGGGTGGCCAGCTCACCGGCAAAGGCCACCAGGGCGAAGCGGGCCGCTACCCGTCCGATTTCCTCGGCTGCCCCTTTGGGCACACCCAGATTGCCGATAATGGCGGTCACGCTCTCGCGCACATTGGCCCGGATGGTTTCCTGCTCGGCCCCACTGGTCAGCTGCTGCAGGAAGGCTTGCCCGGCTGTGCCGTAATACTGGCGGGTGTGGGCCTTCATGGCGTCGGCAAAAGCTTGGCCGTTGGGGTGGTGGTGTAGCTGCTCCAGCGTGCCCATACCAGCCCCGGCATCAGCAGGGATGGCGGGTAAGCGGGCCATCTGGCCACCCTTGGCGGTTTTGCCGGCCTCGGCCATGTGCTGGGCCAGGTCGATTTCGCCGGCAGACAGCAGCATCACGCGCCATGTTTGCGCTGGGCGGTTGCCGCCTTCCTTGGTCATACGGGCCTTGGCCTGGCCGTTGGCGATCAGGTAGGCCGCACCCCCGGCGTCTGTCGCGGCGATCTGGGCGAGTTCGTCCAGTATCAGCAGGCCATCGTTACGGCCAAGGCAAAGCGCCTCCAGGCCGTTCTGCGTGGTGCGCCACTTCTTGGCGAAGCGGTCAGGGCTGCCCCATACGCTGGCGGCAGGGTCCAGCAGCGTGGACGTTTTGCCCTTGCTGGTGGTGCCCACGAAGTGGAAGCCCCCGCCCGACTCGCCGGCCATGTCTGCCAGCACACCAGCAAAGGCCACGGCAATGGCAAACACAATGCGGCTGTTACCCGCTGCCGGGCCGGCAATGTGCTGCTGCCACTCGGCCAGGGTGCCGGCGTGGTCAAAGTCGCCACTGTCCGCCCCCTGATAGATCACGCCCTCGCCCTCCTGCTCGCCATAGACAGCGGCAGGCAGCACATAGCGCAGATCATGCCAGCCGATACGGGACACGCAGCGCAGGCGGGTGGCGGACTCGGGGCGATGGGTCAGCACGTAATCCACCAGCTTTTGCCGGGCCTTGCCGTTGGTGGAGATGGTCAGCCCACCCCGCGCCAGTTCACGCCGGAATTCTGCCGTGTCGCTGGCGGCCAGCATTTCGACCGGGCAAGCCCACTGGTGCGGGTGGCCGTCGTTGTCCTGCCAGGCCAGCAGGCGGCCCCAGTTGCTCTGATTGGCGTCGCGGGTTTCGCCCAGAATGTAGAGGGGTGCAGACAGCCACCACAGCTTGTCCTTGTCCTTGCCGTCGTCGGATGGCTCGCACCAATACACCCCGTCACGCTGGCCGGGGATACCCTCCGACACGAAGAACGGGGAGTCACCTTGCGGCGTTTGCGGGCTGATTTCGTCCGAAAAGTGGGAACGCTCGGGAGTGGGAACAGAAAAGTGGGAACGGCTGTCAGCCTTATCTGGCAAGGCTTCTAGCGTTTCTGTTCCCACTGTTCCCACTGTTCCCACCATTTTTAAGTCACCCCGGAGAACGTGCTTTTTGACCTCTTCCAGCCCGGCCAGCTGGTGCAGGTCGTTGTAGTCGCTTGGCGCTTTGCCATGCTGCTGGCGGTACTGCTCGGCCTGTTCCTGGGTGAATACCGGCACCACCGAACGGCCACGGCCCTGCAGCAGCTCGGCAGCGCGGCTGGCCGCTTTCTGGCCGGTCAGGCTTTCGTCTGTATCACCGCACACCAGCACCTGCACATCCAGCGGCAAGGCACTGGCCAGCCGGCCCGCGATCGTCACCAGGTTGTGGGCGTTGAAGGCCACCACCACCGGCAAGCCCGTGGCTTGGTGCAAGGTGCAGCCCGTGGCCCAGCCTTCGCACAAAAGAACGGTTTCCGTATCTTTGAGCCTGCCCAAGGCCAGCGAGGCACCTTTGACCTGGCCACCCGTCAGGAAACGCTTACCGCCATCGGCGCCAATGATCTGCAGGTTGACCAGCTCACCGCCGTCCCGTAGCGGGATAAGCAGCATGTCGCGCAGCTGGGCCGCGCCCTTGGGCTGGATACCCTTGGCCTGCAGGTAGGTGTGTTCGCTGCTGACAGCATGGCCACGCCCCCACAGGTTGGCCGCTTTCTGCCGGGCGGCGTCCCGCTGCTGCTGGGCCAGCGCCTCGGCCTCTGCCTGGGCGGCCTGCCGGTCGGCCTCGATCTTGGCTCGCTCCTCGGGGCTGGGCGGCTGGTAAGGCGCGGTCGGGCGGTAGCCGTTCTGGATGGCCTCGGCAAACAAGCTGGCAATGGTGATACGCCCGGCAGGCTTAATACTCTTCCAGACAGATCGTGCTGCCTTGGGCTGGTAGTTGTCGGCGGTGCGGCTCCAGTCATCCCAGATGGGGAAACCGGCCTCGCCCAGCTCCGATTTCACGGCCATGCCGTGCATTACCCACTTGTCGCGGTCGTGGGCGTCTAGGTAAGCCAGTGCAGCGCGGATATCGTCGCCTGGCGCTCGGTACGGGGCATTCATGCGGCACCCCCTTGCTGGTCGATCTGGGCCATTAGCTGGCTGAGTTTGTGGCACACGGCGATATCGTCAGCCACAGCAGCCGCTGCTGCTGCATAGCAGGCCACCACTACCAGAAAGCCACGCCGGCTATCTGGTGGCAAACCGTTCAGGGCGTCGGCCAGCCAGTACGGCGTTACCGCTTCACCGGCTCGTGCCTGGGCGCGGATACGGTCTAGCACTTCAACAGCCAGGGCCGCACCGCAGCGATACGCCGGCAAGCCGGTGGCCTTGCCCGCTGGCAGGGCAATCAGTTTCTTGTCCATGTTGTTACCTCTACGGCAGGGGCGTGGCAGGCGTAACGGCCTGCTGCTGGGTCAGGGCTTGGGCGAGGGCAGCCAGTAGTGTGCTGGTGTCGCCTACGCGCTCCAGGTGAATGCTGCTGTCAGCGAAGGCCGTCAGGGTGACGATGGCCGCAGGCCGGGTAATACCGGGGCGGCGCAGGGGCAAGGCGACCTGCTTAATCGCCTGCTTTTGGGCAAGGATGCGGCACAGCACGTCCTGCATGGCGTCAAGGTCGCCATCCCGCTGGATGCTGACATGGCCATCAGCAAAGGCGGTCAGGGTGATGGCTGCCACCGGCTGGGGCTTCATGGTGATAACAGCTACTGGGGCAAGGGTGGCGGCGACAGTTACGCCGCTGGCGGTGGTGGTGTTCATGCTTTCACCTCCGACACGGTGAAACCCTGGGCAGCGGGGGCAATGGCCACGCGCTTGCCTTGCGACACCAGCAGACGCGCCATAGCGCATGCCTGGGCATGGGTCGGTACGGTAGATACAGGAACAGAGAAAACAGGGAACAGGGCGCGAACGACGCGCAGGGCGATGCTAGGCATGGTGGCCTCCTCTACGAGCTGATAACCCGACTCCTCGCCGCCAAGCAGGGAGGCAGGCACGTGGCAGGGTTGGCGGACCGGCATAGAGGAACCGGCGCGTGCAAGCACGCCCCCACCACGGCCCGCCATAGAAAAGGGCGCACCAATGGTGTTACGGACGGACATAAAAATAGCCGCAAGGCGGCTGTCCGCCTCTATGTTCGGGCCGCCAAGCCCGGTGCCGCTATTGAACGGCACGGGGGCATTATGGCGCTGCTGGTGTGGGGTGGCAAGCCAGTGCTGCAGACGGATGGGGGCAAGAGGCACGGGCATGCAGGCCAGTGCCAGACGGCCCAGCCAGGTAACAGCGGTAGTGCAAGGCAAGGTAGCCATTACGCGGCCTCCTTGCGGCTGGCGGCCTGCTCGGCAATCCAGGTGTTCACTTCACTTTCCAGCCAGGCAACAGCGCGGCCACCCAGCTTTACCGGCTTGGGGAAAGTAGGATCGTAGTCATTGGGGCGTTTGGGATTGGGGGTAATGCGGGCATAGATGGCACTTTTACCAAGCCCGGTCTTGCAGATCAGTTGCGGCAAGCGCAGCAGGGTGTCATTCATCAGAGGCAACTCCTTTTCGTGGGCGCAGTGGCGCTTTGAAAAAAAATGCCTCCTCTGAATAGAGGGCTTATTTATTGGGCCATGCAGTGCAAGCCCCGTCAACACCTATACTTTGACGGGTGTACCGTAATGTGCCGCAATGTGTAGCAGCGTGCCGTGTCGTGCGATATCACCACGTATCAGGAAGGCCGCAGACGTCCGCAAACGTCCGGCATCACTTTTTCCTTACTTGTATCTGATATGCAACACTCCGCAGACCTTAACGAACCCATACAGACCATTGCGGAACTCATGTCAGCCTATGCACTACGGAAAAGCGGTATCACCTCAGCGCCCTGTACCGCTGACTGCACAAAGTCAGCCCATGCCTGCATGATGGTCTTGCGCTGCTCGGCATACTCGGCCCGGTTGTACACACCCTTGATACCCACGATCTTGTGAGCCAGTGCCTTTTCGATGGCATCAGACGGGTGCCCCATTTCGTGCAGATGGGTGGATGCGGTACGGCGGAAGTCGTGCAATACGAAGTGCTGCACATCCAACGACAAGGCCCGCACTGCCTGATTTAGTGTGCTGCTGGCAATCGGGCGATCTTCCATGCCCCTGCTAGATGGAAACAAATACACGGAACGGCCAGCCAGGTGGTGCAGCTCCTGCAACAAGGCAATGGCCTGGCGTGACAGGTACACACGGTGCGGCCTGTCTTTCTTCATGCGTTCAGCTGGGATATCCCACACCCCCGCATCTAAATCGACCTCATCCCAACGGGCCTCGGTCAACTCGGTTTTCCTCACCATCGTAATGGCCAGCAGGTGCAGTGCCAGCTTGAGGCTACGCCGTATATCCGACGCATACACACCGCGCAGTACCTGGCCCACCTCCTCGGCAGACAACACACGGGTACGGCTTTCCTCGCTGGCGATAAAGCGAGCAACCAGTACGCCCGCAGGGTTGGTATCAACCACCTGGCGAGCGATAGCGTAGTCGTACATGCGCTTGAGGACATTGCGGGCTAGCAAGGCCATCTTGGGCGAGCCACGCGACTTGATGCGGTCGCACAGCTCCAGCACGTCAGCCGGCTTCACATCGGCCAGCGGCATGCCACCCAGCCACGGCAGCACGTCCTTTTCCATGATGCGTGTCATGGTGCGTTGGTAGCTTGCTGACTTATCGGGCAACTGCTGCCCCAACCATTCGGCAGCAAAAGCAGCAACGGTGTTTAGACGCTCGGTTTTGGCCTCCTGTACAGCACGCTTGGGCGACTCACCACGCGCCACCAGGGCGGCCCACTCATCACGCTGTTTGCGGGCAGCAGACAGACTGATTTCCGGGTACGGGCCAATTGTCAGGGCAGCTTGGCGTACGCCGTGCAGCTGGTAGCGATAACGCCAAATCTTGGCACCACTGGGCATCACTTCCAGTAGCAGGCCGCTGGTGTCGCTTACCCGATACCGCGCCACCTTCGGTTTCAGCGCCTTGATAGCAGTATCGGTAAGGGGTTTTGCTTGACGTGCCATGCTTCACGCTCCTTTAGGTACACAGATTGGTACACACAAAATCCGGCTGTAAGCCTTGCCAGTACTGGGTTTCTCACACCAGCAGTAGCGCCAGGCATGCCACAAACGGCCCAAAACTGGGGATATTTCGGCCTGATGGCAGCGTCTGGGCCATAGCTGTGTACCTAAAACAGGCCCGTTTCGGGGTAATCACGTCCTTTAGGTACACGGGATAGGTACACAGGAAAAATCCCAGAATCTAAGCCAGCAAAGGCTTGTAGCACTATCCGGTGCCGGAAAATGGCCCCCTCACAAAAACAGGCCATTCAGAATGTAGTAACGGCATTGTTTTAGGTACACACGAACACCAGCCAAAGTGCTGTGTGTACCTAAGTGTGTACCTAAAACTTGCGGAAGTCCACGAACCTTAGCGAACCCTAACAAACGAAAAAGCCCCGACTGGCGGGGCTTCTTTAGGGGCATGCGGACGTTAGCAAACCTCCGCGAACATGATTTTATTTTCCGATGCAGAAACGGCTGAAGATGACGCCCAGCAGGTCGTCGGGGGTGAACTTGCCGGTGATTTCCGACAGGTTGTTCTGCGCCATGCGCAGCTCTTCGGCAAAGATTTCCACCATCTGCCAGTCGGCTTCGGCCAGCGCCAGGTGGTCGGCAGCGCGGGCGATGGCGTCCAGGTGGCGTTCGCGCGCCAGGAACACGCCTTCGCTATCGCCGCTGTAGCCGATCATCTCCAGCAGCAGTGCGCGCAGGGCGTCCACGCCGGCGTGGGTACGCGCCGACAGGTGCACCACCGGGTGGCCGTCCTGCTCGCTGCGGCCAACCTCGCCACCGGACAGGTCCACCTTGTTGAACACGTGCACGCGCGGCAGGCGTGGCGGCAGCTTGTCCAGAATGGCTTGTACCTCGGGCACGATGCCATCGCGGCTGTCGATCAGCAGCAGCGCCACGTCGGCACGCTCTACCGCCTGCCAGGTGCGCTCGATGCCGATCTTTTCTACCACGTCGTCGGTGTCGCGCAGGCCGGCGGTATCGATGATGTGCACCGGCACGCCATCGATAACGATCTCCTCGCGCACGGTATCGCGGGTGGTGCCGGCAATGTCGGTGACGATGGCAATGTCGTCGCCGGCCAGCGCGTTCATCAGGCTGGATTTACCGACGTTGGGTTGCCCCACCAGCACCACGTGCATGCCCTCGCGCAGCAGCGCGCCCTGCTTGGCGGTTGCTTGCACCTGCTGCAGTTGGCCGCGCAGGCGGCGCAGGCGGCCGACGGCGTCGGCTTTTTCCAGGAAGTCGATGTCTTCCTCGGGGAAGTCCAGCGTGGCTTCCACCAGCATGCGCAGGTTGATCAGCTCGTCCACCAGGCCATGGATCTGGTTCGAGAACGCCCCCTTCAGCGACTTCAGCGCGCTCTTGGCGGCGCTTTCGCTGGCAGCGTCGATCAGGTCGGCCACGCTTTCGGCTTGCGCCAGGTCCAGCTTGTCGTTCAGGAAGGCGCGCTTGGTGAACTCGCCCGGCTCGGCCAGGCGTGCACCCAGCTGCAGGCAGCGGCTGACCAGCATTTTCATCACCACCGGGCCGCCGTGGCCTTGCAGCTCGATGACGTCTTCGCCGGTAAAGCTGTTGGGGCCGGGGAAGTACAGCAGCAGGCCGTTATCGATGGCGCTGCCGTCGGCGGCGTAAAAATCGGTGTAGGTGGCGTAGCGCGGGCGCGGCGTTTTGCCGCCGCTGATGGCCTGGGCAAAGGGCAGCAGGTCGCGGCCGGACACGCGTACCACCCCCACGCCGCCGCGACCGGGGGCAGTGGCAATGGCGCAGATGGTGCTGGGGGTGTAGCTGAGACTCATGGGGGTTCCTTGGATTCTGTGGCCACGAAAGCCACGAAAAGACACCCAAAGACGCGGCATCAGGCAGACGCTGACAGGCGGCTTTCGTGTTCTTTCGTGGGGTTCGTAGCTGATGGCATTGTAGCTCGCCGTGCGGGCCGGGCAGCAAAAAGCCCGGCCAGAAGGCCGGGCTGTGATTCTACCGTACAAGGTTGGCCGCAGATCAGGACTGCAGGGCCGCCTTGCGGGCTTTTTCGATGCTCTGGTTCACGTACCACTGCTGCGCGATGGACAGCAGGTTGTTCACTACCCAGTACAGCACCAGGCCGGCCGGGAAGAAGAAGAACATCACCGAGAAGGCTACCGGCATGATCTTCATCATCTTGGCCTGCATCGGGTCGGCCGGCGGCGGGTTCAGGAAAGTCTGTGCGAACATGGTGATCGCCATGATCAGCGGCAGCGCGTAGAACGGGTCCGGGCGGGCCAGATCGTGGATGTACAGCCATTCCGCCTGGCGCAGCTCTACCGAGGCCAGCAGCGCCCAGTACAGGCCGATGAATACCGGGATCTGCACCAGCATCGGCAGGCAGCCACCCAGCGGGTTCACTTTCTCGGTCTTGTACATCTCCATCACGGCTTGCTGGAACTTCATGCGGTCGTCGCCGTACTGCTGCTTCAGGTTTTCCAGACGCGGTGCCAGCACCTTCATCTTGGCCATCGAGCGGTAGGAGGCGGCGGTCAGCGGGTAGAACACGGCCTTCACGGTGAGGGTGAGCAGCACGATCGCCCAACCCCAGTTGTTCACCAGCGCGTGCAGCTTGGTCAGCAGCCAGAACAGCGGCGACGCGAAGATGTGCACCATGCCGAAGTCTTTGGCCAGCTCCAGGCCTTCGGTCACCTTGGTCACGGTGTTGTATTCCAGCGGGCCGGCAAACAGCGGTACGGTCAGCGACGCGGTCTTGCCCGGTGCGACGGTGGGTACCGTCACCAGGGTGGCAGCAGAGTAGGCACCGTTTTTCGGCTCCAGCAAGAACTGACAGCTTTGCGGGGTAGCGCACACCTTCTGGCCCTGCTCCGGGCTCAGCACCCAGGCAGTACCGAAGTAATGCTGCACCATGCCCACCCAGCCGTTGTCTGCCACTTTGGCGTACTCGGCCTTGCCTTTGTCCAGGTCTTCAAACTTCACCTTCTGGAACTTGGCGTCGTGGGTGTACACGGCCGGGCCGGTGAAGGTCTGGGCAAAGCGGCTTTCGCCTTCCGGCGCCTTGCCGTCACGCAGCAGGCGGAAGTAGGCGGTGGTGGACAGTGGGGTGGTACCGCCGTTCACGATGTCGTAGCGCACGTCGATGACGTAGCTACCCTTGCTGAAGGTGTACACCTTGCTCACCTGCACGCCATTGGCGGCCGGGGCAGTCAGTTTCACCTCCACCTTGTCGCCGGCCAGCGCGTAGCTGGCTTTTTCGGCGGTAAACACGGTCTTGTGGGTGGGCAGCGCGGTGTTGCCGGCGGCGATCAGGCCGGTTTGCGCCACGTACAGGCGGTCACCCTTGTCGGTGAGCAGCTCGAACGGCTTGGTGGTATCCACCGCGCCGTCGTGCTTCAGCAGCTGCAGGCTGCGCAGGTCGCCACCATTGGTGTCGATCTCGGCGCGCAGCACGTCGGTATTCACTACCACGCGCTGGCCTTTGGCCGGTTTGGCACTGTCTGCCAGCTGGGCAGACGGTACGTCGGAATGCGGGGCGGCTGTCGCGGCAGCTTGTTGCTGCACGGCAGGCTTGGCGGGCGGCTTCGGCGCGAAGTATTCCTGCCACAGAAGCAGGATGCCGAAAGACAGCGCGATGAAGATAATCAGTCGTCTGGAGTCCATCTCTCTTACCGGAAAGGTCAGGGAACCGGGTCATAACCGCTGCCGCCCCAGGGGTGGCAACGGCAAATCCGTCGTGTCGCAAGCAAGCCGCCCTTGATGGCGCCGTGCTTTCTTAATGCTTCGATGGCGTAGGCCGAACACGTTGGCTGATAACGGCAACGCGGCGGCAACCAGGGGCTGATGGCCAGCTGGTAGAAACGCACCAGAAGTATCAAGAGTTTCGACATCGGGCTAGTTTAGCAAATAGCGCGGCCAGGGCTGTGACAGCTTGTTGGTAGTCGTCGCGGTGGTAGGCCTGACGCGAACGCACCACAAAGTCCATGGCGGGCAGCGTGTGCTGGTTCAGGCGAAACCATTCGCGCACCGTCCGCTTGATGTAATTGCGGCGGTTGGCGCGTTTGGCCACCTTTTTGCCCACCACCAGGCCCAGACGCGCATGCGTCAGGCCGTTAGGCCGCGCGTACACCTGGAACAACTGGTTGCTGCGCGCGTTGCGCAAATGAAAAACGGATGAGAACTCATCCGTTTTTAAAAGCCGGTGCGCACGGCGAAATGTGTTGTCCAAGCGTTAGACAGCCAGACGCTTGCGACCTTTAGCGCGACGGGCGGCCAGAACGGCACGACCACCACGGGTCTTGGAGCGAACGAGGAAGCCGTGGGTACGCTTGCGGCGGGTATTGGAAGGCTGGTAAGTACGTTTCATGATGGTTTTCCTGTTTCGAAACGGAAATAAACGCGTGATTACACAGATAAAGCCATGTTTTGTCAAGCATTGCGTCTTTAAAGGCGGTAGCAGCACCGCCCTGCCCTACGGGCTGACGCATTATAGAGACAACAAACGCGCCCGTAACGGGCGGCCAACTGCACAAAATGTTTGCAACGCTGTGGATAACTTTGGGCAAAAGCCGTAGAATAGCCGTTTGAAAAAGCTGCCTGCTGCCGTGCCCTGCAAAGCAATCTTGATCTGCACACGGCGCCCTGATGCAGGCCACCCAACCATAACCGTCGGTGTTACTCGCCGCCGGTTCTCCCGCCCCCAAGACCAGTTGTCTCGATTACGGCGGGATTTTGTTTTTAATGACTTTGATGACTGCACCGGAACACTTCTGGCCTACGTGCCTGACGCGTCTGGAGGAAGAACTGTCCTCCCAGCAATTCAATACCTGGATCCGTCCTCTGGCCGCCGAGCCGTCCGAGGAGGCGCTGGTATTGTACGCGCCCAACCGTTTCATCCTGCAGTTCATCAAGGACCGCTTCCTCGCGCGTATTGAAGAGCTGGCCATCGAGCTGCTGGGCGAAATGCCGGTAGAGCTGCGCATTGGCGCGCCGGCGGGCAAAGCCCCGGCGCCGGTTACGCCGCCCAAAGCCACGCCGCGCAGCAACGGCGCCGCGCCGGCCGCTGCGGCCAACGTGGACGTTGGCGACGCTAAACCTGCCGACAGCAAACCGGCCAGCAACCCCAGCGTGGCCACCAGCCCCAAGCAAGCGGCGCTGAAAGCCATTGGCGGCGGCCACGAAAGCACCCGCCTGAACCCGGCGTTCACCTTCGATACGCTGGTGACCGGTAAAGGTAACCAGCTGGCGCGCGCCGCCGCGCTGCAAATTGCCGAAAACCCGGGCGACCCGGCCTACAACCCGCTGTTTGTGTACGGCGGCGTCGGCTTAGGTAAGACCCACTTGATCCAGGCCATCGGTAACCACGTTTACCAGAAGAACCCGCAAGCCAAGATCCGCTACATCCACGCCGAACGCTACGTGGCCGACATCATGCGCGCCTACCAGCACAAGGCGTTTGACGAGTTCAAGCGCTACTACCACAGCCTGGACCTGCTGCTGATCGACGACATCCAGTTCTTTGCCGGCAAGAACCGCACGCAAGAAGAATTCTTCTACGCCTTCAACGCGCTGATCGAGGGCGGCAAGCAGGTGATCATGACCTGCGACAGCTACCCCAAGCAGATCGAAGGCATGGAAGAGCGCCTGATCTCGCGCTTCAGCTGGGGCCTTACCGTCGAGATTCAGCCGCCGGAGCTGGAAATGCGCGTGGCCATCCTGATGAAGAAGGCCGAAGCCGACAACACCAAGCTGGACCACAACGTGGCATTCTTCATTGCCCAGAACGTGCGCAGCAACGTGCGCGAGCTGGAAGGCGCGCTGAAGCGCGTGGTGGCCTACGCCCGCTTTACCAGCCAGCCCATCACCATGGAGCTGGTAAAAGAGGCGCTGAAAGATATCCTGGCCGCCGGCAACCGCCAGGTTACCGTGGACGCCATCCAGAAAACGGTGGCCGAGTACTACAAGATCAAGCTGTCGGACATGCACAGCAAAAAGCGCAGCCGCGACATCGCGCGCCCGCGCCAGGTAGCCATGGCGCTGGCCAAAGAGCTTACCTCGCTGAGCCTGCCCAATATCGGCGATGCCTTCGGCGGCCGCGATCACACCACCGTGCTGCACGCGTGCAAAACCATTGCCGAAATGCGCGGCAGTGACGCCGACATCGCCCACGATTACGATACGCTGCTGTCCATGCTGCGTAACTGAAGCATTTTTTGATAACGACCTGTAACCCACCAGGAGTCCGCACATGCTGATTCTGCAAGCCGAACGCGATGCACTGCTCAAACCCCTGCTGGCTGTCACCGGCATTGTGGAGCGTCGCCACACCCTGCCCATCCTCTCGAACGTACTGATCGAGAAGAAGGCAGATGCGGTGAGCTTTCTGGCTACCGATCTGGAAATCCAGATCACCACCGCCAGCCACGACGACATCGCCGGTGAAGCCTTCCGCCTCACCACCTCGGCCAAGAAGCTGCAGGACATCCTGCGTGCCATCCCCGGTAACGCCACCGTTACCCTGGAACAACAGGACGGCCGCCTTACCCTGAAAGCCGGCAAAAGCCGCTTCAACCTGCAAACGCTGCCGGCAGACGACTTCCCGCTGCTGTCGGCCGCCAGTGCCGCCGAAGCCAGCTTCAGCCTGGCCCAGCGCGACCTGAAGCGCCTGATTGCCCAGGTACAGTACGCCATGGCGGTGCAGGACATCCGCTACTACCTGAACGGCCTGCTGCTGCAAACCGAAGGCAACCAGGTACGCCTGGTGGCCACCGACGGCCACCGCCTGGCCTTTGCCAGCGCCGACATCGACGCCAACCTGGCCAAGAGCGAAGTGATTCTGCCGCGCAAAACCATCCTGGAGCTGTACAAGCTGCTGCAGGACAGCGACGAGCAGATCAACGTAGAGCTGCTGTCCAACCAGGTACGCTTCAGCTTTGGCAGCACCGTCATCATCAGCAAGATCGTGGACGGCAAGTTTCCGGACTACAACCGCGTTATCCCGCTGGACAACAACAACATCTTCCTGCTGGAACGCGTCACCTTCCTGCAGGCCCTGCAGCGTGCGGCCATTCTGGCCAACGAAAAATTCCGCGGCGTGCGCCTGGTGCTGCGCCCGGGTACGCTGTCCATCCTGTGTACCAACAGTGAACAGGAAGAAGCCGAAGAAGAGCTGGAAATCGCCTACCAGGGCCCCTCGCTGGAAATCGGCTTCAACATCAACTACCTGCTGGATGTGCTAACCAACCTGCCGGCCGACACCGTACAGCTCGCCTTTGGCGACGCCGTGCGCGCCGTGCTGGTAACCATCCCCGAGCACGCCACGTTCAAATACGTGGTAATGCCGATGCGCATCTGACACCCGCCTGCCCTGCCCCGCGCAGGGTAAGCGGCTGCGGCCAACCACCCAGGTTGGCCGCAAACAGTGGGGCAACCGCCCCGGACAGAAAGAAACAAGAGTGGGTTTATGAGCGAACAGGAATACGGCGCGGACAGCATCAAGGTACTGAAAGGTCTGGACGCAGTGCGCAAGCGCCCCGGCATGTACATTGGCGACACCCAGGACGGCACCGGCCTGCATCACATGGTGTTCGAAGTACTGGACAACGCCATTGACGAGGCGCTGGCCGGCCATGCCGACACCATCAAGGTCACCATCCATCCGGATCAATCCATCTCGGTGGAAGACAACGGCCGCGGTATCCCTACCGACATTCACCCGGAAGAAGGCCGCTCGGCAGCCGAGGTCATCATGACCATCCTGCACGCCGGCGGTAAGTTCGACAGCAACAGCTACAAGATCTCCGGCGGCCTGCACGGCGTGGGCGTATCGGTAGTGAACGCGCTGTCCGACTGGCTGAAGCTGAAAATCTGGCGTAACGGCCAGGTACACGAAATGGAATTCCGCCGTGGCGAAGCCGTGGCCCCGCTCACCATGACCGGGCACACCACCCACCGTGGTACCGAAGTGACCTTCCGCGCCAGCGAAGAAACCTTCGGCAACGTGGAATACCACTTCGACATCCTGGCTAAGCGCATCCGCGAACTGTCGTTCCTGAACGACGGCGTGGCCATCACCCTGATCGACAAACGCAGCGGCAAAGAAGAAAACTTTGCCTTCAGCGGCGGCGTGGCCGGCTTCGTGCAGTACATGAACCGCAACAAGAACGCGCTGCACCCCAAAGTGTTTTACGGCATTGGCGAAAAAGACGGCATGACCGTCGAAGTAGCCATGCAGTGGAACGACAGCTACCAGGAAAACGTGCAGTGCTTCACCAACAACATTCCGCAGCGCGACGGGGGTAGCCACCTTACCGCCCTGCGCCAGGTGATGACCCGCACCCTGAACAGCTACATCGAAGAAAGCGAAGTGGCCAAAAAAGCCAAGGTGGACACCACCGGCGACGACATGCGCGAAGGCCTGACCTGCGTGCTGTCGGTAAAGCTGCCCGACCCCAAGTTCAGCAGCCAGACCAAAGACAAACTGGTGTCCAGTGAAATCGGCCCCGTGGTCAACGAAGTAATCAGCGAAGCGCTGAAAAACTTCCTGCTGGAAAACCCCAACGAAGCCAAGATCATCACCGGCAAGATCGTAGAAGCCGCCCGCGCCCGTGAAGCCGCGCGCAAAGCCCGCGAAATTACCCGCCGCAAAGGCGTGATGGACGGCCTGGGCCTGCCCGGCAAACTGGCAGACTGCCAGGAAAAAGACCCCGCCATGTCCGAACTGTACCTGGTGGAGGGTGACTCCGCCGGCGGGTCCGCCAAGCAGGGCCGCGACCGCAAGTTCCAGGCCATTCTGCCGCTGAAGGGCAAGATCCTGAACGTGGAACGCGCCCGCTTCGACAAAATGCTGCAAAGCCAGGAAGTAGCTACCCTGATTACCGCCCTGGGCTGCGGCATCGGCAAAGACGAATACAACCCGGACAAGCTGCGCTACCACCGCATCATCATCATGACCGATGCCGACGTGGACGGCGCGCACATCCGCACCCTGCTACTGACCTTCTTCTACCGCCAGACCCCCGAGCTGGTAGAGCGCGGCCATATCTACATCGCCCAGCCGCCGCTGTACAAAGCCAAGCACGGCAAGCAGGAACGCTACCTGAAAGACGACTACGAGCTGAACCAGTACCTGCTGCAACTGGCACTGGACAAAGCCGAGCTCAGCCCCGCCGCCGGCGAAGCCCCGCTGTCTGGCGACACGCTGGGCGAAATTGCCCGCCAGTACCTGCAAGCCCGCGCCGCCATCGACCGCGAAAGCCGCGTAGTAGACCCGCTGGTACTGCACGCGCTGATGAAGGTTGGCCGCATCACCGTGGATAGCGACGCCGCCGCCCGCGACGCCGTACAACGCCTGAGCGCCCACCTGCCGGCCGAGCTGATCAAACTGGACGTGCTGCGCGACGAGAAAAACGACGCCTGGCTGATCAAGATCACCCGCATGCTGCACGGCAACGTGATGGTGACCGCCATCGACCAAACCTTCCTGGACAGCGCCGACTACGACGTACTGGCCAAAACCGGCGACATGCTGCACGGCCTGCTGCGCGACGGCGCCCAGGTAAAACGCGGCGAAACGGTCAAACCGGTAAGCGAATTTGGCGACGCGCTGGACTGGCTGCTGGGCGAAACCCGCAAGGGCCTGTCTATCCAGCGCTACAAAGGCCTGGGTGAGATGAACCCGGAACAACTGTGGGAAACCACCATGGACCCCACCGTACGCCGCCTGCTGAAAGTAAAAATCGAAGACGCCATGGCCGCCGACGACGTGTTTACCACCCTGATGGGCGACAACGTCGAACCACGCCGCGCGTTTATCGAGAGCAATGCGTTGATTGCGCGGAATATTGATGTTTAAGAATGTAGGTTCTCTTTCTAAGTGAGATTTTCTCAATTAGTGAGATTGTAAAATGTGTGTAGGATCCCGCGAGTTTCTAGATTTCTGGATTCTGCTCTCAGCACTCCGCTGAACAAATGGCCTCTAAGTTGGAGGCCATTTTTCATTTCCGAGTTCTAAACCGATTTGCTTCATGGTTAAAGTTAGTGCGCTTCTCGGTCATAGCAGAAGTTTTTTGCCTTGGTCGTCTACTTCAACACCCTGTAGCATTGCAGACATTAACGTTTGACGTGCATGACCACCGGAGCGGCGAAGGGAACCCACATGCTGCGAATGTGGGTGGTCTCTCTCAACGGAATAATTAGGCATTTTTTATTACCCGGTCATAAAAAAATTCTCCAAACTCCGTTCGCTCATACGATCTAGCCATCGTCTTGCTACTTCCAGAATAGTTAGGAAGCATATGAACAGCGACGAGACCATAATTGGTCAACTGAATCGCTGCAGGGGCATCAATGATCATAACCCCCTCGTACTGATAGAACTGGTCGATTTGGCGAATAAGGTATGGGTTTAGACCGACAATAATATATGAATAGATTTCGAAAGTTTGACGTGAAATTGTTTCATTGACCATAAGCCGAAAAGCTCTGCCTAATAACTTCGCCAAAGTTGGATGGTCAATTCTTTCAAGGAGCATTAGGGTTAATTCCCCGATTTTTTCAACGCCTTCTTCGTCAGAGCAATTTTTGTTCAGGAAATCAGTTCGCTTCTCATGTGAAATTTTTTCGACTTCACACAAAAAAGCCACAATCTTTTTGGCAAAGAAGTAAGCTGCAATGTTATTTCCTGCTTTGAAGAGGGTCATTGCAGTACCAATAACTGGAATTTCCTTCAGGGCACCTTCCTTCAGTAGGCTATCCAGAGCGACCTCCCCCAATTTATCTACAAGATCAGCCGTATGGTTTGCATTTGCTACTGAGATTAGTAGAGATCGATTCGGATTCATAGAGAAAGTATGGCTAATGTGACATCGACACCGAGTAGTAGAAAATAATATATCAAGTATCGGATGAAATTTAATTAGAGAACTTGATGGATAAAGATTTTATAAGCCTGCTTCTGAACAATACCTGCTGCCAATGTGGTGTAGCACGACTGGCAGTCCTAGCCGGTCTGCTGCCTGCAGTGCATTATTAGATCAGACAGCAGAGCAGATCAGCTAAGGCTACCAGTATAAGGTAAAGCAATCTGTGACTGAGTTCGAATACAGATTCAGGAGTCAGAGAGAATAATATTCAAAGATTTCAAGTAAAGTCTATGTGGGCGCAAAGAGAACCCACGAGTTCAATATACGCCCCTTGGGATTGAAAAATTAACTTTCAAAGCCGCCCGATATCAATTTTATAACCTTGAGCAGCCATTTCTTTAGCGAGCAAAACAGACCCATCGGTTACAGAGTCCTTAAAGGGGATATAGATCAACCCTTGAATATCAGATGGACGCTCCATATTCTCTTGCTGCTTTAGAAGAATTGCGACATTTTTCCGCCCAAGTTTAGCAAGCATCATTCCCAATTCAAGCACGACATTTTGACGTGCTCGATAAGCTCTTTCGTCTTCGTGCCCATCCCGAAACCCGATATCATCAGGAGTCGCAAGCACCACAGCAAAATTGGCCTCACTGGTGTGTTTTTCCAGCTTCTCAATGATTGTCTGGCCTTCGCTTGGTAGCTGATCAAGAATTAGCGGGTCAAGATCCCAACGGCGGAGCATCGCTTCGAGTTGTGCACGAGAATCTACGTCGTGACCATAAACAACAAAAACCTTCTTTCGTGTAGCCACCGTCGTGGCAACGACAGGCACCACACCATTCTGAACAGCTAAGCCCAGAAGAGCTTTTACTTGTTCGACATGCTGCCCCTGGGGGGTGACGGTTCCCTTATCGTATACGTTCACCTTCGCACCATTCCTGAAGGAAAACTGAATGCCATAAGGAATGATCTTTTCTTCATCTAAGACAAAGCCATTGTCTTGAAGTATCCCTAACACTTCTTCTTTCTTCACGAAATCTCTCCTCGTACGTAGTTAACGATGGCGTTGCAACACCTGCCAAGTGCATCCATTCATCATGTGTACTTTCTCGTGCGATGCCGCCTAGCGCTTTATGAGTCCCCAACCAACCTGTGTTTCACGGTTATAGAAGCCGTAGCCATTAGTCGGATACGTTGTGTTCGAGACGCCAAATTGATCAATAGCATCAAGAACAGCAGGCAGCTTGAACGGGATATGAATTACACGAGCAGTGTTGTTCATGATGCGAGATGCAAGTGCTGGGGGCCAATAGTGCGAGAGCTCCGCCGGAGCCAGTATTGAGTCATAGTCCGGATAGACGGCAATGATCGGCATCTGACACTCATCTATAGCGTAGGTGATCTCGAATGGAACCCAGTCGGTATCGTTTTTCGTTGTCGCTGTCAGGACAAGGACCATATGCTTAGAGTTGTTAAGCCGAGTGATCAGCGCGCGGCGTAATGTTTCCCTTGTTGACGAATCTCGTACTGCCGATGTTTTCTCATGGCTGTTGATCAATTTGAAATCGATGTTCTTGTTAGCACTCCACATCTTCATCGTGTTGTAGTACTTAATATCAGATGCAGTTGGGTCAGTCGTACCGCCTGCATGGAAGGCGACATAGGTGCCATTACGGTAAGCCATTTTTAACTCCAAAAAGTTGCAACCGAGTCCAAGTCAATTTCATCATATCGAGACGGGTGAATGACAACCTCTATTTCGAGCGCGACTTGATTTTTCTTTGTTTCGTTAACGAGTACTAAGAGGATAATTTGCAACAGTTGGTTGGAGGGCAAGCCAATACCAGATAAGCCAGAACCGACTAGTGGAACAACCAGTTTCTCTCCACCGAGGACAAGGCGAGCCTTTGCGCACAATCCCTCAAGGGCTCGCACTAGGTCTGGTAAAGACGCAGAAGCCTTGAATGTTGTGATATTGGTAGTGCAAAGCGCAAAGAGAAGGAATCGATGTGAGTTGGTCCGAATGCTTGCCGTGGTGCCAATGTCAAATCGGCTAGTTTTTCCACCGGGACGTTGTACTTGCACGCTCGATGTATTAACAAGATCAGCCGCTACCAATTGGTCAAAAGACGCATGGTGCCCACCAAAAAAGCGATCAATAACAATCCCGTGGAGGGACTTTGGAGAGACGGGTAGTCCAAGCTCGCTATCAAAGTACTCGTTCACAGGAATAGCTAAATGACCAGCATGATCAAAAATATCACCGAAGGATACGGTTACCTTTGTATTCGAATGACCAACCTTGAACTGAATGGATCGACACTGGTATGCGCGAAAACATGAAATAAGAATACTCAGGATTACTAGACCAAAATAGTAACGTACTCCTTGGAGCTTTATTTCCGGAAAAAAATATGAGAATGATTCAACCAACGTCCAAATGACGCTGAACGCGAGAAAAATTTCACTAATGAACCTAAGTGGATGGCGCCTAACTCCAAGGGCCACTGGGTGAAAGATTTTTTTCATAGAATCGCATAATGCTTATTGAAGTCTTAATGCTGCTATCAGAAGCCGTCTTGTCTTCTGACACCGACACCCTCTCCATAACCCAGAGTCACTGATGGTGCTTTAATTCGTTTGGTGTTACTTACGTAATCTTCGGTACAGCGCTTAACGCTCAGAAAAGAAGCAAGATTTTAAGATAATCAAGCATACACAGCGAAAGGCGGTAATGGCTACGTAACATGTTTTCCGGAGTAAACCAAAGATCAGTTTTTCACCAACATCTGTCATGCTAGCACATCACATGACATTATACTAAGTTCGAAGTGTAACCGCCCCTCTTCAGGAGCCGGTTACACTCCGACCGAAGCAGTCTATTGGCTTATCATTTAAAACGGCCAGTCAAGCATTACTTAATAACTTGCAACGAAGGGCGATTCGGGAGGGTGAGATCATACATCTTGGCGACTTCATCGAGATGCAGATGCAGAATGGAAGCAAGTTCTTCTTGGCTGTATCCCATGTTCTTCGTCATGTTCTCGAGCAAACCCATCATCAAGGTCGGCTGCTCCTGTGGAAAATCCAATCGCTCAGGTTCTCGTGTACGGAAACCCTTGAAAGACATCTGTCGCCACATGTACTCGTACTTTGACTGGTCAATCCTATTGAGGGTGCGGGCACGGTAGATCAAGGCTGCCATGGAAACACGCCAATACGGTTTCATGTAGGCAGCCTTCTCAACAGTCAATCCACGTAGTTCTGCTCCGATATCGCTCTCCGGCATCAGTAATGCCGACGCAAACTGGTTGGCTTCATCTTCCATGTGGAGCGTTGGATAAGGGTGCATGACAAGGTGACCAATCTCGTGGGCAAGCGTGAAACGCATGCGATCTGCTGGCTGAACTTTGTTTAGAAAGATCACGGGGGGCAGCCCTGGAACGTGATAGCTGACACCATCCAGTTTGGCATCTCCCATCTCGCAGTGCACAACGATACAACCAGCTCGCTCAGCAAATTCAGTCAAATTTTGGATTGGCCCACTAGGTACATACCAAGCACGCCGTACATGGGCTGCGATTTTATCTATGTCCCCATCATAATCATCAGGATCATAATGTGGCAGTTGGAGCTCAGGCCTCAAGTCCACGCTCTCCAGCAGAGTGCGAAGATGGCTGATGCGTACGTTCAGCTCGGCAATTAGCTGGTCCAGTACCTTTTGCCCTGTCGTAGCTTTCTTCCGATACATTGGGTGGGCACTCATCGGCGCACCATATACGCGGTCAGACTGGCAGAAAAAAGAAACTGGGCAGTTTAGCGACTGTGCCAGTTTCTCAATACCGTCCTCAGTGACCGGACGAAGACCTTGCTCCCATTTAGACAAGGTCCCCTGCGATATGCCGGCCCGCTCAGCCAGTTCCGTTTGGCTGATTCCATTCATGCGGCGCCGAAGCGCCAAAAGATCAGGACGAAACTCTTCGATCCTGCTGTTCCTGTGTTCCTTCATTATCGTGCTCTTCTCTACGCGGCTGCAGCACTCGATCTGCCACCGATCGCTCCTCCTGCATAGTCTGTGGAGGGGCAAAAGGCAGCACATTTTGCTTGTTTTCATTGTCATTGAGAAGGTCAAGTGTCCAGACAACGCGGTCGTGATCACGCTGGACGAGGGCAACCCGCTCGATTTCTGCTTCTAACTTATCTAGGACATACACCAGATCCAGCATGACAACACCGTTGTACAGGTCTTCCTCTGGGTCATTGAATGCCAGTGACAATGCGGTACGCACGTTGCTGGAGAGTAGCTGCTCGTTCCCCTTCTTCATGCGCACAAAGATGCGTTCGCCAATGAGAAGTCCGTCCCAAGTATTACGAACCTTTACAACTTGGATGCCATCCCGCCCTTCGAACAGGCGTTTGGCATGTGTAACCATTTGGTTCCAAACGTTGTTGGCACGCACACGCTTGTGTTGCATGTGGGCTGCAATGGAGCTTGTTAGCCAATCGGTCCAAGCCAACTGGATAATTTCAGCGAACTCCGACAAATAGGGCGACAACAGTTCGGCTTCATCAGCAGTAATACGCGGCATCAACAATGTACCTTAATGGTGGTTTGATCCTTCCATGATAGCGGCAACAACAAAAACAACAACAAATTATTCCACATTTTATTCCTTCAAAGAAGAAATGTACATAAATTTGCCTATTTATGGCATATTCATGTGACTTCAAAAGATCATTTGTAGCTGACATGCAACTTCATACTTTTGTGAAACAGCTGCATCTCCTACTCGAGGCGCGCAACGGCGGACGCATCACCCGAGACGAGATGGCCACTCGCCTTGGAGTTAGTCGGCGTACTTACACAGAGTACTTGCGAGGTGTGAATAAGCCACTAGGGATGCGTGCGCTGCTAGATCTACTATGTCAGCTTGAGGAGCGGGACCAGGTAGAGTTATTGCGACGCTGGCGAGAAGGCAAATTGAAGCAGACTCACACGGCAATTGCTGAGAACGCCCCGATGACCAGACGTCACGACCCAGCCGCGACAATTGCCAGAAAAAGTACCGAATGAGCCCCAGTCAGGTGCTTGCTGCCCTGAGTTTGGCTGGATGATTGACTGCTTTGATCAATAAAGATTGGTGGTATACTTAATTGAATAGACACAGGGTTTTCCGGAAACGGTCGTGCCCTGTCATTTGAGGAAAAGCCCGCCCCGAGCGGGCTTTGGCCTTTCTGAGCCCCCTCACGCAGACCTAGCGCTACGCTGAACTCGTGCATTTCTTGCACAAGTTGGACCCGCCCTACTCGAACGCGATGTGCAAAAAGTGCACACAGCTGCCCGCACCCGATCATCACAAGCATCGTGCTGATGAGTGTGTACCAATTTTGCACACACTGTGCTTCACAGGGCCTAGCATCAAGCGTTTGCCGCTTCGACTACCGACTCTTGCGAGGCTTTGCGCTTCCCGTGATGAAGTGTCCCTTCTATTGCCAGCCATCTGTTCAGGTACTTCAGCTTCAGTAGCCAGGCACCCGCTCGTGTTTCATAAGGGTCGATGCGTTCAAGTAGCCGAGGCTCAACGGCTTGCGCAGGCAACCGCGGAAAGTCATGCCCAAGCACCTTCAGCAAACGATCGTTCTCCATGGAGAAGGCCTGTATTGCTCGAATTGATCGGTCACTAAATCCGGGCCTCTCCTGCCAAAGCAGGTGCGCTAGCAGTTTGTGTGCTTGATCAGGCCGGTACTTCAGGCGCTCCGCGTCCTTCATACACAGGACGCGGTATTGCTCTGCCACTCGACACCCGTTCCGGTAGCGCTTTGCTTTATCGGCAATCGTGCCAGGTGCCGATTTTGACCGAGAGTGCTCGTTGCAATACACCTCACCAAACCGACTAAGTCTTGGGCATAACCGACACAGTGCATGACACCGGATCTGATCGAGCTGATGGGTCATGCTTGCCAGTATCAAGACGTCTTCAATAGAAAACCCAACCCTATCCGCCTCTCTTGCCTGCAGCGCCTGATAAAGCTCTTTGAGCTTCAGCGACGGATCGCCACTTCCGTGCTGCTGCTCCCATCTCTTTTGCCGGGCGGGGAAGCGCTCCCACTCCCATATCTCATCGAGATCCACCGTATCGAGCAGCGCTTCAAGCAGTGAGGCAGCGACGAACGATCGGGTATCGGCAGAAGACTTGAAGAACCCAGGTAACACATCAATGGCAGACAAGCGACCTGGCACATTGGCTACCCGAAGCCTGTACTTCCCGGCGATCTCCTCATCCCGAAATACACGATGCCCTTTCATACCTAGGCTGTAGATCGCCGCTTGGTGCAGTGCCCAGAGGCCCTGATACGCGAGCCACAACGTTTGAGGAAGGTCTGTCGCCATTGCACGGTCTTATAAAACACTCACCACAATCTGAGAAACCAGAAAAAACACAAACAAATCATTAAGTTAGTACGATTTTCTGGTCGGCTAATTTGTACATGAGTACTCCAGCATCAGATCGATCGATATGGAAGAATGAATAGACCTGTCGGCAAAGGATTGCAATGCAGCCTCAACTGAACGCAAAAGAGCTCGCCAAGCTGCTGAATGTGTCTGCGCGGACTTTGGAGAGTCTGATCGCTACCGACCAAGCGCCGCCGCACTATCGCTTGGGCAAGGTACGTCGTTGGGATCCTGAAATGGTCCAGCAATGGATTTGTGAGCGTGCCGCTCAAGAGAAACGGAAAGGAGAAGACGCGGAGAAATAACGAACAACTGACGATAGCAACAAAAAACCGAATACCCCGAGCGGGACATCCGGCTTCTTGCCTGTCCGAAGGACAGAATTACTGCGACTGGTAATCTCAGTATTTCTTTCTCGGCAGGCGAAGTCAAGCCCCGCTCGTCCCTACATTTCTCATCATCACGGCGTTGTTGGCCGTGATGTAAGGAGTTGACGATGCCTGCCCCAAAAAATGGTCGTGTCCGTAACGTCGTTACGCGCTCTGGCCGCAAATTCAGAATGAAAGTCCCCTCTCGCAAGCTGGGACGCATGATCCACTGCGAGAGCCCTCTCGAAGGTGATGTGGTCCGCTACCTGGATGCCTTGCCATTCGTCATGCACATTCAAGAGCAACCACGGACGATTCCGTTAGCCGATGCCGAGCGATCCGGCTCGTATACCCCGGACCTGGAGATCGTCCTATCTGACGGCAGTACGCTGATCATTGAGGTCAAGGCAGAGAAAGACCTTTGGCGACCGGATACGAAAAGCCGCTTGGAACTGGCTGCTCAGCATCTACGACAAATCGGCCAAAGCTTCCGCATCCTTACCGATACGGATGTCCGAAGCCATTCCCTGCAGCAAAACCTTCGGCATCTCAAACGCGGCTGGCACCGGCCAGGCCCTACGCCCCAGATGAAAATGGCTGTACGCCAGCTGTTGCAAGAGTCGCCCCGCCATCTCGAAGACTTGCAAAAGCTCCTCGGTGACGGCTTCGACCTGTGGGTGTTTATTGCCCACCAACTCGTGGAGATAGACCTGTTTTCTCCGGTAACGGCAAACACCGTTGTCACCCTGGCAGGAGGTGCGAACCATGAAGCGCGCTAATCTTCGCAAGGGTCTGGTTTTCGTTGAAAACCTCAAACGATGGACACTGCTCAAGAAAACCGTCCACGGTTTGTACCAGCTAGAGAGTTTGGACGGAGAGATCCGCAACATGAGCGAGAAGGAGCTTCTCGAGGGCTGGCGCAGCGGCGTTCTGGTTATCGATGAAGCCTCGTTGGGGCAAACCGGTGACCTGCTTTACACCGCCAGCCCTAAAACACTCAGCATGTTCAGCGAGCGAGCCCGCCAAGGCGCGTTACGCAAAAAGACGTATCTGGACGCCCTCGACCCGGCAAACAATCCCTACCAAAAAGACTCTTGGGCGTCAGTCATTGCCCAGACAGCAGAGAAGATCGGCGATCCGCACCCTCCCGGTGCCAGTACGGTTCACCGCTGGTGGTCCATCTATCGACAATCCAAATGCGTAACGAAACTGGTAAAACGCAGACCGCGTCAGCTTAAACGCGATCCGCGGATTGAGATCTTCGAGGCCGTCGTGGCTGAAAAGTATCTAAATCGCCAGAAGGTATTCAAGATCACCATCGCACAGGAGGTATGCCGGCGCATCGACCGTCTGAACGAAACACTCCCTGCCGTTGCCCAGCTATCCCATCCATCGAAAGCCACGGTTTACCGCTGGCTCGACGCCTTGCAACAGGATGTGATTGATCAGGGAAGGCTGAGTGGTGATGCGGTCCGAATCAAACACCGCTCAGTAACCGGCACCATCAAAGTGGACCAGATACTCGATCGGGTCGAAATCGACCACACCCCTATTGATTTGATCGTAATTGATACATGGACAGGTCTCGTCTTAGGGCGTCCTTGGCTGACTATCGTTCTGGACCGTAAAAGCCGCATGGTGCTCGGCTTTTATCTGACCTTCAATCCACCATCTACCACCTCAGTCTTGATGGCACTACGGCACGCCATGCTTTCGAAGGATGGGTGGGTCGCGCAGTTTGACATGGTGAATGGACACTGGCCGTGCTATGGCATCCCGCTGCTGATTGCGGTCGACAATGGCATGGAATTTCATAGTGCAGGGCTAGAAGAAGCATGTCTGGAGCTGGGCATTGATTTGCTGCTCTGTCCGGCAAAAGAACCCTTCTACAAAGGTGCGGTTGAACGGTTCTTCCGCACGCTCAACAGCGGGTTAATCCATAAGTTACCCGGCACTACCTTTTCGAACCCGGATATGCGCGGCGACTATCCATCAGAAGATATGGCCGTGATTGACCTGCCGACGCTCAATGCACTGGTTACCAAATGGATAGTCGATGTTTACGCCATCACGCCACATCGCGGACTGAACGGGCAGACACCCATATCTGTGTGGATGGATGGCCTGAAAGTCATTTCCCCATCGCTGCCTGCATTTCCTGTGGAACTGGATACGATCGTTGGCCTGCCAGCAAAAAGGACGCTGTTTCACTACGGTCTGGAACTGGAAGGGCTGACCTACAACAACAGAGCACTCCAGCAGCTGCGGCTACGTGCTGGTTACCCCATCAAGATTGAACTTCGCTTCTACGATCATTCCGTTGAGTTTGTGGACGTCTACGACGCCCAGGCCGAGGAATTCATTCGTGTTCCAGCGGTTAATGAGGATTACACCAAAGGGCTGACCAGACACCTGCATCGCCTTATCTCGGCAGAATCCAAGCGTCGGTATGGGTCAGATCCGACGCAAAGTCAGCGCCTACAGGCCAGGCACGAGATTGAGCTTGAAGTCGCCAAGGCACTCAAGGGCAAAAAGATGGGCCTCCGCAAAAAGGCATACCAAGTCCTCATGAACGGCGGTGACCGTCCACCTCAAGGTCGGGAAACCGCCTTTGATATTGCACGCGAATCGCTGTCTCCGTGGACTTCACCTGCAGAAGCACTACCCGATGGTCTAGAAGACGATTTGCCAGACTTTGGCGCCACCGGCGATCTACCGGAGGATCCGCAATGAACAGCCCCATCACCTTATTGCAATCACGCCTAGGCGACCAGACTCAAGCGGCCATCAGTCTTGGGCGCTTCACTGGTTTTTCGCTAAGGTCTCACGTTCTTCGCTTGCCACAGCTCATCGATACCCAGTGCCGTCTTGCCAGGCTACACGAGTATGTGATCCGAAATCACTGTGGCGGTGGAATGCTACTGGTCGGCGCCGCCGGTCTTGGCAAAACAACCATCATCGAAAGCTATGCTGCGATGTTCCCACGTGATGAATCGACAGAAATCACACAGGTGCCAATCCTGCTAGTCGATATGCCCAGTGCACCATCCGTGAAGTCCATAACCGAAGCGCTCCTACATAACCTGGGCTACAGACGCTACCGGTCTCTTGATGCTGAGCGCAAAAGCCTGATCCTGCGAGATCTGCTCAAGCAGTGTGGTGTTCAGTTGATTGTGATCGATAACTTCCAGCACCTGGAGAACACGACATCGGTGCGAGAGGCACGTCGCTGCATAGACTGGCTGAAAAGCCTGGCAGACCTGCGGGGGCTCGGGCTTGTTCTGGTGGGTCTTCCCGAGGTGGAAGCCGGACTGAATATTCGTGCGGATATCCAGCGTCGCTTCGCGCATCGGATCTATCTGTACCCACTGTCTGCAGAAATAGAAGCAGAGTGGGATGTGTTCCGAGGACTGCTACGATCACTGCAGAAACTGCTCCCCCTACCTACCGACACACCATTGCACGAGGCCAATCTCGCCAGAAGATTCTGGTTCGCCACCTACGGTGTTATCGACTACGTTGCCAAACTGTTGGAGTCCGCCGTAATGGTGGCCCAGGAGTTGGGCCTTGAGTGTATTTCTCAGGAAGTCGTAGCAGAGGCCTTCAGACGGAGCATCTGGCCGCATGCCCCAGCCAAGCTGAACCCATTCGTGACGCAGGCTGCACTACGGCCGCTGGATGCCAAGGGTGAGCCATTTCATCTTAGTCGTGACCACTGTCTACGTGCCGCTCATGCCTCCAAGGCATCTGCGCCGTTCACGCTCGCATAAGGGGAAACTCATGGATCCCTTAAAGCAGAGGCAGATCGAACAGCAGATCCTGCGGAGGCAAGCCTATGACAGCCTGCTGGTTCGCCCACGCCCACAACCCGGTGAAGGACCCAAGTCCTACTTCATGCGATTGGCAGAGCCCAATTGGCTGAAACCGTCGCAAATCACCAGAGATGGTTTAACTTTCGAACCGACCATCCTCTTTGAAGCCCGCCTGCTCCCCGAACAGTCCCAGGCACCTATCGAGCATGCTTACGCCCAGGTAGTTGCAGACAGCCGTGCTCGGCACCGACGACTGTGGAATCCCCATCGCCGGGTTTGCCCATGTTGTCTGAGCGAGCGGGCTGTAGGCGATGTGGGTTGGGAGCTAATATTTCATGATGCCTGCCCCAAACACGGCGTCTGGCTGGTTGATCGCTGCAGTAACTGTGGCCGGCACCTGACCTTTGAGAGTGGCACGGTCAGGAGGTGCTCATGTGATGCTGATCTGGCTCAGGAGCCGGTAAGCGAGGCACCGCCAGGCGTCATCTGGCTCTCACAGATCATCCGGGATACGTTTTACCCGCAGGAGAGTGTGAGACCGGCTCATCTCGCTCAGCTGCAATCCATTGATCTCTTTCGCCTGATTTTGCTACTCGGTGCCGGGATGGATCCAGCCAGGGCGAGTATCCCGAACAAGCCATCCAAGCTTGGGCGGTTGGAGCACTCATGGCCGATTACTTCCAGAGCAGCTGAGATCCTTGGTGATTGGCCTGCGGGCTTTCACCGTGCCCTCTCCACCCTGGCATCACGAGGGCATGATGTCCGGGATAATGGCCGACTGGTCGATGCGCTGGGTGCATCTTATCGGTACCTGCTCTCAGAAATGAGAACACCCGAGTTTGCCCCGGTTTACAACGAGTTCTGCGCTTGGGTCGAATCATCATGGACGGGCTCATTGGCCAAACGTAACCGGGCATTGCTGGATCAGATCGTTGAGAACCGCCAATGGATTCCCGCCAAAAGTGCGTGCGAAAAGCTACGGATCGGTATTTCACGGCTCCGGTTCTATGTCGAGACGCGTGAACTAGAGGCCGAGGAAATCATTAGCAAGTCAGGCCGTCGCTTCATGGTGGTCAACCGTCTGCAAGTTGACGCGCTGAGACAGAAGCTGGAGAGCAACTCTCTTGTCGATTTGCGTACGGTAACGGAGTCCCTTGGGCTATCAAAGCAGCGTATGAAAAACTTGCTCCTCCCACTGTTCCCTGGTGCCCGCAAAATGCACCCGACCTCCCGTAACTGGGAGGTCGAGCTTGGCGAAGTGGAAGGATTGCTTTCCATCGGGAGCGCCTTACCCGTCGTGAACATTCCGGATGAAGGCTGCGCCAGTCTTGGCCATCTACTACGTTACAGCGGATGGCGGCCAGATGTTGTGGCCCAACTGCTGATCGCCGTAAAAACCGGAGATATTCAGCCCGTGGCCAAGTGCCAAACCATGAGAGGAATCGCTGCCTGGGTATTCAGCAAAAACGAGCTCACTCGCTGGCTTGGCGTTTTTGGGGAGGGAAAGGGAACGTGGCTATCAACCAAGCATGCGGCCACCGAGTTGGGGCTGAGCGAGTTAGGTGTTTTACATCTGATCCGTACCGGCCTGCTGGAAACCACGCGCAGGCTAGGACGTTCAGGCGTCAGCTACTTCACTCATCGAGAAGAGCTACAGCACTTCAGGGAGCGGTACCTGATTCTCAAGCATGTTGCCGATCAACTTGGCGTAGGCTCGAAGAAGGTCGCTATAATGCTACGCGGGCACGGGTTCCACCCCGTCCTTGATCATCGAGTTGTCCGAAGCGCCCCCACCATCTATCCGAGAGGACCAGACTTGGATAGTGTGGTTGCAGGGCTTCTCGGGGAGAAGGCTCCGTTGATCCTGGTACCGAGCCCATCAGTACAAAGTGAAAGTCCCACCCCCGAAGGGATGGGACCGGATTGTGAAGCACTGCAGCGAGACTCTCGTAGGAAAATCTCATCTTAAGTGCGAACGCGGCAAACGAAGGTTCACCCGCAAGTGAGATTCTTCAGCAAGCTCAGCTAGGGATATCCCACTTACGATGGGAACCTACAAGAATTGTAGGTTCTCTTTCTAAGTGAGATCTTCTCAGTTAGTGAGATTGTAAAATGTGCGCAGGATCCCACAAGTCTCTAGATTTTGGGGAATCTGATCTCCGCTTAGCAAATGGCCTCCAAGTTGGAGGCCATTTTCATTTCCTGGCGTTGGAGCGACTTACTTCATGATTGAAGTGAGTCCGCAGTTTGGCCTAGGCGGACTACCCAGCTCAGTAGACGCACTAGCCGCTACCGACTAGCTTTAGTCTGTCGTTTGGGCAGGCAGCATCGCTTGTACTTCTTTCCGCTTCCACAGGGGCACAGGTCATTGCGGCCGATCTTGCCAAAGTTGGCGACGGAGCACGCGAGCCGCTTTTCTTTCAAATCGGTCGCTTTTTCTCTAAACCGTTCAAGATGTTCGCAAGAAAGTCCGTGCAATGTGACGGTCGACATCGAGACCCGGGTCGGACCATCCGGGCCATATGTCAACTCGAGCAGGATACGGTCAGATTCGCCAGTGGCAATCATAGCGACCTGCGTATGTTCAGTGGCCTTTTCGTGGCCCTGCTCAACCAAGCCCTCGATGTTTACAAATATTGTCAACCGTACGTTACCAGCCGTTGACAAGGGCAAACAGCGGCCGCGCTGCGGGATTGCTGCCAGCTCCTCGTCAATCCATCTGCTCAGTTCAGCTCGCAAGTCTCCATCAAGATCGAGCAGGTAGCTCGCGATTCGAGAGCGGAGGGGCTGTTCTTGCTTTGCGAGGAAATCGACAAGCTCCCGGAGTCGAGGTGGAATTTCCTGTGTCGGCAAGGACGGATCATTAGATTCTGTGAGCTTCGCTGAGAAGTACGCGTCGATCGCAGATCGATATCCATTGAATTGCAATTGAGCCCCACTCTGAGAAAGCTCGTCCGCATGCATCGCGTAGTTGTTGTGCTCGAGGTAGAGCCCGAGATGGTCCAGCTCGTCGTCGAGCTGAAGTTTTTCCGACGGAGCGGCACGCATGCGCTGTTCGACAAAGTGGAGGAAGTCGAGCGGACCGGCAAAGATGTCGCTATATACGCGCAGGTCCGAGAGCGAAAGCGACCAGACGGACGCATCGCCGACGTCAACTCCGATCTTGTGCAGATGCTGAGCTTGAGCTGCGAGTTCAGTGAAGGGGTCAAGCGTGACTGCACAAATGGTCTTACAACGAAAATCACCAGTGCGCAACTTGCCAATTGATCGATACTTTGCGTCGAAGATGTCAACTTCTTCGGCGCTTTCCAAATACTTCAGGAAGCGCTGGCCCTGCTTGCTGGGTGCTCCGACGAGCGCCTCCAACGATTTGACGTACGCGGGTAGGTCATTGGCAGGAGATGTGTAAGTGAATGCACCAGCCTTCACTTCGATGATGAATAGGTGGTCGTCGTATACAATGAGGCAATCGGCTTCAGCCAAGTTTTTTGCGCCGCCAGACGCCGAGAAAACCGGATAGTAGATTTCGCGAAATACGGTCGCTCCTGGCAGTAACTGGGTAAAATAATCTACTGGCAGGTTTTCCGAGATTTCCTTCCGATTTCGGATCCACTCCTGCTTTTCAGCCTCTGACCGCTGGAATATCCGCTTTTCTAATTGGCGATAAAAGTTGTCAAAAAGCGAATGGAGTTCAAAGCAGTAGTACGTATCGTTGAGCTTAAGGAACGGACGTCTGAATATCGGCTGGATCCGAAGCGGCCAGCCTTTGAACTCACCATCGGCAAGAAAATCCGTTTCCTGGCTGGGCGCCCACGAGAAATCATCGAGGAAAGCAGCTGGTAAATTAGTAACCTTTCGAAGATCGAAGAGGCCCATATTCCCGATCGCTTCCGCGTTCCTGTTCAGGGTATCACCATGACCGAGGCGGTTGGCTGCCTCGAAAATCAATTCACCCACAGATTTGGACTGCAAGTCAGCCCCCTTCTGCTCGATCATCCGCTGGACTTCGGTCATGACTTCGGTATGCAGATTGAACAGGGATGTCAACGCCTCATGAAACCCAAAAGTCAACGACTGCCAAAGTTTTCCAAGCTCAGCCACAAGTTCGCTTGAGGAGATCCCATACGCGGCTTCGATCAGTTTGGTGAATCGCCCCGGCTTCTCTAGACACTCCGGAGCTGTTGGAAATACTGCTTCTCGTACTCTACCGGCGATAGCCCGTTTGCGGAACCATGCCGGCGCTTCGGGTTGTAGAACATCTCGATGTAATCGAAGATGTCTCGTCGGGCTTCCTCCCGGTCGTGATAGGTTTTTCGCTTGATACGCTCCCGCTTCAGCAACTGGAAGAAACTCTCCGCCACGGCATTGTCGTGGCAGTTCCCGCGTCGACTCATGCTGGGCACCAAGCGATGGGCCTTCAGGAAGTCCTGCCAGTCGTAACTACTGAACTGGCTCCCCTGATCGGAATGTACTAGCACCTCCTGCTTGGGCTGACGTCGCCATACCGCCATCAACAGGGCATTCAGCACCAGCTCTCTATCGATACGTGACTGCATCGACCAGCCAATGACCTGTCGCGAGAACAGGTCGAGCACCACCGCCAGGTACAACCATCCCTCATGCGTGCGGATGTACGTGATATCCGTCACCCAGACCTTATTCGGCGCATCCACAGTGAACTGGCGTTGCAGATGGTTCGGTACCACTACCGCCGGTCGGCCACTGTAATGCCCGGGGCGTCGGTGGTAGCCCGTCTGCGAACGCAGACCCTCCTGCTTCATCAGTCGTGCCACGCGATGTT
>NZ_VMDW02000089.1 GCF_007644045.2 Vogesella urethralis
GCGTCGCGAAGGTGGCTTCCAGCGCGAAGAGCGCAGCTTCGACAAGCCGCGCTTCGGCGGCGACAAACCGCGCGAGGGTAACTTTGCCCCGCGCGGCGAGCGTCGCGAAGGTGGCTTCCAGCGCGAAGAGCGCAGCTTCGACAAGCCGCGCTTCGGCGGCGACAAACCGCGCGACGGCAACTTCGCCCCGCGTGGCGAACGTCGTGAAGGTGGCTTCCAGCGCGAAGAACGCAGCTTCGACAAACCGCGCTTTGGCGGCGACAAACCGCGCGACGGCAATTTCGCCCCGCGTGGCGAGCGTCGTGAAGGCGGCTTCCAGCGCGAAGAGCGCAGCTTCGACAAGCCGCGCTTTGGCAGCGACAAGAGTCGTGATGGCAATTTCGCCCCGCGTGGTGAAAGCCAGGGCGACAACCACATGCAGCGTAGCGAGGGCCACGCCCCGCGCGGCGATCATGGCCTGGATAAACCGCGTACCCTGTTTGGCGGTAAATCGTTTGCCCCGGCAGCGGATACCGCGGCCCCTGCTCCGGCCGAACGTCCGCAAAAAACCTACACCCGAGACCGCGTTGCCGGTCGTGGTGGCAAAGCGCACCCGGACTACGTGGCCCCGCCAAGCCAGGAAACGCCGGATACCCCTGCCCAACCCGCTTCTAGCCAGGCACCGCGTACCGGCTTTCTGAAGCGCGTTGGTGATACCCCCACTGCACCGCAAGCCGAGCGCCAAGAAGGCGGCTTCCAGCGCGAAGAGCGCAGCTTCGACAAACCGCGCTTCGGCGGCGAACGTCGCGAAGGCGGCTTCCAGCGCGAAGAACGCAGTTTCGACAAACCGCGCTTCGGCGGCGAGCGTCGCGAAGGCGGCTTCCAGCGTGAAGAACGCAGCTTCGACAAACCGCGCTTCGGCGGCGAACGTCGCGAAGGCGGCTTCCAGCGCGAAGAACGCAGCTTCGACAAACCGCGCTTCGGCGGCGAGCGTCGCGAGGGCGGCTTCCAGCGCGAAGAACGCAGCTTCGACAAACCACGCTTCGGCGGTGAACAGCGCGAAGCGCGCGGCGAGCATCCGCGTCAACACGGCGGGGACAAGGTTGGCCGCACGCCATTCGTGAAAGCGCAACCGCGCAGCCTGAAAGCTGGCGAGTTTGCGCTGTTTGCCAGCTGCCCGCGTGGCCTGGAAAAGATTCTGGCCGACGAGATTACCCAGCAAGGCGGCACCGAGCTGCAGCTCACCGATGGTGGCGTGGCCTTCACCGGCAACCGCGAAGTGATGATGCGCGTGAACCTGCACTCGCGCACCGCTAGCCGCTTGCTGATGCAGCTGGCGATGGGTAGCTACCGCGACGAACGCGACATCTACAACCTGGCCCGTGGCATCGACTGGCCGGCGCTGTTCGACGTTGGCTGCACCATCAAGGTAAAAACCGACGGCCATGCCCGCCTGAAGAGCATCGATTACGTGTCGCTGGTGGTAAAAGACGCCATCTGCGACCGCTTCCGCGAGCTGGGCGGCGAGCGCCCTAGCGTCGATACCCGCACCCCGGACATGCGCATCCGCGTGTTCCTGTCCGGCTTTGATATCCAGATTTATCTGGATACCAGCGGCGAAGCGCTGTTCAAGCGCGGCTGGCGCGAAGAAACCGGCGAGGCCCCGCTGCGTGAAAACCTGGCGGCCGGCATCCTGCTGCTGGCCGGCTACAACGGCACCCAGCCGCTGCTGGACCCGATGTGCGGTAGCGGCACCTTCCTGGTGGAAGCTGCCGACATCGCGCTAAACCGCGCCCCGGGCCGCGATCGCCGCTTTGCCTTCGAGCTGCTGAAAGACCACAACGACCTGCTGTGGCACAGCATCAAGAACGATGCCGAGCTGGCGAGCCGCCAACTCGACACCCTGCCGCTGTTCGGTAACGACCGCTCGGCGCAGATGGTAGACATCGCCCGCCGCAACCTGGAACGCGTTGGTATCGACCATCTGGTTACCCTCAGCGCCGGCGACGCCACCGCGCTCACCGCCCCGGCGGCCAGCGGCCTGATCGTGTGTAACCCGCCTTACGGTGTCCGCCTGGACGAACAGGAAAGCCTGGCCGAACTGTACCCCCTGCTGGCCACTTGGCTGAAGCGCAAGTTTGCAGGCTGGACCGCGCACCTGATGACCGCCGATAGCCGCCTGCCGGGCCTGATGCGCCTGGCAGCAGATACCCGCCCGATGCTGTACAACGGCGCACTGGAATGCCGCGTTTATGGCTTTACCCTGGTAGAAGGTTCCAACCGTAAGGATAAAAACGACACAAGCGGTCAGTAATCCGACACCTGGTCTTGGCAAACGGCGGCGGCGTGACATAATCACGCCCTACCGCCAACTGCCCTCTGTACCGGGCACCCGCATAGACAAAAGGCCTTACGCTCCGCGCAAGGCCTTTATTGCTGCCTGCGGCCAACCTTGGCCAGCCTGACCGTCCGGACTAAGGTTGGCCGCAACAGCAGTTGTTTTTTATCGAACATCGCGTAGTGTAAAACTTATGGATACCTCTTTCCTGTCCGCCACCATCCTGCTGATCCTGATTACCGATCCGCTGGGCAACATCCCCCTGTTCATCTCGGCACTGAAACAGGTGAAGCCGGAACGCCGCCGCAAGGTCGTATTCCGCGAGTGCTTCATCGCGTTCTCGGTACTGCTAACCTTCATGTTCTTTGGCAAAGGCTTTCTGGAGCTGATGCACCTGACCGACGAAAGCCTGCGCGTAGCCGGCGGTGTCATCCTGTTCCTGATTGCCATCAAAATGATTTTCCCCGGTGAAGGCAGCATGTTTGGCGGCGACAAAATGCACGGCGAGCCCTTCATCGTACCCATTGCCGTCCCGCTGATCGCTGGCCCCTCCGCGATGGCTACCGTGCTGCTGATGTCCACCCGTGAACCTGACCGCATGCTGGAATGGATTGGCGCCCTGACGCTGACCATGCTGGTAACGCTGCTGGTCTTCCTGTTCTCCGGCAAGATCCACCGCGCGCTGGGCGAACAAGCCATCACCGCGCTGGAACGCCTGATGGGCCTGGTACTGACCGCCATTTCCATCGAAATGCTGCTTGGCGGCGTGGCTGCCTACATCAAAAAACTGGCGTAAAAAAATCGCCCAGAGGGGTAATGCCAGTCAGAAAAAACTGACTGGCATTCGCAATGCTGGCGGTTTTTCTCAAAAATGCGAAATATATTAATCAGCGAGAATACGGTTAATTCGCTCTACCATAGGCATCAGGCGCTGATGCCATGAATGGTACTCTTCTACATATTTCAAACCTGCCTGCGCCAGTGAACCTCGCAGAGTATCATCTTGCCACAACCGCAAAAGGGCCGCCGCATACTCCTCAGGCCGGTCAGCTACTAAGAGATCACGCTCCGGCATAGCCTGCAATCCTTCCAGAGCAACGGTAGAGGTAACTACAGGCAAACCGAGTGCCATATACTCAAGAACCTTGTTCTGGACGCCAGCCCCCAATCTTACCGGTGCAACCCCCACCCGCGCATCAGCCAATGCGTCAGCAATACTGTGCACATTGCTCGCAACTTCTACAGAATCGAACATTTCTAGCCGCTTTGCGTCGCCAGGTTTAATTCGTCCCACTACCCGGAACCGGCAATCCAAGCGCTGACGTATCACAGGCAAAACCTCTTCTGCAAAATAAAAACATGCATCAAGATTTTGCACAGAAGTCATGTTGCCAATAAAAGCAGCAACGGGAGCACTTACTTCTCGCGACTTAAAGGGTAGTGCGCTCAAATCAACCCCATTTGAACATACAAGCAAGTTATCCAACACTCTACCATTCAATAGAAAATCACGATCAAAATCAGACACTAACGTTACAAGCGGAAATTCATCAACAATTTTCTGCTCATAACTTAACAAACGATTTGCTTCAAAATGGAAAACCCATGATTTGAAATTCCTTTTAGAGGAAAGTTTACTGATCCGTTGATAATTCATCGAAATGGCATCAGTCATTTCCAGAACTGAAGGAATGTCACGCCCCCTAAGGTACTCTCCGGCTCGAATGAGGTGTGCAAAAAACATATCATGCTCAGGCACTAACGCATCCAGTTTTCTTGCAAATTCATTTGAGCGATAATACGCAATCTGTAGCGGTGTAGAAGTCGGTATGGCTAATGCAACATTCAACAACGATTGCCACTTTGGCAAATAAACGCGCTCAATACGCTTGAAAACACCATCATCAGGCAATGCCGAATGCAATTCATCTTGAGTCTCGCACAAGCTCAAGAGCGACAAGTCGTGATACTTGGCAAGCTCCTTGCAAATTTCATAAATGCGCAGCCTGTCACCACCTATTACCGGATAAGGATATCTCGGTGTCAGAATCAGAATCTGTTTGCGTTGCATCATTTTTCCCAAAAATTCTCAATCGCAGCATTGACCACCTTTCGATGATACTTCTGTGCTTGCTTCAGCCCTCTCTCAGCACACTGAGCCCTTGCACAACTGTCGCGCCAAGCATCCAATAGCACACCCGCCATATGTTCAATACTATACGGATCAAAAAGCCATCCGGCATCACCCACCACCTCTGGTAGTGACGTGGTATTGCTACACACAACTGCAGTACCACTTGCCATGGCTTCCAAAACCGGAATGCCAAAACCTTCGAACAACGATGGCATTACAAATAGCTCGGCGTTACGATACAGACTTCGCAAGGTAATCTCGTCGACAAAGCGTTCAAATACAACTGAAGAGCCAATGCCTAACTGCTCTGCGCGTTTTATGAAATGTGCCTGGTGTGCTTGCTTGATACCAACAATACGCAACTGAAGCTCTACAACATCCCGACCGCCACGCTTCTTTAACAAAGAAAATGCATGTAGCAAAGCAGACAAGTTCTTACTGGGTGCCTCACCCGAAACAGCAAGAACATAGGGCGCATGGCTTTCCACTGCCTCTTCGTTTTGCTCATACCAAGAAGCATCCAAGCTATTTGGTATGACCAAAACCGACTCATCCTTCAGATTGAAACGCTTCAGTATCTCGCCTTTTGTATACTCTGAGACAGTAACAATCTTGTCTGCACGGGCAATAACACCAGGGACCACATAGCGTCTGTAAACCCTACCTAACGTCTGATATGGAGAAACAGATGGTGGTAAAGAACGCCATGACTCAAGAAAAATCAGATCATGAACAACAAGAATAAGCTCAGTGGCACTTCGCAAGCGCAGAGGACCAGTGTTGTATGGACATAAAAGGCGTTCAACCTTGTATTTACCACACATTGCAGGTAAAACCTGCTGCTCCCACCATGGAAAAAAACCATTACCCTCACAATATGCACGCAAATCACCAGCAGGGCTTGATTCTGGCAAGAAAGCGCTTACCGAATCTTGCACTGGTTCAATGAAACTACGTGCATATCGCCCCATGCCACGATATTCACCCACCATCCAGCGAGCATCCACTGCCAACATCATCGATTCCTGTGCTCAAAAGTAGAAACTGCACGGTTATAAATCTCAACGGTCTCATCTACCATGCGGTCAAGGCGCCAATTCTTCTCGTAATCCTCGCGAGCATTTTGTCTAAGTTTACCAAGTAAAGAACGGTTTTGTGCCAAAGTACGCAACTTGTCTGCAATCGACTCGGCCGAAATAGCCGCAATCAATCCATTTACGCCATCATTAATCACATCTCGCACACCTGGGATATCATGCCCCAACAATGCACAGTGGGCTGACAGGGCTTCCAGCAGGCTTAAAGGTAAACCTTCATGCAGGGAAGGTAATGCACAGACGTGAGCGCGTTGAAACACATCGGCGGGAGACTCAACGTAGCCCAAGAATTCAACCGCCTCAAGAAGGTGGTTAGACGCCACAAACTCACGTGCAGTCTGCTCCAGCGGCCCGCCGCCCGCCAGCAATACTTTCACGGAAACCTGCTGCTGACGAAGCAAGGCCACTGCTGCCAACAGTCTCATCATGCCTTTGTGCTCGACAAACCGGCCGACAAAACAAACTGTCAACTCAGCCTCATTAGGCAACACAGCAAGCGCCCCCCCCATATCGGAAACCCCATTCAGCACCACCGAAGAGCGGCGCTGAACATCAAGAGGCAACTCGACTAACGTTTTTTCCGAGATACTGATGAGCCTGTCCAGATTGTGGAAAACTACGTGACTACCCAGCCTGGCTAGCCATGATCTAACGGTCACCTGTTCCAAAGACGAGTATGGTAAATGTTTTGTGCCGACAAACGGCTTGCTATGTTTCAGGATGGCAGCCAAGTAAATTGCCCTGATACCATTGAAATGCACAACATCATAACTTGGCAACATGTCTTCAATCAGACGTTTATTACCGACAAAGTCTTTATAACCAATCGAAACTGGCAAAAAACGCACACCATCAACTGCATGACGTTCATGCATGGAAACACTGGTAACACACCAGCCACGTTCAACCAAGACCTGTGCAATACTGCGGCTGTAGATTTCCTGGCCACCCCAAACAGCACCAAAGTCAATTAGCAATAGTTTTTTCATTTGAGCCTTGAAAGTTACACACTCCTGCTACTGCAGCAAAGTATAAATATGCAATTGGGAAATAATGAGCAACCAAGAAAAAATTTGAGGCCAACAACCCAAAAAAACTTACTAAGACATAAAACTGCTTTCTTCTTAGCAAGCCAAAGAAAATGGTGACCAAAAAGGTAAGATAAGTAGCAAAACCTATAATGCCACTCTCCGCTGCCACAGTCACATATGTATTGTGTGCATAAACTTCCCTCGGAAAAAAAGTCATGTAATCAGCAATTCTTAGCTGGAAATTACCAAAACCAACACCAAGCAGAATGTTATCCAAAAACATGGAAACTCCGGATATTAACAAATCCAAGCGCTCGGCTGATGAGTTATCCAGTTCCTCACCATTATCAAAAAAAACAGGCACAAGAGTAACAAGACGCTCTTGCACATCAAATAGATTGAACACCACAAGAAAAAAAACAAGCGCAGACAAAGAGAAAAACAACCGAAAGAAAACCTTAAAGAAATTATCAGAACGTAAAAAATTTAAAAAAATAACCTGCAGGAAAAATATAAGTAAAGTCGCTCGTGAAAATGTAGCAACTATAGCCAAAAACAAAACACCAACAATAAAGTTCCTTAAAAATTTATTTTCCTTAAAAACATAAAACACCAGTGGCCAGGCCATTGTAAGCAAGTAACCAAAATAGTTCGGATCGTCAAACAAGCCGTTTGCACGAAAACTATCACCAGTTGTCATTGAGCGAGATTCTGTCCCTGGAACAAAAAAGCGTCCCAATCCGAACTGTAAAAATCCAAAAAAAGAAGAAACCAAAGCAGAGAAAATAAGTGATAAAAAGAAAAAATTTACCCTTCTGGGAGAGTAGACCATCACACTTCTTGCCAAGAAATACAATACAAGGCAACTTATCATTGAAGTGTAATGGGAGAATGCAATAACAATATTGCCAGCCCACAATACACTCAAGCCCGAGTAAAAAAAGAAGCCCAAAAGAGAAGCATCAACCCAACATAGCGGTATTTTTTCATTAACCCTAGCAAATCTAAAAACCAAAAAACCAACAAAAAAAATTGCAAAACCTATTTTTGTTAAAGTAAATGGCCCAGCAATATAGAAACTAGATGCCACAAAGGTAGTAACAACAAGCCACCAAAAGAGGCCCAAGTAAAAATTAACGCCATAAAAATTAGTGGCAAAATTACTGGATTGGCTCAATTCATCCTCCCTGTAACTCTTCTTAAAAATCTCCAAAAAATCACACTCGATTTGCCACCAATAAGATAAACAACCTCTTTCGCAGAAATAATTCTAAAAAATCTGACCAAACCATAAAATCTCGCAAGAAAACCAACTCGATCAATAGAGGCCATCATCAGATAGAAACTGGACTTAATTGAAAGTGAATAAATAGAATCAGCATGCTTTACAGGATCAATACATTCCAAAACGGAGACCCAACACTTCATATGGTTATGACGAACCAGCATGTCCTTTTTGAAACGTGCAAAATATTCGTCAATACTGGTATTCCTGTGTAACCAAGCACTGGCTGAATTATCATGAACACGATACTTAAACGTCTTGATTGAGGACCTGACAATGCCACCCGAGGCCAAGCCTCTGAAGGTTGTCTGATCATCTTCATTAGGTAAATCAGGTGGTAATGCACCAAAGTCCAAAAAAATGCTACGACGCATAGCATGGCCGATAGGCATGATTAGCGGATTACCACGCTTGATCGCCAAGGCCACATTATCCAGCAAATCATCAGGATAATTGATTTCTTTACGAATAATGCCATGCTCGTTAATTACGTAGCCACTGGTAGAAATCATCAGCTTGCCAGGGTTGCTGGCAAAGAGCAATTCAGTCACAGCTGCGCGATTGGGTAGTGACACATCATCACCAGCAACGGCAATGATAATATCAGCACTGCTGGCTTCGATGCCACACTGCAGGTTGGTATTGATCCCTCTATTGATCGGCGAGAGCAGCAACTTCCACTGTTCACTCAGTGAATGTCTGGCAACATAATCGAGGATGATATCCTGAGTACCATCGGTGGAGCCATCATCTGCAATCACCACCTCATCTGGTGTTCTCTCTTGAGTTCGTATACCTTCCAACGCTTCTTCGATAAACTGGCGCTGGTTATAGGATATAAGAACAAAAGCAATAGTAGCGCAGCTTTCACTTTGCATTCACTTGGCCTTATCAATTGCACTGAACAATGTCTTGGTCATTACCAGTAGGGTTAACAAATAAATAACATTGGTTACCGCATAAGCAACCGACGCGCCAATCATTCCAAGCTCTGCAATGAAAGTGATAGACAATAAAACCAGAAGGAAGGTAGCGGTTACTTCAGCGATCAGGAACTTGGCACTGGCTGCCTTACTGAGTAGAAGGTATGAAAACAGCCAAGCCACCATACGTATGACATCACCTGCCAACTGCCATGCAAATAATTCAAGCATGGGAGCAAAGTCTTTAGTGAAAAGTAGCGAAACAATCAAATCCCTGAAGACAAAAATACCAGCAGCAGTAACAAGGGTCACCGGCAAAAGGAACATAAAAACCTTTATTAGTTCATCTTTCAGCTCTTGCACTTTGGAAAGCATGGCCATTCTGGGGAGATAGTAAACAGAAAGTGGCATAGTAATCACCATAAGGTAGAGATTGCTAATCCGCGTCATGGCCTCCCAGTAGCCAGTGGCCAACATGCCTGCGTCGACCGCCAGTACGTTCCTTATAAAAATCTGAGCAATGGGCCCCAAAACCGATGTAGCCGCAGCCATTAATACAAAATGCGAAAGGCGCTGAATACTCTCTTTATCTGGCACACCAAAGAAATGGACAAGTCTGAACCAAGGCCTTCTCCAGACAAAAAGCAAAGTAACAAAAAAGACGATCGACTGGTTAATGGTGAGTGCAATGAGAGCACCTTCTAGCCCCCACAGCCAAGCCAAAAATCCAGTAATAAAAAGTGCGAGCAAGCTATTGGCAATATTGGCAACTACAAAAAGTCTTATCTCCCCCAAACCATTTAGAATAGCCAATAGTATGGTATTGAGGACATAAAAAATCAGTGCTGCGGATAGAAAAACAATAACAAACTGGTACTGTGCGCCACCAAAAAAATATACAGACCAAAAGTTACTCCCTGACAGCAAGGCAATTGCAAGTAACACTGTAATAGCAATGCCGGAAAAGGTGGCGGTACGCCAGATCCGGCGTTGATCATCAGACTTGCCGGTATACTCAGCAGTATATTTTGTTATCCCAGTACTGGTCCCAGCACTGGCAACGGTTGTTACAGTGGTGATGACGTTCTGCAGCTGCCCTACTAAACCATAAGCAGTTGGCCCGATATGGATAGCAAGAATCTTGTTTAAGATCAGCATGCTAACCAATCGGATACCAACTGCTATGGCATTCAGGGCGCTAGTTTTGAATAAAGTCATAGTTACGGCACAAAACTATTAATAACTTCAGCTACTTTGTGAGCATCATCAATTGCGAGCTGCGGCCCGATAGGAAGACTAAGGACCTGCTGTGCCAAGGCCTCGGCAATAGGTAAATCTAGCTCCAGACCGTATGCCTCTTGTTTATGAGGTGGTATTGGATAGTGAATCAGTGTTGCTATGCCGTGAGCCGCCAAATGGGCCTGAAGTGCAGTACGATATGCAGTTTTAACAACAAAAAGATGCCAAACCGGCTCTGCAAAATCCGGTACCTTGGGTAAGGTGACGTACGGATTATCAATACCATCCAGGTATACTTGGGCGATATTTTTTCTGCGACCATTCCATTCATCTAGATGCATCAACTTTACATTCAAGATAGCAGCCTGAATGGTATCCAGCCGGCTGTTATAGCCACGAGAGGTATGCACGTACTTTTCTTTTGAACCATAATTTCTAAGTTCGCGCAGCTTTTCTGCAAGCTCGTCATTATTCGTTGTAACCGCCCCACCATCACCCATGGCTCCAAGATTCTTGCCTGGGTAGAAACTCCAAGCTACTGCATCACCATGCCCACCGATACGCTGCCCTTTATAACGTGCACCATGTGCTTGTGCAGCATCTTCAAGTATCCACAGGTCATGTTTATCAGCAAGCTGTAAAATGGGATCGAGGTCTGCAGGCTGACCATAAAGGTGCACAGGAATGATGGCTTTGGTACGTGGCGTAATAGCCTGTTCCACTTTGTATGGGTCAAGGTTATGTGTTGCCGGGTCAGGCTCTACTGCAACAGGAATCGCACCACACTCACTTACAGCAAGCCATGTAGCAATAAATGTATTAGAAGGCACAATGACCTCATCACCAGCGCCAATGCCCATTGCTCTTAGTGCAAGATGAAGACCATCCAGACCATCAGCAACACCAATGGCATGCTTAGCACTTGAGTAGGTGGCAAAGTTTTGTTCGAACTCTTCAACGACAGGACCCAACACATACCAGCCGCTATTTAGTACTGCTGATACTGCACTATCAATCTCATCCTTCAGTTCACTGTAGGCAGCATGTAGACTCAAAAAGGGAATAGCATTTTTCATTTAACGTCACCAATAAATTCTTGATAATCCCGATAATAATCAGACTCTGTATAAAAATCGGATGCCAATACCATGCAAACGGAGCCGGATGAAAAATTATCTAACTCTCGCCACATCATAGGCTTAACCAACAAACCTTGGTATGGCCGATTGAGATGAAAGCGTCTTTTATCAAAACCATCATCTAGAATAACATCAAAACTTCCAGAAGTTGCGATAATCAGCTGAGTTAATTCCTTGTGGGCATGCCCGCCACGCTCCGCTCCACCAGGCACATCATAGAGATAATAAATACGCTTAATATCAAATGGTATGTGATTGCCATTTTCTACAAAGGTAAGATTACCTCGTGGGTCAGCTATTTTAGGCAGCTCAATGAGCTTGCAGTCTGATAACGGCATGAAAACCTCTCAATACAAGTATCGGCCTGAAGCAGCATGCACTGCCTCAAAGTGATTGACAATTTGGATTAATCTTCCATCGGTTGGCACAATACCTTCGAGCACATAGCGCTCGATTTGATCTTGCACTTCTTCAAAACCGTACTTCTTGATTGCGTATGTATTAACGGAAATCGGCTTTCCCGGTACTAGCTTGGCAAAAGGACGTAAATTTTTTGTAAGAGCTGCTCCCATTCCTACAATGGAGTATTGGCCGATAACGGAATACTGGTGCACAGAGCATCCTACAGCCAAGTTAGCACCTTCCAGTACGTGAACGATCCCGCCCATCACAACCATGGGGGTCACAACTACTCCGTCTTCCAGCACCGCATCATGGGGAACATGCACACTCTGCATCAAAAAAACGTTATTGCCTATACTTGTTACATCCCGATAGCAAGGCTTCTGAATGGCTGTGTACTCTCGGATAATGTTATTATTGCCAATTTCGATACGTGATTGTGAAGAATCATAGCGAGGATTTCTAGTATCCTGCCCGGGTGTGCCAATAGTCACATGGGGGCCGATATAATTATTATCACCAATTTTCAATGGTCCATACAATACACTATATGGACCGACTTCATTTCCAATCCCGAACTCAACGTCACCTTCAATAATTGCCGTTGGGTGAATCTTATTCATATACAGCACCCCAGATTAACGCATACAGACATGCAATAAAATACTAACCAACCCTACCATAGGTATCTGAGTAACGAACTATGTCATCCTCACCCAAATAACTGCCAGATTGTACTTCAATGATTTCCAAAGGAATCGATCCGGGGTTACTTAGGCGATGCACCTCACCCAACGGAATATAAGTCGATTGGTTTTCAGTCAGAGTAATTACTCTGTCGCCATTAGTGATTTCGGCTGTTCCCTTTACAACTATCCAATGCTCTGCGCGATGGTAGTGCTTCTGCAGACTCAGGCTGGCTTTGGGTTTAACCTGGATACGTTTTACTTTAAAGCGCCCGCCTTCATCAATACTGTCATACCAGCCCCAAGGACGATGAACTTTCCGATGAAGCGCGTGCTCTTCACGTTTTTGGCTGCCAAGAGCGAGAACAATGTTCTTGACGTCTTGGCAGCAGGATTTGCTAGCAACCAGTACTGCATCGGGTGTCTCAACAACAACAATGTCATCTACGCCCACCAAGCTCACCAAACGGCTTGTGGCGTGCACCAACGTATTCCGACTATCAGCCATCAGCACATCGCCAATATGAGCATTGCCAGACTCATCTTTAGGTAATACTTTCCATACGGCATCCCATGCACCAAGATCACTCCATCCTGCATCCAGTGGCACCATACTGATAGCAAAGTTACTAGTTGGGCAATGCTCCATCACTGCATAGTCAATTGATTCGGAAGGAATTTTGGCAAACGCTTGCTTATCAGGCCGAATAAACAGTGAGTCTATCGCCTTTTGTTGCCAAGCCTCACATGTAGCATCAAGGATATCCGGTCTGAACTGACCTAGTGCTTTCAGCCAAACCGACGCTTTAAGCACAAACATGCCGGCGTTCCAGTAATAGCTGCCTTCCGACAGATAGCTTTGCGCAGTAACATGATCTGGCTTTTCAACAAAGCTTTTTACTACATGGGCACCACTTTCATCGACTGTCTTATCAGTCTGGATGTATCCATACCCGGTTTCTGGTGAGTCGGGGGCAACCCCAAGAATGACAATATTGCCTGTGTCCGCTTTGGTAATAGCGACCTGAATTGCCTTGGTATATGCGTCTGTATCCGCCACAGTTTGGTCTGCAGGCATCACAACAAGCACGGGATCCTCACCGTTGGCGCTTGCAGCCAAGGCCGCCAGCGTCAATGCCGGTGCGGTGTTACGCCCTACGGGCTCCAGAAGTGCTGAACCTAGATCAATGCCAATTTCCCTGAGTTGCTCAGCGGCGAGGAAACGATGCTCTTCGCCAGTAACCACAAGCGGGGCAGCAATATGCACATCAGATGCCCCTAGGGCAGACAAACGCATTGCGGCCTGTTGAAACAGGCTGGTGGCGCCCGTCAGACACAGGAATTGCTTGGGAAAACCGGTTCTAGACAATGGCCACAAGCGGGTACCAGAGCCCCCACACAAGATGACGGGTGTGACATTAATCATATTTAGCGAATCCTTTTTCATCAGACATATCATGCTCGACCCGGAGTGTCATCAATAACAATCCAAATGCACAATTAGTTGAGGCTTTGCACTACTAAAGACCTTGGCTGATTTCTGCTTTTCAGCCCATAGTGAATGACGATCACAAAACATCATCGGATTTGTTTTCGTGCTGGCTAAATTCTTCATGCTTACCAAACTTTGCCGCTTTAACATTCTCAATGCAACGATGACCGAACGTCCCTGACAACCCGGTTCTCAGTAGGCTCGAGCTGCCAAGACCGACTTTGTTGCAAGATGTTCGTCACGCAAACGTTTGTGCCATCCTGCCTCTTGACTTGGCGGCTGGTTACTTGCGATGCGTCATTGACAGACACATGCCTGGCAACACTCTGCGGATAGATTTGGCATTATACCGTAGCCTCTAGGGAAGGTCTGAACAAGTCTGCATTTTGCTGAGCAGTGACCTCCTCCCAACTAACCGAGGGGTCTGACTTAGAGATCCCGGGCTTCAAGGCGGGCTAGCCGGAACTCGCTGGGAGTCCGGTCGCCTAGCGAGCTATGCGGCCTAAACTCATTGCAATCCTGTCGCCAACGTTCGATCTTGTCACGGGCGTTATCCAGTGACAGAAACCAATGTACGTTCAGGCACTCATCCCGCAAGCTACCATTAAACGACTCGATAAAGGGATTATCCCTGGGTTTTCTTGGTCGCGAGAAGTCCAGCATCACACTTTGTTCATAGGCCCATTGATCCAGCGCCAGAGAAATAAATTCACTGCCGTTGTCCACCTGAATCCGCTGAGGCGTACCGCGTAAAGCTTGCACATGCCGCATCGTCGTCACGACATCCTCGGCCTTCAGGGCGAAATCTACCGTGATCGCCAAGCTTTCCCGACTAAAATTATCTACCACAGTCAAGGCTCGGATTCGCTGGCCATTAAACAGCTGATCGGCGACGAAATCCATGCTCCAGCACGCGTTCAAACTAGAGACAGTCGGCCGAGCCACGCGATGGGCTGCGGCCACGTGCCGCCTTGGGCGCTTGCGTCACAAGTTCAGCCCTTCCTCGCAATAGATCCGGTAGGTCTTCTTGTGGGTGATCAGCCAGACTTCACTGTAATGACCCACTAAAAACCTGCACAGGTCATAGTTCACACAGGAGCATGTGATGAGTATGACCATGGAAGACGACATCAAACGCTGGACCGCCAAGCGCAAAGCCGCGCTGGTGATGGAGATCATTCAAGGCAAGAGCACGGTGGCCGAAGCCTCCCGCGCCTTCGACCTGGCCCCCTCCGAGATCGAAACCTGGGTCGATGAGGCCAAGCGCGGCATGGAAACGCCCTGCGTGCCAAGCCGATGGATATCCGCGAGCAGTACGAAAAACAGCTCAAAGAATTGCAGGAAGCCTATGGCGAAGCCATGCTGGAGCTGCGCGCCCGAAAAAAGCTGCAGTCTCTGCTGGGCGAGGACGACAAGTAGTCCACCTCGTCAGGCAGGGACTGGCAGACGACGGCATCCAAGTGCCCATCAGCAAGCTGTGCCGCTGGTTCGGCGTGCCACGTCGCACGCTGTACTACCGCCCGCAAAAGGCCTCGCCCAAGCTGCAGCCGCAGCTGGTCGAGCCCATTAAAGAGATGATTGAGGAGAACCCTTCATTCAGCTACCGCACCGTAGCAGGCCTGCTGGGTATGAACAAAAACACCGTGCAGCGCATCTTCCAGCTCAAAGGCTGGCAGGTGAAGAAGCGGCCAGTCGGCTTCCGCCCGCATGTGCAAGCCCTGCCATCGGTGGCAGCCGAGCCCAACCAACGCTGGGCCACCGACCTGTGCCGCATCTGGGCGGGGAAGGATGGCTGGTGCCATTTGGCCTTGGTGATTGACTGCTGCACCCGCGAGCTACTGGGCTGGCATCTGTCGCGCAGTGGCAAGTCCAAAACGGCGGAATCGGCGCTGGAACACGCGCTGATCAACCGCTTTGGCTGCCTGGGCCGGGTGCCACAACGCTTCCTGCTGCGCAGCGACAACGGCTTGGTGTTCACCAGCCGCAGCTACACCGCGCTGGTGAAAAGCTACGGTTTGCGGCAGGAGTTCATCACGCCGTACACGCCGGAGCAGAACGGCATGGTGGAACGGGTGATCCGCACCTTGAAAGAGCAGTGTGCGCACCGACACCGCTTTGAAAGCCTGGCGCACGCCAGCCGGGTAATTGCAGACTGGATCGGGTTCTACAACCACCGGCGCCCGCACCAGGCTTTGGGGATGAAAACGCCGGCGATGGCGTATCAATTAGCAGCCTGACTTGTGCAGAAAGGGCTGGGTCATTACATATCGTCTTTAACGATCAACCATTTGCAGGTGCTTGGCACTGTAAGGCCCCAAGGGGAATTGATGACACGCTCCAGGGCGGAATGAAAAAGCCCCAGCCAATAATAGCTGGGGCCCTATATTTGGTGGCCAATCGCGGAATCGAACCACGGACACACGGATTTTCAATCCGTTGCTCTACCAACTGAGCTAATTGGCCTTCTTGCTCAACGCTGTCGCGCTGCATCAGAGACACGCATTAAAGCAGATGCAGCCAAAGGCGTCAAGGCATTTATGGAAAAATGCGTAAAAATCTGCATTTTCCGTAGCTGCAAGCCTGCTAACGGCGGCGTGCCCGACCATGTTGGCACACACCAGCGTGGGGTAGCACTGTGGCGCTTACGCACAACCGCACCTGGTTCATGTGGAGCGGGTTGGCCACAGAGACGGATTCGGTGTGCATGCAGCTTGCCGCCATCGCCCTAACAACCCTGGCCGGAACGTCTGTTGCGCGCGGTGTCTGCCGATGCTGGCAGCTACGCCAGTACGGCGGCCTGATGCACAGTGACAGACGCCCCTGCCCTGCTTTGTGCATGATCGCTTGGTCATCTGCACTACTCCACAGTACTTGCAGCAACGCCACCCATAGAACCAGCCACAGCAGGCAAGCACAAACCGGCTTGCAGTCGCAATGCAGCTGCCTTGGCGATGCCGTGCAAGAGACATTGAATGATGCCCCAGATATGCCCAAGTGACGCTAGCCGTCACAGCGTCAACCACTTGGCGTCCGCGACGCGCCGTGTCTGGCAGCCGGCACATGTTACCGGAGTAGCCATGCCCCGCCCTGACTCGTGCCGTGGCGGTGTCGTCGCAGGACGGTACAAGTAGAAGGCTGATCGTGCAGATTGTCGATATGGCTGCAAGCCTGCAATGGCAAGTTCAGCACCCCATGCGGCTGCAATGGCAACCCACCTGCAATAGATCATGCCCGTCTCACAAGTAAAAGCCCTGCCATCTTGCGAAGGCAGGGCGGTGGCGTTGTAGGTCGCAGGCGGCTCAGAACGCGTCCGGCTGTCGGGACGGGTGGGCATCGGCAAACGCCGGCACCTCGGCCAGCGCGTCGGCAATGGCGGCCAACCTCGGGTACGGCGCCATGTCTACGTTGAAGCGCTGGGCATTGAACACCTGCGGCAGCAAGCACACATCGGCCAGCGTGATGTTGTCGCCAAAACAAAACGGGCCCGACTGGGCGGCCAACAGGCTTTCCAGCGCGGCAAAGCCTTCGCTTACCCAGTGGCGGTACCAGCTGTTCCGCCCAGCTTCGTCCTGCCCCAATTCGTCTTTCAGGTAATTGAGAATGCGCAGGTTGTTCACCGGGTGGATGTCGCAAGCAATGGCCTGCGCCACGGCACGTACGCGGGCGCGCAGCACTGGCTCGGCAGGCAGCAGCGGGGCAGTGTGCGGGTAGGCGTCGTCCAGGTACTCGCAAATGGCCAGTGACTGGGTCAGCAGCACATCGCCATCTTGCAGTGCCGGCACCAGGCCCTGCGGGTTCAGCGCCAGAAACTCGGCGCTGCGCTGCTCGGCCTTCACCAGGCTCACCGGCGCCTGCCGGTACGCCAAGCCCTTCAGGTTCAGGGCAATACGCACGCGGTAGGCGGCCGAAGAGCGAAAGTAGCCGTACAGCACGCGGCCAACGTTGGCCGCCTCAGCCATGCTGCACCACGGTTTGCTCGATGGCACCGAAGATGCTGGCGCCGCTGGCATCCTGCATGTCGATACGCACGCTGTCGCCCACTTTCATGAACGGGGTGATGGCGGCGCCGCTATCGATGATCTCGATCATGCGCTGTTCGGCCAGGCAGCAGCTGCCTACACTGCGGTCGCGGTTGGAGATGGTGCCGGAGCCGACGATGGAGCCGGCCACCAGCTCGCGGGTTTTCGAAACGTGCGCCACCAGCTGCGGGAAGTTGAACTGCATCTCCACCCCGGCGTTCGGCTTGCCATAGAAGGCGCCGTTGTAGTCCACCAGCAGCGGCAGGTGCACTTTGCCGTCTTGCCAGGCGTCGCCCAGTTCGTCGGGGGTGACCGCTACCGGCGAGAAGGCGGTAGCCGGCTTGCTCTGGAAGAAGCCGAAGCCCTTGGCCAGCTCGTTGGGGATCAGGTTGCGCAGCGTCACATCGTTGACCAGCATCAGCAGGCGGATGTGCTTGGCGCACTCGGCAGCATCGGCGCCCAGCGGTACATCGCCGGTAATGACGGCCACTTCGCCTTCAAAGTCCAGCCCCCAGCTGGCGTCGCGCAGCGGAATGCCGGCTCGCGGCGGCAGGAAGGCGTCGGAGCCGCCCTGGTACATCAGCGGGTCGGTGTAAAAGCTTTCCGGCACCTCGGCACCACGCGCCTTGCGCACCAGCTCTACGTGGTTCAGGTAGGCAGAGCCATCGGCCCACTGGTAGGCACGCGGCAGCGGGCTGTGGCAGCGCGCCTGGTCGAAGGCGAATTCGCCAGCCTCCTCGCCCTGGTTGAGCGCGGCGTACACTTCCTGCAGCTTGGGCTCGGCCTGCGCCCAGTTATCCAGCGCAGCTTGCAGGTTGGCCGCAATGTGCGGCACGGCCACGGCACGGCTAAGGTCGCGGCTGACTACCAGCAGCTGGCCGTCACGGGTCTGGTTCTGATAGGTAGCGAGTTTCATGTGTGTGTCTCGTCTTGCAGTGTCGATATGCGTTGGCCGCAGCATGGGCTGCGGCCAACCTTATATATAGCCGTTTACCGTACCGCGGCGCCCAGCGTCCAACCCTTTGCAGCAGTACGGTAGCGCAGGCTTAGTCGGCCTTCAGCACGCCGCGGCGGATCTGGTCTTCTTCGATGGATTCGAACAGCGCGCGGAAGTTGCCTTCGCCAAAGCCTTCGTTGCCTTTGCGCTGGATTATCTCGAAGAAGATCGGGCCAATAACGGTTTCGGTAAAGATCTGCAGCAGGATGCCTTCTACCGGTGCGCCGTCGATCAGGATGCTGTTTTTCTGCAGACGGGCCAGGTCTTCGCCATGGTTAGGCACGCGCTGGTCCACCTTGGCGTAGTAGGTGTCCGGCGTATCCAGGAAGCGGGTGCCACGCGCCTTCAGCGTTTCCACGGTTTCGTAGATGTTATCGGTGGTCAGCGCAATGTGCTGGATGCCTTCGCCGTTGTACTGTTTCAGGAATTCCTCGATCTGGCTCTTGTCGTCGGACGATTCGTTGATCGGGATGCGGATTTTGCCACACGGGCTGGTCATGGCCTTGGACACCAGACCGGTAAGCTTGCCTTCGATATCGAAGTAGCGGATTTCCTTGAAGTTGGCGATGTTCTCGTAGAAGCCGCCCCACTTTTCCATATTGCCGCGCACCACGTTGTGGGTGAGGTGGTCGATCACTTTCAGGCCCACGCCAGCCGGGTATTGCTCTACGCCTTCCAGCGGCACGAAGTCGATGTCGTAGATGTTTTTGTCCTGGCCGTAACGGTCCACAAAGTACAGCGCGGAACCGCCAATACCTTCCACGGCCGGGATGTTCAGCTCCATGGCACCAACCGGGCGGTTGTACGGGGTGGCGCCGTGTGCCAGCGCATACTCGTACGCCTTGGCGGCGTCTTTCACACGCCAGGCCATGGCGCAGGCAGACGGGCCATGGGCGGAGGCGAATTCGGCTGCCGGCTGGCTGCGCTCGGCGTTCAGGATGAAGTTGATGTCACCCTGACGGAACAGGCTGACGTTCTTGCTGCGATGGCGGGCAACTTCAACAAAGCCCAGCGACAGGAACAGCTGTTTGAGCTTCTCGACGCCCTCGGCGTCGGGTGCGGTGTACTCGACAAATTCAAAACCGTCGGTCGCCAGCGGGTTCATCAGCTGATGTTCCATTTTCATCTCTCTCTCCTCTTGCGGCTTGTGGCCTGCTTCTCTGTAGGTATTGCGGGTTATGCCAGCCAGGCAGCAAAACGGACCGCTCGGGAGATGAAAATACAACACCAACAGCAATAGATTGCCGCCCTGCCAGGGCGGCGCCAACGCTGTGATGGCATGCATACAGCCACATGGCATGGCAGTATGCGTCTCCTCTTATCAAGTCAGTCTGCGGTGATCTGCTGCCACCGTGTAAAATGTCTGGCTTAGGCGCTTTATTCTAAGTAAACTTAGTGGCAATTTTCTTGCCAAATCGTGCCGAGAAAATAAAAAACATAAAACAAAATTCCAGAGCAAACCCAAAATCAGGAGATAACATGCTTACGGCAAACCTGGACAAGACCGACATCAAAATGTTGGCGGCCCTGCAAGCCAATGGACGTCTGACCAACGTCGAACTGGCAGAAAAAGTTGCCCTCTCCCCGTCCCCGTGCCTGCGCCGGCTGAAACAGCTGGAAGAATCCGGCGTGATCCGCCAATACGTTGCCCTGCTCGACCCGGCCAAACTCGGCCTGGGCCTCCAGGCGTTCGTGCGCGTATCGCTGGAAAAGCGCGGCGGCAGTACCCACCTGAACGGCTTCATGGAAGCGGTGCAGCGTTGGCCCGAGGTGGTGAACTGCTACGCCATGACAGGCGAGATGGACTACCTGCTGCAGGTGTACTTTGAAGACCTGCAGCACTTCTCGCGCTTCGTGATGGACGAACTGCTGCAACAGCCGGGGGTGGAAGACGTCAAATCCAGCTTCGTGCTGAAAGAGTTCAAACAGACAACCGCATTACCCATCTACCACCTGGGGCAGTAAGCCTCAACGGCAGACACAGGCAGCCTAGGCTGCCTTTTTCATTGCAGCTGACTGTGCAAGCGCTAGCGTTCTACCTAATATTGCAAGATATCCTTCCGGAATAAGCACCGTGAAACTGGCCAAACCGCTGGCCCTGCAATGGCTGCTGCGCATGCTGGCGTGCATGGCCGGCTATATTGCCGTCTTGCTCGGGCTACACCTCTACCTAGGTAACGTGCAGCAGCAGCAACAGCTGGCTGCCATTCCCTTGCGCATCGAGCAGCAATTCATGCCTTTGCTGGCCCAAAGCGTATGGGATGTTGATACCGCCACCACCCGACAATTGCTGCAGGGCCTGCTAACCATCGACGGCGTGGCAGAAGTCACGCTGCTCAACCCCAAGGGCACAGTTCTGCTGCAACTGGGCAACCCTAGCCCGGTTAGCCACCAGATCGAACTACCGGTGCTGAGCGGGCAGCACGAACAAGGTCATGCGCTGGCTGCCTTGCGTCTGGGCTTGTCCTGGCAGCGTCTGGAAGAGCAACAGTGGCAGCGGCTACTGATCGCATTCGGAGAGCTGGTCCTGGGGCTGGTACTCATCAGCATGGCTGGCTATCGCTTTCTGCAACGACAAATCAGTACGCCATTACTGACACAAGCCGCACACTGGCACGACAGTACGTCCAGCCTGCCGTCCGCACAGGACGAAATTGCCCTGTTACAACAAAGCTTCGCGCATCATCGGCAACTGCAAGCCCATCAGGCCCAGCAATGGCTGCGTGAAAGAACCGAGCTCGGGCAACAGCGCGACCACCTCTCCAGCCTGCTCGCCATGCGCACCGCAGAGCTGGAACAACTATCGCGCTTTCATCAGCTGATTGCCGAACTCTCCGGGCGACTGGTTCAACAGAACCCACAGAGTCTGGCCGGAGAAATCGCCATTGCACTGGCGCGCATCGGTTCGCTGCTGGATGTCGACCGCTGCTATCTGTTCCGTGTCAGCCCTGCCATGCGCATCCACCATACGCAGGAATGGTGCCGCAGCGGCATCCCCAGCACCGCCCACCTGTATGAAAGCTACCCGCTGCACGACTCGGCCTGGTTTGTACCGCAATTGCTTAAGCAACATCTGGTGGCCCTGAGCCAGCTGGATGACATGCCACCAGAAGGGCTTAGCGAACGCGAGCGTTTCAGCAAGCACGGCATCCAGAGCATCGCCGTCGTCACACTGGCGTACCAGGGGCAGATACTGGGTTTCTTCGGCTGCGATACCGTGCTGCAAAAGCGCGACTGGCAAGACAAGGAGCTGACGCTGATGCGCCTGTTCAGCGACATGCTCAGCACAGCCTTGTTGCAACAGCAGTCGCTGGCACAGCTGGCACACACCCGACAGCAGCTGTCAGACGCACAAGCCAGATTGGACGGCATGGCCAATATCGACGGCCTGACCGGGCTGGGCAACAACAAACACCTGCAACAGCAGTTGCAACAGGCATTCCGCCAGGCTCAGGCCACAGGCAAGGCCCTGTCCTTGCTACAGATAGACGTGGACTTGTTGCGGGATTACAACCACCGCTTTGGTCATGCAGAAGGCGACCAGTGCCTGATCCGGCTCGCCGCCTTGCTGCAACAGCACTTCCCCGCCAAGAACGGTTTGGTGGCGCGCGCAGGCGGCGACCGCTTTACCGTGCTGCTGCCAGGCGTCGACCAGCAGACCAGCCTGGCCCTGGCCGACAATCTGCGGCTGGCAGTGTGGCAGCTGGCCATTCCCCACCCCGCATCGCCGGTGTCCACCTGCATCACGGTCAGTATCGGCGCCTGCAGCTACGACGCCGCGCAACACCCGGTACTGGAAGACCTGCTGCAAGACAGCGAACAGTGCCTGCAACGTGCCAAGCAGCAGGGGCGTAACCGCGTTGCCGGCCATGCGGCCAACCCTGGTGCATCGGCGTGACGCCGCCAGCCAGGCGGGTTGCCCGCGGCGGACCACACGGCACACAAGGCCAAGCCACGCCTCACCACCCAGGCTGTACCATTCACACCGCCCGCTGAAAGCAAAAACCCTGTTTGCACTGCAAACAGGGTTTGTCGTTCGTCACATGCTGCGCGAAGGCAGGGCGGGCTTACAGGCCCAGGCGCTGCCAGATGGTGGACACGGTACCGGCCTGGTTCAGTGTGTAGAAGTGCAGGCCCGGCGCGCCCCCGGCCAGCAGGCGGTCACACAGCTCGGTCACGACGTCCAGGCCCAGCGCGCGGATGGATGCGCTGTCATCCATATAAGCTTGCATGCGCAGGCGCAGCCAGCGCGGCACTTCGGCACCACACATGTCCGAAAAACGGCACAGCTGGCCGAAGTTGGCGATCGGCATGATGCCCGGCACGATGGGGATATCCACGCCACGCGCCTGCGCCTCGTCCACAAAACGGAAGTAGGCGTCGGCGTTGAAGAAGTACTGCGTCATGGCCGAGTTGGCGCCGGCTTTCACCTTGCGCACAAAATTGTTGATGTCGTCTTCCGCCGACTTGGCCTGCGGGTGGAACTCCGGGTAGGCCGCCACTTCGATATGGAAGTGATCGCCGTGTTCTTCACGGATGAAAGCCACCAGCTCGTTGGCGTAGCGGAATTCGCCCGCCTCCACCATGCCGGACGGCATGTCGCCGCGCAGGGCCACGATGTGACGGATGCCGTGGTTGCGGTATTCGTTAAGAATGGCGCGGATGTTGTCGCGGGTAGAGCCGATACAAGACAGGTGCGGTGCGGCCGCGTAGCCTTCGTTGCGGATCTCCAGCACGGTGGACAGCGTGCCATCACGCGTGGTGCCGCCGGCGCCAAAGGTAACGGAGAAAAATTCGGGATTGAACTGCGCCAGTTGCTGGCGCGTGGTACGCAGCTTGGCCACGCCTTCCGGGGTGCGCGGCGGGAAAAACTCGAAACTGAAGGTACGGTTACGTTCTGTCATGGCGAACTCTAGCGATTAGTCTGTGATGATCCCTGGCTACCCGTGCCGGTCTTCGCCGCTGACGGGGTGCGGCCAACGTTGGCCGCAAAAACGGGCAGGTCATTCTACTGCCCTGCCCGTTTCACGCTGACATCAAATATCAATAACGATAGTGTGCCGGCTTATATGGGCCTTCTTTGGCCACGCTGATGTAGGCCGCTTGCTGGTCGGTCAGCTCGGTCAGGCGCGCGCCGATGCGCTCCAGGTGCAGGCGGGCCACCATCTCGTCCAGGTGTTTCGGCAGCACGTACACTTTGCTCTCATACTTGCCCGGGTTGGCGAAGATCTCGATCTGGGCCAGCACCTGGTTGGTGAAGGAGTTGGACATCACGAAGCTCGGGTGGCCGGTGGCGCAACCCAGGTTCACCAGACGGCCTTCGGCCAGCAGGATGATGCGCTTGCCGTCCGGGAAGATGATGTGGTCGACTTGCGGCTTGATGTTGTCCCACTGGTACTGGCGCAGGCTGGCGACTTCGATTTCGCTGTCGAAGTGGCCGATGTTGCACACGATGGCGTTATTGCGCATGCGGGCCATGTGGTCGTGGGTGATCACGCCGACGTTACCGGTGGTGGTCACGAAGATGTCGGCCTGGTCGGCCACTTCGTCCATGCGTACCACGCGGTAGCCTTCCATCGCCGCCTGCAGCGCGCAGATCGGGTCGATTTCGGTGACCCATACGGTGGCGCCCAGGCCACGCAGGCTCTGCGCACAACCCTTGCCCACGTCGCCGTAACCCAGCACCACGGCCACTTTACCGGCGATCATCACGTCGGTAGCGCGCTTGATGCCGTCTACCAGCGACTCGCGGCAGCCGTACAGGTTGTCGAACTTGGACTTGGTAACGGAATCGTTCACGTTGAAGGCCGGGAACGGCAGCGCGCCGTCTTTTTCCAGCTGGTACAGGCGGTGTACGCCGGTGGTGGTTTCTTCGGTCACGCCCTGGATGTGCTGCAGGCGTTTGGAGTACCACTGCGGGTCGATGGCCAGGTAGCGCTTGATGGCGGCGTACAGCGCGGTTTCTTCGTCGTTGGTGGGGTTGGCCACCACGCTGATGTCCTTCTCGGCCTTGCTGCCCAGCATCAGCAGCAGGGTGGCGTCACCGCCGTCGTCCAGGATCATGTTGGCGGGCTGGTTGTCCGGCCATTCGAAGATCTTGTGGCTGAACTCCCAGTACTCGTCCAGGCTTTCACCCTTGAAGGCGAATACCGGAATGTTGGCTGCAGCGATGGCAGCGGCAGCGTGATCTTGGGTAGAGAAGATGTTGCACGAGGCCCAGCGCACTTCGGCGCCCAGCGCGGTCAGGGTTTCGATCAGTACCGCCGTTTGTACGGTCATGTGCAGGCTGCCGGCAATGCGCGCGCCACGCAGCGGCTGGGCATCCTTGAACTTGTCGCGGATGGCCATCAGGCCCGGCATTTCGGTTTCGGCGATGTTCAGCTCTTTGCGGCCCCAAGCGGCCAGATTGATATCGGCAACAACGTAGTCGTTGAAGTCAGCCATCGTGCAAATCCTTTATCACGAAGGCCGGGAGGGATGGCTCACCCGCGCATCCCGTGCCCGGCACGGGTTATTCCGGCTACCCGGTAGGGTGGCCGATGAACAAGCAGGTGAGCGCCGTTTTGAACTGTTCCGGGCCTGGGGGCTAGCCTCGCAGCGCTCCCCGGAATCCTGACATTATGGCAGAAGATGGTTAAAAGGTTGGCCGCAATTCACGCAAAAATACAAAGCAGCTGGCCCGTTTGCGCGGAGCCCGAACGTGAAAACGCCCTGCGTGTGGCCAGGCAGGGCGGTGTGGGCAGGCCAGGCCGCAGAATGCGGCCAACCTTGCTGCTTACAGACCGGCAGCAGCGCGCAGCGCTTCTACCTTGTCGGTGCGTTCCCAGGTGAATTCCGGCTCTTCGCGGCCGAAGTGGCCGTAAGCCGCGGTTTTGGCGTAGATCGGACGCAGCAGGTCCAGCATCTGCACGATGCCTTTCGGACGCAGGTCGAAGTGCTGTTTTACCAGCTCGACGATTTTCTCGTTCGGGATCACGTTGGTGCCGAAGGTATCCACCGCGATGGAGGTCGGTTGCGCCACGCCGATGGCGTAGGAAACCTGTACCTGGCACTGGCGGGCCAGACCGGCAGCCACGATGTTCTTGGCCACGTAGCGGCAAGCGTAGGCGGCGGAACGGTCTACCTTGGACGGGTCCTTGCCGGAGAAAGCGCCACCACCGTGCGGTGCAGCACCGCCGTAGGTGTCGACGATGATCTTGCGACCGGTCAGGCCGCAATCGCCTTGCGGGCCGCCAATCACAAAGCGGCCGGTCGGGTTGATCAGGTATTTGGTGTCGGCGGTCAGCATGTCGGCCGGCAGTACCGGCTTGATGATCTGTTCGATCACGGCTTCGCGCAGGGTGTCGTAATCCACGTCCGGGTGATGCTGGGTGGACAGCACCACGGTGTCGATGCGCTTGGGCAGACCGGTGTCGGTGTCGTACACGCAGGTAATCTGGCTCTTGGCATCCGGGCGCAGCCACGGCAGGCGGCCGTCCTTGCGCAGTTCGGCCTGACGCTGTACCAGGCGGTGCGCGTAGTAAATCGGGAACGGCATCAGGGTCGGGGTTTCGTCGCACGCGTAACCGAACATCAGGCCCTGGTCGCCAGCACCTTGTTCCAGGTCCAGGCCCTGGCCTTCGTTCACGCCCTGGGCGATGTCCGGCGACTGCTTGTCGTAGCACACCATCACGGCGCAACCGTTGTAGTCGAAGCCCAGCTCGGAGCTGTCGTAACCGATGCGTTTGATGGTTTCGCGCGCCACCTTGATGTAGTCAACGTTGGCCGTGGTGGTGATTTCGCCAGCCAGTACGGCCAAGCCGGTATTGACCAGGGTTTCGGCCGCAACGCGGGCGTATTTGTCCTGGGTCAGGATGGCGTCCAGAATCGCATCGGAGATCTGGTCCGCTACTTTGTCCGGGTGACCTTCCGAGACCGATTCAGAGGTAAAGAGGTATTCGCTCATTGTCTTCGTTCCAGATAATGGCCAGTGAGTTATAAGGTAAAATAGCGCGTTTCGATAGCGTACAAGCCCAATGACTAGACTCGCACGTTTGATCCTGCAGGCAATCGCCGCGTTGCCGCTGCCGCTACTGCATGCCCTGGGCAGCCTGCTCGGGCGCGTGCTCTATTATGCGTCGCCTCGCGTCCGCGCGCGTCTGCGCGACAACATCGACACGAGTAAAATCGCAGGAAGTTATCAGCTTTCGCAAGCGCTCGTCAAACAGTCTGCCGCAGAAAGCGGCAAGGGCATGCTGGAGCTGGCGATTGCCTGGTGCCGCGAACCGGACTACATGGTGTCGCTGGTAAAGCATTGTTATGGCTGGGAACACGTCGAAGCCGCGCTGGCGGAAGGCAAGGGCCTGATCTTTGTCACCCCGCACCTGGGCAGTTACGATATCGCCGGCCGCTACCTCAGCGCGCGGTTGCCGTTTCCGTTGACGGCGATGTACAAGCCACCCAAGCTGGCCTGGCTGGGCCCGATCATGAACGAGGGCCGGGTGCGCGGTAACGGCAAAACCGCACCGGCCACGCCCGCTGGCGTGCGCATCCTGATGAAGGCGCTGAAGTCCGGCGAAGCCACCATCATCCTGCCCGACCAGGTACCCGGTGGCGGCGAAGGGGTGTGGGCGCCGTTCTTTGGCCGCCCGGCGTTCACCATGAGCCTGCTGCCGCGCCTGGCGCAGATGCAAGGCGTCACCGTGCTATGGTTTGCCGGCGAGCGCCTGCCCGATGGCCAGGGCTTTGCCGTCCACATCCAGCCCCAAACGCAACCGTTTAGCGGCGACAAGGCACAGGATGGCGCCATCCTTAACCAGCAGGTAGAGCAGCTGATTCGCCGCTGGCCGGCGCAGTACCTGTGGAGTTACAACCGTTACAAGCGCCCTGCCGGCGCGCCTGCCCCCGATTCCGAGTGAAAGCTGTCTGATGAAACTTGCCCTGGCCCTGTTGTGGCTGATTCATTTCCTGCCCGTCCGCCTGATCCACGCGCTGGCCTGGCTGCTAGGCCAGCTGGCCTATGTGCTGGCCAAATCGCGCCGCAAAGTCGGCCTGATCAACCTGCGCTTGTGCTTCCCCGACATGAGCCCGGCCAAGCGCCGCCAGCTGATCCGTGCCCATTTCGTTGAAATGATGAAGCTGGTACTGGAATACGGTGTGGTGTGGTGGTCGTCGCCAGAGCGGCTGCGCAGCCTGGTGGACATCCGCGGCCTGGAAAACCTCACCCGCCTGCGCGACGCCGGCGAGGATGTGATCCTGTTCTACCCGCATTTTGTGGCGTTCGAGATGTGCGCCTACCGGTTGAACCTGGAGGTACCGCTGGTCAGCGTGTACTCGCACCAGAAAAACAAGACGCTGGACGAGCAGTTCTACAAGGGCCGTAACCGCTTCGACAACGCCTACATCGTGTCGCGTCAGGAAAGCCTGCGCAGCATCATCAAGGCCATGCGCAAGGACCACACGCCCTTCCTGTACCTGCCGGACCAGGACTTTGGCGCCCGCGACTCGGTGTTCGTGAAATTCTTCGCCACCGATGCTGCCACCATTACCGGCCTGTCGCGCATTGCCGGCCTGGCCCGCGCCAAGGTCGTACCGGCCATCGCCCGCCGTGTGGGCAGCCGCTTTGTGCTGGACCTGTACCCGGCCTGGGACAACTACCCCAGCGAGGATGTGGTGGCCGACACCCGCCGCATGAATGCCTTTCTGGAAGAGCGGGTGCTGGAAATGCCCGAGCAGTACTACTGGCTACACAAACGCTTCAAGAGCCGGCCACAAGGCGAAGCGCGCTTTTACTAAGCGACCTCCGCCACCCCATGCAAAACCGCTGCCCTGGCAGCGGTTTATTTATGGCGTGACGGATGCGGCCAACACGCACGGACCAAACTGCCGCGTACTGCATGCCGCTGCGCCATTGCCATATCACGCTGTTATCTCCTGGCGCGATGGCGACCATCACATCGTATCGATTACTGCGCTGAAACCTGCATGCCACATCGCATTGCGGGGCACGCTGCGGCCAACATAGGGCGTCATCAGGCAGCCAACAAACAAAAAGCCCGGCAGATGCCGGGCTTTGCTTGGGGCGGTCAGGCTTACAGACCGCGCACCTTCCAGAAGTAACGGGCCACGAAACCCGGGAAGGCAAACACCAGAAACAACGAAAAGGTGGTGACGTAGAACTGCCAGTTCTGCGCGTGTACCGGGCTGTAACGCCCTTCCAGCACACGCGACAGCAAGCCCAGCAGCAGGTACAGCGTTACCAGTTCCAGCAAGTGCCAGCCGAAATGCTTGCTGGCCAGTTTCTTGATACCGGCCAAACGCGTGGTGACGAATGGCAGGTTGGCCGCAATAAAGGCCAGTACGAGCAGAGTGATAACGCTGGTTTCCACGAAACGGTTCCTTGGTTACAGGCTGTGAAGCGACAGTTGCAGCGCTTCGACACACAGGGCGACCAGACGTTCCGGCATCACACCCAGTACCAGCAAGGCCACGCCGTTTACCGACAGCACCAGCTTCATGTCTGCCGGCATGGTGATAGCGCTGTTGTCCTGCACATCATCGAAGTACATCAGCTTCACGGCGCGCAGGTAGTAGAAGGCACCGATCAGCGACATGATCACCGCCACCACAGCCAGCCATACCAGATTGATGTTGACGATCGCCTGGATCACCGCGAACTTGGCGTAGAAGCCAGCCAGCGGCGGAATACCAGCCATCGAGAACAGCGCCAGCAGCATCAGCAGTGCGTACCAGCTGTTGCGGCCGTTCAGGCCTTTCAGGTCGTCCAGGGTTTCGCATTCAAAACCGGCGCGCGACAGGCCCAGCAGGATACCGAAGCCCACCAGGGTGGTCAGCACGTAGATCACGGCGTAGAACAGCGACGACGCGTAACCTTCCGGGGTGCCGGCCAGGATACCCAGCAGCAGGAAGCCCATGTGCGAGATGGTGGAGTACGCCAGCATCCGCTTGATGTTGGTTTGCGCGATGGCGGTGATGTTACCGATGGCCATCGACAGCACGGCCAGAATGATCAGCATGCCCTGCCAATCAGCTACCAATGCGCCCATGCCCTGCACCAGGATGCGGATCACGAACACGAAGGCAGCCAGTTTCGGCGCAGCGCCGATCATCAGCGTCAGCGCAGTCGGCGAGCCTTGGTACACGTCCGGTACCCACATGTGGAACGGTACGGCACCCAGCTTGAACGCCAGACCAGCAACCAGGAACACCAGGCCGAATACCAGCAGCGTGCCGTTGGCGCTACCGCCAGTGATGGCTTTGGCCACGGTCGGCAGATCCAGCGAGCCGGTCGCACCGTACACCATGGACATGCCGTACAGCAGCAGACCGGAGGCCAGCGCGCTCAGTACGAAGTACTTCATTGCAGCTTCAGTGGCTTTGACCGAATCACGCTGCAGCGCGATCAGCGATACCAGCGACAGCGACAGCAGCTCCAGGCCCATGTACAGGCTGATAAAGTTGCCAGCCGACACCATCAGGTTCATGCCCAGCAGGGCAAACAATGCCAGCGTGTAGTACTCGCCCTTGAACAGGCCGCGGTCTTTCACATACTGACGGGTGTAGACCAGTACGGTGGCGGTGACGCCATACATGGCCACCTTGACGATGTCCGACATCGGGTCATCGACAAACAGGCCGCTGAGGGTAATGGTGCTAAAGGTTTCGAAGGTGGAAACCTGCAGGAACGCGGCCACGGCCAGCGTTACCAACGACAGCGCGTAGGTAACGCCGCGTTTGGCGTCCGACAGGAACAGGTCCAGCATCAGGATGACGAGCAAGGCTCCGAGCAGAAAAATCTCGGGCAATGCCGGCATCAGGTTGAGATCAGCCCAATTCATTAGCGTTGTCCTTGTAAGCTTAGAGCTTGCTTTGCGCAACGTGCGCGATCAGGTCGTTCACGGAAAGGTGCATCTTCTCCACGAACACGTTCGGCCACAGGCCCATACCCAGTACTGCGATAGCCAGAATGGCCAGCACCAGGAACTCGCGCTTGTTCACGTCCTGCATCTCGGCCACATGGTCGTTACCCACATCACCGAAGATCACGCGCTTGTACATCCACAGGGTGTACGCGGCGCCGAAGATCAGCGTGGTGGCGGCCAGGGCGGCTACCCAGAAGTTCACTTGTACCGCACCCATGATCACCATGAACTCACCGACGAAGCCGGAGGTTGCCGGCAGACCGGAGTTGGCCATCGCGAACAGCATCATGAAGGCAGCAAAGATCGGCATCTTGTTGGCCACACCGCCATAGTCGGCGATGTTGCGGCTGTGTACGCGGTCGTACATCACGCCAATGCAGAAGAACATGCCGGCAGACACGAAACCGTGCGACACCATCTGTACCAGTGCACCTTCCAGCGCCCAGGTGTTCAGTTGGCTACCGGTGAACAGGAACATGCCCAGCGTCACGAAGCCCATGTGGGAAATGGAGGAGTACGCCACCAGTTTCTTCATGTCGGTCTGTACCAGCGCCACCAGGCCGATGTACACCACGGCCACCAGCGACAGGCCTACCATCATCGGCGCCAGTTGCAGGGCTGCATCCGGCACGATCGGCAGGGCAAAACGCAGGAAGCCGTAAGCACCGATCTTCAGGGTGATGGCAGCCAGCACCATGGAACCACCGGTCGGCGCTTCCACGTGGGCATCCGGCAGCCAGGTATGCACCGGCCACATCGGCACTTTTACCGCAAACGACAGGAAGAAGGCCACGAACAGCAGGATCTGCACGTCACTCGGGATCTTGGCCAATGCCTGGAACGCCTGGATGTCGAAGGTCTTGCCAGCCTGGAAGTACAGGTAGATGAAGGCCACCAGCATCAGCAGCGAACCCAGCAGCGTGTACAGGAAGAACTTTACCGACGCGTACACGCGACGCGGACCGCCCCACACACCGATGATCAGGTACATCGGGATCAGCATGCCCTCGAAGAACACGTAGAACAGGATCGCATCCAGTGCGGCAAAGGCACCGTTGATCAGGCCCGACATGATCAGGAAGGCCGCCATGTACTGCGCAGCACGCTTCTGGATCACTTCCCAGCCCGCCAGCACCACCATCAGCGTGGTGAAGCTGTTGAGCACGATGAACAGCATGGAAATGCCGTCCACACCAAGGTGGTAACGAATGCCCAGCGATTCGATCCACGGCAGGTTTTCAACAAACTGCATGCCGCCATGCAGGTTGTTGAACTGGGTAAACAACGGCAGCGACACCAGGAACCCCGCCAGGGCGCCAGCCAGTGCCAGCCAGCGCGCCAGCGTGGCACGCTGGTCGCCGCCGGTGGCCAGCACCAGCAGGCCCGCCACGATCGGAGTCCAGATCACCAGACTCAAAGGATTAGAAAACATATAGATAACCTATTTGTTGAATCGATTCCGGTAACCAACCCTTAGCGCAGGATCAGCGGCTTGAACCAGTAAGTCATCAGCACCAGCACGCCAACAATCATGATGGCGGCGTAGCTGTAGATGAAACCGGTCTGCAGCTTGCGAACCACGCTGGAGAAGTAGCCCACCAGACGCGCCGAGCCGTTTACCAGCAGGCCGTCGATCAGCAGCATGTCGCCCACTTTCCAGAAGAAAGTACCCAGGGCACGCGAGCCCTTGGCGAAGATGCCGAAATAGATTTCGTCCAGGTAGTATTTGTTTTCCAGCAGCGTGTGCACGGCAGAGAACTTCTGTTTGATTGCGGCCGGGATATGCGGCGCCTTCATGTAGAAGAACCAGGCCACGGCAACGCCGGCAGCGGCCAACCAGAACGGCAGCGTCACGAAGGCATGCGTGCCCATGGCGACGGCATCATGTGCATGATGCATCGCGGCTTCCAGCCCCGGGTGTTTCTCCAGGTTGGTGTAGATCACGCCCTTGAAGAATTCGCCCCCTACCAGCGGGTGCAGCGCAAAGAAACCGATCAGTACCGACGGAATGGCCAGCAGCGTCAGCGGCAGGGTCACTACCCACGGCGATTCGTACGGTTTGTCGTTCGGGCCCAGGCCATGGTGATGGTCGTCACCGTGGTCATCGTCGTGATGGTGATGATCATCATGCTTCGCTTCCATCCAGCGTTCCTTGCCATGGAAGACCAGGAAGTACATGCGGAAGGAGTAGAAAGCGGTGACGAACACACCGGCAATCACGGCAAAGTAGGCAAAACCGGAAGCGGCCAGGTTGCTGTGCTCTACCGCCAGGATGATGGAATCCTTGGAGTAGAAGCCGGAGAAGAACGGGGTACCGATCAGCGCCAGCGAGCCGAGCAGCGAAGTCAGCCAGGTCACCGGCATGTACTTGTGCAGACCACCCATATTGCGCATGTCCTGATCGTGGTGCATGCCCATGATCACGGAACCGGCTGCCAGGAACAGCAGTGCCTTGAAGAAGGCGTGGGTCATCACGTGGAACATGGCCACGGAGTAGGCAGACGCGCCCAGTGCCACAGTCATGTAACCCAGCTGCGACAGGGTGGAGTAAGCCACCACACGCTTGATGTCGTTCTGCACGATGCCCAGGAAACCCATGAACAGCGCGGTAATCGAACCAGCCACCATCACGACGTTCAGCGCGGTGTCGGACAGTTCGAACAGCGGGCTCATGCGCGACACCATGAAGATACCGGCCGTCACCATGGTGGCGGCGTGGATCAGCGCGGAAATCGGGGTCGGGCCTTCCATCGAGTCCGGCAGCCACACGTGCAGCGGGAACTGTGCCGATTTACCCATCGCGCCGATGAACAGCAGGATGCAGGTAACGGTCATCAGCGACCACTCTACGCCCGGGATGATCTGCACGGTCTTGCTGGCCAGCGCCGGCGCTGCAGCGAACACGTCGCTGTAGTTCAGCGAGCCGCCGAAGTAAGCCAGCACCATACCGATACCCAGCAGGAAGCCGAAGTCACCCACACGGTTCACCAAAAACGCCTTCAGGTTGGCGAAGATGGCGGTCGGACGCTTGAACCAGAAGCCGATCAGCAGGTAGGACACCAGACCAACCGCTTCCCAGCCGAAGAACAGCTGGATGAAGTTGTTGGACATCACCAGCATCAGCATCGAGAAGGTGAACAGCGAGATGTAGCTGAAGAAACGCTGGTAACCCGGATCTTCGTGCATGTAGCCGATGGTATAGATGTGCACCATCAGCGACACGCTGGTTACCACCACCAGCATCATCGCGGTCAGGGAGTCCACCAGGAAACCGACGGAGAATTCAAAACCACCTACCGTCAGCCAGGTGTAGACAGGGCCGTTGAATACCTGGGCGCTTCCATCAAGGAAGCCCTTCAGTACGCCGATCGACAGAACCGCCGATACCGCTACGCCGAGAATCGTCACGACGTGAGCAGCACGGCGACCAATCGCCCATCCAAACAGGCCTGCAATGATCGATCCCACCAGCGGTGAGAGCGCGATCAGCAGGTATAAGCTCTTCATATCCATGTTTGTCGTGCTTTTTAGAATTGAAATCCGGTTTCTTTAGCCTTTGAGGCTGCCCAAGTCTTCTACGTTGATGGTGTCCAGGTTACGGAACAGAACCACCAGGATCGCCAGACCGATGGCGGACTCAGCGGCCGCCACGGTCAGGATGAAGAAGACGAAAATCTGCCCTGCCGAATCCGACAGGTAGTGCGAGAAAGCGATGAAGTTGTAGTTCACCGCGAGCAGCATCAGCTCGATGGCCATCAGCAGCACGATGAGGTTTTTCCGGTTCAGGAAAATACCCAGCACGCTGATGGCGAACAGGATGCCGGCCAGCACCAGGAAGTGTGTGAGTGTAAGCACGTGTCCTCCCAATCTACGGCCGTCAGGCCTGTTGCTCGTTAGAATCGGATACGGCGTCGTCCTGGCGCTTCACAGCGTCCATTTTCACGACACGTACGCGGTCTTTGCTCTGCACGCGTACTTGTACCCCCGGATCGACATACTTGCTGTCCTTGCGCTGACGGATGGTGATGCCGATGGCAGCCACCATGGCCACCAGCAGGATCACGGCCGCGGCTTCAAAAGCCAGCAGGTAGGTGGTGTACAGCTGACGACCCAGCACCTTCACGTTGCTGATCTCGCCGGCGGCAGCGGCCGCAGCGGCCGGCTTCACGTCGGCCAGGTGGGCTTCCGGGCTGGACAGAATCAGCACCATCTCGGCCACCATGATCAGGGCCACGAAGGCTGCCTGCGGGAAGTGGCGCCAGAAGCCTTCACGCAGCTTCTCGACGTTGATGTCCAGCATCATCACTACAAACAGGAACAGCACCATGACCGCGCCGACGTACACCAGTACCAGTGCAATCGCGAGGAATTCCGCTTGCAGCAGCAGCCAGTGGCCGGACGCCGTGAAGAATGCCAGCACCAGGTACAGCGCAGCGTGTACCGGGTTTTTTGCCGTCACCACGCGGAAACCCGCGAAGATCAGGATCGCCGACAGAATATAGAAAACGACAGCCTGAAAGCTCATGAATCCCCCTTAGCGATACTTGGCATCGGCAGCCTTGTTGGCCGCGATTTCGGCTTCGTACTTGTCACCTACCGCCAGCAGCATCGGTTTGGTGTAGTACAGATCGCCACGTTTCTCGCCGTGATATTCGAAGATATGCGTCTCGACGATGGCATCCACCGGGCAGGCTTCCTCGCAGAAGCCGCAGAAGATGCACTTGGTCAAGTCGATATCGTAGCGGCTGGTACGGCGGGTGCCGTCGTCGCGCTGTTCGGACTCGATGGTGATGGCCATGGCCGGGCACACCGCTTCGCACAGCTTACAGGCGATGCAGCGCTCCTCGCCGTTAGCGTAACGGCGCTGGGCGTGCAGGCCGCGGAAGCGCGGCGAAATCGGTGTCTTCTCTTCCGGGAACTGGACGGTGATCTTGCGGGCAAAGAAGTGACGACCGGTCACCATCAAGCCCTGCACCAGTTCCACCAGCAGGAAGGTTTTGAAAAAATTGCGGATCATTTCCATGCTTTATGCTCCATCACTTCCACAGCGACAGCGGACTCAGCATCCACACGCCCAGAACCAGAATCGAAACCAGCGTCACCGGAATGAACACCTTCCAGCCCAGACGCATGATCTGGTCATAGCGGTAGCGCGGGAACGTTGCACGGAACCACAGGAAGCAGAACAGCACCAGCGACATCTTCACCAGCAGCCACAGCATGCTGGCAGTACCCAGCGCGCCCCAGCTGGCCGGGAACGGCGACAGCCAGCCACCCAGGAACATGATGGAGGTCAGTGCCGCCACCAGGATCATGTTGGCGTATTCGGCCAGGAAGAAGATGGCAAAGGCCATGCCGGAGTATTCCACGTGGAAACCGGCCACGATCTCGGATTCACCTTCGGCCACGTCGAACGGCGCACGGTTGGTCTCGGCGACGCCGGAGATCAGGTACACCAGGAACAACGGGAACAGCGGCAGCCAGTTCCAGGAGAAGATGGAACCACCGGCAATGCCCTGCCCTTGCTGATTGACGATGTCGATCAGGTTCAGGCTGCTGGTAACCATCATCACGCCGACCAGGGCAAAGCCCATGGCCAGTTCGTAGGACACGATCTGTGCCGACGAACGCAGCGCGCCCAGGAAGGAGTACTTGGAGTTACCCGCCCAGCCGGCAACGATCACGCCGTACACGCCCATCGAGGTGATGGCCATGATGTACAGCAGCGACGCGTTGATGTTGGCCAGCACCATGGTGTCGTTGAACGGAATCACCGCCCAGGCTGCCAGCGCCGGCATGATGGCCAGCACCGGAGCAACCAGGAACAGACCCTTGCTCGACTGGGTCGGCAGGATGATTTCCTTCATCAACAGCTTGACGCCGTCAGCCAGTGGCTGCAGCAGCCCTTTCGGGCCGACGCGGTTGGGGCCGATACGGATCTGCATGTAGCCGATCACCTTACGCTCGGCGAGCGTCAGGTAGGCTACACCAATCATCAGCGGAGCAACGATGGCAACGATCTTCAGCAGTGTCCACACTGCCAGACCGGCATCGTTACCCAGCAAACTTTGCAGAAGTTCCATGGATTAACCTCGCTTGATCTGAATCGGGTCGAACATGCCGCCCAGCTGCTGAGTTGCCGGATGGGCCGCAGCAACGCGTACCACACCTTCAGCCAGCGCCTTGTCGGCACGTACTTGCAGGGTTACCGAGGCTTCACCTTGCGATACCACGGCGTTGTCGCCGTCGTTCAGGCCCAGACGGGCGGCATCGGCCGGGTTCAGGCTCACGACCGGGGTCGCGGCGGCGGCGGTTTGCTGCAGGGAGTCGGCACGGCGGCAGATGGCATCGGCGTGGTACAGCGGTACCTCGCCAGCGCGAACCAGGCCGGCAGCAGCGGCAGCCACGTTGGCCGCAACGCCCTGTACCGCATTGCCCAGTTTGGCCGCGATATCACCTTTAGCCAGCAGTTCGGCGCGCACTTCTTCAGCGGCGTTGAACTCGAAGCCTTCCAGACCCAGCATATTGCCCAGCACACGCAGTACTTTCCACGCCGGACGGGCTTCGCCTTGCGGGCGCACCACGCCGTTGAAGCTCTGCAGCTTGCCTTCCATGTTCACGAAGGAACCGGCGGTTTCGGCAAACGGGGCGATCGGCAGCAGCACGTCGGCGTAATCCAGCAGACCGGCACCCTTGTAGGCGGTCAGCGCAATCACGGTAGCCGCCTGTTTCATGGCGGCAACGGCTTGCTGGCCGTTGTAGGTGTCGGCTTCCACTTCGGTGTTCAGCAGGAAGTAAGCCTTGCGCGGTGCGGCCAGCATGGCAGCAGCGGACAGACCGGCAGTCACGGCAGCGCCCATCGGGCCACGGGCCGGGTTGGCACCGGCGATGTCGGCACCCACGCTGTTGGCGGCTTCGGCGGTAATGCCGAAACGGGCGCCAGTCACGCGGGACAGCTCTTGCGCCAGCGCCAGCAGCTCGGCAAAGGCCGGGTGGTGCTGCGCAACGTTACCCAGGATGATGGCGGCGTTGTCGGTAGCGCACAGGCTGTCGGCGATGGCTTGCGCCTCGGCCGAAACGTTGGCCGCAGCCAGATCCAGTGCGGTATCCGCGCCTTTAACGGCAACAGCCGCTTTCAGCACTTGGGCCAGACCATTCACCAGCGCAGCCGGGGACACGATCAGCTTGGCGTTCAGCGCGGTAAACAGCTCGTCGTCGGCGATGTGCAGTACGTTGAGCTGGGTACCTTTCTTCACCGCCTGGCGGATACGCGAGGCCAGCAGCGGCTGTTCCTGACGCTGCGAGGAGCCCACCATCAGGATGGACTTGGCCGCGGCCAGCTCCACGATGGAAGAACCCAGCCACAGCGCACCTTGCTGAGCGGCAGCCACACGGCTGTCACTACGGCGCAGGGCGGCGTCAATGTTGTTCACGCCGAAGCTGCGGGCCAGTTTCTGGGCCAGGTACAGTTCTTCGGTGGTGCTGTGTGCACTGGTCAGGAAGCCGATGGCGTCCTTGCCGTGATCGGCAGATACACCGTTCAGGCCTTTCACCACGTATTCCAGCGCGGTCTGCCAGTCGGTTTCGTGCCACTTGCCGTCGAACTTGATCATCGGCTTGTGCAGGCGCTCGGCGCTGTTCAGGCCTTCGTACGAGAAACGGTCGCGGTCAGCCAGCCAGCATTCGTTGATGGCTTCGTTTTCCAGCGGCAGCACGCGCATTACCTGGTTTTGCTTCACCTGAACGATCAGGTTGGCACCCAGGCCGTCGTGCGGGCTAACCGACTTGCGACGCGACAGCTCCCAGGCACGGGTGCTGTAGCGGAACGGTTTGGAAGTGAGCGCACCCACCGGGCACAGATCGATGACGTTACCGGAGATTTCCGAGTTAACGGTCTTGCCCAGGTAAGGCATGATTTCCGAGAACTCGCTGCGGTTGGCCATACCGATTTCCTGGAAGCCACCGATTTCGTCGGTGAAGCGTACGCAGCGGGTACAGTGAATGCAGCGGCTCATTTCCTCGGCGGAAACCAGCGGGCCCATGTCTTTACCCACCACAACGCGCTTTTCTTCTTGGTAGCGCGAACCGGAGTTACCGTAGCCCACGGCCAGGTCTTGCAGCTGGCATTCGCCGCCCTGGTCGCAGATCGGGCAATCCAGCGGGTGGTTGATCAGCAGGAATTCCATCACGCCCTGCTGAGCCTTTTTGGCCAGCGGGGACGCAGTGTGCACTTTCATGCCATCTGTTACCGGCGTGGCGCAGGCAGGCAGCGGCTTCGGTGCTTTTTCCACTTCTACCAGGCACATGCGGCAGTTGGCCGCAATGGACAGCTTCTTGTGGTAGCAGAAGTGGGGGATGTAGGTACCGGCAGTATGGGCGGCATCGATGATGGTGCTGCCCTGGTTGACTGTCAGTTTTTTACCGTCGATTTCGATTTCAAGCATCGCTCAACACCATTTGTGATCCACCAGCGACTTCTTGTGTTCGATCAGGTACTCGAACTCATGACGGAAGTGCTTGGTGAAGCTACGAACCGGGAACACAGCGGCATCGGCCAGGGCGCAGATGGTGCGGCCTGCCATGTTGTTGCCAACCGAATCCAGCAACTCCAGATCGCCAGGACGGCCTTCGCCGTTGGCGATGCGATGGATGACCTTGTACAGCCAGCCGGTGCCTTCGCGGCACGGCGTACACTGGCCGCAAGACTCTTCATGGTAGAAGTACGCCAGACGTTCCAGCGCTTTTACCATGCAGACGTCTTCGTTCATCACGATCACGGCACCCGAACCCAGCATGGAGCCGGCTTTGGAGATGCTGTCGTAATCCATGGTCAGGCCCATCATCACGTCGCCCGGCAGCACCGGCGCCGACGAACCACCCGGAATCACGGCTTTCAGTTTCTTGCCGTCTTTCATGCCGCCCGCCATTTCCAGCAGGGTGGCAAACGGGGTGCCCAGCGGAATCTCGTAGTTGCCCGGACGATTAACGTGGCCGGAGATCGAGAACAGCTTGGTACCACCGTTGTTCGGCTTGCCGGCCTCCAGGAATTTCTGGCCGCCGTCGCGAATGATGAACGGCACCGACGCGAACGATTCGGTGTTGTTGATGGTGGTCGGCTTGCCGTACAGGCCGAAGCTGGCCGGGAACGGCGGCTTGAAGCGCGGTTGGCCTTTTTTGCCTTCCAGCGATTCCAGCAGCGCGGTTTCCTCGCCACAGATGTAGGCGCCGTAGCCGTGGTGGGCGAACAGATCGAAGCTGAAGTCGGTACCCAGGATGTTCTGACCCAGGAAGCCGGCCTTGCGTGCTTCGTCCAGCGCCTCTTCGAACAGCTCGTAGGCTTCGAAGATTTCACCGTGAATGTAGTTGTAACCGGCTTTGCAACCCATGGCGTAGCCGGCGATGATCATGCCTTCGATCAGCGCGTGCGGGTTGTACAGCAGGATGTCGCGGTCCTTGAAAGTGCCCGGTTCGCCCTCATCTGTATTGCAGACGACGTACTTGTCACCCGGGAACGAACGCGGCATGAAGCTCCACTTCAGACCGGTAGGGAAGCCGGCACCGCCACGACCACGCAGGCCGGAGTTTTTCACTTCGGCGATCACGTCTTCCTGCGGCATCTTGGCGTCCAGGATCTTCTTCAGGGCCTGGTAGCCACCGCGTGCCATATAGGCGTCGATGCGCCAGCAATCCTGGGCGGCGGTGTCCACGCCCTCAAAAATCACACCATTGACGAAGACTGCCATTATTCCAACTCCGCCAGTTTCTTATCGATTGCTTCGGGGGTCATGAAGCTGCACATCTTGTGATTGTTCAGCAGCAGGACCGGCGCGTCGCCGCAAGCACCCATGCACTCGCCTTCCAGCAGGGTGTACTTGCCATCAGCCGAGGTTTCGCCCAGGGCGATACCCAGCTTCTGCGAAATGTACTGGGCAGCATTGACGCCACCTTGCAGTGCACACGGCAGGTTGGTACAGACGGTGATCTTGTACTTGCCGACCGGTTTCATGTCGTACATGTTGTAGAACGTGGCCACTTCGTAGGCCGCTACCGGCGGAATGCCGATGTAGTTGGCCACGAACTCGATGACCTCGGCGTTCAGGCAACGCTCTTCGGGTGTGTTGCCGGTCTCGCGGCGTTCGGTCAGCGCAATGCGCAGGGCCGACATGGCTGCGGAACGGAATTGATCGGCTGGGTACTTGGCCAGCTCGCGATCAATCTTGGCTAGCGATTCTGCGGATAACATCAGCGGTCAATCTCCCCAAACACGATATCCTGCGTACCAATGATGGCCACCACGTCGGCAATCATGTGGCCACGCGACATTTCATCCAGGCTGGCCAGATGCGCGTAACCCGGCGCACGGATCTTCAGGCGGTACGGCTTGTTGGCGCCGTCGGATACCAGATAGATGCCGAATTCGCCTTTCGGGTGTTCTACCGCAGCGTAGGCTTCGCCTTCCGGCACGTGCATGCCTTCGGTGAACAGCTTGAAGTGATGGATCAGTTCTTCCATGTTCGACTTCATGCTTTCGCGGCTAGGCGGGGCTACCTTGTGGTTGTCAGTAATAACCGGACCCGGGTTGGCCTTCAGCCACTGCACACACTGGGCAATGATGCGGTTGGACTGACGCATTTCTTCCACGCGTACCAGGTAGCGGTCGTAGCAGTCACCTGTCACACCTACCGGCACGTCGAAGTCCATGCGGTCGTATACGTCGTACGGCTGGGTCTTGCGCAAGTCCCAGGCAATGCCGGAGCCACGCAGCATCGGGCCGGTCATGCCGAGGTTCTTGGCACGCTCCGGGCTAACGATACCGATGTTTACGGTACGCTGTTTCCAGATACGGTTATCTGTCAGCAGGGTTTCGTAATCATCGACACAGGCCGGGAAGCGCTTAGTGAAGTCTTCGATGAAATCGAGCATGGTGCCGGCACGGGTTTCGTTCAGGCGCGCGATTTCTTTGGCGTTGCGGATCTTGGACGCCTTGTACTGCGGCATGCTGTCCGGCAGGTCGCGGTAAACACCACCCGGGCGGAAGTAGGCTGCGTGCAGACGGGCGCCGGACACGGCTTCGTAGCAGTCCATCAGATCCTCACGCTCGCGGAAAGCGTACAGGAACATGGTCATGGCTCCGATGTCGATCGAGTGCGCACCGATCCACAGCAAGTGGTTCAGGATACGAGTGATCTCGGCGAACATCACACGGATGTACTGGGCACGCTCGGGCACTTCGATGCCCATCAGCTTTTCGATGGCCAGACAGTAGGCGTGCTCGTTACACATCATGGACACGTAGTCCAGACGGTCCATGTACGGCAGGGACTGGATGAAGGTCTTGCTTTCGGCCAGCTTTTCGGTACCGCGGTGCAGCAGGCCGATGTGCGGGTCGGCACGTTGCACGACTTCACCGTCCAGCTCCAGCACCAAACGCAGCACACCGTGCGCTGCCGGGTGCTGCGGGCCAAAGTTCAGCGTGTAGTTACGGATATCAGCCACCGTAGTTCTCCTCGCGGACGATGCGCGGCGTGATTTCGCGCGGCTCGATGGTTACAGGCTGGTAGATCACACGTTGTTGTGCGGCGTCGTAACGCATTTCCACGTGACCGGATACGGGGAAATCCTTGCGGAACGGGTGGCCGACAAAACCGTAGTCGGTCAGGATGCGGCGCAGGTCCGGGTGGCCTTCAAAGATGATGCCGAACAGGTCGAACGCTTCGCGCTCGAACCAGTTGGCCGCAGACCAGATGGCGTTCACGCTGGGCACAACCGGGAAAGCGTCGTCTTCGGCAAAAATGCGCACGCGGATGCGGGCATTGTGCTGCAGCGACAGCAGGTGGTAGACAACGGCAAAGCGCGGGCCGTCTTGCGGCTCGTCTTTATAGGTGCTGTAGTCCATGCCGCAGATGTCGATGCACTGTTCGAAACGCAGGGTTTCGTGATCGCGCAGGGCGGTCATGACGGCCACGGTATCGGCAGACTTGCAGACGATGGTCAGCTCGCCCAGGGCGATCTTGGTGCTGACCAGCTTGTCACCGAGCACCTGTTCAACCGCCGACTTGAGCTCTTCCACTTTCAAAGACATGGGGGATACCTCAGCGGGCGATGGTGTTGGTACGCTTGATCTTGTTCTGCAGCTGGATGATGCCGTACAGCAGCGCTTCTGCGGTCGGCGGACAGCCCGGAACATAGACATCTACCGGCACGATGCGGTCGCAACCGCGCACGACAGAGTAGGAATAGTGGTAGTAGCCACCACCGTTGGCACAGGAACCCATGGAGATTACCCAGCGCGGTTCGGCCATCTGGTCGTAAACCTTGCGCAGGGCGGGCGCCATCTTGTTACAGAGGGTACCTGCCACGATCATCAGATCGGACTGACGCGGACTGGGACGGAACACGATACCGAAACGGTCCAGGTCATAACGGGCCGCACCGGCGTGCATCATCTCTACGGCACAACAGGCCAGACCGAACGTCATCGGCCACAGCGAGCCGGTACGCGTCCAGTTGATCAGCTTGTCAGCAGTGGTGGTGACAAAGCCCTTTTCGAGAATGCCTTCTACTCCCATTCCAGCGCTCCTTTTTTCCACATGTAAATAAAGCCAAGTGTCAGGACGGTGAGGAATTCAAGCATGACGCCGAAGCCATACACGCCCAACTCCTTGAACACCACGGCCCAGGGAACCAGGAATGCGACTTCCAGATCGAAAAGGATGAAAAGAATGGCAATCAGGTAGTACCTGACATCAAACTTCATTCGTGCGTCTTCGAAGGCTTCAAAACCGCACTCGTAGGGAGACAGTTTTTCCGGATCAGGACGGTTAGGTGCCAGCAACCAGCCCAGCACCAGCGGCGCTACCCCGACCAGAAGGCCGACGACGACAAACAACAGAATGGGAAAGTAATTTTGCAGCATTTCCCGCACACCCCTAAAAGAAAGGAGGATCAACCTCCTTGACTCCAAACAAAACAGGCCACCGGAATCCCGGCGGCCTGTTTTTTGAATGTGGTGCCGACAGTGAGACTCGAACTCACACAGCCTACGGCCACTACCCCCTCAAGATAGCGTGTCTACCAATTTCACCATGTCGGCACAATTTTAACTTTTATTCCGGAATCACTCCGGAGGCATTACCCTTAGCGGCACCGCCCGGGATTTGCGGTACAGCTTTTTCGACTGCCGACTCCATCACGCCCAGCTTGCTGTCGTTTGCAACGTGCAAGTAGCTAATCAGCATCAGCATCGAAAAGAACACAACAGCCGACAATGCGGTAGCCCTGCTCAGGAAATTTGCGGAACCGCTTGCACCAAACAGACTTCCCGAGGAACCGCCACCAAAGGCAGCACCCATATCAGCCCCCTTGCCATGCTGCATCAGGACAAGGACGATAATTGCCAGCGCGGAAACAATCAGCGCGACAAGTGCAAACGTATTCAAGAGTTCCATACTATATCAACTTTTTAGCAGCCTGGCAAATCTTGCCAAATCCGTTAACCTCGAGGGACGCACCACCAACCAAGGCGCCACCGACACTTGCCAGCGACAGGATTGCGTCGGCATTGTCTGCCTTGACGCTTCCGCCGTAGAGGACGCGAATACTATCAGACGCACCATAGCATTGCAACACGAGCGCCCGGATCTGCTGGTGCACTGCATCAATCTGCTCGATGGTGGCCACCTTGCCGGTACCGATGGCCCATACCGGTTCGTAAGCTACCACGTATTCCTGACCCTTGATCGCAGCCAAAGCCTCCAGTTGCTGGCTGATGACGGCCAGCTCCTGCCCCGCTTCACGCTCGGCTAGCGTTTCGCCCACGCACAACACCGGAACCATGCCAGCGGCGGCCACAGCCTGCAGCTTGGCCGACAAGGCGTCGTTCTGCTCGCCGAAGTACTGGCGACGCTCGGAATGCCCGATCAGAACGTAACGGCAGCCGACGTCCGCCAGCATCTGGGCGCTATTTTCACCAGTAAATGCACCGTCGGTGGCAAAGCGACTGACATCCTGTGCCGCGACCGCCATGGCACTGCCTTGCAGCACGCTGGCCAGCTGAGCCAGGTATACCGCAGGGGCGGCCAGGCCCACGCCATCACGGTTGATGTCGGCGTTTTCCAGCATCTGCCCCAGCAACGCCAGGTTGGCCGCATGGCGCCCGTTCATCTTCCAGTTACCGATTACCAGCTTGCTGCTCATCACGCTTTCCTTGCCGACACATTGAATATTCGGCCGATTATACCAGTGTCAGCCCCCCTGTCCGTAATGTGACGAACTGTAATATTTCTGAAACTACCGACCATTACGATGCACTCCATCGCAACACGCCGTTAACCTTTGGAGCATGCAATGAAGCACACTACTCGCCTGGTCGCCACTCTGGCTTTTTCCGGTTTTGTCGCAGGCCACGCGTTTGCGGCTGATATTACTGGCGCGGGCGCTACTTTCCCGTACCCGCTGTACGCCAAATGGGCCGAGGCTTACAAAGCCAAGACCAACAACAACATGAACTACCAGTCCATCGGTTCCGGTGGTGGTATCAAACAGATTCAATCGAAGACTGTCGATTTCGGCGCCTCCGACATGCCGCTGAAACCGGAAGAGCTGGAAAAGTCCGGACTGACCCAGTTCCCGACCGTGATCGGTGGTGTGGTTCCGGTGGTTAACGTTCCGGGCATTGCCGCTGGCCAGCTGAAACTTACCGGCCCGCTGCTGGCAGACATCTATCTGGGCAAGGTAGCCAACTGGAACGACGCTGCCATCGCCAAACTGAACCCGGGCGTAAAACTGCCGGACCAGAAAATTACTGTGGTACGTCGCTCTGACGGCTCCGGCACTACCTTCATCTTCACCAACTACCTGTCCAAAGTTTCGCCGGAATGGAACAGCACCATCGGTGCCAACTCTGCGGTGAAGTGGACCGTTGGTGTGGGCGGTAAAGGCAACGAAGGCGTGGCCAACTACGTTACCCGCATCAAGGGTGCCATTGGCTACGTGGAATACGCCTACGCCAAGCAAAACAAGATTGCCCACACCCAGATGCAGAACGCCGCCGGTTCTTTCGTGAACCCGGATGACAGCACCTTCAAGGCCGCTGCGGCCAACGCTGACTGGGCCAAGGCCCCTGGCTTCTACCTGATCCTGACCAACCAGCCGGGTAAAGACACCTGGCCGCTGTCCGGCGCCACCTTCATCCTGATGCACAAGAAGCAGGACAAGCCGGCGCAAGGTCTGGAAGCCCTGAAGTTCTTTGACTGGGCTTACACCAATGGCGACGCCGTTGCCTCGCAGCTGGATTACGTTCCGATGCCGGCCAACGTAAAAACTACCATCCGCAACAGCTGGAAGCAGATCACCGACGCTGCCGGCGCCCCGGTGTGGAAATAAGCTGACGTAGTTACCGCAACGCAGGCCGGGGCACCGCCCCCGGCTTTTTGTCTGCAAGCGCTCTAGAGAATGTCCATGGAAAACAACCAGTACGCCGCCCACCTCAAACGGCAGATGATGCTCGATTCGGCATTCCGGCTGGCGACCCGCTTCTTTGCCTTCCTGGTGCTGGCGATGCTGATCGGCATCCTGATTTCGCTGCTGATCGGCGCCATGCCCAGCATCAAGCACTTTGGCTGGGGCTTCCTCACCAGCACCGACTGGGACCCGGTAGCCGAGCAGTTCGGCGCCGTAGTACCCATTTTCGGCACGCTGGTCACTTCCTTCATTGCCCTGCTGATCGCGGTACCGATCAGCTTTGGCATTGCCATCTTCCTGACCGAGCTCTGCCCGCCGCTGCTAAAACGCCCACTGGGCATCGCAGTCGAACTGCTGGCAGGCATTCCGTCCATCATCTACGGTATGTGGGGCTTGTTCGTGTTTGCCCCGCTGTTCGGCGAATACGTGCAACCGTGGATCCTGGAAAACCTGGGCGAGCTGCCGCTGATCGGTTTCCTGTTCCAGGGCGCCCCGATGGGCATCGGCATTTTCACCGCCGGCCTGATCCTGGCGATCATGATCATCCCGTTCATTGCCTCGGTAATGCGCGACGTATTCGAAGTGGTACCGCCGATGCTGAAAGAATCGGCCTACGGCCTGGGTGGCACTACCTGGGAAGTCGTGCGTCACGTGGTACTGCCGTACACCAAAACCGGCGTGGTAGGCGGCATCATGCTCGGCCTGGGTCGTGCACTGGGCGAAACGATGGCCGTCACCTTCGTGATTGGTAACTCCACCGTGTTTACGACCGGCCTGTTTGAAGCTGGCAACTCCATCGCCTCCACGCTGGCCAACGAGTTTGCCGAAGCCAACGGCGAGCTGTACCTGTCCTCGCTGATCCAGCTCGGCCTGATCCTCTTCTTTATTACCTTTGTCGTGCTGTCCTGCTCCAAGCTGCTGCTGCTGCGCTTGAAGAAGCAGGAAGGCCGCGCGTCCTGATCCGGAGCCCGCACATGAACAGTCACGTCATCGGCTCCGAGAAAGTGAACAAGGCTATGTCGAACGCTACGCAACGCAATAACGCCATCTACGCCCGTCGCCGCTTCGTTAACGGCTTCAACATGCTGGCAGCTACCCTGGCCATGGGCTTTGGCCTGTTCTGGCTGTTCTGGATTCTGTGGACCCTGATCCAGCATGGCCTGTCCGGCCTGTCGGCTGACGTGTTCACCCAGGTTACCCCGCCGCCGGGCTCGGCAGGCGGCCTCGCTAACGCCATTGCCGGCTCGCTGCAGATGACCTTCTTCGGCATCGTGTTCGGCACCCCGATCGGCATTCTGGCCGGCGTTTACCTGGCCGAGTACGGCGAGCGTGGCTGGCTGGCGCCGGCAACCCGCTTCATCAACGACATTCTGCTGTCGGCCCCGTCCATCGTGATCGGTCTGTTCATTTACGAGGTGTACGTGATCAGCGTGGGGCATTTCTCTGGCTGGGCAGGCTCGTTCGCGCTGGCCCTGCTGGTGATTCCGGTTGTGGTACGCACCACCGAGAACATGCTGCGCCTGGTACCCAACAGCCTGCGCGAAGCCGCCATCGCCCTGGGCGCCCCGCAGTGGAAAGTGATCATGCTGGTGACGCTGCGCGCAGCCAAGGCTGGCGTGGTAACCGGCATCCTGCTGGCCGTAGCGCGCATTTCCGGCGAGACCGCCCCGCTGCTGTTCACCGCCCTGAACAACCAGTTCTGGAGCAATATGAACCAGCCGATGGCCAACCTGCCGATCGTCATCTTCCAGTTCGCGATGAGCCCGTACGAAGACTGGCACGCCCTGGCTTGGGCCGGCGCCCTGCTGATTACCTTCAGCGTACTGACCCTGAACATCGTTGCCCGCTGGCTTGCCAGCAAGAACAACCAATCTCACTAAGGCTTGAGACCCATGAACACCAACGCCATCAAGCTCCAGGTCAAGAACCTGAACTTCTTCTACGGCAAATTCCACGCCCTGAAGAACATCAATCTCGATATTCCGGCCGGCCAGGTCACCGCCTTCATCGGCCCGTCCGGTTGCGGCAAATCCACGCTGCTGCGCACCTTCAACCGCATGTTCGAACTGTACCCGGGCATGCGTGCCGAAGGCGAGATCCTGCTGGACAACCAGAACCTGCTATCCAAGAGCGTGGACGTGAACATGCTGCGCGCCAAGGTGGGCATGGTGTTCCAGAAGCCAACCCCGTTCCCGATGTCGATCTACGACAACATCACCTTTGGCGTGAAGCTGTACGAGAACCTGTCCAAGACCGAAATGGACGACCGCGTAGAGTGGGCGCTGCGCAAGGCTGCGCTGTGGAATGAAGTGAAAGACAAGCTGAAGCAGAGCGGCAACTCGCTGTCCGGCGGCCAGCAACAGCGTCTGTGCATTGCCCGTGCCGTGGCCACCCGCCCGGAAGTGCTGCTGCTGGATGAGCCGACTTCGGCATTGGACCCGATCTCCACCGGCCACATCGAAGAGCTGATTCACGAGCTGAAAGAGGATTACACCATCGCCATCGTGACCCACAACATGCAGCAGGCTGCCCGTGTGTCGGACTACACCGCCTACATGTACCTGGGCGAGCTGATGGAGTTCGGCGAAACCGACGGCATCTTCACGGCCCCCAAACGCAAAGAGACCGAAGACTACATCACCGGCAAGTTTGGTTGATTATTACAGCAATGTTACAACGCCCTTACGGTTTACGCCGCAGGGCGTTTTTTCTTTCCAGATCAGCCACTTGAACCGCTATCAAATACGCCTTTGTCAAGCCGGAAAGGCCAGTTTTGACGAGATTTCTACAGCCCCAAAAAAGATTATTACAAACTCTTGACGAGTCATCTTCAAAGCCCAAGAATCGCGCCTTTCCGATAACGCACTGCAAATAATCATGCTGGAACTCCTCTCGGGGCTCGACACTACCCTGGCCGTCACCCTGGTACTATCCGTGGGCTTCGTGCTGGCTTTTGAATTCATCAACGGTTTCCACGATACCGCCAACGCGGTGGCAACCGTCATCTACACCCAGTCCATGAAACCGCAAACCGCGGTGATGCTGTCCGGCATCTTCAACTTCATGGGCGTGTTCTTTGGTGGCTTGGCCGTGGCCTACGCCATCGTCAACCTGATCCCCACCGACCTGCTGCTCAACATCAATTCGGCACAAGGCATGGTGATGGTATTCGCACTGCTGAGCTCCGCCATCCTGTGGAACCTGGGTACCTGGTACTTCGGCATCCCGGCGTCCAGCTCGCACACCCTGATCGGCGCTATCCTGGGCGTGGGCGTGGGCAATGCGCTGATTACCGGCGACTCGCTGTCAAACGGCATCAACTGGGGCAAGGCCATCGACGTGTTCCTGTCGCTGTTCCTGTCGCCGCTGTTCGGCGCCGGTCTGGCTGGCCTGCTGCTGTTTGCACTGCTGAAGCTGCGCCCGCTGTCCAACATCCACAAATCGCCGTTCCAGCGCCAGCAGATCGAAGGCCGCAAGCACCCGCCGTTCTGGGCCCGCTTCATGCTGATCGTGTCGTCGATGGGCATGAGCTTCTCGCACGGTTCCAACGACGGCCAGAAGGGCGTGGGCCTGGTGATGCTGGTGCTGATCGCACTGGCACCGGCCCAGTTCGTGGTGAACCTGGACGCTGAGCCGATCCAGATCGAGCACACCAAAATCGCCGCCGTGCAGCTGAAAGAGCTGTACCAGCGCAACCAGGCCATCATCGATGCCAAATACCCGGCCAGCAACGCGCATAAGTGCGATGTGTCCAAAGTGATTGATGAAACCGGTGACCTGCTGTCCGCCATCGGTGATGCCAAATCCTTCCAGCAACTGCCGGAAGACAAGCGCTGGACCGTACGCACCCAGCTGATCTGCCTGAGCGACGCCGCCAAGAAAATCAGCAAGGTAGCCGGCATCAGCGACGTGGACCAAAAGCAGCTGAAAGGCATGCAGAAAGACCTGTCTGCCACCACCGAATACGCACCGACCTGGGTGATCGTCGCCGTGGCGCTGGCCATCGGCATGGGTACCATGGTGGGCTGGAAGCGCGTGGTGAATACCGTCGGCGAGAAGATCGGCAAGCAAGACATGACCTACGCCCAGGGCATGTCGGCGCAGATCATGTCGGCCGCCTCCATTGGCTTGGCCAGTGCCATCGGCGCACCGGTATCGACCACCCAGATCCTGTCCAGTGCCGTGGCTGGCACCATGGTGGTCAACCGCTCCGGCATCCAGATGAGCACTGTGCGCACCATCCTCACCACCTGGGTACTGACCCTGCCGGTGAGCATGGGCCTGGCGATTGCGCTGTACTACTTCGGCATGAAGCTGTTTGCCTGATCGCAGCACCTGCCATGCAAAAAGGCCGCCTTCGAGCGGCCTTTTTTGTTGCCTTGCGGCCAACCTTGCCTGTAAGCCGCAAGGTTGGCCGCAGGCGTAGCTCAAGCCTTCAGGAAGTGCGCCCTGCCCGCCAGCCAGCGGTTAAGGTGCGCCTGCGCGTACTGCGGCCAACGTTGCAGCAGCTGCGGCGCCAGCTCGCGGGCGGCTTCCAGCAACTCGATATCGGCTTCCAGATCGGCAAAACGCAGCATCGGCAGGCCGCTCTGGCGTGCGCCCAGAAACTCGCCGGGGCCACGGATGTTCAAGTCCTGGCGGGCAATCTCGAAACCGTCGGTGTGTTCGTAGATCACCTTCAGCCGCGCCTTGGCCAGCTCCGACAGCGGCGTCTCGAACAGCAGTACGCAGGTGGACTTGGCGGCACCGCGCCCTACGCGGCCGCGTAGCTGGTGCAGCTGGGCCAAGCCCATGCGCTCGGCGTGCTCGATCACCATCAGGCTGGCATTGGGTACGTCCACGCCCACTTCGATGACGGTGGTCGCCACCAGCAGCTGCAGTTCGTTGCGGATGAACTTGCCCATCACCTCGGCCTTCTCCGCCGGCTTCATGCGGCCGTGCACCAGGCCGACACCCCATTGCGGCAAGTCCTGTTGCAGTACCACATGGGTATCCACCGCGGTCTGCAGCTGCAGGGTTTCCGACTCTTCGATCAGCGGGCATACCCAGTACACCTGGTTGCCCTCACGGCAGGCTTTATCCACAAAGCGCACCACCTCGTCGCGACGCTCGGCGCTGATCAGCTTGGTGACGATGGGGGTACGGCCCGGTGGCAGCTCGTCGATCACCGATACGTCCAGGTCGGCGTAGAAGCTCATCGCCAGCGTGCGCGGAATCGGCGTGGCCGACATCATCAGCTGGTGCGGCTCGACGCCTTTTTTCTGTAGCGCCAGCCGCTGACCGACGCCGAAGCGGTGCTGCTCATCGACAATCACCAGCCCCAGCCGCTCGAACGCCACGTCATCCTGAAACAGCGCATGCGTGCCCACCGCCAGCCGCGCTTCACCGCTGGCGATCTTGGCCGCCATCTCGCCGCGCGCCTTCTTGCGCAGGCTGCCGGATAGCCAGGCCACCTCGATGCCCAGCGGCGCCAGCCAGGCGGCCAACTTCACGTAATGCTGCTCGGCCAGGATCTCGGTAGGCGCCATCAGTGCCACCTGGAAACCGGCTTCGATGGCGGCCAGCGCGGCCATGGCGGCGACGATGGTTTTGCCGCTGCCCACGTCCCCCTGCAACAGGCGGTTCATCGGGTGCGGCTGCGCCAGGTCGGCCACGATCTCGGCCAGTACCTTTTGCTGCGCGCCGGTCAGCGCAAACGGCAAGTTGGCCGCCAGCCGCGTGCGCAGGCTGCCATCCCCTTCGATAACGGGCGCACTGCCCTCGCGACGGGCGCGGTAGGCCAGCCGCATCGACAGCTGCTGCGCCAGCAGTTCGTCAAATTTCAGCCGCTGCCAGGCCGGCAAGTTGCCGTCGGTAAGCTGTGTAGCGGAATACTCCGGCCCAGGGCGGTGCAGCAGGTGCACGGCATCGGCCAGCGGCATCAGCCCCAGGCGGCGGCGTACCTCGTCGGGCAGGGTTTCCGGGATCGGCTGCGCCTTCAGCTCGGCATGGATCAGCCGGCGCAGTACCGGCTGCGACAGGCCATTAACCGTGGGGTAGACCGGGGTCAGGCTATCGGCCAGCGGGTCGCCCTCGTGCACTTCGCGCAGCTTGGGGTGCACCATCTCGTCGCCAAAAAAGCCACGCCGCACTTCGCCCAGCGCGCGCACGCGACGGCCTTTGGCCAAAGCCTGCTGCGTATTGGGGTAAAAATGGATGAAGCGCAGCACCAGCTTGCCGCTTTTGTCTTCGATCTGCGCCACCAGTTGGCGGCGCGGCCGGAACTGCACCTCGCAGTTGGTGACTTCGCCTTCCACCAGCACCGCCTGGCCGTACGGCGCCTGCTGGATGGGGTAAAGATGGGTTTCGTCCTCGTAACGCAAAGGCAGGTGCAGCACAAGGTCGAAGCGGCGGGTCAGGCCCAGCTTCTCCAGTTTTTTGGCGGTGGCAGCCGCAGCCACGATGGGCTGGCTGGCGATGTCGACGGTATCGTTCATGCCGCGATTGTACCGAATGCAAAACGGGATGGCACAAGCCATCCCGCTTCGATAAACACGCCAGCCTTGTCAGCCCGTCACACGGTACGGGCTGGGCAGGCAAGGCTTACTGGCGTTCCCAGGTCTGGGTACGCCCCAGCAGCGCAACACCGAGGAAGCCGCGTACTTCCAGTTTCTTGCCGCCGTCGGTCAGCTTGGCCTTGGCGCTGTAGACCTTGCCCGATTTCGGGTCCAGGATCTTACCGCCTTCCCATTCCTCGCCGTCCTTCTTCAGGCCGGTGAGGATGGTCATACCCACTACCGGCTTGCCCTTCAGCGCGCCTTCGCACTTCTCGCACACGGCTTCCGGGTTAGCGAACAGCTTGACGATCTTGCCGGTCAGCTCGCCGTTGGCGGCTTCGGTGATTTCCACCAGCGCTTTGGCTTGCTTGGTTTCGTCGTCGATGGTTTTCCAGGTACCACCAGCGCCGGCAGCCAACGCCAGGCTGCTGCACAGGGTCAAGGCGGTTACCGCGGCCAGTTTTGCGAATGTCTTCATCAGTACTCCCTCGTATTGTGTTTTGGGCGTCCGGCACCCCTCATGCCATCAAACGCCTGTTTCGAGCTACGGCTCTAGCCGTAGCGCAGAAAACTATCAGCGTGCTGCGATAGCGTCAATGGCCGGGCGGTCAGCCCGGCTGGCAGCGGGCGTATCCGCAACGCCACCGCGACAAACCGGCATGAAAAAAGGCAGCTCGCGCTGCCTTCATTCTGGGAAAGGGCTGGCACTAGGGCAAGGTAAATACCCCCTCGGCGACCGCTTGTACCTTGCCGCCTACCTGCACACTGCCGTTTGCGGCCACATCCAGATACAGCACGTTGGGGCGCTGGATGGCTTCGCCCTGCTCGATGCGCCACGACAGCGGTGCCACACCGTTCAGCGCGCACCAGCCACCCAGATTGGCACAGGCGCTGCCGGTACCCGGGTCTTCGATGACGCTGCCCTGCTGCTCGAAGAACAGCCGCACCGTGGCCACGCCGTCGGCCTGGTACCACAGGTAGGCCACACTGCGGCCCGGGCGCAAGGTGGCGTGGCGTGTGAACAGGGCATGCACCGGCCGTGCGCGCAGCACCGCTTCACGGCTGGACAGGCGGATCAGCAGCTGTTCGCTGCCGGCATTCACCCACACCGGCGCCAGCGCAATGTCGGCCTCGTCCAGCCCCAGCATGGCCGCCGCGTCGGCGCGGCCAACGTTGGCCTCACGCTGCGTCGCGGCCACGGCGGTCAGGCGGAATACGCCATCGTTCAGCGTGATCGGAATCAAGCCGGCCTGCGTACGCAGCGTAAAGCCAGCGCCCGGCTGCCGCAGCGCGTGCAGCACCGCCGCGCTACCGATGGTCGGGTGGCCGGCAAACGGCAGCTCGAAGCTGGGGGTGAAAATGCGCAAGCTGGCCAGCGCGGCGTCGTCACCCGGGTGGATGAACACCGTCTCCGACAGGTTGAACTGGCGCGCGATCAGTTGCATGTCGCCGTCGGACAGGCCAGCGGCGTCGGTAAACACCGCCAGCGGGTTACCGCCGAAGCGGCTTTCGGCAAACACGTTGACGATACGGTAGGGGTAGGTCTGACTCATGCCGGCTCCTTGTGACGGGCATTGGCCTGCAGCTGCTGCAGCAAGCCGTGGTGTTCCTGTTGCATCCAGTACGCCACGATGCGGCCATCGGCCACCTCGTACACGGCGCTACCGGCACATACCAGCGGCAGGCCGGTGGGCGCGTAGCCTTCGATCGCTGCCAGGTGGTGGCCGAACTGGCGCCAGCGGACGTAAACCTTGTTGCCTTGCGCCAGCACCTCGTCCAGCTGCAGGGTGAAATCGCCAAACATCTGGCGGAAGTCGTCGATGTGCGCGCGGTAATTGTCCGGCGTGCGCACAATGCACTCGGCCTGCGGTGCCGAACACACCTGCCAAGCCTGCACCTGGGGGGCCAGATACAAGGCCGCTTCTTCGGGGGCCACACCAGAACGCACCCGCTCGAAAAAGCGGCGCACAATGGTTTCCGCGCTCATCAGGCTGTCTTTCTGCTGCCAGCGGCAGCAAGGCTATGGAAGGACCATTAGGCCATGCGGCTTGGATAGGTATAAAGCCGCCCGAGGTAAACAGATTGTTTTTACCAGGCTGACAATGGTGACAGTTGACAGCTTTTGGATACAGGATTCTGTCACCAATAAAAATTTGCTACACTGCGCCCCGCTGTTGCTTGTACGGCGGTACCCGTTTGATTGTTCTGCAGTTTTGAATCGTCTTGGAGGTTGGCCGCAAGCCAGCCGGCGCGCCCGCAGGCATGCCAGATACCTATAACGACAGAACCGTGGAACCCCTATGCAGCAGAACCCTACCCTGATCCACCGCATCATGAATGGCAGCATCGTGCTGCAGATCGTGATCGGTTTGCTGGCCGGTATTGCCGTGGCCAGCGTCGCCCCCGATACCGCCAAATCGCTGACCTTCCTGGGCAGCCTGTTCGTCAAAGGCCTGAAAGCCGTGGCCCCGGTGCTGGTTTTCGTACTGGTCGCCAGCGCCATTGCCAATAAAAAGCAGGGTGTGCAGACCAATATGCGCCCGGTACTCACCCTGTATCTGCTGGGTACCTTCCTGGCAGCCGTTACCGGCGTGCTGGCCAGCTTTGCCTTCCCCACCACACTGCAGCTAGTGGCAGCCGCGACCGGCACCACGCCGCCAGGCGGTATCGGCCAGGTACTGAACAACCTGGTGTTCCAGATTGTGGATAACCCGATCAACGCCATTGCTACCGGTAACTACATCGGCATCCTTACCTGGGCGGTGGCACTGGGCATGGCCCTGCACCACGCCAGCGACAGCACCAAAACTCTGCTGAACGAGCTGGCAGAAGGCGTGTCGCGCATCGTGGGCGTCATCATCCGCTTTGCCCCGATCGGCGTATTCGGCCTGGTGGCCGAAGCGGTGGCCACCACCGGCCTGTCGGCACTGCTGGGCTACAGCAAGCTGCTGCTGGTACTGGTGGGCGCCATGCTGTTCATCGCGCTGGTGGTGAACCCGCTGATCGTCGGCCTGACCATCCGTCGCAACCCGTTCCCGCTGGTCTTCACCTGCCTGCGCGAAAGCGGTGTCACCGCCTTCTTTACCCGTAGCTCGGCGGCCAACATCCCGGTAAACATGAACCTGTGCAAGAAACTGGGCCTGAATGAAGACACCTACGCGGTGTCCATCCCGCTGGGCGCCACCATCAACATGGCCGGTGCCGCCATTACCATCTCGGTACTGAGCCTGGCCGCCGTGCACACACTGGGTATCCATGTCGATGTGCCTACCGCGCTGCTGCTGTCGGTACTGTCCACCGTCGCCGCTTGCGGCGCGTCCGGCGTAGCCGGCGGCTCGCTGCTGCTGATCCCGATGGCGTGCAGCCTGTTCGGCATCAGCAACGACGTGGCCATGCAAGTGGTTGCCGTCGGCTTCATCATCGGCGTGGTACAGGATTCGGCCGAAACCGCGCTGAACAGCTCCACCGACGTGCTGTTCACCGCCGCCGCCTGCATCGCCGCCGGCGACGTGCACGAAGACGCACCGCAGCTGGCGCGCCAGAACGGCTGATCGTTGCCATCGGCCAGACAGCCAACAAGGCAAAGCCCGCTCGTTTGAGCGGGCTTTTTTATGGCGAGCGGGGTAAGCGGCGCAAGGTTGGCCGCAATAACGTAAATGTTTGCGGCCAACCGCACAGGGCGCGGTAAACGTTGGGCTGCATTTCATTCAGCCCAAGCTACGGGCTGGCTTGCCAGCGATACGCTAATCACATTGCAAGCGAAAACCCTCGCGCAAGCGGGCAGCTTTCTCGGGAGGCTCGTGGCTGATCATCGCACAAAGCGTGTAGTTACCCATCATGCGCCGCTGCTGCCGGTCAACGTACATCCAGTCAACAATCTGGGTACGCGCAAAAGCATACTGCTGTCCTAAGGCGACACCCTTGACCATACCCGGCTTATTACTGATAAGACCACGAAAGCCCGAAGCGTCGACCTGGACCTGCGTCAGCCAGAAAAACTCCTCTTTATCGTTTTCACGGATACCGACTTTGACCGCAAAGTCGCTAAGTCCTTCGGGTGCTTTTTGCATCAGTGCTAGAAACGTATCCAAGCCTGCCCTGGCTTTGGTGAACGCCTGCGCCATCGCAGGATCCTGCTCTTCGACCATCACCAACGGGTCATTCCCTGTGCTTCCCGCTGCCAAAACAGGCAATGGCAAAACTGCCGTCAACAAACACACCATACCCGCGAACATCCGGTAACCCACGCGACGCATACACTATTCCCTGAATGATTGACATCGCTGCATCGAGGCCGGCTGCCAGCCAGATAGCGATAGACGAAGCAGCTTACTCACCACCCAGCATTGATGTCAAAAGCATTGACTCTTCCATACCGAAAGCAGGGGCAGGCAGTTCCACTAGCAGGCTACCAAGCTACTGCATAAGCCCCGTCGATGCGCCGCCGGCTTAGCCGGGCAACGTTGCAGCCAAACAAAAAGCGGCCCGCAGGCCGCTTTGCTTGTTGCTACCAGGTAGCAGCTTACTCGCCCAGCACCATCACGGCGTCGGCTTCTACCTGTACGCCTTTGGGCAGGCTGGCCACGCCGATGGCGGCGCGTGCCGGGAACGGCTGGCTGAAGTACTGGCCCATGATTTCGTTGAAGGTGCCGAAGTTGGACAGGTCGGTCAGGAAGGCATTCAGCTTCACGATCTGGTCCAGGCTGCCGCCGGCGGCTTCGCACACGGCTTGCAGGTTCTTGAACATCTGGTGGGTTTCCGCAGCAAAACCGCCTTCCACCACGGTCATGGTGGCCGGGTCCAGCGGGATCTGGCCGGACAGGTACACGGTGTTGCCAGCCTTGACGGCTTGCGAGTAGGCGCCGATTGCGGCCGGGGCTTTGTCGGTATGGATGATTTCTTTAGCCATCAGGCTTCTCCTTCTTCGTGCAGGAACAGGGTTAACAGTTCGTTCAGGAAGCGCTGGCCCTTCAGCGTGGGGCGGATGTGGGTGAGGTCCTGTTCGATCAGGCCCTCGGCCAGTGCTTGCTGCAATTGTGATTGGATACAGGATACCGGCAAACCGGTGCGCTCGGTGAACAGTCTGCTTTCAAAGCCGCCGGTAAGACGCAGCAGGTTCATCATGAACTCGAACGGCAGGTCTTTGCGGCCAACCTTGTTTCGGGTTTGCACAGGCTGGCCGTCGGCTACCGCCTGCATATAGGCAGCCGGCTGCTTGTAGCGCATCTCGCGCACGATGCCGTCGTGGGCGCTGATCTTGCCGTGGGCGCCGGCGCCGATGCCGACGTAGTCGCCAAACTGCCAGTAGTTGACGTTGTGGCGCGCAAAGCGGCCGGGCTTGCCGAAGGCCGAGGTTTCGTAGTGCACGTAGCCGGCGGCCTCCAGCCGTGCCTCGATGGCTTCCTGCATGTCGGCCGACAGGTCGTCGTCCGGCAGGTTGGCCGGCAGCTGCACGGCAAACAGTGTGTTGGGCTCGATGGTGAGGTGGTAGGCCGAGATGTGGCTGACGCCGTAGGCGATAGCAGTATCGATGTCGGCCAGCGCTTGCGCCAGCGTTTGCTGCGGCAGCGCGTACATCAGGTCCAGGTTCACGTTATCGAAATGCGTCAGCGCGATCTCTACCGCACGGCGCGCTTCGTCGCCGTCGTGGATGCGGCCCAGCGCTTTGAGGTGGCCGGGGTCAAAGCTCTGGATACCGATGGACAGGCGGTTGATACCCGCCTCGCGGTAACCGGCAAAGCGTTCCAGTTCGAAGGTGCCGGGGTTGGCCTCCATGGTGATTTCGGCGTCCGGGTGGATGCGCGCGCGCGCGCGCAGGCCGGCCAAGAGCGCGTCCATGGCCTGCGGGCTGAACAGGCTGGGGGTGCCGCCACCCATGAAGATGGTGGTGATGGGGCGGCCCCAGATGGCGGGCAGGCTCAGCTCGAAGTCGCGCAGCAGCGTGTCCACGTAGGCCATCTCGTCAAAGCCCTGCCCCACGCCGCTGCGGCCAACGTTGGCCGCGTCATGGATGGCAATGCTGCCGGCCTGCGGCTTGAACTCGTGCGAGTTGAAGTCGCAGTACGGGCACTTTTTCACGCACCAGGGGAAGTGGATGTACAGCGACAGCGGCGGCAGCTCTTTTAGCCCGCTTAGCCCGGAAAGCGATATCTTTGTCACCTGCACGTCGCGGCTCCTCGCTGTACGGTATGTACTATCTCGTCGCCGCGCGTTGGGTTTCGCGATCTCGCGTCCCGTGCGTTGCGGGCGTTTTTCAATGCAGACAGGTCAATCACGCTCATGCCAGTTGCGCCTGCAGCTTGGCCAGCAGCGCCTGCATGGCCTGGCCACGGTGGCTGATGGCGTTCTTGGCGTCGGCCGGCAGGTCGGCCACGGTGCAGCCGTGCGACGGCAGCCAGAAGTGCGGGTCGTAGCCAAAGCCGCCATTGCCGGACGGGGTGTCCACCACTTCGCCGTACCAGGCGCCGTCTACCACCAGCGGCTGCGGGTCGTCGGCGTGGCGTACCAACACCAGCACGCAGTAGTAGTAGGCGCGACGGTTGTCTTTACCCTGCAGTTTTTCTACCAGTTTGGCGTTATTGCGCTCGTCCGATTTGGGCTCGCCGGCGTAACGCGCCGACAGCACGCCGGGCTTGCCGCCCAGTGCTTCCACGCAGATGCCGCTATCGTCGGCCAGCGCCGGCAGGCCGGTAACGTGGCTGGCGTGGCGGGCTTTTTCCAGCGCGTTTTCCAGGAAGGTGTAGTGCGGCTCGGGGCATTCGGGCACGTTCAGACGGCCCTGCGGGATGACCTCGATGCCCAGCGGGGCCAGCAGGGCGGCGAATTCCTTGAGCTTGCCGGCATTATTGCTGGCCAGTACCAGTTTATTAATCATGCTTTGCTCCGTGGCAGGTACCGCGGCCAACCTTGCTGCCGGCAGGGGTACTCGCCATAAAACCCAATAGCCCGGCAAGCCGGGCGCAGATTGATGCCCACCCTGCTTGCCAGGCAAACAAGGTGGGCTTGTAAACAGGAAGGCTGCGGACTCAGGTACGTATGCGGTGCGGCCCGGCTGTGCCGGGTCCGGTAACACCTGGATTGGCACCTTGGCAGCAGCCTGGGCCCGGCGAACCGGGCGTGGGATGACGTGGCTATCTTACAAGGACTGCGTGACAGTTCAACCGTGCGTGGCCAGCAGCGCGCGGATGAACAGGCTTTCGTCGGCGTCTTTCAGCTCTTTGGCGTCGGACAGCATACGGCGCCACTGGCGGCCGCCGTGCTCGCCGTGGAACAGGCCCAGCACGTGGCGGGCGATGTGGCGCACGCTGCTGCCGTCCTGCAGACGGTCGACCACGTAGGGCAGCAAGGCTTCCACTACCTTGCCGCGCGACGGCACGTCGTGGTTATCGCCGTAGAACTGCGCGTCCCAGGCCGCCATCAGGTAAGGGTTGTGGTAGGCCTCGCGGCCCACCATCACGCCGTCTACATGCTGCAGGTGGCCGGCGATCTCGGCATTGGTCTTGATGCCGCCGTTGATCAGGATCTCCAGATCGGGGCGTTCCTGCTTCAGGCGGTATACGTAGTCGTATTTCAGCGGCGGAATCTCGCGGTTTTCCTTGGGGCTAAGGCCCTTCAGGATGGCGTTGCGCGCATGCACGATAAAGGTGCGGCAACCGGCGTCGGCCACGGTATCCACAAATGCCCGCATCACGTCGTAGCTGTCCACATCATCGATACCGATACGGTGCTTGACGGTAACGTCGATATCCACCGCGTCGCGCATCGCCTTCACGCAGTCGGCCACCAGCTGCGGCTCGGCCATCAGGCAGGCACCAAACGCCCCCTTCTGCACCCGCTCCGACGGGCAGCCCACGTTCAGGTTCACTTCGTCGTAGCCCCACTCCTGCGCCAGACGGGCGCAACGTGCCAGCTCGTCCGGCTCGCTGCCGCCCAGTTGCAGCGCGATCGGGTGCTCGGCCTCGTGGTAGCGCAGGTGGCGGCCAACGTCGCCGTACAGCAGCGCGCCAGTGGTGACCATCTCGGTATACAGCCAGGTATGGCGGGTGATGAGACGGGCGAAGTAGCGGTAGTGACGGTCGGTCCAGTCCAGCATCGGGGCAACGGACAGGGTGCGCGGGGGCAAGGCTTTGGGTGCTGCGGTCATCAATCGGGCGGCGGAGCCGTAAGCATTTGAAAAGAGTGCGGATTATCCGGTGCGGGGCAGGCAAGGTCAATGCATGGCGCCACGTTTGGCGCATCACGGCAGGCGTCAAGCGGGTGACGGCCTTGGCGCTAACGAAACCCACAGGCATCAGAGTGGTATGTCTCAAGGCGGCAACGCGCAAGGCCTGCGCACCCGACATGCCATCAGACTTTAATCCTGATCAATTCCTTTCTGAAACTGTCAAATAGCATGCACCCTCTTGGAAATCCATAGCAAATTATAAATTTTTAGTTAAAGCATCAGAAAGAAACAAACAAAAAGCAATAAGTGAATTTAGAGAAACTTAGAGATAACCATGCCGCAACTCCTCCGTAAACTGGCATTCGCAGACATTCAGATGCACAAGCCGACAGAACACTCGATCTACGACCGGTCGGGCAACCTGATCCTGCGCAAAGGGTTTGTCGTGTCGATGCCGGGCTTTGCCGACAAGCTGGTGGAGCGGGGCTATTTCATTGGCGTCGACGATGACGTGGATGCCGGCCCGCGCAAGCCGGGCCGCACCAACCAGACAGCCACACCGCAAGAACAGGGCAGCGTGTTCAGCGAAATGGCCAGCTATGTCCAGGCCGTGGCGCGGATCCACCGCATCATCCTCAGCCCGCCCAGCAACCTGGCTAATGTGGAAAGCCTGATCCGTACCCGCGCCAACCAGCTGCAACACTATCTGCAGCAAGACACCGACGCCGTGCTCGCCTCCCTGTACTTGCAGCAGCACGGCCAGGACCTGCGTGCACACAAGCACGTGCTGGGCGCGGCGGTATGCGGGCTACTGGCCGAGCCACTGTGCCAGGACGACATGGCCATGCAGTCGCTGCTGTGCGCGGCCCTCACCCGAGACCTGGCGCTGTACAACTTCGATAAAAGCCTGGACGCGCGGAAAGACCTGGGTGAAATAGAACAGGTCGCGGTACGCGAGCACACCGGCACCGCCGTCAAGCTGCTGCAAAAACATGGCGTGCACGACAAACAGTGGCTGCTACACGTGTACGAACACCACGAACAACCCAATGGCCGCGGCTACCCGCTGGGCAAGACCGAAGGCGATATCCACGAGCTGTCGCTGCTGCTGGGGCTGGCTGACGCCTACGCCGGCATGACCATTGCCAACAAATGGCGCCCCGGCATTTACCCGGCCAATACGCTCAAAGAGCTGTACCTGCAAAAAGGCAGCAAACACCTGGAAAGCCACATCGGCCTGCTGATCAAGAAACTCACCCGCTTCCCCGCCGGCACGGTAGTCGCGCTGCAAAGCGGCGAGATCGGGGTGATCAAGCAAACACAACACAGCCGCCGCAGCCCGATGGTGTATTCCATTTATGACGAAAAAGGCTTTCCGCGCAGCGAGCCGATGCTGCGCGACACACTCAGTGCCAAATACGAAATCAAAGGCTGCCTGTCGCCGGAGCGCTGCAAAACTGCCCTGCTGGCCATCAAACGGATCTGGATGTAAACCATGAGCGAAATCGAATACAAGGTTCCCCCGCATACCGCCATCGTGTCCAAAACCGACCTGAGCGGCATGATCACCTACGCCAACGACGCCTTTATCACCATTAGCGGTTTCAGCCGCGAGGAACTGATCGGCAAGCCACACAATATCGTGCGCCATCCGGACATGCCCGCCGCCGCTTTCGCCGACCTGTGGGCCACCGTGGAACAGAACCGTCCCTGGCGCGGCATCGTGAAGAACCGCACCAAGGACGGCGGTTATTACTGGGTGCAGGCCACCATCGTACCGGTGCGCAAAAGCGGCAAGGTGGTGGGCTATATGTCGGTACGCTACGCCGCCAGCGATGAGCAGGTGGCGGCGGCGAAACAGCTGTACGCCCAGCCTGCCCCTCGCCTGGCACGGCCCAGCCGCCTCAAGCGCCTGCTGTCGATCAAGAACGGCTATATCGCCGGCTCGCTATTTGTGATCACGCTGCTGATCGCGGGCGGCGTGCTGGGCATTGGCACCATCCAGCACAGCACCCGGCAGATTGACAAGGCCGATAGCCAGTACCTGCAACGGCTGGACGCCGTCAGCCAGCTGGAACTGGACAGCAGCCGGACGCTGGAAGCCGCCGCGGCCACCCGCCCGGCGCTGGTGGCACGCATCAGCGCCCGCTATGCGGCCAACCCGGCGATGCCGGAAAGCATCCGCGACCGGCTGAAGGGGCTGGAAGGGCTGAACAAGGCCGCCCAGCTTACCGGCAGCAGCACGCTGGATGGCACGCTGGTGGCCCAGCTGCAGGGTGTGATACGCGACGCGCAGCAAACGCGGCAATCCATACTGCGCCAGTCGGCGGCAGAAGTGGCCAGCATTGATCTGCGCAACGACCGCATCGTGCAGATCTCGCTGTTAGGCATCGTGGCCGGTATCGTCACCGTGGTGGCGTTCGGTTTGCTGTTCTTGCGCCAGATCGTGCAACCGCTGGACTCGGCTATCGAAAACTTCGAGAAGATCGCCGAAGGTGACCTCACCGGCGATGTGCCGCTGGATGGCGCCGGCGAAACCGGCCACCTGCTGCGCGCCAGCGTGGTGATGCAGATGCACCTGAAGGTGGTGATGGACGAGCTGAACCTGCTGGCCAGCCAGATTGATCGCGCCTGCCTCAACCTCAATACCGCGCTGTTCGAGATCAGCGACCACTCCGAGCTGCAGCACGACAAGCTGGAAGAGGCCAAGTCGTTCATGTCGCTGGACTTCATCTACGAACTGTCCAACCAGCTGACGCTGCTGAGTACGCTGCTGCCCGATGACGGCAGCCAGCAGGACGCCAGCGAGTGCGTGGCCAGCATTACCAACCTGAACCGGCTGCAGACCTTTGCGCTGGAAGATTTCCTGGACAAGATCGACAGCATCCTGAAGCTGATCGTCGCCAACCGGCAGGACACCCAGGAGGCCTACGCGATGTCGGCCAGCCTGCACCAGGTTTCCCAGACGCTGAACGAGCTGGTGAACTACTTTGTCCCGGAAGGCAAACGCTACAATGCCTAAGCTGCGGCGCATCCATATCGATCAGGCCAGGGTGGGCATGTATGTGGCCGACCTGGTGTGCGACTGGGCATCACACCCGTTCTGGATGAGCCGCTTCAGCATCCGCGACGTGCAGCAGATCGCCATGCTGCGCCAGGAAGGCATTCACGAGTTTTACATCGACACCAGCAAGGGCCTGGACGTGGCGGCCACGCCCGCCCAGACGGTACACGCCGCCACGGCCTCGCTACCGCCCCAGCCGCTGCAGGCCGGCACGCCACTGGGCCAGGAGCTGTTGCGGGCACGGGAAATCATTGCCCGCACCGAAGCCATTACCCGCCATCTGCTGAACGACGCCCGCGTCGGCCAGCCGCTGCAGCTGGTGCCGCTACGTGAAGTCTGCGGCCAACTGGCCGGCTCGCTGGACCGCAACGCGCTGGCACTGAACATCCTTAGCCACATGTACCGCAAGGACGAGTACACCTTCCAGCACTCGATCAGCGTCGGCCTGCTGCTGATGATCCTGCACCACCATCTGGGCTCGCCGGCCGACATCGTGGTGGAAGTGGGGCTGGGCGGCATCCTGCACGACATCGGCAAAACCCGCATCCCCGGCCACATCCTGAACAAACCGGGGCAGCTGGACGCCGAAGAGCGCCAGCAGATGAAACAGCACGTTGGCCACAGCCGCGACATCCTGGACGAAAACGGCATCGAGTCGGCCATCATCCGCGCCATCGTACTGCAACATCACGAGCGCTTCGACGGCTCCGGTTACCCGCTCGGGCTGGCCGGCAACGCCATCTCGCGCTACGGCCACCAGGCCGCCATCATTGATGTATACGACGCACTAACGTCCGACCGCTGCTACCACAAGGGCATGCCGGCGCCGGCTGCCATCAAGCGCCTGTTCGAGTGGAGCACCTGCCGCCAGTTCGACCCGGCCGTGGTCGGCGAGATCGTGCGCTGCTTTGGCATCTACCCGCCGGGCACGCTGGTACGGCTGCAAAGCGGCAAGCTGGCCGTAGTACAGCACCACGGCGCTGGCGACCTGACCCGCCCTGAAGTACTGGTGTTTTTCGACACCCAACGCAACCAGCTACTGAAACCGCACAAGCTGAACCTGGCCATCCGCTACGGCGCGCACGCCGACGACCGCATCGTCAGCAACGAACCGCTGGCGCGCTGGCTCAACAAACTGCCCGATCTGGCCCAACTGATCCGGCACTGTGAATAACCATCATCCCTTCCCCTTCCGGACACCATGCGTAAAAACCTGCCCGTCAGCCAGACCGAAGTCCCGTTTACCGAAGGCATCATCGTTACCCAGACCGACCTGAAAGGCACCATCACCTACGCCAACGACCGTTTTGTGGCGCTATCCGGCTTCCAGCGCGACGAGCTGCTGGGCCAGCCGCACAATATCGTCCGCCACCCCGACATGCCCGCGGTGCTGTTTGCCGACCTGTGGCAGACGGTACAGCAGGGCGAGTGCTGGCGCGGGCTGGTGAAAAACCGCACCAAGCAAGGCGATTACTATTGGGTGGACGCCTTCGTGGTGCCCATGCTGGACGGGGATGACATCGTCGGTTTCATGTCGGTCCGCACCCCGGCCAGCCGCAGCGCCATCCGCGAGGCAGAACAGCACTACCCTGCCCTGCAGCAGGCCAAAGCCTACCGCGCGCCGCCACACAAAGGCCGGCTGCTGGTGTGGTTCCGTCCGCTGTACGTCACCCTGATGACCCTGCTGCTGGCCATCAGCGGCCTGACCCATCCCGATACGCTGGGCGTGGCCTTGGCGGGCGCCGGTGTGCTGGCCACCCTGTGCTGGCTGGTACTGGATGGCCAGCGCCGTCAGCATCAGCGTGCATTGCTGCGCGCCTGTCGCGATATTGCCCGCGGCCGACTAAACAATAACCTCAGCATCCACCGCGCCGGCGACCTGGGCCGCATCGAAGCGGCGCTGGCCTATATGCAGGTGAATCTGAAAGTGATGCTGGATAATCTGCAAACCAGCGCCCACCTGCAGGCACGCAACGCCGGCAGCGTAGAGCAAGCCGTCAATGCATTGCTCAACCATATCGGTGAAAGCAGCCACGCCGTTACCCAGATGGGCGCTGCAGTGGAACAGCTGTCGGCGTCGATAGAACAGGTCTCGGTCAACGCCGAAAACACGGCGCGGCTAAGCCAGCGCACGCGGGAAAGCCTGCAACTGAACGTGGACGACATCGCCGGCAGCCGGCAGCGTAATGTCGCCGCAGCCCAGGCCGTGGACGCGGCACAGCACACCATTCGCCAACTATCCAGCGCCATCGGCAGTATCTCGCTGGTGACGCAAACCATCCACGACATTGCCGACCAGACCAACCTGCTGGCGCTGAATGCCGCCATCGAGGCCGCGCGCGCCGGCGAGAGCGGCCGCGGCTTTGCCGTGGTCGCCGACGAAGTGCGCAAGCTGGCCGAACGCACCAGCCTGAGTACCGACGAAATCAACCAGCTAGTCGGCAATGTCGAGCACGCTACCCAGCAAACGGTCACCGCCATCGCAGCCATCACCGAGCAGACCCGTGCCGGCGTGGAAACCATCCAGCAATCGCTGGGCAGCCTGAGCGCGCTGCAGGACGATTCGGGCGAAGTGAACACGATGATGCAGGAGATCGCCGTGACCAACGCCGAGCAGTCGGCCAGTGCCGGCCACCTGGCTGAGCAGATGTCGCTGATCTCGTCGCGGTTCGAGGCGTCGGCCAGCCAGATCGACGCGGCCCGGCGTGCCATTCGCCAGCTCAGTGAAGAGGCGGCTCATGTCGCCGGGCTGGCGCAGGCGTTCGAGGTGGAAAGCCAGCGCTAGCGGTGCACCTGCGGCCAACATCTTGCTACATGCCCGCCGGGCGGCATCGCTTGTCGTGCCGATGGCCGGGGAGGATACTGACGGCTTTTACCGCCCTCTTCCGCCATGAAACATACCGTTTTGTTTGTCGAGGACGATGCCGAGCTGGCATCCCTGATGCGCGACTTCCTGGCACGGCACGATCTGGACGTGATCATCGAGCCCAGAGGCGATACCGCCGCAGAAGCAGTAGCACGTATCCAGCCCGCCCTGCTGTTGCTGGACATCATGCTGCCCGGCAAGGATGGCCTGACGCTGTGCCGCGAATTGCGGCCAACCTTCCCCGGCCCCATCGTGATGCTGACGTCGCTGGACAGCGACATGAACCACATTCTGGGGCTGGAGCTGGGCGCCAACGACTACATCCTGAAAAACACGCCGCCCGCCGTGGTCGCCGCACGGCTGCGTGCCCAGTTGCGCCAACACCAGCCGGCCGCGAGCCCCGTAGCCGCCGCCAACGGCACGCCAACACAGCGGCTGGTATTCGGCAAGCTGGTGATCGACGAGCCCTGCCGCGAGGTCACACTGGACGGTGAGCGCATTGCCCTGTCCACCTCCGACTTCGACTTGCTATGGCAACTGGCAAGCCACGCCGGCGAGGTGCAGGACCGTGACACCCTGCTGCGGGTCATGCGCGGCCTCAGCTACGACGGTCTGGACCGCAGTATCGACATTGCCGTGTCCCGCTTGCGTAAAAAGCTGGGTGACGACCCGGTGGCGCCGCACCGCATCAAGACCGTGCGCAACAAGGGTTACCTGTTTTCGCCCGCCGGCTGGTAAGCCATGCGCAAACTCTTCATCCAGTTTTACCTGCTGCTGATCTTCAGCTTTCTGGTGGCCGTCTCGCTGGCCGGCATGGTGTACAAGGAGGTGGCCGAAAAGGCCGGCGACCGCGCGCTGGCCGATTTGCTGCAAACCACCCTGACCCTGATCGAACACACGCTGGATAACGTTCCTCAGGCGCAATGGCCGCAGGAGCTGGCCAAGCTGGACCGCGATCTGGATTTTTCCATATCACTGCAAACCGTAGACCGCCTGCCGCTGGATAGCGCCTCACGCCAGGCGCTGCTGCGCGGTGACATCGTGATGCTGGAAGACGAGCTGGTTTACCTGCAACGCGTCAAGCAATCGCAATACGTGCTGGTGGCCGGGCCGATGAACTACCTGGTGTTCCTGCACGAGCTGAAATGGCTGGACTACGCCCTACTGGCCATGATCGGGCTGTCGCTGGCCATACCGGTGTTGCTGTGGATGCGGCCACACTGGAACGAACTGATGCAGCTGGAGTTGGCCGCCAAACAGCTGCGCCAGGGGCAGTTCCAGGCCCGGGTGGCGTTGCCACCGGCTTCCGGCCTGCAACCGCTGGCCAGCGGCTTCAACCTGATGGCGGACAGTGTGGAACGGCTGCTGGAAAGCAAGCAAACGCTGATCAATGCCGTGGCGCACGAACTGCGCACACCGCTGGCGCGGCTGCGCTATCGGCTGGCACTGCTGGACATCGCGCCCGACAGCCCGGTGCAGCAAGGCATCGAGCGCGACCTCGACAGCGTGGGGGCCCTGATCGACGAGCTGCTGCTGCACGCCCGCCTAGGCCGCCCCGACCTGCCGATGCACCCGCTCACCCAAGCCGCCGCACCGTGGCTACAACAGCGGCTGGACGACTTGCACAGCCACTACCCTGCACTGCAACTGCGCCACTTCGTCTATCACGACACCCTGTTTGGCGACGAAAAGCTGCTGGCCCGTGCCGTAGACAACCTGCTGCATAACGCCGCCCGTTACGGCCACGGCCAGATCGAGTTGACCTATGCCGTCGATAACGGCATGCAGCAACTCAGCGTAGCCGACAACGGCCCCGGTATTGCAGAGGCAGACCGAGACCGGGTACTGGAGCCGTTCGTGCGGCTGGACCCGAGCCGGCAGGCCGGGCAAGGTGGCTATGGCCTGGGGCTGGCCATCGTCAAACAGGTGATGCTGGCCCATCAGGGCGAAGTAAAGATAGACAGCAGCATCCTCGGCGGTGCCCGCTTCACCCTGAGTTGGCCGCAACAACAAAATGATACAAGCGCCAACAATTGCTAACAGACAGCGCGAAGCGCGCCCCCTAACATTAGCTGCGTTACTTGAACATTCCGTTCACGAACTTTTCTGCACAAAGGATTTGATCATGAAAAAACTGACTCTGGTTGCTGCTGGTCTGGCTTTCGCTGTTGCTACTTCCGCTGGCTTCGCTGCTGATGCTAAAAAACCGGCCGCTTCCGCTCCGGCTGCTGAAAAGAAAGTAGAAAAGAAAGCTGAAAAGAAAGCCGAGAAAAAAGTCGTTAAGGCTAAAAAAGCTGCTTCCGCTGCCAAGTAATTCGGCTCGGTAAGAAAAAAAGGCACCCTCGGGTGCCTTTTTTCATTGATCAGACGCGCTGCTTGCGTGGCAAACAGCGCCGTTGCAGCGTTAGCCGGCCAACGCGGCTTTTTGCAGTTGCACCAGCTCGGCGATACCCTTCTCGGCCAGTGCCATCAAGGCATTCATCTCGTCACGGCTGAACGGCACGCCTTCGGCAGTGCCTTGTACTTCCACGAAGCGACCGTCGCCAGTCATCACCACGTTCATGTCGGTTTCGCAGCCGGAATCCTCGATGTAATCGAGATCCAGTACCGGCACGCCGTCCACAATACCCACCGAGATGGCTGCCACGTGGTCGCGCAGCGGGCTCGCGGCCAACTTGCCTGCCACGATCAAGCCGTTGATGGCATCGGCCAACGCCACAAAGGCACCGGTAATGCTGGCGGTACGCGTGCCACCGTCGGCCTGGATCACGTCGCAATCGATGAGGATCTGGCGCTCACCCAGCTTTTCCAGATCCACCACTGCGCGCAGGCTGCGGCCGATCAGACGCTGGATTTCCTGGGTACGCCCGGACTGCTTGCCGCTGGCCGCCTCGCGACGCATACGGCTGCCGGTAGAGCGCGGCAGCATGCCGTACTCGGCCGTCACCCACCCCTGCCCTTTGCCCTTCAGGAAGCCCGGCACGTTTTCTTCCACACTGGCCGTACAAATCACCTTGGTATCCCCGAACTCCACCAGCACGGCACCTTCGGCATGCTTGGTGTAATGGCGGGTAAGGCGGACCTGGCGCAAGGCATCGGGCTGACGTTGGGACGGGCGCATGGCGTTCTCGTTCACGAAGTAAAACGGCATTCTAACGCAAAGGCCGCCTGCGCCGCAGACACACTAGGGGCGCAGGCCTTGTGACAGCTCGCTATCCATCAGCGTGCTTTGCCAGGTTTGTTCGCTGATGCGTTCCGGCAAGTTGCCGGTATCGATGAAACCATCCGCGCCAGCCTGGAACTGGTCGTCGCGCAGCAGCGTCAGCGCAATGGCACTGAGGTTATCGCTTTGCGCGCCGGCACGTTTTTCTGCCACGCTCAACAGCGCGGGGACCACCATGCCAGGCAGGCGGCCAACAAAGGCACGTGCCACTTCCTGGTCCCGCAACGGACCCCAAACGCCGTCAGAGCACAACAACACGGTGTCGCCGCTACTGATGGCACGCACTTCGCCCAGCACGATATCGGGGTCGCCGATGGCGCCCAGACAGTTATAGATACGGTTGCGGGCCGGGTGATCGTGGGCATCCACCTCGTTGAGAAAACCGGTATCGATCAGGCGCTGCACGTGGCTATGGTCGCGGGTGCGCCACAGCGCCTCGCCATCGCGCAGGTGGTAACAACGCGAATCGCCGGCATGCGCCACCCACAGTTCGCCCTGCTGCAGGATGGCCGCTACCAGTGTGGTGCTGGGCACTTCGCTCATGCGGTGACGGATGGCGTGATCCAGAATGGCCTGGTGCGCCTCGTGACCAGCGTTGAGCAAAAAGCGGCGCGGGTGCTGCAATTGCGGCTTGCAGGCATTCTTGAACAGCTCGCTGAACACATCGACGGCAATCTGGGCGGCCACCTCGCCATGCGCGTGACCGCCCATGCCATCGGCCAACACCAGCATGACTGCATGCTCGCTGTACACCACGCCAATGCGGTCTTCGTTGTAAGGCCGCCCGCCAACCCGGGTATCTACCGCCAGCGCAAACTTCATGCTCGTTTCCCCATCAGCCGCCGCAACCAGGCAGACACGCCCTTCGGCGGCTCCGGCGTTACATACTGTTTGTCGCGCAAGCGCTTCTGCATTTCGCTCAGGCTGGCAAGCCTGGTCAGCGGGTCCAGGCACAGGCAGTCGTCCACCAGGGCGAGTAACTCGGGCGAGTAGTAGCGGGCAAACGCCTTGCTGGCCGGGACAACCTTGTCCTGCTTCAAACGCTGGTCGGCCGACTGCAGCTTGTCCCCGCCCATCGCCACGTACAGGCAGGCCCCCAGCCCGTAAATGTCGGTCCAGGGACCGAGTTTGCCTTGTGCATCGTACTGTTCCGGCGCGGCATAGCCCGGGGTGAACATGCTGCCCAAGTGCTGGGCGCGGCCCAGCGTCTGCCGGGCGGCACCGAAATCGAGTAATACCGGGGTGCCGTTACGCCGCAGATAAATGTTGGCCGGCTTGATATCCAGGTGCAGCAAATGCTGCAAGTGCACTTCGCGCAAACCGCCGATCAGTTCGGCAAACAGCCGCCGCAAGCGGCGCTCGGCGATGCCATCGGGCGACAGCTCCACTTCCTTGGCCAGCGGCCGTCCTTCGGTATAGTCCATCACCATATACACCGTCTGATTGGCACGGAAGAAGTTGTCCACCCTGACGATGTTCGGGTGCTGGATGCCTGCCAGGATGCGCGCCTCTTCAAAGAAACACTTGAGGCCCAGCTTGAAGGCGTCGCGATCCAGCTCATTCAGTACGGTCACGTCGCCGCAGTCACGACGCCCGGTCATGGCCAGTGGCAGGTATTCCTTGATTGCATACTTGCGATCGTGTTGGTCCAGAGCCAGGTATACCTCGCTGAAGCCGCCCGAACTCAGGCTGCGAACCACGGAGTACTGCTCCAGCCTTGTACCGGCGGGCAATGCGCGCTTGGATTGCTTTGTGTCCATTGATATAGTGTGGCTGCCTCTGGATCAGGGTTGAGGATCCGGGGCCTGTTGCCAGTATTCCATTTTTTAGGAGCCCCCCATGATTTTAAGCATGACAGGCTTTGCCTCTACCACCCGCGAGTTTCCGGGTGGCCTGTTGTCTATCGAACTGCGCGCTGTCAACCACCGCTATCTTGACGTACAGATGCGTCTGCCGGAAGAGCTGCGTGTCATCGAGCCGCAAATGCGCGAACTGATCGCCGGCAAGGTAACACGCGGCAAGGTGGAATGCCGCATCGGCCTGAACCAGACTGACAGCGATACCCCGCAGCTCGAACTGAACCGCGACACCGTGCAGCGCCTGCTGGCGGTCAGCGCCGAAGTGCGCGAACTGGCGCCGCACATCCGCGAGCTGGGCATGGGCGAACTGCTACGCTGGCCCGGCGTGCTGAAGTCCAACTCGCTGCCGCCGGAAGCGCTGCAGCAACTGTGCCTGAACGGTCTGCAGGCCGTGCTGGGCGACTTCCGTGATACCCGTGCCCGCGAAGGCAGCAAGCTGGCGCAAGTGCTGCAAGACCGCATCAGCGGTATGGAAGCCATCATCAGCGAAGTAAAACCCCGCCTGCCGGTGATTCTGGAAGCCTACCGCAGCAAGCTGGCCACCCGCCTGCAAGAAGCACTGGGTAATATCGACGACGACCGCATCAAGCAGGAATTCGCGCTGTTTGCCCAGAAAATCGATGTCGATGAAGAGCTGGAACGCCTCACCACCCACCTGGCCGAAGTGCGCCGCATCCTGAAAACCGGCGGCCAGGTCGGCAAGCGTCTGGACTTCCTGATGCAGGAGCTGAACCGCGAGGCCAATACCTTGGGCTCCAAATCGGTATCGACCGAAACCACCCAGGCCTCGGTAGAGCTGAAAGTGCTGATCGAACAGATGCGCGAGCAGATCCAGAACATTGAGTAATCTATCACCAACGATCGATAACGATCAACAGATCACGCAAAGCCACGTTTCACGTGGCTTTTTTACTATCACCAGCGATCATCCACTCCCAGTAAATCTCAAGAACCACTTGTACACCTAGGTGTACACCTAGCGTCAGGTGTACAATTTTAGGTGTACAAGTCATGAAGCTTAAGGAGTGCAGCATGGGAAAGCTGACCGACATGCAGATCAAGGCCTGGATCAAGAATGGAGAGCGGTTCGAAGGACGTACCGATGGCGGTGGCCTTTACCTGAGCTACCGCGAGAACTACGCCGCGCCGGTATGGCGCTTTAGATACAGCTTTGCCGGGAAGCCCAGGACAATGCAGATTGGCACCTACGGCACCTTCTCACTGGCAAAAGCCCGCGAGGTCGCGCGCGAACTCTCGGCACGCGTTGAGCTTGGCTACGACGTTGCAGGGGAAAAACAAGAGCGCAAGGCTGCAGCGCTGGCCAAGATCGAGGACGAGAAAAACGCCTTGCACGTGCTTGACTTGGCCAACCAATACTATGAGCGCATGATCCTTGGACGTTGGAAGCACCCGGATATCGTTCGACGCCGCATCGACAAGGACATCGGACCGCACCTTGGCAAGATGAAGGTTGAGGAGGTCAAGCCGCGCCATATAGATGACATGCTGCAGGCCATTGTGAAACGTGGGGCACCCTCCATTGCGAATGACACCCTGCGCTGGACCCGCCGCATGTTCGACTTCGCCATCAAACGGCACATAATCGAAATCAACCCGGCATCAGCCTTTGACCTCAACGATGCAGGCGGGAAAGAAGAGGCTCGGGATCGCTGGCTAACACGCGCAGAGTTGGCCAAGCTTTTTGCCGCCATGAAGCTTGCCAAAGGCTTCAGCGTCGAGAATGACCTAGCCATCCGTCTGCTGCTCTTGCTGTGCTGTCGAAAGATGGAACTATGTGCTGCCAGATGGGAGGAGTTTGATCTTGATGGACAGGTATGGCATTTGCCTGGGGAGCGCACCAAAACCGGAGCACCTATTGATATCCCCTTGCCCGCCATTGCCATCGATTGGCTCAAGGAGTTGAAGCGCCTGTCAGGCTTCAGCGACTGGGTACTGCCGGCACGCAAAATGCAGCATCGGATGGTGCCGCATATTCACGAGGGTACGATTGGCACAGCTCTTGGCAAGGTAAAGCCACTACTGGCAGACATCCCGTCTTTCACGGTGCATGACTTGCGCCGGACAGCTAGAACACATCTTGCAGAACTGGGGGTTGACCCCATCGTTGCAGAGCGTTGCCTGAACCACAAGATCAAGGGCGTGGAAGGCATTTATAATCGCCACGACTACTATAACGAGCGCAAGGATGCGCTCAACCGATGGGCAGGCTTGCTAGAAGCTTTAGACAAAGGGGAAAACTATAACGTCACCCCAATTGCCAAAGGCAAAAAACGGTCTGCCTAGCAAGGGGCAAACATGTCAAGCAACCCAATCGATATAAGCAAATTCGAGCACCTGGCGGCCCAATTGCCACCAGATGGTTTTCTGAATCGCCCTCACTTTCCTAGATACCTCGTGAGCCTCACACTAGGCCCTACAAGGAGGTGTCATGAGCAAGCC
>NZ_VMDW02000012.1 GCF_007644045.2 Vogesella urethralis
TCCCCATCGTCTAGAGGCCTAGGACACCGCCCTTTCACGGCGATAACCGGGGTTCGAATCCCCGTGGGGACGCCAAGACAAAAGCCCGCTGCTACCGCAGCGGGCTTTTTGCATTTCGCCAGCCACGCATTGCCCATCCACCCCGCCTGCCGCTAAGCTGCAGCCCTATCCTTTCGTTTCGATAAGCCACCACCATGCAGGGCGTGCCGCAGCAGTTTGAGTTTGCCAGCGACCGCGCGGAGTTCTTCCACCCGCCGGCGCGGCCGGGTATCGAGCTGTACCGGGCGCACATCGTGCGCCATGCCTTCGAGCCGCACACCCACGCCGCCTACGGCTTTGGCGCAGTGGCCAGCGGTGTGGAGCGCTTTCGTTACCGTGGCAGCGAGCACCTGGCGGCGCCGGGCGGCATCGTCACCATGAACCCGGACGTGCTGCACACCGGCCGCGCCGAAAGCGATGGCGGCTGGCAGTACCGCATGATCTACATCGAGCCGCAGGTGCTGGACGACATTGCCGGCCAGCGCGGCTGGTGGTTTGCCGACGCGGTACAGCAGCAGCCGGCGCGGGCGCAGCAGCTGTCGCAGCTGTTGGCCGCGCTGTGGCAGGCCGACGACGCGCTGGCGTTCGATTGCCTGCTGGCGCAGCTGGTGGCCCTGCTGACTCCGCTGGCCGGCAGCCGCCCGCCCCACACTGCCACGCAGCGCTTCGACACGGTGATCGATTACATGCAGGCCCATCTGGCGCAGCGCATTGCCCTGGAGCAGCTGGCCGCCGTGGCCGGGCTGAGCCCGTTCCACTTTTTGCGCCAGTTCCAGGCGCAGCACCACGCCACGCCGCAGCAGATGCTGATGGCGCTGCGGCTACACCGCGCCAAACAGCTGCTCACCGCCGGGCTGGCGCCAGCACAAGTGGCCGCCGACTGCGGCCTGAGCGACCAGTCGCACCTGAACCGCTGCTTCGTCAAACGCTACGGCACCACGCCGGCACGCTACCAGAAGGCGGTGCGCGGCTAGCCTCCGTCCCTCAGACCCAGTAAGCCCCCCTGCGGCCAACCTTGCCGCACCGCAAGCTGGTACAAGACGCCGCCTGCACCGCACCGCATACTGGCCGGCCACCCTATGGAGACACCCATGCTGACCGGTATTGCCTTTGCCCTGGCCGCCGGCACGCTGTGGGGGCTGGTTTTCATCGCCCCGCTGCTGCTGCCCGACTACCCCGCCGCCCTGCTCAGCGTTGGCCGCTATCTGGCGTTTGGCCTGATTGCGCTGCCGCTGGCCTGGCTGGACCGCCGCGAGCTGGCCCACCTGACCCGTGCCGACTGGCGCGAGGCGCTGCAGCTGTCGCTGGTGGGCAATGTGCTGTACTACCTGTTTCTGGCCAGCGCCATCCAGCGCACCGGCGGGCCGCTGCCCACCATGCTGATCGGCACGCTGCCGGTGGTGATTGCCATCAGCGCCAACCTGTTCAACCACCAGCGCGACGGCCGCCTGCCGTGGGGCCAGCTGCTGCCGCCACTGCTGGTGATGCTGGCCGGCATTGCCTGCGTCAACCAGGCCGAGCTGGCCAGCCTGGCGCAGCAGCCGGGGCGCGACATGGCGCGCTACGCCAGCGGCGCGTTGATGGCACTGCTGGCGGTGGCGTGCTGGACCTGGTACCCGATTCGCAACGGCAACTGGTTGCGCGCCCACCCGCAGCGCAAGCCGCGCGCCTGGGCCACGGCGCAGGGCCTGGCCACGCTGCCGCTGGCGGTGCTGGGCTACGCGCTATTCTGGGCCTGGCAACACTACCAAGCACCGGCGTTTGCCATGCCGCTGGGCCCGCGCCCGCAAACTTTCATGCTGATGATGCTGGCGGTGGCGGTGTTGGCGTCGTGGCTGGGCACGCTGTGCTGGAACGAGGCCAGCCAGCGCCTGCCCACCAGCCTGGCCGGGCAGCTGATCGTGTTCGAAACCCTGGCCGCGCTGACTTTTGCCTACCTGCTGCGCGGGCAATGGCCGGACGGGCTGACGCTGCTGGGCATTGGCCTGCTGTTGGCCGGCGTACTGCGCGCCATGCACATTCGCCCGGTACACGCTGGCGACGAAAAAAAGTTGGCCGAGGCGTAAGCAGCGCTTCTATAAAAATCAGTCACTTGCAAAAAAGGTGCATTTTTCTTTGCAAAAAGTGCTGCAAAGCGCTTGACGCCCCCAGGGTGGCTTGTTAAAGTGCGCACCTCTTCAGCGCTACAGCGATGCAGCAAACGAAGAAACCTGTGGGGGTATAGCTCAGTTGGGAGAGCGCTTGCATGGCATGCAAGAGGTCAGCGGTTCGATCCCGCTTACCTCCACCAGGACTAGGTCCCCATCGTCTAGAGGCCTAGGACACCGCCCTTTCACGGCGATAACCGGGGTTCGAATCCCCGTGGGGACGCCACCACAGCGTGGGGGTATAGCTCAGTTGGGAGAGCGCTTGCATGGCATGCAAGAGGTCAGCGGTTCGATCCCGCTTACCTCCACCACCGATCAGAAAAAACCGGCCTTTTGGCCGGTTTTTTCGTTTCTGCCGCCTGCCAAGCGCAGCCGCGCTGCCAGCCCCCGGTAGGCTACCCTACCCCGCATTGCCGCATCCGCGGCACACCCAACTCAATGAAAAACTGCTCTCGCGGCCTACAGTGGCAGCAGCAACGCCGCCTCGTGCTCGGCCCACAGCCGGCTTTGCGCCTGCCAGTCCACCGGCTCGGCGCTGTGCGCCAGTACGCGCAGCAGGAAGTGCACGGTGCCGAACAGCAGCCGCAGGCGGTCGCCGGCCTGGCGGCACACCTCGGGCATTTCCTGATGCAGCCGTTGCCACAGGTGGCGCAGCCGCGCCACCACGTCGCTGATTTGCACCAGTTCGTTGAACAGGCCGTGCGAAGGTTGGCCGCCAGCCATCAGCGCGCGCTCGCGCATGTCGGCCAGCCGCTCTTCCAGCAAGGCCAGCAGCTGCCACAGCGCTTGCGCCAGCTGCTGCGGCGTGGCTTTGTCGCCGGCTTCGCCGTCCGGGTCCAGCTGCAGCGCGTGCTGGCTAAGCAGGCTGGCGCTGAAGGTGGTACCGGCGTCGGCCGCCGCATGGCCGTGCGGGTGGCCGTGGCCGGGTAGCTGCTGCGGCAGGTGCTGGCTGATGGCATCCGGGCCGCCTACCGGCGCAATCTTGATCATGGCGGGGTCCTTGTGGCGGGCGATCGTGCCCTACCCGTTTTATCGCCCGCCATAGCGGCGGGCTTGAGGGCGGCGGGCTAGAAACCGAACAGATGGCCCAGCTTGGCGCGCTTGGTGTTCAGGTAGTGGTCGTTGAACTCGTTGCGGCCAACCTGCAGCGGCACGCGCTCAGCCACGCGAATGCCGGCCTGTTCCAGGGTGGCGATCTTGCGCGGGTTGTTGGTCATGATGCGCACCGCGTCCACGCCCAGCAGCGCCAGCATCTCACGGGCGATGCGGAAGTCGCGCATGTCGGCGGGAAAGCCCAGCTGTTCGTTGGCTTCCACGGTATCAGCACCGCCGTCCTGCAGCTTGTAGGCGCGTATCTTGTTGATCAGGCCAATGCCGCGGCCTTCCTGGCGCAGGTACAGCAGTACGCCACGGCCTTCGCGGGAGATGGCTTCCAGCGCGGCTTCCAGCTGAAAGCCGCAGTCGCAACGCAGCGAAAACAGCGCGTCACCGGTGAGGCATTCGGAATGCACGCGCGCCAGCGGCGCGTCGCCGGCGGCGACCTCGCCCAGCGTCAGCGCCACGTGCTCGCGGCCGCCGTGTTCTTCAAAGCCATGCATCTGGAACACACCCCACGGCGTGGGCAGCTTGCAGCTGGCGACCAGGTCTACGCGAGGTTGGGTGTCGGCTTGACTCAAAATAAACTCCGATTCAGTTAGCAGGGCGTGGCCAGCTTAGCCGGCCATGCCCGCAGGGAAAAGTGCAAAGCGGCGAACAGCTTGCTCAGTTTTTTTCAACAACACCCGACAGCGCGCTGAACGGCGCCGACAGCGCCAGCGCCAGGGCGGCCAACGTGGCTTGCTCGGCGGCGCCAAAGAAACCGGGGCGCGCGTCTTCGGCGTCCAGAATGCCTACCACGCGGCCGTCGGCGGCCAGTACCGGCAGGCACACTTCGCTTTGCACCTTGGGGTCGCACTCGTAGTAGGCGCCGCCGGCAGCCTGCCAGGCGGCCACGTCGGCCACGATGGCGGCACGGCCGCTAAGGCCGACGCGGCTGTTATTGCTGAACAGCGCAAAGTCTTCGGTCAGCGGGAATTCCGCGCGGCTGGGCAGGCCCCGGTAGGCCAGTTTCACCAGCCGCGGCAGGCCGTCTTGTTCAAAGCGGCAGTACACCCCCAACCAGTCGGCCGGCACCGTCTGCAGCGTGGCCTCTACCAGCGCGTTGAGCTGGCGCAGCGCCGCGTCGGCAGCCGGGCTTTTACCACCCAGCCACGGCGACACGTCGTACGGCTGCTCCTCCAGCTCGTCCACCAGCGAACAGCTGCCGCCCTCGCCCAGCTTGGGCACGCGGTAGCGGTACAGGTCGTCGGGGGCGGCCTTGGGCAGGCCGGGCAGGTTGGCGTGCAGCACGGCGCTGGCGGCGGCGACGGCAGTGGCGGGCAGGTCTAGGCCGGTGGCAGCCAGATAGGCCTGAGGCATGGGGCAAACTCCGGGGTGGTTAATAAAGTAATTTAGTCGGGTATTATTACCCTTTTATTCCGGACACTCCAGCCATGACCGCCATTATCGTGCGCCACGGCCCGTTGCTGACGCTGCGTGCCGGCGCCGGTGCCCGCCACCACCTGCAGCAGCACGGCCTGCACGCCCGCGACATCACCGCCCTGCCCGGCGCCGCCGGCGGGCCGAAGGCGCTGGGCCTGGCCGGACTGGACCAGGCCGTGTTCCAGTGGCTGGCCGGCAGCCCGCAAGTGCGCGATCTGGTGGGCGCGTCGATCGGCGGCTGGCGCTTTGCCTGCGCCATGCAGCCCGACCCGGTGGCCACGCTGCAGCGCTTTGCGGCCAACTACGTGGCGCAGGATTACAGCCGGCAGACCACGCGCCAGCTGATCTGGCAAAACTGGCAGGCGCTACTGCACGACACGCTGGGGCCGCACGGCCAACAGGCCATCCTGCAGCACCCGCACTACCGGCTGAGCCTGATTCTGGTACGCAGCCGCGGCCTGCTGCGCCGCGAACAGCGCGCGCCACTGCTGGCGGGGCTGGGGCTGGCGGCGGCCTGCAACGCCGCCGGGCGTCGCCAGCTGCGCCACGTGTTCGAGCGACTGATCTGCCACGACGCACGCAGCGCACTGGCGTTTGTGCCACAGGACGGCCTGCCCACGCAGCGGGTAGCGCTGGATGCGGCCAACCTGGAGGCGGCGTTGCTGGGCACCACCGGTGTGCCGGGGCTGTTTGACGGCGTGGCAATACCGGGCGCCACCCCAGGCGTGTACCGCGACGGCGGACTGCTGGACTACCACCTGGACTACCCGTGGCAGCGCCAGCCGGGCATCACGCTGTTCCTGCATTACCAGCCGCGCATCGTGCCGGGCTGGTTCGACAAGCTGCTGCCGTGGCGGCAGGCGCAGGCCAGCCACCACCACAATACGCTGCTGGTCACGCCCAGCCCGGCCTACCTGGCCACGCTGGGGCTGGGCCGGCTACCCGACCGTGGCGACCCGAAACGCTTTGCCGGCCGCGATGCAGAACGGCGCCGGCTGTGGGCCGACGCCGTGGCGGCCAGCCAACGGCTGGGCGACGAATGGCACGAGCGGCTGCTGCGCCAGCAGTGGCACGACGTCAGCGCGCTATGAGACCGGCAGTTGGCAAGCGTCCAGCGCTTTCAGTAGCGCCTTCATGCTGACCTCCACGTCCACGCCCTGCTCGCTGAGCAGCGTGCACTCCTCGGTCGCCGAGGCCAGCAGCTGCGCGATCATGCGCTCCTGGCCCTCGGTAAGGCCCAATCGCACGAAGGCGCGGTCAATGTTCTCGCGCAGGCGCAGCATGATGTCGCCGCTGGCCCACTGCTGGTAACGGAAGCGTTCGTCCACCACGCGCAGCGTGTCACGGGTACAGGCCACCAGCTCGGCCAGCACCGCCGCCTGCTGTTGCTGCTGCCAGGCCGCGTCCAGCGCGGCCAACCTGGCGGCGGCGCCTTCGGTCAGAAACGCCAGGTTGTCGCGCAGGCGGCCGTTGCGCTCCTCATCTTCGCGCGGCATGTTTTTCACCGCCAGCGATACCTGGCCGTAGCTGAACACCGTCACCCGGCCGGCGTCCACGATATGGCCGCGCCGCGCCAGCGTCTCGATCAGGCCGATTTCCAGTTGGCCGCACGGCCCTTCGGCGTTGACGGTACTGACCCCGCGCAGCGAGCGCAGCTGGATGCTGGCGTCCAACCCCAGGTCCTGCAGTGCCTGCAGCATGCTGTGCTGCAAGGCCGGGTTGTCCTGCAGCGCAAAGCTGCCCTTCATGAACTGCAACACCACGCCGATCTCGCTGGCGCTGCTCATCGCACTAAACGCCGCCTGCATGGCGTTGGCTACCTGGCCCTGCAGCTCGTGCTGCGCGTGCCGGGTCTGGCCGTTGCGCAAGGCCACGCCGATCTTGCTGAGCAGTTCGGCATTGACGTAGGGCTTGGCGATGTAGTCTTCGGCGCCGGCTTCGTAACCGGCCATGCGGTCTTCCAGCTCCACGCGGCCGGACAAGAAAATCACCGGCACGTGCAGCAAGCGCGGGTCTTGCAGCACATGGCGGCAAATCTCGTAGCCTTCCATATCGGGCAGCCCCACATCCAGCAACACCAGCTGCGGGCGCTGCGCCGGGCTGGCGGCCAGTGCCTCCAGCCGCGCCAGCGCGCTGGTGCCGTCGGCGGCCTCTTCAACTGCGTAGCCCTCCAGCTCCAGCAGCTGGCGCAGATTGCTGCGCAGCGTGGGCTGGTCTTCCACGATGAAGATGCGGGTAGGCTCGATGGCCGGCGCGTAGTCAGCCACGTCCGGCAGGGCGATGGTGTCCTCGTCAAACAGCATGATGTTCCCCTTTGCAAGCGACTTGCCAGTCGCCGATTTGCTGAACCACTTCCAATGCACTCAATGGCTGGCTGAACAGATAGCCCTGATAGGCGTCGCACCCCATTTCTTGCAGCAGGGTTTTCTGCGCCTCGGTTTCCACCCCTTCGGCAATCACCGCCATGCCGAAACTGCGCGCCAGCGAAATCACCGCCTGGGTAATGGCGCGGTCGCCGCCGGAGCCGAGAATGTTACGCACGAACGACTGGTCGATCTTCAACACGTCCAGCGGAAAGCGCTTCAGGTAGGACAGGCTGGAGTAGCCGGTGCCGAAGTCGTCCAGCGCCAGCTTGATGCCCAGGTCTTTCAGCCGCCGCAGCGTATCCACCGTGCGTTCGGCATCCACCATGGCGGTGCCTTCGGTAATTTCCACCTCCAGCTGCTCTGGCGGCAGGCCGCTGAAATCCAGCGCCGCTTCGATGCTGTACAGCAGCCCGGGCGAGGCAAACTGCCGCGCCGACAGGTTCACCGCCACGCGCAGGCCGGGTGCCATGCGTTGCCAGTCGGCCAGGCGCTGGCAGGCTTCGGCCAGCACCCAGCAGCCGATGGCGATGATCTGGCCGTTTTCTTCGGCCAGCGGAATGAAACGCAGCGGCGACACCCGCCCCAGCCGCGGATGATTCCAGCGCAGCAGCGCCTCGAAACCCACCACGCTGCCATCGTGCAGACACACCTGCGGCTGGTAATACACCTCGAACTCGTGGCGTTCCAGCGCACGGAACAGGTCGTTATTGAGGCGCAGGCGTTCGCCGGCTTCGGCGTTCATCTGCGCGGTATAGGCCAGCACCTGGCTGCCGCCCAGGTTTTGCGCCTGGTGCAGCGCCACCTCGGCCCGCCCCAGCAGCTGCTGCGCATCGTCGGCGTCGGCCGGGTACAGGCAATAGCCAATACTGACCGGAATGAACATCTCCTCGCCCAGCACCGTCATCGGTTGTAGCCAGGCCTGGTGCAACTGCTGCGCCAGCGCCTGCGCCTGTTCGCGGCCCGGCACCCGCGCCAGTACGGCAAAATTGGGGCCGATCAGGCGGTAGGCGCGGCCGGCGTCGCCCAGCACCTGCTCCAGACGTTGGCCGCATTCGCGCAGCGCGGCGTCGCCGGCCTGGTAGCCCAGCGAGTCGTTGATGCGCGAGAAGTGGTCCACGCCCAGCACCAGTACCAGCACCTGTTCGTGGTGCTGCTCGCCCAGTACGCCCTGGCCGGACAGCGCCTCCAGCAGCGCCATGCGGCTACCCAGGCCGGTTAGCTGGTCGAGGTAGCGCAAGCGGTGCGCCTCGCTTTGCAAACGCTGCGTTTCGGCCTGCTGCTGCGCCAGCCGCCCCAGCCGTGCCTCTACCGCCTTCAGCAGCTCTTCGCGCTGGAAGGGCTTGGTGAGGTAGTCGTCGGCACCCAGGTTCATGCCGTGCCGGTGGTCGTGCTTTTCGGCCAGCGCGGTCAGCAGGATCACCGGCAGCTGCACCGTGGCCGGCTGGCTGCGCAGTTGCTGCAGCAGCTGGTGGCCGTCCATGCGCGGCATCATCACGTCGCTGATCAGCAGCGAGTAACTGCCGGCGCGCAAGTATTCCAGCGCTTCCACGCCGTCGCCGGCGGCGTCGGCGTCGTAACCTTCCAGCCGCAGCAGGGCCATGATGTTGTTGCGGATGGCCAGGTCGTCTTCCACCACCAGGATGCGTCTCATGCCCCTCCCCCCTTCTGCGGTGCCAATAGCGGCAGCTGCACCCGGAAGTGCGTACCGGCACCCGGCTGGCTGGTGACCGAAATCTCGCCGTGGTGCAGCTCTACAGACTTGCGCACAATGCACAGCCCCAGCCCGGTGCCGGGAATGGCGCCCACGTTCTGCGCGCGGTGAAAGGCGTCAAACAGCTGCGGCAGGTCTTCCGGCGGAATACCGATGCCCTGGTCCTGTACGTCGAACACCACCTTGGCGTCTTGCTGGCGGGCGGCAAAGCGGATCACGCCGCCGTCCGGCGAGTACTTGAAGGCGTTGCTCAGCAGGTTGCCCAGAATCTCGCGCAGCAGCTTTTCGTCCAGCGGCAGGCACGGCTGCGCCAGGTCGATATCCATCTCCACACTGGCCAGCACCACGTCGCCACGCGCCTGCGAGGCCTGCGACACCTCTTGCACCAGGTTGCGGCAAAAGCGCGCCACGTCAAGCGGCTGGGGCACGAACTCCACCCGCTCGGCCTCCACGCGGCCGATCAGCAGGATGTTGTCCAGCATGTCGGTCATGCGCTGTACCGAAATCTGGATGGTGTCCAGCAGCTCGTCGCGCCGCTCCGGCGTCAGGCGGTCGCGGTAATGGCGCAGCAGCTCGGCCGACGACAGCACCGTGGCCAGCGGGGTGCGGAATTCGTGCGAGGTCATCGACACGAAACGCGACTTCAGCACGTTCAGCTCTTGCTGCTTGGCCAGCGCATCGCGGATTTCCTGCTCGGCAAAGTGGCGTTCCGAGACGTCCACCAGCGTCCAGATGGTGCCTTTGTCCGGCTGGCCCTTGACGATGCTGGTGCCGTTCATCTGCACCCAGATCTGCTTGCCGCTCTTGGTTTGCAACTGGCGCTCGGTGGTAAAGATGTTGCCGGCGGCCAGGCTGCCGTAAGCGTCGCGGCCGAAGTTGTCGAAGTCTTCGTCGCTGCGGAAGTATATGCGGCTGCTCTTGCCGATCAGCTCTTCCTCGCTGTAGCCCAGCAGGGTGGAAAAGGTGCGGTTGATCCACAGCAGGCGGCGGTTGGTGACAAAGGCCATGCCCACCAGCGCCGACTGCAGGATGGCTTCGCGCTCGGTATGGGTTCGCATCAGCTCGAACTCCAGCTCCTTGCGGCGGCTGATGTCCATCATCACCCAGACCGTACCCTGGCCGGGCTGCTCCGGGTTGATCGGCTTGCCCGACAGCTGCACCCACAGCAGTTGGCCGCAAGCGGTGCGCATGCGCATCTCGCTGGCAAAAGCACGGCCGGAAGCAAAAGCCTGCCGTGCATCGCGCGTGGTGCGCAGGAAGTCTTGCTGGATATCGTAGTAACGCTCCAGGCTGCCGCCCTGCATGCGCTCCGGTGTGGTCTGGAACAGCTCGGCGGCGGTGCGGTTCACCCAGCGCACAAAGCCCTGGCCATCCACAAACGCCATGCCGGCAATGCTGTTGTCGAGGATGGATTCGCGCTCGCGCAGGGTGCGGGTCAGGTCGTCTTCCAGCCGCTTGCGGCGGGTGATATCGGTAAAGAACACCAGCGCGGCGGTGCGGCCGTGCCATTCGATCATCACCACGCCGCTGTCCACCCAGCGCTCTTCACCCTGCTTGGTCAGCACCCGCAAGTCGTCGCGGGCATCCACCTGCTCGCCCTGGCTACGGCGTTGGTGCGCGCCCAGCACCCGGTCGCGGTCGTCGGGGTGGATCAGGCTGGCAAAGTCCAGCGCGGCCAACTCGTCGGCTTGGTAGCCGCTGATCTCGCAGGCACGGGGGTTACTGAGCACGATGCGCATGCCCTGCACCACCACGATGCCGTCGCGAACGTTATCGATCACCAGCCGGTAGTGCTCCTCCGATTCGCGCAGCGCATTGACCGCGGTCTTGCGGGCGGTGACATCGCGAAAGAAGGCACCAATAAACCCTTGCTGGCTGGACGAGAACGGCCAGAACGACGCGTCCACGTGCTGCGGGCCGTCAGCGCGCTGCAGCACGAACTCCAGCGACGCCTCCGCCGCCAGCTGCAGGCCGTTATCGCCCACGCTCAGGCCGGGCGGCAGCTGGTCCGGCCCCAGCTGCAGCACGTCCAGCAACGGGCGGCCAACCGCATTTTCGCCGCGCAGGCCGAAGATCTGCTCGGCGTGGATGTTCCAGTCGATGATGGTGCCGGTATGGTCCAGTACCACCATGGCGATGCTGGCAAACTCGAACAGCATGCGCGCCCGTTCCATGTGCTCGTACAGCACCTGCTCGGCCACGTGCTGGCGCGTCATGTCGCGCAGCGTGATGCCACGGTACGGCAGGCCGGACAGCACAAACTGCCAGCCGGACAGCTCCAGCGGCACCCGGCTGCCGTTGGCGTGCACCGCCGGCATTTCCAGCGGCCGCATGGTGTGCGCCAAGGCGTCGCTGCCGTCGGCAAACAGCCAGTCGTGGAAACGGTTTTGCAGCTGGGGCGGCACGATCAGTGCCGACAGCGGCCGCCCCAGCGCGGCATTGTCGCGCCAGCCCAGCAGGCGTTCGGCTTCGGCGTTCCATTCGCAAACGTAACCCTCGGCGTCCAGCACGATGACGGCGATGGCCGAGTGGGCAAACAGGTGGCGCAGGTTGTCGTCGTTGGTAATGCTGCGCTGGTACAGCTCGGCCAGTTCGTCCACGATGCCCTCCTTGCCGGCCAGCCAGTCGCCGCCCAGCGTCGCGTCGTTGTCCGGCAGCGCAAAGGCTACGCCAGCCAGACGCGGCTCGCCGCCGAACGGGGAAATCATGGTGAAGGTGCATTCGCCGATACGGCGGTAGCTGCCATCCGGCTGCCGCACGCGAAAGCAACGTTGCTGCCGGCCGCCAGCCAACGGCTGGCCATGGCCGAACACGGCAAGATCGTCGGGATGAATGGCCTGCAGGTAGCGTGCCGGCTGCTCGTGCAGTGACGCCAGCGAACACCCCCACAAAGCCTCGAAACCCGGCGACATGAACAGGAAACGGCTGCGCCCCATATCGGCCAGCCAGTAGGCGGTATCCGTGACCAGCGCTGCCGGCAACAGTGCAGGGGAAGACAGCGGGGACTCAAGCGGCATGAATGACTCCAAGCAAACGGGGTTGCCAGGTTCATTCTTTCTTCATGCAGATGGGGTTTTCAAGTACAGATTTATTAATATAACCAGCTATTTAACAATCAAAACTTATTGCAACCTGCTAATAAGGGCGCTAAGCCGCCTCGGTGCGGCCGCCGTACTCCACACGGTCGCGCCCGGCGGCCTTGGCCTGGTACATGCGCGCATCGGCCACGGCCAGCAATTGGCGCCAGTCGCCGGCGGCGTCCTGCTGCCACTCCGCCACCCCCATGCTGGCAGTCAGCGGCTGCTTGTCCGGGCGCTCGCCCAGCCCCAGCCGCCGCAAGCGGCGCAACAGCGCCCGCGCCTGTACCAGGCTGGTATTGGGCAGCAACAGCAGGAACTCCTCGCCCCCCCAGCGGCACAGGATGTCGCTATGGCGCAGCAAAGCGTCCAGGTGGCTGGCCAGCCGTTTCAGCGTCTGGTCGCCGGCGGCGTGGCCGAAACGGTCGTTGATGGTTTTGAAATGATCGAGGTCGATGAACACTACGGTCAGCGGCATGGCATTGCGCGCAGCCTGGCCGGCCAGCAGCTCCAGCATTTCCTCGCCGCTGCGGCGCGAGAACACGCCGGTGAGCGGGTCGCGCACCGCCTGCTGCACCAGCGCCATCATGAAAGCCAACTGGGTGGTACAGGCCAGCGCCGCCACCGCGGCAATCAGCACCTGCAACCAGAATGCGCCCCAGAACGACGGCGCCAGCAACGGCTGCCACAGCAGGTAACCGGACAGCAGATGTGCCAGCAAGGCAGGCAAGGCAAAGGCCGCACATTCCAGCAGCGTCAACGGAAAAATGGCCAGCCCGGCCAGCAGCACAAAGGGCAGGAAGCTGTAGCCGGCACTGATGATGCCGGGCACGCCAGCCAGCGAATACTGCATCAGCAACAGGTGCGAGCACAGATAGAACAGCGACGGGATGGCAAACAGCAAGGCCATGCCACGCCACGCTTGCCACAGGGTGCCGTCCGGTTTCAGGCGGCGGGTCAGCGCCAGGAAGGCAGCCGAAGTGGCCAGCCGCAACGCGGCCAGCTGCCACCACAGCGGTGATGGCAGCGTGTAGCAATCCACCACGATCCACAGCGGCGTGAGGATGGAAAACAGGCAGGCAAACAAGCGCACGCGCCCGACCAGCATGTGCGCACGGCGGCTGGCCAGCAGCGACATATGATAGCCGGGCGACAGCAGGCTGGCGGCGTCGGCGTGGCTCACCTCCCCCGGCAGCATTCCCAGCACCTTCACCCAGAACAGGGTGGATAGTCGGCTCATGGTTTCCCTAGATTCATCGGCAAGGCGCGTATTATCAAAAGTCGGCGCCTGGTGCGGCTTGTGAAAAATCAAGCTCCTGCGGCATTTTGTCACAAAAAAAGCGGCAAGCCATTGCTTGCCGCTTCATGCCATACGAATTGAATCTTACTCGTAGCGGAAATGCGCCCGCTTGACGTTGCACAGCACCTCGTAACCGATGGTGCCAGCGTGGGCGGCCACGTCGTTGACGCTGATAGTGTCGCCCCACAGCTCGACGGTACTGCCTACGCCAGCCTGCGGGATGTCGGTGAGGTCTACCGTCATCATGTCCATCGACACGCGGCCGATGACGCGGCTCTTGACGCCGTCGATCAGCACCGGGCTGCCGGTAGACGCCAGCCGCGGGTAGCCGTCGGCGTAGCCACACGCCATCAGGCCAACGCGGGTGGGGCGCTCGGTATGGAACGACGCGCCGTAGCCTACCGGCTCGCCCGCGCCCAGCTCGCGCACGCCAAAAATGCGCGTGGTCAGCTGCATCACCGCTTTGAGGCCAACGTTGGCCGCATGGTCGGCCGGTAGCGGCGTGGCGCCGTACAGCATGATGCCGGGACGGCCCCAGTCGCGGCGGGCGTCGGCGTGGATCATGATGCCAGCCGAGTTGGCCAGGCTGGTGTCGCCGCCCAGGCCGGCGGTGGCGGCATCGAACGCAGCAATCTGCGCGTCGGTGGCCGGGCAACCCGGCTCGTCGGCACGGGCAAAGTGCGTCATCTTGACGATGGCGTCCACTTTGCCGCTGGCTGCCAGCTCGCGGTAGGCGGCGGCGTAATCGGCCGGGAAGAAGCCGGCACGGTGCATGCCGGAATCCATCTTCAGCCACACACGGAACGGTTTGGCGGCCGGTGCGGCCAACAGCATGGCCAGCTGCTCGCGGTTCTGCACCACCAGCCACAGATCGTGCGCCTGCACTTCGGCCAGCTCGGCCGGCTCGAACACGCCTTCCAGCAGCAGGATGGGCAGGCTGATGCCGGCGGCACGCAGTTGCAGCGCCTCTTCCAGGCAGGCCACGGCGTAACCGTCGGCCACGTCGGCCACTGCCTGGGCGCAGCGCACCGCGCCGTGGCCGTAGGCGTTGGCCTTCACCACGGCCAGCGCACGGCCACCGTGCTGCTGGCGCGCCAGCAGGTAGTTATGTCGGAAGTGATCCAGGCGGATCGAAGCAATCAATGGGCGCATGGCAGTCTCAGGCTTTGGCCGCAGCGGGCTGGAACATCGGCACCACCAGGGTTTCGCCTTGCTTGGCGTAACGCTGCATCGACAGGCCGTCTACCAGGATTTCCGGCTGCGTACCGGTAATCAGGTCGGCCAGCACCTTGCCGGAACCGGCGCACATCGTCCAGCCCAGCGTGCCGTGGCCGGTGTTCAGCGACAGGTTGGCAAAGCGGGTACCACCGATGATCGGCGTGCCGTCCGGGGTCATCGGGCGCAGGCCAGTCCAGAACTCGGCACGCGACACGTCGCCGCCGTCCGGGTACAGGTCGGTTACGACCATTTCCAGCGTGGCGCGGCGTTTCGGGTTCAGGCTGAGGTCGAAACCGGCCAGCTCGGCCATGCCGCCAACGCGGATGCGGTTATCGAAACGGGTAATGGCAATCTTGTAGGTCTCGTCCAGCACGGTGGACACCGGCGCGCCCTTGGCGTTGGTGATCGGTACCGTCAGCGAGTAGCCTTTTACCGGGTACACCGGAATGTCGATACCGATGGCCTTCACCATTTCGCGCGAGTAGCTGCCGGTGGCAACCACGTAGTGGTCGGCGCTCAGCAGTTCGCCTTCCACCACCACGCCGGTCACTTTGTCGCCGTAGGTCTGGATGCTGTCGATGCTCTTGCCCCACAGGAACTTCACGCCCAGGCCAGCGCACATCTCGGCCAGGCGGGTGGTGAACATCTGGCAATCGCCGGTATCGTCGTTGGGCAGGCGCAGGCCGCCCTTCAGCTTGTGCTTGGTCTTTTTCAGCGCCGGCTCGATGCGGGCGCAACCGTCGGCGTCCAGCACTTCGTAAGCCACGCCGCACTCTTTCAGCACCTCGATGTCCTTGCCCATGGCGTCCACTTGCTGCTGGCTGCGGAACAGCTGCAGCGTGCCGCCTTCGCGGCCTTCAAAGCCGAGGCCGGTTTCGGCTTTCAGCTCGCGGATCTTGTCGCGGCTGTACTCGGCCAGGCGCATCATGCGGCCTTTGTTGACGTTGTAGGCCTGCGGGTTGCAGTTGGCGAACATACGCGCCATCCATTCCCACTGGTAGGTGCTGCCGTCCACGCGGATGGCCAGCGGGGCGTGCTTCTGGAACAGCCACTTCACCGCCTTGGCCGGGATGCCGGGCGCCGCCCACGGCGCCGCATAGCCCGGGGAGATCTGGCCGGCATTGGCAAAGCTGGTTTCCAGCGCCGGGCCGGGCTGACGTTCCACCACGGTAACGTCGACGCCGGCTTTGGCCAGATACCATGCAGTGGAAATACCGATGACCCCACCACCAAGAACGATGACTTTCATGTTTACCTCCAGGCTACCCTGTTGAAACAGGACAGCGCGGGCTGTCCTGTCGTGTGTGCAATCGGCGGCTATTACCGCTCAGTGAATTTGCGTAGTATATTGATTAAAACGCAGTTTTTTTCACTTATATTTAATAACAACGCAGTGCATACCACTGCAAAAAAAGGCCAAAACAGTGAAACCGCAACGCACAATGGACAGAATGCGCCAGCTGGACAAAGTGGACGTCAAGATCCTGCAGCAACTGCAGGCCAACGCACGCATCGCCATGACCGAACTGGCCGAAAAAGTGGGCCTGTCCACCACCCCCTGTACCGAGCGCGTGCGCCGCCTGGAACGCGAAGGCGTGATCGAGGGCTACCACGCGCGCCTGAACCCGCAGGCGCTGGGCGCCAGCCTGCTGGTATTCGTGGAGATCAAGCTGTCGGCCAAGTCCGGCGACATTTTCGACGCCTTCCGCCGTGAGGTGCAGAAGCTGCCCGACGTGCAGGAGTGCCACCTGGTGTCCGGCGAGTACGACTACTTATTAAAGGTGCGGCTGCCGGACATGTCGATGTACCGCAAGATTCTGGGCGACATCCTGCTGAAACTGCCGCAGGCCAACGAGTCGCGCAGCTATGTGGTAATGGAAGAAGTAAAAGAAACGCTGCTGCTGAATCTGGATAGCTGAAAGCGTGATGCCGCGTGACTTGACGGCCATTCCTGACTAAGCTGCCGGCAATGACAACCGACTCCAACAGCCCGTTATGAATACCCTGATCCTGCTGGACCGACTGCCAGACCCGTTACCGCAAGACGGCTTTGCCCAGCGCGAAGCGCTGAAAACCCTGGGCCGCCAGCTAGCGCTGCAAGCGGCGTCGCAACTGATGTCGCTGCCCTTGCGCCACTTTGCCATGGATAGCGACAAGCCGCCGTGCCTGCTGCTGGAAGGCAGCCCGGCGCCGCTGGGCCTGTCGATCAGCCACAGCGGCCCGTGGGTGGCCGCCGCCGTGTCGGCTTGCCGCCCGCTGGGGCTGGACATCGAACAGGCCGACGCCGCGTGCAACCCCGACGAGCTGGCCGAACTGCTAACCCCGGACGAGGCCGCCTGGCTGGCCGCACTACCCGAAGGCAGCCTCAGCGGCCACCCGTTCTGGACGGTGTGGACGCTGAAAGAAGCGCTGGGCAAGTACCAAGGCCGGCGCTGGGAAACCCCGCAACAAACTCGCAGCATCCACCAACTGGACCACTACGCCGCCCACCTGGCGTTGCCGGACTGCGGTCTGCTGTTGGCCATTACCGCCCCGGCGCCGCTGGATGCCTCGCTGCAACGCGCCGGTGGCAAGGCTAGCCGCGTCACGCTGCAGCCGTGGCCCGGCAGCCGGCGCTAGCCACAGCCCCGCAGCCAGGCCGGTGGCAGGCTGCGGCCAACCATCGCGGTGCAATCTGGCACAATATCAGTGCATTTCAGGCATTGCGCACCAAACACTTGCACCACTTCGCACCGCAATCGACAACACCATGCGCATAAAGCCATCTTCCGCCTTAGCTGCACCGCGATAGCGCAATCAACCCTTTGCTTGGCACTGTTATTGCTCACCCTGCACCATAATATTTATCAGGGAATAAGAGATGCCTGCCACCACCCCCAACGACGTACTGTTTCTGCTGCTGGGCGCCGTGATGATCCTGGCCATGCACGCCGGCTTTGCCTTTCTGGAGCTGGGCACCGTGCGCAAGAAAAACCAGGTCAACGCGCTGGTCAAGATCCTGACCGACTTTGCCGTCTCTACCATCGCCTACTTTTTCATTGGCTACAGCATCGCCTACGGCGTCAACTTTCTGGCGGACGTGAAGCACATCAGCCAGGCCAACGGCTATGAGCTGGTGAAGTTCTTCTTCCTGCTCACCTTCGCCGCCGCCATTCCGGCCATCGTGTCCGGCGGCATTGCCGAGCGCGCCAAGTTTCACCCGCAGTCTGCCGCCACCTTCCTGCTGGTGGGCCTGGTGTACCCGTTCTTTGAAGGCATTGCCTGGAACGGCCACTTCGGCGTGCAGGACTGGCTGGCGGCCAACCTGGGCGCGCCGTTCCACGACTTTGCCGGCTCGGTGGTGGTACACGCGGTAGGCGGCTGGATCGGCCTGGCTGCCGTGCTGCACCTGGGCGCACGTCGCGGCCGCTACAGCAAGGAAGGCCGCATTGCGGCGCACCCGCCGTCGTCCATCCCCTTTCTGGCACTGGGGGCGTGGATCCTGATCGTGGGCTGGTTCGGCTTCAACGTGATGAGCGCACAGAAAGTGGCCGGCATCTCTGGCCTGGTGGCGATGAACTCGCTGATGGCAATGGTGGGCGGCACGCTGACCGCCATGTGGCTGGGCAAAAACGACCCGGGCTTCATCCATAACGGCCCGCTGGCCGGCCTGGTGGCAGTGTGTGCCGGCTCCGACATCATGCACCCGGTGGGTGCACTGGTAGTCGGCGGCGTGGCCGGTGCCATGTTCGTGTGGCTGTTCACCCTCACGCAAAACCGCTGGAAGATCGACGACGTGCTGGGTGTGTGGCCGTTGCACGGCCTGTGCGGCGCCTGGGGCGGCATTGCGGCCGGCATCTTCGGGCTGGAAGCGCTGGGCGGCGCCGGCGGCGTGACGCTGCTGTCGCAACTGGCCGGCACCGTGGCCGGTGTGGTGGTGGGTTTTGGCGGCGGCTATATCGTGTACGGCGTGCTGAAGAAAACCGTGGGCATCCGCCTGAGTGACGAAGAGGAATTCAACGGCGCCGACCTGTCCATCCACCAGATTACCGCCACGCCGGAACGCGAGAGCAACTGGTAAGGTTGGCCGCAGGGCAGCACGCCCGGTGCTATCAAAAACCGCCCGCCGGCGCTGCCGGACGGGCGGTTTCTTTACGGTGCGTGCCACCTCAGAACGCCAGCGACGCCTTCACCAGCAGCTCGCGCGGGTCGCCCACGCGGACGGTGAGGTTGCTGCCGGCCGTGGAGGTGTAGTAGGTCTTGTCGAACACGTTTTTCAGGTTGGCCTGGATGTCCAGCTTGCGACCCTGCAAGCGGGTCTGCCAGCCGACAAACAGGTCGGCCACGGTGTAGGCCGGCAGGGTGAAACTGTTGGCGCGATCGCCCTGGCGCTCGCCCACATAGCGCACGCCGCCGCCAGTACGCCAGGCGTTACCGAAACCGTCCACCCCCAGATCGTACGCCAGCGAGGCGCTGCCACTGTGGCGGGCCACGTTATACAGCTGCTTGCCTACGTAGGCAGCGGCGTCTTCCTTGACCACAGCGTCGGTGTAGGCCAAGGCCAGCGCTACCGACAAGCGGCGGCTCAGCGCGCCCGATACGTCCAGCTCCACGCCTTGCGAGCGCACCTTGCCGACGGCGCTGCTGACGCTGTTTTCGGTCACCAGCACGTTGCGCTTGTGCATGTCGAACAGCGCCAGCGTGGCGGCCAAGCCGCTACCGCCCCACTTCAGCCCCAGCTCGTAGGCCTTGCCGGTTTCCGGAGCAAAGCTGGTGCCATCGCTGGCGGCATTCGGCTCGAACGATTCGCTGTAACTGCCGTAGGCCGACAGCGACGGCGTCAGCTTGTACAGCAGGGCCAGCTGCGGCAGGCTGGTGCTACCGCTGGCACGGGTGCTGACCGCGTACGGGCGGCCAACCCCGTCTTCCTGGCGATAGTGCTGGTAGCGCACGCCCAGGCTGCTGCTCAGGCGCGGCGTCAGTGCCCAGTCGTCCATCAGCAGCAGCGCGGCGCTGTCAATCTGGCTACGGTTGTCGCTGACGCTGTTGCTGAGCGTGGTATTGGCCAGCGACACGCGGCCGTACACCGGCGCATAGGCGTTCAGCTGGGTCTGGCTGCTGGCGCTGCCACGGTAGGTATTCTCGCGCGCCTCGAGCGAACGGCTCAGGTCGATACCGGCCGTCAGGCGGTGCGCCTGGCCCCACAGCGCCAGCTCGCCACCCAGCTGGCTGCTGAGGCCGGCCTGACGGTTGTGCACCACGTTGCCGTCCAGGCGACGGGTCAGCACGCCAGTGCTGGCATTAAAGGCCGTTACCCGGGTTTCGTAGTTGCTGTACTGGATATCGCTCCACGCCAGTTGCGTTTTCCATTGCCAGCGCGCGTCCAGCTGGCGGGTATACACCGCGCTGGCCGACTGGGTGGTGCCTTCGGCCTGGTCCAGCAGGTCGCCCAGCCGGGTCTCGCGCGCCACATTGATGGCCTGGCCGCCGCTGAACACGGTGCCACGGTCCCACGGCTGCAGAAAGTCGGTGTACTGGTAGGCCAGCAGCAGACGGTTGTCACCGTCGTCCCACAGCAGCGACGGCGCCACCATGCTGCGGCGGATGCTGCCGAAATTGCGCCAGTAGTCGTTGTCCTGGTATTCGGCCACCAGGCGGTAGGCCAGGTTGCCTTCGCCCAGCGGGCCGGTCAGGTCCAGCGTACTGCTGCTGCCGCCCACGCTACTGGCTTGCACGCTGACGCTGCCCTGCGGCGTGAATTGCGGCTTCTTGCTGACCACGTTGATCACGCCGCCCGGCTCCTGGATACCGTACAGCAGCGAGGCCGGCCCCTTCAGCACCTCCACCGTCTCGGTGGTGGCGTCGAAGTTTTTCATCAGGAAGGAGCGCGCACCGTCGCGCAGCACGCTGCCGTCGTTACGCTCGCCAAAGCCACGGCGGGTAAAGCTGTCCTGCAGGCCGGCCAGGGTATTGCTTTCCTGCACCCCGCTGACGCTGCTCACCACCTCGGCCAGGCTCTGCGCCTGTTTGTCGCGAATCTGCTGCGCCCCTACCTGCTGCACGGCACGCGGGATATCCAGCACGTCCTGCTCCCGGCCGGCCACGCTGCTGCGACCAGGCTGGTAGCCGTCGGCGGCTGGGCTGGCCGTCACGGTGACGGTATCCAGCGTGGGTTCTTCTGCGGCAACAGCCGACAACGGCGCGGCTAACAGCACGGAGACACAAACTTGGCGCGGCAAAAACATGATCAACCTTATTGATAATAATTATCAGTATTATCAATATTGATAGCCACTGCCGTCAACGCCAGCGCCCTGCATCGCAACAATCCACCCTTATCCGCGCTGTTACCGCTATCAAGCCGGTGCTGTCTGCCACCCCGGGGCAGCTTTGTCTTGTTATCGGCTGTTGCCACAAAAGCAAATGCGAATTATTATCATCACAGGGGGTGACATCATGACGCCCACACCCGCAGCGCAAGCCAAACCGGCCGCCGACAAGCAACCGTACACGGTACTGGATACCCGCACGCTGTTCGTGCGCGACCGCCAGCTGCTGATCTGCCATCGCGGCGAGTACTACCGCCTGCAACTGACGCAGAACGACAAACTGATACTGGTGAAGTAACACCGCACCGCAACCACCCCACCGAGCCAGCCATCGCCAGCCACGGTGCCACGCATACAGGAGAAGATCCGTGTCCAAGGATCGCATTACCCTGGCGGGCATCTGTCTGACGACAGCGGCCCTGCCCGTCTTTGCCGACAGCCCCACCGTGCTGGAAACCACCACGGTCACCGCCAACCGCATCAGCGAGCAGCTGGCCGACACCGCGCCCAATATCTCGGCGGTTGGCCGCAAACAGCTGGACCGCCAGCACGCCAGCGACCTCGACAGCCTGCTCGCGCAAGAACCCGGCGTGTCGGTGTCTGGCGACCAGGGCCGGCGCGGCAACGCTGGCGTCACCATCCGCGGCATCGAAACCAACCGCATCCTGATGCAGGTAGACGGCACCCGCCTGCCCGAAGCGTACATGAGTGGCGGCGGCGCCATCTCCGGCCGTGACCTGGTAGAGCCGGACACCCTGCGCCAGATCGACATCATCAAGGGGCCGGCGTCGGCGCTGTTCGGCAGCGACGCCATCGGCGGCGTGATCAGCCAGCACACCTTCGAGCCGGCCGATTTCGTCGACCGCGACAAACCGCTGCACTTCGGCCTGAAGCAATCGTACGATGGCGCCCGCCACGGCAGCGCCACCACCGCCAGCGTGGCGGCGGCCGGCGACAATACCGCCGCGCTGCTGATGCTGACCCAGCGCCGTGCCCACCAGCTGGACACCCCGGCTAGCCGCGACATCGAAGGCGGCCAGCGCACGGTGGCCGACCCGCAGCTGACCGACACCCGCAACGTGCTGGCCAAAGTGGCGCTGGGCCAGGACGGCCCGCACCAGCTGCTGCTGGGCGTGGAAAGCTTCGACCGCCAGCGCCAGACCGAGCTGCTCAGCGCCCGCGGCGCCGCCACCGGCTATACCGTGCGCGACCGCGACAGTGACGACGACACCCGTCGCCAGCGTTACAGCGCCGAATACCGCTACCAGGGCGACGGCAGCCTGGCGGCGGCCAACCTCAAGCTGTACCAGCAAACGCTGCGCAACGAAGACAAGGCAGTAGAAGTGCGCAGCACCGGTACCCGCTACGAAAACCACCGCTTCGACCAGGACATCAGCGGGCTGGACGGCCAGCTGGAATGGCGCCTGGGCGAGCACCGCGTGCTGACCGGCGTTGAAGCCACCCGCACCGACACCAGCCGCCTGACGCGCACTACCAGCGGCAGCACCACCACCAGCAGCAAGACCTTCCCCGATAACCGCAGCGAGCGCCTGGGCCTGTTCGTGCAGGACCAGTTCCGCCTGGGCAGCCTCACCGTTACCCCGGCGCTGCGCTACGACCGCTACACCATGACGCCGCAAAGCGACGCCATCTACCAGGCCAGCAGCGGCGGCGCGGTACCGGTCAGCCGCTTCCAGGACAGCGCGTGGTCGCCCCGACTGGGCCTGAGCCTGCCGCTGGCAGACGGCATTACCGGCTTTGCCAACCTCAGCACCGGCTTCCGCGCACCGCCGTTCGACAGCTCGTTCATGACCTTCAACAACGCGCAGGCCGGCTACCGCATCATCCCCAACGCCAACCTGAAGTCGGAAACCTCGCGCGGCATCGAGCTGGGCAGCAAATACCAGCGCGGTAGCGTCAGCGGCCAACTCACCGCCTTCTACAACCGCTACAGCAACTTCATCGATACCGTCACCCTGGGCACCGACACCGCCTCGCCGCGCGGCATCTTCCAGTACCAGAACCTGGACAGCGTGCAAACCCACGGCGTGGAAGCCCGCGCCGGCTGGCAAGCCAGCGACGCGCTGCTACTGGACAGCAGCCTGGCCTGGGCACACGGCAGCAACCGCAAAACCGGCACCCCGCTGAACAGCATCGACCCGCTGAAAGCCACGCTGGGCGCGCACTACCAGCAAGGGCAATGGGGTAGCGACGTGCTGATCACGCTGGTAGCCGCCAAAACCCGCGCCGCCAGCGCCAGCCAGTTCAAGGCCCCCGGCTACGGCACGCTGGACGTGGGCGGCTGGCTGAAGCTGGGCAAGCAGACCACGCTGCGCGCCACCGTGCACAACGTGGGCGACAAGAAATACTGGCAGTGGGCCGACGTGAAGAACGTCACCGGCAGCGCTGTCGACTTCTACGCCCAGGCCGGCCGCAGCGTCAGCGCCAGCCTGGAAACCCGTTTCTGAAAGGACCGCCATGAACGCACCCGTTACCCTGCTGCAGCGCTACGAGGCGCTGAAAGCCGAACAGGCCCACCTGCGCCAGCGTGATGCCGCCACGCAGCTGGGCGTCAGCGAAGCGCAGCTGCTGGCCTGCCTGCCGGGCAGTACCCGCCTGCGCTGCGACCTGCCGGCGCTGCTGCCGCGCCTGGCCGAGCTTGGCACGCTGAAAGCCATTACCCGCAACGAACTGGCGGTTCACGAGAAGGACGGCCGCTACGACAACCTGACGCTATCCGACAAAGTGGGCCTGGTGCTCAACCCGGGCCAGCTCGACCTGCGCCTGTTCCCCGCGCACTGGGCGCACGCCTACGCCGCCGAGCAGGCCAGCCCGCGCGGCACGCTGCGCTCGCTGCAGTTCTACGACGCTGCCGGCCACGCCATCCACAAGCTGTACCTGAAAGAAGACAGCGCCGTACCTGCCTGGCAAGCGCTGGTGGCCGAGTTTGCCGATGCGGCCACCACGCCGCTGTTCGACAGCAGCAACGTCGACGCCGCCCCGGCCAGCCAGCCGCTGCCGGCCGGCTTCGACGCCGCCGCCTTTGCCGACGCGTGGCTGGCGTTGCAGGACGTGCACCACTTCCACGGCTTGCTGCGCAAACACGGCCTCACCCGGCAGCAAGCGTTCCGCCACGCGCCGGCCGGCCACGCCTGGCAGCTGGCCGGCGACGCGGTAGACCGCCTGCTGCGCGGCGCCGCCGACAGCGGGCTGCCGATCATGGTGTTTGTCGGCAACCGCGGCATGGTGCAGATCCATACCGGCGCGCTGCAGCGCGTGCAACGCATCGGCGAGTGGCTGAACATCCTCGACCCCGGCTTCAACCTGCACCTGCAAGACAGCCGCCTGCACGAAACCTGGCTGGTGCGCCGCCCCACGCGCGACGGCATCATCACCGCCATCGAAGCGTTCGACGCCGACGGCCACAGCATCGTCAGCTTCTTTGGCCAGCGCATCGAAGGCGAGCCGGAACTGGCCGGCTGGCGCGAGTTGGCCGCCGCCCTGCCGCGCAAGGAGGCCAACCATGTGGCGTAAACGCCTGCCGCTATTGCTGGCACTGGCGATGGCCCCCGCCCTGGCCGCCGCTCCGGTACAACCGGCGGCAGGCCCGCGCGTGGTGGCGCTGACCGCCGACGTGGCCGAAATCGTGCTGGCGCTGGACGCGCAACACCTGCTGGTTGGCCGCGACAAGCTGGCGCGCCAGCCGCAGCTGGCCCGTGTGCCGGAGATCGGCAGCTCGCGCGCGCTGACCCCGCAGCCGGTACTGGCCAGCAAGCCCGACCTGGTGCTGGGCAGCGACCAGGCGCAGCCGCCCGCCATCTACGACCAGTTGCAGGCATTGGGGCTGAAGGTTGGCCGCATCCGCCACAGCGAAGACCCGGCGGCCTTTGCCGACGGCATTCGCCAGGTGGGGCAGGCGCTGGGGCAAGCCGGGCGTGCCGAACAGCTGGCCGCAAGCTGGCTGAAGGCGCTGCAGCCGCAGGCCGGCAAGGGCAAGCGCGTGCTGTTCAGCTACGACGGCCGGCTGGTGGCCGGTAGTGGCACCGCCGGCGACGCCATCATCCGCGCCGCCGGTGCCGTGAACGCTGCCGCCGATGTGCAGGGCTTTCTGCCGATGACGCCGGAGGCATGGCTGCGCGCGGCGCCGGACGTGGTAATCGTGGCCGCGCACAACGCACCGGTGTTCGGCAGCCTGGCGGCGCTGAAAGCCCGGCCGGAGCTGGCGGGCAGCCCGGCGGTGAAGGCAAACCGTGTGCTGGCCTGGCCGGCGGCCGACTTCCTGCGCCTGGGCGTAGCCAGCCCGGCCACGGTGCAGAAACTGCGGGCGCTGGCGTCATGAGCGGCAGCCGCACGCTGGCCGCCCTGCCCGCCTGGCCGCGGCTGCCGGGGGTGGGCCTGGGGTTGGCCGCCGTCGGCGGGCTGGCGCTGATCTGGCTGCTGGCCGGCTTTGGCGGCGGGCAGTGGCAGGTGCCGGACTGGCACGACCCCATCGTGCGCCAGCTACGGCTGCCGCGCATCGTCAACGCGCTGCTAGTGGGCGCGGCACTGGCGATGAGCGGCGCGGCGCTGCAGGCGCTGTTCCGCAACCCGCTGGCCGACCCGGGGTTGATCGGCACTTCGTCCGGCGCCGCACTGGGGGTGATCGGCGTCATCGCGCTGGGCATCGGCGGCCTCAGCGTGCCGCTGGCGGCGTTTGGCGGCGGCCTGGCCATCACCGCGCTAATCCTGCTACTGAACCGGCTGCTGCAAGGCGGCCAGGCCGGGTTGCTGATCATCGGCGTGGTGGTGGGGGCGTGCTGCGGCGCCATCGTCAGCCTGCTGCTGTTCCTGTCCGACGACCTGACGCTGCGCGGCGCCATGAGCTGGCTAGCCGGCAGCCTGGCCGAAGCCCGTTTTGCCGAGCACGGCTACGTGCTGCCGGTGATGGCGCTGGGCGCGGCCATCCTGCTGCTGGTGGCACGCGACCTGGACTGCCTGCTGCTGGGCGACGACACCGCCCGCTCGCTGGGGGTACAGGTTGGCCGCACCCGCACCCTTACCGCTGTTGGGGCGGCGCTGCTGGCCGGCGGCGCGGTGACGCTGTCCGGCATCATCGGCTTTGTCGGCATGATGGTACCCAACGCCATCGCGCTGCTGGGCGGCGGCACCCGGCGCCAGCTGATGCTGTGGTCGGCCTGGGTCGGCGCCTTGTTTTTGCTGCTGATCGACACCCTGGGCCGCGAGCTGGCCTACCCGGTAGACCTGCCAGCCGGCGTGATGGCGGCCTTTGCCGGACCGGTGTTCTTTTTATGGTTGTTCCGTCGCTTGCAAGGAGGCCGCCATGAGCGCCCCGGCATTTGAGCTGGACCGCGTCGCGGTGCACGCCGGTAGCCGCTGCCTGTTCAGCGCCCGCCAGCTGCACATCCCCGCTGGCAGCCTGTGCGCCATCATCGGCCCCAATGGCGCCGGCAAGACCACGCTGCTGCGCGCGCTGGCCGGTTTTCATGGCGACTGCCACGGCCACAGCCTGGGGCAGCCGCTGCGCGCCGGCCAGCCGCGCCCGCTGGCCTGGGTGGGCCAGCACGAAGGCGCCGACAGCCCGCTGTGCGTGGCCGACTACGTGATGCTGGGCCGCCGCCCGCAGCTGGGCTGGCTGGGGCGCAGCAGCGCGGCCGACCAGCAGGCAGTGGCGCGGGCGCTGGACAGCATGGCGCTGCAAGGCCTGGCCGGCCAGCGGCTGGCCACGCTGTCCGGCGGCGAGCGCCAGCGTGCCGCCATTGCGCGGGCGCTGGCGCAGGACACGCCGCTGATGCTGCTGGACGAGCCGTGCAACCATCTGGACATCCGCCACCAGCAATTGCTGCTGCGCCAGCTACAACAACTGGCACGCCAGGGACGTACGCTGGTCTGCGTGCTGCACGAGCTGCAACTGGCGGCCAACTTTGCCGACTGGCTGCTGCTGGTGGCCGACGGCGAGCTGGTGGCGCAAGGCCGGCCGGACGCGATGCTGCACGGCGACCTGCTCAGCCAGGTGTACCGCTGGCCGATCCGCGCCGAACGCCAGCCCGCTAGCGGGCGCTGGCAGCTGGACGTCTACGGCCACGGCGCCGTGGCCTGAGCCAGCCCGGCTGGTATCGGCTGCACCATGACAAAGCCCCTGTCTGGCGACAGGGGCTTTGGCTTGCGTGCGGGGCCGCATCAGATCGGCGCGTAGCTGCCCACCCCGTCCGGCCAGCGCGTCAGCACGTCGTAGCCGTCTTCGGTCACCACCACCATGTGTTCCCACTGCGCGGACAGCGAGCGGTCCTTGGTCACCACGGTCCAGCCGTCGGCCAGCTGGCGGATGTCGGCCTTGCCGGCGTTGATCATCGGCTCGATGGTGAAGATCATGCCCGGCGCCAGTGTCAGGCCGGTGCCGGGGCGACCGTAGTGCAGCACCTCGGGCTCGGTGTGGTACACGGTGCCGATGCCGTGGCCGCAGTACTCGCGCACCACGCTGAAGCCTTCGCGCAGCGCCACCTGCTGGATGGCGTGGCCTACGTCGCCCAGGCGCGCACCGGGGCGCACGGCGCGGATGCCGGCGCACATCGCCTCGTAGGTGGTGTCCACCAGGCGCTTGGCCAGCGGCGACGGCTCGCCCACGTAGTACATGCGGCTGCTGTCGCCGAACCAGCCGTCCTTGATCACCGCCACGTCGATGTTGACGATATCGCCATCCTGCAGCGGCTTGTCGTTGGGAATGCCGTGGCAGATCACGTCGTTCACCGACGCGCAGATGGTTTTGGGGTAGCCGTGGTAGCCGATATTGGCCGGCTTGGCCTGCTGCACATTGACGATGTACTCGCGGCAGATACGGTCCAGCTCGTTGGTGCTGACGCCGGGCTTCACGTACTGGCCGATCATCTGCAATAGCTCGGCCGCCAGCGCACCGGCGCGGCGGGATTGTTCGATCTCGCCGGCATTGCGGCGGATCACGTGGCGTTGTCTACCGCTCATGGCGTGTCCTCTCGGGTAGCGGGGGGTAAGGGAATGCCCGGCAGCGGCTCACCGGCTTCGGCGCGGATCAGCAACTGGCAGATTTCGCTGTAGCTCAGGCGCGGGTTCAGTTCCGCCAGCATGCCGACGCGCAGCCAGTGCTCGGCCTGGGCATTGATGGAGCGGCACAGCGCACTACTGGTCTGGCGCAGCGTCTCGTGCATTTGCTCGGAAATCTTGACGATTCCCATGGCTACCTCGTTATACGGTTTATATATGGTTCATATATTAGCAGTTGGCCGCGCCGGCAGCCAGCGGCAGGTGGCTGTGTCGCCGCCACCACAAGCAGCCGATTGGCCGTCAAAGTCAGCACAAGGTTTCTATAAATGGCGAAAACACCGCGTGTTACACCCATGCCAAGGCACGACCACGTGCCCGCACACACACAGCAGGGAGATTGCCATGTTCGGATTTACCAAAAGACAAAACGGCAGCAGCGCCCAGGATCAGCAACTGCACCAGCTGCAGCAGATGCTGGACCATGTCGACAACCTGATCATGCTGGCCGACAGTACGCCCGACAACACCATCATCTACATGAACAAGACCGCGCGCGACGTACTGGCCCAGTACCGCAGCGCGATGAACCAGAAATTCCGCCCCGGCGTCGACGTGGCGCAGGCCCACCAGCACAGCATCCACCAGTTCCACCGCGACCCGGACCGCATTCGCGGCATCCTGCAAGACCTGGCCAGCAGCCGGCTGGACGTGCACAAGGCCACCATCCCGGTGGGTAACGTGATCTTTGAAACCAAAGTGTTCCCGATCTGGAAAAAGACGCGCCGCGCGAACTGCTGTGCTTCATGGCCAGCTTTCGTGACATCAGCGCGCAATACCGGGCCGACCAGCTGGGGCAGGAAGCTGCGCAACGCCATCAGCTGATGGAAAAAAGCGTGGGCGAGATCTCGTTCAACATGCAGGCGATGAGCGCCACCATCGAGAACGTGGCGGTGCAAACCGCGTCGGCGTCGGCTTCCGCCGACCTGATGCTGGGCGAGACCCGCCAGGGCGTGACCATCGTGGAGCAAACCAGCAAGAGCATGAAAAACGTGGCCGATATGGTACGCAGCACCGCCGACAGCCTGACCTCGCTGGGGCAGCGTTCGGAAGCCATCGGCAAGATCGTCAACGTCATCAAGGACATTGCCGACCAGACCAACCTGCTGGCGCTGAACGCGGCCATCGAAGCCGCCCGCGCCGGCGAGATGGGCCGCGGCTTTGCCGTGGTGGCCGACGAGGTACGCAAGCTGGCCGAGCGCACCACGCAGGCCACCCAGGAAATCGGCGGCATGATCGGCGACATCCAGCGCGAGGTGCAGCAGAACGTGGCGGCCATCGAGCAGGGGCGGCATCAGGTTGCCGCTACCGAGCAGGACTTCCAGCGCGCCGAAACCGCGCTGCAGACTATTGCCCAGGAAATCCAGCAGGTGCGCGACTTCGTGGTACAGATCGCCGAAGCCAGCGAACAGCAGGCCACTACCTCGCAGGACATCACCGAGCAGCTGTCGCGCATCGTGCAGCAAGGCCAGCAGCGCTGAGCACGTCGGCATTGGCAGGCCGGCGCGCAATATCGATAATGGCCTTTTTGCTGCAAGGGGACTGCAGATGAGCCTGCAATCGGTACGCGATTACCTGGCCTGCCACGCACCGGACATCTCCATCATCGAACTGGACACCAGCACCGCGACGGTAGCGTTGGCCGCAGAAGCCCACGGCGTGGTGCCGGGGCGCATTGCCAAAACGCTGGCCTTCCGCCTGGCCGACGACCGCAACGTGCTGCTGGTGGCGCGTGGCGACGCCCGCATCGACAACAAGAAGTTCAAGGCAGTATTCGGCAAGGGCCGCATGCTGCCGGCCGAGGACGTGCAACAGCTGACCGGCCACCCGGTAGGCGGCGTGTGCCCGTTCGGCCTGGCCACCGCGCTGCCGGTGTACCTGGACGTATCGCTGCGCGACTTCGACGAAGTGCTGCCGGCGGCCGGAGACGTGCACACTGCGGTGCGCATTACGCCCGCCAGGTTGGCCGCACTGGTGGGCGGCCAATGGGTGGACTGCTGCCAGGCCCAGACTGCCGAAGCCTGATACCGCCGCACCGCCCTGCACCAACAGCGGGTAGCCCGGCGTTGCCGGCCCCGCGCACCCACAAAACCAAAGCCCTGTCGGCCATGCCGGCAGGGCTTTGTGCTGGGGCAAGCCGGCGCACGGCCGTGCTTACACAGCCGGCACCGCCACGCCTATCGGCTGCATGCCGTCGCCACCACGGCTCTGGCCCAGTTGCGGCAGCGTGAAGAAGTCGATGCTGGCTTTCAGCTCGTGCGCCATCTGCTCCATCTGCTCGGCAGAGCTGGAGGTCTGCACCGCAGCGGTACTGGTTTCTTCCGACATCTGTGCCACCTGCTCCACATTGCTGGCCACCATGCCGCTGGCCGACTGCTGCTCGGCCAGCGCCACCGAAATGGCGGCGACCGAATCGTTGATGCGGCTCATATTGGCGGTAATGCCGGTGACCGCCTCACGCGCCTGCAGGGTTTGCTGCAGGCCGGCGTCCATCTCGTCTACCGTGGCGTGAATGGTTTGCACCACTTGCTGGCTGCTGCTGACCATCTCGGTAATGATGGTGCTGATCTCGGCGGTGGACTGCGCGGTACGCTCCGACAGCTTGCGCACCTCGTCGGCCACCACGGCAAAACCCCTGCCCTGCTCGCCGGCGCGCGCCGCCTCGATGGCCGCGTTCAGCGCCAGCAGGTTGGTCTGCTCGGCCACGTCGCGGATCACCTGCACCACATTGGAAATCTGCAACGACTTGGCGCCCAGCAGGTCGGCCTGCTGCTGCGAGCCGCGCGCCATGTCGGCCACGGTATTGATGGTGCCCAGCGTGCGGTCGATGATGCGTTCGCCGTCCAGCGCCAGTTGGCCGGATGCCTTGGCGTCCACCGCCACTTCGCGGGCGTTGTCGCTGACCGAGCTGATGCTGACCGACAGCTGCTCTACCGACGCCGACATCGCCGCCGCGGCGCGGGTTTGCTCCTCGGTACTGACCGCCACTTGTTCCGATGCGGCGGCCAACTCGCTGGCGTTGACGCTCAGGCGAGAAATAATGCTTTCCAGGTTACGCACCAGGCCGATCAGCCCGCTCTGCATGGCGCTCATCGACGCTACCACGCTGTCCTTGTCACCCGGTTTCACCTGCAGCCGCTGGCTGAGGTCCCCCTGCGCAATGCGCTGCGCCAGCGCCACCACGTCGCCCGGCTCGCCGCCCAGCTGTGCCAGCAGGTTGCGGATGATCTGCCAGGCCAGCAAGGCCCCCGCCAGCAAGCCGGCCACCATCAGTACCACCGACAGCCGCGCCGCCAGCGTGGCGCTGGCTTCCGACTTCAGGTACTCCTCGGCGGCCACTTTCAGCTGCAGGTCGATCAGCGCCGAGATGCTGCCCGACACCGGGTCCAGCGCCGGGTACAGCTCGCGGTCGTTGAAGGCTTGCAAGGCGGCCTGGTCGCCACTGTCCACCAGGCTGCGCAACCGGTCCACGCCGCTATCGGCCCGCTTCATCGCCGCCTCGGCCTCGGTGGCCAGCTTCAATTCGTCGTCGGTCAGGTAGGTGGCACGGTAGGCCTGCCAGTCGGTGCGGATGGCTTCACGGGCGCGATCCAATTCCTTCAGGAAGCTGGCTTTGTCCATACTGCCGGCGCGCACCTTGTGTGCGGCATCGACAATACTGATGGCGTAGCCGTCGCTGACTTTCTTCAGTTGCTGCAGCGGCACCACGCGATCGTGATAAGTAGTTGAAAAATCTTGAAGAATACTGGACTGCGTCACCATGCCATAGCCACCCAGGGTCATGGCAATCAGCAGTAGCACAGACACCAGCACTGTCAGGCGCTGGCCGATCGTCAGTTTGGACATGATGTATGCACCCACTAATTTTTATAAAACTGTATAAAAACACTACAGTTGTTGCTTATTGATATTTAGTGGGGGGCGTCGACAGCGTCAAGCCACAACATGTCGATTAGGTATTTATACCTAGTGCTGCCATGTAGGCATTTTACGGTACAAAACCGTACAAACTGCCTGCAAACGCCGCATTCATGCCCAAATCGTGGCAGCAAACAGCAAATCGCGACGGGAAATGGCCTGATGCCGCCAGCGGGCACTGGCCGTTGTAGGGAAAGACCACAGACAAACACGGCAACGGCATGACGCCGGCAAAATCTGCCCGGCCGGGGCGGCGGTCTGCGCCCTGTTACAGACACAAAAAAAGCCAGCCAGCGTTGGCTGACTGGCGCGACGGCAGCCGCTCGCGACTCAGGCGTAGTTCTGCGGGAACAGCGCGCGCTCTACCGATTCGATCAGGATGTGGATCACCTTGATGTGCAGCTCCTGTACGCGGTCGGCGTACTGGCCGCCCGGCGTGCACACGTCGATATCGGCCAGACCGCCGATGACCGAACCGGGGCGGCCGGTAAGCGACACCACCACCATGCCGCGTTCCTTGGCGGCTTTCACCGCCGCCAGGATGTTCTTGCTGGTACCGCTGGTGCTGATGGCCAGCAGCACGTCGCCGGCGCCGGCGTGCGCTTCCAGGTAGCGCGAGAAGATGGCTTCGTAGCCGTAGTCGTTGCCGACGCAGCTGATGTGACTGGGGTCGCTGATGCTGGCCGCCGGCAGCGCGCGGCGGTCGTTGCGGTAGCGGCCGGACAGCTCCTCGGCAAAGTGCATGGCGTCGCACATCGAGCCGCCATTGCCACAGCTGAACACGCGCCGGCCGTTGTTGAACGCATTGACCAGCGCATCGCCGGCCGCCTCGATGGCAGACAGCGCCTGCGGGTTGGACAGCAGGGCGTCCAGCGCGCTGCGGGCTTCGGTGAGGGTGGCAACAATATGCGGTTTCATAGGCGGGGCGTGTTCTGTCTAGCTAATCGATGCCGCATTTTACCCGTGCTTTGCCGCGCCATCACCCATCATCTGTACACAATCTGGCGGCAAAGCGGAAAAAACCGCCGGCCAAGGCTACCAGTACAGCACCTGGCGGCGGTCCAGCCCGATAGCCAGCTGCTGGCCCACGCTCGGTGCGCCCTGCCCGGCCAGCTCGCGTACGCCCAGCAACAGCTGCCAGGGTTGGCCGCCGTCACCAGCCACGGTGACGCGCCAGCCGTCGGCTTGCGCTTCGGCAGCCACGATGGCGCGGCGCGGCTGGCCGGCGCCCAGCACAAAGGCCTGCGGCGGGATGGCGTGGTCGTCAAATACATTATCGAGCCCGACAAAGCGCGCCACCCAGGCGCTGGCCGGCGCCTGCAGGATGGCTTGCGGCGTACCGTGCTGCACGATGCACCCGGCTTGCAGGATGGCCACGCGCTGCGCCAGCGCAAACGCCTCGTGGCGGTCGTGCGTGACCAGCAGCGCCGGCACCTGCAAGGCGGCCAGGTGGCGGCGTACGTCGGCCAGCAGCTGTTGTTTGAGATGGGTGTCGAGGCTGGAGAACGGCTCGTCCAGCAGCAATAGCCGTGGCTGGCACACCAGCGCCCGCGCCAGCGCCACGCGCTGCCGCTCGCCGCCGGACAGCGTATGCACTGCCGCCGCCTCGCGCCCGGCCAGCCCCACCGCCGCCAGCATCTGTACCGCCTGCTGGCGGGCGGCCAACTTGCCCGCACCGCGCTCTACCAGGCCAAACGCCACGTTGGCCGCCGCGTCCAGGTGCGGAAACAGCGCGTGGTCCTGGAACATCATGGCGATGTGGCGCTGCTCCGGCGGCAGCCGGGTGATGTCCTGCCCGCCCAGCCGCACCTGGCCACCGGCCGGGCGCTGCAAACCGGCGACCAGCGACAGCAGGCTGGACTTGCCCTCGCCGGACGGCCCCAGCAGGGCCAGCGTTTCGCCAGCGGCCACCTGCAGGCTGACGCCTTGCAGCACGGCGCGGCCGGCGTAGTACAGCGACAGGTCAATCAGCTCGAGCATGGTTTTTCTCCGGCCACTCGATGACCACGAAGGCCAGCAGGGCAAACAGCATCAACAAACAAGACAGCAGCAGCGCCAGCTGCAGGTTGGCCGCGCCGGGCCGCCCCAGGTGCTGGTAGATCAGCGTGGTGAGCGTGGCCCACTCCGGCCGCGACAGGAACAGGCTGACGGCAAACTCGCCCACCGCCGTGGCGGCGGCAAAGGCCAGGCCACGGCGCAGCGCCGGGCGCATCAGCGGCAGGCTGACGCGGCAGAAACTGCGCCATGGCGTGGCGCCCAGGGTGCGCGCCGCCTGCGGCAACTGCGGCGGCAGCGCGGTGGCGGCCGACAACACGCCCTTGGCCACAAACGGGTACGCCAGCAAGGCGTAGGCGGCGATCAGCAGCCCCACGCTGGCGCTGTACTGCGGGTACAGCAGCAGCAGGCCAAAGGCCAGACACACCGGCGACACCATGAACGGCAAAAACACCAGCGCGCGCAAGGCCAGCCAGCGCTGCGCCGCCCAGCCGTGGCACAGGCCCAGCAGCAGCGACAGCCCCAGCGCGGCGCCGGAAAAGCGCAGCGTATTGCCCAGCGCCGCCAGCACCTCTGGCTCGGCCAGCATCTCCCATACGACGGCATCGGCTTGCAGCGCGCGCCACACAATGGCCAGCAAGGGCAACAGGCAACACAAGGCCAGCACCGTCAACGCACTCGCCAATAGCAGACGTTGCGGCCAACCCTGTGCCGGGGTACGCAGCGTCGGCACCAGCCGCTGCGGCCGCGCGAGGCCACGCTCCAGCGCAGCGTAAGCCAGCGCCACGGCAGCGCCGACGCCCAACGCCAGCAGCGCCAGCACGCCGGCGTCGGCCAGGTTCAGCTCGTAGGCCACCAGCGTATAGATCTCGACTTCCACCGTGGCGTAGCGCTGGCCACCCAGCAGCAGCGCCAGGCCAAAGCCGGCAAAGCAGTACAGAAAAATCAGGCACAGCGCCGACGCCAGCCACGGCCGCACCACCGGCCACTCGACCCGCCAGAAGGTACGCCATGGCGAGGCACCCAGCGTACGCGCCACCGCCAGCCGGCTGGCCGGCACTTGCTCCAGGCCGTCCACGCCGGCGCGCACCAGCAGCGGCAGGTTATAGAACAGGTTGCCGTACAGCAGCAGCCACGGCGTGTCCTGCAGATTCACGCCGGCCACGCCATGCGGGCCGAACAGCGCCAACACCCCCATGCCGGCCACCAGCGTGGGCATGACAAAGGGCAGCATCAGCAGGCGCAACAGCAGGCGGCGGCCGGCAAAATCGAAACGCGCCAGCACCCAGGCCAGCGGCAGGCCGATCAGCAACGCCAGCGCGCAGGTAGCCAGCGCCTGGCCGGCCGACCACAGTAGCCGCCACTGGATATAGCTATCCTGCAGCAGGGCCAGGCTGAAACCGGCGTGCCCTTCCTGCAGCAGGCGCGCCAGCGGCGCAGCCACCATCAGCAGCAGGAAGGCCAGCGGCAACAGGGCTGGCAGGGCAAGGGAACGATTCATGTGCAAGACGGGTGCCGGTAAAAGGTGTCGGTCATTTAATGAGGCGTTGTGTCACAAAAGCGCAAGGGCGCCGCAGGCGCCCTTGCCACGCCGTGCTGCGGCCAACGTTGGCCGCAGCGGCGATCAGTTGGCCTGCTTCACCACCAGGCGGTTCCAGCGGCTGACCCAGCCGGCCGTCTTGCCGTTCATCGCAGCCAGGCTGGGGTTGCTGAACTTGGTCGGCTTTTGCGCGTGGGCAAACACCGGGTCGATGGCGGTGCCGGCCACTGCCGGGTACATCCACATCTTGGTCTGCAAGCCGGTCTGCACGCCGTCGCTGCGCAGGAAATCGACAAACGCCTGCGCCGCCTGCGGCTCCTTGCCGCCCTTCAGCAGCGCCACACCTTCCACTTGCAGGAACACGCCGCCTTTCAGCAGCAGGTTGGCGGTGGGCGATTCGCTGATTTTTTCCTTGCTGTAGAACACTTCTGCCGCCGGGCTGGTGGCGTAGCTCACCACGATCGGGCGGCTACCGCCGTTGCGGCTGAAATCGGTGTAATACGCCTCGCTCCAGCCCTTGCTCACTTTCAGGCCGTTGTCGCGCACTTTCTCCCACCATTTGAAGGCGCCGTCTTCACCACGGTCGGCGATGGTAGCCAATAGGAAGGCCAGGCCAGTACTGGACGTGGCCGGGTTTTGGACCACCAGCAGGTCCTTGTAGGCCGGTTTGGCCAGATCGTCCAGCGTGGCCGGCAGCGGCAGCTTGGCCTTGGCAAACCAGGCTTTGTCGTAGTTCAGCGTTACGTAGCCGTAGTCCACCGCTACCGCGCCCGGCAGCTGCGCGTCTTTTTCAGTGCGGCCAACCTTGCTGCTGGTAGGCGCCAGAATGCCGGCGGCCGTGGCCTTGGCGATCAGCGTGTTGTCGATGCCGTACACCACGTCGGCGATCGGGTTGGCGCGGGTCAGGATCAGCTTGTTCAGCATTTCGCCGGCGTCACCGCCCTTGACGATGGACAGCTTGACGCCGCTTTGCTTTTCGAACTCGGCAATGCGCTCTTTGGGCAGGCTGAACGAGCTGTGCGTCATCACGCGCAGCTCGGCGGCCAGGGCAGACAGGGACACGCCAGCCAGGGCCAGCAGCAGTACAGACTTCTTCAACATTTCAGACATCCTCTTTTGGTGATGACGCTACCAAAAAAGAAAGCGGGACACGGGCAGACGCCCATCACGCTCCCTCCGCTGGCATTATCCAGATCAGGTTCTGGGGTATGTCTCAGCCCGCACGCGCAGGCACCCCCGGTGATCGAGCCGCGAGTATAGAGCTTTGTGTCACATTCGTTAACACCTGCCGGCCGCTCCTTCACATCCAACCAACAAATCAGCGCCATACTTGATAACGGTATCTATCAGGAGAGCGCCATGTTTCTGCTGCGCAAGTTTGCCCCCCTGCTATGGCTGTTGCCGCTGCCGGCGCTGGCCGCCCCCATCGGCGAAGCCGGCGCCCGCCTGCTGCTTAGCCGCTCCGGCTTTGGCGCGCCGCCGGCGCAGGTGGCCGCACTGGCCCCGCTGGAACGCGAGGCTGCCGTAGACCGCATTCTGGCGGGCAGCCGCACCGAGCCGGCCAACGCGCCCCCGCCGTGGACGGCCGAGGCGCTGCTGCACCCGCCGCACAAGCAACTGAGCGAAGACGAAAAGAAAGCCCTGCGTGATACCGAAACGCGGCGCGGCCTGGCCCTGCGCGGCTGGTGGCTGCAGGAAATGGCCACCACCCCCAGCCCGGTGACCGAGAAGCTCACCCTGTTCTGGCACGGCCATTTCGTGTCCGGCCAGAGCAAAGTCAAAAGCGCGCAGCTGATGTACCGCCAGAACGCACTGCTGCGGCGCGAAGCGCTGGGCAACTTTGCCACCCTGCTGCACGACATCGCACGCGACCCGGCCATGCTGCGCTACCTCGACACCGCCGGCAGCCGCAAGGGCGAGGCCAACGAAAACTTTGCCCGCGAAGTGATGGAGCTGTTCACGCTGGGCGAAGGCCATTACAGCGAACAGGACATCCGCGAAGCCGCGCGCGCCTTTACCGGTTGGCAGCTGGACCCGGCCAGCGGCGAGCCGGTGTTCCGCCCGCGCCGCCACGACGACGGCGCCAAAACGGTACTGGGCCGCAGCGGCACACTGGACGGCGACGCGGTGCTGGACACGCTGCTGGCGCAGCCGGCCACCGCCCGTTTCATTACCCGCAAGCTGTGGCTGTACCTGGTATCGCCCACGCCGGACGAGGCCACCGTCAACCGGCTGGCGGCAGGCTTCGGCCGCGACTACCAGATCAAACCGCTGCTGCGTGCGCTGCTGCTCACCCCGGCGTTCTGGCAAAGCAGCGGCCAGCAAGTGAAGTCGCCCGTAGAACTGACGGTAGGCACGGTGGTGACCTTCGGCGCCACGGTGCCCGATTGGCAAGCGCTGGCCCAGTTTAACCGCCGCATGGGGCAAGACCTGTTCGACCCACCCAATGTGCGCGGCTGGCCCGGCGGTGACGCCTGGATCAACAGCGACAGCCTGCTGCTGCGCAAGCAGTTTCTGGACAGCCTGACCCGCCCCGGCGGCAACAAGCCACGGCCGCAGATCGCGCCCGACTGGCTGCAGCGCTACCCGGACGCGCGCCAGTGGCTACCGGCACTGGCCACCGCCAGCCCGCTGCCCTCCGCACCACTGCCGGCGCTGCGCCAGCTGCTGCAAGACCCGGCCTACCAGCTGCAATAAGGAGCCTGCCATGCAACGACGACAGTTTCTCGCCACCCTGGGCGCCGGCTTGCTGACGGTACAGCTGCCCGGCCTTGCCTACGCCGTGGCGCCCGCCGGCTACCAGCGCCTGCTGGTGCTGGTGGAGCTTAAGGGCGGCAACGACGGCTTGAACACCGTCATCCCCTACGCCAGCGCCGACTACACCCGGTTGCGGCCAACCCTGGCCATCGCCCGTGACCAAGTACTGCAGCTGGACGAACAACGCGGCCTGCACCCGGCGCTGGCACCGCTATTGCCCTTGTGGCAAGGCGGCCAACTGGCCATCGTGCAAGGCGTCGGCTACCCCGAGCCCAACCTGTCGCACTTCCGCTCCATCGACATCTGGGATACCGCCAGCCACAGCACGCAAACGCTGAGCAGCGGCTGGCTGACCCGGCTGCTGCAGCAGTACCCAGCCGGCGACGCCTTCGCCAGCGACGGCCTGATCCTGGGCAGCCAGACGCTGGGCCCGCTGGCCGGCGGCGCCCGCGCCGTGGTGCTGCGCGACGCCGCCGATTTTGCCCGCCAGGCACGGCTGGCGCAGGCCATGCCCGGCCAGGCCGGCAGCAGCGCGCTGGCCCATGTGCTGAAAGTGGAAGCCGACATCCGCCGCGCCGCCAGCGACATCGGCAAGATGCCCGCGGCGCAGCAGGCGATGGGCAATGCGCAAGACCCGGGCCGCATCCCGGATGCGCCGGGCAGCTTCGGCCGCGCCGTACGCACGCTGCTGGAAACGCTGGCCGGCGGCAGCAAGGTGGTGGTCGCCAGGCTGACGCTGACCGGCTTTGACACCCACGCCGGCCAGGCTGGCACCCAGCAACGGCTGCTGGCCGAGCTGGCGGAAGGGTTGGCCGCACTGCAGGCAGGCCTGGCGGCACAAGGGCGCTGGGACGACACGCTGGTGATGAGCTACGCGGAATTCGGGCGGCGCCCGAAGGAAAACGGCAACCAGGGCACCGACCACGGCACCGTCAACAGCCATGTCGTGCTGGGTGGCCGCGTGGCCGGCGGCTTTTATGGCCAGGCACCGCAGCTGGCCGGCGTCAGCGACGGCAACCTGCCGTACGCGGTGGACTTCCGCCAGCTGTACGCCACCGTGTGCGAACGCTGGTGGGGCAAACCGGCAGCCGGCGTACTGGGCGGCCAGTTCCGCCCGCTGCCGTTGCTGCGGGCCTGAGCCGGCACCGGCTTCAGTCCAGCATGCCCCAGCCGCGCAGCAGCGGCAGCTCCTGCGTCAGGAAGCGCTGCGCTAACCCTTGCAGGTACTGGCGTTGCTCTTGCTGGCTGGGCAGAACCTTGCCGTCTACCTGCGCCCGCTCGCCGTTGGCTTGCAGGCTGTGATCCAGCGCAGCCGCCAGCACCGCCGGGTCGCGCTCGCCCTGCAGGTACTGCGCCAGGAACGCCTGGCTAAAACGCGACACCGGCACCCCGCCCCCCAGCTGCGGGCTGGCCAGCGCACCAAAACGCGGCGAGCTGGCCGCCTGCTGTACCAGGGCGTGATTCAGCTGCCGGCAGCGCTCTGTATTGCCCGGGCCTTGGGCCGGCATCGGCAACACCATGCGCGCGCCCACCAGCACGCGGATCACCTCGCGGAACTGGCTGCCACGGCAGCTGCGCTGCACCTTGGCGGCCAGCTCGCTCAGCGTGTGTGGCTGGCCGTCGGCCAGGCAATCGAGCACCGGGTCGTACACCGCCGGGGTCAGATTGATGGTGCCACGCGGCAGTGCCAGCTTCATTTTCACCTCGCTACGCGGCAAGGCCAGGGCTACCCGTTGCTGGCACCAGCGCGCATCCTGCTCGGCCGGCTGCAGCCGGCGCGGGCCTTTGATCCAGTAATCACGGCGGAACTGCTGATTCAGGATGTAATCGCGCACCGTTTCGCGGAACAGCGGGTCGGCGGTGCCGTCCAGCAGCGCCTGCTGTTCCGGCGTGTAGTGCAATACCGGCACCTGCTCCAGCGTGCTGGCCTGGCAGGCGTAGCCCAGCTTGGCCGGCGCCAGCGCCGCCGCCATGTCGGCAAAGTACATCGGCGTCCAGTCGCGGTTGAAATACTCGTGCGCCAGATAGTGCGGGTCTTGGCCGGCAATGCGCGTCAGCCGCTCGCGCAGCTTGTCGTCGGCCAGCGCACGCGGTGCCACCGCCAGCAACTGCTGGCTGAACGCCAGCGCATTCTTCACCTGCGCCTCTACCCCCAGGCCCGGTGCGCTCATGCGTTCGGCGTGCTGCACGAACAGCTGGCGCAGCGGCGCAAAGGCGGCCCAGCCGGGCAAGGTGTTGTAACTGATGTACAGCACGCCGCCGACACGCAGCTTGCGGCGCACGAAATCCACAATTAGCGCCTGGTTTTGCGGCGAGATCCAGCTCCAGATACCGTGCAGGCCGATGAAGTCGAACAGTGGCAGGTCGTCGCGGGCGCAGAATTCAGCAAACGATTCGTCGCTCAGCTGCGCACCGTTGCCGCAGTCGGCGGCCAACTGCTGGGCAAAGGCCGCGTGCTGCGGGTTGAAGTCGTTGCCGTACCACTGGGTACTGCCCGCCGCAGCGTGCAGGTTCACACTCATGCCCTGGCCAAAGCCTAGTTCGCAGGCACTTTGCCACTGCGGGACGGCAAAGCCGGCGTCCAGCAGCACGAAGCCGGCGTAGTGCGGGTTGAGCTCGCTGTAATAACCGTAGGTGTAATCGAGTTCGGTGACGTAACCGGCAGTCCAGGACATGGCAACTCCACAGTGAAAGTGAATGACGGTGCGGCTTTCACCTTAGCCCAGATCACCCCCCGCGCGCAGCTTGCACGCGGCATGGCGACAGGCACACAGCACGCGGTTGCGGCAATGTCACCACGCATAGTCGAATCAAAACTATTGGATAATAAATATCAATTTAACATTGCTATCAAAAACCGCGATACTGCCAGCATCCACCCACAAGGAGCCCGCCATGAAACGCCTGCTGCAATACCGCGTCAGCCTGGAAGAAATGTGGTCGCACCTGGTGTGGCTGCAGTAACCCCGTGCCGGGCAGCCAGCCACGGCGCCCCGCTTGCAGATTTTTTGCAAGCAGGGCTTGCCAAAGCGCCATGCCTTGTCTAATATTCGCGTCCTACGCCGGTGTAGCTCAGTTGGTAGAGCAGCTGACTTGTAATCAGAAGGTCGAGGGTTCGACTCCTTTCTCCGGCACCAAGCATTTAGGCCCCTGTCGCAAGACAGGGGCCTTTTGCGTTTGCGGCCGGCCGCACAGCTGCAGCTGTCACATTGCCGTGCTATGGTGCGGCAAACCGTTGCTACCCCGTACCCGCATGAACAAACGCCTTAGCCGCCCTGCCGGCACCCCGTTGTGGCTGCAAATCGAAGCCACCCTCAGCCAGGAAATCCTCGCCCGCACCCTGCAAGGCCGCCTGCCCAACGAGCAGGCGCTGGCCGAGCGCTTTGCCGTCAACCGCCACACCGTACGCCAGGCCATCCAGCAACTGCTAGCCAAAGGGCTGGTACGCATCGAACGCGGCCGTGGCACCTTTGTGCAGGAAGAACTGATCGCCTACCGCCTGGGCAAGAGCAGCCGCTTTTCGCACAGCCTCAGCGAACAGCACCTGGTCAGCGACGTGGACATCCAGTCCTGCCACTTCGAGCCGGCCAGCGACGCCGTGGCCCGCCTGCTGGGCGTGGCAGAAGGTGCGCCGCTGCTGCGCGTGGAAGCGCTGGACCTGGCCGACGGCAAGGTGGTCAGCGTCTGTACCCAGTACTTTCCGCTGCCGCGCTTTGAAGGCTTTATCGAACACTACCGCCACAGCCGCAGTACCAGCGAAGCGTTTGCCCGCGTCGGCATTACCCGCTTCAACCGCACGCTCAGCCGCATCAGCGCCCGCCTGCCGCGCCCGGAAGTGGCCGCCGCGCTGGGCCTGGGCAAGCAGCAGCCCATCCTGTACGTGGAAAGCGTGTACGCCGACAGCGACGGCCAGCCCATCGAATACGGCATTACCCGCTTTGGCGGCGACAGCGTGCAGATCGAGATCACGCCGGACAGCCTGTAGCTGCCGCACCACAAAGTCATCTAGACATCTAGATGTAAATCGCATGTAACCTTGGGTCGCTACAGTGGCGCCTGTCACCCAACCCGACTCAAGGCTCACGACATGCACTCCTCCCGCACCCTGCTGGCCGGCGCCCTGGCGCTGTGCAGCCTGGCCGCCCTGGCCGACACCACCCTCACCGTCTACACCGCGCTGGAAGCCGACCAGCTGAAGGCCTACCAGCAGAAGTTCGAGCAGGAATACCCGGACATCAAGCTGCGCTGGGTGCGCGACTCCACCGGCATCATCACCGCCAAGCTGCTGGCCGAAAAAGCCAACCCGCAGGCCGACGTGGTGATGGGCGTGGCCGCGTCGTCGCTGCTGGTGCTGGAAAAGGAAGGCATGCTGCAGCCTTATGCGCCGAAAAATGTGGCCAAGCTCAGCAAGGCCTACGTGGATGACAGCAACCCGCCGGCCTGGGTAGGCATGGACGTATGGGGCGCGGCCATCTGCTTCAACACCGTGGAAGCGGCCAAGCTGGGCCTGAAAAAACCGGAAAGCTGGAAAGACCTGCTGAAGCCGGAATACAAGGGCAAGATCGTGATGCCCAACCCGGCCTCCAGCGGCACCGGCTACTTCGACGTCAGCGCCTGGCTGACGCTGTTCGGCGACAAGGAAGGCTGGTCCTACATGGACAAGCTGCACCAGAACATTGCGCAGTACACCCACTCCGGCTCCAAGCCGTGCAAGCAGGCCGCCGCCGGCGAGTTCCCGATCGGCATTTCGTTTGAATACCGCGCCGCCAAGCTGAAAGACGGCGGAGCGCCGATCGACGTGGTGTTCCCCAAAGAAGGCCTGGGTTGGGACGTGGAAGCCACCGCCATCCTGAAAGGCACCCGCAACCTGGCCGCCGCCCGCAGCCTGGCTGACTGGTCGGCGTCGCAGTCGGCCAACGAGCTGTACGAGAAGAACTTCGCCATCGTGGCCATGCCGGGCATTGCCAAGCCCAACCCGCACATCCCCGCCGACTACGAAAAACGCCTGGTGAAGCAGGACCTGCGCTGGTCTGCGGCCAACCGTGACCGCATCCTGGCCGAGTGGACCCGCCGCTACGACGCCAAATCCGAACCCAAGTAAGCCCTTGCGCGCGGCGGGCCCGGCCCGCCGCCGGAGCCTGCCATGCACGCACCGCTGAACACCCTGGACGAACTCGCCGCCGTGCTGGCCGATAGCGGCAACCGCCTGTACGGCGGCGAAGCCGTCAGCCAGCTGGCACACGCGCTGCAAGGCGCCCAGGCCGCCGAACAGGACGGCGCCAGCCCGGCGCTGATCGTGGCCACCCTGCTGCACGACCTGGGCCACCTGGTGTGCGAGCAGGGCGACGACGATATCGCCAACGGCATCAACGATCACCACGAAGCCGTGGCCGTGCAGGTACTGCGACGGCTGTTCGGCGACGAGGTACTGCAGCCGATTGCGCTGCACGTGGCCGCCAAACGCTTTCTGTGCGTGACCGATCCGGCCTATCTGGCCGGCCTGTCGCCCGCCTCGCGCGCGTCGCTGGCACTGCAAGGCGGGGCGATGGACGCCGCCGCCTGCCAGCGCTTCTGCCGCCACCCGCACGCTGCCGACGCGCTGCGCCTGCGCCGCTACGACGACGCCGCCAAGACGCCGGGGCTGGCCACGCCACCGTTGGCGCACTACCTGGCCATCGCCGCCACCCTGCTGAAAGACACACCATGAAACACGACCCTGCCGCCCTGCTGCACCGTGCACCGCCCGGCGCCACGCCGGCCACCGGCACCCCCTACCTGCGCCTGGCCGGCATCAGCAAACGCTTTGGCCAGCAGCAGGTGCTGCGCCAGCTGGACCTCGATATCGCCAAAGGCGAGTTTGTGTGCCTGCTGGGCCCGTCAGGCTGCGGCAAGACCACGCTGCTGCGCCAGATCGCCGGCCTGGACGCGGCCGACAGCGGCAGCATCGAGCTGGCCGGCCGCGACATCACCCGGCTGCCGCCGGCCGCGCGCGACTACGGCATCGTGTTCCAGAGTTACGCGCTGTTCCCCAACCTGACCGTGGCCGACAACATCGGCTACGGCCTGGGCGGCAGCCGTGCCGCCCGCCGCCAGCGGGTGCAAGACCTGCTGGCGCTGATCGGCCTGGACGGCATTGCCGAACGCTACCCGGCGCAGCTGTCCGGCGGCCAGCAACAGCGCGTGGCGCTAGCGCGCGCGCTGGCCACCTCGCCCGGCCTGCTGCTGCTAGACGAACCGCTGTCTGCACTGGACGCCCGCGTGCGCGAGCACCTGCGCCGCGAAATCCGCGCCCTGCAGCAAAAACTGGGCATTACCACGCTGATGGTGACCCACGACCAGGAAGAAGCGCTGACCATGGCCGACCGTGTGGTGGTGATGAACGGCGGCCGCATCGAACAATGCGACAGCCCGTTTGCCGTTTACCGCCAGCCAGCCAGCCGCTTTGTCGCCGGGTTTGTCGGCCAGGGCAACTGGCTGCCGGCGCGCAGCTGCGGCGTGCAGCAGGTACAGCTGGGCGAGCAGCGCCTGCTGCTGCCCACCCCGCACGGCGTGGCGCACGGCGACACGCTGGACCTGTTCATCCGCCCGGAAGACATCGTGCTGCACCCGGCGTGGCCGGCCGCCGGCGACGCCACGCTGGCCGACGTGCTGAAGCTGGAACTGCTGGGGCCGGTGTACCGGCTGAGCCTGCTGGTGCCGGCCTGGGGCGGGCAGCGGGTACTGGCCGATGTTGGCCACGCGCAGTTGGCCGCACTGGGCTTGGACAATGCGCGGCGGGTGCCGGTGTCGCTCGACCTGGCGCGGCTGCGCGCCTTTGCCCGCGAGGAGGCCGCACCATGCGCCTGAGCCTCGCCCCGCGTTTGCAAGCCAGCGCCGACGAGCGGCTGGTGAAGTGCCTGCTGTGGCTGCTGCTGGCGGTGCTGGTGGTCGCCATCCTGCTGCCACTGGGCGCCATGCTGGGCCAGGCCTTGCCCGCCGGTAGCCAGGGCCACACCACGCTGGCCCCGCTGCTGGCCACCCTGGCGCAGCCGGGTCTGGCACGCGCCACGCTGGGTAGCGTGCAGCTGGCCGGCCTCACCACGCTGCTGGTGGTGCCGCTAGCCTACGCCTACGCCGCCGCCCTCACCCGGGTGGCGCTGCCGGGCGCCGGCCTGTTCCGCCTGCTGGCCCTGTTGCCGCTGCTGGCGCCGTCGCTGCTGCCGGGTATTTCGCTGGTTTACCTGTTCGGCAACCAGGGCCTGCTGCGCCACTGGCTGCCGGACGGCGCGCTGTACGGCCTGCCCGGCATGGTGATGGGCGAGGCGTTCTATACCTTTCCGCACGCGCTGATGATTCTGCTGACCGCGCTGAGTATCGGCGACGCACGCCTGTATGAGGCCGCGCGCACGCTGGGCGCCGGGCCGCTGCGCCGCTTTGTCACCATCACGCTGCCGGCCACGCGCTACGGCCTGGTATCGGCAGCGATGGTGGTGTTCACGCTGGCGGCCACCGATTTTGGCGTGGCCAAGGTAGTAGGCGGCCAGTACCCGGTGCTGGCGCTGGAGGCCTACAAGAAGGTGGTGGGGCAGCAGGACTTCGCCCACGGCGCCGTCATCGGCCTGCTGTTGCTGCTGCCGGCGCTGCTGTCGTTTGGCGTCGACCGCTGGCTGCAGGCGCGCCAGCGCGGCCAGGCCGGCGCCCGCGCCGTGCCGCTGCAGCCCTTGCGCGGCTGGCTGCCGCGTACTGCCGGCCTGCTGCTGTGCACACTGGTGGGCGCTGCGCTACTCGCCCTGCTGGGCACCGCCATCGCCGCCGCCTTCATCAAACAGTGGCCGTACCAGTTGCAGTTCACGCTGCAGCATTTCGACTTCGACCTGGTAGACGGCGGCGGCTGGCTGGCGTTCGGCAACAGCGTGCAGATGGCGCTGTACACCGCGCTGGCCGGCACTGTGGTGGTGTTTGGCGGCGCCTGGGCGGCCACCCGCCTGCGCAGCGCCGGCGTGGCAGGCCAGTGGCTGCACGCGGTGGCCATGCTGCCGATGGCCGTACCCGGCCTGGTGCTGGGCCTGGGCTACATCTTCTTCTTCAACCATGCGGCCAACCCGCTGCACGGCCTGTACGGCACGCTGGCCCTACTGGTGCTGTGTTCGGTGGCGCACTTTTACACCACCGCCCACCTCACCGCCTGCACCGCGCTGGCGCAGCTGGACGCCGACACCGAGGCGGTGGCTGCTTCGCTGAAAGTGCCGCTGTGGCGCACGCTGTGGCGCGTCACCCTGCCCGCCTGCCTGCCGGCGGTGCTGGAGATTGCCCGCTACTTTTTCGTGTCGGCGATGACCACGGTGTCGGCGGTGATCTTCCTGTACACCCCCGACAGCGTGCTGGCCGCCGTGGCGGTGCTGAACATGGACGACGCCGGCGACACCGCCGCCGCCGCCGCGATGGCCACGCTGATCGTGGCCACCTCCGGCGCCGCCTGCCTGCTGTTTGCCTTGCTGTCCCGCGTCTGGCTGGCACGCAGCCAGCGCTGGCGACAACCCCGTTAACGCTTGCCTGCCGGGCTGTGGCCCGGTTTTTCTGACCCCGCAAAGACATCTAGATATCAAGGAACATCATGCGCGAACCCATCCTGCTCACCCCCGGCCCGCTGACCACCAGCCTGGCCACCAAAACCGCCATGCTCACCGACTGGGGCTCGTGGGACAGCCGCTTCAAGGCGCTGACCGCCAGCGTCTGCCACGACCTGCTGGCCATTGCCGGCGGGCTGGACAGCCACGTGTGCGTACCGCTGCAAGGCTCCGGCACCTTTGCCGTGGAAGCCGCAGTGGCCAACCTGGTGCCACGTGACGGCAAGCTGCTGGTGCTGGCCGGCGGCGCCTACGGCCAGCGCATGGCCGACATCGCCCGCTACCTGGGCCGCCCGTACAGCGTGTACGCCACCGCCGATGACAGCGCGCCGGACGCCGCCACGCTGGCGATGCTGCTGCACGACGACCCGGCCATCACCCACGTCGGCCTGGTGCACTGCGAAACCAGTACCGGCATGCTGAACCCGCTGCCCGAGCTGGCCGCCGCCGTGCACGCTGCCGGCCGCCGCCTGATCGTGGACGCAATGTCCAGCTTCGGCGCGCTGCCCATCGACGTGGCCGCGCTGCATATCGACGCGCTGGTGGCCAGCAGCAACAAGTGCCTGGAAGGCGTGCCCGGCATGGGCTTCGTCATCGTCAACCAGGCCAGCCTGGCACAGAGCGCCGGCAACAGCCACTCGCTGGCGCTGGACCTGCACGCGCAGCAGCAATACCTGCACGCCAGCGGCCAGTGGCGCTACACGCCGCCCACCCACGTGGTAGCGGCGCTGCGTGCCGCGCTGGACCAATACCTGGCCGAAGGCGGCCAGCCGGCGCGGCTGGCGCGTTACGCGGCCAACGCCAGGCTGCTGGCCGACACGCTGCAGGCCGGCGGCCTGCGCCCGTTCCTGCCGCCGGCGCTGCAGGCGCCGATCATCCTTACCTTCCACGCGCCGGCCCACCCCGACTACCGCTTTGCCACCTTCTACGAGGCGGTGCGCGAACAGGGCTTCGTGCTCTACCCCGGCAAGCTCACCACGCAGGAAACCTTCCGCGTCGGCTGCATCGGTGCCATCGACCACGCCGAAATCGGCCAGGCCGGCCACGTCATTGTTTCCATCCTGCGCCAGCTCGGCTGGCTGGCTTGAGGACTTAGCCCATGCATAACTACCAACACCTTGAAGCGCTGATCCTGGACTGGGCCGGCACCGTCGTCGACTTCGGCTCCTTCGCCCCCACCCGCGTACTGCTGGACGTGTTCGCCAGCGTCGGCGTGCCGGTCACCCTGGCCGAAGCGCGCGTGCCGATGGGCCTGGCCAAGTGGGACCACATCCAGGCGCTGGGCCGCCTGCCCGCCGTGGCTGAACGCTGGCAGGCACGCTTTGGCCGGCCCATGCAGGACAGCGACGTCGACGCACTGTACGCCCAGTTCATGCCACGGCAGGTAGCGCTGGTGGGCGAGTACTCCGCCGCCATCCCCGGTGCGTTTGCCACCGTGGCCAGCCTGCGGGCGCGCGGTTTGAAGATCGGCAGCTGCTCCGGCTACCCGCGCGTGGTGATGGACCAGCTGCTGCCGCTGGCCGCCGCCGCCGGCTACGCCCCCGACCACACCGTGGCCACCGACGACCTGCCGGCCGGCGGCCGCCCGGGGCCGTGGATGGCGCTGGCCAACGTGCTGGCGCTGGGTATCGGCGACGTGCGCCACTGCGTGAAAGTGGACGACACCGCGCCGGGCATTACCGAAGGCCTGCGTGCCGGCATGTGGACGGTAGGCCTGGCCGCCAGCGGCAACGCGGTGGGGCTGAGCGCCGCCGAGTGGGCGGCGCTGACGCCGGCGCAGCAGGACGAATACCGCCGCCCTGCCGCCGCCATGCTGCGCGAGGCCGGTGCCCACTACGTGGTGGACACGCTGAGCGAGCTGCCGGCGGTGCTGGACGCCATCGACGCCCGCCTGGCCGCCGGCGAACGGCCATGAAGCAGCATGCGTTCTGGCTGCAGCAGGCGCTGGCCAGCGCAGACCAGCCGGCGCCGGTACCGCTGCAAGGCGAGCTGCAGGCCGATGTGTGCATTGTCGGCGGCGGCTTTACCGGGCTGTGGACCGCCATCATGACGCAGCTGGCGCAGCCGCAATGGCGCATCGTGCTGCTGGAAAAAGACCTGTGTGGCAGCGGTGCTTCCGGCCGCAACGGCGGCTGCATGCTGACCTGGAGCACCAAGTACCTGACGCTGTGCCGGCTATACGGTGCCGAAGAAGCCGGCCGTCTGGTGGCCGCGTCGGAACAGGCGGTGTTCGACATTGCCGCCTTCTGCCAGCAATACGGTATCGACGCCCAGCTGCGCCTTGGCGGCGCCGTATACGCCGCCAGCAACGCCGCGCAAGTTGGCAGCCTCACTAGCGTGTTGCGGGCGCTGGACCAGGTTGGCCGCAACCGCTGGCAAGCGCTGGACGCCGCCGGCACCGTGGCACTGGGCGGCAGCGCGGCCTTGCAGCACGGCGTGTACAGCGCAGCAGCCGGCAGCCTGCAACCGGCGCTGCTGGTACGCGGCCTGTTGCGGGTGGCACGCCAGCTGGGCGTGCGCGTGTTCGAGCACAGCGCGATGACCACGCTGCAGGAAGACGAATACGTGCACGTGCACACGCCGCACGGCCGGGTGCGGGCACAGCAGGCAGTGATGGCGTTAAACGCGGCCATGCCGCGCCGTTTTGGCCGCCTGGCCGACAGCGTGGTACTGGTGTCGTCCGATATGGTGATCACCGAGCCGGCACCCGCGATCATCGCGCAGCTAGGCCTGCAGCGCGGCCAGGCGGTGTGCGACCTGCGTACCTTCGTGCACTACTGGCGCAGCACGCCCGACGGCCGGCTGATGCTGGGCAAGGGCGGCAACCGCATTGCCTGGGGCAACCGCCTGCACGATTATTTCGACCAGCCCAGCGCCTACCGCGGCCAACTGCAAGCCGCCATCGCGCGCTTCTTCCCGGCGCTGGCTGAGGTGCCGCTGGCGCAAAGCTGGACTGGCGCCTCCGACCGCTCGGCCACCGGCATGCCGTTCTTTGGCGTGCTGCCCGGCTACCGGCGCGTGTGGTACGGCATGGGCTATTCCGGCAACGGCGTGGTGCAATGTCACCTCGGCGGCCAACTGCTGAGCAGCCTGCTGCTGGGGCAAGACAACGCCTGGACGCGCAGCCCGCTGGCGCAAGGGCCACTGGCGCAGTTTCCGCCCGAGCCGCTGCGCTGGCCGGGCGCCATGCTGGTGCGGCAGGCCATCCGCAGCGTCGAGGCCCGGCAGGACGTCGGCCGGCAACCGGCATGGCTGGCTACCCGGCTGGCGGCGCTGGCCAGCATGGCCGGCAAGGCCGACCGCTAAGGCTCAGCGCTTAGCACTTAGCGACGGCACAAGGCAGCGCAGGGAATGCCGTCGTTATTGCCGTCCAGCTTTTTGACGCCGCACTGCTGCAGGTAAAACTGCGCCTCGGCGCAGCTGGCCATCTGGCTGCAGCGCTGCTTGCTGCCGCACTGGAACGCCGGCGCCGGGCTGGCTGGCGTGCGTTGGCCAGGGTTGGCCGCAGGCGGTGCCGCCGGTGCATCGGGCGGCGGCAACGGCGTGGCGCGGCGGCTGCCACGGCGCCAGTCTTGCGGCCGCACCGGCCCGTCACCGGCCCACAAACCACGCCCGGCCGCCCGCGCCGCATTTTCGGCGGCCACATAGTGCGGCTCTTTCAGGTAGTCGCGGTAGGCCCAGGCCCAGCCGTCCTGTACCTGCGCCAGGTTGATATCGACGCCGTCCAGCCACAGCCGCACCACCTGGCGGCCGTATTTGTCGGTTTCGTGGCGCTCCACCTCGACGCTGCGGCCGAACACCCGCGCCGCCAGCGCCGCCCTGGCCCGTTGGCCGTAAGGCTGCGCCCGTTCCGGCGCGTCGATCTGCGACAAGCGCAACGTGACCTCGCGCCACCCCTGCAAACACTTGACCGTATCGCCATCGCTAACCGCGGTTACCCGGCAACTGGCGGCCATGCCCGCCAGCAGCCAAGCCATCGCCAACGCTCCTGCAAGCCATCGCAACACGACGCTCCCCTTCGCAGACCAAAAAAGCCATGTAAACACGTTGCGATCATCGCGTAAATTGACCATCGCATACCATTGCCATAGGGTGTCCGCATCGCCACCTGCGAGCCACACCCGATGAAAAAGACCGTTCTCGTCGCCAGCGTCACCGCCGCCCTGCTGGCAGCCCTGGCCGGCGCCAGTGCCTACGGCGCCTGGCGCGTGCACCAGCAGCTGAACCGCATTCACAACGCGCTACCGGATTACCCGATCCTGAAACCGGTTACCCGCAGCAAAACCTACAGCCTGCTGCAAAGCGAAGAGCGCGTCAGTTACCAGCTGGGCTGCGACAACCTGTTCAGCAGCGAGATGTTCGGCGGCCAGCGCCCCAGCCTGACACTGCGGCACGTGGTGTCGCACAACCCGCTCAACCCTGGCGTGCACACCGAGATCGTGTGGTCGCCACAGTGGCAGGAAAAACTCAAGACACTGTACGGCGAACAGCCGCCGCTGGCCATCGACACCCGCCTGCGCTGGAACGGCGACGTGGAAACCACGCTGCACAGCCCCGGCGTCAAGGTGGACCGCGACAGCCGCCACGTGAACTGGCAAGGGCTGACGCTGGTGCTTCAGTACGACCAGGCGCTGACGCGGCTGCACAGCCGCCTGACGCTACCCGGCCTCGCCCTGGCCGACGACGCGCAGCGCTGGCAGATCGAACTGCAAGCCAGTGAATACAGCAGCCAGCTGGTGCGCAGCCCCAGCGGTCTGCTGCTGGGCAAGGATAGCTGGCGTACAAGCGGCCTCACACTACAGCAAGGCAGCGGTACCAGCGCGCAGGGTTTCAGCAGCGGCCCGCTGCAGGCCAGCCACGACAGCCGCGAGCAAAGCGGCATGGTGGAGACCAGCGGCAAGTTCAGCTGGGTAGGCTTGCACCTGAACAACAAACCGCTGGGTGACCTAAGCAGCAGCGGCAACCTCAGCCGCCTGAACGCCGCCGCGCTGGCCGAATCGCAACGCCAGACACTGCACCAGGGCCTGCTGCAGTGCCAGCTCAACAACGACCTGCTCCACCCCGACCAACGCGCACTGCTGATCAAGCTGCTGGCCGGCAACCCGGCGTTGGCGGTGGCCGTGGCACTGGCCACACCGGACGGTGCGGCCAACCTGCAGCTGGACGCCGCACTGAAAGGGGTAACCGAAGCCGACCTGGCGCAGGAAAAACTGCAGGCACTGCAAGACAAGATCAGCCTGCAAGCGCGGCTATCGTGGCCGCAAGCGCTGCCCGAGCGCTGGGTGAACGACTTTGCGCCGGAACACCAGCGTGACGCGCTGGTACAGCAATACCGGCTGAGCGTGGCGCCGCTGCTGCAAAGCGGCCACCTGCGCCAGAACGGCAACCGGCTGGAAACGCGCTTTGACCTGGTAGGCGGCAAGCTGCTGCAGAACGGCCTGCCGATGGCCGGCCTGTCGCCGCTGTCCCCGCCACCGGCCGCCGCCGCAGCGGCACCGGAAGCCAGCGCCCCGGCGTTTGAGGAAACCAGCGGCGCGCCGCAGTAGGCCCAGTCTGGCTGTTTTCTGCCGGCACAAGGCCCCGCAACAGACGTAATGCCAGTCAGTTAACGCTGACTGGCATTTTTTGTTTAGAGGTTTGTGGCGTTGAAGTACGCTAGTGTGTCCGCTACGCGGACGATGATTAGATGCCGGTTCCGCCCGGCACACGGGAAAGGGGGCGGATTGCCGCCCCCTTTTCATTCCCCCGCAACCCGGGGCTGCTCGAAACCCCGGTCAAAACGGCACGCCCCAGGCGCCGCCGAACTCGCTCCTCGCTAACGGCTCGGAGCTCAAACAAATCGGCGACTTAAAACCTGGAGCGAACCATTTTGACCGGCTCGCGCCAACGGGATGGGGTGCTTCACTCACGTCCTGCTACTTGAAAACCAAGCACATTCGCCTAACTGAATGGCATTACGCCACAGGCGGGGCCTTGTGCCATTACGGCAGCACCTTGCCAGCCAGCAACTGGCGGCGGTAGCGCTCCGGCGTCATGCCGGTGTGGCGCGAAAACATGGCGATGAAGGCCGACGGCGTGGCGTACCCCAGTTCGGCGGCGATATCGGCCACGGTACGGCCGGCTTTCAGCCAGGCCAGCGCCTGCAGCAGGCGCACCCGGTTGCGCCAGGCGGCAAAGCTCATGCCCAGTTGCTGCTGGAAACGGCGCGCCAGCGTGCGCTCGGTGCTGTGTACCTGCGCCGCCCACGCGGCCAACGTGGTGTTGTCCCCCGGCTGCGCCCGCACCGCGCGCAGCACCGGCCGCAGCAGGCGGTCGTCGCTATCGGGTAGGTAGTCGTCCACACTGCCGGCCTGCACCAGCCGGTGCAACAGCAGCTGCGCCTGATGCTGGTCCCAGGCGTCGGCCATCGCCGTCACGCCGCGCTGGCAAAAATCGTCCAGCAAGGCACGCAACAGCGGCGTTTGCGGGATCAGGCACGGGCGCTGCGGCAGGCTGGCGGCCAAGGCGGGCGCTACGTACACCGACACGTAGTCCAGCGCCTGGCGGATATGCGCCGCGTGCGGCAGGTCGGCCGGTATCCACACCAGGTACTCGGCCGGTGCGGCCAACGTGCGCTCCGGCAGCTGCAGCTCCAGAATGCCCAGGCTGATGCGGTTGATCTGGCCCCACGGGTGGATGTGCCACTCGAAGTCGGTATTGGCCAGGTACTGCTCGTGGCGGAAGTGCAGTGGCGCCGGCGGCGGCAGGCCCAGGTCGGTGCTGCTGTAGTGGTAGGCGGGCATGTTGTCGGCAATGGCGTATCGGATTGTCTGTTTCGAAGTATAAGCCAGTAAACAGACAACGCTACACTGCCGGCATTCCTCTGTAAGGAGCCTGTCATGGCCAGTCTGTTTCCCATGCTGGCGGTGCTGATCTGGGCCGCCAATACCGTTGCTTCCAAAGCTGCCGCCAGCGTGCTGGACCCGGCCGCGGTGTCGTTTTACCGCTGGCTGGTAGCCCTGCTGGTGCTCAGCCCTTTCATGTGGCGCCCGCTGCGCCGGCAGTGGCCGGCTATCCGCCCCATGCTGCCGCGCTTTGCCGTGCTGGCCCTGCTGGGCATGGTGGCGTACCAGTGCCTGGCCTACTACGCCGCCCACCTGACCACGGCTACCAATATGGGCGTGATCTGCGCGCTGATTCCACTGCTGGGCCTGCTGCTGAATGCGGTGGTGTTCCGGCAGCGCATCAGTGCAGCCGCCGCGGCAGGGGTGGCGGTGTCGCTGGCGGGCGTGCTGTACCTGCTGGGCGCCGGCAACCCGCTGGCGCTGCTGGCCGGTGGCGTGAACGGCGGTGACGCGCTGATGCTGCTGGGTTCGGCCAGCTACGCGCTATACGGCATTCTGTTCAAGCGCTGGGCGCCGCCGTTCGGCCAGTGGCTGAACCTGTACGTGCAGGTGGGCCTGGCGGTACTGATGCTGATACCGGTCGCCGCCACAGCACACAGCATGGCCATCCCGCCGGCCGGGGTGCCGCTGGTGCTGTTTGCCGGCATTGCCTCGTCCATTCTGGCGGCCTACTTCTGGATGCGCGGTATCCAGACGCTGGGCAGCGACCGCACCGCCATCTTCATGAACCTGCTGCCGCTGTTCACTGCGCTGCTGGCCAGCGTGACGCTGGGCGAGACCATCCACGGTTACCACTGGCTGGGCGGCGGCCTGATCCTGCTGGGCGTCAGCCTCAGCCAGGGCGTCTTGCGGCTGCCGCTATGGAAAAAACAACACGCCTGAGGCGGGCCGCCTGCGTAAGTTCTGCCGCAGGCGGCTGATTAAGGTCAACTTAAGGCAACGGCGGCAGGATGGCGCGCATGTTTTCTCCAGCAGGCGCCATCATGCAAGGGAGCATTCTCAGCACCACGCGGGCCACCCGCCCCGTTTCCCTGGCCAGCCGCGTGCTGCGCCGTGCCGGCTGGCAGCTGGTGGTCAGCACCACACTGGCCCTGTTGTTTCTGGTACTGGAATACGACACCAGGCTGGACGACAGCGTCACCCGCCTGTTCTACAGCCCCAGCCTGCTCGGTTTTCCGTTGCAGGACAGCGTGTGGCTGGAATGGCTGAACCATAGGCTGGCCAAATACGCCGTCGCCACCTGCGGGCTATGGCTGCTGGCCAGCGGCCTGTACCGTCGGGATAGCCGCCGCACCTTCACCGCCGGCATGATGATGCTGGGGGCGGCAGCGGTCTCCGCGCTGAAGGCCCGCAGCGCCCATTCCTGCCCGTGGGACGTCGCTGCCTACGGCGGCAATGCCGAGCACTTTCCTACCCTCGCTACCATCCCGTTGAATGCCGGCCCCGGCCATTGCTTTCCCGGCGGCCACGCCTCGGCCGGCTTTGCCCTGATGGCGTTGTATTTCTACTGGCAACCGGCACACCCGGCCCGGGCGCGCATGGCGCTGTGGGGTGGCGTGCTGGCCGGCATGCTGATGGGGCTGGGCCAGATTGCGCGTGGCGCCCACTTTCTCAGCCACAACCTGTGGAGCGGCTGGGTGGTGTGGGTAGTCTGCGTGCTGGGCTTTGCGCTGTTCGACTACCGGGCTGCGCGCCGCCACCAAGCCTGATCACCCGCGACGGATGTTGTCGCTGACCCGCCCTGTTTGCCACGCAAACAGGATTTTTTTGTTATGCCGGGCCCGATTTACGCTGGCTGCCGGGCACGTCCGCTTGCCGCAGGCACCCGCGCTGCGCCACCACGCACACCAATCCGACAGGCATAAGGAGGCGTTAAGGCTGGTTTGCTTTAATCACCCTGTACCTGCACTCCAGCAGGGGTCTACACGGAGCGTCACCATGAAAAAACTGTTTGCTGTTGCCCTGATCGCCGCCTTTGCCTCCAACGTTGCCCTCGCCGGGGCCGAGTGCAAACCCCAGCCGAAAGACAAATGGCAGAAAGAAGCCGACTTCAAGAAAAAACTGACCGCCGAGGGCTACCAGATCAAGAAGTTCAAGGTCTCCGGTAACTGCTACGAGATCTACGGCAAAAACAAGGACGGCAAGAAAGTGGAAATCTACTTCGACCCGGTAAGCGGCGCGCCGGTTAAAACCGACATCGAAGACTAAACGGTCCTGGCCTGGCCTGGCCTGCCGGCCTGCCCGGCAGGCGTTTTTATTGATGGAGATCACCATGGAAAACCTCACCGCTACCCCGCGCCGCCAATACGTGTGGGACCCGCTGGTGCGCCTGTTCCACTGGAGCCTGGTGGCCTGCGTACTGGCCAACTTCCTGCTGCTGGAAGAAGGTGACCCGCCACACCGTTGGGCCGGCTACATGGCCAGCGGCCTGGTGTTGTTCCGCCTGGTGTGGGGCTTTGTCGGCAGCCGGCACGCCCGCTTTGCCAGCTTCTTCCCCACCCCGTCGCGCCTGCGCCACCACCTGCAGCAGCTGCGTGCCGGCACCCTGCCGCACAGCGTTGGCCACAACCCGCTGGGGGCGCTGATGATGCTGGCGCTGATGGCGCTGGTGCTGTCGCTGGGCGCTACCGGCTACCTGATGGGCACCGACACCTACTGGGGCGAAGACTGGCTGGAAGAACTGCACGAAGGCCTGGCCAATACCCTGATGCTGGCCGTAGGCCTGCACGCGGCCGCCGCCATCGTGATGAGCAAGCTGGAAAAGGTGAACCTGGTACGCGCCATGGTCACCGGCTACAAGACCTGGCGCCAGTGACGCAGTACACTGCCGCCATCACCTGCTGACGGATACCCCATGCGCATTCTGATCATCGAAGACGACCCGCTGATCGGCGACGGCCTGCAAGCCGGCCTCACCGCCCTCGGTTTCAGCTGCGACTGGCTGCGCGACGGCAAGCTGGCGCTGCGCGGCCCCGACGCTGCCCCCTACGACGCCGCCATCCTCGACCTGGGCCTGCCCGGCGTGGACGGGCTGGACGTACTGGCCAGCTGGCGCCGCCACGGCCATGCGCTGCCGGTGCTGATCCTGACTGCGCGCGACGCGGTGGACGACCGCATCCGCGGCCTGGACAGCGGTGGCGACGACTACCTGGTGAAACCGTTTGCCCTGGGCGAAGTGGCCGCCCGCCTGCGCGCCCTGCTGCGCCGCCGCAGCGGCCAGGCCGGCCCGCTGCTGCAACACGGCCGCCTCAGCCTGGACCCGGCGGCCCGCCGCGTGCTGCTGGACGGCCAGCCGGTGGAGTTGGCCGCACGCGAGCTGACGCTGCTGGAACTGCTGCTCAACAACAAGGGCCGCGTGCTGAGCCGGGCCCAGATCGAAGAAAAGCTGTACGACTGGGCGCACGAAGTGGAAAGCAACGCGGTGGAAGTCCACATCCACCACCTGCGCAAAAAACTGGGCAGCGAGCTGATCAAGACCCGCCGTGGCCTGGGCTACACGCTGGGGGACGAGGCATGAGCAGCAGCCTGCGCGGCATAGTTGGCCGCCAGCTGCTGAAAACCATCACCCCGCTGTGGCTGCTGGCCTGCCTGCTGGTGGGCCTGCTGGCGCACCACGAAGTGTCCGAGCTGTACGACGAACAACAGCAGCTGTTTGCCCGCCAGCTGTACCACACGCTGCCGCAACTGAAGAACGGCAGCACCGATGTGCAACACGAAGAAAACGCCGACCACCAGGCCGTCGCCATCTGGGATAGCCAGGCGCGACCGCTGGTAGCCGACACCGACGGCATGCAGCTCACGCCGCGCCCCGGCTTTACCGGTTTTGTCACCAGCCTGCACGACCAGGAAATCTGGCGCGTCTATTACTACAGCGGCGCGCAGGGCACCGTGGCGGTGGCGCAGGAAGAAAGCGAACGCTGGGAGCTGATGCGCGGCCTGCTGCTGGCGCAGCTGCTGTGGCTGCTGATCCTGCCGCTGGCCATGCTGGCCATCTGGTGGGCACTGGGGCGCAGCCTGCGCCCGCTGGCCGACATCCGCGCCCAGCTGCAACAGCGCCGCACCGACGACGACAGCCCGCTCTCCACCGACGTGCCCAGCGAAATCCGGCCACTGATCGACGCCATGAATCAGCTGATCGCCCGCGTGGCCAACACGCTGCAGCACGAACGCCGCTTTACTGCCGACGCCGCGCACGAGCTGCGCAGCCCGCTGGCCGGCTTGCGGGTACAGGCCGAACTGGTGCAGCTGCTGGACGACCCGGCGGCACGGCAGGCTGCCATCGGCAAGGTGCTGGCCAGCGTGGACCGCGCCAGCCACCTGGTAGACGAGCTGCTGGCGCTATCGCGGCTGGAGCAGCAACAAACGCTGCCATTTGCGCCGTTATCCTGGCCGGCCATTGCCGAAAACGCCGTGGCCGAAGTGGCCGCCGCGGCAGCACAGCGCGCTACCCGCATCGAGCTGCAACTGGCCACCAGCGGCCCGCTGACCGACGGCGACGCCAGCCTGCTGCAGCTGTTGCTGCGCAACCTGCTGGACAACGCGGTGCGCTACAGCCCGCCCGGCAGCCAGGTGCAATTGCAGATCAGCCCGCAACAGCTGCAAGTGCTGGATAACGGCCCCGGCATCGCCGACGAACACCTGGCGCGCATTGGCGAACGCTTCTACCGCCCGCCGGGGCAAGACGCCAGCGGTAGCGGCCTGGGGCTGTCCATCGTTGGCCGCATCGCCCGCCTGCACGGCCTGCAGCTGGCGTGGCACAACCGGCCGGAAGGCGGGCTGTGCGTAACGCTGCAGCCGGCCCCCGCCATCACGCAGAGCGACAGCCCATAACGGCCAGGCCCCTGTCGGCATGACAGGGGCCTGCTGCGTCGGGATCGCTGCGGCACAGTGCCTCAGCCGCCGCTGCGCTTCACCGTGTAACCCAGCGCGGCCAAGCTGGCCAGCACCGTGTCCACGTGGTCGCCCTGAATCTCGATATCGCCGTCCTTCACCGTGCCACCGCTACCGCAAGCGCTACGCAGCTGCTTGCCCAGCGTGGCCAAGGCATCGGCCGCCAGCGGCACGCCACGTACCAGCGTTACCGTCTTGCCAGCGCGCCCCTTGCGCTGGCAGCTTACCCGCACCACGCCGTCACCAGCCGGTACCGTCTGCGTGCCGCAGCGGCAGGCAGCTTGTGGCTGACGGCAGCCGGGGCACATCTGGCCATGCTCGGTGCTGTACACCAGCCCGCCTTCTTTCCCGTAGCGCATTTTCGCCCCCCTTGTTGAAAGGCCCGCATCACACCACGGGCGGTGCGGTGTGTAAAGCGCTGCCGTTCACAAAGCCGGCCATGCGCCGGTAGGCGTCGGCGCAGGCGTCCGGCACCAGCGCTTCCAGCAGCAGGTAGGCGTGGATCTGGTCGGCAGCGCAGTGGTAATCCACCGCCACGCCGGCGGCGGCCAGCTTGCGGGCGTAGGCCAGGCCCTCGTCGTGCAGCGGGTCGTAGCCGGCGGTGAGAATCTGCGTCGGCACGTGCTGCGCCGACACCTCGCCCAGCAACGGCGACGCCGCCACGCGGTCGCCGCCCAGGCGGAAGTAATGCTCGAAGTACCAGCCGATGCGCTCGGCCTCCAGCAGATAGCCCTGCCCCAGCCGCCGGATGGACGGCTGCGTCAGCGTGTAGTCGACGCTGGGGTAGATCAGCTGCAAGGCCCGAATCGCCAGGCTGGCATCGTGCTGCGCCCACTGCGCCACCGTGGCGGCCAGCGCGGCGCCGCCGGAATCGCCGGCCAGCACCGGCGCGCTATCGGCCAGCCGGGCGCCGCGCGCCAGCAAGGTTGGCCGCACGCCGCGCAGCACGGTGCACACGTCGTGCAGCGCCGCCGGGTACGGGCATTCGGGTGCCAGCCGGTATTCCACCGACACCACCACGTGCTGCGTGGCCTGCGCCAGGCGGCGGCACAGCGGGTCGTAGCTGCTGACGCTGCCGGCCATGTGGCCGCCACCGTGGCAGTACACCAGCAGCGGCAGCGGCGTGTCCGGCGCCGGGTGGTAGGCGCGTACCGGCACCGGGTAGTCGCCGGGCACCATCGCCTCGTGCACCCACGGTAAGGCGGGGCCGGGCGGCACCATGGCGGCGATCAGCCCGGCCAGCGCCTCGCGCGCGCTGATGGGCGTGGTTTGCTGGCCGGCGGCCAACCTTTGGGCCTGAATGGCGTTGACTTGGGCCAGCCAGGTAGCCAGTGCGGGGTGAAGCGTGGTCATGGTGCTCCCTCGGTTGGCGGCGTGGCCGGCTGGCCAGCGCAGTACTGGGTGATGAATTGCTGCAGGCGCTGGCCCAGGTACTGGCGCAAGGCCTGCACCACCGGGTTCAGCTGGCGGCGGTCGGCACACATCATGTGCAGCGGTGCCGGCTCGCCCAGCCATGGCTGGCACAGCGCCACCAGGCGGCCGGCGTGCAGGTCGGGCAGCACGTCCAGCGCCGATTTGTAGACGATACCGTAACCGGCCAGCGCCCAGTGCCGCACTGCGTCGCCGTCGTCCGACACGCGGTTGCCGCTGACCTGCACGCTGTGCGCCACACCATAACGGAAAAACTGCCAGCGCTGGTGCACCTGTTCGCCCAGCTGGAAGCACAGGCAATTGTGCTGGCGCAGATCGTCCGGCTGCTGCGGCACACCGGCCCGCTGCAGGTAGGCCGGCGCCGCGCACAGGATGCGGCGGTTGTCGGCCGCCAGCGGCACCGCAATCAGGCTGGAATCGCCCGGCACCCCGTAACGGATGGCCAGGTCTACCGGCTGGCGGTAGACATCCGCCAGCCGGTCGGACAGCTGCACCCGCAGCGTCACGCCGGGGTGGCGCTGCTGAAAATCGTCCAGCCAGCCCAGCAGCTGATGCCGCCCCAGGTCGGACGGCAACGACAGCTGCAGCGTGCCGTGCAGGCTGCCGTCGCCGGCCAGGGCGTCGCGGCCGGCAGCCAGCGTGGCCAGCGCCTGGCGGCAATGCGCCAGGAACAGCTCGCCTTGCGGCGTCAGGCGCAGGCTGCGGGTAGAGCGCACGAACAGTGCGGCACCCAGCTCGGCTTCCAGCCGCTTCAGCGCCGCGCTGGTGGCCGCCGGGGTCAGGTCCAGCCGCCGCGCCGCCGCCGACAGGCTGCCGGTTTCGCTGGTCAGCACAAAGATTTCCAGATCCTGCAGCGCCTTCATTTTCAAAAATCCTTCACAAGTGCTTGCAATGCAGCGCGGTTTTTCAAATTTTCATGCAAGGCAATGATAGCAGCACCGTTTTCCTGCCCGGCAGGAAACCCTTACCGGAGCGTGCCCCATGCCAGACATTACCTTGTTTTCCCCGCTTGACCACCCGGCCCTGCCGCTGCCCAACCGCATCGTAATGGCGCCGATGACGCGCTGTCGCACCGACCAGCCCGGCGACGTACCAAACGCCCTGATGGCCGAGTACTACGCCCAGCGCGCCAGCGCCGGCCTGATCATCAGCGAGGCCACGCAGATTTCGCGCCAGGGCCAGGGCTACAGTTTTACCCCCGGCATTTACAGCCAGGCGCAGATCGACGGCTGGCGCGGCGTGACCGACGCCGTGCACGCCGCCGGCGGCCGTATCGTGCTGCAACTGTGGCACGTTGGCCGCATGTCGCACCCGGTGTTCCACGACGGCGGCCTGCCGGTGGCGCCGTCGGCACTGCCGCCGCAAGCCCAGGTGTGGGTGGCCGACGCCAACGGCCAGGGCCAGATGCTGGACTGCCCGACACCGCGCGCGCTGGACAGCGGCGAAATTGCCGACATCGTGGCCGACTACCGCCAGGCGGCGCTGAACGCCATGGCCGCCGGTTTCGACGGCGTGGAAATCCACGCCGGCAACGGCTACCTGATCGACCAGTTCCTGCGCAGCACGTCCAACCAGCGCCAGGACCGCTACGGCGGCAGCCGCCGCGCACGGCTGACCTTCCTGCTGGAAGTCTGCCGCGCCGTAGCCGGTGCCGTCGGGGCGGCGCGTACCGGCGTGCGGCTGGCGCCCTACATCACCGCGCGCGGCATGGCCTGCCCGGACATCATCCCCACCATCCTGGAAGCCGCCGTGCAGCTGGACAAGCTGGGCGTGGGCTACCTGCACCTGTCCGAAGCCGACTGGGACGATGCGCCGCAAGTGGACCTGCTGTTCCGCCAGGCGCTACGCCAGCGCTTTGCCGGCACGCTGATCGTGGCCGGCCGTTACGACGCCGCCCGCGCCGAAACCATGCTGGCCAGCAAGCTGGCCAACCTGGTGGCCTTTGGCCGCCCCTTCATCGCCAACCCCGACCTGCCGGCCCGGCTGCAACACGGCTGGCCGCTGGCCGACTTCGACCCCGCCGCGCTGTTTGGCGGCCAGGCCGACGGCTACACCCGCTACCCGCCCTATACCCCGCCTGCCAACCAGGCCTGACCACGAGAACCACACCATGGACATCACCCCTTACCTGTACCGCCGCCATACCACCAAAGCCTTCGACCCCGAGCGCCGGCTGGACGCCGCGCAGCTGGCGCAAATCGAAACCCTGCTGCGCTACAGCCCTTCGTCCACCAACGCCCAGCCGTGGCACTTCATCCTGGCCGGCAGCGACGAGGGCAAGGCGCGCATCGCGCAGGCCACCCAGGGCTTTTACAGCTTTAACGACGCCAAGATCCGCCGCGCCTCGCACGTGGTGGTGCTGTGCACCCGCGCCCAGATCGACGACAGCCACCTGCTACAGGTACTGGCACAAGAAGACCAGGACGGCCGCTTTGCCAACGCCGAGGCGCGCGAAGGCCAACACCGGGGCCGCAGCCACTTCGTCAACGCCCACCGCTTCCAGCTGCGCGACAGCGTGCACTGGATGGAAAAGCAGGTGTACCTGGCGCTGGGCATGCTGCTACTGGGCGTGGCTGCAATGGAGATCGACGCCTGCCCGATCGAGGGCTTCGACGCGGTGGCGCTGGAGGAGGCGCTGGGCCTGCGCCAGCACGGGCTGGTGCCGTCGGTGATCGTGGCGCTGGGCTACCGCGCTGCCGACGACTTCAACGCCGCGCTGCCCAAATCGCGGCTGCCGGCCGACAGCGTGATCACCCGGCTGTAAGCCCCCCTCTTTTGCCCGAGCCCGGCACCGGGCCGGGCGCCCTGCCGGGTGCGTGCTGCGTGCCCGGCCACTCACAGGAGTCTGTCATGAGCATCCAGCGACTGGATCATTTCACCTTGCGTACCCCGGCAGTAGCGGCCACCGTCGCCTTCTATCAGCACGTGATCGGGCTGGCCCCCGGCCCGCGCCCGGCCTTCCGCTTTCCCGGCGCCTGGCTGTACGCCGGCAGCCAGCCAGTACTGCACATCGCCGAAGTGGGCGACAAGCAAGACCAGCTGGAAGCCTATCTGGGCAGCCGCGACACCGGCAGTGGCAGTGGCAGTGGCTGCCTGGACCACGTATCGCTGGGTGGCAGCGAGCTGGCTGCCACCCAGCAGCACCTGCTGGCGCTGGGCCAACCGTTCCGCGAACGCGTGGTACCGGAAATCAACGAACACCAGCTGTTCCTGCAAGACCCCAATGGCGTCACCATCGAGCTGATCTTCCCCTGCTCGCCCGACGACCGCATCGTCGGCGAACCGATGCCGCAGCTGGAGATCGCGCCATGAAGCCGCCACGCCGCCTGCCGGCTGCCAGCCGCCGCCAGTGGCTGAAGCTGGCCGCCACCACCGCCCTGCTGCCGGCGCTGCCGCTGGCCGCCGCCGAGACCCCGCCGCTGCGGCTGGGCGTGACCGACCTCAGTTTCCACCGCGCCACCGCCGCCGTGGTGGTGGCAGTGCTCACCCGGCTGGGCTACCGCGTACAGCGCAGCTACGCGCTGCACGAGGCCAACTTCGAGCGCCTGCGCAACGGCGACATCGACCTGCTGGCCTCGGCCTGGCTGCCGTACAGCCACGGCGTGTACCAGAACCGCGTGCACGAAGTAGTCATCACCCGCGAGCTGGGCCTGCACTACCAGCCGTACGCGCTGTGGGGCGTGCCCGACTACGTACCAGCCGACGTGGTCGGTAGCGTGGCCGACCTGCTGAAGCCCGAGGTGCGCCAGCGCATGACGCCGCTGATCCAGGGCATCGGCCCCGGCGCCGGCATTACCCGTTTTTCGCTGCGCATGATGGACGAGTACGGCCTGAGCGCCGCCGGCTACCGCTTCCAGACCGGGACCCAGCAGCAATGCTTCGACACCTTCGAGCAAGCGGTAGCGGCGCAGCGGTGGGTGGTGGTGCCGCTGTGGCACCCGCAGTTCCTGCACGCGCGCTACCGCATCCGCGAGCTGCAAGACCCGAAAGGCCTGCTGGGCGGCACCGACCGCGCCGTACTGCTGGCGCGCAGCGACCGCCTGTCGCGGCTGACCCCGGCCCAGCTACAGGTGCTGGACAACATCCGGCTGGATAACCGCATCGTGGCCACGCTGGATTACGCCATCAACCGCGAAGGGCAAAGCGAAGACCAGGCCGCAGAAGCCTGGCTGGCCGCCCACCCCGACACCCTGGCCGGCTGGCTGCGGCCAACCCTGGGCAGCTAAGGCCTTAGCCCGCAACACCACACAGAAGAAACAGGAGGAGAACATGCCACATTCCGTCCCCACCCCCGAGGCCCGTCTGGCAGCGATGGGGCTGACCCTGCCCAGCCCGGCGCCGGCGCTGGGCAACTACGTGCCCTGGTGCATTGTGGAGCGCACTTTCATGACCTCGGGCCAGTTCCCCTGGCGCGACGGCCAGCTGCTGTACCGCGGCCGCCTGGGCCAGGAGCTGGACATCGACCAGGGCTATGCCGCCTGCCAGCTGGCGGCGCTGAACGCCATCGCCCAGCTGAAACAGGCGGTGGGCGAGCTGAGCCGCGTGCGCCGCATCTTCCGGCTGGAGGGCGTGCTGAACGTGGCCGAGGGCTACACCGAGCACCCACGTGCGCTGGATGGCGCCTCGGACCTGCTGGCCGCCGTGTTCGGCGAACAGGGCCGCCACACCCGCATGATCTGGAGTAACCCGGTAATGCCGATGGACGGCTTTTGCCTGGTGTACCTGTTTGCCCACGTCGACACCGCCGTTGCAGGAGACGCCGCATGAACGCCACATCACGCCTGTTTGTTGCCAGCTGTCTTTCCATCATGGTGACGTCGATGATCTTTTCCATCCGTGCCGACATCCTGCAACCGGTGGCGGCCGACTACGGGCTGAACAACGCCCTGATCGGCCTGACCATGTCGTCGGTGTTCTGGGGTTTTACCCTGGGCATCCTGGTATGCGGCCTGATCGTGGACGTAGTGGGCATGAAGCGGCTGCACCTGCTGTCTGGCGCCGGCTACCTGGGCGGCATCGCGCTGATTTTGCTGGCGCCGGTGCCGGCGGCGGCCAACCCTGACGGCAGCCTGTTTGCCAGCACCGGCAGCACCGTGCTGTACCTGGGCTTTTTGCTGACCGGCATCGCCCAGGGCGTGGTGGAGGGCGTCACCAACCCGCTGGTGGCCACGCTGTACCGCCACGACAAGCGCCGCATGCTGCACAAGCTACACGCCTGGTGGCCATGCGGCCTGATCTTGGGCGGGCTGGTAGCCTGGGGCATGGGCCAGCTGGGTCTTGGCTGGCAGCTGCGGCTGCTCAGCGTGGCGGTGCCGGTGGTGGCCTACCTGCTGCTGATCGCCCCGCTGCACTACCCGCCTACCGAACGGGTCAGCGCCAGTGTCAGCACCGGGCAGATGCTGGCCGAAACGCGCCGCCCGCTGTTCCTGCTGCTGTTCGCGCTGATGTGGCTGACCGCCGCCACCGAGCTGGCACCGGACCAGTGGTTTGCCAAGATCATGGCCGACCTGCTGCCGGCGCTGGGTAGCAATACCATCCTGTTCCTGGTGTATACCGCCGGCCTGATGTTCGTGCTGCGCCAGTACGCCGCCGGCTGGCTGTTCCAGCGCCTGTCGCCGTACGCCATCCTCACCTGCAGCGCGCTGCTGTCGCTGGCGGGCTTGGCCACACTGGGGCATTTGTCGGCCGATGCAGCCTGGGCCGGTAGCGCCGCCTTGTTGGGCGCTACGCTGTTCGGTGTGGGCAAGACCTTCTTCTGGCCCACCATGCTGGCCATCACCAGCGAGCAGTTTCCGCGTGGCGGCGCGCTGCTGCTGAACCTGATGGGCGGCGCCGGCATGCTGTCGGTGATGGTGGCGCTGCCGGTGGTGGGGCAAATGATGGATAGCAGCGACACCGCCACCGCGCTGCGCCAGCTCAGCCTGCTGCCGGCCATCCTCAGCGTGGTGTTTGCCGTGCTGTGGTGGCAGCAACGCCAGCGCGGCGGTTACGCGGTGCAGGCCCTGCCGCACGACTAGGGCCCTACCCTGACCCGGCCGGCTTAGCCCGGCCGGGCTTCCAGCGTGTCACGCTGCGCCAACGACGGGAACCAGCGCATCCACAGCACCACCACCAGCAGCGTACCGGCACCGCCCAGCACCACCGCCGGCACGGTACCGAACAGGTGGGCGGTCACGCCGGATTCGAACTCGCCCAGCTGGTTGGAGGCGCCGATAAACAGCGAGTTGACGGCATTGACGCGGCCGCGCATGTCGTCCGGCGTTTCCAGCTGAACCAGCGTGCCGCGGATCACCACGCTGATGATGTCGGACGCGCCCAGTACCATCAGCGCCGCCAGCGACAGTAAAAAGTGGGTGGACAAACCAAAGCCGATGGTGGCCAGGCCAAACACCGCCACCGACGCAAACAGCGTGCGGCCAACCTTGCGCTGTACCGGGTGGCGCATCAGCCAGACCGACATCGCCAGCGCGCCCACCGCCGGCGCCGCGCGCAGCAGGCCCAGGCCCCACGGGCCGGTGTGCAGGATGTCGGCGGCAAACACCGGCAGCAAGGCCACCGCGCCGCCCAGCAGCACGGCAAACAGGTCCAACGAGATGGCCCCCAGAATATCCGGCCGGCTGCGGATAAAGCGGATACCCGCCAGCAGCGAATCCATGCTCACCTTGCGGCTGTCAGCCACGTGCGGCGGCAGCGGCAGGCCCAGCACCAGCACCACGCCGGCCACAAACATCAACGTATTCAGACCGTAGGTAAGCGGCGCGCCAAAGGCAAACAGCAGGCCGCCCAGCGCCGGCGCCACGATGGTAGCCATCTCGTTGGCCGAGGCCGCCGCCGCTACCGCCTGCGGCAGCAAGGCGGGCGGCACGATATTGGGCAGGATGGACTGCATGGTGGGCATGTCGAAGGCGCGGCAAGTGCCGATCAGCAACGACAGGCCGAAGATCAGCTCGCGGCTGACCGCCAGGCCCACGCCACTATTGGCCATCAGCATGGTGGCTGCCGCCAGCGCCTGCAGCAGCATGCTGATGGCCACGATGCGCTGGCGCGGGTAGCGGTCGGCCACCGTACCGGTAACCAGCACCAGCAAGATGCGCGGCAGGAACTGCAGCAGCCCCACCAGGCCCAGGTCCAGCGCGCTGCCGGTAAGGGTGTACATCTGCCAGCCTACCGCCACCCCCATGATCTGGAAGCCACCGGTCAGCAGCAGGCGCGCGGTCCAGAAATGCCAGAACGGGCGATGGTGACGCAAGGACAACACGGGGGACGACGCAGGGCTGGACATGGCAAGGGCAACAAAAGGAAAGACCTGACAGGCTACGCCGACGGGCGCCATCGCACCAGTAGGGATGACCGCACGCTACGTTCAACACCAGCCAAATTTATACGCATCGAATGCCATCATCACTTCAATAAGCCTTCTGCGTGAGGGTGCCACTTCGTTAATAACGTCGTAACGGCCCGCCTAAGCTGGGCGCGGGCAAGCAACCACTTGCCCGTTTCTCAACCCGACAGGACCCGAACCATGAAGACAAGCTGCTTTGCCCTGCTGCTGGCCACCCTGGCCCTGCCCGCCGCTGCCGATACCGCCATCGACAGCCACACGCTACGGCGCGATATCGTCGGCAAGTGGGCCAGCGTGGCGCCCGAAGCCTACGACAAGGTTTACGTCACCCGCCAGTTCATCATCACCGCCAAACGCTGGGGCGTGCTGTTCAAGGTGTACGCCGATGCCGCCGCCACCCAGCCGCTGTTCCACCTGAACGTGGGTGGCCCTTACCTGCTGGGCGCCAGCGCGGTGAAAGTACCCGACGCCATCGAAGGCATCTTCCCGGCCGACATCCGCATGCTGATCGCCGACTCGCCCGCCGGCGTGCAGCTGTTTGCCGACCAGGGCTGCCGCCTGCGACAAGGCCAGCCGCTACCGCTGGTGCAACAAGGCTGCGGCTTTGTACCCAGCCTGATGCAGAACATGGGCGAATACGACCTGGTAGCCATCAGAAACGGCCAGTTGTTTTTTGGTGACCGCAGCGGTGACCTGAGCAAAGCCCGCCCGGACAAGCTTACGCCCTACCCGCTGCGCCGCCTGCCCAGATAAGCGCTAACGATGCCCCACCCCGGCCGCCGCCACGCGGCCGGGGCCACGGCGGCTAACGCAGCCAGGCACCAAAGCCGGGCAGCTGCAACAGACGGCCGCTGCCGCGTTCGGTCACCGTCACATCGCCAGCCGGCACCGCCGCCCCGCGCCACAGTTGCACCGAAGTCGGCTGCGTCACACGCGCCTCGCGCAGCAGTTGGCCGCTTTCGCTGACGTGCACAACACGGTTACCCAGAAACTCCGCCACCACCACACCGTCGCTACTCAGCGCAAAGTCGTCCAGAAACCACCACGAGCTGAACAGCACCACGCCGTCCTGCGGCCCGGCGGCGCCCAGCGTATAACGACGCAGCTGCGACAGCCCGGCGTAGGTAAGCGGGTTCAGTGACACGTACAGGCGCTGGCCGTCCACCTTCAGGCCGTTGGGCTTGTTCAGCACGTAGCGGTAATACACCGACTGCCCATCCACCGCGCCGTGGGCATTCACCGTAAAGCGCAGCAACTTGCCCGGCAGCAGCGGCGCGCCGCTATCGGCCAGCAACAGGCTGCCATCCGGCAGCGTGGCCATGCCGTTGGGCAACACCACGTCGGTGGGGTTGAACATCTCCTCCAGCTCGCCCGCCGGGTCGGCCAGGTTCAGCACGAACAGCCGCTTGGTGGCCAGCGGGTTCAGTATGTTGTCGGTGCACACCGTGTACAGCCGGCCCTGGCGCTCGGTCATGCCCAGAAAATAGCACTGGTGCGCCTGCCCGTTCAGCAGCCGTGCCGTCAGCCGCTGCTTGCTATACGCCCGCCCGTCGAAATGCCCCTCGAACACGCCGTTTTCACCACTGACAAACCAGCGGCCAGACTGCGTCAGCAGCTGGTTTTCTGCCGACTGCACGCCGTCCAGCAGCGGCACGGCGGCCTGTACCGCCAGCGGCAGTAGGCCCAGTAAAGCCAGTATCTTTTTCATGGTGTTGCCCTCGTGAAATCCGGCACCCGCCCGGCGAAGCAACACCCTGTCATGTTTGCGGCCAACGTTAAAAGGCCTGCGGCGGGAATGAGGGCGGCGCACGCAACAAGGGCCGGGCTGCTGGCAGCCCGGCCCTTGCACCTGACACCGGCTTAACGCGCGTCGATCAGCGGCTGGATGTCCAGCAGCGTCAGCTCGTTGTCGTCCGGTTTACCCAGCTGGCGGCCGGACGAGTACGGGAAGTTGTTGTCGTTTACCAGCACGATGTGGTGACCATCCACCACTACCAGCCCTTCCGGCCCCAGGTGCGGCAGGCCGAAGCGGCCGTTGGCGTCGCTGTAGCGTGACAGGCGCTTGGGGTCGGCAATGCGGGTCAGGTCGATATAGGCCACCTTCTTCACAAAGCCATCGGCGTCGGCCTGCGCCAGGTCGATCTTGTACACGCGCTTGAAGGCCGCCGGCTTGTTGAAGCAGTCGGTGCGCGTCATCTCGCCGGGGCACACCTGGCCCAAGCCCTCGCTGCTGTCGTCGCGCTCGATCAGCAGGCCGGTGCTGGCGTCCAGCAGCTGGAAGTCGGCCATCACGTTGCCGTCCTGCTCGAACGGGTACTTCCACTGCTTGCCGGTGTAGCGGCCAGCCGCCACGTCAAACTCGAAGATACGGGTGAAGGTCTTGCCGTTGGCCGCACGCTCGAAGCCCTTGCTGGCGGCGTCAAAAGCCGGCCATTCCAGCGCCGGGTACAGCTTGCTGCCGTCCGGCGCTTTGGCCATCGGCTCGAAGCCGCCGGAGCGGCGCACGTTCCAGCTGCCAATGCTGTCGCTAGGCAGGTTGCCCAGGCGGCCGTTCAGGTAGTGGTCCGGCGAGCGGTAGGCCACGTCGCCTACCTTGGTCTCGTACACCGCCAGCACCTTGCCGTCCAGGTCGGCGCGGATCAGGTAGGGGCCGAACTCGTCGCCGATCCACATCTCCTTGCCCACCAGCTGCAGCGACTCCACGTCGAAATCGACACCGGTGAGGTAGCGCTGGGCGCTGGCTTCGTTCTGGATGGCAAACGGCACCTTGCGGTCCGAGTCGTGCAGGAAGATCGTCCGCTGCAGCGCGGTACTGCCCTTGGCCCAGTCCACCGCCACGCGGTGCACCATCAGCAGCGCGTCCTGCGAGTTGATCTTGTTGCCAAAGCCGTTATCGGTGAGCGTCAGGTAGTGGTTGCGGTCCAGCATGGCGATGCCGGAAAAGCCCTGTACCGCCTGCCCCTTTACCGGCAGCGCCCCACCCGACGCACGCGGGTATTTGGGGTCGCCCACAAAGGTGTTGGCCGCTTCCGACCCCAGCACCTCGTTACGCACGCGCTTGCCGTTGGCAAACTTGCCCGAGGTGGCAAAAAAGGCGCCTGCGTCTGCCGGCGGCGTGGCCACGGTATTGAACGGCACCACGGCGTGGCCGGCCAGCGTGGCCTCCACCGCCTGCTGCGCGTGGGCAGCGGTAGCACAACACGCCAGGGCCAGCGTCAGGCTAAACAGGGGTTTCATTGCAGACAGCTCCGGTAACAAAAAAGGAAGCCGCTACGGTAAGACGCCACGGTGACGACAGCATGACGCGGGTGTGAAAGGCGCAAGACAGGCAGATGCGTTGTAACAGCGCGGCAAACGACAAGGTTGGCCGCAAGACCGGTAGGCAGACATCGCTGACGATCATCAGGCAGCGTTTTTTCTGGATATGCCGAGAGCTTGGCAAAGCGGGGTCTGGCAACAGGCGGCCCGCCATGTCATTGCCAGTGGCCATGCTACGCCAATATCATGGCATGCCAAACCCGTCCACCCCAATGTAGGCGCGCTAAGCGCGTTCTCTTACACATCAGGTTTCCACGCCCAATATGGCTGCCATCTTTGCTTTCACATGCACCTGCTGCAACTAGATCCACGAAGGGTCACCGTCGTATGCGTTTAACGCGCCGGATCACTACGCCTGCCTCAATGAGGTAGAAAAGGCATCGATGGGCCATCTGGATGACGATTTGTGCATGATCAAGCACGACGAAGGTTGCGATTATTTCATTCGGGCACTGCTGGAAGTGCCCATACACGGGGTAAAAGAACCGTTTTTGTGGGGGCTGTGGGTATCGGTCTCGCAGCGGAGTTTCGAACGCTATGTTGAAACCTTCGACAACCCGGTGGCCGGGGACTGTTTCTTCGGCTGGGTATGCAATGCCGTACCCTGGTACCCGGCGGCGGGCGAGCTGGCAAGCGATGTCGTGGTGCAGGCTGACGGCCAACGCCCGCTGCTGTTCCTGCATCAGGATGGCGAAAACGATCACCCTCTGATCGTCGATCAAAAACAGGGCATCAGCATTGCCAAAGCGCAGCAGATTGCCGAGTTCCTGCTGCACGCCAGCTAAACCAGTTTGCCACCGTATCTGCTTACCGTTGCCACTCGCGCGGCCAACGGACCAAGCCAGACAAGCTTGCCTTGCCATGGCATGCCCCGGATAAGTGACAACTCGCAGGAGCACAACATGATTCAACGCCATATCGTTCTGATGAACATCCAGGATGCACGAGAGCAGCTCGAGGCCATCGAGAAATCGCTACTTGCCCCTGATTACGAAGAAATCGAACTGAAACTCGACCTGGCACATGCGTATCACCACCTTAACTACGCATGGAACATCCGCAACGAACCCGACGCCGTGCTGGAGCGCCACGCTGACGAGGACTTCGCCAGATGGTGCCGATACCCGAGTGACGACATCAAAGCCTACCCATAGCACCACCCTAACGGCGTGTTACCGTCACAGAGCGCATCCCCCTGCGGCAAGATGCGCCGCAGGCTTGCCCAGGCTAGCGGTGCCCTAACCGAATCCATCAATGAGCGCGTAGGATGGGTGAATCGCCCTCACTTTCCTAGATACCTCGTGAGCCTCACACTAGGCCCTACAAGGAGGTGTCATGAGCAAGCCG
>NZ_VMDW02000084.1 GCF_007644045.2 Vogesella urethralis
GTTTAAGTCGCACGCCTGGAAAGCGTGTTCAGGGTAATACCCTGACGGGGGTTCGAATCCCCCCCTCTCCGCCAGAATCAAAAAGCCCCGCACTGCGGGGCTTTTTGCTTTGGCATGGCCGCCGGCGTGGGCTAAGCAGAAAGACCGGCCGGCGCCTGTGGCCAGCCACTGGCTGCTGATAAAGTATACCCAAAGGTTTTACCGGGCCCGGCCACGCCGGGCCGCGTCATCATACGTGTTTGAACAGGCCGCGTTGCGGCCAACCTAGCCGAAAGCCTGCCATGACCCATCCCGTGGATTCCCTGATCGCCGCCCTGCCCAAAACCGAGCTGCACCTGCACATTGAAGGCACGCTGGAGCCGGAGCTGATGTTTGCGCTGGCGGCCCGTAACGGCATGACGCTGCCGTACGCCGATATCGACACGCTGCGCGCGGCGTATCAGTTCGACAACCTGCAATCGTTTCTGGACCTGTACTACGCCGGCGCCGGCGTGTTGCAAACCGAGCAGGATTTCTACGACCTGACCTGGGCCTACCTGGAGCGCGCGCACGCCGACCGCATCGTGCACACCGAGATTTTCTTCGACCCGCAAACCCATACCGACCGCGGCATCGCCTTTGCCACCGTCTACCACGGCATTCGCCGTGCGCTGGACGCCGCGCAGGCGCAGTGGGGCATGAGCTCGCGCCTGATCATGAGCTTTTTGCGCCACCTTAGCGAAGAGGCCGGCATGGCGGTGCTGGACCAGGCCGAGCCGTTCCTGGCCGGTATCGATGGTTTCGGGCTGGATTCCAGCGAGCTGGGCCACCCGCCGTCCAAGTTTGCCCGCCTGTTTGCCCGCTGCCATGCGCTGGGCCTGCCTTGTGTGGCGCACGCTGGCGAGGAAGGCCCCGCGGCGTATGTGGTGGAGGCGCTGGACCTGCTGCAGGTATGCCGTATCGACCACGGCGTACGCAGCCTGGAAGACGAGGCGCTGGTGCAAAGGTTGGCCGCAGACCGTACGCCGCTGACCGTGTGCCCGTTATCCAACCAGCGTTTGCAGGTAACGCCGGACCTGGCGCAGCACCCGCTGCGCCGCATGCTGCAGGCTGGCCTGGCGGCGATGGTGAACTCGGACGACCCGGCTTACTTTGGTGGCTACCTGAACCAGAACTTCTACGCCTGCCGCGAGGCCTTGGGCCTGAGCGACGCCGAAGTGGTACAGCTGGTGAACAACAGCTTCGAGGCCAGCTGGCTGCCGGCAGCAGACAAGCAGCACTGGCTGGACGAGGTGGGCCGCGTGCACGCACAGTGGCAGGCGGCGCAGGCTGGCTGATCTGTCGGCGCGTAGCGTTGTAAAAGCACAAGGCCACGGCATAGCCGTGGCCTTGTGCTGAGCTTGATGAAAAAGCCTGTCTGCGGAGCAGACAGGCTTTTTTTGTAAACGGAAAGGCGGCGGTTTCAAAAACTGCTGTGGCGCGGCCCGGCTTTGCCGGGTCCGGTACAAGCTTGGGCCGGATGCTGTCTGCCGCTGGAAGCACAAGGCCACGGCGATGCCGTGGCCTTGTTGCGTTGCATCCACTGACGACGACGGGTGCAAGCCAGCCGGGTGGTGGCCGCCGGCGGCTTACGCCTTGCCCTTGGTCAGCTGGTGGTGCGCCAGCAGTACTTGGTAGCTCAGGTTGGCCGCGTCGGTCAGTGCCGCTTGCTGCGGGTGACCGGCAAAGGCCAGCTCGGCGTCCAGACTGCGTAGGGCGCGGCGGGCGGCGGTGCACACTTCTACCGCCGCGTTGAAGTCGGCCGGGCTGATCACGCGGCCGTTGCGGATCTTGCGCGCGTACACTGCCGCCATCTGCGCGTACTTCACCGCCATCTCGCAGCTTTGCCAGGCGCTGTCGTCGGCCAGCGCGGCAAAGGTATCCAGCACGGTGCGGCAGGCCGCTTCGGCCTGGGCGTGGCGTTTGTCGGCAGCCTGGCGCAGCGCGCTGTCGCTGCCGGGTTTGCTGTCCTTGCGGGGTTTGCTCATGCTTGTTCGCCTTGATAAAAACAGTCGGCACACACCGCCTGGTAACGCGTTTCGTCGCCGATATCCACCTGCGGGCCTTCCTGAATGCGCTGGCCTTGCCCATCCATGCGGATGTGCATGGTGGCCTTGCGGCCGCAGTGGCAGATGGTCTTGATTTCTTCGATGTCCTCGGCCAGTGCCAGCAGCCAGGCAGCGCCGGGGAACGGCTCGCCCTTGAAGTCGCTGCGCAAGCCGAAGCAGATCACCGGCACGCCACGGGTATGCGCCAGACGGTGCAGTTGCTGCGCCTGCTGGCTGGTCAGGAACTGGGCTTCGTCGATCAGCACGCAGGCGATGCCCTGATAGTCTTGCGTCAGAAAGTCGAAACTGTCGTCGTAGGTTAGCGCGTCGCGCTGGATGTTCAGTCGCGAGGTGATCTTGCCCACGCCATAGCGATGGTCGATGGCGGCGGTATACAGGCGCACGGCCTTGCCCATCGTTTCGTAGTTATTGGCTATCTGCAGCAGCTGCGTGCTTTTGCCGCTGTTCATGGCAGCGTAGCGATAGAAAAGTTTGGCCATGGCGTACAAAGGTTTGGCGAAGGGCAGGCATTGTAGCGCAGCCGGCAGGGGCGGGCGAACACTGCGTTCATCGCGGCTGCTTACGTTAGCGTAAGCGGGCGGCTATCATATGCTGCATTGCACACAAGGGGCGAAACATGGAAAAGACACTGCCACTGCTGGACCGCCGTACCATCACCATGCGCTGGGGCGACATGGACGCGGTGGGCCACCTCAACAATACCTATTACTTCCGCTACATGGAGCAGATTCGCGTGGAGTGGCTGGACAGCATCGGCCACCCGATCGACCCGTCCGGTGTCGGCCCGGTGCTAGGCAGCACCAGCTGTACCTTCAAGCGCGAGTTTTCCTACCCGGCTACCGTGGTGGTGACCACCGAAGTGGAAAAGGTTGGCCGCAGCAGCCTGAAGCTGAGCCATCACTTCTACCTGGCCGGTGACGACAGCACCGTCTACGCAGTGGGCGAGGCCACGCTGGTGTGGGTGGACTACCAGGCCGGCAAAACGGTGTCGATTCCGGAACCCATCCGTGCCTTGCTGCGCGCAGCGGGAGCCGAGGCCTGAGCGGCAGGCGATTAGCGCGAGCCACGTAACAAGGCCCTGGCGCGTGCGCCAGGGCCTTGTCGTTGCGACGGCGCGTGGCCGGTGGCTAGTCGCGCAGCTTTTGCCGCACGATGTCACGGATCAGGAAGCGGCTGGGGTGGATGGCGTCCATGATCGGTTTGGGCAGCGGCGCCGGTTCGTTTTCCAGCAGGCTGGCCAGCACCTCGCCGCACAGCGGGGCGGTGACCATGCCACGCGAACCGTGCGCCGTGCTGACAAACAGCCCGCCCACCTCCGGTGCCGGCTGGCTGATTTTCAGCGACGCGTCGCGGCCCAGCTGGCCGTAGCAATCGATAAACGCCTCGCGGTCCACCACCGCGCCGCACATCGGCAGGTAGTCCGGGCTGGTGCAGCGCAGGGCGGCACGGCCGTTGCAGTCTGCGGCCGACAGTGTCTCGCCCCCCAGCGCCTCGTGCAGCGCCGGCGCCATCTGCGCCAGCATGGCGAGGTTTTCTTCGTGCTCGTCGTCGCAGGCACGGGTGTCGCTGGTGTCGAACTTGAAGGTGGCACCCATGCAGTGGCTATCGTGGCGCGCCGGCGAGATATAGCCCTCGCCGCAGATCACCGTTTTCAGCTGGCGGCTGGCGTCGGTGGCCGGCAGTACCGATACCTGGCCGCGAATGCGTTTTACCGGCAGGTAGAAGGTGGGGTCGAACTGGACGGTCTCGTTGGCGGTGGCCAGCACGGCAATGCTGCCAATGGCCAGCGGGCCGTCGCTGTCCATCGCCACCCAGCTGTCGTCGGCCGGGTTTTGCGCCAGCTCGGTAATGGCGGTGGCCAGCCGCAGCGTGATGTTGGGGTGATCCAGCAGCCGGCGTACCAGTGCCGGCGGGTGCAGCCAGCCGCCTTGCGGAAAGAACAACCCGCCATGCTGCAATGGCAGCCCGGCCAGCGCCGACGCCTGCTCGGCGTTCACCGCGTGCAGGATGCCGTGCGGCAACCCGGCCAGCGCCAGGCCGCCCTGGCGTTTTTCTTCATCGGCATTGTGCGCCAGCTGCAGTACGCCGCACTGGCGCCAGCTGTCGTCGCCCTGCGGCAGCTGCGCTTGCAGCGTACGCAGGCTGTAGCCGTAGCCGGACAGAATCAGCTGTGTCAGCGGCGTGAAGTGCGGCGACAGCTTGGTGTACAGCACGCCTTGCGGGTTGCCGGACGCTTCGCTGGCCGGCTGCGGGTGGCGGTCTACCACCGTGACCTGCCAGCCGCGCACGGCCAGGCTGTAAGCGGTGCTGGCGCCGGCAATGCCAGCCCCCACCACAATAGCGCTGCGTTCGCGGTTGGCGGCCAACTGCGGGCGGGCGTACCACGGGGCTTGCCAGCCGGGTGCCGGCGCGGTGTCGAGTTGGCCACGCGTCATCTCGCGCTTGCTGCCGAAGCCCGCTACTTTCTCTACCGCGAAGCCGGCCTCGGCCAGGCCGCGACGCACGATGCCGGCGCTGGTAAAGGTGGCCAGCGTGGCGCCGGGTTTGCTCAGGCGGGCCAGCTGTTCAAACAGCGCCGGTTGCCACATGTCCGGGTTACGCGACGGCGCAAAACCGTCCAGGAACCAGGCATCAACACGGGCGTCCAGCTCGGGTAAGGTGGCCAGCGCGTCGCCTACCAGCAGGGTAAGGCTGATGCGGCCGCCAGCCAGCACGTAGCGGTGCCAGCCCGGCGCCATCTCCTGGTACTGGCGCAGCAGCGCGTCGGCCTCGGTGGCCAGCTCGGGCCACATCGCCAGCGCGCGTTGCAGGTCGTCCGGGGTCAGCGGGTGTTTTTCGGTACTGACAAACGCCAGCCGGGCGCCTGCCGGTGCGTGCTGCAGAAAGCACTGCCATGCCACCAGGAAGTTCAGGCCGGTGCCGAAGCCGGTTTCGCCGATGACGAACAAGGCATCTTGTTGCAAAGCAGCAAAGCGTTGCGGCAGCTGGTTGTTGTCGATGAAAACGTGACGGGTTTCGGCCAGGCCGCTGTCGCGGGAAAAATACACGTCACCGTAGTCTGCCGACATCGGCAGGCCGGTGCTCCAGTCCAGGCGGGCGGCTTGAAGGGGAGAGGTCATGGTCAGGCAAGGTGCCGGTGGCACGGGGTCAAACGTTGATGGCGCATAGTATGCCCGCTTGCCGCGCGCCCGCCTATGGTGCAATGCAAAAAACGGCGCGCGGCGGGAAGATCATTCTATTTGCCAGCGCAAGCTGAAGGTGGTGGTGGCTGGCATCATGCGGTCTTTCCATTGCAACTTGGGCGCGTAGCCGATTTCCAGTTGTAGCAGTTTCCCCCCTACGGTGACGAAGGGCAGCCCGGCCAGGCCGTGCACGCCGCTGCCGTTCAGGTAGCCCACCATCAGGCCCGCGCCCACCACGACATCCTGGCCGACTTCCCAGTGCTTGCGGCCGCCGCCTGCCACAAAATAGGCGGTCTCGCGCCGCGAGTCGCGGTAGCCGCCGCCACGGACGAACAGGCTGTAATCCACTTGCGGTTCGGCCAGCTCCAGCCCCAGGCCCGGGTTGCTGTTGTTCAGGTCGCAATTCCAGCGCGAGGCGTCGCAGCTGCCGTGGTGCGAGGCGCCGAAGATCAGTACCGATGTCTCGGCGGCCAGTGCGTGGCCACCACACAAGCAACAGGCCAATACCAGCATTGTTGTTTTCATGTAGCCCCCTGGTTTCATAGATTTTAATTTCTAAATACGCGAACCTGCTCTTTGATCGTAGGCAAAGTGGCGTCAATGTGAACCTTGAAAAGCAGCGTATCCCTCCCAAGCTAGGGGGTATCGAAGCTTTTTTGCCACGGAGGCTGTCATGCGTTTCGACAAACTCACTACCAAATTCCAGCAGGCGCTGGCCGAGTCCCAGAGCCTGGCGCTGGCGTCCGACAATGCTTTTATCGAGCCACAACACCTGCTGCTGGCCATGCTGGACGATGCCGAAAGCGGCATCGGCAGCCTGCTGGCGCGTGCCGGCACCAATGTCGGCGCGCTGAAAACCGCGCTGCGCGACAGTGTGGCGCGTTTGCCGAAAGTCAGTGGCGGCGATGGCGACATCACGGTATCGCGCGAGCTGGGCAAGCTGCTGAACCTGACCGATCAGGCCGCCACCAAGCGCGGCGACCAGTTCATCGCCAGCGAGCTGTTCCTGCTGGTGTTGGCCGCCGACAAGGGCGAGGCGGCCCGCCTGCTGAAGCAGCACGGCGGCCAACTTGCCGCCATCACCGCGGCTGTAGATGCCGTGCGCGGCGGCGAGGCGGTGGACAGTGCCGACGCCGAAGAGCAGCGCGAGGCGCTGAAAAAGTACACGCTGGACCTGACCGAGCGCGCCCGCATGGGCAAGCTGGACCCGGTAATCGGCCGCGACGACGAAATCCGCCGCGCCATCCAGGTGCTGCAACGCCGCACCAAGAACAACCCGGTGCTGATCGGCGAACCGGGCGTGGGCAAGACCGCCATCGTGGAAGGGCTGGCGCAGCGCATCGTCAACGGCGAAGTGCCGGAGAGCCTGAAGCACAAGAAGCTGCTGGTGCTGGACATGGCCGGCCTGATTGCCGGCGCCAAGTTCCGCGGCGAGTTCGAAGAGCGGCTGAAGGCGGTGCTGAGCGACGTGGCCAAGGATGAAGGCAACATCATCCTGTTCATCGACGAAATCCACACCATGGTGGGCGCCGGCAAGGCCGACGGCGCGATGGACGCCGGCAATATGCTGAAGCCGGCGCTGGCGCGCGGCGAGCTGCACTGCCTGGGCGCCACCACGCTGGACGAATACCGCAAGTACATCGAAAAAGACGCCGCGCTGGAGCGCCGTTTCCAGAAAGTGCTGGTGGACGAGCCGTCGGTGGAAGACACCATCGCCATTCTGCGCGGCCTGCAAGAGAAGTACGAAATCCACCACGGTGTGGACATTACCGACCCGGCCATCGTGGCCGCCGCCGAGCTGAGCCAGCGCTACATCACCGACCGCTTCCTGCCGGACAAGGCCATCGACCTGATCGACGAAGCCGCGTCCAAGATCAAGATGGAACTGGATTCCAAGCCAGAAGAAATGGACAAGCTGGACCGTCGCCTGATCCAGCTGAAAATCGAGCGCGAGGCGGTGAAGCGCGAGAGCGACGAAGCGTCCAAAAAACGCCTGCAGCTGATCGAGGACGAAATCGACAGCCTGTCGCGCGAGTATGCCGACCTGGAAGAAATCTGGAAGGCCGAAAAGGCCAGCCAGCAGGGCAGCCAGGCGATCAAGGAAGAGATCGAGCAGGTAAAAGTGGAGATCGAGGAGCTGAAGCGCCGTGGCGACTGGCAAAAACTGGCCGAGTTGCAGTACGGCAAGCTGCCACAGCTGGAAGGCCGCCTGAAGGAAGCCGAGGCCGCCGACAGCGGCGACGCCACGCCCAACCGCCTGCTGCGTACCCAGGTCGGTGCCGAGGAAATTGCCGAGGTGGTGTCGCGCATGACCGGCATTCCGGTGAGCAAGATGCTGACCGGCGAGCGAGACAAGCTGCTGCAGATGGAAAGCGTGCTGCACCAGCGCGTGGTGGGGCAGGACGAGGCGGTAACGGTAGTGGCCGACGCCATCCGCCGCTCGCGCTCCGGCCTGGCCGACCCTAACCGCCCGTATGGTTCCTTCCTGTTCCTGGGCCCGACTGGCGTGGGCAAGACCGAGCTGTGCAAGGCGCTGGCCGGCTTCCTGTTCGACAGCGAAGAGCACCTGATCCGCATCGACATGTCGGAATACATGGAGAAACACTCGGTCGCCCGCCTGATCGGCGCGCCGCCCGGCTACGTGGGCTACGAGGAAGGCGGCCTGCTGACCGAGCAGGTGCGTCGCAAGCCGTACAGCGTGATTCTGCTGGACGAGGTGGAAAAAGCCCACCCCGACGTGTTCAACGTGCTGCTGCAAGTGCTGGACGACGGCCGCCTCACCGACGGCCAGGGCCGTACTGTGGACTTCAAGAACACGGTAATCGTGATGACGTCCAATATGGGCAGCCAGCACATCCAGAACATGGAAGACAGCGACTACCAGGTGATCAAGCTGGCGGTGATGGCCGAGGTGAAAGCGCACTTCCGCCCCGAGTTCGTCAACCGTATCGACGAACTGGTGGTGTTCCACGCGCTGGGTCAGGACCATATCCGCTCCATCGCCCGCATCCAGCTGAAGCGGCTGGAACAGCGCCTGGCCAAGCTGGATATCAGCCTGCAGGTGGACGACAGCGCGCTGGCGCTGATTGCCGACGCGGGTTTCGACCCGGTATACGGCGCGCGGCCGCTGAAGCGTGCCATCCAGAGCGAGATCGAAAACCCGTTGGCCAAGGCCATTCTGGGCGGCAAGTACCCGCCCAAGTCCACGGTGATGGTCAGTGCCGCCGGCAGCGGCCTGAAGTTCGACTAGGGCCAGCTGCGCTGCGGCCAACCTTTGCACCCACCCCGGCTTTGGCCGGGTTTTTTTGCGCCCGCACTGGCGATGATTTTGGGCGAAAGGAACCGTCGCAGCCGGTGCGTGGTCATAAAAAGACATTGTACTGACGCACGGACCGCCGATACTTGCCATCAGGCGGCGCCGGCCTCAGTCTGGGCGTGGCCGCCTGCGGCGGTGACGACCCACCATCAATAACAACAACCGTATCAGGAAGGTGCATGGATCAACTCTTGCAAAACCTGGCCACGCGCCAGAGTACCGATAGCCCGGTGCCGCCGCTGGCCAGCCTGCTGGCTGCGGCGCGACCGGAAGACGCCGGCGACTTCGTGCAGGCCACCAGCAACCTTCGCGCGCTGACCTATCTGTTGAGCCGTCACGCCGACTACCGCGCCGGCCTGCGCCGCGCCATCCTCGACCTGCTGGGCAACACCCGCCAGGTACAGCTGTATACCGACACCGGCTTGCTGTCCAACGAGCCGTTTTCCACCGCCATCAAGCGCCGCATTGGCGAGCGGCTGCTGCCGCCGGCGCGTTCTGCCCACCATCTGGCCGACCAGTTCGGCCTGATCTTCAATCACCCGGAAGACTACCGCTGGGTAGGCAGCGTGGCGCAGGAAGTGTGGCTGGAGCTGTGGCAGGCGCTGGCCTGGACCGAGCTGCCGCCGGCGGCGGCCAACCCGGTGCGCCTGCAGTTGCTGGAGGCAGTACAGGTGCTGACGGCGCGCATTACCGCCATCGGCCTCGAGCCGGAGCTGGTGCGCGTCTACCCCGACATCGAGCGCTTCGAGTCGCCGTTCCTGCACCTGGCGTCCGAAGCCATGCGCTACGTGGAGTCGGCGCGCCACGCGATGGTGGACCCGGCCTGCCTGCCGGAAGACGAAAAGCACATGCTGGTGTTGCTGGAGCAGTGCGAGCAGCTGATTGCGCGCTTGCGCAAGGTGGCGCACGAGCGCGGCGTATCGGTGGGGCTGACCTACCATCTGATCCGCCTCAGCCAGCACATCGGCCGGCTGCGTACCTTGCTGGCGCTGCTCGACACCGATAGCAGCCCGGCGGCCAACGGCACGCTGTTCGGCCTGCTGGCCGAGCTGGTGCGCGCCGACAACCGCCGCTTCAGCGTGCGCGACGTGTTTACCAGCAATACCGAAATGCTGGCGCGCCAGGTCACCGAGCACGCCGGCCGCCACGGCGAACACTACATCGCCGAAGACCGCAAACAGTGGAAAGACATGGCCAGCGCCGCACTGGGCGCCGGCGTCATCGTGGGCTTCATGGCGCTGATCAAGCTGCTGCTGGCCAAGCTGCACCTGCCGCTGATCTGGGAAGCGCTGGCGTTCGGCCTCAACTACTCGCTGGGTTTCATGCTGGTGCACGTGCTGCATTTCACCATCGCCACCAAGCAGCCGGCGATGACGGCGGCGCGCATTGCGGCGGTCATCCACGAGTCGGGCGGCAAGCCGGACATGCCCCTGCTGGCCGAGCTGGTAGCCAAGGTGATGCGCACCCAGTTCATCGCCATTGTCGGCAACGTGATGGCGGCCATTCCGGTGGCGTGGCTGATTGCGGTGTGCTGGCAAAGCTTCACCGGCGCGCCGGTGGTGAACACCGAAAAAGCGGCGCATTTGCTGGCCGACCTCGACCCGCTGCACAGCCTGGCCATCTTCCACGCCGCCATTGCCGGTGTGTACCTGTTCCTGGCCGGCCTGATCGCCGGTTACTACGACAACCTGGCCATTTACCGCCAGATCCCGCAACGGTTGGCCGCATTGCCGTGGCTGAACCGGCTGCTGGGCGCGGCGCGTACCCAGCGCCTGGCGCACTATGTGGAGCACAACCTGGGCGGGCTGGCCGGTAACTTCTACTTCGGCCTGTTCCTGGGCGTTACCGGCACCATCGGTTTCTTGCTGGGGCTGCCGCTGGATATCCGCCACATCACCTTCTCGTCGGCTTATCTGTCGTATGCAGCGGTCAGCTACGACTACCTGATCCCGCTGAATGTGGTGCTGTGGTCGGTGGCCGGCGTGTTGCTGATCGGCATGACCAACCTGCTGGTCAGCTTTACGCTGGCGCTGTGGGTGGCGCTGCGCTCGCGCAAGCTGAAGGGCACCGACGCGTTGCCGCTGCTGCCGGCGCTGGCACGCCGTTTCTGGCAAAAGCCGAAAGACTTTTTCATTCCGCCAAAAGACGCGGTGCGCGACAGCACCGGCGCCTGATCTGCCCCCTGTCCGTCACGCCCCCTGCCGCCTGTCGGCCGGGGGCGTTTTGCTTGCCCGGCAGCGGCGATGCCTGGCGGCGTGCGCCTTAGCCTGCGGCCAAGCCGCTTTGCTGCAACGTGGCCGCCATTTCGTGGCGCAGCCAGGCCAGCACCGCGCTACGGCGGCGGTCGCCGTCGAAGGCGTGCGGCGAAAGCAGCACGTAGGCCGAACCGTCGGCAACAAAGCCCAGCGGGGCCGCCAGCCGCGCAGCGGCCAACTCGTCGGCCACCATGAACACCGAGCCAATGGCCAAGCCCAGCCCGGCACCGGCGGCTTGCAGGCTGAGGTAGAAATGCTCCAGCGTGCTGTGGCCGGCGCAGGGCAGGGTGCGGCCGCTACGCGCCTGCCACTGCGGCCAGGCGCTGTCGCGGCTGCGGGTGTGCAAGCAGGTTTGCGGGCTGCCGGCGATCACGGCGGCGGCCTGGGCCGGCGGGCAAACCGGCCCGGTGTACTCGGCGGCCAACTCTGCCAGGTAGCCGTCGGCCGGCCAGGCAAAGTCGTTACGCCGCAGCGCCAGATCGACACGATCACGCGCAAAGTCCACCGCGCCGCCGGCGGTGAGCAGGTGCAGCGCAATGTCCGGGTGCTGTGCGCGAAAAGCCGGCAGCCGCGGAATCAGCCAGCGCATGGCCAGCGTGGGTTCGCACGACAGTACCAGCGGCGGCGGGCTGCTGTCGGCCTGTAGCTGTTGCAGCGTTTGTTGCAGCTTGCCCAGTGCCTCGCTGCAGGCGGCGTGCAGCTGCTCGCCGGCGGTGGTCAGAAACACGGCGCGGTTACGGCGCTCGAACAAGGCCAGGCCCAGCTGCGCTTCCAGCTGGCGGATCTGGCGGCTGATGGCGCCGTGGGTGAGGTGCAGTTCGTCGGCGGCGCGCGCAAAGCTGGCGTGGCGCGCGGCAGCCTCGAACACGCGCAGGCTGTTCAGTGGCGGCAGGCGAGGTGGCATGGTTGAGTTTTCCTCACGTATTTTCTGCAGCATACATCGTTTTTCAGGCAGCCAAACCGCGCAGAGAATGACGTTACGCCGTTGTGGCGCTGTCATTCGAGGAAAAAACGATGATTAATCCTGACCTGTTGCCTGGCGCCGAGTTGTGGGCGGTGGCTTCCATTACGCTGCTGGCGGTGGTCAGCCCGGGGGCTGACTTTGCCATGGTGACGCGTAACAGCATGCTGGTGTCGCGTCGCGCCGGTGTGCTCAGCGCGGTCGGCATTGCGCTGGGGGTGTGGCTGCACGTGGGCTACGCCTTGCTTGGGCTGGCGTGGTTACTGGCGCAGTCGCCACTGTGGTTCGGGCTGTTGAAAGTGGTGGGTGCGGCGTATCTGTTGTATCTGGGTGTGGGCATGCTGCGCAGCCGGCCGCAGGCGCAGGGCGAAGACCGTGGCGTGGCGCTGGCCGATTGGGCGGCGTTGCAGAGTGGTTTGCTGACCAATGCGCTGAACCCCAAGACCACATTGTTTGTGCTGTCGCTGTTCAGCCAGGTCATTCACCCAGTCACGCCGCTGTGGCTGCAACTGGCCTACGGTGCGTTCATGTCGCTGGCGCACTTGTTGTGGTTCGTGCTGGTGGCGCAGGCCTTTTCATCGCAGGCGGCGCGGGGCCTGGTGGCGCGCTACCGGCACCGTATCGAACACGCGATCGGCGCGGTGCTGGTGCTGCTGGCGGGGGTGCTGGGGGCGGCGTCACTGCACTGAGTTGCAGTGGCGGGGGCAAGAAAATGCCCGCCAGCGGGCGGGCACAACTCCGGTTGAGGAGAGGAGAAAACAGACGCAGAACAGTTTTTTTATAGTAGGCACTGCGCTGTTTTTTGCCATTTTCATTAAGGTAATCATGAAAATAGCGTTCTGTAACGGAGCTTGTGGTTTTCTTGCTGCGAGCTAGGGTGCCGGCGTAATCCGTACCCGTTGCCGGATGTGGGCGGCGTACACCTCGGCGTGCGACGCTGCCACCTTGCGTGCCAGCTGCTGGTGTTCCCAACTCAGGCTGCAGCCACCATCCGCCAGTGCGCGCAGCTGGATCTGCAGCCCGTTGTACTGCCATTGCCAGGCGCCGGCTTCGCGTGCTGCAGCGGGCAGCGCGCCATACTGTTGTTGCAGGGCGCCCAGCAGGCGCTCGGTGTGGCCGGGGTGGTACTCGAGCCGGAACTGATACAGTAGCTCATCGAAAAACCCCAGTTTCACGCTGTGGGCGCCATCGATCGGCCACTCGGCCAGCTCACTGCGGATCACCCGCGTATTGGCGATGTTCTCCGGTCGGGCGCTGATGAAGGCTTCCTGGGCGTTGCCGTAGACCTCGCTTACCACCCGGGCCTGTTGCTGCTGCCACAGCTGCTGCGCTTGCGGGTAGCGGGTAATGCCGGGCTGCAGGCTATCGGGTGGCTGGGCTGCCACCATGGCTGGCAGGGTATAGGCGAGCAAGTAGCCCAGGCACGGGCGCAGGTATCGGAGCATGGTCAATGTCGCAGGGCGGGTGGGGGTGCCGGTACGCCGGCGGGCGGATTTTACTCTTTTTGCATGTTTTTGGTATTGAATCTGCTGATTGTGCCAGCGTATTTCATTGTTGCGGCGGTGCCGCGCTGCGGCCCGCTCAGGGCGAAAGAATGCTGCGGCCGGCCGGCTTGGCCACCACGTAGCCGGCGTAAGCCTCCATATTGGACGTGCGTACCTTGCGTGCCAGCTGGCGGTGCTCTACCTGCAGCACCGCCTTGCTGTCGTCGCCGGCTTGCAGTGCCACCCACACGTCGCCGGCTTGCCAGTAGCTTTGGCGCGGTTCGTTGCTCTGGCTGAGCGGCGTGCCGTACTGGCGGCTGAGCTGCTGTACCGCCTCGTCGTAGCGGTAGCCGGCGGCCAGGGTGGCGTTCAGCCGGTACAGCACACCGTCAAAGAAACCCAGCTTGACCTGGGCAAAGCGCCCCCATTGCTGTACCTCGCTGACCACTACCCGCAAGTTGCTGACCTCGCGCGGCAGGCCGTTGCTGAAGCTTTCCAGCGCATTGCCATAGCGCTGGCTGAGCAGGGTAGCCTGCTGTGCCTGCCATAGCTGCTCGGCCTGGCGCAGCGTGCTGCGGCCAACTTGCAGCCAGGGCAGTGGCGCGTTGGCGCTATTGGCGGTAACGGGTGGCGGGGAAGCGTGGCTGGCTTGCAGCAAGCAGGCGGTCAGCAGCAGGGTGAAAAGCAGGCGCATGGTGGTTCTCGCAATCACGATAGAACTGCCATGCTCACCAGCCTCCCGAGTGGCAATAAAAAAAATTAAACTATTCGAAAAAAACATTCAATTGGAATTGACTATTGGCTTGCGGCATCATGGCTCTTGTCGACAACGACACTTCCCAACCCAAGGAGCCGAGCATGTCCATCATCAATAGCCAGATCAAACCGTTCGCCAGCAAAGCCTTCCACAACGGCCAGTTCATCGACGTGACTGACCAGACCCTGCTGGGCAAATGGTCCGTCGTGTTCTTCTACCCGGCCGACTTCACCTTCGTGTGCCCGACCGAACTGGGCGACCTGGCCGACCTGTACCCGGAATTCCAGAAACTGGGCGTGGAAATCTACTCGGTGTCCACCGACACCCACTTCACCCACAAGGCCTGGCACGACACCTCCGACACCATCAAGAAGATCCAGTACCCGATGCTGGCCGACCCGACCCACCTGATCTCGCGCAACTTCGGCGTGCTGATCGAGGAAGCCGGCCTGGCCGACCGCGGCACCTTCGTGATCGACCCGGAAGGCAAGATCCAGATCGTTGAAATCAACGCCGGTGGCGTGGGCCGCGACGCTGCCGAACTGCTGCGTAAAGTGAAAGCCGCCCAGTACGTGGCCGCCCACCCGGGCGAAGTGTGCCCGGCCAAGTGGAAAGAAGGCGACGCTACCCTGGCACCGTCGCTGGACCTGGTCGGCAAAATCTAATCGCCCACCACGCTGCCGCCCACAGGCTGGCAGCTCAGCAGTTTGACGAGGTTGGCCGGCCTCTCCCGGCTAGCCTCGCCCCCACCCGACATTCATTGCCGGGTGCCCCGGAAAGCGGCCTTGCGGCCAACCTTGGCCTCGCCAAAGCCGCTTTCCCGGGTACCCGTTACCAAGGAGCACACCATGCTGGACGCCAATATCAAGACCCAACTGCAAGCCTACCTCGCCAACCTGCAACACCCGATCGAGCTGGTCGCCAGCCTGGGGGGTGGCGCCAAAGACGACGAAGTACGCGGCCTGCTGGCCGACATCGCCAGCCTGTCCGACAAGGTGAGCGCCCGTTTCGACGGCAACAACGCCCGCCAGCCGTCGTTCAGTGTTGGCCGCGCCGGCGACGCCGCCCCGCGCGTGCAGTTTGCCGGCGTGCCGATGGGCCACGAGTTCACCTCGCTGGTGCTGGCGCTGCTGCAAGTGGGCGGCCACCCGTCCAAAGCCGGCCAGGAGCTGATCCAGCAAGTGAAAGACCTGCAAGGTGAGTTCACGTTCGAAACCTACATCTCGCTGTCGTGCCAGAACTGCCCGGACGTGGTGCAGGCGCTGAACCTGATGGCGGTGCTGAACCCCGCCATCCGCCACACCATGATCGACGGCGCGCTGTTCCAGGCCGAGGTCAACGACCGCCAGATCATGTCGGTGCCCACCGTGTACCTGAACGGTGAGGTGTTCGGCCAGGGCCGCATGGGGCTGGAAGAAATCGTGGCCAAGCTCGACACCGGCGCCGCCGCCCGCGACGCCGAGAAGCTGGCGCAGAAAGAGGCGTTTGACGTGCTGGTGGTCGGCGGTGGCCCGGCCGGCGCCGCTGCCGCCATCTACGCTGCCCGCAAAGGCATCCGCACCGGCGTGGTGGCCGAACGCTTCGGCGGCCAGGTGCTGGACACCCTGGGTATCGAAAACTTCATCTCGGTAAAAGAAACCGAAGGCCCGAAACTGGCGATGGCGCTGGAGCAGCACGTCAAGGAATACGACGTGGACGTGATGAACCTGCAACGCGCCAGCAAGCTGATCGCCGCCAGCGAGAGCAGCAGCGGCCTCACCGAAGTGCAGCTGCAAAACGGCGCTACGCTGAAAGCCAAGTCGGTCATCATCGCCACCGGTGCCCGCTGGCGCGAAATGAACGTGCCGGGCGAGCAGCAATACCGCAACAAAGGCGTGGCTTACTGCCCGCACTGCGACGGCCCGCTGTTCAAAGGCAAGCGCGTCGCCGTCATCGGCGGCGGCAACTCCGGCGTGGAAGCCGCCATCGACCTGGCCGGCATCGTGTCGCACGTCACCCTGCTGGAATTCGGCGACGCCATGCGCGCCGACGCCGTGCTGCAAAACAAGCTGCGCAGCCTGCCCAACGTCACCGTGATCCTGCAGGCGCAAACCACCGAAGTCACCGGCGACGGCAGCAAGGTGAACGGCCTCCGCTACACCGACCGCGTTAGCGGCGAAGCGCGCCACATCGAGCTGGAAGGCATCTTCGTACAGATCGGCCTGCTGCCCAACACAGACTGGCTCAAAGGCAGCATCGAGCTGAGCAGCCGCGGCGAGATCATTACCGGCCGCCACCAGGACACCAGTGTGGCCGGCGTATTCGCCGCCGGTGACGTGACCGACGTGCCGTACAAGCAGATCATCATCGCCATGGGCGAAGGCGCCAAAGCCGCGCTGGGCGCGTTCGACCACCTGATCCGCAGCAGCGCGCCAGCCGCCTGAGCCCTGACCGCTTCGCTACTCCTAACTGTGTAAAGCCTCCTTGGGCGCCCCGTGGTGTTGTCACCCGGGGCGTTTTTTTATTGCTATGGGTCTATAGTGCAGCAGACATGGTGCCGGGGAGGGTGATCATGAAATGGTGGATAGGTGTTGCCGTGGCCATGGCGGGCCCGGCGTGGGGGCTGGAGGTGAATACCGCCAGCGTGCCGGACCTGGTGGAAGCCGGGTTCAGCCAGCGTGAAGCGCAGGCGATTGTGTCGGCGCGAGAGCAGCAGGGCGCATTTACCCGCTCGTCCGATTTGCTGGGGGTTAGCGGTGTGACACAGGGTGACCTGAACCGGGTACGTGGTAGCCTGACCGTTGCTGGGGAGGCGGTGAGTAACCGTAGCGGTACCCGCCCGGCGGTACCGGGTGAGCGGCCCGCCTAGCCGGCGCGCAAGGCCGGTGACGACACGGCTAGCCACGAAGCGACAGAGCACGCAGCCGGTGACGACCACCGGTCGGATGCGGGCAAGTCGGACGACCATGGTAGCGACGGCGGCAAGGCCGACGATCATGGTAAAGACCACGATAGTGGCAAAAGCAGTGATGGCGGCAAGAGCAGCGACAGTGGCAAGAGTAGTGATAGCGGCAAAAGCAGTGACGGCGGTAAGGGCAAAGGTGGCGACAGCGGTAAAGACGGTAGTGGCAAGGGCCGCAATGGCTGACTGTAGCTGAAAGGTGTCAGCCAATAAAAAGCACTTCAATTTGCGGCCAACTTCAGGTAAAAAGAGCTATCACGTCATGCCCGCCCGCCGGGCATGACGCTTTTTGTTTCTGGCCCGCTGCCGCATGCCTTTTGCTGCCGCGGGCCTCACGTTTTCACGAGAGGAGACCCCGTGTCCCACGGCGATACCCCATCCGATGTATTCCACCTGGGCCTGACCCGCGCCCAGCTCGAGGGCGCTACCTTGGCCATCATTCCGGGCGACCCGGCACGCGTTGAACGCATTGCCCGCAAGCTCGACAACCCGCGCCACCTGTCTACCCAGCGCGAATTCACCACCTGGCTGGCCGAAATCGACGGCAAGCCTGTCGTGGTGTGTTCCACCGGTATCGGCGGCCCGTCCACCTCGATCGCGGTGGAAGAGCTGGCGCAACTGGGCGTGCGCACCTTCCTGCGCGTGGGTACCACTGGTGCCATCCAGCCGCACATCAATGTCGGTGACGTGCTGGTGACCACCGGTGCCGTGCGCCTGGACGGTGCCAGCCAGCATTTTGCGCCGCTGGCCTACCCGGCGGTGGCCGACTTTGCCTGCACTACCGCGCTGGTGAACGCCGCGCGCGACGCTGGCCAGGCCGTGCACGTGGGCATTACCGCGTCGTCCGATACCTTCTACCCGGGCCAGGAGCGCTACGACACCTACAGCGGCCGCGTGGTGCAGCACTTTGTCGGCAGCATGAAAGAATGGCAGGCGATGGGTGTGATGAACTACGAGATGGAATCGGCCACCTTGCTGACCATGTGCGCCACCATGGGCTTGCGCGCCGGTATGGTGGCGGGGGTGCTGGTGAACCGTACGCAGCAGGAAATCCCCGACACCACGCAGATCAAGGCCTCGGAAACCACGGCAGTGGATATCGTCATCGCTGCTGCCCGTCAGCTGGTCTGAGCCAGGCTATGCGGCCAACCCTGGTCGCTGGCGCAAAAAAGCCCTGCCTTGAAAAGGCAGGGCTTTTTTGTGGCTAACAGGTTGCCATCAGCCGGCTTGGCGGCGACGGTTCACTTCGGCCACCAAGGGTTGCAGCCCGGCGGGTACCACGTGGTCCAGCCGCCAGTAGACGCGGCAGTCGGGCGTGCGTGCCAGCAGGCCGTGGTTGACCAGCTCGCGGCGCAGCAGTACGTGGTCGCCAAAGGTTTGCGCCTGGCGCAGGGCGTCGTTGATGACCGCCTCGCCATGCTGGCCGCGCCCGGGCAACTGCGGCCAGATCGCCCACAGGCATTGCTGCTGTTCGCTGTACTTTTTCGGCCAGCGTTGCAGGCGGCCTTGCGCGTCAAAGTGGCGCAGCAGGCGCTGGGTAAGCGCATCGTGCTGCCGCACCGTTGGCCGTGGGCTGTCGGGTGCCACGGCAGCCGGTGCGGCGGCCAGCCAGTGCTGGAAGTTGTGGTAGCCGCTGGCGCGCGCCAGCATGTTCAGCAGCTGCAGGTGGCCGGGTGTGCCGTCGCTGGCGGCCCATTGCTGTTTGAGCGAGCGCGCGAGGGCGGAAATGTCGGGGCTGTAAAAGGGATGAAGCGTACGAGACATGGTCGAATCCTGTCTGCGTGCCAAAGTCGGAGGACTGCCGCTGGTCGCCGTTGCGGCCTGGCACGGGTTCGAGCCAAGCAGGAAGGTAAGACAGCAGGTTTAGCGTGGTAACGGTACCGGCGACGCCTGGGTGAACTGCAGACCCGGCGGGCATGATAGCGCTGGCCGCGCCGGCCGACAAGCCGCCCTAGCGCGGCAGCAGGCGCAGCAGCCGGCCTTGCGGCGCGTCGGTCAGCACATAGAGCAGGCCGTCCGGGCCCTGGCGCACATCGCGCACGCGCTGCCCGTCGCTGACGGCCAGCTTTTCTTCGGCGATCACGCGTTGCCCTTGCAGCGTCAGTCGCGCCAGGTAGCCGAATTTCAGCGAGCCGGTAAACAGGCTGCCCTGCCAAGCCTTGCCGTAACGGTCGCTGCTCAGCCGCACCAGGCCCGAAGGGGCGATCGACGGTGTCCAGTAGTGCAGTGGTTGCGCCATGCCCTGCTGCCGGGTAAGCCCGGCGCCGATCGGCCCGCCGCCGTATTGCTGGCCGTAAGTAATGACCGGCCAGCCCTGGTTGCTGCCGGCAGCGGGGCGGTTCAGCTCGTCGCCGCCTTGCGGGCCGTGTTCTACCAGCCACAGCTGGCCGTCTGGGCCGATGCTGGCGCCTTGCGGGTTGCGGTGGCCCAGGCTCCAGATGGCAGGCTGGGCATCCTTCCGGCCAACGTAGGGGTTGTCCGGCGGAATGCTGCCGTCCGGGCGCAGCCGCACCACCTTGCCCAGCGTGTTGTCCAGCCGCTGAGCGTCCTGCATGCGGCTGAAGCGTTCGCCCAGCGTCAGGAACAGCGTGCCGTCGCTTTGTTGTGCGATGCGGCAACCGAAGTGCAGGCGGCTGGCCACCGCCGGCTGCTGGCGGAAGATCACCGCCACGTCCTGCAGCTGCTGGCCGTCGGGGCTAAGCCGGGCGCGCGCCAGTGCCGTGCGGTTACCGCCGTCGGCGGCCTCGCTGTAGCAGAAGTACAGCTGGCGGTTGTCGGCAAAGCGGCGGTCGCTCACCACGTCCAGCAGGCCGCCTTGGCCGCCGGCATCCACCGCCGGCAAGCCGGCCACCCGTGCCAGGCTGCGACCATTGGCGTCCAGCAGCCACAGTTGGCCGCGCCGCTCGCTCACCAGCATGCGACCCTGATCGATAAAGGCCAGCGCCCACGGGTGGTGCAGCTTGTCGTTCAGCACCTCGCTGCGCAAGGTGGCGGGCTCGGCGTGGGCAAGCAGTGGCAAGGCAAGCAAGGGCAGGGCGAGGCGATGCATGGTGGGCTCCGGGCGCTAAAACGGCTAAGACGCAGGTATTACACAAAAGTGCCGGCTAGCCATCATTTGCCGATAGCGGGCTGTGTGCAGCATGACGATGATGACTCTTGGGGTATGTATGCTTGATTTTATGGAATTATGACTGAATTTTTAATCATATCGCGGCAGCGGAACCCGCGTGCCAAAGTCATGCTCTACATGGCCAGAGGCTTGCCTGTGTGAAAACGCAGTAGCGGGTTTCAGTGTCCGGCCTTCTGGCCATTTACAGGGAGAGTGATGCACATGAACGAAGTCGCGAGTGTCGGCACCCCGCTGTTATATGCCGGCTTTACCTTGCTGGTGGTGCTCTTGCTGGCTGCCGATTTTCTGTTGCTGCGTACCCAGGGCAACCACAAGGTGACCGTGAAAGAGGCTGCCTGGTGGTCGGTAGTATGGTTTGCTGCGGCGGCAACGTTTGGCGCCTGGTTCTGGTGGTACCTCAATGGTCAGTTTGGCAGCGCCGTGGCCAACCAGAAAACGCTGGAATACGCTACCGGCTATCTGATCGAAAAAGGTCTGGCCATCGAAAACGTGTTCGTGTGGATTACCATCTTCACCTACTTCGCCATCCCGCCAGAGTTTCAGAAGCGGGTGTTGCTGTGGGGGGTAGTGGGGGCCATTCTGATGCGGGCGGTGCTGATTTACCTGGGCGCCGTACTGATCCAGCAGTTTGACTGGATCTTCTACGTGTTCGGCCTGTTCCTGGTGGTAACCGGTATCAAGATGTTCATGTTCACCGGCAAGCAAAGCGACCTGGGCAGCAACCCGCTACTGCGTTGGCTGCGTCAGCGCGTACCGCTGACCGATACCCTGCATGGCGAGCGTTTTGTGGTGCTGGAGCGCGGGGTGAAGATGTTTACGCCGCTGTTTGTGGTGCTGGTGCTGGTGGAGGTAAGCGACCTGATCTTTGCCATTGACAGCATTCCGGCCATTTTTGCCGTCACCAAGGACCCGTTCATCGTCTTTACCGCCAACACCTTCGCCATCCTGGGCTTGCGGGCGATGTACTTCCTGCTGGCCGACATCTCCGACCGCTTCCATCTGCTGGGCTACGGTCTGGCCGTCATCGTGACCCTGGTGGGCGTGAAGATGCTGCTGATGGATGTGTACAAGGTACCCATCCTGTGGATGTTGGGCACGGTTGCCGTCATCCTGACGGTATCCATCGTGGCTAGTCTGCTGTCGCCGCGTCCGCAAGGCGAGGCAAACAAAGGTGGCACTTAAGGCTTCACCGTACTTGCGGCGTGATCACGCCACCTGAACAAGCAACCCGGTTTGCGCTGCAAGCCGGGTTTTTTTTCAAGGTTGGCCGCAGCGGTGCTGCTTGGCGTAACTGGCGCGGGCGATTTGCTGGATTTCGCACGACACCTGCACATCCAGCGCCGGGTCGTCGGGGCAATGCTGCAATAGTGCAGCCAGTACCTGCTGCGCCAGCGCCTGCTGTACCGCTTCGCTGCGGCCTTCCAGAATGGCCAGCCGGGCGTGGATAAAGGCACGCTTAGGATTGCTGGCGGTGCCGACCTGATGGCAGCTCACCGCGTAGGCGCGGCTCTTGATGTCGATCTCGCTGAACTGACCGCTGGCGTCCAGCGCACGGTTGGCTTGCAGCAGCGCGGCGGCGGCGTCGAAGGTGGAGAGGTTATCGCTGTATTCAAGGTAAAGATGGGGCATCTCTGGTATCCGAGGTGGGGAAGGCGTTCAGGGTGTCGGGCTGGATGGCACGCGCAGCAGGGTTTCGGTTTCATCCCGTTCGGAGACATAGACCATTTGCTTGTCGTCGATACTCACCAACTTGTCACGGTAAACCTTGCCTACAGGCATAACCGGTGGGGTCATGGCGGTGAAGGTGGTCACCAGATAGCCGTTCTCCAGTCGCCATTTGCCTTGAATGCGAAGCGCGACGCGGCGGTGTTGATAGGTGGCAACCATCTTGCTGTCGAACGAACCATCCGCTGCATACACGACGGTGCCCTGCATGTTGCCATCCGGGCTGGCATCTTCAAACAGCCATTTGCCGATGACTAACTCCGTTTGCTGCCTATCCTGTTGGCTGGCCGCAGGGGTGTCATCCGCCAGACATGCCGCAGGGAAGGCGCCCAGTGTCAGTCCAAGCAAGAACGCACTGGCAAACAGCGCCTTTTTCATCGGTTTATCCTCTTTGACTATGCCGTGATGCGGGGTTGCGAGTTTAGCAGAGCTGTTTTCGGCTTTGGGCTGCGATTTTTGCCTATCCGTGCGACAATCGCGCCAGTTTTTGCGGGCAGCCACGGCTGCCCGCCGTCGTTTGTTACCGAGAGCCTGCCATGTCCCAGAATGCCAGTGTGCGCGTGTTGTCGCTGATCCCGCCGATGACGCAGCTGAATACGCCTTACCCGTCCACCGCCTATATCACCGGCTTCTTGCGCTCGCGCGGGGTAACGGCGGCGCAGGAAGACCTGGCGCTGGCGCTGGTATTGCAGCTGTTTTCTGCCGACGGGCTGCAGGCTATCCGGCAGCGTATCGACGCCATCGCGCCGAAGAAGCGCAGCGCGCAGGTACGTTTCTTTGTGGACAACTTCGAGCAGTACCTGGCCACCATCGACCGTGTTATTGCCTTCCTGCAAGGGCGCGACAGCACGCTGGCGCACCGCATCTGCAGCCGTGGCCTGCTGCCGGAAGGCGCGCGCTTTGCCGCGCTGGACAACTACGTGGACCCGGAAGACCCGTACGGCGGCGACCCGCTGGCGTGGGCGTTCGGTGCGCTGGGCAGCTACGACCGCGCCCGCCACCTGGCCACGCTGTACCTGAACGACCTGGCCGACGTGGTACGCGACGCGGTGGATGGCCGCTTCGAGTTCGTGCGCTACGCCGAGTCGCTGGCGATGAGCCAGCCCACCTTCGACCCGCTGGCGCAGGCGCTGGCGGCGCCGCCGACGCTGGTGGACGACACGCTGGCCACGCTGGCGGTTGCAGCGGTAGAACGCCACCAGCCCGACCTGGTGCTGCTGTCGGTGCCGTTTCCCGGCTCGGTGTACGCGGCGTTCCGCATTGCGCAAACCATCAAGGCACGTTGGCCGCACATCCGCACCGCGCTGGGCGGCGGCTTCGTCAACACCGAACTGCGCGAGCTGAAAGAGCGGCGCGTGTTCGATTATTTCGACTTTGTCACGCTGGACGACGGCGAAAAGCCCTTGCTGGCGCTGATCGAGCACCTGCAGGGCCAGCGCGGCGTCAGCCGCCTGGTGCGTACCTACGTGCGCGACGGCGACGCGGTGCGCTACATCAACATGATGGAAGCCGACATCCCGTTCGAGGAGGTGGGCACCCCCACCTGGGACGGGCTGCCCATCCACCGCTACCTGTCGCTGCTGGACATGCTCAACCCGATGCACCGGCTGTGGAGCGACGGCCGCTGGAACAAACTGACGGTGGCGCACGGCTGTTACTGGAAGAAATGCAGCTTTTGCGACGTGACGCTGGACTACATCTCGCGCTACGAAACCGCCTCTGCCGAGACGCTGGTGGACCGCATCGAAGCCATCATTGCCGAAACCGGCCAGACCGGCTTCCATTTTGTGGACGAAGCGGCGCCGCCCAAGATGCTGCGCGCGCTGGCCGAGGAATTGCTGCGGCGCAAGGTGTCGATTTCGTGGTGGGGCAATATCCGCTTTGAAAAATCGTTTACGCCCGAGCTGTGCCAATTGCTGGCCGAATCGGGCTGTATCGCCATTTCCGGCGGGCTGGAGGTGGCGTCCGACCGCCTGCTGAAGCTGATGAAAAAAGGCGTGTCGGTAGAGCAGGTGGCACGCGTGACGCAGGGCTTTACCGAAGCCGGCATTCTGGTGCACGCCTACCTGATGTACGGCTTCCCCACCCAGACAGTGCAAGACACGGTGGACGCGCTGGAGTACGTACGCCAGCTGTTCGACAACGGCTGCATCCAGAGCGGCTTCTTCCACCGCTTTGCCTGTACCGTGCACTCGCCGGTGGGGCAGCATCCCGACGAGTACGGCGTCAAGCTGATCCCGCTGCCGGACGTGACGTTTGCCAAGAACGACGTCGGTTTCATCGACCCCACCGGTACCGACCACGACACGCTGGGCCGTGGCCTGAACAAGGCGCTGTACAACTACATGCACGGCATCGGCCTGGACGCCGACGTGCGCGAGTGGTTCGACATGCGCGTGCCGCGCAGCCGTGTGCCGCGCCATTTCATCAGCAAGGCGCTGAACCCGCAGCGCTAGGTTGCTGCAGCCTGGTGTGCTGGCGTTTGACAAGCTAATAGCCGCTCGCCGCACAGGCGGCTTTTGTCATGCGTTTTGTTTTATCGATACTGCGGCCAACCTCAGGTCAGGGTTGGCCGCATTTTCTTTTGCCAGCGCGGGGCGTGCTGGAGTAGGGTAGCGACCCCTGTTTGACGTTTTTGTGAAGAGACGATGCGCTACGCCGTTTACTACGCGCCCGCACCGCGCAGCGCCCTGTGGCGCGCCGGCAGCGAATGGCTGGGCTGGGACGCCGCCCGAGGTGTCACCCTGCTGCCGCCGGCACTGCCCGGTGGCCTGCTGGCCCGCCTGGCACCGTTGACGCGCCGCGCTGCACACTACGGCTGGCACGCCACGTTGAAGGCACCATTCCGGCTGGCGGATGGTGTGGATGAGGTGACACTGTTGCAACAGGTGGCCGCCTTGGCCGCCACCTGCACGCCCTTCTCGCTGCCCTTGCAGGTAGGCACGCTGCGCGACGCCACCGTGTTGCGCGTGGCGGGCGATACCGCGGCTATCGATGCGCTGGCCGAGCGCTGCGTGCGCCAGCTGTTGCCACTGGGGGCGCCGGCGCCGGATCGCCCTGGCCTTAGCCCGCGCGAAGCCGAGCTGCACGCTGCCTGGGGCTACCCCTACGTGCTGGACCAGTTCTGCTTTCACCTGACGTTGGCGCAGCGCAGCCGCGAACCGGCGCTGCAGGCGGCCATCGAGCGTGCTGCCATCACCCATTTCGACGGCGTGCTGCAGGCGGATGTGGCCGCGCTGTCGGTCTTCGTGGAAACCCGCCCCGACGAGCCGATGCGGCTGTTCGCCGAGTGCGGTTTCGATGGCAGCCTGACGCGCCATTTGCGCTGACGCAGCGCGAGCGGCGCCTAAAAGCCATGCGGCCAACCGGTAACAGGTTGGCCGCATGGCTTTTGTATTGGCCGTTTAGCCTGCTGGCTGTGGCGTCAGCTTTTGTTGCAGGCAGGCCGGGCACAGGCAGTCACTGCTAGTGCCGCTGGCGCTGGCCAGCGGTGGTAGGTCGGCGCACCAGCAACCGCCCTGGCTGCCGCCACTGCCACAGGCAAACGCGCTGCCGCACTGCGTACAGCGCAACTGGCGCACCGCTAACGGTTGGCGCAGGCTGGCGATACGGTCCAGCGCGGCCTGCTTTTGCGCATTACTGGCGCGCGACCAGCCGCTGATTTCGTCCAGCGTGCGCAGGCAGCCGGTGCAGTAGCGGCCGCTGGCATCCAGCTTGCATTGCTTGATGCAGGGTGAAGCGACCTCAGTCATCGCCGCCATCCGTCAGCGTAAAGCTGGCCAGCAGCAGCGTGGCGCTACCGTCGCAATGAAGCGTCAGCTCGGTGGCCGTGTCTTGCCAGCCGGCTTCCAGGCCATGCAGTGTCTGCTCGCCGCATTGCACCTGGCCGGCCGCGACAAACAGCAGGCTGCGCGCTGGCAGCGTCACGCGGTGGCTGCCGGCGTCCAGCACCAGCTGCTGACAGCGGTGGCTGGCCTGGCCACGCCGGCTCATCACGTTGAAGTCGCGCACTTTGCCGCCCAGGCGCAGGCCGGATAGCGACAAGGCACCGTCGAACGCCATGGGTGGCTGGCCGGCCAGCAGGGTGCCGAACAGCTGCGCGCCGTTCATCAGCGCCAGGCCGTCGCCATCCAGGATGGCCAGGCTGCGGTCGATGCCGGGGAAGTGCGAGAACGGGCCGTCGCTGTCTACTTCGGCCACGCTGATACGGTAGATAAAGTTGTCCAGGCTGGCCCCGGGTGGGAAGGCCAGCAGCTGGCGGGTACTGCCGCCGCCGTTTTTCCAGGTACTGGGCGGGCAGTCCAGTAGTCGAATGATGTACATGATTATTGTTTGATGTCTCTGTGCCGAGGCGCGATGGTAGCATGGCTGTTTCAATAAGGAGGAGCCTGTATGACTGACATCACCTTGCGTGTCGCCGCCAGCGACGAGGCTGCCGTTCTGGCCCGCCTGCACACCGCCAGCTGGCAGCATGCCTACGCCGGCCAGCTGCCGGCGGCGTTCCTGCGCGACGAGCTGGACGGTTTCATGGCCGCCAAATGGGCGGCGCGCTTGGCCGAGCCCGCCGGCAGCTACCGTATTGCCATTGCCTGCGTCGATGACGAGCCGGCCGGCTTTGTCTGTCTGTGGCCGGCGGCCGAGCCGGACAAGGGGGTTTACCTGGACAATCTGCACGTATTGCCGGCGTTTCAGGGCTTCGGGCTGGGCCGGCGCCTGATGGCGTGGGCCGCTGCCGAAGCGCAGCAAGGTTGGCCGCAACAGCCGCTGTTTTTGTACGTGCTGGCCGCCAACGGGCAGGCGCGGGCGGTGTATCGCCGCATGGGCGGATTTGAAACGATCCATCAGGATGTGGCGATGCCGGGCAATGTCACGCTGCCGGCCATGCAGGTAACGTGGCAGGATGTGCCCGCCTTGCGCCGATTGCTGCAACGCGACGCCTGACGCGTCAACCGGCTTGTCGCAGCGCGATGGCGGGGTGCGTGGTAGACTTGCGGCATTGCTTTTTCATCTGCGTGCCAGCCCGTGCGGCCAAGCCGTGGCGCGGGCGGCATGTTTTGCAATCTCATGGAGCCCTGCATGTCCTCTTCGATTTTTGCCGCCGTGGAAATGGCACCGCGTGACCCGATCCTGGGTCTGAACGAAGCATTCAACGCCGACACCCGACCGAACAAGGTCAACCTGGGGGTCGGCGTTTATTACGACGACAACGGCAAAATCCCGCTGCTGGCCGCGGTGAAAGCCGCCGAAAAAGCCCGTCTGGAAACCATGCCGCCGCGCGGCTACCAGCCGATCGAAGGCCCGGCTGCCTACACCCAGGCGGTACAAAACCTGCTGTTCGGTGCCGGTAGCGAGCTGGCCACCTCCGGCCAGGTAGTGACCGCCGAAGCGCTGGGTGGTACCGGCGCACTGAAGATCGGTGCCGACTTCCTGAAACGCCTGAACCCGAACGCCAAGGTGTACATCAGCGACCCTTCGTGGGAAAACCACCGTGCGCTGTTTGAATCCGCCGGTTTCGTGGTGGAAAACTACCCGTACTACGACGCAGAAACCCGTGGCGTGAACTTTGCCGCCATGAAGGCCTTCCTGCTGGGCCTGGACGCCGGCTCCATCATCGTGCTGCACGCTTGCTGCCACAACCCGACCGGCGCCGACATGAGCGACGCGCAGTGGGCGGAAGTGGTAGAAGCCTGCCGTGAAAAAGGCCTGGTGCCGTTCCTGGACATGGCTTACCAAGGCTTTGCCGACGGTATCGAAGCCGATGCGGTTGCCGTGCGCCTGTTCTCGGCTTCCGGCCTGCAGTTCTTTGTATCCAGCTCCTTCTCCAAGAGCTTCTCGCTGTACGGCGAACGCGTGGGCGCACTGTCCATCGTGACTGCCAGCAAGGAAGAAGCCGGCCGCGTGCTGTCGCAGCTGAAGCGCGTGATCCGCACCAACTACTCCAACCCGCCGATCCACGGTGGCGCCGTAGTAGCCGCCGTACTGTCCAGCCCGGAACTGCGCCAGCAGTGGGAAGACGAGCTGGCCGGCATGCGCGACCGCATCCGCGCCATGCGCAGCGCGCTGGTGGAAGCCATTCAGGCCCAGGGCGTCGCCCAGGACTTCAGCTTCGTGATCAAGCAACGCGGCATGTTCAGCTACACCGGCCTGACCGCTGCCCAGGTAGAGCGCCTGAAAGAAGAGTTCGGCATCTACGCCGTGTCCACCGGCCGTATTTGCCTGGCCGCGCTGAACAGCAAGAACATCGGCTACGTGGCCGAAGCGATTGCCAAAGTGGTGAAAGCCTAAGCACGCTCACCGGCCGGCCTGCGCCGGCCGCCAAACCAACCCGCCATCCGGCGGGTTTTTTCATGCCTGCCGGGTTAGCCAGGCGGCCAGTAGCCAGCCTGCCAGGCTGCACGCCAGCAAGGCGGGTGCGGCACCGGCATGCCCGGCCAGCCAGCCGGCCAGCAAACTGGTGCCGGCTGCCACCAGTACCTGGGCCCGGTAACTGCGCGCGCTGGCCGCCGCGGCATGTTGCGCGTCAAACGCCAGCAGTAGCCCGTGCCAGCCCAGGCTGAACACCACGTTGGATAGCAGGTGGGCGAGGAAGACCAGTGCCCAGGCCAGTGCCGGCCACGGTTGCCACGCCACGGCCAGATAGCAGGTGCTGAAGCCGGCCAGGCACGCCAGCATCAAGGCCCGGTTGGGGTGACCCAGCCGGTGCTGCGGCACCAGTAGCGGCCCGCACAGCTGCCCCAGGCTGCGGGCCAGCAGCAGTGGCAGCAGTGACGTGGCATGCGCCGCCGGTAGCAGTGCGGGAAGCAAGGCCATGGCCGGTGCGCCGACTGCGCCGAGCGCGGGCAAGATGGCCAGCGCGCGCCGTTGCCGGGCCGGTAGCGTGCGCGGCAGCGGCTGTACCGGCGGCTGGCGCTTGCCGGCGGCCAACGCTGGCAGCGTCAGTAGCAACCCTATCGCGCCGATAAAGCTGGCCGCATCCAGTAGCAGCAATGGCGCGCTACCCAGCCTCGGCTGCAACAGCACGCCCAGCGCCACGCCCAGCAGTACGTGGCAGCTAAAGGCCAGCGTGTCCAGCAGTGCGGCGGCCGGCAGCTCTGCTGTGCTGAGCCTGGCTTTGCCGTAGTGCGCCAGCGCCGGCAGCGCCATGCCACCACCCAGCGCGGTGCAGGCGGTGCCCAGTTGCAGCCACAGGGTGCCGGGCTGGGTCAGCGCATGCCACAGCAAGCCCAGGCCTGCCAGGCCGGCCAGCTCGCCCAGGATCAGGACGTGGCGGCAGTCGCCGCGGCGCAAGGCGTGCTCGCCGAGCAGGCTGCCCAGCCAGCCCGGGGCACTGGACAGCACAAACCCCAGCGCCAGCGAGGCGGGGGGCGCCTGGCGTTGCAGTAATTCAGCATAAAGGACGATGTGGCTGAGGCCGTTGCCGGCCGAACTCAGCAGCAGGGCGGCGCACAAACGGCGCAGCCAGGCGTGTGCGCACAAGGCGCGCCAGAACAGAGGGAACATGATGGCTTCCTGATGAATAATCCGCGCCCCGTAGGGGGCAAAGTAGGCAAAGCGGAATCAGGCAGTCATCACATGGGTAGACAGGGGGCGTTAAAAGGATCAGCCCGCATGCTGCGGGCTGATCAGGGGGCTGTCAAGGTGTGGCCAAGGGGCCGGGCTCAGTCGTCGTGATCGCGGTAGTGGCCGGGGCCGCGATGCTTGTGGCCGTGCTTTTTGTGGCCCCAGGCTTTGCCGTGCGGCGGCTGGTATTCGGTTCTGCGGTATTCCGGGCGGCCTTGCTGCTGTACCACCACGGTTTGCGGTTTGTTCTTGGCGGCGATGACAGCACCGGTAGCGCCGCCGATGGCGCCACCAATGATGGCGCCGTTCTTGCCGCCGACGCTCTGGCCGATGGCGGCACCGGCTGCACCGGTAGCGGCGCCGACGATGACACTGTGCAGGTCGTCGGCGTGTGCCTGGAAGGCAAGGCTGCCCAGCGTCAGGGCAGCGATAGTCAGCGTATGGCGCATGGTGTTTTCCTTGTTACTTTATCGATACCGGCAGTGTAGGCAGGCGCCGGCAGTCAATCTGCCGTGCTTTGGTGTGGGCTGTGTGACGGTGTGTGACAGCAGGCGCTTGACGAAAACGGGCAGTTTGAAAAAAATTTCCGCGTGTTCATGACTTGCTTATTGCTCGTATGTCCGTGATCTCTGCCTGCACTGAGTGTGGCGCCTGTTGCGCCAGTTTTCGTGTTTCCTTCTACTGGGCCGAAGCGGAGGACGGTGGTGGCACCGTACCGGTGGCCATGACGGAGAAGGTGGACAGTTTTCATCGTTGCATGCGCGGCACCTGGTCTGCCGCGCCGCGTTGTGCCGCGCTGCAAGGCGAGGTTGGCCGCGAGGTGGCCTGCCGCATTTATGCGCAGCGCCCCAGTCTGTGCCGCGAGGTAGAGCAAGGGTCGGTGCAGTGTCAGCGCGCGCGGGCGCGGTACGGGTTGCCGGCGCTGGTGCCGGAGCCGGCCTGAAGCCAGAAAAACAAACGCCCGGCAATGCCGGGCGTTGTTGTTGCTGCTACGCGAGGCTCAGACTTTGTGCTGGCAGGGGGTGGTTTCCATGCTGGTCAGCAGTTCCATCACCTCGACCGACGCGCGTTCCATTTCTTTCAGCGCGCGGGTGGCGCGGTCGAAGTCGCCGCTGTAGAAGGCTTGCAGCGCCTGGCGGCCCTGCTCGTGCACGCGTTCGTGCGGCGCGTCCAGCTGGGTGTAGGCGTGGCTGCCACGGCATTCCTGATGGCCGCGGCCTTCAAAGTACCATTTGCCCAGCCGGCAGTTGCGGTGGCTGGATACCTGGTCCGGGTTCAGCGTGTGGTAGCCGATAAAGGCCTTGTAGATATCCAGCTTGAACACGATATGGTCCAGCTTCACCACTTCCATGAAGCTGGTGTTGGTGCCGGTGGCAATGGCGTTGGCCATCGCCTCGCTGTCGTCGACCAGTTTCTTGATGGCGGTGGCGATTTCGATGCCGGTATTGCGGTAACCCTCGGCCTGCTGCGCCGCTTCGCCTACTTGTTGCTTGGTATCGGAGGACGCGGTTTCCACGTCGGTTACCAGGCTGGCAATTTCATTGGTGGCCTGGCTGGTGCGTTCCGCCAGCTTGCGCACTTCGTCGGCCACCACGGCAAAGCCGCGGCCTTGCTCGCCGGCGCGGGCTGCTTCGATGGCCGCATTCAGCGCCAGCAGGTTGGTCTGGTCGGCCACGTCCTTGATCAGCTGCACGAACTGGCGGATCTGGCTGGTCTTGCCGTTGAGGGTATCCATCTGGCGCGCGGTTTGCTGCTGGGCGTCGGCAATGCGGGTAAAGCTGTCGGCCAGCGTGTCCACCGCGTTGCGGGTGTGGTGCAGGCTGGACACGGCGTCGGTGGCCAGCGCGAATTTGCTTTCCATCATTTCTGCCAGCGCCGCAAACGAGGCGCGAATGCTGGCGGTGCTGTCACAGAACTCGCCGAACGGTTCGCGGTATACCGCCCGCTTGGTGTTGTTGGCTTGTTCTTCCGATTGCTGTTGCTGGCACTGGGCCAGTTGCTGGCGACTGTGTTCCAGATCGCCGGCCAGGCGGGCATTTTCCTTTTCCAGTGCGTCCAGGCGTGCCTGCAGCGCGTCGATTTTCTTGCGGTTACCGAACATGTCTACTCCAGAGGAACAACTTGTTGTGGGGGTTCTATAAGGAGAATACCTTCAGATGCCTTCCATGTATTGCATTCTGCCGTCTGCGCTTGTGTTTGATCAGGCAATTGCCAATGGCATGCGTTCGGTTTTCCGGATGCTGTGCGCGGCGGCGTACGATAAACCGGCGTATGAATTGGCTGGTTCTTTCTTAAGTGGCTGTTTTTAAAGGGTAGAGATTGGCGCGAAAAGCTGGCACGCATCCTGCAATATAACCGGCAAGTCGATACCCGTAGTCGACCGACAAAAACACCACGGGATAGAGCAAAACCAAATATCCGGCAACGACCGGACGTCGTCGGGCCGCCCTGCAGCGGTGACAGTTGCAGGGCGGTTCACGGCACCCACCTCCCTTATCGATACCGCGTAATCTGGCCGTCTGCTGCCGGGTGTGATAGAACCGTTGGATCTGTGCACATGCTCCGGCTCATTATCGACATGATTACCTCCAGGATACGCAAGCCACTGGTCTGGATCAGCGTCCTGCTGCTTGTGGTGCTGCTGTTCAGCCTGATGACCTACCGTATCTCTTTCCGTGCCGGTATCGAGGCGCTGCGCGAAAGTGGCAATCGCCAGCTGGAGCTGCACGCGCGTGGCGTGGAAAGCGAAATCGAACGCTATATCTGGCTGCCGCGGCTGCTGGGGCTGCATACGCCGACGCGGCAGTTGCTGCTGCAGGACAACCCCGGCATCCGTACCGAGACCGACCACTTTGCCGAGCTGCGGCGCGAAGTCAACGAGTACCTGGACGGCATGAGCACGCGCAGCGGCACGTTGGCGCTGTTCGTGCTGGATAACAGTGGCCGCGTGCTGGCGGCCAGCAACTGGCGCCGCAACGACAGCTCGGTAGGCGAAGACATGTCGCAGCGGCCGTACTTTGTAGAAGCGATGAACGGTGGCCAGGGCCAGTTCTATGGCCTGGACAGCCTGTCCGGCGAGCCGGGCTACTATCTGTCCAGCCCCTTGCGCATCGGTGACCGCATCATCGGCGTGGCGGTGGCCAAAGTGCGTCTTAGCCAGCTGGAGCAGGGCTGGCGCAAGGCCAACTCTAACGCGCTGGTGACCGATGAAAACGGCGTGGTGATCCTGTCCACCGACCCCGACTGGTACCTGCGCGCGCTACACCCGATCAGCGCCGAGCGCCGCGAGCAGCTGGCGCGCAGCCTGCAGTACCACTGGTCGCCGCTGCCGGTGTTGAACCTGGCCGAGCGCGTCACGTTGTCGCCCGGCGTCGAGCAGTGGGGGGTAGGCGATGCGGCCAACCCGCTACGCATCCATCGCTATCTGGTGCAATCGCGTACGTTGAACGACACCCGCTGGCAGTTGACCATGCTCAGCCCGCTCAATGATGTACGCAGCGCGGCGCTGACCCACGCCATGCTGTCGGCCGCCGTGGTGGCGTTTTTGACCTTGCTGATCATCGCTATGAACGAACGGCGCAAGGCGCTGGCCACCAAGTTGGCCGCACGCGAGGCGCTGGAGGCGGCCAACAGCGAACTGGAGCGTCGGATTACCGAACGCACTGCCGACCTGAAGGCCAGCAACGACCGGTTGCGCGCCGAAATCCGCGAACGCGAGCTGGCTGAAAAGAGCCTGCGCAAGACGCAGAACGAGTTGATCCAGGCCGGCAAGCTGGCTGTCATCGGCCAGATGTCCACCAGCATTGCCCATGAGCTGAACCAGCCGCTGGCGGCGCTACGTACGCTGTCCGGCAATACGGTGAAGTTTTTGCAGCGTGGCGCCCACGACGTGGCGGCGGCCAACCTGCACACCATCGGCGAACTGGTGGAGCGCATGGGCAAGATCACCGCCTCGCTGCGCTCGTTTGCCCGCCGTTCCGAGCACGCCGGCGGCAAGGCCAGGTTGGCCGCCGCAGTCGACGCCGCGCTGTTCCTGCTGCACCCGCGCCTTAGCCGCGAGCCGGTGCAGGTCACGCAACAGCTGGACGACGTGGCGCTGGCCATCGACCAGACCCGGCTGGAGCAGATTCTGGTGAACCTGCTGGCCAACGCGATGGACGCGCTGCAAGGCCGCCCCGAGCCGCAGATCGTGCTCAGCGGCCGGCAGGATGGCCAGCATTACGCCATCGCCGTCAGCGACAACGGCAGCGGCCTGCCGCCGCACGTGATGGAACACCTGTTCGAACCGTTTTTCACCACCAAGCCCGCCGAGCGCGGCCTGGGCCTGGGCCTGACGCTGTCGGCCAGCCTGGCCGCCGCCGCTGACGGGTCGCTGCGTGCCGGCGCTTCGGCCAGCGGTGGTGCCGAATTCACCCTGACCTTGCCCCTGTACCAAGGGGAGGACGATCACCATGCATGACGATTTGACCGTATTGTTTGTCGAGGATGACCCGCACGTGCTGCTGGGCTGCCAGCAAGCCTTGTTGCTGGAAGATATTCCGGTAGTGGGCTGTGCCAGCGCCGAGCAGGCGCTGCAGAAAATCGAGGCCGGCATGGTGCCCGGCATTGTCATCAGCGATATCCGGCTGCCGGGCATGGACGGCCTGACACTGATGGACCGCCTGCTGCAGGTAGACCGCCAGCTGCCGGTGGTGCTGATTACCGGCCACGGCGACGTGGCGATGGCGGTGCAGGCGATGAAAGACGGCGCCTACGACTTTGTCGAAAAGCCGTTCTCGCCGGAAAAACTGGTCGACGTGGCGCGCCGCGCGTTGGCGCAGCGCCGCCTGACGCTGGAAGTGGCCAGCTTGCGCCGCCAGCTGGATGGTCGCCAGTCGCTGGAGCAGCGCATCATCGGCCGTTCCGACGGCATTCGCCGCCTGCGCGAGCTGCTGCTGAACGTGGCCGATACCTCGGCCAACGTGCTGATCCACGGCGAAACCGGTACCGGCAAGGAGCTGGTGGCCAGCTGCCTGCACGATTTCAGCCGCCGCAAAGACCACCAGTACGTGGCCATCAACTGTGGCGGCCTGCCGGAAAACCTGTTTGAAAGCGAGATCTTCGGCCACGAGGCCAATGCCTTTACCGGCGCCGGCAAGCGCCGCATCGGCAAGATCGAGCACGCACACAAGGGCACGCTGTTTCTGGACGAAGTGGAGTCGATGCCGATCAACCTGCAGATCAAGCTGCTGCGCGTGCTGCAGGAACACAAGCTGGAGCGGCTGGGCAGCAACCAGGCCATCCCGGTGGACTGCCGCCTGATCGCCGCCACCAAGGACGATCTGGACGAGCTGTCGCAGCAGGGCAAGTTCCGCTCCGACTTCTACTACCGCCTCAACGTGGTCACGCTGGAGCTGCCGCCGCTGCGCGAGCGGCGCGAGGACATCCCGCTGCTGTTTGACTGCTTCTTGCAGCAGGCGGCGCTGCGTTTTGACCGCGAGCCGCTGGAAGTGGACCGCAAGACGCAAAGCCAGCTGATGGCGCACGACTGGCCCGGCAATGTGCGCGAGCTGCGCAACGTGGCCGAGCGCTACGCACTGGGCTTGCCGGTGTTCAAGGGCGGGGCTGGCGAGAGCGTCAACCACAGCTTGTCGGAAGCCGTAGAAGCCTACGAGAAGAGCCTGATCGTGGAGGCGCTGCGCCGTCACGGTGGCAACATGACGCAGGCCAGCGCTGCGCTGGGTACGCCCAAGACCACGCTGTTCGACAAAGTGAAGAAATACGGCCTGCAGCAAGGCTAGATTGCGGTCTGCGGCCAACAGGCCGCACGCCAAGCCATGCCGTATTCATTATCAGCCAAAGCGCCGCCCAATATGGGCGGCGCTTTGGTTTCTATAAATCGGCCCTGCGTCACAATCTGCCATCGATTTTTGCTTACAGGGCAGGGCATGACCGTCTCGCAGCACATTCTTCGCACCCTGCTGGCCGTTTTGCTGCCGGTGGCGCTGGGCCTGGCCTGGCTGCTGTACAGCGGCTGGCAGGCGCAGCAAACCGGCATGCGCGAACAGCTGGACGCGCTGGCGCTACAGCAACAAACACTGCTCGACCGCCAGCTTGGCCAAGGGCGGCGTGTCGCCGAAGGCATGGCGGCGACGAGCTGGGCACCGCTGCTGGACCGCCATCGCTGCCCGGTGGCCGATATGCGGCAGTGGCTGCTGGGGGCTTACGGTTTCAATAATGCCGTGACGTTGACACGCGGTGGCCAGGTTATCTGTTCGGTATTGCCGGTAGACGCTGCCGCGCAGCAGCGCGTCTTGCAGTTGCCGCAGCTGGCTACGCTAACGGCGCAACGCAGCACCCGCGTCAGCGACCCGATGCTGGCGCCGATTTCGCGGCGTCGCGTCGTCGTGGTGTCCGCGCCACTATCGGGGGCTGCCCCGTTTTCCGGCGGGCAGGTAATCCTGTCGCTGGAGCTGGCAGCGCTGGCGCAGGCTACCCGCCCCGCCAGCCTGCCTGCCGGGCTGGGCTGGCAGGTGCTGGCCGAGGATGGCAGCCGCATCATGGGCAGTAGCGGCGCGCCGCACGGGCAAGACGATAGCTTGCTGGTGGTGCGCCAACTGCAACAAGCACCCTGGCAGGTACAGGTCTGGTTGCCGCATGCCTCTTTGACCCGACAGCTGTGGCAGCAGGGCATGCCGCTGATACTGGCCATGCTGGGTGCGGTGCTGCTGGCGCTGGTGGCCGGCTGGCTGTTTGCCCGCTACCAGCTGCGCAGCATTCGCGAACTGACCGATTTCGTGTTGCGGGTTGGCCGCGGCGAGGCCAGCTTGCGTATCCGCCCGCAAGGGCCGGACGAGCTGCAGCTGCTGGGCAAGGAAATCAACCGCATGCTGGACGCGGCCGACTACGCCGAGTCGCGTTACCGCTTGCTGTTTGCTGCGTCTACCGACGGCGTGCTGGTGGTGAACGCGCAGATGGACATCCTGGCCGTCAACGAGCAGGGCGCCAGCATGTTCGGTTACAGCGTGGACGAGCTGACCGGCTTGAATGTGGATGTGTTGATCCCCGAAGCCGTGCGCGCAGCGCACCGTCACGTGGCCAGCGCTTACGTGGCCATGCCGGTAGGGCGTGCGATGGGGCACCGGCCGACCTTGCGCGGTATCCGCCGTGACGGCGGCGAAGTGCTGGTGCAGATTACGCTCAGCCCGCTGCCGGCCGGCGGCGTGGCCGCCATCGTGCGCGACGTCAGCGAACGCCACCAGATGCAGGCGCGCATGCAGTGGCTGGCGCAGTACGACACGCTGACCCGCCTGCCCAACCGCGCCTTGCTGGTGGACCGCCTGGAGCAGGCATTGCGGCGGGCGCAGTTCAACCTGGCGCCGCTGGCGCTGATTCTGGTGGGGCTGGACCATTTCCGGCTGGTCAACGAGACCTGGGGCCACAGCCATGGTGACCGCGTGCTGGCGCAGTTCGGTCGTCACCTGGCCGACGGCCTGGGCGAAGGCTGGACGGTGGCGCGCGTCGGCGGCGACGAGTTTGCCGTGGTGGTGGAAGACGCCGCCGAGCCGCACCAGCTGCCGGGCGTGCTGGAAAAAATCCGCCAGGCGCTGTTGTCGCCGCTGGAAGGGCCCGGTGGTAGCCGCCAGGTGGTGGGCGGTTCGATGGGGGTGGCGCTGTTTCCCGACGACGCCGGCGATGCCGGTGAATTGCTGAAAGCTGCCGACGCGGCACTGGAGCAAGCCAAGCTACGCCAGCGCGGCGGGGTGCGCTTTTACAGCGAGCAGCATGCGCCGCGTTACCGTCAGGAGCTGGAGCTGGAGGCAGCGCTGCGTGAAGCCATCGCCGCCGACGCGCTGGTGCCGTACTTCCAGCCCATCGTCGATGCCGCAAGCGGCCAGCTGCTGTGTGTGGAAGCGCTGGTACGTTGGCCGCAGCAGGGCAGCATGGTGCCGCCGGCGGCGTTTCTGCCTGTGGCCGAGGCCGCCGGCCTGCTGCCGGGGGTGGAGCGCATCGTGCGCCGCAAGGCGCTGGCCGCCTTGCGCGGCTGGCACCAGCAGGGGCTGTGGCTGCAGCTATCGCTGAATGTATCGGCGGCGGAGTTCGACAGCCCGCAGTTTGCCGCCGAGTTGGCCGCGCTGGTTGAAGAGGCCGGCTTGCAGCCCGCGTGGCTGGTACTGGAAATCACCGAGGGCGCCGTACTGGGCAACCACGACGCCGCCCGCGAACGCATGCAACAGCTGCAGGCTGGCGGCTACTGCATCGCCATCGATGATTTCGGTACCGGTTATTCCAGTTTGTCCTATCTGCATGCCTACCCGTTCGACCGGCTAAAGCTGGACCGCTCCTTCGTGGCGCGGCTGACCAGCGACGAACGCGCACGCAAAGTGACGGCCGCCATCATCGCTATGGCGCACGAGCTTGGGCTGGCGGTGATTGCAGAAGGGGTGGAGGAGGCCGCGCAATTGGCCATGTTGCGCGACATGGGCTGCAGCCAGGTGCAGGGCTTTTTCTTGCATCGCCCGCTACCTGCCGACGAACTGGCCGCAGTGCTGCAGCAGCAGCGCCAGGTCGCCGATATGCATTGAACGGCGTGCCGTGCCGTCAGCGCGGTAGCGGGTGGCCGTCGCGGGTGGCCGCCTGCAGCACGCGCAGCTTGCCGGCGGTACGCGCCACCAGCCGCGCCTGTTCCAGCAGCATGCCGTGGTACTCGGCCTGACGGGCCGGGTTCAGCAACAGGCCGCCATTCTTCAGCCGGGTCACCCAGCCGGCATCGATCAGCTGCAGGATCTTGCGGCGTACTGTCTCACGCGGAAAACCGGTGGCCTCGGCCAGCGAATGGATATTGGAAAACGCATAGCTGGCGCTTTCCTGACCATGCCGCGCCTGGGCGATAGGGTGGCGGCCGTGCACTTCGGCCAGCAGGTAGGCCTTGACCAGGTCGCCATCAAACAGCGCGATCTGGGCACGGGCCTGTGTCGTCAGCAGGTGACCGGCCAGTGCCGCCATGCAGGCGGTGCCGTCGGTGGCTTTGTCGTGGCAGAACTGCTGCAGGCAGTGTTCGGGGATCTGCTCCTGCTGCAGGCAACTGGGGTAACTGCAGATGCTGGCGGGTGGCCAGGCGGTTCGGGTCATGATGGCGTCCGTTCGTGGTGCGGCCGGTGTCGGCTATTCGCTGTGGCAGTGTACGGCGCGGGCAGGGCGGCAGATTTAATCTGTATCAGTTGCTTGCCAGTTCGGTGAGTGTTGTTGCCGTGCCATGGCGATGAATGCATTCCGGTTTGCCGTGGGCATGAAATGGTAGTGGGGTTTTATTGTGCTGCCAATGGCATTTATGCAGTGCTTTGTGACAGTTAAATGCCGATGATGACTTTGTTTATGCTGGCCTTGCCGTCATGACGCGGCAATAACCAACATAATCGCAACGGTGATTGCGAGGAGAACATTGTGCATAACATCATCAAGAGTGCAGTACTGACCGTGCCGTTGGCCCTGGTGCTGACCGGCTGTCTGACGCACGGCAGCAGCAAGGACGAACAGCCCAATCTGCAGGGGGGCTTTTTGCTGGGTACCACCGCCAAGGCGGTGCAGGACAGCTGCGACCAGGCATTGAAGAATGCGGCCAACCAGTTGGCCGCCATCCGGGCCATTCCGCTAGCCAATGCCGGCAAGGCCGGTTTGCTGGCACGCTGGAACGAAGTGAACCAGTTGCTGGATAGCACCACCGGTACGGCAGACCTGCAGGCCAATACCGATACCAGCCAGGGCCTGCGTGACGCCGCCTTGGCGTGTACCGAAAAAGTGTCCAGCCAGTACACCAATATGTACCAGGACGAGGCGCTGTATCAGCGCATGAATGCCGTGGTGCCGGCCGACGAGCTGGATACGCTGGCCAAGCGCGACATCCTGAAAGGCTTCGAAAGCTCGGGCATCAGCCTGGACGCCGCCAAGCGCGCGCAATTCAAGCAGCTGTCGGACGACATGACCACGCTGGCCAACGAGTTCAACGCCAATGTGGCCAACGACGGCAAAAACATCGTTACCCTCAGCCCGGCGGAAGTGGCCGGTATCGACGCCGCATTCCTGGCCAGCATCCCGAAAGACGGCGCCGGCAACTACCAGTTCAAGCTGAACTACCCCAACCGCGACAACATCATGGGCTATGCCAGCAATGAAGAAGCGCGGCGCAAGTTCTATGTGGCTTTCATGCAGCGTGGCGGCAACCGCAACATCACCATCCTGGACGAGTTGTCCAAGAAGCGTCGCCAGCAAGCACAGCTGCTGGGCAAGGAAAGCTTTGCTGCCTGGACGCTGGAAGACCGCATGGCCGGCACCCCCAAAGCCGTGGATGACTTCCTGGCCAGTGTGGGCAGCAAGGTGGAAGAGCTGGAGAAAAAGGAAATTGCCGACCTGACCACACTGAAGCGCAGCGATACGGCCAACCCGGCAGCCAAGCTGGAACGCTGGGACGTCACCTACTACCAGACCAAGGTGAAGAAGCAGAACTACGCGCTGGACCAGGCTGAAGTGCGCAAACAGTTCCCCACCCAGGGTTCGGTAGACTGGCTGCTGCTGGTGTCCAGCCGCCTGTACGGCCTCACGTTCAAGGCCAACGCCAAACTGCCGGTATGGCACCCGGAAGTGAAGGCTTACGATGTGTACGAGGCCGACGGCAAGACCTACATCGGCAGCTTCTACATGGACCTGTTCCCGCGTGACGACAAGTACGGCCACGCCGCCGCCTGGGGGGTGCGCGGTGTCAGCACTCAGCTGGGTGCCAAGCCGGTCAGCGTGCTGGTGACCAACTTCGACAAGGGCGGCCTCAGCTCTGACGAGCTGGAAACACTGTTCCACGAGTTCGGCCACGTGCTGCACGGCGTGTTGTCCAAAACCCGTTACAGCTTCCACGCCGGTACCAATGTGAAGCGCGACTTTGTGGAAGCGCCGTCGCAGATGTTCGAAGAGTGGACGCGCCGCCCGGAAGTGACGCGCCTGCTCACCGAAGCCTGCGCCAGCTGCAAACCGGTAGATGCCGCGCTGATCGCCAAGATCAAGGCGGCCAACAACTACGGCGCCGGCATCCAGTACGCCCGCCAGCGCTTGTACGCCAGCTACGATATGTCGCTGGTAGGCAAGGACTACCAGGCACCGCTGGCCTCGTGGCAAGCGCTGGAAGGCGCCACCCCGCTGGGTTACGTGCCTGCCACGCTGTTCCCGGCCGGCTTCGGCCACCTGGCAGGCGGCTATGCAGCCGGCTACTACGGCTATATGTGGTCGGAAGTGATGGCGCTGGACATGCAGTCGGCCTACGGCAATAACTTCATGGACCCGAAAGTGGGCGCCAAGTACCGCAGTCTGATTCTGGAGAAGGGTGGCGAGGTGAACCCGATGACACTGGTAACCCAGTTCCTCGGCCGGGCGCCCAATAGCGACGCCTTCTTTGCCCAGATTACCGGCACCCGCCAGTAATATCGGCTGTACGAAAAAACCAGCCTGCATTGGTGGTAATGCCAGTCAGTTAACGCTGACTGGTATTTTCTATCGCTAAAAGTTTGTGGTGTTGGAGAGTGCTTTCGTGTCCGCGATGCGGACCCATGCTTACATGCCGGTTCCGCCCGGCAAACGGGAAAAGGGGGCGGATTGCCGCCCCCTTTTCATTCCCCCGCAACCCGGGGCTGCTCGAAACCCCGTTCAAAATGGCACGCCCCAGGCGCCGCCGAACTCGCTCCTCGCTAACGGCTCGGAGCTCAAACAAATCGGCGTCTTAAAACCTGGGGCGCACCATTTTGACCGGCTCGCGCCAACGGGATGGGGCGCTTCACTCACGTCCTGCTACGTGAAAACCAAGCACATTCGCCTAGTTGAATGGCATTGCCCTCCCTGGCGGTTTTTTTATTGCCGGCAGCCAGGGTTGGCCGCAAAAAAAAGACCAGCCCGGTCCAGGGGCTGGTCGCAAAATCCTGGTGATGCCAGGGAGAGAAAAGGGCTAGGGCTTACTTGGCCGGTTTCTTGAACAGGCCCAGTGCCACGGCGGTCAGTGCGGTGCCGGCCGCCAGCGCCACCAGGTACATGCCCAGGTTGGTCACGGCGTTGGGGATGGGCAGCACGAACACGCCACCGTGCGGCACGCGCAGTTCGCAACCGGCGGCCATCGAGATGGCACCGGCCAGCGCCGAGCCGGCCACCAGTGCCGGAATCACGCGCAGCGGGTCTTTGGCGGCAAACGGGATGGCGCCTTCGGTAATGAAGGAGATGCCCAGTACGCCTGCCGCCTTGGCGCCTTCGCGTTCGTCGGCACTGAAGCGGTTCTTGAACAGCAGCGCGGCCAGCGCAATGCCCAGCGGCGGTGTCATGCCGGCGGCCATTACGGCGGCCATCGGTGCGTACACCTGGCTGGCCAGCAGGCCGGTGGCGAAGGTGTAGGCGGCCTTGTTGATCGGGCCGCCCATATCAAAGGCCATCATGCCGCCCAGGATCATGCCCAGTGCCAGCGCGCTGGAGCCCTGCAGGCCTTTCAGCCAGTCGGTTACCGCGCCCAGTGCGGCGGCCACCGGCTGGCCCAGCACGTAGTACATCAGCAGGCCGACGATGGTGGTACCCAGCAGCGGCAGGATCAGCACCGGCTTCAGGCCGTCAAAGTTGCGACCCAGCTGGATTTTCTCGTTCAGGTACTTCACCGCGTAACCGGCAATGAAGCCCGCCACGATGCCACCCAGAAAGCCGGAGCCGATGGAGCCGGCGATCATGCCGCCGGCCATGCCGGGGGCAATGCCGGGGCGATCGGCGATGGAGTAGGCGATGTAGCCGGACAGGATGGGTACCATCAGCGCAAACGAGGCCTTGGCGCCGATATTGAACAGCGTCCAGCCCAGCGTGCCCTTGAAGGCGTCTTCGTAAACGTAAATGCCGCCCAGCGCAAAGCCCAGCGCAATCAGCAGGCCGCCGGTTACCACGAACGGCAGCATGAAGGACACGCCGGTCATCAGGTGTTTGTAGGCGGCACTGTGCTCGCCGCTCTTGGCGCCGCTGGCCGGGGCCGCTTCGCTTTCCTGTGCATCCGCGCTGGTAGCCTGGTGCGGGCGGGCTTCAGCTTGCGCGCGTTTTACCAGTGCAATGCCGTCGTTGATGGCGGCCTTGGTGCCGCTGCTGTACAGGCGTTTGCCGGTAAAGCGGTCCAGGTTCACCTGGGTGTCGGCGGCGATGATCACCAGGTCGGCGGCGGCGATATCCGCGGCGGTCAGGGTGTTTTGCGAGCCGACCGAGCCCTGGGTTTCCACCTTGATCTCGTGGCCCAGCGTGGTGGCGGCCTGGCTCAGGCCTTCGGCGGCCATGAAGGTGTGGGCAATGCCGGTGGGGCAAGAGGTAATGCCGACGATGCGCAGTTTGCCAGCGGCAGCGGGCGCGGCAGCCTGGGCGGCGCCGAGGGCGGCGCTGATCACGCCGGCGGCGTTGGCCAGTACGGCGTCCAGGTTGGCCGCATGGCTGGCACGGCCGTTGAGGCGGCCGGTTTCGGCGTCGCCTTCGGCAATGACGATGACGGCGTCGGCCGCTGCCAGCTGTGCCTCGTCCAGACGGCCTTGCACGCCCTGCGCGTGGCGCAGTTCGATGCTGATCTGATGTCCGGCCTGCTGGGCGGCCTTGCGTAGCGCTTCGGCTGCCAGCTGACCCTGCGCTACCCGCTGCGGGCAGGCAATGATGGCCATGATGTTCGACATGTTTACTCTCCTCAGTGTGCCGCTTTGGCGGACTGGTCTGGTCGTGCGTGCTGTTATGCCCGGCGCCCTGGCGGGGCCGGGGTGTTACCGTGATTCAATCCAGGGCGTTGACGGTGATGCGGCGCTCCAGGCGGCGCACTTCGCCGGTGTCCGGCAGGTGCGGGCCGATATGCGCCAGCTTGGCGGCGGCAAAGGCCATGCCCAGGCGCAGCACTTCCGGCCATGCCGGCGTCTGGCCGGGGGCGGTGGCGTGCAGCGCGGCCACCAGGCCGGCTACCAGCGCATCGCCGGCGCCAACGGTACTTTTCAGGTTGTCCAGTTGCAGCGGCAGGGCTTGCCAGCAGCCGTGCTCGCAGCACAGCAGCGCGCCGGCGCTGCCCAGCGACACCACCACCACGGCGATGCCGCGCTGTTGCAACTGGCGGGCAGCGGCCACGGTGGCGGCCACGTCCGGCAGCGGCTGGCCCAGGTACTGTTCCAGCTCGTGCTGGTTGGGCTTGATCAGCCACGGCAGCGCGTCTGGCGGCAGCGCCAGCGCCTGTTGCAGCGCCGGGCCGCTGGTGTCCAGCACCACGCGGGCGCCCAGCTGGCGCAGCTGGCGGGCGTATTGCGCCCAGCAGCCGTCGTCCACGCCGGCGGGCAGGCTGCCGGCCAGCACCACCAGGCTGCCGTCGTCTACTTGCTCGTCCAGCAGCAGCTGCAGCTTGGCCAGCGCGCCGGTAGAGGGCTGGATGCCCGGCAGGTTGATGTCGGTGGTGTCCAGCGTGGCGGCGTCCACCAGCTTGATATTGGTGCGGGTGCTGCCGCCAACGCGGATGAAGGCGTCGCGGATGCCCTTGTCGGCAAACAGGTCTTCAAACGGCGTGGTGTTGTCGCGGCCCAGCAGGCCGCTGGCCACCACCGGCACGCCCCAGTCGGCCAGGCAGCTGGCCACGTTGACGCCCTTGCCGCCGGCGTTGACGTGTACCTCGCTGGCCAGGTTAACGGCGCCGGTGCGCAGCAGCGGCACGGTGACGGTCTGGTCCAGCGCCGGGTTCAGCGTCAGGGTGATGACGGGCTGGCTCATGCCTGGGCTCCCTGCAGCGCGCGCACTTCAGCGGCGCTGTCGCAACCCAGCGCGGCCTGGGCCAGCGCTTGCAGTGCGGCCAGGTCGGCGGCGCGGATGCTGGCTTTGGCAGCCGGAATGTCGCGCGGGCTCATCGACAGCTCGGACACGCCCAAGCCGGTGAGGATGGCAGCGCCCAGCGGGTCGCCGGCCATGCCGCCGCACACGCCTACCCAGCGGCCGTGGGCACGGGCGCCGGCCACGGTTTGCGCGATCAGGCGCAGTACCGCCGGGTGCAGGCTGTCGGCCTCGGCAGCCAGCTCCGGGTGCTGACGGTCGATGGCCAGCACGTACTGGGTGAGGTCGTTGGTGCCGACCGAGAAGAAGTCCACGTGTTCGGCCAGGCGGTCGGCCATGGTGGCGGCGGCCGGCACTTCCACCATGATGCCCAGCGGCACCACCGGCGCGTTCAGCTCGGCGCGTACCTGCTCGCACTGGGCGCGCAGCAGTTTCACTTCGGCCAGCGTGCTCACCATCGGGAACATGATGGACAGCGGGCCGTGGGCGGCGGCGCGGTACAGCGCGCGCAGTTGCGGCAGCATCAGGTCAGGGCGACGCAGCAGCAGGCGAACGCCGCGTACGCCGAGGAAGGGGTTTTCTTCGTGCGGCAGGTTCAGGTAGGGCACTTGTTTGTCGCCGCCGATATCCAGCGTGCGGATCACCAGCGGGCGGCCTTCCAGCGCGGCCAGCATGGCGCGGTAGGTCTGGTATTGCTCTTCTTCGTCCGGTGCGCTGTCGCGCTCCAGGAACAGGAACTCGGTGCGCATCAGGCCCACGCCTTCGGCGCCGGCTTGCAGCGCGGCGGCTACTTGTTCCGGGCGGTTGACGTTGGCCGCCACTTCCACCTGCTGGCCGTCACGGGTACGGGCCGGCTGCTGCGCTTCACGGGTGGCTTGCAGCAGCTTGTCGCGCTGGGCCTGTTGCCACTGGCGGGCGCTGTCCAGGTCGTCATCACCGGCGTTCAGGTACACGGTGCCGCTGTCGCCGTCGACGATCAGCGTGGTGCCGTCCTGAATGTCCATCACCGCGCTGCCGGCGGCGACCACGGCCGGCAGGTCCAGCGTGCGGGCCAGGATGGCGGTGTGCGAGGAGGGGCCGCCTTGGGCGGTGACCAGCGCCAGCGTTTGTTTCGGGTTTAGCGTGGCGGTGTCGGACGGTGCCAGGTCGGTGGCGATCAGCACTTCGTTGTCGCGCTGTGCGTCTTTGTCGGCGTCCAGCGCCAGGTCCGGCGCCAGCTTGGCCAGCACGCGGCGGCCAACGTCGCGCAGGTCGGCGGCGCGGGCGGCCAGCAGCGGGTTGCCCAGCGCGGCCAGGCGGTCGGCCAGGCGCTGTACCGCTTCGTGCCAGGCCCAGGCCACGCCGTGGCCTTCTACCATCAGCTGGCAGGTGAGGGTGATGAGGTCGGTGTCGGACAGCAGCTCGGCCTGCGCCAGGAAGATGCCACCTTCGGTCTTGCCCAGGCGGCGGGTGGTGTCGTCGGCCAGCCCCTGCAGTTCGCTGCGGGTGGCGGTGAGGGCGGTTTCCAGCAGGTCGCCGTCGTAGCCCAGCGTGGCGGGTACGTCCGGCACCACAATCTGTTGCGCTTTCAGCACGCGTGCCTGGCCAATCACCAGGCCGGGGCTAGCAGTGATGCCGCGCAGCGCCAGCAGCTTGCCGGACGGCTGCCAGTGTTGGCGGTTGGCCTTGGCGGCGGCTTTGGCCGCGGCCTGGGCGTCGGCCACTTCTTGCGCGGTGAGCTGGTTGGCGATAGTTAGCATCGCCTGCAGCGCGGCGTCGGCGTCCGGGCCGTCGGTGGACAGCTGCAGCGTGTGGCCGTGCTCGGCGCCCAGCTGCAGCAGGCTGATCATGTTCTTGGCGTCGGCGACTTCATTGCCGTTGCGTACCTGTACGGTGGCGGCAAAGCGGCGTGCTTGCTCGCTCCAGGCGCGTGCCGGGCGGGCGTGCAGGCCGTTGGGGTAGTTCAGCTGCCAACTGGCGCTATGGGCCAGGTCGGTGGCCGGCGCGGCGGGGGCGGCAGGCGCGGCGGCGCTGTCGTCCAGCGCGGCGATCAGGTCGTGCGGGTTGGTGGTGGCAAACAGCTGTGCCAGGCGGCTTTCGTCCTGCAGCAGACGGGTGAGGCGGCGCAGCAGGGCGATGTGTTCGTCGGACTGGGCGGCAATGGCAATCACCAGGTGCACGCGCTGGCCGGGGTTCCATTCCACGCCTTCCGGCACTTGCAGGATGGCAATGCCGGTTTCGCGGATCAGGTGGCGGTCTTCGATCATGCCGTGCGGAATGGCAACGCCGTGGCCGAGGAAAGTGTTGGCAACGGTTTCGCGGCGCAGCAGGCTGTCGATATAGGCCGGGTCGATACGGCCAGCTTTGGCCAGCAATTGGCCTGCAGCCTTGATTGCACTGGTTTTTTCCTGCGCCTGGGCGCCAAGCTGAACCAGGTCTGCGCGGATGATCTGAGTGGACATGGGGTGCTGTCTCCGGATTATTTGTGTGTTGCCGTGTGGCGCAATTGAAATCGATCCCAATTTTTGTGTCAATATTTGTGTCAGCTTTGGTGGTACCATTTCACCACAACATTGCGCCAGCCCAAGGTTGGTCGCATGAAATCGATTCCGGAGCATGCAAGTGGCAAAGATCAAGGATGTGGCAGAAGCGGCGGGGGTGTCTCCGTCCACCGTTTCGCGGGTGCTGTGTAACGGCCCGGTCAGCGACAAGGTACGCAAGCGCGTGGAAGAAGCGATGCGGCAGCTGGACTACCGCCCCAACCTGGCGGCACGGCGCCTGCGCTCGCAACACACCGACACCATCGGCCTGATCGTGTCGGACATCCGCAACCCGTTTTTTACCGCCGTCAGCCGTGCGGTGGAGGACGAGGCCTACCGCAACGGCATGCGGGTGATCCTGTGCAATACCGACGAAAACCCCGACAAAGAGGCGATGTACCTGCGCCTGATGCAGGAAGAGCGCGTTACCGGCGTGATCTTTGCGCCGACGCGGCAGACGGTGGCCAGCCTGGACCCGGCGGCGCTGGGCTTTCCGGTGGTGATGATCGACCGCGCCGGCCGTGACGTCACCACCGACGCGGTGGTGCTGGACAACCGCCGCGCCGCCGCCACGCTGGTGGAGCACCTGCTGGCGCAGGGCTACCGCGATATCGCCGGCGTGTTCGGCAATACCAGCAGCACCGGCATGGAGCGCCACGCCGGTTTTGCCGAGGCCATGCAGCAGGCCGGCCTGCCGGCGCCGGCGCAGTTTGTGGCGCCCAGTGTGGAAGCGGCCGAGCAGGCGGTGCTGGCGATGTTGGCCGCGCCGCAGCGGCCGCGGGCGCTGGTGGTCAGTAACGGCGTGCTGATGCTGGGCGCGGTGCGGGCGCTGAAGTCGGCCGGCCTGCACTGGCCGCAAGACGTGGCGCTGGCCGGTTTTGACAATGATGTTTGGACCGAGCTGCTGGGCGACGGCCTCACCGTCATCGAACAGCCGGTAGGCGACATCGGCCGCGCGGCGATGGCCATGCTGCTGGAGCGGCTGGACGACGCCGAGCGCAGCCCGCGCATCGTGGTGCTGCAAGGCAAGCTGCTGGCGCGTGGCAGTAGCGCGCCGGCCTGTTGACGCGCAAGGCCTGTATCTCCTGGAACGGGGGCATACGGCCCCTGTAAAGCAACACCCCCGCACGGCATGGGCTGGCGGGGGTGTTGTTTTGTGTTGCGGCCAACGTTGGCCGCGTTGCGTCAGTCTGCGGTATGGTGCCGTGCCAGCAGCTGCTGGAAGGCGGGCAGGAAGTCTGCCTGCACGTAGGGCTTTAGCAGCGCCAGTACCTGGCGCACGCCGCGGTGGCTGGATGCCTCGTTGATCGGCGATGTGGGGCGGGCGGTCTGCTCGAAGGCAAACCAGAACTTCACCACCAGCCAGATGTTGACCGATACCGGGCCGATGTCGTCGAGGTCCATCTTCAGCAGGCCCAGGCGGATGAATTCGCGGAAGTGGCCTTCCAGAATGCCTTGCAGCTCGCCGTTGACGAACTGGTGGTAGTCGGTTTGCATCTGCGGGTTGCGCGCCATCAGCCCCGGCAGGTCGTAAAACATGAAGCGGAACTGCCACATCGCGTCAAAGGCGGTTTCCAGGTAGTTCACCAGGTCGTCCACCTTCATGGTGCCGTCGGCCGGCACCGCCAGCCGTTCGCTGATGAAGCGGCGGTAGCTGAGGAAGATCTGGTAGACGATCTCTTCCTTGTTGCGGAAGTGGTAGTACAGGTTGCCCGGGCTGATGCCCAGGTGCGCGGCGATGTGGTTGGTGGTGATAGTGCGTTCGCCGTGCTCGTTGAACAGCTTCAGGCTTTCCTGAACGATGCGGTCGTAGGTCTTGATCCGGGTCTTGGGCATGATTCAGTCGGTGTCGGCTTGGGGGTGTTGGCTGTCTTCGGGGAAGCAGGCAAACAGGAAGCGGCGCAGGATGGCCTGCTCGGCGCGCTGGCGCTCGCGCGGGGGCAGGGCGATGCGCACAATCAAACGGTATTCTTTTTCGCTGGTGGGTTGCAGCGCAATGCGCGGTTCTACCGAGGGCGTATCCATCAGCAATTTGTGTTCTAGCATGGCCATGTGGCGGCGGGCGTCGTCCAGCCACGGCGCGCATACCTCGGCGGCAATCTCCTGCAGCAGGCGTTCGGCACGCGCTGGCCGCACGCTGTACGGCAGCGGCACGTTGACGATGTGCATCACGAAATCGCCGGTGAAGTTTTCGCGTACTACCGACTGGGTCAGCAACAGGCTGTTGGGGAAGGTGACGGCCTTGCCGGTAAGCTGGTGCGAGTCGTGGCGCGGGCCGATTTCGATTAGCGTGGTGCCCAGCATGGTGATGTCCTGCACCCGGCCGCGCATGCCGCCGATCTCGATGATGTCGCCCAGCTCGTAGCTGTTGGTGATGGAGCGCACCAGGCCGCCGCCCAGGCACATCAGCAGCTCCTTGGTGGCCACCACCAGCGCGGCGGCGAACGCCACCATCGACAGTGCGATGGTTTGCAGCTCGCGCGCCCAGATGATGACGAAGCCTGCCAGCCCGATGATGATCATCGTATTGCGCACATTGATCGCCCAGCGCCTGCGCGTATCTACCGGCACCTGCGGGTTGGCCGCAATGGTACGGGCAATGCTGGCGTGCACCAGCAACAGCACCAGCACCAGCACGGCCGAGCGCAACAAGTCGGCACCGTAGCTTTGCAAGATGGGGGCAAGCCAGGCGGGCATGGGGAGGCTTCCTGTCATCAGTCGTTCAGTTTCACCGCGTGTTCACGGGTTTCGTGGAACACGATGTCCGGCCAGCGTTCCTGCGTCAGTGCCAGGTTGACGCGGTTGGGCGCCAGATAGGCCAGGTTGCCGCCAGCGTCGGTGGCGATGTTCATCACCAGCGCGTTGGTAAATTCGTCCAGTTTCTTGCGGTCGTCGCAGCTGAACCAGCGTGCCGACCAGATGCTGCACGACTCGAACACTGCGTCCACGCCGTATTCGGCCGCCAGGCGGCTGGCCACCACTTCAAACTGCAGCACGCCCACGGCACCCAGGATCAGGTCGCCGCCGCTGTGCGGCTTGAACACCTGTACCGCGCCTTCTTCGCCCAGCTGTTGCAGGCCTTTTTGCAGCTGCTTCAGCTTCAGCGGGTTCTTGATGCGCACGCTGCGGAATAGTTCCGGCGCAAAGAACGGAATGCCGGTAAAGGTGAGGTCTTCGCCTTCGGAGAAGCTGTCGCCAATCTGGATATTGCCGTGGTTCGGGATGCCGATGATGTCGCCGGCAAACGCTTCTTCCACGATTTCGCGGTCGTGCGACATGAAGGTCACCACCGACGAGGCGGCGATGTCACGGTTCAGGCGCAGGTGCTTCATTTTCATGCCGCGCTCGAAACGGCCGGAGCACACGCGCAGGAAGGCGATGCGGTCGCGGTGTTTCGGGTCCATATTGGCCTGGATCTTGAACACGAAGCCGGAGAACTTGCCTTCTTCCGGCGCCACGTCACGGCTGGTGGCATCGCGCAGTTGCGGTGCCGGCGCCCAGTTGATCAGTGCGTCCAGAATCTCGCGTACGCCGAAGTTGTTGATGGCGGAGCCGAAGAACACCGGGGTCAGCTCGCCGGCCAGGAATTCTTCCAGGTTCCATTCATTGGACGCGCCCTTGACCAGTTCGATCTCCATGCGCAGCTGTTCCATTTCCAGCGGGAACAGTTCGTCCAGGCGCGGGTTGTCGATGCCCTTGATCACTTCGATGTCGCTCACCAGCTTCTCGCTGCCGGCTTCAAACAGGATGACTTCGTCGTTCAGCAGGCTGTACACGCCGCGGAAGGTCTTGCCCATGCCGATCGGCCAGGTAATCGGCGCGCAGCGGATCTTCAGGATGCTTTCCACTTCGTCCAGCAGCTCCAGGCTGTCGCGCACTTCACGGTCGTACTTGTTCATGAAGGTAACGATCGGCGTATCGCGCAGGCGGCACACGTTCAGCAGCTTGATGGTCTGCTCTTCCACGCCCTTGGCGGCGTCGATCACCATCAGTGCGCTGTCCACGGCGGTGAGCACGCGGTAGGTATCTTCCGAGAAGTCCTGGTGACCCGGGGTGTCCAGCAGGTTGACGGTGTGCTCGCGGTAGTCGAACTGCATCACCGACGACGCTACCGAGATGCCGCGCTGCTTCTCGATTTCCATCCAGTCGGAGGTGGCGAACTTGCCGCCTTTCTTGCCCTTTACCGTGCCGGCCATCTGGATGGCACCCGAAAACAGCAGCAGTTTTTCGGTGAGGGTGGTCTTACCGGCGTCAGGGTGGGAAATGATGGCGAAGGTGCGGCGCTTGGCAACTTCTTCGGCAATGCGGGTCAGTTCGGCGGACATGGATGCTCGTCTGGTAAAGATTCGGAAAAACAGGCGATTGTACTGCATTAAGGGCGCGCCATAGAAGCCGCGTCTGCCCTTGCGGCCAACCTTTTGCCGCGTATCGCCTCGTATTTGCAGTGCAACACGGTACAATCGGGCTTTCGGATGTAAGCGGAGCCCGCAGAATGTTTACCGGTATCGTGCAAGGCATGGCCACCGTGGTGGCGGTGGAAGAGAAAAACCAGTTCCGTACCCACAAGGTACGCCTGCCGGCGGCGCTACTGCCCGGGCTGCAGATCGGTGCCTCGGTGGCGCACAACGGCTGCTGCCTGACCGTGACCGCCATCGACGGCGACGTGGTGAGCTTCGACCTGATCGCCGAAACGCTGCGCCTGACCAATCTGGGCAGCCTGCAGGCCGGCGACGCGGTGAACGTGGAGCGCGCCGCCCGCTTTGGCGACGACATCGGCGGCCATAGCATGTCGGGCCACATCATCTGCACCGCGGCAGTGAGCGAGGTGCTGACCAGCCCCGACAACCGCACGCTGTGGTTCACGCTGCCGCGCGAGCTGATGAAGTACGTGCTGAAAAAGGGCTATATCGGCGTGGACGGTTGCAGTCTCACCATCGGCGACGTGCGTGACGACGGCTTCTGCGTCAACCTGATCCCCGAAACGCTGCAGCGCACGCTGCTGGGCGTACGCCAGGTGGGCGACGTGGTGAATATCGAGATCGATCCGCAAACCCAGGCCATCGTCGATACCGTGGAGCGTGTATTGGCCGCACGCGGCGCTTGATTGCCGGCCGGGTAGCCCCATCTATAAATGAATTACTCCTGCATGGCGCGCGGCGCCATGCTCCATAGCAGCCAGGCGCGCCGCAGGCGTGCGGGAAGGACGACACAATGAGCATTGCCCCGATCCAGGAAATCATTGCCGACATCAAGGCCGGCAAGATGGTGGTGTTGATGGACGCGGAAGACCGCGAAAACGAAGGCGACCTGGTGATGGCCGCCGAGCACGTCACGCCGGAAGCCATCAACTTCATGGCCAAGCACGGTCGCGGCCTGATCTGCCTGACGCTGACCGAAGAGCGCTGCAAACAGCTGAACCTGCCGATGATGGCCACCAATAATGGCACCAGCTTCGGTACCAACTTCACCGTGTCCATCGAGGCGGCAGAAGGCGTTACCACTGGCATCTCCGCTGCCGACCGCGCTCATACCACGCTGGTGGCGGTGGCGCGCGACGCCCGCCCCACCGACATTGTGCAGCCGGGCCATGTGTTCCCGCTGAAAGCGCAAAAGGGCGGCGTGCTGGTGCGTGCCGGCCATACCGAAGCCGGCTGCGACCTGTCGCGCCTGGCCGGGCTGGAGCCGGCGTCGGTGATCTGCGAGATCATGAACGACGACGGCACCATGGCGCGTCTGCCGGAGCTGCTGGAGTTCGCCAAGGAGCACAACCTGAAGGTAGGCACCATTGCCGACCTCATCCACTACCGCAGCCGCACCGAGTGCTTTGTCGAGCAGGTGGGTCAGCGTCTGGCCGACACCCCGTTCGGCACCTTCCAGCTGCACGTGTTCCAGGACGTACTGACCCGCGCCACGCACCTGGCGCTGGTGTGCGGCCAACCGCGTGCTGACAAGGAAACACTGGTGCGCGTGCACGAGCCGCTGTCGGTGATGGACCTGCTGGACCCGCTGTCCGGCAAGCACAGCTGGACCATCCCGCATGCGCTGGAAGAAATCAGCGAGCGCGGTTGCGGCGTGGTGATCCTGCTGCATCGCCCGGAATCCGGCGAAGACCTGCTCAGCCGTGCGCTGCCGGAGCAGGCCGAAAAAGGCCCGCGCCAGCGCTGGGACAGCAAGACCTTCGGTATTGGCGCCCAGATGCTGCGCGCGCTGGGCGTGGGCAAGATGAAGCTGATGGCGTCGCCGGTGAATCTGCCGTCGATGACCGGCTTCGGTCTGGAAGTGACCGGCTTCGTGCAACCTGAACACGTGCACGTCGATTTGGATTAAAATGTCGCCCTTTACCGATTTGGCTGTCGCCGCAAGGAGAACCGCATGCTGGACCAAGTAAACCGTATCGCTCCCGACCTCTCCGGCAAGGGGATGAAGATCGGCGTCGTTATGTGCCGCTTCAACGAACTGGTTTGCCACGGTCTGCGCGATGCCTGCCTGGCCGAGCTGCAAGCGCTGGGCGTGGCCCCTGCCGACGTGACCCTGGCTACCGTGCCGGGCGCGCTGGAGGCCCCGCTGGTGCTGCAAACCATGGCAAAAACCGGCCGCTTTGACGCGCTGATCGCGCTGGGCGCGGTGATCCGCGGCGAGACCTATCACTTCGAGCTAGTATCCAACGAATCCGGCGCGGGCATCACCCGCGTTGGCCTGGATGCCGGCATTCCGATTGCCAACGCCATCCTCACCACCGAAACCGACGAGCAAGCCGAAGTGCGCATGTCGGTGAAGGGCCGCGAAGCCGCCCAGGTGGCCGTGGAGATGGCGAATCTGCACAAGGCCCTGCGCGGCTGATTGCAAGCCGCGTACGTTCTTTAGTTACAAGGAAGCTGTAAATGAAAACTGCCCGCCGCCGCGCCCGCGAGTATGCCGTTCAAGGCATCTACGAGTGGCAGCTGAATGCCGACCGCCCGGCATCGCTGATCGAAAAGCACCTGCGTGAAAACGATTACTTCGCCAAGGCTGACGAAGCGCTGTTCCGAGAGATCCTGTACGGTGTCCTGCGCGACCACGCCGAGCTGTCCAAATACCTGGTGCCGTACTACGAGCGCGACGCCAGCGAAGTGAGCCCGGTAGAGCGTTCGGTGATGCTGATGGCGGCTTTCGAGCTGGTATCGCACCCGCAGACGCCGTGCCCGGTGATCATCAACGAAGCCATCGAGATCGCCAAGACTTTCGGCGGCACCGACGGTCACAAGTTCGTCAACGGCGTGCTGGACAAGCTGGCGGCCGACGTGCGCCAGGAAGAAGTCCAGGCCATCCGCAGCCGCCGCCAGGCGGACTGATTCGCGCAGCCTGCGGGCTGTGTTGCCAGAGCCCGGTTCAGCCGGGCTTTTTTATTGCCTTGCTCGTGTGTGGCTTGGGGTTCCCCCGGCTGCGCCTGCGGCTTATCCGGGCTACGGTCTTGTCCGGGTGTGGGTTTGTTCCGCCGGATGCGGCAGTGGCTTGCTGTTTCCCCGGATGCGCCTGCGGCTTATCCGGGCTACGGTGTTGTTCGGGTGAGGGCGGGGCAAGGTTGTTCAAGGTTGGCCGCAAGCAGGCTTGCGGCCCAGTGTGGTGATGACGGCATGACCGAATTCGATTTGATCCGGCAGCATTTTACCCGCGCCGCACCCAATGCGGTGTTGGGCGTGGGGGACGATGCGGCCATCGTGCGGCCAACCCCGGGTTGTGACCTGCACGTGTCCACCGACATGCTGGTGGAAAACTGCCATTTCTTTGCCGATGTCTGCCCCGAAGCGCTGGGGCACAAGGCGCTGGCGGTGAATCTGTCCGATATGGCGGCGATGGGCGCCACGCCGCGCTGGGTAACGCTGGCGCTGGCGTTGCCGGTGCTGGATGCCGACTGGGCGGCCGCGTTTGCGCGCGGCTTCTTTGGCCTGGCGGCCGAGCACGGCGTTAGCGTAGTGGGGGGCGATACCACCCGTGGCCCGCTGACGCTATCGGTGACCATCTTTGGCGAAACGCCGCACGGCCAGGCCTTGCGCCGCGACGCGGCGCAACCGGGCGACGATATCTGGGTGTCCGGCCAGCTGGGCCTGGCGGCGGCAGCGCTGCAGCAGCGTTTGTCGGGTGCCGGTTTGGCATTGCCTGCCGATTGCCTACGCAAACTGGAGCGCCCGCAGCCGCGGGTGGCGCTGGGCCGTGCCTTGCTGGGTGTGGCGCACGCGGCGCTGGACGTGTCCGATGGCTTTGCGGCCGACTTGTCGCATATCCTGGCGCGCTCCGGCGTCGGCGCCGAGGTGTGGGCGGCGGCCTTGCCGACGCACCCGCAGCTGGCGGCCGAACGCACGCGCTGGCTGCCGGCCATTGCCGCCGGGGGGGACGATTACGAGCTGTGCTTTACCGCCGCGCCGGCGCAAGCGGCGGCGGTAGAGGCGGCTGCTGCCGCGGTGGGGGTGGCGGTGAGCAAGGTTGGCCGCATTGTGGCCGGTAGCGGTTTGCGGCTGCTGGATGCCGGCGGCCAGGCCATCACGCTGGAAAGGTTGGGTTATGACCACTTTGCCTAAGCCGGACGTGCGCTTTTTGCTGCGCCACCCGGCACACTTTCTGGCGCTGGGTTTTGGCAGCGGCTTGATTACCCCGGCGCCGGGTACCTGGGGCAGCATTGCCGCCTTGCCGCTGGCGGCGGGTTTGCAGCTGGCTGGCGTGCACGGTGTGATGCTGGCTTGGCTGGCGTTGCCGCTGTTTGTGCTGGGGGTGTGGGTGTGCGACGTTACCGGCCGCGCGTTGGGTGTGGCCGATAGCGGCCATATCGTGTGGGACGAAATCGTGGCCATGCTGCTGGTGCTGGCGGCGGTGCCGGCGACGCCGCTGGCGTGGTTGGCCGCGCTGCTGGCGTTCCGTGTGTTCGACATCGTCAAGCCGTGGCCGATACGCTGGCTGGACGCCCGCGTGCACGGCGGCTTCGGCGTGATGCTGGACGATGTGGTGGCGGCGCTGTTTGCCGTGATTGTGCTGCAGCCGGTGCTGCCGTATTTGTCGGCTTGATGGCGGGGTGTAAGGCGCAAAGGCGGCCACGCGTGGCCGCCCTTGTTGTGTCGCCAACACGTAAAAAAACCCGGCCGGAGCCGGGTTTTTATTTGCTGCGCTAGCAGGCTTACTCGCTGCGCGGGCGACGGTCGCTGCTGCCGCCGTTGCGCGGGCCGTTGCTGCGGCGATCGCCGTAGCCGCCACGGTTGCCACCGTAGCCACCGCCCGGTTTGCGGTCGCCGTAGCCACCACCGTTACCGCGACGCGGGCCGCCTTTGCCGGCCGGACGGCCTTTCGGCGGGCGACGGGTCGGTTCCAGGCCCTGGATGACGGCTTCAGCCAGCTGGCGCTTCAGGTATTGCTCGATACGACGTACGCGGTGGAATTCGCGCGATTCGGCGATGGTGATCGCCACGCCGCTACGGCCGGCACGACCGGTACGGCCAATGCGGTGTACGTAGTCTTCGGCTTGTTTCGGCAGATCGTAGTTCACTACCAGGCCAATGCCCGGTACGTCGATGCCGCGTGCGGCCACGTCGGTTGCTACCAGAATCTTGATGCGGCCACGACGCAGGTCGTTCAGCGTGCGGTTACGCCAGCTTTGCGGCATGTCGCCGTGCAGGCAAGCCGCGCTGTAGCCCATGTCGGACAGCTTGTCGGCGATTTCTTCGGAACCGATCTTGGTGCCGGAGAACACCACGGCCTGGTCGAAGTCGGCTTCTTTCAGGATGGCGTCCAGCAGACGGTTCTTGTGGTTGTTGTCATCTGCGTACAGCAGATGCTCTTCGATGTTGCCGCTTTCTTCCTTGCGCTCGATCTCGATGCGCTGCGGGTCGCGGGTCATGCGTTCGGCCATCTTGCCGACGATACCGTCCAGCGTGGCGGAGAACAGCAGGGTCTGGCGCTCGCTCGGGGTGGCGGCCACGATGGTTTCGATGTCTTCGATGAAGCCCATGTCCAGCATGCGGTCGGCTTCGTCCAGGATCAGCATTTCCAGGCGCGAGAAATCGATACGGCCGGAGCGCATGTGGTCCATCAGGCGGCCCGGGGTGGCCACGATGATGTCTACCGGGCGCGACAGGGCGCGGGTCTGGAAGCCGAAGGATGCGCCACCTACCAGGGTGACGGTACGCAGCCAGCGCAGCTCTTCACCGTAGATCTGGGCGTTCTTTTCTACCTGCTGGGCCAGTTCGCGGGTCGGGGTCAGTACCAGAACGCGCGGGCCGTTGCCGGCGCCTTTGGAGCGTTCGCTGACGCGGGTCAGGGCCGGCAGCAGGAAGGCAGCGGTTTTGCCGCTACCGGTTTGGGCGGATACGAGCAGGTCGCGACCAGCGATGGCGGCAGGCACGGCTTCGCCTTGTACCGGGGTCGGCGTGTCGTAGCCGGCTTTTTCCAGTGCTTTGGCAATAGCGGGGGCCAGCCCCAGGTCGGAGAACTTCTGCATGAATTGTCCTTTCAGTCCGGCGTGATGCGCCGGTTGTGAGCCCGCTTGGGGTTACAGGTCATCGAACCAACCTGACGAGCGGCGAACAGCGGGTCCTGAACAGAAAGGACATGGCGGAAACGAAGCCAAATAGGGTCAGATGCGATGAGATCGTAGAGGCCCGGGACGCGGGTATTACCCCGGGCAATTTCGTGAAGGGCGCATTCTATTGAAAATAATTCGTTTGCGCAAGGGTTTTTACAGCTCAGCCTGCGCAAGTCGCTGATTTTTCACTGGGCAGGCTGATTGTATGCAAAAAAAAGCCATCAGCTGCCGCTTAGCCAGCCCAGCGTGGTGGCGGTGTCGGCGCCGGGCTTGTATTCGGCCGCTAGCCAGCCGGTATAGCCGCTTTTTTCAATAAAATCAAAATATTCCGCCAGTGGCAACGCGCCGCTGCCGGGCGCGCCACGGCCGGGGCAGTCGGCAAACTGGATGTGGGCGGTACGCGGCAGGTGGCGTGCCAGCATGGCCGGAATTGACAGATTCATGCGTGCGGCGTGGTAAAGGTCGATTTGCAGTGCAATATCTGCCGCAGGCACCCGTGCCAGCAACGCGGCTACCTCGTCCGGCGTGCGCAGCAGGAAGCCCGGCATGTCCAGGTCGTTGATGGCTTCGCAGCACAGCCGGATGCCGGTGCCGGCGAAGAAATCGGCGGCGCGCAGCAGGTTGGCCGCCAGGGTGGCTTCGCACGCCGCCCGGCTGTAGCCGTCGGCCAGGCGGCCGGGCAGGACGTTCAGCAGCGTGACGCCCAGCGTGCGGGCGTAGTGCAGCGCGGGCGGCAGCGCGGCGGCAAATTCGGCTTGCCGCGCCGGGTGGCAGGCCAGGCCAGGGCCGCCCGTCATCAGGTCGCCGGCTGCCACGTTGATCAGCAGCACCTGCGTGCCGGCGCTGCGTGCGGCGTCGGCCAGCTGCTCGGCCGGGTAGTCGTAAGGGAACTGGATCTCTACCGCCTGGAAACCGGCGTCGGCGGCACGGGCAAAGCGTTCCGGCAGCGGTACTTCGTTGAACAGCAGTGACAGGTTGGCCGCAAAGCGTGGCATGGGTTTACTCCGGCTGGTAATGCAGGATTAGGCTGCTGAGGTCGGCCTGCGCGTGGCCGGCCTGGCAATGGGCGTGCAGTTGCTGCTGCGCCTGGCTGGCCATCGGCAATGGCCGTTGCAGTGCGGTGCCCAGCGCGGTGGCGTTATTCAGGTCTTTCAGCAGGGTGGCGGCTTTCCATTGCACCGGCTCGAATTGGCGGTCGGCCATGCGCGGGGCCAGAATCTGGAACGGCAGCGAATCGGCAAAGCCGCCGGCCAGTGCCGGCGCCAGCAGGCTGGCGTCTACCCCTGCGGCTTCGGCCAGCTGCACGGTTTCGGCAATCAGCGCCGCGGTGCTGGCCACGATCAGCTGGTTGCACACTTTGGTGACCTGGCCGGCGCCGCAGTCGCCCATGCGGGTGACGCGCTGGCTGAGGTGGGCCAGTAACGGGCGCAGGCGGTCGATATCGTGCGCGTCGCCGCCAGCCATGATCACCAGCTGGCCGCTTTCGGCGCCTTTGACGCCACCGGAAACCGGCGCGTCCACCCAGCGCATGCCGCAGCCTGCGGCCAACTCGGCAGCGTAGCGGCGGGTGGCGTCGGGGGCGATGCTGGAAAAGTCCACCAGTAACTGGCCGGCGTGGCCGTGGGCGGCAATGCCGCCGGCGCCGAATACCACCTCGCCAACGGCAGCGGTGTCGGCTACGCACAGCATGATGATGTCGCTGCGCTGCACCAGGGTGGCGATGCAGTCTGCCGCCACGGCGCCGGCCAGTGCGGCGGTTTTGTCCGGGCTGCGGTTCCAGACGGTAAGCGGGTAGCCGGCCGCCAACAGGCGGCGGCACAGCGGTTGGCCCATCAGGCCCAGACCGATGAATCCGATACGCGGGGTCATGTGCGTTTTCCGTGCATGAAGTTGCCTTGATGCTAGCGCAGTGCCTTTCGCTTGCGCAGCAAAAAAAACGGGCTGGCGCGCGGCCAGCCCCGACAAGGACTCATTGCAACAAGGGAAGGCTGCCGGCAGCGGCCGGCGGGCACTCACGCTTGCGTAGCGGCGCGGTGGCAACCGCTACGTATGCCAGCTTACCCGTTGCCCGGCGTCCTGACAATGCGGATTGCATGAATGGCCAGGGCGGTGAAGCGTGGTGGCGCTTTGCGGTACAATCGCGCCTTTTTTGCAAAGGGAGATCGGGGTGAACGATTTGCACAGCGCCCGTTACCAGGCATCGCGCCCGTGGGCCAAGCGCGTCGCCCAGCTGTTTGCCCAGGCGCGCCAGCAGGAAGATGCCTGCACCCAGGCGGCCCAGCTGGTTCAACGCGAGCTGGCCCAACTGGCCAGCCTGTACAGCATCAACGATACCCAGCGTGAAACCGAGTTCGTGCTGGCCGAAGCCTACGGCCTGTTCGTGCGTGACGGTCGCCGCGTCTACGGCTGCGACGCCGCGCTGGCCGCCGCCTTGCGCCATACCCGCCCGCTGGCGGCGTTGCCGGCGCAGCTGGCGCTGCCGGAAGGCACCTTTCTGCTGAGCCTGCCGGGCGAGCAGGGCGACGCTGCCGCCTACGTGACGCACCGTGCGGCCGACAAGCGCCTGGACATCCTGCTGCTGACGCCGGACTTCGCGCCGGCTGGCGTGCCGTGCCACCAGCGCATGGAAGCGGCGCTGACGCTGGGCGTGCATTATCCGGATAGCGTCAGCGTGCCCGATTCGCCGGCACTGGCCAGCTGGAAGCCGTGGCTGGAAGGTGTGTTTGCCGTGCTGGCGGTGTTGGCCCTGCCCAAGGTGCAGCAGGCGGCGCATTGGCTGCCGGCGCCAACGCCTGCCGAACAGCAGTGGCTGGATAGCGGCAATGCCCGCGACCGCCAGAAAGCGCGTGCCAGCCTGCTGAAGGCCGGTGCGCAGGAAGTGCAGCTGCTGCAGTTGCCGGGCCTGGCACCGCTGCCGGCAGAGGGCGTACGCGCGGGTTACTGGCGGACGCAAGCCAGCAAAGACGGTGACAGGCTGGTATGGGTGCCGCCGCGCGCCAATGGCTAAAGGTTGGCCGCAGGTGCAAAAAAACCGCAGCCAGGGCTGCGGTTTTTTCATGCGGCTCAGCGCGGGCTGTGACTTACAGGAACTGCACGATCAGGCTGCGCAGCGTGCTCATCTCGAACGGCTTGTCACAGATGGCCGATACGCCGGCTTCTTCCACCGCCGCCAGCCGGGTTTCGTCCTGCTCGCCGGACACCATCAGGATGGGTACCGACATTTGCGGGCTGAGTGTGCGCACGTATTCGATCAGTGCTCTGCCGTCCATTTCCGGCATGTTGTAGTCGGTGATGATCAGGTCGTACTGCGTTTCTTGCAGTAGCGGAATGGCCGACATGCCGTTGGCCGCCTCATCCACGTACATGAAACCCATACGTTCCAGCACCGTGCGCAGGTAGTGGCGCGAGGTGCTGCTGTCGTCCACCAGCAGGATGCGCTTGGTGTCCAGGTCGTAGTGCTCCAGTTCGGCGCGGGTTTCTTCGGTGTTCAGGTAGTCCAGCGCCGAGCACAGCGCACGGTCCAGCTGGCGGGTGGTAAACGGCTTGGGCAGGATGGCCAGCGCGCCGGCCTGGCGGATGGCGTCCAGCTGCTGGGCGCGGGTTTCGCTGGAAATCAGTACATAGGGCATGTCGCGGATTTCGCCGTCGGCGCGCATGGCCATCACCAGCTCGGCGCCGGTCATGTCCGGCAGGTACATGGCACTGATGGTGATATCCGGGCGCGGCAGCTCGCGCATGCGTTCCAGCCCTTGGGCGCCACTTTCCAGCAGGTCGATGTTTTCAATGCCCATCTCGCGCAGGTGGTGCTGGATGATATGGCGCTGCGTTCGGGACGGCTCGATCAGGCAGACCATCAGGTTTTGCAGATCAAACATGCTGTTTTCCTGTTTTGCTTTCCTGCAAGCATAGTCACTGCGCGGCTTTTGGTCTAACCCCGAACGATAAAACGCCGTTTCTATAAGTCTTGCTTGCCGATTTTGCCGGCTTGGCGTTGTTCGTTTGCCGCAGTCTCGTCCAGCCACTGGCAAAAAGCCTGGATGGCCACGTCGCCGGCGGCGGCGCGCGGCGCGATCCAGCAATAGTCGCGCACTGGCACCACGGGCTGCAGCAGCGGCGCCACCAGCTTGCCGCTGTCCAACGCTTGCTGCGCCATCGGCAGCGGCCCCAGCACCACGCCCAGGCCGTCCATGGCCGCCTGCAGCGCCAGTGAAAAGCGGTCGAAGTGCAGCCGGCTGGCCGGTTTCAGCTCCGGCACGCCGGCCAGCGTGAACCAGCGTTGCCACTGCGTTGGCCGCGTGTCGGCGTACAGCAGCGTGTGCTGCGACAGGTCGGCCGGGTTGCGGATGGGCTGGCTGGCCAGTAGCGCCGGGCTGCACAGCGGCAGCTCCCACTCTTCCAGAAACGGCTTGGCGATATGGCCGGGCCAGTCGCCGGGGCCGCGGCGGATGGCGATATCGAACGGCGTGTCCAGCCGGCTGATGTCGCGGTCGGATGTGACCAGGTGCAGGTCGATATCCGGCCAGCGCTGGCGGAAGGCGGCCAACCTGGGCAGCAGCCAGAACAGCGCAAAGGTGGGCGTAGAGTTGATCGATAGTCGGCGCTGGCGGTCGGGCTGCAACAGCTGGCTGGTGGCGTTGGCGATCAGGTCCAGGCCGTCCTGCACCTGCACCAGATAGCGCCAGCCGGTGTCGGTGAGCTTGACGCGGCCGCCGCTACGTTCAAACAGCTGCACGCCCAGCCATTCTTCCAGCTGCTTGATCTGCTTGCTCACAGCGCCGTGCGTCACGTGCAGCTCGTTGGCCGCAGATGAGAAGCTTTCCAGCCTTGCCGCAGCTTCAAAAATGCGCAAGCCGTTGAGGGGAGGGTAGGTATTCATGGCTGTGATTTTATCTCACAATCTATGTTTCGATTACTCGTTTGTGATTGCGGCAACAACGGCGTAATCTGTGGCTGTTATTACCGGAGCGGTCACACCGCGCCGTGTGGCTGCCGGCAGGACGCACCCGCTGCCGGCAGACTGATTGCAACCAACCCAAGCAAAAAGGTCCCGTGCCATGCTAGAAGCTTACCGCCAACACGTTGCCGAGCGCGCTGCGCTGGGCATCCCGCCGCTGCCTCTGACTGCCAAACAGGTAGAACAACTGGTAGAACTGCTGAAAAACCCGCCGGCTGGCGAAGAGCAGACCCTGGTCGAGCTGATTACCCACCGCGTACCGCCGGGCGTGGATGACGCTGCCAAGGTAAAAGCGTCGTTTCTGGCTGCTGTGGCCGAAGGCGACGTGGCTTCCCCGCTGGTATCGCGCGAGCTGGCTACCCAACTGCTGGGCACCATGCTGGGCGGCTACAACGTGAAGCCGCTGATCGACCTGCTGGGCGACGACAAAGTCGGCGCCATTGCTGCCGAAGGCCTGAAGAAAACCCTGCTGGTTTTCGATTACTTCAACGACGTGAAAGAGCTGGCCGACAAGGGCAACGCCAACGCCAAGGCTGTGCTGCAAAGCTGGGCCGACGCCGAATGGTTCACCAGCCGCCCGGAAGTAGCCCAGAAAATCACCGTGACCGTGTTCAAGGTACCGGGCGAAACCAACACCGACGACTTGTCGCCGGCACCGGACGCCTGGAGCCGCCCGGACATCCCGCTGCACTACCTGGCCATGCTGAAGAACACCCGCCCCGACGCGGCCTTCAAGCCGGAAGAAGACGGCAAGCGCGGCCCGATGCAGTTCATCGAAGACCTGAAGAAAAAAGGCAACCTGGTGGCCTACGTTGGCGACGTAGTGGGTACCGGTTCTTCGCGTAAATCTGCTACCAACTCGGTAGTGTGGGCCACCGGCCAGGACATCCCGTTCGTACCGAACAAGCGCTTTGGCGGCGTGACCCTGGGTGGCAAGATCGCCCCGATCTTCTTCAACACCCAGGAAGACTCCGGCTCGCTGCCGATCGAAGTGGACGTGTCCAAGCTGGAAATGGGCGACGTAATCGACATCTACCCGTACGAAGGCAAGATCGAAAAAGACGGCCAACTGGTAGAAAAATTCAGCCTGAAATCCGACGTGCTGCTGGACGAAGTGCGCGCCGGTGGCCGTATCAACCTGATCATCGGCCGCAGCCTCACCGCCAAGGCGCGTGAAGCCCTGGGCCTGCCGGCTTCCACCGAATTCCGCCTGCCGAAAAACCCGGTAGACAGCGGCAAAGGCTTCTCGCTGGCACAGAAAATGGTTGGCCGCGCCTGTGGCCTGCCGGAAGGCCAGGGCATCCGCCCGGGTACCTACTGCGAGCCGCGCATGACCACCGTGGGTTCGCAAGACACCACTGGCCCGATGACCCGCGACGAACTGAAAGACCTGGCTTGCCTGGGCTTCTCTGCCGACCTGGTCATGCAGTCGTTCTGCCACACCGCCGCCTACCCGAAACCGGTAGACGTGAAGATGCACAAAGAACTGCCGGCCTTCATCTCCACCCGTGGTGGTGTTGCGCTGCGCCCGGGCGACGGCGTGATCCACAGCTGGCTGAACCGCCTGCTGCTGCCGGATACCGTGGGTACCGGTGGTGACTCCCACACCCGCTTCCCGATCGGCATCTCGTTCCCGGCCGGCTCTGGCCTGGTCGCCTTTGCCGCCGCCACCGGCGTGATGCCGCTGGACATGCCGGAATCGGTACTGGTGCGCTTCAAGGGCGAACTGCAGCCGGGCGTCACCCTGCGTGACCTGGTGAACGCCATTCCGCTGTACGCCATCAAGCAAGGCCTGCTGACCGTGGCCAAAGCCGGCAAGAAGAACATCTTCTCCGGCCGCGTACTGGAAATCGAAGGCCTGCCGGACCTGAAAGTGGAGCAAGCCTTCGAGCTGTCTGACGCGTCGGCCGAACGTTCCGCCGCCGGTTGTACCGTGCGCCTGAACAAGGCCCCGATCGTGGAGTACATGAACTCCAACATCACGCTGATGAAGTACATGATCGCCAACGGCTACCAGGATGCCCGCACCCTGGAACGTCGCATCAAGAAGATGGAAGAGTGGATCGCCAACGGCGAACTGCTGCAGCCGGACGTCGATGCCGAATACGCCGCCGTGATCGAAATTGACCTGGCCGACGTGAAAGAGCCGATCGTGGCCTGCCCGAACGACCCGGACGACGTGAAGTTCATGTCCGAAGTGGCCGGCACCCAGATCGACGAAGTGTTCATCGGTTCCTGCATGACCAACATCGGTCACTTCCGTGCCGCCTCCAAGCTGCTGGAAGGCAAGCGCGACCTGCCGGTAAAACTGTGGCTGGCCCCGCCGACCAAGATGGACGCCGAACAGCTGACCAACGAAGGCCACTACGGCGTATTCGGCATGGCCGGTGCCCGCACCGAAATGCCGGGTTGCAGCCTGTGTATGGGTAACCAGGCCCAGGTACGCGAAGGCGCCACCGTGATGTCCACCTCCACCCGTAACTTCCCGAACCGTCTGGGCAAGAACACCAACGTGTTCTTGGGCTCCGCCGAACTGGCCGCCATTTGCTCCAAACTGGGCAAGATCCCGACCGTAGAGGAATACCAGGCCAACATCGGCATCATCAACGAGAAGGGCGCCGAGGTGTACCGCTACATGAACTTTGACCAGATCAAAGACTATCAGGACGTAGCTGACACCGTTAAGGCCTAATAAAATCAGCATCTTACTTATTTGACATCTTGGGGGTTTGGTAGGGGTTTCGGCAACGATACCCCCACCGATACCCCCAATTTTTTTTGATACCCCAGCCCTAAATGCCCGGTTTATCGGGTGTTGCGTAAATGCCTACATCAAACAGTAGTGCCTGGCTTTAGCGGTGCAAGAGCTGAAGCATGGTCAGTCTTCTGATTCGTTGCTGGCTAAATTTGCCCTGCGGCCAACCTCGATGTCTTGTTGTTCACCGTAGCGGTTCATCTCTCTTTTGCCCATCTCGCGGCCCCTTCGATACCCCCACCTTCACCCCTTGGCTATCGATTTGAATTTGTACATAATCAAATCCTCAGCAAGGAGTGCCGCCATGATCCCCATTCCGTACCAGGCCGCCAGCAGGCCGCAGCTGTTGCTGCCCCTGTTCTGTAGCCGCGTGCCGGCCGGTTTTCCGTCGCCGGCCGACGACTATCTGGAAGCCAGGCTCGACCTGGTGGCGTTGCTTTGCGACCTTCATGGTACGAGTGCGCGGTTACAGCATGAGCTTGGAGCGTTACCATGCAGCGACACTCTAGATCGCAGCATCACCCCGAAGCTCGGCATGATCGTGTTGGCCATCTATAAGGGGGAGTTCATCGTCACGGCTGTCGGCGCTGCACCTACGTTGCTCTGATCCCGGAAAACCTCTATTACCAACCCACCGAGCCGCACGATGGTCATGAGCTGGAGATCTTCGATGTGATCAAGCTCTGCATCTAGCAGTTTTTTTGACTATGACTTTGTTTTCTCTTGGTTTTTAAGGCTGTCGTTTTATATCTGCTGTGAACATAAATTCCGTCTTGATTTACAAATCATGACTGCTTAACGTTTTGCAGAGGTAATGCCAAAAAACCTAGGTAAGCGATAGTGAATTTTTCCTTCTTCTTGTCGCATGAGGGTGATTATCGCTCGCTCAACAAATGAATTTTGTGTTTCTTTATCACCTGTTTCTTTTTTATTTTCTAGGAATTTATCCAATTGTTCTTTTGTTTTGTGAGAAACTTGTACGTTTAATTGTGGTGATTTTTGTGTTGATTTTTTCCTTTTACTAGTGCCTGAATAAGATGTTTTAATATCGCCAAATAAATCTTCGGTAATTAAGTGTATCCTAAAAATTGCCTGGGCAAATTTTTCAATTCCTTCGTCGTTGCTTTCAAAGCTTCTTATCCTGAATTGTGGGTATGTTCTATTTACGTATCGAACTGAATATTCAAATTTTGGAATTTTTCCACCGGTTCTTCTTTCCTTTAGCCATTTGTAAAATGCCCTCTCGAATATATTAACTCGCTCCCATAGTTTTTTCGTGTGAATGCCAATAAAAATTTTATCGGTCGTATCTAAAGGAAGATTGTCAAGGTTGGCTGTTATGACCTTTTGAATATTTCTTTCTCCTATGTTACGAAGAAATCCCATTTTTTTTGAGCGAAAAAATCTAGTCAAGCTTTGAATGGCAAAGTCTTTTTGTCTGAAATCATCATTCTCTATCCACTCAAAGTTTATGTTTTGACCAGAGTTGATATTTTCCATAATGACGATGACACAATCCCTAATTGTGTCATCGTCATTTTTTAGCCGATCATCGAGGTAGGCATGGAGTTCCTCGTTAGAGATGGGACCCCGTGGAACTGGAATGTGCTCTCTAGAGAGTAACGCTACACGTAGAGCACGATAGAACCGGTCTTCTTGACCCTTCGGAATTTTTAATGACATGGGCATGTTTAAAATTATCAATTTAAATATAATATAAAATCAAAAAATTTCGGTTCATGCAAATTGGTTTTCATTTTTATAGTTACCTACTAGTTACCACAAACTCCTGGCTACCTGCAAATGTAGCTCACCACCGTAGCATGGCTACGTATGGTGAATGTGCTCTAGTCAACACTACTGTGACAGTGGGCGATGTCGTGGCCTTGGGGAGCATGTAAAAATTTACACAGCGTCACCCATGGTGTGTTCTAACCCACAGGTGACCACCATGAAGATCCTTCGCATCAAACAAGTAATCGAGATGACTACACTTGGACGCTCTACCATCTACAAGTACATCAAGGAGGGAACCTTCCCGAAGCAGATCAAGATGGGTGCGCGAGCATCAGGTTGGCTGCAAGCTGACGTCGAAAACTGGATCCTTACTAGGCGATGTGGAGGTCAGGTGCTTCAGGAGAGTCGCTCTTCTTGATGTGGCGTTAAACTGGGACGGAGAATATTTTGCCAAGACACAACACCAGAAGGCGTAAGCGCCTTCTGGTTCACTGTCTCGATGATTTAACTTAGTAGTGCTGATGGAGCCACTTTATGCCTTGCTCCGAATGTATATATCTAATGTAAATGGTTTTGCTGTTTTAGCTGTGATTTTTTGTAGGGTATAATAATATCTAGAAAATAAGTACTATCAGGTACTCTACTGACAGATATCCACTACCAAGTACCTTGAATCGCCCCAGCTTCTCTAGACACTCTTGAGCCGTTGGAAATACTGCTTCTCGTACTCTACCGGTGACAGCC
>NZ_VMDW02000004.1 GCF_007644045.2 Vogesella urethralis
GGTTCTGACGACGCTAATGAGCCCAGTTGAAGGCTCCAAAGCCCCCCAAGGGGTTTAGTATTTACGTCGTATAATGTTTATTATGTCAAATTTAGGCAGTTAAATATGCACTATTGACCCCTCTTCAACTGCTATTGCAGTTGCCAGTAATGAGTTCGAACGGCTGCCACTAAATAATGGCAGCCGCTTTCTTCAGCCGTTAGCGATGTGCTGCAAATAAATCTGCAGTTCCTTTTTGCCCTGCCACTCGTTGGCGGCCAACTGGTACACCGCATCCACTTCTTCTGGCAGCCAATCCACGCGATTAAAGATCATGCCATCACATTGCACGCCGTCTTTGGCGAGGCGCAGCTTAAGGTGCTTGTCACCAACCAGGCGCTGACTCAGCACCTGGAACCGGTCGCGAAACGTTGGCGGTGCGAAACCCTGGCCCCAGACCTCGGCGGCCAGGGTTTCCGCCATTTGCAGATTCAACTCCCGTGCGCTGAGGCTGCCATCGGTTTCCAGCGTGCGCGTTAGCGCGTGTTGATCCAGCAGTCCTTGTGCCACCTGCTCGAATGCCTGCTGGAATGCCGCCAGACTAGGCTCGGCGATAGTGAGCCCTGCTGCCATCGCGTGGCCGCCGAATTTGAGGATCATGCCCGGGTGGCGCTTGTACACCAGGTCCAGCGCGTCGCGCAGGTGGAAGCCCGGTATCGAGCGCCCTGACCCCTTGATTTCGCCTTCGTCGCCCGGCGCAAACACGATGGTGGGTCGATGAAAACGTTCTTTCAGGCGCGATGCCACGATGCCGACCACGCCCTGGTGCCAGTCATCGCGGTACAAGGCCAGCGTGTAGCGTTGCGCCGGGTCGAAACTGGACAGAAAAGCCATCGCTTCGTCCTGGATGCCGTGCTCGATCTGGCGCCGTTCCCGGTTAAGGCGGTCCAGTTCTTGCGCCAGCGACAAGGCTTCGGATTCGCTGCCCGCCAGCAGGCAGGCAATACCCAGGCTCATATCGTCCAGGCGCCCTGCTGCGTTCAATCTGGGGCCTAGCGTAAAGCCAAGGTCAAAGGTGTTGGCCTTGTGTGCAGCCCGGCCGGCCACCCGGAACAAGGCGGCAATGCCGGGGGCCATGCGCCCTGCCCGCATTCTTTTCAAGCCGTTATCCACCAAGATGCGATTGTTGCGGTCCAGTCGCACCACATCGGCTACGGTGCCCAGCGCCACGATGTCCAGCAGTTCGCCCAGGTTGGGCTCGGGCTGACTGGCGAAGCAACCGCGTTGCCGCATTTCTGCCCGCAGCGCCATCAGCACGTAGAACATCACACCAACACCGGCCAGGTTTTTGGATGGGAAGGTACAACCCGGCTGGTTGGGGTTAACGATCAGGGCGTCCGGCAGTACGTCGCCTGGCAAGTGGTGGTCGGTAATCAGCACTTCAATACCGCGCGCCTTGGCCGCCTTGACGCCATCTACGCTGGCAATGCCGTTATCGACCGTAATGATGATGTCGGGCTGGCTTTGTGCGGCCAACTCGACGATTTCCGGCGTCAGGCCGTAACCGTACTCGAAGCGGTTGGGCACGATGAAATCGATGACGGCACCAAGCGCGGCCAACCCCCTCACCGCGACGGTACAGGCGGTAGCGCCGTCGGCATCGTAATCGGCCACCACCAGCATGCGTTGGCGTGCCGCAATGGCGTCGGCCAGGCGGCTGGCCATGGCCGTAATGTTTTTCATGCTCTGATAAGGCAGCAAGCCTTTCAGGGCGTAGTCCACTTCGTCGGCGCTGGCGATGCCGCGTGCGGCGTACAGTCTGGCCATCAAGGGATGGATACCCTGGGTACACAAGGCTTGCAGCGTTTCCGGCGGTGAGGTGCGGGTCAGTATCTGGGTCATTGCGGGTAGAGCTCGGATAAGGGTTTGCCGGCTTGCCAGAACTTCCATAGCTGGCGACGCTGCAGCTGCAGCGTAAAGCCAGCCTCGCCATCGCAACTAAGGGTAAGCGTTTGCAACTGCCCTGCTTTCATGGCTGCCAACAGCGGGGCAAACCAGTCTTGCTCGATGCGCTGCATGGTTTCGCGCCAGCCCCAGGCGTCGCGAAACTGTGCCGGTGCTTCCAGTGCGTCCAGTACGATCAGCGCATCCTGCGGCGGACAGTCACGAAACAGGTACGGCACGGCTTCGGCTTGGCTATTGCTGGCCCGGGCGAGCGCCTGATACAGCGGGCTGTCAGCGTACAGCGGCAACTGTGGCGGCTGGGGTGCCGGGCTATCCGCCCCCTGCTCCCCCCACAGCCACAGGCTGTTGACCGGGGTGTCGCCGCGCAGCTCCCGTGCGTCGTTGGTGGCGTGGGTGTACAGCAGCATCTGCATTTCGTTCAGATAGCGGCTCCAGAGCATGCTTTGCGGGCCGGTAGGCAGGTGATGGTTGATGTCTTCGCCAATCACGTCCGGTAGCGGCGTGAAGTATGCCTGACTGGCTGCCGGCAGCGACAGGAACCAGCGGTCTGGCGTTGGTGCATGGAAGGCAAAACCGTCATCGGCAAACAGCTGGTTCAGGCTGGCTACCAGTTGATCAGCTTCGTCCTGCGACAGGTTCATGATGCCGATGTCGCCCAGCAGCGCCCGGTCACGGTCCACGCGCAGATTGACCGGGTCGGCAATCAGCCAGTGGCGGCCGGCAGTGGCCAGGCCGGCTTGCGCAGCAAGGGTGGCAGCAATGCTGGCGGCGGGCAGCCGGAAAGTGTGCAGCAGGTGCTGGCTGGGGCGGCTGGGCGTGGCTTGACGTTGGCCGCGCGCCAGCATCAGCGACAGTGACGGCATGGGCAGCTCGCGGCAAAGGTCGGGCCCGTCGTACGGGTCGTACCAGCACAGGCCGGGTAAATGCAAAGTGAGGTTCATGCGGGTACCGGTCCGGTCAATTTCGGACAAAAGTTTTCTTGGCGCCAGAACCTTCCCCACTGCCGCACTGTCTGTTGGTGCAGGTTTTCGCGCCAAGCATGACTAATGGTTTGATTTGGCACGGATTTTAGGTTGGCGGGCGCCGATGTTTTTTGCTAGCATCGCCTGCTTCGATATTTTCTGCCACAAAGCAACACGCTGCATTGTGGTGGTACCCAAGCTGATTCGCCATTCAGGGCGATAGATGCTGCACGAGTCAACGGAATGAAGAATTATCGCAAACTGCTGGCCTTCCCGCAAAAGTGGGTGGCGCGCCTGATCAACAACCCGATGACCTGGCTAGGTCTGGCGGCCAGCCTGCCGTTCACCGGCGCCCTGACGGCGGTGGCCATTACCCAGCAAACGGCACTGCCGGAAAAGCCACCGCTGAGCCAGCAGGTTACCGAGGCGTTAAGCTTACCGCCGCTATCGCTCGCCCAGGCCAGCGGTGTGCGCTACTGGCGCGACGAAGCCGTGCAACGCGGCGACACCATCGCCCGCTTGCTGAACCGGCTGGGCGTGGGGGACGGCGAGGCGACCCGCTTCATTCATTCCAGCCCGTTGTCACGTGACCTGCTCAAGCTGAAAACCGGCGCCACCCTGTCGGTAGAAGTAAACGACCAGGGCGAGCTGTTTGGCCTGCGCTTTCTCAACGACGACGAGAACGGCGAAAAAGTGCTGGTGATGCTGGAAAAGCGTAACGGTGAATGGCAGGCCAGCGCTGATGCGCCGCAAACCGACACCATGCAGACAGTACGCTCGGTCGTCATTCGTACCAGCGTCAGCGGCGCACTGGCCCAGGCACAAGTGCCGGTGGAGGTGCGTGCCGGCCTTAGCGAGATTTTTGCCGACCAGCTACCGCTGAACAAGCTGCGCCCGGGCGACAAGATCAATCTGGTATACGAAACGCTGCTCTACAAAGGTGCGCCGCTGGCCACGGGCAACATCTTGGCCGCTGAAGTCCTGCACGATGGCAAAACCTACCAGGCGTTTTACTTTGCCCACGATGCTGAAGCCGGTGCCTACTACGACGCCGCCGGCAAGCCGCTGAAAAAAGGCTTCGTCATGCAGCCGGTAAATGCCCGTATCAGCTCGGGCTTCGGCATGCGCTTTCATCCTATTCTGCGCTCGCTGCGCATGCACGAAGGGGTGGATTACGCCGCCGCAGAAGGCACACCCATCGTGGCGCCGTCCGACGCCACGGTGAGTAGCGTGTCGCAACAGACCGGTTACGGTAATGTCGTGGTGCTGAAGCACAGCGGCAAGCTGTCCACGCTGTCCGCGCACATGAGCCGTTTCCAGCCTGGCTTGGCGGCGGGCAGCCGGGTGAAGGCGGGTGACATCATCGGCTTTGTCGGTAGCACTGGGCGCTCTACCGGGCCACACCTGCATATGGAAGTGCTCGTCGATGGTCAGCCGGTAGACCCGGCTACCACCGCCCTGCCGGTGCCGGGCCTGTCGGCCAACCAGCGCTTGGCCTTCCGCGAGGGGAGCGTTAAGCTGGCGGCCAACCTCAAGCTGCTCAGGGATATCCCGGTCAGCGTGGCCCAGCTGGACTGAGCCACGATTCCGGCTAACCGCCCTGGCAGCATTCGCCAGGGCTTTTTCATGTCTGAAATTTTTATCGGTTTGATGTCCGGCACCAGCCTGGACGGTGTCGATGCGGTGGCGGTGGATTTTGCCACCCACCCGATGCGAATCATCGGCGAGGCCTTCGTGCCATACGATGCCGATATTCGCGCGCAAGTACTGTCGCTGCAGGCGGTGGGGCACAACGAGCTGGCGCGCAGCGCCATGCTGGCCAATCGCCTGGCGCATTGCTACGCCGATGCCGTGGCCGCCGCCTTGCAGGCCTGCCAGCTGAGTGCTACCGCAGTGCGCGCCGTGGTGTGCCATGGCCAGACCATCCGGCATGCGCCACAGGATGGTTACACACTGCAGATCGGCAACCTCGCCTTGCTGGCCGAGCTGTGCGGCATCGACGTCATTGGCGACGTGCGTAGCCGCGACGTGGCTGCCGGTGGCCAGGGCGCACCACTGGTGCCGGCTTTCCACCAGGCGCTGTTTGCCAGCGCCGAGCTGCCACGCGTCATCCTCAATATCGGCGGCATTGCCAACCTGACCCGGCTCAGCCCGGGCCTGCCGGTAATCGGCTTCGATACCGGCCCCGGCAACATGCTGCTGGATGCCTGGATTCGTCGCCATCAAGGCCTGGACTACGATGATGGTGGTACCTGGGCGGCCAGCGGCCATTGCCAGCCGGCCCTGCTGGCACGGCTGCTGGAGGAGCCCTATTTTGCCGCCAGCTTACCCAAGAGCACCGGCCGCGACCTGTTCGATCTGCCGTGGCTGGAAGCCCACCTGGACGCGCACAGCCGCCAGCATGGCGCCATAGCGGCAGCAGATGTACAAGCCACGCTGCTGATGCTGACCGCCTGCAGCATCGCCGACGCCATCCGTAGCTGTGCCGCAGAATGCCGCGAAATCTACGTCTGTGGTGGTGGCGCTCGCAACCCCGCGCTGATGCAGGCACTGGCGCAGCAATTGCCGTCCACGCGCATCGATACCACCGCCAGCCTGGGCCTGCCGCCACAGCAAGTAGAAGCGGCCGCGTTTGCCTGGCTGGGTTGGTGCTTCAGTCAGCGGCGTGCGGCCAACCTGCCCGAGGTAACCGGTGCCCGCGGTTTCCGCCTGCTGGGTGCTTTGTATCCATGCTAATTTGCGTCATGTCGATAAAATATCAGCAGAATTGCCGATATAATGCCCGGCTGACCTCATACATTACATAACAATGCGCCTGTTCAAGCGTAAAGCTGCTGTCCGTAATACCCAACCCATGCCACCCAAGCTGGCCGCCTTGTTGCGGGAAGCGTGGTGGCTGCTCATGGCCGTCACGGCCGTCTACCTGGTCATCACGCTGGCCAGCTTTCACCCGTCCGACCCCAGTTGGTCGCACAGTTCTGCCGATACCCAGGTACGCAACTACGGCGGCGCCTTTGGCGCCTGGCTGTCCGATATCCTGCTGTACCTGTTCGGCTACTCGGCCTGGCTGATGGTGGGCTTCTGCCTGTTTGCCATTGCCTGGGGTTACCGCAAGATCGAGCAGACCGATTTCCAGACCGGCCCGATGACCTGGGTGGCGTTGCTGGGCTTTCTGCTGACGCTGATTTGTACTGCCAGCCTGGAGGCATTGATCCTGGGCAGCAAAGCGCTGTTACTGCCAGCCGGCGCAGGCGGCATGCTGGGCAAATCGCTGGGAACCTTATGCGCGCACGCATTTGGCGGCACCGGCGCCGGCCTGTTGCTGCTGGTGCTGGCGGCGATTGGCATTTCACTGTTTACCGGCCTGTCCTGGCTGAGTCTGATGGAAAACCTGGGCGGCAAAATCGAAGACGCTACCGTGGGGGCCTGGCAAGCGTGGCAAGCCAGCCGCGACCGCGAGATCGGTCGCGAAGTTGCCAAGCAGCGCGAAGAGAAAGTGGTCCAGGAAAAGAAAAAGATCGAAGAGAAACCGCCGGTACGCATTGAAGCGCCAGTACTGGAAGTGCCGCTATCGCCCAAGGCAGTGAAGCCGGTGCAACAATCGCTGTTTGCCGCACCGGGTGATGATGCCCTGCCCGGCTTGCCGTTACTGGCACCCCCAAAAGAACAAGGCGAGCCCGTTTCGGCAGAGACGGTGGAATACACTTCGCGCCTGATCGAACGCAAGCTGGCCGACTTTGGCGTGGATGTGAAAGTGATTGCCGCCTACCCCGGCCCGGTGATTACCCGCTACGAGATCGAACCCGCGGTAGGTGTCAAGGGCGCGCAAATCGTCAACCTGATGAAGGATCTGGCGCGCGCCTTGAGCCTGGTCTCCATTCGCGTGGTTGAGACCATTCCCGGCAAGACCTATATGGGCCTGGAGCTGCCCAACCCGAAGCGCCAGATCGTGCGGCTATCGGAGATCATCGGCTCCGAAGGCTACCAGAACATGTCGTCCCGTCTCACCATGGCGCTGGGCAAAGACATCGCCGGCCAGCCGGTTTCCGCCGACCTGGCCAAGATGCCGCACGTGCTGGTAGCAGGCACCACTGGCTCCGGCAAATCGGTTGCCATCAACGCGATGATCCTGTCGGTGCTGTACAAGGCCACGCCACAGGAAGCCCGTCTGATCATGGTAGACCCGAAAATGCTGGAACTATCGGTCTACGAAGGCATTCCGCACCTGCTGGCGCCGGTAGTGACCGACATGAAGCAGGCGGCCAATGCGCTGAACTGGTGTGTTGGTGAAATGGAACGCCGTTACCGGCTGATGTCCAAGCTGGGCGTGCGCAACCTGGCAGGCTTCAATCAGAAGATCCGCGAGGCCGAAAAAGCCGGCGAGAAGATCCCCAACCCGTTCAGCCTGACACCGGAAACCCCAGAGCCGCTGGAAGCACTGCCGCTGATTGTGGTGGTCATCGACGAACTGGCCGACCTGATGATGGTGGCGGGCAAGAAAATCGAAGAACTGATCGCGCGGCTGGCGCAAAAAGCCCGCGCTGCCGGCATTCACTTGATCCTGGCTACCCAGCGCCCCTCGGTGGATGTGATTACCGGCCTGATCAAGGCCAACATCCCGACGCGCATCGCCTTTCAGGTGTCCAGCAAGATCGACAGTCGTACCATTCTGGACCAGATGGGCGCGGAAACGCTGCTGGGCCAGGGTGACATGCTGTACCAGCCCCCAGGCACCAATTACCCACTGCGGGTACATGGCGCCTTTGTGGCGGATGACGAAGTGCATCAGGTGGTGGAGTTCCTCAAGACAACCGGCGAGCCGGACTATATCGAAGGCATCCTCACCGGCGCGGCCGAAGGCGAAGACAGCGCTAGCGGCGACTTCACCGCCAGCGGCAGCAGCGATGCCGAGGCCGACCCGCTGTACGATGAAGCGGTCGCCATCGTGCTGAAAACGCGCAAGGCGTCCATCTCGTCGGTACAGCGCCACTTACGCATCGGCTACAACCGTGCGGCCCGCCTGATCGAGCAAATGGAAGCTGCCGGTGTGGTATCAGCCATGGAAACCAATGGCAACCGGACGGTGCTAGCGCCGGCTCGCGAAGACTGACGCTGCTGCGGCCAACCTTATATGTTCCTGTTCCAAAGCAATGGCTGCCACGGCAGCCATTGCTTTTTGCCGTAAGCCGGTTAAGCTTGCGCCACCTGTTTTGTACTGGACAAATCATGCCTGCCCTACTGCAAGAACCCGCGTTCCGCCACGACTACACCCCGAAAACCGGCGTCCTGCTGATCAATCTGGGTACGCCCGCTGCCCCCACCGCCAAGGCGCTGCGGCCTTACCTCAAACAGTTTCTGTCCGACAGCCGCGTTATCGAGATTCCGAAAGCGGTCTGGTGGTTCATTCTGAACGGCATCATCCTGAATGTGCGCCCGCGCAAAAGCGCGGCCAAGTACGCGTCGATCTGGACCAAAGACGGCTCCCCATTGCTGGATCACACCCGTAAACAGGCTTCGCTGTTGAAAGGCCTGCTGGGCGAGCAAGGCCACCGCAACCTGGTGGTGGAGTACGCCATGCGCTATGGCCAGCCGTCGGTTGAGCAAACCTTGGTAAAAATGCGCGAAGCCGGCGTCGAACGCCTGCTGGTGGTGCCGCTGTATCCGCAGTACGCCGGCTCGTCCAGCGCCACCGCACTGGACGATGTCTTCCGGACGCTGATGAGGATGCGGAACATGCCCGAGGTGCGCACGGTCCGCCATTTTCACGATCATCCCGGCTACATCCAGGCACTGGCGCAGAATGTGCGTGAGTTCTGGCGCGTCAATGGCCGTGGCGACAAGCTGGTGATGAGCTTTCACGGCGTGCCGCGCTTTACGCTGGACAAAGGCGACCCGTACCACTGCGAATGCCTGAAGACCGGTCGCTTGCTGGCCGAGGCACTCGGCCTTGGCAAAGACGAGTACGTCGTCAGCTTCCAGAGCCGCTTCGGCAAGGCTGAGTGGATCAAGCCCTACACGACCGAAGTGCTGACCGGACTGGCCAACGCCGGTGTAGCGAAAGTGGACATCCTGTGTCCGGGTTTTGTCAGCGACTGCCTGGAAACGCTGGAAGAGATTGCCATGGAAGGAAAAGAGGATTTCCTGACCCACGGTGGCAAGGAGTACCGCTACATCCCTTGCCTGAACGAACACCCAGCATGGATTTCAGCCCTGTCCGAGCTGGTTGCGGCCAACCTTGGTGGCTGGATAACAACAGTAGATGATGCAGAAATGCGACAGCAACGCGCCCTGAACTGTGGCGCAAAAAGCTAGAAAAACCCTAAATTTTTTTCCAAAGGCGCACCTGAATGGTGCGCCTTTGTTCATTTGTGAAAAAACCATTCAATAAAGCCATGCTGCAACACACCATAACGAGGCAGGGCTCAAAATCGTGTCAGACAATATTCAGGACATTGTTGGCGACCCGCGTTGACACTGCAAGAAACGGCTCCGCATAATCCTCGCCATCTGCTCATCCAAAAGATGTAAGGCAGGTTTACCAAAGTCACAGACTTAAGATCAGGGGAAACACAAGATGAATAAATTTGCTCGTCTGAGCCTTTTCGCGGCTGCTGCCATTGCACTCACTGCTTGCGGCAACAAGGAAGAAAAACCGGCTGGCGAAGCATCCGCTGCAGCGGCTGATAGCGCTGGCGGTGAAGTGGTTGTCAAGATCGGCCAGGTATCGCCGCTGACCGGCCCGATCGCCCACCTGGGCAAGGACAACGAACTGGGCGCCAAACTGGCCATTGAAGACCTGAATGCCGAAGGCGTTGAGATCGGTGGCAAGAAAGTGAAGTTCGAGCTGGTATCCGAGGATGACCAGGCCGACCCGAAAATCGGTACCCAGGTTGCCCAGCGTCTGGTTGACGCCGGTGTTGTTGGCGTTGTCGGTCACCTGAACTCTGGCACCACTATCCCGGCTTCCAAGATCTACTCCGACGCCGGCATCCCGCAGATCTCCCCGTCTGCTACCAACCCCGACTACACCAAGCAAGGCTACAAGACTACCTTCCGCGTGATCGCCAACGATGTTCAACAAGGCAAGGCGCTGGGTGAGTTTGCGGTTGACGGCCTGAAAGCCAAGAAAGTCGCCATCATCGACGACCGTACCGCTTACGGCCAAGGTCTGGCTGACGAATTCGAAAAAGCGATCAAAGCCAAAGGTGGCACCATCGTTAAGCGCGAATTCACCACCAACACCGCTACCGACTTCAACGCCATCCTGACCTCGATCAAAGGTTCGGCTCCGGACGTGATCTTCTACGGCGGCATGGATGCACAAGCCGGCCCGCTGGCCAAGCAGATGCAGCGTCTGGGCATCAAGGCCAAACTGATGGGTGGCGATGGCTGGCAGACCCCGGAGTTCATCAAACTGGCTGGCGAAGCTTCCGAAGGTCAGTACTCCTCCAGCTGCGGTATGCCGCGTGACAAGATGCCTGGCTTCGCTGCTTTCAACGACAAGTTCAAAGCCAAGTACAACACCGAAGTACAGATCTACGCACCGTACGAGTACGATGCAGTTCGCGTTCTGGTTGAAGCCATGAAACGTGCTGGCTCTACCGACCCGAAAACCTACCTGGCTGAAGTTGGCAAAACCAACTACACCGGCGTAACCGGCCCGATCGCCTTTGATGAAAAAGGTGACATCAAAGACGGCGCGGTAACCGTTTACCAGGTTAAAGGTGGTAAGTGGGAAGTGGTCTCCACTGTTGGCGGCCCGGCAGCTGCTGCAGCTCCGGCAGCCAGCGCTGCCCAGTAAGCTGTAGTTATCGCTACCAAACGGCACCCTCGGGTGCCGTTTTTTATTGCACTTGCACAATAAGACTGCGCTGGCTAAGATGGCTGGCTCGCAGTGACGATTGTATCCTTTCGCCACTTCACTCTGTTCTGCCAATGCACCGCCACCCTTGGTGCAGCCCAGAACATCTGCAGTTTTGCTCTCCCGCACCCCGGGCTGGGTAATCACGCCAAAAAACCACCTGCTTTTATCAAAAAAATGCCCCCGCGCAGGGGCAGGGACAAGCTTTACCATGAACAAAATCATCAATGCTTCGCTGATTGCAGCCGCTGCTGCCTCGCTGGTTGCCTGCGGCGGCCATGACCAACCTGCTGCAGAAAGCAGTGCTGCTGCCGCCACCGCCGCCAGTGGTGACCTTACCGTCAAGATCGGCTCCGCCAACCCGCTGACCGGCCCGTTTGCCCACTGGGGCCGCGATGCCGACAATGGCGTGCAGTTGGCAGTGGAAGAAGCCAACGCCAGTGGCGTAACACTGGGCGGCCAGAAAGTGAAGTTCGAAGTCGTATCGGAAGACGACCAGGCCGATCCGAAAACCGCCACCCAAGTGGCACAACGCTTCATCGATAGCGGTGTCGTTGCCGTTGTAGGCCACCTGACCTCCGGCGCAGCCATCCCGGCCTCCCGCATTTACAGCGACGCCGGCGTGCCTATGGTTGCCGGCTCGGTTACCAGCCCCAAATTTACCCAGCAGGGCTACAACAATACCTTCCGCATCATTGCCAACGATCTGCAACAGGGTCAGGCACTGGCCAAGTTTGCCGTGGGGCAACTGAAGGCACAGCGCATTGCCGTCATCGACGACCGCACCACCTACGGCCAGGGCCTGGCCGATGACTTTGCCAAGTCGGTTGAGGTGGCAGGCGGCAAGGTGGTCAAGCGCGAGTACACCACCAATAGCGCTACCGACTTCATGGCCATCCTGACCTCGCTGAAAGGCCAGAATCCGGACCTGGTTTTCTACGGCGGCATGGATGCGCAGGCGGGTCCGATGGTGAAACAGCTGCGTAAACTGGGTATCAAGGCCGCGTTCATGGGCGCCGATGGCGTCAATACGCCGGAGTTTGCCAAACTGGGTGGCAAAGATGCTGAAGGCGCGTACGCGTCCAGCGCTGGCGCCCCCAAGGAAGCAATGCCGGGTTTTGCCAGCTTCAACGATAAATTCAAGGCCCGCTTCAAGACCGACATCCAGGCCTACGCACCGTACACCTACGATGCAGCACGGGTGCTGATTGACGCCATGAAGCGTGCAGACTCGGCCGATCCGAAGAAATTCCTGCCGGAAATCGGCAAAACCCAGTTGCAAGGCGTGACCGGCGCTATCGCTTTTGAACCGAACGGCGACATCAAGAACGGCGCTGTCAGCTTGTACCAGCTGCAGGCTGGTGCCTGGAAGGGCCTAACCGCGGCCGCACCGGCGCAAGCCTCTGCCGCCCAGTAAGCAAAGCTGAACCAGCCATCAAAAGCGCCTTTCGGGGCGCTTTTTTCATGCCCAGGATTGGCTGCCTACTGATGGGCCGGCCTTGTCGCCATCAGGCAAGTTACGTAGAATGCCGGCTATTTATCTTCCTTGGAAGTAACATCCAAGGAAGCAACATTAAGATTTTTTTCGGAGCCCGCATGATGCCACGCCAACTGACCGCCCTCGCCTTCACCCTGACACTCGCCACGACGGCACACGCTTTTACCCCTGCGGTCATTTACGGTTCGTCTGGCAAATTCGACAAGAGCTTCAATGAGGCGGCCTTTCAGGGCGCCGAGCGTTTCAAGAAAGCTACCGGCATCAGCTACCGCGAGGGCCAGGTCAATAACGACGCCCAGCGCGAGCAAGTGCTGCGTAATCTGGCACGCCGCAATGTCGATCTGGTGGTGGCCGTAGGCTTTGCCTTTACCCAGCCGGTACAAGCCGTGGCGCCGGAATTTCCCAAGGTCAAGTTCGTGATCGTCGATGACGTCGCCAAGGGTGGCAACATTCAGTCCATCGCCTTCCGCGAGCACGAAGGTGCCTACCTGGGCGGGATGGCTGCAGCCCTGGCATCCAAGACTGGCAAGGTTGGCTTTATCGGCGGCATGGATGCGCCGCTAATCCGCAACTTTGGTTGCGGCTTTGCCCAGGGGGCCAAAGCCGCCAAAGCGGCTACCGTGGTATACAGCAATATGACCGGCACCACCTCCGCAGCCTTCAACGACCCGGCACGCGGCGGCGAGTTGGCACTTAGCCAGTTTGATCGTGGCGCAGACGTGATTTTCCATGCGGCAGCAGGCACAGGTTTGGGCGTGCTGCAGGCTGCAAAAGATCGCAACAAACTTGCCATCGGGGTCGACAGCAACCAGAACCACCTGTTCCCGGGCCGGGTGCTGACCTCGGTGGTGAAGCGCGTCGACAATGTGGTGTATCAGGTAATGATGGATGCCAAGCAAGGCAAATGGCAGCCTGGCGTGGTGTCGATGGGGCTGAAGGAAGGCGGCATGGACTGGACGCTGGACCAGCACAATCGCGCACTGATTACGCCCGCCATGGAAAAGCAGATCAACCAGGCAAAGCAGGCCATCATTGCAGGCAAGGTCAAGGTCTCTGACTACCGCGTGGCCAACAGCTGCCCGGTGAAGTAAGGCAGTAGGCAAGCAGCAACAAGGCCGCCCCATGCGGGGCGGCCTTGTGTGCTTCAGGCAAGCGATCAGCGCGGGAGCTGCTGCGCCATCGCTTCGCCCAGGCGTACCGGTTTGGCCGGCGCCCAATCGCTATTGAAGCGCACGCTGTCTTTGGGGTAGAGCAAGACCACGGTAGAGCCCAGCAGGAAGCGCCCCATCTCGTCGCCTTTTTTCAGCACGATGTGTTGATCGTCGTAACGCCATTCGCGCACCTCGCCACTGCGCGGCGGGTTCACCACGCCGTGCCACACGGTTGCCATGCTGCCCACTATGGTGGCGCCTACCAGCACCAGAACGAACGGGCCGTTATCGGTAGCAAATTCGCACACCACGCGCTCGTTGCGCGCAAACAGACCAGGCACGCCGCGGGCAGTGGTGGGGTTGACCGAAAACAACTCACCCGGTACGTGGATCATGCGCAGCAGTCGGCCGTCGGCCGGCATGTGGATGCGGTGATAGTCACGCGGGCTGAGGTAAATGGTAGCAAAGTGGCCGTTTTCAAACTGTGCGGCCAACTGGCGGTCACCACCCACCAGCGCGGTGGTGCTGTAGCTATGGCCTTTGGCCTGGAAGATCTGGTCTTGCTCGATGGCGCCAAACTGGCTGATGGCGCCATCCACCGGGCACACATAGTCGGCATTCGCCAGCGGGCGTGCACCGGGCTTGAGCTCACGGGTAAAAAAACTGTTGAAGGTGGGGTAGCTGGCCGGGTCCGGGTTGGCCGCCTCCGCCATGTTTACCTTGTAGCGTCGGATGAAACGCTCGATCAGGCGCGTGGTGGCTTCACCGCCGGCCTTGTTGGCAATGCGGCCAGCCAGTTCGGTCAGTGCCTGTTTGGGTAGCAGGTATTGCGGCAGCACAGCAAGACGATAGCGCACGGTTGCACCTTCCATATTGGCAAACCGGGCATTATACCAGCGCACCCGCTGCCGCGGCAGCCTGGCATCAGGGGCGGGGCAACTGCCGTAGCGCTTGCCAGGCCGCATCGATGGCGGCGTCCGTGTATGCTCTGCCAGTACTATCGGTGCCGGCCATCACGATGCGACCCAGCGGCCGCGCCGCCAGTGTGTGTGCCGGTTCACCCTGGTACTGGGCATCTTCCCAGGTGTAACCATGCGCCCAGCGGTTGACGGTGATGGCCGCAATGTCGCGCTTGGCGTCAAAGCCATGGGCGCCGTACATGGCCTGCAGCTGCTGCCGCACCTGGTTTTCGTAGCTGGCAAAGTCAGCGCCCAGCAGCTCGGCCCGGCCTTGACGCAGCAAGTCGGGCGCCTCGCCCTCGCCCAACGGTGGGCAGGGCATGCGGATCATCAGCAGCACCACTGGCTGATCAGTGTTTGCTGGCGGCGCCACCGCCGCCATGCGCACCGGGAAATCCAGCTGCACAAACTGAAAGAAACTGCCCGGGCAATACGCGGCGGCGACGCCGGCACGCTGAAGGGCAGGCCAGCGGCGCAGTGCCACCTGCACGTAAACCAGCGGCAACTTCAAGTTGGCGCGCATGGCCGCTTTCTGGCTGGCGGGCAGCTCGGGCAAGATGTGTGCGGCCAACATGTGCCAACCCGCCATCACGCTGTGCCGTGCAGTGGCCTCGTACAACTTGCCGTCGCGCAGGTAGCGCACTCGCACGCCCTGCCCTTGGTTGACCGCCTCCACCGCCAGACTGCGCAGCCGCAGCCGCACCGGGCTGTCAGCCTGGTCCAGCTTGCGGTAGTCGAATGCGGCGGCCACCGACTGCACCGGGTTCGTCACCTTGGCCACTGTGGGGATCAGGCGCTGTACCAACAGGCGAGCCAGCGTGGCGTTGCCATCCGGAAAATGATGAACGTAAAGCGCGTCACCTTCTGCATCGTCTTCTGTCTCATCCTCCGTTGGCAACAAGCTGTCGTCATCCAGCCAGTCCGCCAGGCGGGCTGCTGATGGCAAGCCCAGCAAGCCGCCCTCCAGCGCCAGCGGCAACGTGATGGCATTGCCGCCCAAGGCGGCATCTTCTGCCAGCGGCATGCTCAACAGCAGTAGCAAGGCCGTATCGCGGATACCGTACACCTCGCGCAGCAAATCGGTGTAGCGCAACTGCTCGAAGCGCGGCGCCCGTTTGCCGTCGCGCAGCCAGGCGGCCAAAGCCGGCTGCGCCCCGCCAGCCAGCACGGCCTGCAGTTGCCGGCGCTGCGCGGCATTGAGTGGCGCCCGCGCCAGCGTATCGGCAAAACGCGGCGCATCCAGCATCCCAGGTAGCCAGGCAGCTGCCTGCGCGGAAGGGGCATCGGTGGTGGGCTGCGCACTGCGCAGCAGTACGTTGCGACCAAAATGTGCGGCATCGTAAAACACGCCGCTGCTCATGCCGTGACGTTGAAAGTGTTGCAGGTCGTAGGCTTGCGCCAGCGCGGGCAGGTCGATACCGAGCTCGCGCAATAGCTTGCTAGCCACCTTGCTGTAAGACCCAGGGTGATCGAACGACTGCGTCCCGCCGTAGCTGATCAGCGTTTTGCCGCCAACGCTGAACTCGTTGCGGCGCGCATGGCCGCCAAAGTCGTCGTGATTGTCCAGCAGCAACACCTTGGCAGCCGGGTATTGCTGGCGGTAAAAATACGCTGACGCCAAGCCGCTGATGCCGGCGCCAATCACCACCAGATCGTACTGTTCTGCCGGCGCAACCGGCTTGCCGGCTGGCCGCTGGCCACCCCATGCCAACTGGTGCGCCTGCTCGTAGGCGCCAGGGTGGCTACCGCGCAAGCCGGTGAGCGCTGGCGGATACACCCCCGGTGATGCGGCCAGCACCACGCTGGCAGGTAGCGTGGCGGCAGCGCCGGTAAAGGCCAGGCCATTCAGAAAATCGCGGCGGCTGATGTCGGGCATGATGACTCCAAGGCTCATGGACTGCAGTCACCTTAGCAAAGCCACCCGCACACCGCCGCTTGCGATAAGTTTGGCACCGCCGATGTGTGGCTTAGTCGTCAAAACCGGCCAGCACCACCTTACCGGTCACGGCATTGCTTTCCAGCAGCGCGTGAGCACGACACAGGTTGGCCGCATTAATGCTGCCCAGCTGTGCCGCCAGCGTGCTGCGAATGCGCCCGGCGTCGACCATGTCGGCCACCTTCTGCAGCAGCTGATGCTGCGCCACCATGTCGCCGGTGGCGTACAGCGAACGGGTAAACATCAGTTCCCAGTGCAGCGACAGGCTTTTGCGCTTCAACAGGCGCACGTCGATCGGCTCCGGGTCGTCGATCAGCGCCAGCTTGCCTTGCGGCTTCAGTACCTTGACGATCTCTTCGAAGTGGCGGTCGGTCTGGTTCAGGCTGATCACGTAATCCACCTCCGCCACACCCAGCGCGTCCAGCCCTGCCGACAGCGGCTGCTGATGGTTGATAACCTGCTGCGCCCCCAACTCGCGCACCCATGCCTGGCTTTCCGGGCGCGACGCGGTGGCAATCACCTGCAGACCGGTTAGCGCACGCGCCAGCTGGATCAGGATGGAGCCCACCCCGCCGGCAGCACCCACAATCAGCAAGCGCTCGCCGTGATGGCCGCCCTGGTGCAGGCCCAGCCGGTCAAACAGCAGCTCCCACGCGGTAATGGCCGTCAGCGGCAAGGCGGCAGCCGCAGCAAAGTCCAGCGTTGCCGGCATGCGGCCAACCAGACGCTCGTCCACCAGCTGGTATTCACAATTGCTGCCATCACGTTGAATGGCCCCGGCGTACCAGACGCGATCGCCAGGCTGGAACAGTGTCACCTGCTCTCCCACCGCCTCTACCACGCCAGCAGCGTCCCAGCCCAGCACACGGGGCGTTTCCTGCGGGGTGGCGGGCAAGCTGCGGCGAATCTTGGTATCCACCGGGTTGACCGAAATGGCGTGAACGCGCACCAGCAGGTCATGGCCATGGGCGACCGGGGTGGGCAAGGTAATGTCCTGCAGCGACTGTGGGTGGTCGGCTGGCAGGCCAGCAAAGGCGGCGATGGCTTTCATCGGTATTCCTTTCAAGGATTAGAGCGGTTGCAGCAAGCGGATGTCGAGACTGGCCAGCAACGGTGCGGCCTGCTCGCGAAACTGCTGAAAATGGGGGCTGGCGGTGTGCGCGTCCAGCGCAGCCTGGTCTTGCCAGGCCTCGACCATCACCACGCAGTCGGGTGCGGATGGGTCGAGATTGGGCACGTATTGCAGGCAGCCCGGCTCATGCAAGGTGGCCCGGCGCAAGGCATCCAGCAGCGGCAGCAAGGCGGCGCGCTGGCCGGGTTGGCAACCCAGGGTGGCAATCACGGTAATGGACATGCGGTTTCCTTGGTGACTTGTCTATGCCAGCCAGTGTGCCGCCATTGGATTAAATTGATTAGCCGCTATAATCCGGAAAGACTATCCGTCATTACGGACAATAAGCATGAAACTGGACGCCATGGCGCTGTTTGCGCTGGTTGCCCGCGAAGGCAGCTTTACCGCCGCGGCACGCGTTAGCGGGCTGCCCAAATCGACGGTGAGCCAGCGGGTGGCCGAGCTGGAGAATCTGCTGGGGGTGCGGCTGCTGCACCGCAGCACCCGCCGCCTCACCCTCAGCGAGGCCGGCCAGGTCTATCTGCAGCATTGTCAGGTAATGCTGGATGCCGCCAGCGCGGCCGACGCAGCATTATCGCGGCTGCGCGATGCGCCAGCCGGCACCTTGCGCATTACCGCGCCGGAAGCCTCCGGCACGCTGCTATTGCCGGGTTTGCTGGCGGCGTTTCAGCAGCGCCATCCGGCGGTAACGGTGGAATGCGTGATCAGCGATGCGCAACTGGACCTGATCGCCGAGCGTATTGACCTGGCGTTACGCACCGGCCAGCTGGCCGATTCCTGTTTCGTGTCACGCCGCATCGGGCCGGTAGGCCGCGTGCTGGTGGCGTCGCCAGCGTATCTGGCACGGGAAGGTTGGCCGCAGACCCCTGACGAACTGGCAGGCCACCGGCTACTGATGCACGGGGTACTGCCACAGTGGCCGCTGCAACAAGCGGGGGATGTAATACGGGTAGACGCCAGCCACGCCAGGCTGCGCGCCAACAATCTGAACACCTTGCGCCAGTTGGCCGTCGCCGGTGCCGGCATTGCCCTGCTGCCACGCTTCATGGTGCGTGACGCGCTGGCCGACGGCAGCCTGCAGCGCCTGCTGCCGGACCACCCGCCGCCGGACAATCATTATTACGCAGTCTACCCCAGCCGCAGCCACCGCCCGGCGGCACTGACGGCGTTGCTGGATTTCATCGACGAGTACGGGCTGGCGACGCAACTGGCGTGATGCGCGCCGCCCTAACGGTTGGCCGCAGGCGGCGACGCAGCTCTACGCTGAGGTGCTGCACACCGGCCAGCGGCGCCAACTGGCGATGCACCGCCTCCACGCTAAGCTGGCCGTCGTGCTCCAGCACCACGATACAGGCGTGACTGTTGCGGCCAACCCGCCACAGGTGCAGGTCTGCGACCGCGGCCGGTTGCGGCAAGCCGGCTAGCGCCTCACGCACTTGCGCGGTCAGCGGGCCATCCATCTCGGCGTCTAACAGCACCCGGCCGCTATCCTGCAGCAGACCCTTGGCCCAGCTGGCGACCAACACCGCACCAACCATGCCCATCAGCGGGTCCATCCAGTCCGCCCCCCACCATTTGCCAGCCAGCAAGGCCACAATGGCCAAGGCCGAGGTGGCCGCATCGGCCAGCACATGCAGGAAGGCCGCGCGCTGGTTCAGGTCGTGGTGGTCATGATGATCGTGATGATGGTGGCCATGATCATGCCCGTGATGGTGGTGGTGATCGTGGCCATCGTGCAGCAGCCACGCACACAGCAGGTTCACCAGCAGACCCACCACCGCGAGCGCGATGGCCTGGTCGTAGTGAATGGGGCCCGGCTGTAACAGGCGCGCCAGCGACTGCACCAGCATCAGGCCAGCCACTCCCAGTAGCAGTAACGCGCTGCTGTAGCCGCCCAGCGTTTCCATCTTCCAGGTGCCAAAAGCAAAACGGCCATCTGCCGCATAGCGGCGGGCAGCGGCGTAGCTGAACAGCGCCAACCCCAGGGCCAGGGCGTGCGAGCTCATGTGCCAGCCATCTGCCAGCAACGCCATCGAGTTGTACCACCAGCCACCGCTGATTTCAGCCACCATCATGGCGACGGTCAAGGCGACCGCCCAGCGGGTACGCCGCTCGGCCATCGGGTTGCCCTGATCAAAATGGTGATGGTGTACCCAGGCAGACATGGCGGTTTCCTTGCGGTGTTATACTGGGTGGCAGTATACGCATGCCCCTGTTTTTATACTACCCCCCAGTATATGGAGTGCCCGATGGCCCACACGACTGCCCAACAAAAGCCGCTACTTACCCGCGTACGCCGCATCAAGGGGCAAGCCGAAGCGCTGGAAAAAGCCTTACAGGAAGGTCAGGACTGCATGGCCGTATTGCAGCAGATTGCCGCCATCCGCGGCGCCGTCAACGGCCTGATGACCCAGGTACTGGAAGGCCACATCCGCGAGCACGTTGGCGCGCCAGACTTGCCCCAGGCGCAGCGAGAGGCCGAGGTGGCGCAGTTGCTGACCATTTTGCGCTCCTACCTCAAGTAAAACCCTTAGCGCAACAAGGGAGCGAACGAAAAGCCATACTGCTTTAGCGCCGGGTTCAGCACCCGGCTGTAAAGGCGGAAATCGATACTGGAAAAATCGGCGCCCTTGAAACGCTGCATGAAGCGCCTGGCAGTGCGAGCATCGAACAGCATGATTACCGGCAACGTCTGTTCCAGCCCCAGGTCGGCAAAATCCTTGCCGCGCCAATGGTCATGCAGCATGACAAGCGCAATGGCGCCGGTCATGAAGTGGCCGCCAGCCAATGCGGCCAACTTGCCATCCGCCAGCGCCTGCAAGGCTTGATCAGAAGTATTGATGGCGCCGAATAACGGCGGCTGGCCGCGTGCCAGACAACACTCCGCCCATGCCTGCATGGCACCAAAGGCCATCAGGTCATTGCCAGCCCATAGCATGTCTGGTGCCGGATGCCGCTGAAACAGCCAGCTCGCCTGCTGCTGCGCACGAGCCTGATCCCAGACAGCGTAGACTTCGGTGACGAGTTCGACATCCGCGGCCTCACTCGCAGCACGGCGCATGCCGTCGCTACGCCGTACCGAGGATGGCGTGAGCGGGTCACCACCGATAGCCAGCAGCTCATACCGGCCCGCATCGGGTCGGCGCGCCCGGGCCTGCTGGATCAGCGCTTTTGTCGTGAGGTAGCCAGCCTGCTCTGCATCCGGGTCCAGCGAACCTAGCCAGTGCCGATAACGCTGCCGCGGCGAGCCAATATTCTGGTCGCTGCCGCGTCCGCTGAAAGCCATGAAAGTCTTGATTCCCGCACCGTCAAGAATCGGCAGCAGCTCGGCCCCCAAGGCGAAGTCGTTGGAAAAAATCACGTAATCGGGCCGTTTGCTGGCAGGCCTGGCTGCCAAAGCCTGCGCCGCCGCCAGCATGCGCTGCTGCTTGCGCTCGGCATAACTCACCTCCAGTTTGATGCCAAGATCTGCAGCCGCCGCCTGCATGGCGCGACTGGCACTGTGCCAGTAGGCTTCCTCCTTCTTGCCGTAGTTCAGGAATGCGACGTTCATGGCCATGACAGGCGCCATCCACAGACAGCCAATTACGATTGCCAGCTTCATGTTTCCCTCCCCGCTACCAGTTGGTTAGCAAGGGGCAGTATGGGCAGTGGCCGCGAGTGGCCACAACAGATGCCATGCACTAGTCATGAAAACCTACAGAAAAAGTTGATTCAAGCGATGTGATAAATGTCGAATGCGTAGTATTTTTGCCATCCAAACATTCGTTGCCATCCTACAAGAATCAATGCAGGCTTATTGAAGTGGCACTGCCTATGTGCAGCATTGCTTATGGCATTAAAGTTTTCACTGTCAGTATCTGATAATGATGCCATCAGGTCTTGCAAGGAAAACATCATGGATCGTATTCGACGCAAACTGATCACCCCCGCCAACGCATATGGTTGGCCGCAAGCGCCTTCCCGGCGTGACACTCCGCCTGCAAGCAATAGCGATGACCGACAATCGCTGGCCAGTGAGTACCAAGACTGGGCACGCTGGCTGGACGGTCTGCGCCAGGCGGCAGCCGGCGGCGAGATGGCGCATTTGCGGGCACTGGCACATGGCAAGCTGCGATTCTTGCTGCGTCGCAGCCTGCTGCTACGCGATAACACCATGCTGGGCATCCGCCATCACGCCCAACTGGGCGAAGCGGGCAGCTTGATAAAAGAGTTCGAGCAACTGATCGGCGAGCTGACCGGCAGAGCCGCTACGGCAGAAGACGAATGGCCGCTGCCAAGCCGCTTGTACGAACCTCCCGTCAACAGCAGCCAAGGCGGCCGCCTGCCGGGAGAGCGCCGCCAACAGCCCGGCAGACAAAACCGGCTGGACGGCGTCAGCCTGGATCTGGCGCTGCAGGTTCACAACAACCTGCAGCTGACTTTACGACTGCTGCAGCAGCACGGCAGCCTGGCGGGCAGCCCGCAGATGCAACAGGCCGCGGCCACGCTGTCTGCCACGGCGCAGCTGGGGCACTTGCTGCACGACAGTGCCTGACACTATCGGGTGCCTGCGCTAAAATCGCGGCCAGCCAACTTTCTGGACGCATCATGCAGCAGATCATCGATTTCATTCTGGAGCTGGACAAGCTCAAGGGCGTTACCCGCAAAACGCGCCCACTGGGGCTGGATCGCCAGGAAAACTCCGCTGAACACAGCTGGCAAATCGCCATGCTGGCTGCCTCGCTGGCGCCTTACGCGCCGCAAGCGGTGGATATCCAGCGCGTCATCGCCATGCTGCTGGTGCATGACATCGGCGAGATCGATACCGGCGACACTATTGTGTACGCCACCGAAGGCTGGGAAGAACGCAAAGCCGCCGAGCTGGTTGCCGTGAAGCGCATATTCGGCTTGCTACCAGCCCAACAAGGCGATGCTTTCCTCGCGCTGTGGCAGGAATTCGAAGCCGCCGAAACCGCCGAGGCCCGTTTCGCCAACGCCGCCGATCGCGCCATGCCGGTGCTGCTGAACCTGGCCAATAACGGGCAGAGCTGGCGGGAAAACGGCATCAGTTACGAGCGCGTGGTTGACCGCATCCGGGAACCGATCGAAGCCGGCTGTCCGGCACTCTGGGCCTATCTGCAAGAGCGCCTCGCCTTCGCGCGGACGCAACACTGGTTTGGAGCCTAAGCGCCACAAAAAAGCCGCCCAACCCGGGCGGCTTTTTTTCAGGTGATGGTCATCAAGGCACAATCGCCAACCCCACCAGCGCTTGCCCCTGATCGATACGCCCCAGCCGGGTCGCCCTGCCAGTTTGCAAATTGACTTCATACAGCTGGCTACCGCCCAGCTTTTGTCTTGCCGCCAGCATGGCGACGTTCTTCACGTCGGAAATGTCAAATGCCGCCTGCTGGATGGCGCCATACCCCTGCCCGCCCCGCTGCAGACCTACCAGGTCCCACCCCGGCAGCAACAGGCTACCCACCGTGCGCAGGCTGCCCTTGTCTGGCGACACAAAAGGGGTTTCATTCTCGTGCGATCCTTGCATTACCAGCGTGCCACCTTCGGCATCAATGCCGTATAGCGTGGTGATTTTGTCATTGCGGGCATTGTAGGTGTAGGCCACCGCTACCACGGCAGCCTGCTTGCCGGCGGCGACGTCACCTGCCACGTACTGCAAAGGGCTGTCGCTTTGAACGCCGTCAACGGCCGCGTTGCCATCGATTGCCTTGCCGGTATCCGGGTGCAGGCGCATATTGCCGCCCAGGTCACTGACGACGCGGATGCGATCCACTGTCGGATTGAAATCGATATCGTAGCGCTTGCCCGCCACCAGCGTGGCACCCTGCTCGGCAACCGCACGCGCCTGACCGCTGTCGGGGTCGATGGTATATAGCCGCCCCTGGCTGCCAAGCCCGTACAACACGCCCCGCGCAACGCGATAGTCGATACTGAGCAGCTGCTCGCCCGCCGCCAAGCCACGCACCGGCACCCGTGCCCGTGGCTGTGACGGCTGCCGTGCCGTGATATGCAGCAAGGTCATACCGGCGTCCAGCGCCAGCAGTTGCTCGCTACGCAACTGGCCGGGAGGCTCGGGTGGCAAAGTACTACAGGCAGCAAGCGTGCCGCACAGCACGGCAACGGTGGCGAAGGGATGACGGGACATGGCGTTTCCTTACTGAAGATTGGTGTTCAGTATAAACAGCCAATAATGACCGGCGCACACGGAAAGACAGCAGGCAAAAAAATAACCTCCTGAATCGTCACAAATCAGGAGGTTTTGTAAGGTCGGGCCTGCGGCCCGCTTCAGAACTGTCTGCGAGGAAAGCAGGGCATTCAGAAGATGATTCAATGATATAGCCTGCAACGTGCTGCGGCTATGCGTAAAAATACCTACAAGGCGTTCCTGCGCTGCAAAAAGAGTGCGTCCAGCGATGTAAAGTCATTCAACTGCCTGATTTCACTAAAGAAAATTTCCGCCTCGCCATAGCTGCGCTGCAGCATTTTCACCCACTGCTTGGTGCGGCTTACCGCATAGTTGCCGCCCTCAGCACGCAACTGACATTGTTGCGCCAGGTCATGCACCCAGCCCAGCACCACCTGCCATGGCGCCTGCTGTTGTACCTCACCGGTTTGCTGCCAATGCCGGATGCGCGCGCCAAGATCGGGGCACGACACCAGACCGCGGCCGATCATCACCGTGTCACAGCCGCTGATGTCGCGAATGGTGCGGTAGTCTTCCAGTGTCCACACTTCGCCGTTGGCGACCACCGGAATGGTCACTGCCTCGCGGATACGCGCCAGCCATTCCCAGTGCGCCGGGGGGCGATACCCTTCCACCTTGGTGCGGGCGTGCACGCACAACTCTTGCGCACCACCACGCTGAATAGCATCGGCGCACGCCAGCGTCAGGCTGGTATCTTCGTAGCCCAGGCGCATTTTGGCCGTCACAGGCACGTTGTCGGGTACCGCCGCGCGTACCGCCTGCACAATGCTATAAAGTACTTCAGGCTCCTTCAGCAACACAGCGCCGCCACGGTGGCGATTGACAGTCGGCGCCGGGCAGCCGAAATTCAGATCCACCCCGGCAGCACCCAGTTCGGCAGCGCGTATGGCGTTCTCGGCCAACCAGCCAGGTTCCGAACCCAGTAGCTGCACCCGTACCGGCACGCCGCAGCGGGTAGCCGAAGCATGGGCCAGCTCGGGTGCCAGCCGCTCGAAGGTGCGCACCGGCAGCAGCGAATTGGTGACGCGGACAAACTCGGTCACGCACAGATCGATACCGCCGACACGCGTCAAGACGTCACGCATGACGTCATCGACCAGGCCTTCCATCGGGGCCAGTACAATTTTCATGATTTCACCACAACAAGGGAGCAGCGCATTGTATACAAGCCCGCCAGACGGCACCACGCCCCACGAAATCTTGCTGCGCCAGGGCGGCGTGGCCGACATCGACGCCATGCTGCCACTGCTGGTGGCCTATCGCCGCTTTTACGGCCTGGAAAGCGACACGGCCACGCTGCAACCTTACCTGCACGCGCGCCTGCAGCAGTCGGAAGCCAGCTTGTGGCTGGCACTGCACCATGGCGACGTGATTGCCTTTGCGCTGTGCTATCACGGCCACTCCACGTTGACGCTGCAGCGTAACGACCTGCTGCACGATCTGTACGTTGCGCCGGCATGGCGTCGCCATGGCGTGGCTGCCCGGCTGCTGCAAAGCATCCAGTACGCGCTGCCACCAGGTGCCACGCTATGGCTGGAAACCGCCCACGACAACCTGCCGGCGCAGGCTTTGTATCGCCGGCTGGGGTTTGTCCGCGACGAAGTCTTCCTCACCATGGCCTGGCAGCGGCCAGCAGATTTGTGAAGCCGACGGCCACACGGCACAATGCGCAGCCTTTCATCAGGAGAACCGGCATGACACCGCCCAGTATCACCCCCGGCCGTTACCGGCACTACAAGGGCAATGAATACCAACTGATCGACGTGGCGCGTCACAGCGAAAGCGGCGAGTGGATGGCGCTGTACCGCCCGTTGTACGGCGAACAGGGGCTGTGGGTGCGCCCGCTCGCCATGTTCTGCGAAACGGTCATCATTGATGGCATCGCCCAGCCGCGCTTTGCTCTGCTGGAGGCCGCGTGCTGATCTTCCGCACCGACCAGTTCGCCCTGCCCTTGCCTGCCGGCCACCGCTTTCCCGCCGAAAAGTACGGCATGCTCGGCCAGGCCGTGGCGGCAATGGCGCCTGATCGCCTGGCTGAAGCGCCAGCTGCCACCCCGGCAGAGCTGGTGCTGGCGCATCACCCCGACTACGTTGGCCGCATGCTGGATGGCAGCATCAGCCCCGCCATCATGCGTGAGATCGGCCTGCCGTGGAGTGCGGCGCTGGTGGAGCGCAGCCGCCGCTCGGTGGGCGCCACGCTGGCCGCGGCACGCAGTGCACTGCACTACGGCTGCGGCATCAACCTTGCTGGCGGCACCCATCATGCCGCCCACGCCAAGGGCGGGGGCTTCTGTGTGTTCAACGACGTGGCTGTCAGCATTCGCGTGTTGCAACAGGAGGGCCTGATCCGGCGCGCCGCCGTCATCGACCTGGACGTACACCAGGGCAACGGCACCGCCGAGCTGTTTGCCGGTGATAGCAGCGTGTTCACGTTATCGCTACACGGCGAAAAGAACTTCCCCTTCCGTCGCGTGGCTTCTACGCTGGATGTAGACCTGCCGGACGACACCGGCGATCACGCCTATCTTGCGGCGTTGGCCAACGCGCTGGATACCCTGCAACAACGCTTCCAGCCCGACATGGTGTTCTATCTGGCCGGTGCCGACCCCTATAGCGGCGACCGGCTGGGCCGCCTGCAACTGAGCATGCAGGGCCTGGCACAGCGAGACGAGCAGGTTTTCGCGCTGTGCGAACAACGGCAATGGCCACTGGTGGTCACCATGGCCGGTGGCTACGCCGTGCCGATTGACGACACCGTCGCCATCCATTGCCAGACCGTGCGCGCCTTGCTGGCGCGCCATCACCTGAAAGGAGCATTCTGATGGATACTGCCAAAGCCACCCTGGCCGGAGGGTGTTTCTGGTGCACCGAAGCGGTGTTCCGCCAGCTGGACGGTGTGCTGGATATCGTACCGGGCTATATCGACGGCCACCTGCCGGACCCGGATTACGAAAGCGTTTGCCGTGGCGACAGTGGCCACGCCGAGGCAATCGAAATCACCTACCAGCCGGAACGCGTCAGCTACACCACCCTGCTGCAGGTTTTTTTCCTGACTCACGACCCCACCACGCTGAACCGTCAGGGTCACGATGTCGGCAGTCAGTACCGTTCCGGCATTTACACCCATGGTGACGAACAGCATGCTGCCGCCCTCGCCTGCCTGCGCGAGCTGGAGGCGGCCGCCGTCTACGACAGCGCCATCGTGACCGAAGTAAAACCGGCCAGCCGGTTTTATCCGGCCGAGCACTATCATCACGACTACTATGCCCGCAACCAGAACGCCGGTTACTGCCAGGCCGTGATCGCGCCCAAGCTGCATAAACTGTATCGTCACCTGCCCGCTTTACTGAAAAACCGGGCCTAACGTGCCACCAGGCGGCATGGCCACTACAGTCATGCCGCCCGGATGCGTTACAATTGCCGTCCCCTGACACCTGCCGCCACGGCCACCATGCGCGCCCGCGACTCCCTTCCTGCCAGTACCGGCCTGTTCCGCTTCCGCCAATGGCCCCAGATGGTCCGTGAGCTGCCATGGCGTGTCCGGGTCAGCTTTCTGCTGCTGTGGGCCTTGTTGTCGATTGCCATTCTGGTGGCCGCTATCCTGCTCACCGAAGAAAGCCGTCAGCAGCAATTTGATGCCACCACGCTGCACATCAAGAAAACGCTGGAAGAGCGTTTGCTGATCTGCGAAACCGCTGTCTACGGCTTTTCCGAGCTCTCTGCGGCCAACTACGGCATGGACAGGCAGCGTTTCCGGCAGTATGCCCAAGGTATCGGGTCGCGCTACCCCTATATCTACCTGATGGGCTTTCAGCCCAAGGTAAGCCTGGCGGAGCGCGAAAATTTCGAAGCCTCGATCAGCTTTCAGCGCTACCAGCCCTTCTTCATCAAGGATTATCAAAGCGATAGCGATAACGGCTGGCTGGACAACCAGTTGTGGCGCCCCGCCACTGCCCGGCCTTTTTATGTCCCCCTGATCAACGCCGAGCCTGCCGCTGCCAACCGCTACGCCTTCATGCAGGGCCTGGATATCCTGCAGGATCGTCTGCTGGGGCCGGCCGTACAGCGTGCCATGCGCAGCACCGACATCGAAATCACCCGCCCCTACCGCATGCGGGACGGCGGTCACGGCTTTGGCTTTGTCAAGGCCATCTATGCGGAAGGCATTCCGCCAACCTCGCCAGAAGAACGCATGGCCGCAGCCATCGGCATCATCACCGTCGGCGTTCGTGCAGAAGCCTTGCTGGCCATGCAAGACAGCTCGATGCAACCTTATGGTATTCGTTTGCTGCCCGCCACACCCGGCAGCCAGGTACCCGCCATCGTGCTGCAGCAATCGGCGGCCGATAGCGAACCGGCCGGCGCCATTGCCCGGCGGCTGTTTCCACCGCGGCAAAGCGAGCTATCGATCGAGCGCGACTACTTCCCGTACAAATTGTCGGTGTCGCGCCCCAGTTCCCCCGGCCACATTCCCTGGTACCTGTATGGCCTGGCTGCCGGCGCCTCGGCACTGATCAATGCGCTGCTGCTGCTGATTGCGGCCTCGCAACACAATGAACGCATGCAACGCGACCGTTATCACGACGCGCTGAACCGCGAGCGGCAACAGGCAATGATTACCCTGGAAAGCATCGACGACGCCGTACTGGTGACCAACCGTGAGCTGCAGGTGGAATACCTGAACCCCAAGGCGGCGTTGCTACTGAACACCCATGGCCCCAGCGCCGTCGGCTGCCAGCTGAGCGAACTGTGGCAACTGCGCTTTGACCTGGCGCGCGAAGCGGTGCTGGACCCGTTGCAAACCTGCCTGCGTAGCGGCCAACAGGTGACGCTGCCGGAGAACGCCTACATCGAACAAGGCGGCAAGGTGTTTTACGTGGAAGGCACGATTTCGCCGCTACCGGACCAGGGCGGTGCGTTGCGCGGGCTGGTCATTACCTTCCGTGACATGGCGCCACTGCGGCAGCGCATGGCCGAAGCGCTGGAACGCAGCGAGGCCAGGCTCAAACAGCACCAGGCTGAGCTGGCACGGGTGGCACGTATCAACACATTGGGCGAGATGACCTCCGGCATTGCCCACGAGATCAACCAGCCACTATCGGCGATTGTCAGTTACAACGAGGCCTGCCTCGGCTTGCTGGAAGACGAAGAGCCGGACCGCATCCTGCTGATCAGCGCGCTGCGCTCGTCGGTCAAGCAAGCGCAACGGGCTGGGCATATCGTCAAAAAACTAAGAGAATTCGTGGCCAGCAAACAAGCCGACCTGGTACCGGTGGACCTGAACCAGGCGGTGCTGAACGTGGTGACGCTGATCGAGCCCGAGTTGCGCGACCACCAGGTGCAGGTCAAAACCGATCTGGCCGCCAGCCTGCCGCTGGTTTTTGCCGATACCATCCAGGTAGAGCAAGTGATCCTGAACCTGTGCAAGAACGCCATGGAAGCCATGATGGACCAGCCAGGCGAACACCGACTTTTCCTGTACAGCGAGCTGCGCGGCAGTCGGGTACGGGTAGGCGTGCGTGACAACGGCCCCGGCATGAGCGAAGAAGTACTGGGCCGTATCTTCCAGCCCTTTTTCAGCTCCAAGGCCCAGGGCATGGGGCTGGGCCTGACCATCAGTCACACCATTATCGAAAACATGGACGGGGTGCTCAGTGCGAGCAACCTGCCCACCGGCGGCGCAGAGTTTTACTTCGAACTGCCGGTCATGAACAGTAGCTATGAAAGCGAAGGAGTGAGTGCATAAATGGCATCCATGACCCCGACGATATTTGTCATCGATGACGACCCGGCAGTACGCGACTCGCTAGCCTTGCTGATCGGCACCCAGGGGCTGCGCGTGCAGACCTTCGAGCACGCCGAGGCCTTCCTGCAGCACTTCCGCCCCGACGAAATCGGCTGCCTGGTGCTGGACATCCGCATGCCGCAAACATCGGGCCTGGCACTGCAGGACATGCTGAACCTGCAGAACATCCAGATGCCCATCATCTTCGTTACCGGCCACGGCGACCTGGAAGAATGCCGTCGCGCCTTCCGTGGTGGCGCCGTCGACTTTCTGACCAAGCCGGTGAATTCGGTTCAGTTACTGGAAAGCCTGAAGAAGGCCATCCGCATCAGCATCCAGCAGCAGAAGCAGGAAGCGGAAACCCAGGAAGTGCGCCAGAAACTGGAACGCATTACCGAGCGTGAACGCATGATCCTGCGCTACGTGGCCGAAGGCCGTTCCAGCAAGGAAATCGCCCGCGAGCTGGACTTGTCGCCGCGCACGGTGGAGGCACACCGCGCCAAGCTGTTCGAGAAGCTGGAAATCAACTCGCTGGCCGAGCTGGTCCGTTTTTACCTTAAAGCGCTGGACGCGGCCCCGCCGGCCCAGCCCAACTGAGCGACGCCATGACACGCTTATTCAACAAGATCGGCCTGGTGGCCCGCCACAGCAAACCGCAGATCATCGAATCGCTGATGAGCCTGGCCGCCCACCTGACCGGCCGCGGCTTTCACATCGTGGTAGACGCCGACAGCTGCGCCGACCTGCCCGGTGGCCAGTACCCGGTGGTCGAGCGCGTCGACCTGGGCAAGCTGGCCGACCTGGTCATCGTCCTGGGCGGTGACGGCACAATGCTGTCGGTGGCGCGCATGCTGGCCCCGTACCGCGTCCCGCTGGTGGGGATCAACCAAGGGCGTCTCGGTTTCATGACCGACATCCCGCTGCACGAGATGCTGGACGCCATCGATCGCATTCTGGACGGCCAGTTCGTCCCCGAAGAGCGCATCCTGCTACAGGCTTCGGTTATCCGCGAAGACGCCGAAATCGCCAGCGCACTGGCGTTCAACGACGTGGTGATCAGCCGCGGTGCGCTGGGCGCTATGATCGAGTTCGAGGTCTTCATCGACAACCAGTTCGTCTACAGCCAGCGCTCGGATGGCCTGATCATCAGCACGCCCACCGGCTCTACCGCCTACTCGTTGGCCTCCGGCGGCCCCATCCTGCACCCCACCCTGCAAGCGGTGGCGCTGGTGCCGATCTGCCCGCAGTCGCTGAACAACCGCCCGATCGCGGTCAGCAACAGCTGCGAGGTGGAGTTCATGCTGACGCGCGGCCTGGACGCGCGCGTGCACTTTGACGGCCAGTCGCACTGCGACCTGATGGAAATGGACCGGGTCATCATCCGCAGCTACCGCAATACGCTGAAGCTGCTGCACCCGGTGGGTTACAACTACTACGACATGCTGCGCCACAAGCTCCACTGGGGCGAGCGCCTGCTCTGAGGCATCTAGCCATGCTGCTGACGCTACACGTCAAAGACTTTGTCATCGTTGACCAGCTACAGCTGGAATTTTCCCCGGGCTTTACCGTGCTCACCGGCGAAACCGGCGCCGGTAAATCCATCATTCTGGACGCTCTGGGCCTGCTGCTGGGCGACCGCGCCGAGATCGCGCAGATCCGCGAAGGCGCCGACCGCGCCGAGATCAGCGCCAGCCTGGATATCCAGCGCCTACCCGACCTCAAGGCCTGGCTTAGTGACAACGCGCTGTCCGGCGACGACGGCGAGCTGCTGATCCGCCGCCTGATCGACCGCAGCGGCCGCTCGCGCAGTTTCATCAACGGCCAGCAAGCCACCCAGGCGCAGCTGAAAACGCTGGGCGAATATCTGGTCGACATCCATGGCCAGCACGCGCACCAGTCGCTGGTGCGCCCCGACACCCAGCGCGGCCTGCTGGACGCTTACGCCGGCGCCACCCAGCTGGCGCGGGACGTGCGTGCTGCCTGGCAAGACTGGCAACAGGCGCGTAAGGCGCGCGAGGATGCCGAGAAACGCCTGCGCGAATCCGAGGTGGAGCGCGAACGCTTGACCTGGCAGATCGGCGAACTGAGCGAACTCAACCTGCAAGCAGACGAATGGCCGCAACTGAACCAGCAGCATTCGCGGCTGGCCAACGCGGCCGAGCTGGCACAGTCGGCACAAGCGGCGGTGGATGTACTGTCCGACATGGACGGCAACTGCCTGTCGCTGCTGTCACAGGTACAAAACCGGCTGGGCAAGCTGTCCGGCTTTGATACGCGTCTGGCCGAGTCGCTGGCACTGCTGGATTCGGTCGACGCCGAGCTGCGCGAGGTGGTGTACAGCCTGCGCGACTACGGCAGCAGTTTCGATGACGACCCGCAGCAACTGGTGGAGGTAGAGGCCCGTATCGATGCGCTGATGGGCATGGCGCGCAAATACCGCTGCCAGCCGGAAGACCTGCCGAAAAAGCTGCAAGACTGGCAAGCACAGTTGGCCGCACTGGAAGCCGCTACCGATCAGGACGCACTGGCCGTGGCCGAATCCGCCGCATTGGCCCGCTACCGGGCGCAGGCGGAAAGCCTGTCCGGCAAGCGCCGCCAGGCGGCCAGCGAGCTGTCGGCACGCATCAGCACCGAAATGCAACGCCTGGCGATGGAAGGCGCCCGCTTTGCCATCGAGCTGTCTGCCGCCAGCGAGCCGACGGCGCACGGTCTGGAAACCATCGAGTACCTGGTGGCGGCCAACCAGGGCAGCACGCTGCGCCCGCTGGCCAAAGTGGCGTCCGGCGGCGAGCTGTCGCGCATCAGCCTGGCCATGCAGGTGGTGATCAGCCAGGTGGCCAGCGTGCCGACGCTGATTTTTGACGAAGTGGACGTCGGCATTGGCGGGCGCGTAGCCGAAGTGGTGGGCAAGCTGCTGAAACAGCTGGGCGAACGCTACCAGGTGCTGTGCGTGACGCACCTGCCGCAGGTGGCGTCCTGCGGCGACCAGCATTGGCGGGTCAGCAAGTCCAGCAACGATGGCCGCACCGTCAGCCGCATTGCGCCGCTGAACGCCGAAGGCCGGGTGCTGGAAATTGCCCGCATGCTAGGCGGCGAAGACATCACCGCCACCACGCGCCAGCACGCCAGCGAGATGCTGTCCAATAACGCCTGAGGCCACTAACGCCATAGACAAGGGCCTGTCGCCAGCGACAGGCCCTTGTGCTTTTCAGATCATGGCCAATCAGGCGGCAGGTTGCGCGGCCGGCAGCAAGGGCACCACCACGGCGGCGGCCTTGCGCAACTGTTGCTCGGCCAGCGCCGGCTGCCGGCTTAGCTGGTAGAAGCGTGCCAGACGGGTGGTGCAGCTGACACTCAGCGCCAGAATCTGCGCATCGCGCCCGTCGCTGGCGGTCAGGCCCGCAGCCACCCGCTGCTGGTACTCGGCAGCCGATGCCGGTTGACCACTCGCGGCCGCCAGCAAGGCCAGGCTACTGTACAACAAGGGCTGCAGGTTGGCCGCTTGCGCCGGCACCAGCGCCGCCAGTTGCGGCAGCAAGGTAGTGATGTCGATATCGCCAACATGGTCGGCCAGTTGCTGCAACTGCAAGGAAGGGTCACCACTACGCACCGCCTGCAAGGCCTGGCTGGCCAGCTGTTGGCGCAGTGGCTCTGCCGTGGCCGCATCACCCAGCGCCGTGGCCGCTTGCAAACGCAGCGCGCTCGCTACCAGGCCAGGGTTGGCCGCCGCCCACTTTTGCAAGTCACTCCCCTGCTCGCGCGCGGCCTGCCAGCGCCCCTTGGCTGCGTTTACCTGCAGGGCGTTGAGCAGTGTCTGACCATACCAGCGTTGCAACTGGCTGCCAGCGTAGTCGCGCATCACGCCGGCAGGCAGCTGTTGCCACAGCTTGCCGGCACTTTCAAGCCACGCTTGCCATTGCGCTGGCGGCAGGGCCGCACTGCCGGCCAGTACGGCCGCCATGCGCGCTGCTACCGGCACTGCCTGCGCCGGCGGCAGCTTGGCCAGCAGCGCGGCTTGCTCGTCCAGTGCCGGCTTCCCCAGGCCGCCTGGCCGCTGCACCAGCAGCCAAGTGGCTGCCAGCATCTCGTCCGGCAGCGCCAGCTCTGCCTGGTAGCCAGGCGTTGCCTGCAGCCGTTGCAGCAACTCGCTTGCCCGCTGCGCCTGGCCGGCTTCTGCCAGCGCCACCACCAGCGCGAGCGTCAGCCGTTGTTTTTCTCCCAGTCCGGCACCTTGGCTGCTGCGTTCCTTCTGCAAGCTGGCTGCTACCGACTGCCATTCGGCACCGGCAGGTGTGGCGCCGGGCTGTAGCAAGGAGTCGGCACTGCCAGCCGCCAGCGCAGCGCCGGCCGGCGACTGGGCGAAGGCTTCCGGGTCCATGGCCTGCCCTTGCAGGCCACCAGCCATCACTGCGCCCAGCGTCCCCTGCGCCAGCAGCGCCTGCTGCGCAGGGTTCAGACTGCCCGGCAGCGACCCCAGGTGGTGCCCGCCCCAGAAAGCCAGCCCCAGCATGCTCACCACCACGCCGACACGAACCGCGCCGCGGGTACCACGAAAAAAGGCCCGCCACGGCTGATGCAAGCCCAGCTCGCGCTCCAGTTCGGCGCGGATGCGGTTGCGCAACGCGCGCTCACTGTCTTCTTGCTGCTGCTGACTGGCCAGCTCGCCTTCGCGCTGCAGGCGAGCGTTGAGTTTGCGCAGCTCCTCGTCGCGTATCTGTTTCTGGCGCAGTTTGTCGCGGTCGATCTTGTCCAGAAAAATGCCGCAGTGCGGACACTGCCGCTGCGGCGTGGGCCGCATCATGCGCTTGCAGCCCGGACATTCGCTATCAGCAACGACGGCATCTTTGGCCAGCAGGGCCAACACAGCCTTGATTTCCACTTCAAGGCCGGCAGCCTGAAAGCTAGCAGCGGCCATGTCGGCCTCGTCCTTGCTGACCTCGCGTCGTACACGGCTGGCACCGTGATTGATAAGGTGCTGCAGCAACTGTTCGGCCTTTACCGGGTTCAAACCCAGTGACTGCAGCAGGGGCTGGCGCAAGGTGGCGGGGTCCACCCCTTCTGGCAGGCGCACAATCAGGTCGTAACGGCTATCGGGGGTGGCGGAAAGCTTGTCGGGCTGGTCAGTCATGGCGTAGGCATGGCGGTTGTTTGCCAGCATTGTAACGAATGTCGCACCAGCCCGTACATGCGGCCTGCATCGTCAGCTCAGCGCTACCGCAGCGGCAAAGTCACTCACTGCTTGTACCAGCCTGTCGACATCCGTGGCACGGGTATCCGGGCAGACCAGGATCATGTTGTGGAAGGGCGTAATCAGCAGGCCGCGATTCAACAGGAACAGGTGCACGATATGCTCCAGCTCGCCGTCCAGGATGCGGTCGGCCTCACTGCCGTTACGCGGCGGCACTGACGTGAACTGGAACTCGGTACGCGCCCCCACCTGCGTCACGCACCACGGCAGGCGGTGGCGGGCAATGACCTCGCGCAGGCCGGCGGCCAACCTTTCGGCCAGGCCGAACATGTGCTGATAAGCGGCGTCGGTCATCACCTCGGCCAGGTTGGCGCGCATGGCGGCCATGGCCAGCAGGTTGGCCGTGAGTGTGGTGCCAATGCCGCTATGCCCCGGCGGTGCGTGGCGCTTGGCATCTTCGGCGCGGCGTGCCACCTCTTCGGTAAAGCCGTACACGGCGCACGGCACACCGCCCGCCACCGGCTTGCCCACCACGAACAAGTCCGGCTGCAGGCCGTGGGCGGCGGTATAGCCACCGGGCCCGCTGCTGATGGTGTGGGTTTCATCGATCAGCAGCAGCGTACCGTATTGGCGGCACAGTGCCTGCGCCTGCTGCCAGAAACCGGGCTCGGGCAGCACCATGCCGATATTGGTCATCGCCGGCTCGGCCAGCAGGCAGGCCACCTGCCCGTCCTGCAGCGCGGCTTCCAGCGCTGCCAGATCGTTGAATTCGATACTGCGCGTATGCCGGGTAATGTCGTACACCTGCCCCAGCAGGCTGTCACGGGTTTGCGGCTGGCCATCCACCAGATCGACGAACACGTCGTCCACCGTGCCGTGGTAACAGCCGTTAAAGATCAGCACTTTGCTGCGCCCGGTGATGGCGCGCGCCCAGCGAATGGCAAAGCGGTTGGCGTCGGACGCCGACAACGCAAACTGCCAGTACGGCATGCCGAAGCGCCGCGCCAACTCTTCTGCCACCCATACGCCGTCGGCGCTGGGCAACATGGCGGTGTAGCCGCGCTGCGCCTGGCGGGCGATTGCGTCGGCCACCGGCTGCGGGCTGTGGCCGAACATGGCGCCGGTATCGCCCAGGCAGAAATCCACGTACTCGTGGCCGTCCACGTCGCGGAAACGAGCGCCGCGCGCTTGGTCCACATACAGCGAAAACGGCGTCGACCAGTCGTTCATCCAGTGCAGCGGCACCCCGAACAGCAGATGGTTGGCCGCATCGGCCGACAGCGCGCGCGAGCGCGGCATGCGGCTGATGAAGGTGTCGCGTTCGGCGGCCATCAGGGCCTGGGCCTTGTCCCAGTCTATGCCGTGGCGTGCGGTGGTCATGGTGTGCTCCTTTGTATGGCACGGCTGCGGCCAACCCTGGCAGGCAGCGCGGGCTCTTTTATCGATATCGTAAAGTGTCAAACGTGCAGCTGCAGGTGCTCGCGCTCCCAGGCGGTGATGGCGCGGTTGAAAGTTTCAAACTCCTTCTCTTTTACCGCACAGAAGGCCTGCACGAACTCCTCGCCCAGAATGTCGGCCAGCTCAGGGCAGGCCTGCATCAGCTCGACCGCGTCTTCCAGGCTGCGCGGCAACTCGTAGTCCATGTCGTAGGCGCTGTCGTCCATTGGCGCCGACGGCTCGATGGCGTTGACCATGCCGAGGTAGCCACAGGCCAGCGTGGCTGCCATCGCCAGGTAAGGGTTAACGTCCACGCCGGGCACGCGGTTTTCCAGCCGGCGCGCCGCCGGGCCGGACGGCGGAATACGGATGCCGCAGGTGCGGTTGTCGTAGCCCCAGCGCACATTGATCGGCGCGGCAGTGTGGCGGCTGAGGCGGCGGTAGCTGTTAACGTACGGGGCAAACATCGGCATGGCCTGCGGCAGGTAGCGCTGCATGCCGCCGATGTGGTGGAAGAACAGCGGGCTGGGGCCGCCGTCCGGCAGCGAGAAGATGTTGTCGCCGGTGCGGGTACTCACGATGCTCTGGTGAATGTGCATGGCGCTGCCCGGCTCGCCTTCCATCGGCTTGGCCATGAAAGTGGCGAAAATGTTGTGACGGTAAGCGGTTTCACGCACCGCGCGCTTGAACAGGAACACCTGATCGGCCAGCGACATGGCGTCGCCGTGGGTGAAGTTGATCTCCATCTGCGCGGCGCCTACTTCATGGATCAGCGTTTCCACGTTGAGCTCGGCCGCCTGGCAGAAGGCGGACAGCTCCTGGAAGAAGGGGTCGAAGTCGTTGACCGCATCGATGGAAAACGACTGCCGCCCCACCTCGGAGCGCCCTGCCCGGCCTGACGGCGGGCGCAGTGGCTCGTGCGGGTTGTTGTTCTGGCGGATCAGGTAGAACTCCATCTCTGGCGCCACTACCGGGCGCCAGCCCTTGTCCTCGTACAGCTTCAGCACCTTGCGCAGCACGGCCCGCGGCGAGATGCCTACCGGCTTGCCGTCGAAATCCTCGCAATCGTGAATCACCACCGCCACCGGCTCGATGGCCCACGGCACCAGGCGGATGGTGGCCGGGTCCGGCCGGCACACCATGTCCGGGTCGTTGGCGCCGGCAAAGCGCTCGAACTCGGCAAATTCGCCGTTGACGGTGATGGTGAGCACCGCCTTGGACATCTTCATGCTGTCTTCGGCCAGAAACAGGTTTTTGGGCACGATCTTGCCGCGCGCCACGCCGGTCATGTCCGGAATCACGCATTCGATTTCGTGGATCTGGTGCTGGCGGATAAATGCAGCCAATCGGTCGTTCATGGTGGTTCTCCTCGTATTCGGCGCCTGCAGGTGGAGCGTAGCGGCAACACGGCACTGCCGGGTGATTCGCCGCTGCATGGGCGGGTGGCCAAGCTGACAGGCAGCCCCCCATCCCGGACAACACTCGCCATGACGCAGGCCGGATAAGGCGCACTGTAAATTTGATCAAATATTAATGTCAACATTTGATCAAATGCATGGCGCGCAGCATGTTGTGTTTCTGCTATGCTGGCGGGCGCCCCATACCTGCCTTTGTACGATGAAGACCGCTACCGCCTCTACCCTGCAAGATGAAACCTACGACACCCTGCGCCACTGGCTGATGCTGGGCCGCTGGCTGCCCGGCGAACGGCTGAAGATCAAGCACCTGGCCGACGAAATGGGCGTCAGCCAGATGCCGGTTCGGGCGGCGCTGCAAAGGTTGGCCGCCGAAAAGGCGCTGGTGAACATTCCCAACTGCGGCGTGGCGGTGCCACAACTGACCATCAGCCAGTTTGACGACATCCTGCTCAACCGTATCCTGCTGGAAGGCCAGGCGGCCTGGCTGGGTGCCCGCCACCTGGACGCCGGTGGCCGCGCCGGTTTGGCGGCCTTGTGCCAGGCCATGGACGCCGCCATCGTCGCCGATGACGTCAAAGCCTATCTGGATGCCAACGAACAGTTCCACTTGCAGCTGTACCAGGCCAGTGGCTCGCCGGTGCTGTTGTCGCTGATCGAAACGGTGTGGCTATACGTCGGCCCCATTTCCAACCAGTTGCACCAGGACCTGGCCGTCTGGAAAACCATGAATGATGCTCACACCGCCCTGCTGCAGGCATTGCAAGCCGGCGATGCCGACGGGGTACGTGCCGCCATCGAGCAAGACCTGCGCACAGCAGGTAGTTACCTGAGGCAGCTATGTCGCGCTAGCTAGCGGTTGTCGGGCAGCGTGTCATCGACGATTGCATAGCGTTAGCTTATCATTGCCAAATCCGGCTTAAAGCAGATAGCACATGTCCCTGCATCTTGGCACGCTGTACGTCGTTCAACTCACCACGTTTTCATTGCTGACACTGGCCGTGCTGCTGATGGGTCTGCGCTATCCGCAAGAGCGGGCGCTACGTCATTGGGGTGCGGGCGGCATCCTGGCCAGTGTCAGCATGTTGCTGATCGCCCTGCGCCCGGTACTGCCAGCCTGGCTGTCGGTTGACGTCGCCAATATCATTCTTTTTGTCGCGCTAGGCCTGACCTGGAGTGGCGCACTGGCACTGGAGCAACGCCAGGTACCGTGGCGCCTGCTGGGCGGGTTGGTAGCCCTCGCCAGCGGCGTGCTGCTGGCCATCTCTTCCGCGCCGGCTTACTTCGAGCTGCGCGCCGCCTTGTACAGCACTACCTACATCCTGTTCAACCTGCTCACGCTGCAGGTGTTCGCCAATAGTGCCCATCGTCAGCGCCTGGGCTACCGGCTGCTGTGCAGTCTCATCCTGCTGCTGCTGCTGGGTCAGGTGGCACGCATCACGCTGGCCATGCATGACAGCCAGGGCGCGCTGGCCAGCTCGCCACACTTTGCGATGGCCAATTTCGGGCTGATCATGCTGGAGTTTGCCAAGATTCTGGCTTTCATTTTCGTCTGCTTCGAATCGCTGGAAATCCGGCTCTACCAGCTGGCCATGCGTGACCCGCTGACCGGGCTGTATAACCGGCGCGCGTTTCATGACCGCGCCAGAGCGCAGCTTGCCGCCAACCCTGACATACCACTGGCGCTGTTGGTCATGGATCTGGATCACTTCAAACGCGTCAACGATGTGTACGGCCACCTGGCTGGCGATGACGTACTGGCCCATCTTGGCCGCCTGCTGCGTAATCAGCTGGCCCCGTTCGATGCCTTGTACGCACGTAGTGGTGGTGAAGAGTTTGTGGTGTTGCTCAGTGGCCATGCGGCCAACCACGCCACGCTGATTGCAGAGAACCTGCGCCTGGCCCTGGCAAGCCAGCCCATCCAGAGCAGTGACGGCCAGCGTTTGCAGCAAACATGCAGCATCGGCGTCAGCCACGGCACCAGCGGCGACTGCGACCTGCGGCAATTGATGATGGAAGCCGATATGGCGCTGTATCAGGCCAAGGAGCAAGGGCGCAACCGGGTTTGCGCCGCCGGTCAGGACATGCCACTCAATACGGCAAACTGACACCCCTGCCGTAACTGTACGGCAGGGGCCAAAGAAATAATGCCGGCTAACGCAACAGGCTGGCCGCATATTGCGGCGTCAGGTTGGCTTGCGCCTGCACCGCGACACTGCTGTTGCTCAGGATCTGCTGGCGGGCCAGCTCGGCCGAAGCGGCGGCGTAATCGGCGTCCTGGATGCGGCTACGCGACGCCTCGGCATTGATCGACGACGTGGTCAGATTATCGATGGCGGTGCCGAAGCGGTTGCTGGCGGCGCCCAGGTCGGCACGGCTATTGCCCAGTTGCTTCAGGTCGGCCTGAATCTGCGACAAAGCGGCCGACGGATTGGACAGGTCGATGGTACCGGTTGCATTGGCGTTGGCGTTGTAGCCATTCAGCGCGGTACTGCCCGACGTCAGGTTGGGCGCGGTAACGCTGACCTGGGCCTCGCTACTGCCATTGGCCCCCACCTGGAAGGTGGTATTGCTGCCGCCGTTGAACAAGGCAGTGCCGTTGTAGTTGGTACTCTGGATGATCTGCGAATTGGCCTGCGTCAGCTGATCCACTTCTTTCTGCAGCGCCTCGCGGTCGCTGGCACTCAACGTGCCGTTGCCTGCCTGCACCGCCAGCTCCTCGATACGCTGGCTGTTCTGGGTAAGCTGCGACAGCGCCCCGTCTGCGGTCTGGGTCAGCGACACCCCATCCACCGCGTTGCGGATTGCCTGGTTGTCACCGCTGACCTGGCTGCGTAACGATTCCGCCACTGCCAGCCCCGCAGCATTGTCTGCGGCGCTGTTGACGGCTTTGCCGGAGGCCAGCTGCGCCAACACCTGGCGTTTGGCTTGGTCGGTCTGTCTAAGCTGCGCTTGGTTGTTCAGCGCATTCAGGTTGCTGTTGATGGTCAGGGCCATGATGCCTACTCCCGAAACTGACAATTCAGTTTAGCCCAATCGCCATCCCATTCAATAGAACAACAGAGAAAGCCGGCATTTTTCTTTGTACATCATGCAGATAGCCACAGTGCCTGCTTGCTTGCGACAGCCAATCGGCGCTATAAAGGCATTGTGCAGTGCACAATAAGGAGCTGGTTATGGATTCGCCTCCGCTGAACCACGGCACCCGCCCGGCGCTGGAACATGCCTGGCACACCCACCGCATCTGGCTGAGCGCCATGGTGCAGCAGCCGCTGCGACTTGTCGGCCTGTATTTGCGCGAAGATGCCAGCCAGAGCGGTCTCTACCGGCGCTTGCTGCTGAGAATGATGGCCGATCATGCCGCACTGGGTTATGACGCCCTCGACCTGTTGCAATGTTACGAAACGGCGTGGCAAGACCTGAGTGGCAATCGGCATCCGGAATGGTGGTACTGGCAGCGCAGTCAGCACCAGCGCCAGCAGCGTTTGCTGCTGCTACTGACTCGCAGCGCTTTGCAGCAATGTCAGCTGCGGCTAGCCAGCCGCTGACCCGGCGCCGGGTCACGCAGGCTAGTCGCGCAACCGGCGCTGGATGTCCAGCACCTGCTCCAGACTGTCCAGGAAGGCGTCCAGCACCTGCGGGTCAAAGTGCATGCCGCGCTGGGCGCGCATGAAATCCAGCGCCCGATCGATTTCCCACGCCGGCTTGTACGGCCGCGACGACGTCAGCGCATCAAACACGTCGGCCACCGCTACAATGCGCGCCGCCATCGGAATGGCATCGCCCGCCAGGCCCGCCGGATAACCACTGCCGTCGTACTTTTCGTGGTGCCCCAGCGCAATATCGTGCGCCATTTGCAGCAAGGGTAGCTCGCTGCCTTGCAGAAAATCGGCGCCACGGGCAGCGTGGGTTTTCATGATGTCGAACTCTTCCGGCGTCAGCTTGCCCGGTTTGAGCAGGATGTGGTCGGGGATGGCAACCTTGCCAATGTCGTGCATCGGCGCCGCCAGGAAAATGCGCTCCTCGATTTCCGGGCCCAGGCCGAGCTTGGTGGCAATGATCTGCGCATAGAACGCCATGCGTTCGATGTGCTTGCCGGTTTCCGGGTCGCGCGATTCGGCGATGTGAGACAGCCGGATTACCAAGTCCTGGGCTGCCACCTCGCGCAGCTGACGCTGCGCGCGGCGCAGTTTCAACAGGTTCTGGATGCGGGCACGGGTTTCTGCCGGGTCTACCGGCTTGGCCAGAAAGTCGGTGGCGCCGCCTTCCAGCGCATTCTGCCGCACTTCTTTCATGTCGCTGGTCGTGACCATGATCACCGGAATATCCTGGATGTGCGGCAGCTCGCGCAGCGCTTTGACCATACTCAGGCCGTCCATGCCCGGCATCATGTAATCGGTCAGGATCAGGTCCGGCGTGTTGTGCTGGCACCAGAGCAGCGCATCCTCAGCGCTATTCATTGTCAACGGCTCGCAGTTATCCATGCGGCCAACCAGATGCCGCAGCACCATCAGGTTGGTCGGATTGTCATCGACAATCAAAACACTCATTTTCATAGCTTCACCGCAGCCAAAATTATCGAAATCACCATACTTGCCAAGATATACCGATGCGCTCGCATGTCAATCCAGCCACTGCTCATCCGGCGTTTTCCGTCTGACTATACTGTGCAAGAAAATGATGACAAAAGAAGCTTATATGCCATTCTGTCAACAGTAGCACCCTGCCGGCAGCAGATTCCGTCTTTATCACCGTCAGCACACCTTGCTACCGAATATTTCAGTTCATAATGAAGTGATGATTTGAAACCAAAGGAGTATGAGCATGCTGAAACTTGTCCGCCATATCGTCGCTGCAACCCTGATACTGGGCGCGGCCAGCCCTGCACTGGCACTGGACGCCGCCACCGGGCGCCCGATCCTGACCGTTTCCGGACAAATCGCCAACAAGAATGCCGGCAATGACGCCCAGTTTGACGCCGCCATGCTGGACAAGCTGCCGCAGCAGAAACTGACAGTGGAAACGCCCTGGTACAAGGAAGCCCAGACATTCGAAGGCCCGCTGTTCCGCGATGTGATCAAGCAAGTCGGCATCAAGGGCAAAAAACTGTACGTCGTGGCGCTGAATGACTATGCGGCCGAAATTCCGCTGTCCGACCTGGAAAAATACGATGTGGTGCTGGCACGCAAGATCAACGGCAAGGTACTTAACGTGCGCGACAAGGGCCCGCTGTTCATCATCTACCCGTTCGACAAGAAGCCCGAACTGCGCACCAAGGAGATTTACTCCCGCTGCGTATGGCAGGTAAACCGCATCCGCGTTGAATAACACAGACCGGAACCCACGTGAGCCGACACCCCGCCAACCACCGCATCCGCAACCAGCTGACGCTGCTGGCCTTACTGATGGCCGCCGCCCTGCTGGTGGTGGGTTTGCTGTACCAGAAGCAGCAAACCGAGATGCAGCACTTTGCCGAGCAAGGCGAAGACAACGTGGTTTGGGTGTATTCGCAGCTGGGTATCGACTATTACCGGGCACTGGGGGCGGCCAAAGTGGCCGTCACCACCGGCAAAATCCGCGACCTGGATGAGCTGCAGCTGCGTTACGACATTCTGGTGTCGCGTATCAACCTGCTGGCCGAATACCGGTTTACGCTGCTGTTCAAGGACAGCCGCTGGTACAGCCGGCAGATGACCCCATTACGGCAACTGATTAGCCGTACCGACAAGAAGCTGGAAGCTGAAGGCGGCTATTTCGATCAGCGCAGTGCTGCGCAGCTGGCCAGTGACCTGGAAGGCGTGGTGGAGAACGTTCGCGAGCTCACCATTGGCGCCAACAGCCGGCTGACCGAGCAGGCAAACGAAAGCAACCGCAGCCTGCAAACCATCAACACCACGGTGGCGGCCACTGCCGCCATCCTGATGCTGCTGACCAGTTTTATTGCCGCGGTCGCTTACCGCAACCTGTCCAATAGCGAGCGCCGGCGCGAAGAGGCCGAAACGCTCAGCCGCGAGCTAGACCAGGCGCTGGCCCAGGCCGAGGCGGCCAACGAGGCCAAGAGCGCCTTCCTGGCCAATATGAGCCACGAAATCCGCACCCCGATGAACGGCATCATCGGCATGACCGAGCTGACGCTGGACACCGAGTTGAACCACGAGCAGCGCGAGTACCTGGAGCTGGTCAAATCGTCTGCCGATTCGCTGCTGATCATCATCAACGACATCCTGGATTTCTCCAAGATCGAAGCCGGCAAGATGGCGCTCGAGGCGGTGCCGTTTTCGCTACGCAGCCTGGTGGCGCAAACCGTGTACCCGTTTGCCTTGCGTGCCGGCAAGCAGCACGTGGAGCTGGTGTGCCAGATCGCTCCGTCCCTGCCCGACCGCATCGTCTCCGACCCGTCACGCCTGCGCCAGATTCTGAACAACCTGTTGGGCAACGCGGTGAAATTCACCCATCGCGGCGAAATCGTGCTCAACGTACAGGGTAACCAGCGGCCGGATGGCCGCTTCGAGCTGTCCTGTTCGGTACGCGACACCGGCATCGGCATTCCGGCAGAAAAGCAGCAGCTGATCTTCGATGCGTTCGCCCAGGCCGACAACAGCACCACCCGCCGTTACGGTGGCACCGGCCTTGGCCTGTCCATCACCCAGCGGTTGGTGCGCTTGCTGGGTGGCGAGATCACCGTCAATAGCGAACCGGACAAAGGCGCCGAGTTCTGTTTTACCGTGCCGGTCACCCTGTCCGACGACCAGCCGGCGCGCCCGCAGCCCACCGAGCTGGCCGGCATGCCGGTGCTGGTGGTGGACGACAACCCCACCAATCGCAGCTGGCTGGCCTCGCTGCTGCGCAACTGGCAGATGAAACCCACGTTGGCCGCAGACGGCTTCGAGGCCTTGTCCCGCCTGCAACAACATAGTTATCCGCTGATCCTGCTGGACGGTCACATGCCGGGCATGTCCGGCTTTGACGTCGCACAGCAAATCCAGCAGGAACAGCGCAGCGCCACCGTCATCATGCTGACGTCCTCCGGTGAACGCGGCGACGCCAAGCGTTGCCAGGCGCTGGGCATACGCGGCTACCTGACCAAGCCGGTGAGCCAGGACGAATTGCTGACCACGCTTCGCCTGCTGCTGGGCCAGGATGGCCAGCTGGCCGAACAACCCTCGCTGGTGACCCGTCACACCGTGCGCGAGCTGGGGCAAAGCCTGTCGGTGCTGCTGGCGGAAGACAATCCGGTGAACCAGAAGCTGGCCGTCACCGTGCTGGAGCGGCGTGGCTACCACGTAACGGTGGTCGGCAACGGCCAGGAAGCACTGGACGCGCTGGCCTCTTCCAGCTTCGACCTGATCCTGATGGACATGCAAATGCCGGTCATGGACGGGCTGGAAGCCAGCGGCCGCATCCGTGCCATGCAACAGGAAGGCAAGTGGCCACACGTTCCCATCATCGCCATGACCGCCAACGCCATGAGCGGTGACCGTGAGCGTTATCTGGCGGCAGGCCTGGATGGCTACATCAGCAAACCAATCGATGCCAGCCGCACCTTTGCCGAAATCTCGCGGGTGCTGGGCATCAGCGACATGTCGCACCAGCACGTCGCGAGCGTATTACCTGCGGTGGAAGAAGACGACAGCCCGGTGTTCAACCGTCAGAAAGCACTGGACAACTGCGACGGCGACGAGGCCTTCCTGCCCATTCTGCTGGCGGCATTCTGCGATGACGCCCCGCGACAGTTGGCCGCACTGCAGGACGCCATCAGCCAGCTTGACCAAGACGGCATCATCATGGCGGCGCATACGCTGAAAGGCACCAGCCTGTCGATTGCCGCGCCGCAACTGGCCTCGCACTGCCGCATGCTGGAAACGGCGGCCCGCGAAGGCCGCCTGGAGGATGCACGGCAAGCCCTGCCGGCGCTGGCGGCCAGTTGTACGACCCTGCTGGCCACGCTGCAGGCCCAACTCGACCAAGCGTAAACCGGGCCGGCCACGCCATCACGGCAAAGCGCCCCGTGGGCAGCATCCGGCCTCCGCGCCGATTTAGTCCCCGACGTACACGAACGGTGCCCAGAAAAACGGGTGCGCCCGGCTCATCGCCACGCCTTGCTGCTGCCACTGGCTGGCTCGCAATGCATCACGCGCCGCTTCGATGGCGCGCGCACTCTCCTGCCCCTGCTGCAACTGGGCAAAGGTTGACACCATCAGTTCCTGCGTGGCCTGGCTTTCTACCGCCCAGTGGCTCACCAGCAAGCCGTGGGCGCCGGCGTACATGAACGCGCGCGCCAGGCCGGCAAAGCCCTCGCCACTGCCGGCCGCCTGCTGCTCGCCGGCGGTATTGCAGGCGGACAGCACCACCAGCTGGGCAGACAGCCGCAGGTGTTCGGCCACCTCGCCCATGGTCAGCAGGCCGTCCTCGCCGCGCAACTCGCCACTAAGCGACAACAGCAATGCCGGCTGGGGCCGCTGCACGGCCGCCGCTTCGGCGCCGTCGAGCGCGGTTTTCACTGCTGCAAATTCCCCACCCAACAAACCATGGGTAGCAAAGTGCAGATAGCGGGTGTGCGACAGGTCCAGCTGCTTCAGCGTGTACTCCTGCGCGTCCTGCGCCAGATAAACCCGGCTGCGGCCGCCCAGCAAGGCGGCAATGCTGCGGGCCTCTTGTGCGGTTTCCGGCAGGCGCGGAATCTCGATGTTTTGCTTGGCCTTGCGATAGCTGCGTGACAACACCGTGTCCAGCCAGCTGCCACCCGCCGGTTGCGTCAGCTCGAACTGCGGGTCGGCAAACGTCACCAGGCTGGTGGTGTACGCCGGCGGTGCCGGCTGGTAAAGCCGCTTGGATACCAGCGTCGACAGGCTGGGCAGATAGGCAAAATGGTAGCGGGCCTGCAGGTACGGCAAGGTGCCAAACTCGCCCAGTAACGGCCCTTGCGTCCGGGCAACGGCAAATGCCTGACGGTCGGCGTCGTCCCAGCGGGTAACCAGCATCTCCAGCGGCAAGGTATGCAAGGCACCATCGCCCACCACCAGAACGCGACCGCCGGCAGGCAGCGCGCTTTCCAGCGGCTGTATCAGTTGGCGGTAGGCCTGGTGCAACAGCGCCGGGTCCAGTTGCCGTAGCGCCGCCAGGCTATCACCGCCCGCCTCTTCCGGCTGCCGGATGGCGCCGACCAGCTTGCCGACAGCGTCACGCCCCAGCGGCAGATTGAACAGCTGGAAGCGGTCGCGGCCAACCACAAAGGCTAGCGTGCGATCCGGCAGCAAGGCGTAGCTGAGCAAGGCCTCGTTGTCACGCAGTACCCGCTGCTGCAATTCGTCGACAGTCACCGCCCGCGGCTGCGCCAGGTCCATGATGCGGGGGTAACTGGCCCACAGCTGCTGCTGCACGCTGTCGAGCTCGGTCTGTACCGCCAACAGTGCCTGCAAGGCCTGCACCCGGCTGGGCGGCGCCGCGGTGGTGTCGGGCGGGGCTGTCGCCGCTTCGTCATCGTCGGCGTCCACTTCGTCCAGCCCGCCAGTATTGGCCAGCTGCAGGCGCAAGGCCTGCAAGCGCCCCTGTGCCTGGGCCTGGCGCTGCAACAAGGCCTGGTAGCCGGGTTCGGCCGACAGCCGGCCGGCATCGGCCTGGCGCATCAGCTCGCTGAACAGACGGCTTTGCGTGCGCGACACCACGGCTAGCATCTGGCGATCGTACCCCTGCTGCGGCTGGCTGGCGTGCAGCGCGGCCAACAGGTTCAGCGTACGGATATAGAACGGCCCGTAACGCTGGATGAAGCCTTCCCGCAGTCCATCGTCCAGCCCGCGCGTTTGCACGAACAGTTTGTCGATGGCGTCCAGCCCCTTGTAGGCCTGCGTCAAGGCTTGCTGCTGACGGCCGCCCTGTTGCTGCAGCTGCAGTAGCAGATCGGCGGTATCGATATAGGACGCCAGGCTGCCCAGCCGTTCGTGCTGCGGCAAGGCCTGCTGCAACAGCGGCTCGGCGGCGCGGGCCTGCCCGGCCAGCAACAGGCCGCGCGCCAGATTGGTGGCGGCATCGGCGGTGATCGGGTTGGCCGCACCAAAGTGGCGATTGCCCAGCTGGTAGGCCGCTTGCAGCAGCGGCAAGGCCTGTTCCGGCTTGCCCTGGCGCTGCCATACGTCGGCCAGCGCGGTCTGGGTACTGATGATATCGCCGGGGCGCAGCGGCTGGGCAGCAAGGTTGGCCGCCAGCGTGGCCGACAGGGCCTGGCGCGACTCGTCCAGCCGGCCCAGGCCGCGCAGGCACAAACCACGCTGGTACTGGGTTTCCCGCCGCGCTCGCGCTACCCAGGCTTCGCCGGAGCGGTTGTCATCCGGGTCGATCGGCGCGGCAACCACCGGATAAGCCGCCGCTTTGTCCAGAATGGCCAGCGCCTGCGCCGGCTGCCCCAGCTGGCGCAGCACCTTGGCCTGCACGTTCCACAGATCCAGCATGCCCACGCGGTCGGGGCCCAATTGCTGCATGCGCACCAAAGCGTCGTCGATCAGGCGCATGGCTTCGCCGTACCGGTTTTGCCTTACCAGCAGGCTGATCAGGTTCTGCTGCGCGTGCACCACCGGGCGCGAAATGCGGCCATGGGCTTTTTCCACCATCGGCAAGGCCTGGCGGGTGGCCAGCTCTGCCTCTACCAGCTTGCCCTGCTTGGTCAGAACGGAGCCCAGATTACGGTAGGCGTTGCCGATGGCGCGGTTGCGGCCGGTCTCCAGACTGAGGCGCAAGCGCTCGCGGGCCAGGCTTTCTGCCCGGTCGAAATCTTCTTCCAGCAAAGCGCGGTTGAATGCCGCACCAATCGCCGTCAGCGTGCCGCCCTGGTTGGGCGGTTTGGTCTGGGCCACAGCACCATGGGCAAGCGCGGCCAACAGCAGCGCCAGCAACCACGGCCGCCGGCGATAGCGAGGGATGGGGTGGGACATCAGGATTTGCGCTTGAGCAGGATGCGGTCGATCACCGCATTGCCCTGGTTATCTTTGTGGTAGTAGACGGTGGCATCGTACTGGCGCGCCTGGGCATTCATCAGCGCTTCGCGCGCCTCGCTGACCATGTTGTAAACCATCGGCAGCAAGGCAAACAGGCTGCGCTGGCTCAGGCGCGGCGGTTCGGGCGTTTCCTGCAGGGCCAGGGTGCCGCTTTCGCCGATGATGCTCATCCAGCGGTCAAGCCGTGGCGAGAACTGGGTCAGGGTCATGGTGCCCGGCACCACGATTTCCAGCCGCTCGGGCTTGCGTGACAGCTCGTTGTACAGCTGGCCGTCAAACAGGCGCGAGTCGAAAAAAGTGAGCTGGCGCGCCTCCGGTGCCGGCGCGGCCAACTCCTGGGCAGTAGCAAGGCCGGCCATCAGCAGCAAGCCGGCCACAAACAGGCGGGTTTTCATGGTATCGGGCCTCAGGGTTGTTCGCGGATAGTCAGCAAGGCCGCAGCAAAACTATCGCTGCAACCGCGGCCAACTTGCAGATTGCGCCGCGTCTGGTCTGGCACGCACTTGCCACGGCCAAGCGTTTGCTGCAGCAGCGAACGCCCTTCGCCATCCAGCAAGGTATGCATGAACGGGCCGGCGCTATCGCCTTTCAGCGCGGCCGTATCGCGCGGGGTATCGCTAAGCAGCACCAGCAAAGTGTTGTCGCCGGCCGGGCCGCCGGCGGTAATGCGCCAGCTGGCACGGGGCAAATCGATCGTCTTGCCCGCTTGCACGCGGTTGTCGCCATCCAGCTGGTTCGGGTATAGCAGGTACAAGCTTTCGCCGTCCGACCCGGCCATCGCCAGGTAAAGATAGCCATCGCGGTCCGGTGTGATGTGCAGCTGTAAGGCATCCTTGCCGATGCTGAGCGCGTTCTTGTCCGGCACCACCGTCAATTGGCGCCGGCCATCGCGCTGGGCGTGGACCTCGCCCAGCAGGGCTGCCGGCGCAAGGGGCTTGGCCGCCTCCGGCGTCGGCGTGGCCGGGGCGGTAAACGCCGCCTTGATCCAGGCGGGCACAAACTGCTGGTTACCCCCCAGCGTCATGTGCTGGCCCAGCACACCCGACACGTTGGCCAGGTTACTGTCCAGCCGGGTTTGGGCGCAGCGGGTGATCTCGTCGACGGTGATGGCACCGCTGCCATCCAGGTCCTGTGCTTCACCCAGCAGACAGTCGCGCCAGGCGGTGGTGGCCAGCCCGCCTTCCTTGCTATTGTCGAACGACACTTCATCCGGCCGGCTGGCCGCAATATGCACCACGTTTTGCGGCACGCTGCCCTGCTGTTGCAGGGCGGTGCTCAGCGAGCGGGTGCGGAAGTTACTGGGCTGGAAGCAGGCGTCGGCGCTGCCTTTGCTCACCACCTTGGGCGTGAGGTTGGCCGCACCCAGCTTCAGCGAACGGGTGAGGAACGGTTTGCCCGCCACGCCGCCAGAAAAGCAGGCGTCGTAAAACACCATCATCTTGTCGGCTTTGGCAGCGACCGGCGCCAGCAGCTGGCTGATCATCTTGTTGCTCAGCACCTGGCCATCGGTGGCCACCAGGCCTTCGGTGCACACGCCGTCCGGCGCGTCCGGCTCGTGCCAGCGGGTGCCATGACCGGAGTAGTACACGAAGACGCGATCACCCGGCTGCAGCCGCTGGTCTAGCGCCTTGATCTGGGCGGTCATTTCGTCCACTGTGGCCGCCGCATCGCGCACAAAGTGCATGTTCTGCGGCGGAATGCCCATGCTTTGCGCCATGCGCCGTGCGCTGTCCATGTCGTGCTGTACGCCGGCCAGCGAAGTGATGGCGGCATTGCTGTACTGCCCGATGCCGATGATCAATGCGTGCCGGCTGGCCGCAGCATCCTGCCCCAGCGCCGACAGCGGCAGCGCCGCTACCAACAGCGAGCCTGCCAGCGTGATGATACGATGCTTCATGCGCCTACTCCTGTCTGTCACGGTGCCAGATTAACAATGCGTACCCGGCGGTTTTCTGCCGCAAACGGCTGCGACGGCAGCGCCAGCTGGCTGGCCCCCATGCCGATACTGCTCAGCCGCGCGGCGGCCACGCCCTGGGCAACCAGCAGCTGACGCACTTCGTCGGCGCGGGCTTGCGACAGCTTGCGGTTGTAACCAGCCTGCCCCTTGGCGTCGGTGTGGCCTTCGATACGGAAACGGTACGCGGCCAACTCCGGCGACAGCAGCGCCTGTGCCAGCTGCTGCAGTGTTTGGCGGCTGGCGGCGCTGACGCGGGCGGAGTTGTATTCGAACTGGATGGCCAGCGAGACGCTCGGCGCGTCGGCGGCAACTTCGGTAGCGGGGGCTGGCGAAGGCGAGACGGCTGGCGCAGACGGTGCCGGCTGCGCGATAACAGGTGGCGACACCGGCGCTACCTGCACCGCTGGCGGCGTAACTGTCGCAGGTGGCGTGGGTTCAGGCACAGCAGCAGGCGGTGCCACCGGCACAGCGGGGGCGGCCGGCGGCACGGCTTGCACCGTGAGGTTACGCAGGCCGCGGGTCGTGCCGGGTTTCAGCAACCGGATCAGCGCCTCGGCGTCGGGTTCGGCCTGGGCGTACGCCAGCGAGGGCAGCAGCATGGCCAGCAACAGACAGACGGTTTTTTTCATGTTTGCGGGAACCTTATCGAATACCCGCATGGTAGCAGAGACAGCACCGACATTGCCGTGTCGCCTTGCAGGCGGCTCGTTTTCACTGCCCGGCGTGCCACAGCGCGCACTCAGGCCAGCACATGCCCCAGTTTCAGCAGCATGATTACCGCCACCAGCAGTACCAGCACGGCAAACAGGCGGCGCAGCAACGCACGCGGCAGACGCTGCGCCGGACGGCGCAGCAGCAGATAGCTGGCCAGCGCCCCGCCGGCAAACGGCAGCGCCACCGCCCACGCAATCTGCCCGTTCCACACCGCGTGGGCGGTGGCGCTGGCCGAGACTAGCGCAATCACCGCCAGTGAAGTGGCCTGGATATTGTCCCAAGGCAGGTTGCTGTAGCGCGCCAGCGACGGCACGATGACAAAACCGCCGCCTACCCCGACCAGACCGCTGAAAAAGCCGGAAACGGCGCCGGTCAGCGCCAGCGCCCGCGCACAGGCCGACGTCCACTGCAGGCGTCCGCACCACGGCTGGGTGACACAGGGCAAATCGGCCCGGGTAACGGCCTGCGGATCGCTTCGCCATTGCCGCCACGCCAGCATCAGCATCAGTACCGCAAAGCCGCCCAATAGCCAGGCTTGCGACAGCAGCCCGGCAACATGGCTACCCAGCGGCGCCATTAGCGTGCCGGCACAGCCAATCAGTAACGCCGCGCGATAGCGTACGATGCCCTGACGCAAGCCCAGCAAAGCACCCACTGCCGAAACCAGCCCCACCACCAGCAGCGCCGTCGGCGCCGCCTGCTGCATCGGCAAATGCAACGCCATTACCAGCATCGGCACCGCAAGAATGCCGCCACCCGCGCCGGTCAGGGCCAGTACCGTACCGATGACGGCACCCAGCAAGGCGGCCAGCATCAGCAGCCCCTTGCCGGCAGACCCGACGCCTGCGGGCCTGCGCCCCGACCTGGTACGGGCATGCTCTTCCATGCCTGCAACAGACCGGCCGGTAAAATCACACGGATGTGCATCGCGCCTCCGAACAATATATAAAATTCTAATATTTAAGTTTATTATATACATATTCGATTGCGACACAACGATTGGAGCCAGCATGACCGTGCATGTCGAGCCCTTCTTTGACCCGACCACCTTCACCTGCAGCTATGTCGTCAGCGACCCGCTCAGCCGGCAATGCGCCATCATCGACCCGGTACTGGACTACGACCCGGCCTCCGGCCGTACGCAGCACCAGCATGCCGACAAGATGCTGGCCTACGTGCGCCAACAGCAGCTGCAGACCGAGTGGCTGCTGGAAACCCATGTCCATGCCGATCACCTGTCGGCCGCGCCCTACTTGCAGCAGCAACTGGGCGGGCGGCTCGCTATCGGCGCCGGCATCACCCGGGTGCAGGAAACCTTCGGCCAGCTGTTCAACGCAGGCAGCGGCTTTGCCACCGACGGCAGCCAGTTCGACCACCTGTTCCACGATGGCGAACGCTTCCAGTTAGGTACCCTGAGCGCAGAAGCCCTGCATACCCCCGGCCACACCCCGGCCTGCATCAGCTACCGCATCGGCGACGCCGTGTTCGTCGGCGATACCTTGTTCATGCCCGACTATGGCACGGCGCGTTGCGACTTCCCCGGCGGCGACGCCGCCACGCTGTACCGCTCGATCCAGAAACTGTTCGCCCTGCCAGACGACACCCGGCTGTTCCTGTGCCACGACTACAAGGCCCCCGGCCGGGATCACTACGCGTGGCAGACCACCGTGGGCGAGCAACGGCAGCACAATGTGCACGTGCGTGACGGCATCAGCGAACAGGCCTTCGTCAGCCTGCGGCGCGCCCGCGACGCCACCCTGGCCATGCCGGCGCTGATGTTGCCATCGGTACAGGTGAACATGCGCGGCGGCCAACTGCCCGCCGCCGAAGACAATGGCGTGCGCTACCTGAAGATTCCGCTGAACACGCTATAAACCCGTGCGGAAACGCCGGCAACCGCGACGGCACAGTGTGTCGACCGATAAACGGCGGCAACTACGCGGGCCGGCTTGGGGCATATTTGGGGCAAAACAAAGCGTGCAAAACAGATTGGCTGTTTCTGAGCCACCATTGAAAAACCCCCGCAAACCCTTGCCAGTGCTTGATTTCCCAATACTGGCTTGATGTTTGCGGGGGTTGAATTCTGGCGGAAGCGGTGAGATCTGCCCGACTCAGCACCAACCTGCTGTAACCATTTGATTTATTTGCCGATTTCTTCATAAATGGAAGAGGTCGTGACACCCCAAAGTGAACCACCTGATGTAGTTTATCGGTAGGATCATTATACCCTGTACACATAAGACATCTAGCCGGAGCTGTACCTGGTGATCAGGTTTTCTTGCCCCCCAGCAACTGCCTCAACATAGTGCCAAACCCATTCTTGCTACCACGACACCCATCCAATTAACACACTATCTTCGTCGACGTTCCTTATGCTCACGCCATGCTTGTTCAACCAGCTCAGGGGTAATGGCGTCCCGAAGAACGCGGTACGCGTTATCAGAGTATCTGGGATGCTTCTGCGACCCAAACTCAAACACCATGACGTTGGCTGGGTCTTCATCTATTCGCAGGAGGTCGCGTACGGCCTTGGCTTTGTTAACGTTCAGCTCCAGCTTTTCAGCCAAGGCTCTTGGACTCCAATGATATTTTTTCTGAAGATCCACTTCACGGATGGCAGCCGCTCCCGCAGGATCGTCCCCTGACACATAGCGAATCGCAGGAGCATCGGCATCTCTAGTGATTCGGACACGAATCGTCGGCCCTTCTCCTTCAATATTTGTCGCCAGAGTTAACAACCGAGGAAACACTTGCTCCACCGGCGTGTCCGACTTGATAGCCTCTTCAATTCTGTCCAAATCTCTATTGGAAACAGCCACTTCTTCACTGACATGGGCTTCCATTGCTAGTAGTGCCGTGATGCGCCCTCTGGCCTCGTCTCTCGCTCTGCGCCCTGGTGCAAGCAAGTCCCGAATCTGAGCGTATTCTCGATTCACTAGCATTAAAAAATCAGGGAGAGGCTGGGTAGATAGAGGTAGAACCCTCACCGGAAGATTGTCGGCAAGTGCGTCATCGAAATGTTCAGTCAAGATCTCGTCCAAGGTGGTGATCAATGCCCTTGCATTTATGTAGAGCGTGTCCTCGGGAACCACAATCATCCAATGCTGGGCTTGGTCGCGCATGGCATCAATTACGCGAATTGAACCTGCTTGCGCGGCGTTCATCCAACCTTTTGAGCAGGCAACTTTCAATGCCTTCTCGAGACCGATGGAGGTGCCTTTTTCTTTATCGAAGATGTTCTGCCCTTTCTGTAACAGTAATGCTTTGGTCAGCATTTCACAGGCATGCTGGAGCATGAGCAAGACAGTCTCCGGCCTTCCATCATCGTCGTGGTTATTAAACGCTTCTAGTCCGCGTTTCAGCGATGCGATAGCTTTAGCTTTTAGTGTCTTGGCTTCTCTCTTTAACTTCACAATGCCTCCTACCCATGATGTGCTAATATTTTGCTCAAATCTTACGCGCTCCACGGCATAGCCGTCCAACTCAAGAAGGTCTTGTTCTGGGCACTTGATCCTTGGGTGGTTGGGAGAGCCGCCAAGGGAATTCGTTTCAATCCCAGCCTCCCTCCCCAGCGGTATCCACTCGCTACTTCTTGAACTTGATTCCCTTCGCCACCTGTTCTTCACCCTGCACAGGTAGTTTCATTTTCTGGGCTTTGAGCTTCACCAATTGCTGCTGAAGCTGGAAGATGCGCTGTCTGAGCTTTTCCGCCTGCTCGGGTTTGGCATGACTGAGTTGACCGATAGCTTCGCTCAAGCTGGTTTCCACTTCAGTGATGGCAATGGTGAGTTCGGCAAAGCCGGTGGTGATCTCGGGAGCAACTCCCCCGAAGGCTTTATCACGAAGTTGGCTGATGGCCTGTATGGATTTTTTTCTGTCTTTTGCCTGGATGACCTGGACTGGGTGGGCAGGCTGTTGGTGATGTTCTTCCCTGATTTTCTCTCGGGCGATTTTCAATGCCTCCAGAATCATGCTTCTGATAACTGGTAAACGGATCGTGGTTTTCATGCTTGGGCTCCTTGTTGTTGGTGTTGTGTTGGCCACGGGGTTGCGGGTGCTAACGGGTCGACTTGGCTTTGCCAGTCTGCGTAAGGTTCGGGGTGCAAGGTAGGTTTGTACATTAAGCTGCTCTCGCTCCTGAATGAACTGGTTCAGGCGAGCCTGTTCAGTTTCAAACTCCTGCTGAGTGAGAAATTTCGGCTGTTTGGCTTGCTTGGATTGTTCCAGCAGATAGCGATAATCGGCATCCTTACCATATAACGCCCCGCGCAAGCGTTTGGCTTTATTGCCACCGGGGAATTTCACCGATAAGTAATCCTCACCCTGTCGGGTAATCGTGATGCCAAGTTCCTCATCCAGATAACGACACAAGTCATCACGGGTCTGAACCTCCCCGTTGGCAACGGCATTCACCAGATGCCTGTGCACCCAGCGTTTATCCGATTGTTCCTTCCTGCCGAACGGGGTTTTTCTTTCAAAATCGGTGAAGGCCATTTTGAGCGGGTCGGCTACCACCTGGGCATACCCAAGCTTGTGGTTGGTGACACGGGTATAGGCTTCAAAGAACGCCAGATTGCGTTGACCGGGTGGGTGAATATTCAGACGGCGACCACTGCGGAGTTCCTGAGCGGGGATCACAAAGTGGATCTCGGTGTTGCCCTTGTCCTGATGCAAAACGAACAAGCTGTTGAAATGATCGCCATCCAGCCCAGGACAGAACGTGGCTTTGAAATCAGCAATCACTGCCAGCATCTGCTCGCGGGTGGGGTGTTCACTGTTGCGGAAACTTAAACAACCCGAGGTGTATTTATATTTACGGTTAATGCTGTTGATGATGTCGATGGTGGTCTGCGGATCACCGGCAAGCACTTCTGGTTTTACCGCACGAGGCTGCCCCTGATGATCCTTGTCGCCCAACAGATATCTCACGGGGGATTCGCCATTGGAAATGCCGGAGTGGAACAGGCGGACGATCATACGCCCTCCCATTCATCATTCGGTTCGTCAGGCTTGATTGCCTGCTTCAACACCTGATTCACCATTTCCTGAATCTGGGCAAGCACCAGCAAGATTTCATCATCGGGTTCATGACCTGCATTCACCTGACGGGCAATCTGGTTAAGGTTGTTGCCAATGCGGTTGATGGCAAACAACCATTCGGATTTTTGCTTCTGACGGGTGGTGTGTGAAACCAGATACTCACGGCTTAAACCGGCCTCTCTCAGATACTGCGCCAGATTGTGATAGCCCATCTGCTGGGCACGTTGCTCCAGCTGAGCATACTCTTGCGGGCTGGTTCTGATCTCAATGCGCTTGCTACGCAGATAGCTGTTGCCATCTTCACCAGACTGACCGGCTTTGAATTTGATACGGGTTTCCATCTTCATCTCCATGGTTATTGTTGTTATGGGAGACGGGTCAAACACAGAGGGGATTGGGGCAACGCCCCAAAGTAACCATTGCCGAGCTTCATACGGGCAATGGGTTAACCTTGCTTGCCTTTCGTCTATGTGACTGTTTTACAAAAACAAAAATGAAAATCAAGTCGAAAGCCACATGTTCAAAAAATAAAGGGGTTTGATACGGTGGAAGGAAAAGACGGGTGAACCCCAGCCCAAAAATCTAACCGCTAGAAAATCAGACGGGACTAACCAAGGAACTCGGCTGAAGACCCGAACCCCTCTTCAGACGGCGGAAGGCGTCCGGGCTGTCCAAGCCGTCCGGGTGGTTTTATTAAAAATGTTTGGCGAGCAAAATGGGCTGGGTCATTACAGGAGTCCGCTGGAGCGGGAGGCTGCACTTCCCAAATTCTAAAAATAAAAAACCCCAGAAAAATGCTGAGGTCCGAAAAAACACATACGCACGAACGTCCCATCTGTGTGTCAAATCTGTCCGCCTACACCCTTGAACTTCTCAACAAAGGCCGCGATCTTCTGAAAGACCGTCTGCTTCTTGGTTTTGAACTCAGGTTTCAATGGACTCATTTTGGGCAGTACGGCATTGAGCTCGGTGCCGTTTTCGCTGGCGAACTCGCGCTTCAGTGAGTTGGTGATATAGCGCTTGGCGGCCTCTGCGTTCAGTCCCTCATCGCTAATCAGCTCAGCAGCCTCACGCTGCTGCTCCGCCTGTGCAAAGGTAAAGAAGGTATCGATCACGCTGGCCTTATCGCCAATCTGATCCAAGTCGGTCTGGTTGATGAAGTCCACCAGCAGGCTCTCTTTGGCCCGGTTGCCAAGACTTGCCCGGATCACCCGACGCACTTCATCCACCAGTTCCGACTTGCTCTTGAGCTTCTTGTTGTGTTCAAAGATCAGTTCGAGGATGTAGTCCAGATTGATCTCTTGCGACTTGAGCAGGTCCACCTCAAAGACCACGTCATCC
>NZ_VMDW02000112.1 GCF_007644045.2 Vogesella urethralis
GCGCCTGCGGCTTATGCCGGGCTACGGCTATCGATCTGGCAGCTGGCGGTTGGCAATGCTGTCATGAAAAAGCCCGCTGGCGCGGGCTTTCTATTCTTTGTTGGTACTCAGAGCAGGCGGTGGAAGAGCTTGTCGAGCCGGAAGCGGTTGAGTCTGGCCAGCAGCTTGCGCACTTTGTCGGGATAGTGCTCCAGGCGTTCCAGCTGGCGGTAATGGCTGAGTACGCTTGTGTGCTGGCGGATATTGGCCAGTTCGCGCTCGGTGATGCTTTGTAGTTGACCGTGCTGGTCGTGGATGAGCAGGCCGTTTTCCAGGTCGAGCCGGAAGGCGCGCGGGTTGAGGTTGTTGCCGGTGATCAGCTGCAGGTGCTGGTCTACCCATACCCCCTTCAGGTGATAACTGTTATCGCCGTCTTTCCACAGCCTTAGCTGGAGCTGTCCCCGGTCGATGGCCCCCTGATGCTGCCGGGCGAAGCGGCGCAGGTTCATTTCGTACAGGTACGGCAGGCCGCCGATTACCTTGAACGGCTCGCTGGGCGGGATGTAAAAGTCGTTGGCAGTCTTGTCGCCGACGATGATTTCCACCTGCACGCCCCGCACTAGTGCCTGATCGATCGCCTTCAGCAGCGGTTTGGGCAGGTTGAAATATGGGGTGCAAATGCTGATGCGTTGCTGGGCGCTGTGCAGCAGGCGTTCCAGTAGTTTGTTGAAGCGGTTATTGCGGCCAACACCGACTATCGGGTGGATGCTGAGCCCGCTATTGCAGGGAGCACTATCGACCACTTGGTATTGGCTGCGCGCCAGCTGTTTGCGGAACAATCGGGTAGCGCGGTTCTGGCTGCCTTTGTCGACGGTGATGGGCTGATCCAGGCGTAGTACGGCAGGCGCTGCGGCCAGATAGTCGAGCATGTACCCGGACAGGCTATCTGCCAGCGCCGGGCTGTGAATCAGATGGTAGCGGTCAAAGCGGTAGCGTTCGCCGACGTGCAGGTAGACATTGTTGAGGCTGGCGCCGCTGTATAGCACGGTATCGTCGACGACGTAGCCTTTCAGGTGCATGACACCAAACAGCTCGCGGGTTTGCACCGGTACGCCATAAATGGCCAGCCTTGGCTGCGGATGAGCTTGTGCCTGTTGGCGGTACCAGGCGGCATTGCCTTCCTGTTTGCCATGCCCGATGAGGCCGCGGCGGGCGCGGTGTGCATCGACAAACAGTTTGATGTCCAGGCGCGGGTTGGCCGCCGCCGCTGCGTACAGTGCATCCAGGATCTGCTGGCCGCCTTCGTCTTGTTGCAGGTACAGCGCGCACAGGTGGATACGGCGCTTGGCTTGCCGGATCAGCGCCAGCAGGTGTTCTCGGTAATCGGCGGCGTGGTGCAGGATGCTGACTGCGTCGGGGGCAAGGGAAATGCCGGGCAGCGAGCGCAGGGGATCGGTTGGCGCAAGAAACAGCATGAGGCCTTAATCGGGTTGGAATGCGATTAAAGCATGCTACCACCAGTGATAAAAAAAAGGGCCGGTTTCCCCGGCCCCTTGTGCTTATTTGCCTGTCTTGAACTCTTGCCACAGGCGGGTGGTAAGGCGCTGGGTCTTGGCATCCATCGAGGGCATCACGAAGCTCTTGGCGACCACGTCCTTGCCCGGGAAGATAGACGGGTTGGACAGGTGCTTCTTGTCGATGAACTGGCGGGCGGCCAGGCTGCCGGGGGCGTAAGTCACGGCGTTGGCGTTGGCCGCAGACACTTTCGGGTCCAGCACGTAGTTGATGTACGCCAGGGCGTTGTCGACGTTCTTGGCGTCTTTCGGGATGACCATGCTGTCAACCCAGATGCCGACGCCGGCTTTCGGTACCAGCGGCTGGATCTTCACGCCATTCTTGGCTTCTTCGGCGCGGGTCTTGGCGATGTTCAGGTCACCACCGTAGCCCAGTACCAGACACAGCGAGCCGCCGGACAGTTCGTTGATGTAACCGGACGACGAGAAGCGGGTGATGTACGGGCGCAGCGGCTTCAGCAGGGCAGCGGCGGCTTTGTAATCGGCCTCATTGGTGGTGGCCGGGTTTTTGCCCATGTAGTGCAGCACGATGGGGAACACTTCAGCCGGGGAGTCCAGCATGCTGACGCCGCAGCTTTTCAGCTTGGAGACGTTCTCGGCCTTGAACAGCAGGTCCCACTCGTTGGCCGGCAGCTTGCCGCCCAGCGCCTTGTTGACCTTGTCGCTGTTGATGCCGATGGTGTTCATGCCCCAGAAGTAGGGCACGGCAAACTTGTTGCCCGGGTCGAAGCTGGTCATCAGCTTCATCAGTTCCGGGTCCAGGTCTTTGTAGTTAGGGATCTTGGCCTTGTCGATCGGCTGGTACAGGTTGGCCTGGATCTGTTTGGCGAGGAAGGTATTGGACGGGTGTACCAGATCGTAGCCGGACTTGCCGGTCAGCATCTTGGCCTGCAGGATCTCGTTGCTGTCGTAGACGTCGTAGCGCACCTTGATGCCGGTGCTTTTCTGGAAGTTCGGCAGCGTGGACTCGGCAATGTAGTCCGACCAGTTGTAGACGTTCAGCTCCTTGCTGGCGGCCAGGGCGGTACCGGATACGGCGGTGAGAGCCAGCGTGGTGGCCAGAGCCAGAGTGGTTTGCTTCATCAAGTTCTCCTTGCAGTGTGACTGCTTATTTCATGTCGCGGCTTGATTATGCCGATGGGCCAATTAAAAACCTTTGCACAAAATTGCTCAACTACTACCTGACGCAGCCCGCATTGTAGCGTGCGGGGTCAGGCTTGGGGGGCGAGATACGCCCATTCCCAGGGGGTAACCTGTTGCTGGAAATGTGCCTGCTCAAGCTGTTTGAGCTCGGCGAATACCTGACAGAACCCGCTGCCCAGCAGTTCCTGCAGCGCGTCGCAGGCTTGCAGCGCGGCTAGCGCTTTGGCCTGGCTATCCGGCAAGGTGGCTGCTGCCGCGTAGGCGCTGTTGCTGCACGGTGGCGTGGCCTCGCGTTGTTCACGGATGCCAAGCAAGCCGCAGGCCAGGGTGGCCGCCAGTGCCAGGTAGGGGTTGGCGTCGATACCGGGCAGGCGGTTTTCCACGCGCCGGGCTTGCGGGCCGCTTTCCGGCACCCGCAGGCCGCAGGTACGGTTGTCGTAGCCCCATTCCACGTTGATGGGCGCGGCGGTGTGCGGCGCCAGCCGGCGATAGGCATTGGGGTTGGCCGCAAACAGCAGCATGGCGTGCGGCAGATAGTGTTGCAGGCCCGCGATATAGTGGCGGAAGCGCGGATGCTCGCTGCCGTCTGCCTGGCTGAAGGCATTGCGGCCATCGCTGTCCAGCAAGCTCTGGTGGATATGCATGGCGCTGCCGGCGTGGCGGGCAAACGGCTTGGCCATGAAGCAGGCCTGCAGACCGTGCTGGCGCGCCAGGTTGCGTAGCGTGCGTTTGAGCAAAAACACCTGGTCGGCCAGTTGTAGCGCCGGGCCGTGCTGCAAGTTCAGCTCGTACTGGCCGTTGCCTACCTCGTGCAGCAGGGTGTCGGTGGCGATGCCTTGCTGGTGGCAGTGCTGTTCCAGCTCGGCAAAGAAGGCTTCGTGTTGCCAGGCGTGGTCCAGCGCATAGGCCGGCGATACCGGCTCGTTCTGGCTGCCGTCGGCGGCCAACAGGTAGAACTCGATTTCCGGCGCCACGACCGGTGTCAGGCCATCGGCCGCAAACGCGGCCAGCACACGTTTGAGCACGTTGCGAGGCGCAAACGGCACCGGCGCGCCCTGGCGGTCGTGACAGTCGTGGATAAGCTGGGCAATACGTCGCCCCGTGCTGGGCTTGAGGCTCAGCGTTGTATCGTCGGGCAGCAAAACCAGATCGGGGTCGGTTTCGGGTACCAGCTGTTGTTGCGGGTCGCCCATCCAGCTCTGGATCAGGCTGACTTGCGGAAAGCGCAACTCGCCGCTGGCGGGGTAGTGGCTAACCGGTACCAGTTTGCCGCGCGCCTGGCCGTTGAGGTCGGCAAACAGGCATTCAATGTGGGTGATGGCGTGCTGTTGCAGCCAGTCGTGCAGGGTGCTCATGGGCAGGGTTCCTTGAAAGTGTCGAGACGATAGCCGGTGCCAACAGGCCGGCATTGCCGGTGGCACTTAGCGGTTGCTCGAACACGCCCAGGGAAACATGGCAAGGAATGCGTACGGTACAAAGCGGTAGCAGGTAACGCATGACAGGCCCTTGCGGAGGAGACAGCCCACAGTTTTAGGGGCTGCCAGTGTTGGGTGTCAATTATATTTAACGGTTTTGTATGGTTATGCAAAGCGATGTGACAACGATGCGACGGTGAGCCGTGCGCGGCGACGGGAAATGTGCAAAAATCCTGCCAACTAACGAATTTGCAGGTTTTTCCATGCTGGACCGGGACGGATACCGCCCCAATGTCGGAATCATCCTCATCAATCACAAGCATGAGGTGTTCTGGGGCAAGCGGGTGCGCGAGCACTCGTGGCAGTTTCCGCAAGGAGGCATCAAACCTGGCGAAAGCCCCGAGGCCGCGATGTATCGCGAGCTGCTGGAAGAAGTGGGCTTGCTGCCGCAACACGTCAAGATCCTGGGTCGCACCCGCGACTGGCTGCGCTACGACGTACCCACCAACTGGGTGCGTCGCGAGTGGCGCGGTAGCTATCGCGGGCAAAAGCAGATCTGGTTCTTGCTGAAGCTGGTAGGCCGGGATTGCGATGTATGCCTTCGTGCGACCAATCACCCCGAATTTGACGGCTGGCGCTGGAATGATTACTGGGCGCCGGTCGACGCGGTGATCGAGTTCAAGAAAGACGTCTACGAGCGGGCGCTCACCGAGCTGACCCGTTTCCTGAAAGGGGTAGAAAGCCGTCGTGATTACCTGGCGCGCATCGCCGGGGACGCGCCGAGCTTGCCAGACGAGGGCTAAGGCTTGCATACCGAACCTTTGCCACGGCCACGCACTGCGTTTGCAGTCGTGGCCGTTGTCGCTGCCTGGTCTGCCTGGCAGCCACATGACACCACTACCTGGTGGATGGAGGCCATTCCGGCCGTCGTCGGCCTGCCGCTGGCGTGGTTATGCTGGGGCCGTTACCCGTGGACCAGGTTGGCCGCATGGGCGATGGCGCTGCACGCCATCATCCTGCTGGTGGGCGCGCACTACACCTACGCGCTGACGCCGCTGGGCTTCTGGCTGCAGGACGCGTTTGATTTCAGCCGCAACCACTACGACCGTATCGGCCATCTGGCGCAGGGCTTCTTTCCTGCCATCCTGGCGCGGGAAGTGATCCAGCGCGGTACCGGCCTGGCCGGCCGCTGGCTGGCGTTTCTGGCAACCTGCTTCTGCCTGGCGTTCTCGGCGTTTTACGAATTGATCGAATGGTGGGCCGCGCTGGCCCTGGGCGCCGGTGCCGACGCGTTCCTCGCCACGCAGGGCGACCCGTGGGACACCCAGTGGGACATGTTCCTGGCGCTGTGTGGCGCCATCCTGGCCCAGCTGCTGCTGGCCCGCCGTCACCAACAACAACTGGCGTCGCTGCTGCGGCGCCCATCGTGCTGACAGACACATGACACAACAACATTACGACGAATCCTCGGTACGCGTACTCAAGGGGCTGGAGCCGGTCAAAGAGCGGCCCGGCATGTACACCCGTACCACCGATCCCACCCACATCTGCCAGGAAGTGATCGATAACGCCGCCGACGAGGCGCTGGGTGGCTTTGCCCGCAAGATCGCGGTCACCGTACACCTGGATGGTTCGCTGACCGTGGAAGACGACGGCCGCGGCATTCCGGTCGGCCTGCACCCGCAGGAAGGTGTACCGGTGGTGGAACTGGTGTTTACCCGCCTGCACGCCGGCGGCAAATTCAACAAGAAAGACGGCGGCGCCTACGCCTTCTCTGGCGGCCTGCACGGTGTGGGGGTGTCGGTCACCAACGCGCTGTCCACCCGGCTGGAGGTAGAGGTCAAACGCGAAGGCGGCGTGCACCGGCTGGTGTTTGCCGGCGGCGACGTCATCGAGCCGCTGGCCCGTGTGGGCGACTGCGGCCCGCGCACCAGCGGCACCCGCGTGCGGGTGTGGCCGGACGGTAAGTACTTTGAAAGCCCGCGCTACTCGATGCCGGAGCTGGAGCGCCTGCTGCGCGCCAAGGCGGTACTGCTGCCCGGCGTGGCGGTCACGCTGACCATCGAGCGCCCCAGCGGCGACGAGGTGAAGGTGTGGCAGTACCCGGAAGGCCTGAAGAGCTATCTGGCAGAGCTGTGCGGTGACGACGAGCCGATTGCGCCGCTGTTTGCCGGCGAGGCGTACATCGGCGAAGACCACGAGCAGTTCGCCAAGGGCGAGGGTGCACAATGGGCGATGGCCTGGTTCGAGGACGGTGCCAGCGGTGAAAGCTACGTCAACCTGATCCCCACACCGTCTGGCGGTACCCACGAAGCCGGCCTGCGCGCCGGCGTGTTCGAGGCGGTGAAAAGCTTTGTCGACCACCACAACCTGCTGCCGCGCGGCGTCAAGCTGATGGCGGAAGACGTCTGGAGCCGCGTGCGCTTTGTGCTGTCGGCCCGTGTGCTGGACCCGCAGTTCCAGGGCCAGACCAAGGACAAACTCACCAGCCGCGACGCGCTGAAGCTGGTGTCCGGCCTGGCGCGCGACCCGGTAGAGCTGTGGCTGAACCAGCACGTGGAAGCCGGCAAGAAGATCGCCGAGCTGGCCATCCGCCAGGCGCAAAGCCGGCTTAAGTCGGTGAAGAAGGTCGAGAAGAAAAAAGGCTCCGGCGTGGCCGTGCTGCCCGGCAAGCTCACCGATTGCGAGAGCGAGGATATCGAACGCAACGAGCTGTTCCTGGTTGAGGGTGACTCGGCTGGCGGTTCGGCCAAGCTGGCACGCGACAAGGAATACCAGGCCATCCTGCCGCTGCGCGGCAAGGTGCTGAACAGCTGGGAAACCGACAAGGACCAGTTGTTCTCCAACGCCGAAATCCACGATATCTCGGTGGCCATCGGTGTCGACCCGCACGGTGTGGACGACACGCCGGACCTGAGCGGCCTGCGTTACGGCAAGATCGCCATCCTGTCCGACGCCGACGTGGACGGTTCGCACATCCAGGTGCTGCTGCTGACGCTGTTCTTCCGCCACTTCCCCAAGTTGATCGAACAGGGCCATATCTACATCGCGCAGCCGCCGCTGTTCCGCGTGGATGTGCCCGGCCAGGGCAAGAACCGCCCGCCACGCAAGCTGTACGCGCTAGATGATGGCGAGATGGACGCCATCCTCGACCGCCTGCGCAGCGAGGGCGTCAAGGAAAGCGCGTGGAGCATCTCCCGCTTCAAGGGCTTGGGCGAGATGAACCCGGAGCAACTGAAGGACACCACCATGAACCCGGACACCCGCCGCCTGTCGCGCGTGCAGGTACGCCCCGGCGCCATGCAGACCACACGCGACATGTTCATCATGCTGATGGGCAAGGGCGAGGCCAGCAGTCGCCGCAGCTGGATGGAAGCCAAGGGTAACGAAGCCGAAGTGGACATCTGAGCCCGCCCGCTATTGCGCTCATCTCCGGCCCTGCTTGCTGTTGCATGCAGGGCTTTTTGCTGGCCGGCCGACGGCGGTAAGGTTGGCCGCAGCCGCTTGCGCCAGCGCAAGGCGAGGTGGCTGTCTGGTACTACAATGGTCTGCATCCATCCGGGAGATCATCATGCCACGCCTGCTCTATCTGCAATCCGGCGGCCCTACCGCCGTCCTCAACCGTTCGGCGCAAGGCGTCATCGAAACCGCGCGTACCCTTGGCGTGCCGGTCTGCGCGGCGGCCAACGGCCTGGCCGGCTTGCTGGCAGGCCAGCTGTACGACTGCAGCGCGGCAGCGGCGGCCAACATCCAGCGCCTGGGCTGGCTACCCGGCGCCAGCTTCGGTACCAGCCGCCAGATTCTGGCACCGTACGCGGCCGACCCGCAGTCGTGGCAGCAGCTGGCCGACGTGCTGCGCCGCTTCGATATCGGCTATGTGCTGCTCAACGGCGGCAACGGTTCGATGGAAACCGCGCTGGCGCTGGGCGAGCTGGCACAACGTTTCGACCTGCCATTGCAAGCGTTGGGCGTGCCCAAAACCATCGATAACGACCTGGAAGGCACCGACTTCAGCCCCGGCTTTCCGTCGGCAGCCAAATATCTGGCCAGCAGCCTGCGCGAGGTCATCCACGATATGCGCAGCATGGCGCGCGGCCGGGTATTCATCATGGAAACTATGGGTCGCCACGTCGGCTGGTTGGCCGCAGCCTGCAGCCTGGCGGCGCCGGATGGCGAGCCGGCGCCCTTGCTGTTGCTGCCCGAAGTAGCGTTTGACGAGGCCCGCGTACTGCAGGCGGTGCAGCAACGGCTGGCGCGGGACGGTTACTGCGCCATTGCGGTGGCCGAGGGGTTGCGCCAGGCCGATGGCCGTTTCGTGGCGCAGATGCACGCCGACGCGGTGTACGGCCACGAGCAGCTGGGCGGCGCTGGCGCCTGGCTTGCGCAACGGCTGCAAGCACAGCTGGGCGTGCACGCCCACGTGGCGCTGGTGGACTGCCAGCAGCGCGCCGCCATGCACCTGGCTTCGGCTACCGACGCCAGGCTGGCCTACGCCGCCGGGGCCGCCTGCGTGCACTGGGCGCTGGCCGGGCAGGGCGGGGTGATGGCAGGTCTGCAGCGCAGTGCGGACGACTGGATCGTGACGCCGGTGCCACTGGCCACGGTGGCCGGGCTGGAGCGCCGGCTGCCGGCCGCGTTTATCGCGGAGGATGGCCTGGCGGTGACGCCCGCTTTTGCCGAGCACGTGCGGCCGATGCTGCAAGGCGAAGTGGCACTGCCGTACGTGGACGGTCTGCCGGATTACCGCACGCTGAGCTGGCCGGTGCTCGCAGGGTGACGGCTGCCTAGGCGGGCGGCATAATGGCAGGCCACCCTCACACCGGACCCTTGCCGTGTTTGCTGCCTTCCGCCGATTGCCCGCCAATGATGTTGGCCGCGACTTTGTCGTGGGTGACGTGCACGGCTGCTTCGAGACGCTATCGCGCCTGCTGGGGCAGGTGCTGTTCGACCCGCAGCGCGACCGCCTGCTGTCGGTGGGCGACCTGGTAGACCGTGGCCCCGGCTCGCTGCAGGTGCTGGACTGGCTGGCGCAGATGTGGCTGTTTGCCGTGCGCGGTAACCACGAGCAGATGGCGATCGATTACGACGCCAGCCCGGCCTGGCGCGAGCGTTACCTGCGCAACGGCGGCGACTGGTTCATCGATATGCCCGACGGCCAGCAGCAACGCTACCGCAGCGTGTTTGCTGCCATGCCGCTGGCGATGGAAGTGGAGGTGGGTGGACGCAGCATCGGCCTGATTCATGCCGACTGCCCGGAAGACGACTGGATTGCCTTCCAGGCGCGGCTGGCTTCCGGCGAGCTGGCGCCGTGTCGCAGTGGCCAGACCGTGCGCCACGAAGCGTTATGGTCGCGGCAACGCCTGCGCGGCGAGCCACGCCAGCGCGTCGCCGGTATCGATATGTTGTGCGTCGGCCACACCCCGGTGCAGCTGGCGCGGCAGCGCGACAACGTGCTGTACCTCGACACCGGCGCAGTCTACGGCCGGGCGCTGACGCTGCTGTGCCTGAACGATATGAGCATCCATACCCTGGCGTGCGACGAGTGCGCTTTCCCCGACGATTGAACCTGCCACCCTTTCCGGGCTGTCATGCCCGTTGCGGCCAACTATGCTGAAGCAGCGTTGTCGTGAACGGAGGCCCCATGCTGCGTTGCGTGCTGATAGCCGTGTTGCTTGGCGGCGTGTGCCTGAACCTGCGTGCGGAAACGGTGCGTTTCTATCTGCCGTCCCTGCCCGGTATCTATGAAGAACGCGACGGCAAGCCGGCCGGCCTGTACGCCGACTTGCTGCAGCACATGGCCGGCCATGCCGGGGTGAGCTTGTCGATGTTCATCGCCAGCCGCCCGCGCATCCAGCAATCGATGCAGCTGCAAGACGATGCCTGCAGTGCGGTGACGCTACCGGCCAACGTGCCGGCGCCAGCAGGCATGCAGTACGTGTTTCCGATGGGGCAGACGCAGGCGCAGCTGTTCACTCGCCCTGGCGACGCCCTGGCCCTTAGCGAGCTGGCGACAGTCACGCTGACGCAGCAGATGGTGTTTGGCGAAGGCGTGGCCAGCGTGTTGCAGCAACGCGGGCTGCCGGTGCCGGCACGCAGCCAGTCGTTGCAGGAGGCCGTGGCCATGCTGCAGGGGCAGCGTATCCGGGTGCTGTTTGCCACCCGTGCCGCGCTGTCGCGGCTGGCGCCAGGCACCTTGGCGGCCGGCCCGGAACTGGGCGCGCTGGTGTCGTGGTTTACCTGTTCGGTGCACATGCCGCCGGCCATGGTGCAGCGCCTGGCCAGCGCCTGGCGCCAGGTGCCGCTGCCCCGTTTTTAGGGCCCGACAAGCTTCCCGCTGCGGCGTTGTCGGGCTGGCGCCGGGCATCGCCCAGCGCAGCGCCGATCTGTACATTGGATAACTTCCCGCTCCTGCGCTGCTGCAAGCAAGCGTGTCAACAGGCTCTAGTCAGCCAGCGCAATCACCACCCGTTTGTTACGCGCGCCCTTGCTTTCGATTTTCTTCACCAGCACCTGGCCGATTTCACCGGTCTGGCGCACGTGTGTGCCGCCACAGGGCTGCAGGTCGATACCGTCGATGGCGATCAGGCGGATCTCGGGCAGGTCCAGCGGCGGCGTCACCGACATGGTCTTGATCAGCTCGGGCTGCGCGCGCAGGGCCTCGCCGCTGGTCATCTGCACCGTTACCGCATGGTTGGCCGCAATCAGCGCGTTCAGTTCGCGTTCGATGTGGTCGCGGTCCAGCTCCATGCCTTCCGGCAGGTCGAAATCCAGCCGGCCGCTATCGGCGGTGAGGTTGCCGCCAGTGACGCCGGCGCGGATCACGCACGACAGCAAGTGCAGGCAGGTGTGTACGCGCATGTGGCGATGGCGGCGCGCCCAGTCGAGCTGCAGCGTCACAGCACTACCGGCGGCCAGCTGCGGGCTGCCGGCGGCCAGCTGGTGCACGATCTCGCGGCTGGCCTTGTCGCGGCGGGTGTCGGTGATAGCCAGCTGGCTGCCATCGGCCAGTTGCAGCGTGGCCGTATCACCCGGTTGGCCGCCACCCAGCGGGTAGCACAGCGTGTCGGCCAGCACCAGGCCGCGCTCATCGTGGCTGAGGACGGTGGTGTGCAGCGTGGTCTGGTACGGGTCGAGGTAGAAACGTTCCGGCATGGTGGGCTCTCTGCAGTCGGTGGAGGAAGCGTATGCCTATAGCGTGAGGCCGCGGTGTGCACATTTCAATAGGCGGTACGGTTTGCCGCTGCGCGTCAAAATGCCGGATAATCGCCGCCTGCTTTTTTGACCCTTGGCTGCCGATGAGCTCACCGCACACGCTGGAACACTACAACCCGCCGCCCGATACCGGCCTGTCGTTGTTGTATCAGGACGACTACCTGCTGGTGGTGGACAAGCCGGCGGGCTTGCTGTCGGTGCCGGGGCGCGGCGAGGCGCGTCAGGATTGCCTGATCCAGCGTGTACAGCGGCGTGTGCCGGACGCGCTGATCGTGCACCGGCTGGACATGGGCACCTCGGGTATCCTGCTGCTGGCGCGGGGGGAGGCGATGCAACGCACGCTGTCGATGGCATTTGCCGGCCGCCAGCTGCACAAGCGCTACGAGGCGATCGTCTGCGGCCAACTACAGCCCGCCAGCGGCGACATCCACCTGCCGCTGATTACCGACTGGCCCAACCGGCCGCGGCAGATTGTTGACCACGCCATCGGCAAGCCGTCGCATACCGGCTACCAGGTACTGGCCTACGACGCCGAACGCGACGTCAGCCGCGTGTCGCTGACGCCGCATACCGGCCGCACCCACCAGCTGCGCGTGCACATGCAGGCACTGGGCCACCCGATCCTGGGCGACGGGCTGTACGCCACGCCGGAAGGCCTGGCCGCCGCGCCACGGCTGTTGCTGCACGCTTGCCAGCTGGGCCTGCCGCACCCGGTAAGCGGCGAATGGCTGCAACTGGACTGCCCGGCGCCGTTTTAGAACAGCAGCGCGGTGGCAAACACCGCCAGCATGGCAAAAGCGCAGGCGATCTTGATCACGGTGCCGGCCAGAAAGCCGATGAAGGTAGCCACGCCCACCTTGCCCGCTTGCTGCAGCGAGCGGCGCGCCTGCAGCTCGCCGATGACGGCGCCGACGATGGGCCCGATGATGGCGCCCACCAAGCCCAGAAACATGCCGACCAAACCGCCGATGAAGGCGCCGATCAGCGCCTGCCGGCTGGCGCCGCTTTTCTGGGCGCCCAGAAAGCCGGCCAGGTTTTCCATCACCATGCCGAATACCGCCAGCACGGCGATGATGATCAGTGCAGTACTGCCCACCACGGCAAATTCTCCCAGCCAGGCCGCCAGCAGCATGCCGCCGCCCAGCAGCGCCAGGCCGGGCAGGGCGGGGTAAATGGTACCGGCCAGCCCGATCAGCATCATGATCACCGCCAGCGCGTAGCCGGCCCAGCTCCAGTCAAAGCTCATGCTTGCTCCTTATGTTGACCTTGCTAAGTAAAACGGCGCCGCCGGAAGTTCCGGGGCGCCGTGGCGGCCAACCTTGCGCGAGTGCTTAGCCGGTGTATTCCAGCAGCAGCGTTTCCTGTGCACAACGGCCCTTGCCGCGGGCAACGCGGCGGCGGTAGCTGCCGTCCGATTGCATTTCCCAGGCGTTGGTATTGTCTTCCAGGTACATCTTCAGGCCTTCGCGGATGATGCGGCGCTTGAGCTTGGCGTCCAGGATAGGCACGCAGGTTTCGATGCGGCGGAAGAAGTTGCGGCCCATCCAGTCGGCGCTGGAGATGAACAGGTCTTCGGCCTTGTCGTTGTAGAAATAGAACACGCGGGTGTGTTCCAGGAAGCGGCCAACGATGGAGCGCACCGAGATGTTTTCCGACAGCCCTTCCACGCCCGGACGCAGCGCGCAGACGCCACGCACGATCAGCGTGATCTTCACCCCGGCCTGGCTGGCGCGGTACAGCGCACGGATCACCTGCGGCTCCAGCAGCGCGTTCATCTTGGCGATGATCTGCGCCGGGCGGCCGGCTTGTGCGTGCTCGATCTCGCGGTCGATGGCGCTGATGATCATGTTGTGCAGCGTGAACGGCGACTGGTACAGGTGCTTCAGTTCGCCGGCACGGCCCAGGCCGGTAATCTGCACGAACAGGTCGTTGACGTCGGTGGCAATTTCTTCGTTGCAGGTCAGCAGGCCGAAGTCGGTATACAGGCGGGCGGTACGCGGGTGGTAGTTACCGGTGCCCAGGTGCACGTAGCGGCGCAGCTGGCCTTCCTCGCGGCGCACCACCAGCAGCATCTTGGCGTGGATCTTGTAGCCGAACACGCCGTATACCACGTGGGCACCGGCGTCTTCCAGGCGGGTGGCCCAGCTGATGTTGGCCTCTTCGTCGAAGCGCGCCATCAGCTCTACCACCACGGTCACTTGCTTGCCGGCGCGGGCGGCGGCGATCAGCGAGTCCATCAGTACCGAGTCGGTACCGGTGCGGTACACCGTCATCTTGATGGCGACCACGGCCGGGTCGCTGGCGGCCTGGGTCAGCAGGTCGATCACCGGCTGGAAGGTCTGGAACGGGTGGTGCAGCAGGATGTCACCCTTGCGGATGGCCTCGAACAGCGGGGTTTTCTTTTCCAGGATGGCCGGCAGCGTGGCCTGGAACGGCGCAAACTTGGTTTCCGGACGTTCGACGAAGTCTGGCACCTGCATCAGGCGCACCAGGTTTACCGGGCCGTCCACGCGGAAGACGTCCGGCTTTTGCAGGCCGAACGTGGTGAGCAGGAATTCTTCCATGTGTGCCGGGCAGGTGTCGGCAATCTCCAGCCGTACCGCGTCGCCGTACTGGCGCTGGCGCAGTTCGCCCTGCAGTGCGGTACGCAGGTTTTTCACGTCTTCGTCGTCTACCGACAGGTCGCTGTCGCGGGTGACGCGGAACTGGTAGCAGCCTTTCACCAGCATGCCGGGGAACAGCTCTTGCACGTGCGAGTGCAGGATGGACGACAGGAACACGAAGGTGTCGGCGCCGTCCGGGGCCAGCTCGGCCGGCAGCTTGATGACGCGCGGCAGGATGCGCGGCGCCTGCACGATGGCAATGCCGGACTCGCGGCCGAAGGCGTCGGTGCCTTCCAGCTCCACGATGAAGTTCAGGCTCTTGTTCAGCAGGCGCGGGAACGGGTGCGACGGGTCCAGACCGATAGGGGTAAGGATGGGCATCAGCTCGCGGAAGAAGTAGTCGCTGATCCAGGCTTTCTGCGCGGCATCCCACTCGTTACGGCGCAGGAACAGGATGTTTTCGTCACGCAGTGCCGGGAAGATTTCCTCGCGCAGCAGGCGGTATTGCTCGCGCACCAGTTCGTGTGCCGCGGCCGATACCTTGGCCAGCGCCTCGGCCGGCGTGCTGCCGTCGGCCAGAATGCGGTCCGGCGTGATCTGGGCGGCTTCTTTCAGCCATGCCACGCGCACCTCGTAGAACTCGTCCATATTGGACGAAACGATGCACAGGAATTTCAGCCGCTCCAGGATGGGCAGGCGTTCTTCTTCAGCCTGTGCCATCACGCGGCGGTTGAATTCGATCAGGCCCAGTTCGCGGTTGAGGAGGTTGTCGTGTGGCGTGGTCATGGTTTATGCAATGCTGGTAATGGGTGGTGCAAAAAAAGCCCTCGGACGAGGGCGGGGGCTTATTGCTGCGGGGTAAAGCCGGCAACCTGGTCGGCGCCCTGGCCGTAGAAGTAGGCTTCCAGTTGCGCTGCCAGGTACTGGCGGGCACGCGCGTCAGCCAGGCTGAGGCGGTTTTCGTTGATCAGCATGGTCTGGTAACGCAGCCAGCCTTGCCAGGCTTCCTTGGAAACGTCGGCGAAAACGCGCTGGCCCAGTGCGCCCGGCAGCGGCGGGAAGTCCATGCCTTCGGCTTCGCGACCGAGCTTAACGCAGTTAACCATTCTTGCCATGATGCATTCCTTGCTAAAAGTGGTGACACGATAGCTTTTTATTGTGTCACAGAGATGACGGGTAACCAACCGTGACAGCAGCAGGGGTACGCCCCTGCCGCATCATTTTCTTGTGGCAGCTCAATCCTGCAGCGGTTTGATCAGCACCTTGGAGCGGCGGTTGTGGTTGTAGAGTTCCCGCCGTGCCGCCGGCAGGTCGTCCACGCTGGCGGGCAGGAAGCCGCGCTCGGCGAACCAGTGCGCCGTTTGCGTGGTGAGGATGAACACTTTTTTCAGGCCGTGCAGCCGGGCCTGGTCTTCCACGTGCTTGAGCAGGCGGTCGCCGAAGCCGGCGTTGCGGCGCTCCTGGCTGATGGCCAGGCACGCCAGCTCGGCCATGCCGTCTTCGCGGAACGGCAGCATGGCTACGCAGCCGTAGATGCGCTCGTCGTGCTCCAGCACGGCGTAGTGGCGGATCTGCATTTCCAGGTGTTCGCGGCTGCGCTTGATCAGGATGCCTTGTTCCTGCAGCGGGCGGATCAGCGCCAGGATGTCACCCACGTCTTCGATGGTGGCTTCGCGTACCTTCACCAGCGAGTCGCGCGCGATCATGGTGCCGGTGCCGAAGTCGGTAAACAGCTCTACCAGCAGCGCGCCGTCTTCGTTGTGGCTGACCAGGTGCGAGCGCACCACGCCTTCGCGGGTGGCGCGGATGGCGTAGGGCAGGCTGATGCGTACTTCTTCGCTGTCGATGCCGCGCTGCGAGATGGTTTCGGCCTGTTCGGCCGAGATGGCGCTGTGCAGCACGCCATCGGCGTCCACCAGGCCATTGCTTTGCACCATGAAGATCAGCTTTTCCGCTTTCAGCTCGATAGCCGTCTGGCAGGCCACTTCTTCCATGGTCATGTTGAATGCTTCGCCGGTGGGCGAGTAGCCGATCAGCGACATCAGCACCAGCTCGCCCAGGTCCAGGCGCTTGTTGATGGCGGCGGTGTCGATCTTGCGCACGCGGCCGCTGAATTGCATGTCGGTACCGTCGATCACCCCTAGCGGCTGTGCGGTGACAAAGTTGCCACCCGCTACGCGCAGGCAGGCACCGTGCATCGGCGAATTGGGCATGCCCATCGACAGGAAGGCTTCCAGGTCGTGGCGTAGGCCACCCACGGCCGACTTCACCGCTTCCAGCGTTACCGCGTCGGTCACGCGGCGGCCGTTGTGGAACTGGCGCGGCACGCCGCGCAGGCGCAGTTGCTCTTCGATTTGCGGGCGGGCACCGTGCACCAGCACCACGCGCACTCCCAGGCTGACCAGCAGGTTGATATCCTGCGCCAGACCGTACAGGTTGCCGCGTGCCAGGCATTCGCCATTGACGGCAATGACGAAGGTCTTGCCGCGAAAATTATTGATGTAGGGTGCTGCTTCGCGGAAAGCCAGCACGAAATCGGGATGCAGCATGGGCAGCTCCAAACAGCTGAGGCCGGAAAAAACGCAAGAGTAGCAGGAATGCCGTTGCCCTGATATGGCATGGCTGTTACGACAGGTAAGGTTGGCCGCAGGCGTCGGCGCGGCTTATTTTTCCAGCCGCAGTTCTTCCGGGGTCTCGTCCTGGTCGCCGTGCGGGTGCTGCTGGTACAAGCGGGAAAACGCCTCGCGCCCCTTGGTGGCGGTGGGCGGGCATTGCAGGTTGTCCAGCTGTACCTGTTCGCAGTAACAGGCGAGGTGGCATTGCAGGCGGTGGATAGGGTGCGCGGCAAGGTGGATGCCGGCCTGGTCGAGGACCGCCAGCAGTTGCACCAGCGATTGCTGCGGCAGGGCGTACAGCAGGGTGAGTTGGCCGCTCTGAACGTCGGCACGGGTACGAATGCCGCACTGCTCGGCCAGCAAATGCGCGGCGTGTGCGGTCTGGCTGGGCTCGGCCAGCCTCAGCGTGCGGCATTTGAAATGGTCGGCGGTCTGCATGGCGTGCTCCCGGACGGAACACGCCATGCATGCCCGTCAGTTGCCGGCTTTCTTCAGCAGGATCTGCTGCACTTTCAGTACATTCAAGGCCTGATTGAGCTGGGTGTCAACCGGCTTGCCCTCGTCGTCAACGGCCGGTTTGGCCGCCGGTTTGGCGGCTGGTGTCGTGGTGCCAGCCTTGCTGTTGGCCGGTTTGGCGGCCGGTGCGGCTTCTTCGCCCGTCGGGTTGCTCAGGTGCTTTTCCAGATCGGCTTCGCGGATGCGGATGCCGCTGTTTTCGCTACCGTCCTCGGCGATGATGTCCGGCGTGATGCCCTTGGCCTGGATGGAGCGACCGCTCGGGGTGAAGTAACGGGCCGTGGTGAGCTTGATGCCACCTTCGTTGGACAGCGGCAGTACCGACTGTACCGAGCCCTTGCCGAAGGTTTGCGTGCCGACGATCAAGGCGCGCTTGTGGTCTTGCAGGGCGCCGGCCACGATTTCGGAAGCCGAAGCGGAGCCGCCGTTGACCAGCACCACCAGCGGCACGGTTTTCAGTTCGGCCGGGGTTTTGGCGTAGTAGTCCGGAGTGTTGCCGCGAAGGTAGTACTTGCTGTTGGCGTACAGGCGCATCTGCGCATCGGCAACGCGGCCTTCGGTGTACACCACCAGCGCGTCTTTGGGCAGGAAGGCGCTGGAAACGCCGACTGCACCGTTCAGCAGGCCGCCCGGGTCGTCACGCAGGTCCAGCACCAGGCCTTTCAGCGGTGCCTTGTTGTCCTTGTACAGGCCGCTCAGCGCCTGGGCGAAGTTCTCGACCGTGTGTTCCTGGAACTGGGCCACCCGCACGTAGCCGAAGCCCGGCTCCAGCAGGCGCGATTTCACGCTCTTGGTCTGGATGACGGCGCGGGTGAGGGTAAAGACCAGCGGTTTGGATTCGGTCTTGCGGGCGATGGTGAGCGTTACCTTGGTGCCCGGCTTGCCGCGCATGCGCTTGACCGCGTCGTTCAGCGACAGGCCGCGTACCGGGGTGTCGTCGATCTTCACGATCAGGTCGCCGCTCTTGATGCCGGCCTTCTGTGCTGGCGTGTCTTCGATGGGGGCTACCACTTTCACCAGGCCGTCTTCGGCGCCGATCTCGATGCCCAGGCCGCCGAACTCGCCCTGGGTGCCTTCGCGGAATTCCTTGAAAGCCTGCGGATCGAAGTAGTCCGAATGCGGGTCGAGGCCGGACAGCATGCCCTTGATCGCTTCGTTGATCAGCTTTTTGTCTTCGACCGGCTCGACGTAGTCCTGCTTGATGCGGCCGAACACCTCGGCAAAGATGCGCAGCTCGCTCAGCGGCAGCACGCTGTCGTTCTTGTCGGCAAACGCCTGCACGCTGAGGGTGAGGGCACCGCCCAGTACGGCACCGGTGGTCATCAGGGCTAGCTTGCTTGTACGTGATAGGGTCATGTTCAGTGTCTCTGCCCGGGTCAGCGTGCCCAGGATTGGGGATTGATTGGTCTGCCCATGTAGCGCAGCTCGAAATACAGGCCGGTTTCGCCGCTTTCCATGCTGCCGGTGGTGCCCAGCACATCGCCGGCCTTGACCGCGGCACCGTTGCCGCGGGCCATGGCCGAGAAGCCGGTGTACACGGTGAGGTAGTTGCCGCCATGGTCGATGATCATGGCGTTGCCAAAGCCTCGCAGCCAGTCAGCATAGACTACCGTACCATCAGCGACAACGCGTACCGGCGTACCCGGCGCGGTGCGGATAAACAGGCCTTTCCAGCTATTGCCTTCGCCGCGTGCGGCGCCAAAGCGACCGGCCACTTCGCCGGCCACCGGCAGCTTCATGCGGCCTTGCAGGCTCTTGAAGGCGCGGCCGGCGGCACTGCCGTCTACCACGTCGTCCACCACTTCCGGCTTGGCCGGTTTGGCCGGTTCCGGCGGCGGTTTCTTGCCCTGCTTCTTGGCCTCGGCAATCTGCTGGCGGCGCTTCTCTGCGGCCAACCTGGCGGCCTCTTCACGCGCTTTCTTGGCGGCGGCGGCTTTCTTGATGGCTTCCTGGCGACGGCGCTCGATCTCGGCATTGATGCGCGCGATCAGCACGGTCAGTTGTTTCTCGTCTTCCTTCAGCTGCTGCAGCCGGGTTTGCTGGGTGCGGATGCTGGCGTCCAGTTGACTGACCTGCGCTTCGCGCTGGTTCTTGGCGGCCTCGATGCGGCGCTTTTGCTGCACTTTTTCGGCCGACATGCGGCCCAGGCGTACCAACTCGTCTTCCAGGCGCTCGGTAATGGCTTGCAGCTGAATTTCTTGGTCGCGCAGCTTGGCAATCAGTTCCTGCTGCGCGCGCGAAATATGGGTGTAGTAGGTGAGGTCGCGTGCGGCCTGGTTGGGGTCGCCCTGATTGAACATCAGGTTCATCGCGTCGTGCTGGCCGCGTTTATAGGTGCTGGCCAGCAGCTTGCCCACGCGCTGGCGGGTTTCCGCCACCTTCATGCGGATGCCCAGCAGCTCCTGCTGGTATTGCTCCAGCTGGCTGCTGGAGTTGCCTTGCTTTTGCTCCAGCACGTTCAGCGCGGCGTGGGTCGCCTCCAGCGCCTCTTCCGATTCAGCGATGGCGGTGGCGGTTTGCTTGCGCGCGGCTTCCTTCTGCGCAATGTCCTGCTGCAGGGTGGTAATGGCCTTGCGCACGCTTTGCAGATCCTGCTGCGGGGCAGCAGGATCCAGCGCTTTGCCGGCCGGCGCCGCGAAGGCGGCGGCACTGGCCAGCAGGGTTAGCGACAGCAGTGTTTTCACTGGAACTCGATCAGCGATTGGCCGGTCATGTCGGCCGGTTGTTCAAGGCCCATCATGGCCAGCAGCGACGGTGCGATGTCGCGCAGCGCGCCACCGTCCTTGATGCGGGCCGGGCGGCCAACGTACAGGAACGGCACTTTCTGCAGCGTGTGCTGGGTGTGCGGCTGATGGTTCAGGTTGTCGAACATTTGCTCGCAGTTGCCGTGATCGGCGGTAACCAGCACTTCGCCCCCGGCGGCCAGCATGGCGTCCACGCAGCGTTGCACGCAGCTATCCAGCGCTTCCACGGCTTTGACAGCGGCGTCGAACACGCCGGAGTGGCCCACCATGTCGCCGTTGGCGTAGTTGCAGATGATGGCCGCGTACTGGCCGCTCTGGATGGCCGCCACGATCTTGTCGGTGACTTCCGGTGCGTTCATTTCCGGCTGCAGGTCGTAGGTGGCCACCTTCGGCGACGGTACCAGGATGCGGTCTTCGCCCGGGTAGACCTGTTCTTCGCCACCGTTGAAGAAGTAGGTGACGTGCGGGTATTTCTCGGTTTCGGCAATGCGCAGCTGCTTCAGGCCCAGGCCGGACAGGTATTCGCCCAGGCCGTTGCTGATTTTCTGCGGCGCGTAGGCCACCGGGTGTTTGTAGGCTTCGCCGTAGCTGGTGAGGCTGGCGTACAGCGCAAACTTGGGCTGGCGTACGGCAAAGCCGTCGAAGGCCGGGTCGGTCAGCGCGGTGGTCAGCTGGCGGGCGCGGTCGGCGCGGAAGTTCATGAACACGGCCACGTCGCCATCCTGCATTTTCAGCGGCGCGCCGATGACCGTGGGTTTGACGAACTCGTCGTTCTCGTCGCGGGCGTAGGCGGCGGCCAGTGCCTGCAGCGCGGTGTCGGCGTGGAATTCGGCTTCGCCTTCTACCACGGCGCGGTAGGCGCCTTCCATGCGCTCCCAGCGCTTGTCACGGTCCATGGCCCAGTAACGGCCGCTGACGCTGGCTACGCGGGCGTGCGGGCAGTCGGCCAGTACGTCCTGCAGGCGTTGCAGGTAGATTTCGGCGCTACGCGGCGGCGTGTCGCGGCCATCGAGGAAGGCGTGGACGGCAATGCGGCCAACCCCGGCCGCTTCGGCGGCGCGGATCAGCGCAAAAATGTGGTTTTCGTGGCTGTGCACGCCGCCGTCGGACTGCAGGCCCATCAGGTGCAGCGTGCTGCCGTTGGCTTTGGCGGTGGCGATGGCTTGTGCCAGGACTGGGTTGCTGGCAAAGGTGCCGGCTTCGATATCGCAATCGATGCGGCTGATGTCCTGCTGCACGATGCGGCCCGCGCCGATGTTGAGGTGGCCCACTTCGGAGTTGCCGAACTGGCCGCCGGGCAGGCCGACATTGTGTTCGGAGGCGTCGATGGTGCCGTAGGGATAGCGTGCTTTCAGCGCGTCCCAGTTCGGGGTGTTGGCGGCGAGGATGGCGTTGTCGTCGCCTTCCAGGCGGTGGCCGAAGCCGTCGAGAATCAGCAGTAGAACGGGCGTAACCTTGCTCATAAGTCTTCCGTGCGGGCGATCGTAAGGGCGCATGCAGGCCGGCTGCATGCAGGACTGACTGGGATAGTATTGTATCGCGCCTTGCCTGTCAGTGCTGCCGCAGGGGGCTGTTGGTAGGCCGCATGCTACATGCCGTTACCTGCCACCGGCTGGCTTAGCGGCCTTTCTTGCGCCGGATGTACAGCGTCTTGTGTACGCGGGCCACCACCTCGCCCTGGCTGTCCACCACGTCCACTTCCAGCTCCGGCAGGTATTTGTCGCCACCCGCGGTGGCGCCCCGTACTTCGTCCAGCCAGGCGTCCTGCAGCTGGAAACGGGCGGTTACCACGCCCTTGCCGGGTTTGATGTAGTCGACGCGGCCGGCTTTGTCCCACACGATGTAGTCGTTGCACAGGTTTTTCAGCGTCATCAGCATGTAGAACGGATCAGTCATGGCGTACAGGCTGCCGCCGAAGTGCACACCGACGTAATTGCGGTTGGAGAGGCCCAGACGCAGGCGCACTTCTACCTGCTTCCAGTCGGGGGCGATGCGCGATACACGGATGCCTGCGCCCCAGAACGGTGGCCACAAGTTGAAGACGGTTTTGGCGAGACGATGGTTCATGTGTGTGATGTGAAACGATTGTTTTAATTGTGCCATCGTCGATAATTTGTGCTGCTGCGTCAAGCGCTTGCTCTGGCAGCAGCTTGCCGGGTTGGCCGCGGCTGCGGCCAACCCGGTTCAGAACGGCAATTCGCTCTGTGTACCGCGCAGCGGTTCGATGCGGGCGGCGGTACGGCCTTCCGCCAGCTGGATCTGTACCTGCTCGCCGTGTTGCAGCTCGGCGGGGGAGCGCACCACGCGGCCGTCGGCGTGCTGCACGATGGCGTAGCCGCGGGCCAGCACCGCCTCGGGGTTCATTGCCAGCAGGGTGGCTTCCAGCTTGCCCAGCGCCAGCGTGGCCAAGCCCAGTTGCTGATGGGTAGCTGCGCGCAGCACCTGGCCGGCGTGTTGCAGGTGTTGCTGCTGGCGCGCAATGTCGGGGCGTTGCGTCGTCAGCCGCTGCTGCAGGCTGGCCACGTGCCACTGTCGGCGTTGCAGGCCTTGTTGCAGGCTGCGTTGCAGGCGGCCTTGCAGGTTGGCCAGTGCCTGTTGCTGGCGGCGCAGTTTCTCGCCCGGGTGTTGTAGGCGGCGGCCCAGGTAGTCCAGGCGCTGCATCTTGTCGGTGAGCAGGCGGCCCAGCGCGCGTTCCAGGTGGCGGCGAGTGAGGTCCAGCTGTTGCTGCATGGCTTCACGGCTGGGCGATACCATTTCGGCGGCGGCGGTGGGCGTGGGCGCGCGGCGGTCGGCCACGAAGTCGGCGATGGTGAAGTCGGTTTCATGGCCGACACCGCTGACCACCGGCAGCGTGCTGGCGGCGATGGCGCGGGCGACGGCTTCTTCATTGAACGCCCACAGGTCTTCGATGCTGCCACCGCCACGGCACACGATCAGCACGTCGACTTCCTGGCGGCGGTTGGCCGCAGCGATGGCGGCGGCAATCTGCTGCGCTGCTGTCTGGCCCTGTACCTGGCAGGGGTAGAGCACCACGTCAATGCTGGGCATGCGCCGGCGCAGGGTAGTCACCACATCGCGCAGCGCCGCGGCGGCAGGGGAGGTGACAATGCCCACCCGGCGCGGGTTGGCGGGCAGGGCCTGCTTGCGCCGATTGTCGAACAAGCCTTCGCGTTCCAGCTGCGCCTTCAGCCGCTCGTAGGCTTCATACAGTCGCCCCAGGCCGGCGGAGCGCATGCTGTCGACGTTGATCTGATAGTCGCCACGCGCTTCGTACAGGGTGACGGTGCCGCGCAGTTCGACCTGCATGCCTTCCTGCAGCCGGAAACCCAATGCCGCCAAGCGGTTACGGAACATCACGCAACGAACCTGGGCGCCGGCATCCTTGAGCGAGAAGTAGGCGTGGCCGGATGCCGCGAGCGTGAGGTTGGAGATTTCGCCGCCAATCCACAGCGGCGGCAGGCCGCTTTCCAGCAGGTCGCGGGCCATGCGGTTAAGGGAGCTGACGCTGATGACGTCGTTTTGTGATGCGCCGAAAATCATGCTTGTCAAGTCATCCACAGAGCGGGTGTAAGAAAAGGAAAGCCGATTGCTTATGCATGCGGGGTGCGTGTGTCGGAATTGAAAAAATCAAAAACGTTTAAAAACAATGGCTTATCTTGGTGGTGTAATTTGTGTGCAATGTAGCTGCAGGCTTGTTTTTACAGGCACATAGCGCCTTGTCTGGCCGTCATCCACAGAGTTATCCACAGTTTTTGTGGATGGCTGGCAAAACGCCTGAAAAAATCAGTACTTACGCTACACAGCTGACAGTGGCTCTAAGTTGGCCGCCTGGTGGCAATCGTGTTGCGCCGCCGCCGCCTACCCGATAAAGTTTAGCGCTTGCTCAATAAAGGGAGAAATCTCTCGTGCTGTCTATCATTGAAGCCGCCGGTTGGCCGATCTGGACCATCATCCTCGCTTCCGTCATCTCCCTGACCATTACCATTGAACGATTCTACAGCCTGCGCAGCGCGCTGGTGGTGCCCAAAGGCTTGCTGGCGCAAACGCTACAGCAGTTGCGCCGTGGCGGCGCCAGCCGGGACATGGTGGCCGAACTGCGCAGCCACTCGCCGCTGGGCCGTCTGTTGGCCGCCGGCCTGCGCCAGGCGGGTGCCCCGCGCGACGTGATGAAAGAAGCCATCGAGGACGAAGGCCGCATTGTGGCTCACGAACTGGAACGCTATCTGACCACGCTGGGCACCATCGCGGCCATGGCACCGTTGCTGGGGCTGCTGGGTACCGTCATCGGCATGATCGAGATTTTCGGTTCGCAATCGCCCGCCGGCACCGACCCGCGCGTACTGGCGCACGGTATCTCGGTGGCGCTGTACAACACCGCCTTCGGCTTGATCGTGGCGATCCCCAGCATGATCTTCTACCGCCACTTCCGTGCCCGCGTGGATGACTTCCTGGTGGAAATGGAAGCCCAGGCTGTACGCCTGGTGGAAGCCATCCACGGCGACCGCCACGGCGACTAGGAGCGGCCATGAACTTTCGTCGACGCGGCCATCGGGAAGAGCCGGAAATCAATTTCATCCCGCTGATCGACCTGCTGTTGGTGATCCTCATCTTCCTGATGGTGACCACCACGTACTCGCGCTTTTCGGAGCTGCAGGTCAGCCTGCCGCAGGCCGAAGGCAAGGCCGAGGAAAAGAAAAACGCCGAACTGCGGGTAGAAGTGAGCCGCGGTGGTGACTATCTGGTCAACGGCCGGCGCCCGGACGATAAATCGGTCGCGGCGCTGGCCAAACTGCTGCAAACGCTGTCGAGCGGCAAGCAGAGCCCGGTGGTGATTATTAGCGCTGACGCCCAGGCCACCCATCAGGCCGTGGTGTCGGTGATGGAGGCGGCCCGCGTGGCCGGCCTGTCGCAGCTGACCTTTGCCACGCAAACGGTGACGCCATGAGCCGCCTGGAGCGGCACTGGTACCGCCCGGTCTGGTGGATGACAGCCCTTCTGGCCCTGCCTGAAGGGCTGTTTGCGCTGTTGGCCGCGCTGCGCCGCCTGCTGTACCGCTGTGGCATCAAGACCGTGACCACGCTGCCGGTGCCGGTGGTGATCATCGGTAACATCAATGTCGGCGGCGTCGGCAAGACACCCCTCACCGAAAGCCTGCTGCGCGATTTTGCCGCGCGCGGCGTCAAGGCCGGGGTAATCAGCCGCGGTTACGGCGGCAGCCACCGCCAGCCCACGCTGGTGTCGGCGGCGACGCCAGCCAGCCTGGTCGGCGACGAGCCCTTGCTGCTGGCGGCTACCGGCGCGCCGGTAGCGGTGGGGCGCGATCGTATCGCCGCCGCCCGCCTGCTGCTGGCGCAGCATCCGGACCTGCAGCTGATCCTCAGTGACGACGGCCTGCAACACTACGCGCTGGGCCGTACGCTGGAAATTGCGGTGCTGGACGGGGAGCGCGGGCTGGGTAACGGCCACCTGTTGCCTGCCGGCCCCTTGCGCGAACCGCCGGCGCGCTTGCGCAGCGTGGACGCCATCGTGGTCAACGGTGGTGATGCCGGGCAGTTGGCGCTGCCGGCCTCGGTACCGTGCTTTCGCCAGACGCTGGCGCCGGGGGCCTTCTACCGTGCGGCCAACCCTGCCGAAATCCGCTGCGCGGCCGATTTTGCCGCCGAACAGGTGGTGGCGCTGGCCGGCATTGGCAACCCGCATCGATTCTTTGCCACCCTGCAACAGCAGGGAGTGGTTTTGCAACGCAGCATCGCACTGCCGGATCACCATCCGCTAGCAGAATCGGACTTGCCAGCCGATGCCGACGCCGTCATCGTTACCGCCAAGGACGCGGTGAAGTTGCAGTGCGTCAATCATGCTAGACTATGGGTTCTGCCTGTCATGGCCAGGCTGGAACCCGATCTGGCCGCGTGGATACTGTCCCGACTGAAAGAAAGCAATGGACGCAAAATTTCTTGAAATCCTGGTCTGCCCGCTGTGCAAGGGCCCGCTGGTACTGAACAAGGCCAACCAGGAACTGATCTGCAAGGGTGACCGCCTGGCGTTCCCCATCCGCGACGGCATCCCGATGATGCTGGAAGGCGAAGCCCGCGAGCTGCCGCCAGAGGAAGAAGTGCAATGAGCGGCTTCCTGGTGGTGATTCCGGCACGGCTGTCGTCCAGCCGCCTGCCGGAAAAGCCGCTGGCCGACATCGGCGGCAAGCCGATGGTGGTACGTGTGGCCGAGCGCGCGGCGCTGTCGGCCGCCAGCCGCGTGATCGTGGCAACCGATCATCCAAGCATTGTCGCGGCCTGCCAGGCCCATGGAGTGGAGGTGGTGCTGACCCGCGCCGACCACCCCAGCGGTACCGACCGCCTGGCCGAAGTGGCCAGCCTGCTGGCGCTGCCCGACGATGCGGTGGTGGTGAATGTGCAAGGCGACGAGCCGCTGATCGACCCCGCCCTGATCGACGCCCTGGCGGCGCTGATGCAGGACGGTACGCTGCCGATGGCGACGCTGGCGCACAACATTCACCTCGCAGAAGACATGTTCAACCCGAACGTGGTGAAGGTGGTGGTGAACAAACAGGGCAGGGCGCTGTACTTCAGCCGCGCCCCCATCCCATTTGCCCGCGACGCCTTCGCGGCCGACCGCAACACCCTGCCGGCCGGCCTGCCGGTGTACCGACATATCGGCATGTACGCCTACCGTGCCAGCCTGCTGCATACCTACAGCCAGCTGGCGCCGGCACCGCTGGAGCAGTTCGAGGCACTCGAACAGCTGCGCATGCTGTGGCACGGTTTCGATATTGCTGTCGAATGCGTAGCAGACGCGCCGCCGGCCGGTGTGGACACACCGGAAGACCTGGCCCGTGTTCGCGCCATCGTGGCGGCCAAGCTTTCCGATAACACAACAAGTGAATGATGGGAGTAAACGATGAAGTTGATTCTGTTGGGCGCACCGGGCGCCGGTAAGGGTACCCAGGCAAACTACATCAAGGAAAAATTCGGCATTCCGCAGATTTCCACCGGTGACATGCTGCGTGCTGCGGTAAAGGCCGGCACCCCGCTGGGCGTGGAAGCCAAGAAGATCATGGATGCCGGCGGCCTGGTCCGTGACGACATCATCATCGGTCTGGTGAAAGAGCGTATCGCCGAAGCCGATTGCGCCAACGGTTTCCTGTTTGACGGTTTCCCGCGCACCATCCCGCAAGCCGAAGCGATGAAAGAAGCCGGCGTGGATATCGACTACGTGGTCGAAATCGACGTGCCGGACGAAAACATCATCGATCGCATGTCCGGCCGCCGCGTGCACGTGGCTTCCGGCCGTACCTACCACGTCAAGTACAACCCGCCGAAAGCGGAAGGCGTGGACGACGAGACCGGCGAGCCGCTGGTACAGCGTGATGACGACAAGGCAGAAACCGTGAAGAAGCGCCTGGACGTGTACCACGAGCAGACAGAAGTGCTGGTGGGTTTCTACTCGCAGATGGCCGCTTCCGGCGACGCCAAAGCGCCGAAGTACGTGAAGATCGACGGTACCCAGGCGGTAGAAGTCGTTCGCGATACCGTACTGGCCGCCTTGGGCGCCTGAGCGTAGCCAAACGGCAAACAAAGGCGGGGGTAACCCCGCTTTTTTCGTTTGCAGCTGCCTGCCTGCTAAATAAAAAAGCCTGCCACACTGGCAGGCTTTTTTGTGGCCGGCGCGGGCTCAGTGGTCTGCCTTGTCGCGCTCCAGTGGCCCCAGCAGTGGTGCCGGCAGGCGGCGTTCGTTGACCAGCTGCATCAGTGCGGTGACCACATTGGGGTCGAACTGGGTATTGGCACGCCCGGCGATGTAATCCAGTACCTCCTGCAGCGGCCACGGTTCTTTGTACGGGCGCTTGTGCAGCAGCGCGTCGAACACGTCCACCACGGCCACAATACGGGCCGACAGCGGAATATCCTGGCCTTTGAGTTTGTGCGGGTAGCCGCTGCCGTCAAAGTATTCATGGTGGCCGCCGGCAATGTCGGCGCCCATCGACAGGTAGCTGACGCCTTCCACCATGGTGCTGGCCTTGCGCAGGATGTTGGCGCCGATAGTGGCGTGCTGCTCCATGATCAGGCGCTCTTCCGGGTCCAGGCGGCCGGGCTTGAACAGGATATGGTCCGGGGTTCCCACTTTGCCTACGTCGTGCAGGATACTGGCCATGCCGATCATTTCCATGAAGCGAGGTGTCAGATCTTGGCTATACACGCCCATGCGCTGCAGTTCGCCGGCAATGGCATCACTTAGCAGCTGAACGCGTAGTACGTGTTCACCGGTATCGGTATCGCGGAATTCGGCCAGATCGGCTAGCGCGACGACGGTGGCCTCCTGTGAGCTGATCAGCTGCGAGTACAGATACAGGTTGTCGTAGGCGGAAGAGATGCGCTGACAATACACCTCCAGCAGGCTGCGCTCCACGTCTTCCAGCGGCCACGGCGGCGAGAAGTGCACCACGAATTCGCGACCGTTCTGCGACGAGATGTACAGGATATCCAGCGGGTGGCGGTAGACGTTCACCTTGTTGCTTAACGCTTCCTTGATGGCGGCGTGCAGGTCGGGGAAGTTGCGGGCGATTTCGCTATCGTTCTTGTTCAGCAAGCCCTCAAACGCACCGGTAGCGGCCAGTACTTCCAGCTGTGGGCGGCCGGCATTGTGCGTGTTTTCCATGCACAGCACGCCATCCGTTCCCACGTCCAGAATGGCGCTGATCTGCTTCAGTACGCCGGACGCAAACTCTTTCAGCGAGCGCAGCCGGTACAGGTCGCTGGCGCCTTCCAGGATCTTGGACAGGCCCTGGCGGTTTTTCTCGATGGCGATCAGGTTTTCGTAAGCGCGCAGCGAGGCGATGACGGTGGTGAACAGCTTTTGCACCGTCAGCTCGGTTTTGGTTTTGTAGTCGTTGATGTCGTAATTGAGGATGACTTCCTGCTCTGGCGCCTGCCCGGGCTGACCGGTACGCAGCACGATACGCGACACGGTATTGCCCAGTTCATTGCGGATGCGCTCCACCAGGCGCAAACCGGCGTCGTCGGTTTCCATCACCACGTCTAACAGGATCAGCGCGATATCGGGGTGCTGGCGCAGTAGCTCGAAGCCTTCGGCGGCGCTGTAAGCACTGTGCAGGGCGAGCGGACGTTCTTTGTAGCGCAGGTCCTTGATGGCGAGGCGAGTAGCACTGTGGACGTCCTTTTCATCATCGATGATCAGCACGTTCCAAGGGCGGCGTTGCGGTGTACCGCATTCCGGTTCGCTAATGTCATCCAGCAGCCAGTCTTCGTTGTTGTTCAGTTCGCTCATGCTGGTTCCTTACGCTTGTTGTTCTGGTGCCACGCAGGGCAGGGTTACGGTAAAGCGGGTCCCCTCTCCCACCATACTGTCCACGGTAATGTTACCCCCCAGGCGCTTGAAGACAATATTGAAGACGATGTGCAAGCCCAGACCGCTGCCGCCATTGCCCCGCTTGGTAGTGAAGAAGGGCTCGAAAATGCGTTCCAGATTGTCTTTGGGGATGCCGCGACCGTCGTCGCTGACCAGCAAGCGCACCCGGTTGCCGGACAAGGTATCGGCTTTCAGCAAGATGGTGCCTTCCTGCTCTTCATCATAGGCATGAAGCAGGGCATTCATCACCAGATTTGTGACCACCTGCGACAAGGCGCCGGGAAAACTGTCCATATCCAGCCCTTCCGGGCAGTCGATTTCCACCTGGATGTGCGAACGTCGCAGCTTGGGCCGCAGGCTGGTAATGACTTCGTGCAGGTATTCGTTCAGGTCGAAGGTGCGGCGCGCCTCGCTGGTCTGGTCTACCGCCACTTGCTTGAAGCTGTGGATCAGGTTGGCCGCCCGTTCGGCGTTACTCAGGATCAGGGCCGACGATTCTTCCGCATTTTGCAGGTAATCCTGCAACTCGCTTTTCTTGATCTGGCCGCTGCTGAACTGGCTGACAATCTGCTGGGTTGCCAGCGACAGGTGCGAGGCGGCGGTGAGGGTAATGCCGACCGGGGTATTGATCTCGTGTGCCACGCCGGCTACCAGTCCGCCTAGCGAGGCCAGCTTTTCGGTGCGGATCAGCGTGTCCTGGGTATCCAGCAGTTGCTGATAGGCGCTTTCGGCGCGTTCTTTTTGCTCAAGTGCGCCGGACTCGGCGTCGCGGCGTAGTACCAGTTCCTTGCTGATTTTCTGGGTAATGGCATTGACGCCGTGTACCAGCTCCGAAAACTCGGAAAAGCGGGCTTCCGGCAGCATGATGTTTTCGTTGGCCTCCAGCCGCGAGGCCCGCACCAGCGCAGCGTGCAGCTCCTTGATCGGCGAGAACACATAGCCGCGCAGCAGCAACATCAGGATGATGGACAGGCTGACGGCCACCAGCACCGCCTGTATCACCTGGCGCAGGATTTCGCTTTCAATGCGGTCGTTGATACGGGCGCGCGACAGATAGATGGTGACATTGCCCAGGTTATCGCGCTGCTGGTACAGCACCGGTAGCACCAGGCTCTCGTCGGCTTTGACCGTTTCGTCTTTCTTCAGATTGACCACTCGGCCATCGGGCAGGTTCTGGTGGCCCAGGTACAGGCCGGCGTCGCCTTCGACCCGCATACCCACCACGGCGGCAGATTCCAGCTCGGCGTCCAGCGTGAGGCGGATGAACTCGTCGTCCAGCTGCCATACGCCGTGCGGCAGCGACAGCGCCAGCCGTTGTTTCAGGCCGTCCTTCAGCGCTTGGTAATCCTGTTCTTCCAGCGCCAGCGTACTGCGGTACTAGGCAAAGCCGGTAGCGCCCAGTACCAGCAGCAGGGCAAACAGGATCCAGATCAGCAAGCGTACCTTGATGCTATGCATGGTCGTTCCGTATTTCGGTTTGTTGTTTCATCTTACGACAGCGTGGCGGTGCTTTTGCGCAAAAAAGCGTACGGGTCTGGCCGTGGTGTGATGGACGTCGCCAAAATGCCGCAGCGGCCAACCCTGCCAGCGGTAGGGGTTGGGGGCTTGAAATCGGTGCGGCCAACCCTATCTTGCGCTTACCGTCGTTAATTACTCAGACAGACACTATGAGCGCACAGAAAGAAACCCTGGGTTTTCAGACCGAAGTCAAACAGCTTTTGAAGCTGATGATCCACTCCCTGTACTCCAACAAGGAGATCTTCCTGCGTGAGCTGGTTTCCAACGCCAGCGATGCGGCCGACAAGCTGCGTTTCGAGGGCCTGAACAATGCGGCCCTGTTCGAGAACGACCCGGATCTGAAAATCCGCATCGCGGTAGACAGCGATGCCAAGACCATCACCATCACCGACAACGGCATCGGCATGAGCCGTGACGAAGTGATCGCCAACATCGGTACCATCGCCAAGTCCGGTACCAAGGCTTTCTTCGAGCAGCTGTCCGGCGACGCCAAGAAAGACGCCAACCTGATCGGCCAGTTCGGTGTGGGCTTTTACTCGGCCTTCATCGTGGCCGACAAGGTCACGCTGACCACCCGCCGTGCCGGCGCTGCTGCCAGTGAAGGCGTGCGCTGGGAGTCGGCCGGTGAGGGCGACTTCACGCTGGAGCAGGTAGAAAAAGCCGAGCGCGGTACCGAGATCGTGCTGCACCTGAAAGAGGGCAACGAGGAATTCCTCAACGACTGGTCGCTGAAGCGCATCGTGCGTACCTATTCCGACCACATCTCCATCCCCATCGAGATGAAAAAGGGCAACAGCTACGGCGAAAACGGCGAAGTCATCGTCAGCGACGACTTTGAAACCGTCAACGAAGCCTCCGCGCTGTGGACCCGCAGCAAGAACGACATCAGCGAAGAGCAGTACAAGGAGTTCTACAAGCACGTTGCCCACGACTTCACCGACCCGCTGGCCTGGAGCCACGCCCGCGTCGAAGGCCGCCAGGAGTACACCGAGCTGCTGTACATCCCGTCGCGCGCCCCGTTCGACATGTGGGACCGCGACCGCAAGCAGGGTGTGAAACTGTACGTGCGCCGCGTGTTCATCATGGAAGACAGCAACAAGCTGATGCCGCAGTACCTGCGCTTCGTGCGCGGCGTTATCGACAGCAACGACCTGCCGCTGAACGTGTCGCGCGAAATCCTGCAGGAATCGAAGGACATCGACGCCATCCGCGCCGGCTGCGTGAAGAAAGTGCTGGGCCTGCTGGAAGACCTGGCCAATAACCAGCCGGAAAAATACGCCGACTTCTGGAAAGAATTCGGCCAGGTGCTGAAAGAAGGCGTCGGCGAAGACTTCGGCAACAAGGAGCGCATCGCCAAGCTGCTGCGCTTCGTGTCCACCGCGAGCGACGGCGACGTACCCACCGTGTCGCTGGCGGACTATGTTGGCCGCATGAAAGAAGGCCAGGACAAAATCTACTTCATCACTGCCGATACGCTGTCTGCCGCGCGTAACAGCCCGCACCTGGAAGTATTCAAGAAGAAGGGTGTGGAGGTGCTGCTGCTGACCGACCGCGTCGACGAGTGGGTGACCGGCTCGCTGACCGAGTTTGATGGCAAGAAGCTGCAATCGGTGGCCAAAGGCGCGCTGGACTTGGGCGCGCTGGAAGACGAAGCCGACAAGGAAGCGCAAAAGCAGGTGGAAGAAGCCGCCAAGCCGGTGGTAGAGCTGGTACAGAAAGCGCTGGGCGAACGTGTGAAGGACGTCCGTGCCACCGCCCGCCTGACCGATAGCCCGGCTTGCCTGGTGGTGGGCGAGCACGACATGAGTGCCCACCTAGAGCGCATGCTGAAAGCCGCCGGCCAGCCGGTACCGGAAGGTGCCAAGCCGACGCTGGAAATCAACCCCGAGCACGTGCTGGTGAAACGCCTGGCCGCCGAGTCCGACGACAACCGTCGCGAAGACCTGGCCAATGTGCTGTACGACCAGGCGCTGCTGGCCGAAGGCGGCAAGCTGGAAGACCCGGCCGCGTTCGTGAAGCGCATCAACAAGCTGATGCTGGAACTGTCGGCCTGAGGCTGAAGGTTGGCCGCACGCTGCTAGCCGCTCTTCGGGGCGGCTTTTTCTTGCCTGCCGGCGGCCCGCGACGGCTAGCCGGTCTGCCGTTCGCTTTTCTTTGCGTGTCTTTTTGCCGATTCTGTGGCAAAAAGACGCTTTGCCCGTTTGCCGTTATCGCCATGAAGATTACCCGCCATATCCCGAAAGAAGAAATCAAGGCGCTGCCGCCGTTTGCCGCGCTGGGCCTGGCGCAGATCACGCTGGTACGCGACGACGCCGCGCTGGCGGCCGCCATTGACGCCCTGCAGGGCCACACCGTGCTGGGTTTTGATACCGAGTCGCGGCCAACCTTCCACAAGGGCCAGCAGCCCACCGGGCCGCACCTGGTGCAGTTGGCCAGCGCCGACCACGCCTGGCTGTTTCCGCTGGGGGAGGGGCCGATGCCGGCGCCGCTGGCCCAGTTGCTGTCACGCCCGGGCCTGACGCTGGCCGGTTTCGACCTCAGCTCCGACCGTGCCCACCTGAAAAACCGCTTCGGCGTGACTGATCTGAACCTGCTGGACCTGGGCAACCTGTTCCAGTGCGAGGACAAGCGGCTGACCATTGGCGCCGTGCAGGCAGTGGCGCAGCTGTTCGGCCAGTATTTCCGCAAGTCGAAAAAGCAGTCCACCTCCAACTGGTCGCTGCGCGAGCTGTCCGACGCGCAGCAGCTGTACGCGGCCAACGATGCTTGGGTAGCATGGCGGGTGTGGCAGGCGCTGCAGCCGGCTTGACCCCGGCTGTCACTGTGATAGGCTGCGCCTCCTGCCTGCGGGCAGCCTTCACGTCGAATTTTCCGAGTATTTTCAATGCTGTTTGAGCAAGCCCTGGCCATCGTGGACCTGGAAACCACCGGTGGCCATATCACCCGCGACCGGATTACCGAAGTCGGCCTGATCCTGGTGGACGGCGAGCGCGTGGAGCGCATCGACTTCCTGGTCAACCCGGGGCAGACCATCCCCGCCTTCATCGAACAGATGACCGGCATCAGCAATGCGATGGTGGCCGACGCGCCGCCGTTTGCCGACATCGCCGCCGAGCTGCTGGAAAAGCTGCAGGGCCGCCTGTTCATCGCGCACAACGTGCGTTTCGACTACGGCTTCCTGAAGAACGAATTCAAACGCGTCGGCCTGAGCTTCCGCAGCGACGTGCTATGCACCGTCAAGCTGTCGCGCCGGCTGTACCCGCAGCACTACAAGCACAACCTCGACAGCATCATCGCCCGCCACGGCATTGTGCTGGCCGAACGCCATCGCGCGCTGGCCGACGCCGAAGCGGTGTACCAGTTCTTGCAGCAAACGTTGCAGACGCTGGGCCGGCAGACGGTGGAAGATGCCGCCCGCGAACTGATGGCCTTGCCGTCGGTGCCGCCGGGGCTGGACCCGGAAGTGGTGGACAACCTGCCCGACGTGCCCGGCGTCTACCTGTTCTTTGACGAGAAGCGGCTGCCGCTGTACGTGGGCAAGAGCGTCAACCTGCGCAGCCGCGTGTTGTCGCACTTCAGCGGTGACCACCGCCAGCACAAGGAAATGCGCATCAGCCAGGAAATCCGGCACGTGGAGTGGGTGGAGACCGTGGGCGAGTTCGGCGCCTTGCTGCTGGAACTGCAGCTGATCAAGGACAAGAAGCCGCTGCACAACCAGCGCGGCCGGCTGGAACAGGAGCTGTGCACGTTGCAGTTGGCGCGCGATGGCGATGGCTTTCTGCTGCCGCGCATCGTCTACGCCCGCGATATGGACTTTGCCCGCCTGGATGCCATTTACGGCCTGTTCCGTACCCAGAAAGAGGCCAAAAAGGCGCTGACCGAGCTGTGCGAGGCCAACGGCCTCTGCCAGACCTGTCTGCAGCTGGAAAAGCGCGGCGCACGCAAGGGCGCCTGCTTTGCCTACCAGATCGGCCGCTGCAAGGGCGCCTGTATCGGCAAGGAAGACGCCGACCATCACAACCTGCGCCTGCTGCATGCGCTGGGCAAGATCAAGGTGAAAAGCTGGCCGTACCCGGGGCCGGTGGCGGTACGCGAGACCGACCCGGTGAGCGGCGAGTGGGAAGAGCACCTGTTCGACCGCTGGTGTTACCTGGGTAGCCGCCGCGACGAGGCGCAGGCGCCGCAGGGCACGCCGCGCTTTGATGTGGATACCTATAAGCTGCTGGCGTCGTTCATCAAGAAGCCGATGGACAACGCCGAGCTGCGCCAGCTGGCGCCTGCCAGCGCTTCTGTTGCATAAAGCACAAGGCCACCCGCAGGGTTAATGCCAGTCAGTTAGGCGAATGTGCTTGGTTTTCAAGTAGCAGGACGTGAGTGAAGCGCCCCATCCCGTTGGCGCGAGCCGGTCAAAATGGTGCGCCCCAGGTTTTAAGACGCCGATTTGTTTGAGCCCCGAGCCGTTAGCGAGGGGCGAGTTCGGCGGCGCCTGGGGCGTGCCATTTTGGACGGGGTTTCGAGCAGCCCCGGGTTGCGGGGGAATGAAAAGGGGGCGGCAATCCGCCCCCTTTCCCGTCTGCCGGGCGGAACCGGCATGTAAACATCGTCCGCATCGCGGACACAAAAGCATTCCTGAAAGCAGCAAACTCCTAGCCAAAAAGACGCCAGTCAGCGTTAACTGACTAGCATTAACCCGCAGGGTGGCCTTGTGCTTTTAACGGCGTGTGATTAGCTGTTGATGCTGGCAAAACCGCGCAGCCGGGCCTCGATCAGGCGCGGGTTTTCGCCGTTGGCGATGGCCACTACGCCTTCCATCACCAGCTCCTTGGCAGTACTTTCCAGCCGGATCAGGTGTTTCAGCTTGGTGGCCATCGGCAGGAACAGCAGGTTGGCCGCACCCACACCGTACACGGTGGCGACGAAAGCCACGGCAATGCCGCCACCCAGCTTCGACGGGTCGGACAGGTTTTCCATCACGTGGATCAGGCCCAGCACGGCCCCCAGAATACCCATGGTGGGCGAGTAGCCACCGGCCGATTCCCAGATCTTGGCGGCTTGCTTGCGGCTGTGTTCGTGGCTATCCAGCTCGGTTTCCAGTACTTCGCGGATGCTTTGCGGCTCGCCACCGTCCACCAGCATCTGCAATGCCTTCTTGGTGAACGGGTCTTTCTGGCTGTTGACGAAGCCTTCCAGCGCCAGCAGGCCGCCACGGCGCGAGGTCTGGCTCCAGGTGACGATCTCGCGGATCTGCTTGTCGTATTCGAACAGCGGCGGGCTGAATACCCAGCGTGCCATGCGCAGGCCGGTGACAAACTGCTTGGGCGTGCTTTGCAGCATCACCGCGCTGGCCGTGCCACCGATAACGATAAGAAAGGCAGTGAGCTGCAGCAGCGAGCCCAGGTGGCCGCCTTCCAGCGCCTGGCCGGCCAGGATGGCGGTGAGGCCACCCAGCACGGCAACGATACTGATCTTGTCCAAAGTCGGTTTTCTCTAGGTTCAGGTCCACTCGCGCAGGCGGGTGCGCAAGCGGGCGATGGCTTGGCTGTGCAGCTGACAGACGCGCGATTCGGATACACCGAGCACGGCGCCGATTTCCTTCAGGTTCAACTCCTGCTCGTAATACAGCGCCATCACCAGCTGGTCGCGCTCCGGCAGCAGCTTGATGGCATCTACCAGGGCGCTGCGGAAACCGTCGTCGCTGAGTACGGCCAGCGGTTCGATGCCATTATCGTCGGCAATATTGTCGATACCGTGGGTGGGGTTGCCGTCGTCGTCCTGGAAGTCTTCAAAGTGCACCAAGCCCACGCCACGGCACTCGCCCAGCATGGCCTGGTATTCGTCCAGCGGCAGCTGCATGAAATCGGCGATTTCGCTTTCGATCGGCGAACGGCCCAGTTGCTGTTCCAGCTTGTGGATGGCGTCTTCGATCTGGCGGCTGTTGCGGCGCGTCTGGCGCGGCATCCAGTCTTCGCGGCGCAGCTCGTCCAGCATGGCGCCACGGATGCGCTGGCTGGCAAAGGTTTCGAATTGCACACCCTGCGCCGGGTCGAACTGTTTGGCGGCCTCCATCAGGCCGATCACGCCGACCTGGATCAGGTCGTTGATGTCGACGCTGGCCGGCAGCCGTGCCACCAGCATGCTGGCCAGCTTTTTCACCAGCGGCGTGTACTGCTCGATGTCGATCGCCGGGCGGGTTTCGGCCGCCTGGGCGTATGCCCGCATTTTGTGATGCACTGCCATGTCAGGGCCCTGTCAAGTCTGCAAGCGATTTGGTGGTCATCAGTAAGTGTTCCAGATAACTGCTGCGCGGCGCACTCTGGTCGGGCGCGTGCCAGCGCGGCAGCATCTCGGCCAGCTGGCGATAGGCCAGCGCAGCCTCGCAGTCGGCAAACGCTTCTACCGTGGGGCGGCGCAGCGTCTGGCTCTTGCGTACAGTATTGTCCAGCGGCACGAAGCCTACCCAGCGCAATGCTACCGACAGGTAGTCGCCGGCCACGCTGTTCAGGCGGTTGAACACCGCCTGGGCTTCGCCAAAATCCTGCGCCCGGTTTACCAGTATATTGAATCGGCGCCGTGCGTACTCGGCGGCCAAGCGCTTCAGGCTGGCGTAGCCCTGGGTCAGGCTGTCGGCGTCCGGGCTCAGTACCAGCACCAGATTATCGGCAATGCAGGCCGGCGCCGGGTCTTCGGCGATGGCCGGGCAGTCGATCAGCAGCACGCTGCTGTCGGCTTCTACCGAGGCAAACTCGTTGGCCAGCCGTCGCCACAGCCTGGGCGACAGCCGCGTGCGGTCGTCGCTGCTGGCTGCCAGGTTGACCAGATTGAGGCCATAACGGTTCGCCACCATCAGCTCGTTGATACCACCCAGGCTAATGGCCAGGCTGGCAAAGGTGCCGGTGGCCGGTAAGCCCAGGCGCCGTGCTTGCTGGTGGCCGGGCTGGTGTTCTATCAGCAGCGGGCGCCCGCCGGCCAGTGCCAGGCTGGCGGCCAACTCGCCCACCAGCGTACTGACACCGCTGCCTTCGCCGCCGATGAAGGCGAAGCTGGGTGGGTAGTCGGCCTTGGCGCGTTGCAGGCGCAGGCTGGACGCTTGATCGCTCATGGTGTCAGCCCAGCCAGCCCGATTGCGCGGCGTTGAGGATGGCCATTTCGTCGCCGGCGGGGTTGAACGGCGAGTTCTGCTGCGCGGCGCGCAGGGCGCGGTCGATCAGTAGCTCGGCGTGGGCGGCGTGAATGTCTTCCGGCACGCGCTGGCCGTTGGTCACGTAGAACAGGCGCAGCCGGTTGCGGATGACCACGTCCAAGCTGGGGCCCAGCGCCAGCGCCTCGTCGATCTTGGATACGATGGCGCCGGTCAGGCCGTCGCCCTTGTAGTGACGTACCACGTCTTCCAGCGTATGGCCGTCGGCGTTGGCCGCCAGCAGCAGCAGGCGCTGTACCGGGCGGCCGGCCTGGTTGAACATCTCGAGCTGGCTTTGCACGCGCGCGTCGCGTTGGCCCATGCCGACGGTGTCGATCAGTACCACCTTGCGCGGCGTCAGGTCAGCCAGCGTCAATTGCAGGTCACCTTCGTTTTGCACCGAAAACACCGGCACGCCCAGAATCTTGCCGTAGATGCGCAGCTGGTCCTGCGCGCCGATACGATAGGTATCGGTGGTAATCAGCGCCACGCTCTGCGCGCCGTAGCGCATGGTGGCGCGTGCGGCCAACTTGGCGACGGTAGTGGTCTTGCCGACGCCGGTAGGGCCGACCAGCGCGTAGATGCCGCCGGCTTCGATCGGGTCGTGCAGCGGGTCCATGCACTTCAGGTTGTGGATCAGCGCCGAGCGCGCCCACTTTTGCGCGACGTCGCCGTCGTATTGCGGTGGCAACTTTTGCGTCAGCTGGCGGATCAGCGCCGAGCTGAAGCCGGCAGTCAGCAGGTGGCGAAACAGTTCGGTGCGATTGGGGGCACGCTGCTCCATGTCAGACCAGGCAAAGCCGGCCAACTGGCTTTGCAGCAGGCTGCGCAGCTGCTTGATCTCGTCGCTGATCTGCTTCAGCTCTTGCGCCATCTGCTCGCGGTCCTGCTCGGCCGCGGGGTCGGCACGTCGCGGGTTGGCCGCTGCGGCTGGCTGGGCGGCCGTGCGGCGGCTACTGGCCTGCACGTGCTCCAGAAACGGTTGCGGCTGATTGCGTGGCGGTTCTGGCGGTGGTGGGGGCGGCGGCGGCGGGGCTGGCGGCTCTTCCAGCGGTTCCACCGGCATGGCGTAGGTGCGTGCCAGCGCGCGGTTGACCGCTGGCGATACTTGCTGTTGCGGTGCGGGGCTGACGGGGGCCGGCTGTTGCGGCACGTTGCGTGGCGGTTTGGGCTGCGAAGGCGGCGTCAGCGTGGTGGCCAGTGCCGACACGTCGGCATCGGCTACGGCCATGATCTCTACCCCGCCGCCCAACGTGGGACGGTTGGACAGGATCAACGCGTCAGCGCCAAGCTCTTCCCGAACCTGGCGCAATGCATCGCGTGTGGTTTTGCCGTAGAACTTTCTGACGACCATCTATTAGCCTTTGCTCCCCCCAATCACCGCAATTATACGAATGGATTTGCTGTCTGGAATCTCATTATGCGAAATCACACGCAGTTGTGGCAGTGCCCTGCGCAGAAAGCGTGCCAGTAGTGGTCGCAAACCCGGCGGTGTCAGCAAGACTGGATTGTAACCCTGATTTTCAACATTTTCTGTTTGCTGTGCGGCGTTGGCTAGCAGGTTCTCTGCAAGACCGGGTTCCAGCCCGCCGCCGGCCTTGCTGTTGACGGCCTGTAGCAGGATGCCTTCCAGTGACGGTTCCAGCGTCATCAGCGGCAGCTCCTGCTCGCCAGGGAACAGCTGCTGCACGATGGCGCGCGACAGGGCGGTACGCACCGCGCTGGTCAGCTCGTCGATATCCTGCGTCATCGCGACGTGGTCGGCCAGCGTTTCGATGATGGTACGGATGTCGCGCAGGTTGATGCCGTCGGTCAGCAGCTGCTGCAGCACTTTTTGCAGAATGCCCACCGATACCACTTTCGGCACCAGGTCTTCGATGAGTTTGGGCGCTTCCTTGGCCACGTGGTCGATCAGGGCCTGCACTTCCTCGCGACCCAGCAGCTCGGCAGCGTGCGCCTGCAGCAGGTTGGAGATATGAGTGGCTACCACGGTGCTGGCGTCGACCACGGTGTAGCCCATGTTCTGCGCTTCTTCGCGGCGGCCGGCTTCGATCCACACCGCCGGCAGGCCAAAGGCCGGGTCGGTGGTGGGCATGCCCTGCAGCTCGCCGCTGACCTGGCCGGGGTTGATTGCCAGGAACTGGCCCAGATAGGCTTCGCCGGTACCGATTTCCACGCCCTTGAGCAGAATGCGGTAGGCGTTGGGGCGGATTTCCAGGTTGTCGCGGATGTGAACCGGCGGCACCAGGAAACCGAGTTCCTGCGCCATTTTCTTGCGGATGCCACGGATACGGCGCAGCAGCTCGCCGTCCTGCTCGCGGTCCACCAGCGGGATCAGGCGGTAGCCCACCTCCAGCCCCAGCGGGTCCACGGCTTGCACGTCTTTCCAGCTGACCTCGGCCAGCGGCTGCTCCAGGATGGCCGGTGGTGGCGTGTCCGGCTGGGCTGGTGCCTGGGCTTTGCGTGTTGCGTTCTTTTCCAGCCAGCGCGCGATGCCGGCCAGGATGGCCGCGATCATCAGGAAGGCGGCGTGCGGCATGTTGGGGATCAGCCCCAGCATGCCGATGACGGCGGCGGTCAGGTACAGGATGGTGGGGTTGGCAAACAGTTGGCCGCCCAGCTGCTCGGACAAGCCTTTTTCGGTGCCGACGCGGGCCACCACCATACCGGCGGCGGTGGAAATGATCAGCGCCGGGATCTGCGCCACCAGGCCGTCACCGATGGTGAGCAGGGTATAGGTTTCGGCCGCGTCGGCCACCGCCATGTCGTGCTGCAGGATGCCGATGATGAGGCCGCCGACGATGTTGATCACGATGATCAGGATGCCGGCCATGGCATCGCCGCGCACGAACTTGGACGCACCGTCCATCGAGCCGAAGAAGTTGGCCTCTTCGGCAATCTTGGCGCGGCGGATGCGGGCTTCGTCTTCGCCGATCATGCCGGCGTTGAGGTCGGCGTCGATGGCCATCTGCTTGCCGGGCATGGCGTCCAGCGCGAAGCGGGCGGATACCTCGGCGATACGGCCGGCGCCCTTGGTGATGACCACGAAGTTGATGATGGTGAGAATGATGAACACCACGATACCGATGGTAACGTTGTCACCGATCAGGAAGTGGGCAAACGATTCGATCACCGCGCCGGCAGCACCGGTGCCGGTGTGGCCTTCCAGCAGGATGACGCGGCTGGACGCCACGTTCAGCGACAGCCGCAGCAGGGTGGTAATCAGCAGTACCGACGGAAACGACGAGAATTCCAGCGGCTCGCGGGTATTGATGCCCACCATCAGCACGATGATGGAGACCGCGATGTTGAAGGTGAAGAAGATGTCCAGCAGCAGCGGCGGCAGCGGCAGTACCATCATCGACAACACCAGGATGATCAGGACCGGGCCTGCCAGGGTGTTGATGTCGATCTTCTTCAGGAATTCCAGCAGCTTGTCCATGCCTTATCAATGGTTTCCGGTGGGCGCAGTATGTTGAGTGTGTTTGCTTTCAGGGTCAAGCTCGGGCGGTACTTCCAGTTTTTCGGGGAAAACCGGTGACAGGCCACCCTGTTTCTCATAGTGCTTCAGCTGGTGAACGTAGGCCAGCACCTGCGCGGCGGCGGTATACAGCTTGCTCGGCACTTCCTCGCCCAGCTCCACGTTAAAGTACAGTGCCCGCGCAAACGGCGGCGCCCGCAGTACCATCACCTGGTGTTCGCGACCCTTCTCGATGATCTTTTCCGCCATTTTCAGCGAGCCCTTGGCCACCAGTTTGGGGGCGTTCATGCCTTCCTCATAGCTGAGGGCCACCGCATAGTGGGTAGGGTTGGTGACGATCACGTTGGCCTTCGGAATTTCCTGCATCATGCGCCGGCGTGCCGCCTCGCGCTGCATCTGGCGGATGCGGCCCTTGACCTCGGGCGAGCCTTCTTGTTCCTTGTATTCCTGCTTCACTTCCTCTTTGGTCATGCGCAATTGCTTGTTGTACTGCCATAGCTGGAACGGCACATCGAACAGCACCAGCAGCAGCATGGCGCCCACCACAATCAGGAAGGTGTGCTCCATCAAGCCGATCAGGTGAATCTGGGCGCGGTCCAGCGGCATGCTGACCAGGCCGATCAGGTCGCCGCGTTCGTTCCAGATCACCCAGGTGGCCACGCCGCCGATCAGCGCGCTTTTCAGAATGCCTTTCAGACCTTCGCTGGCGGCCTGGATGGAAAACAGGCGGGCCACGCCGCTGATGGGGTTGAGCTTGCCGAAGTTCGGCATGATGGCTTTGGTGGTGAAGTTCCAGCCGCCGATCAGGATCGGGGTGAGGGCAGCCACCAGAAACAGGGCGCCCAGCATCGGCGCCATCGCTTTCAGGCCGTCGAACAGCGTGGCGCGGAACTGCTCCAGGATGATGTCGCTGCTTTTGGCGCGCGCGGCGTCGAACCCCAGCCAGTCGTGCATTACCTTCAGCAGGTACTGATAAATGCTCTGGCCGGTCGCCATCAGCATGGCCAGACCGGTAACGGTGACAGCAAAGGTATTCAGTTCCCGCGATCGGGGAACGTTACCTTCCTCCCGGGCCTGGCTGATCCGCCGTCCCGAGGGGGCTTCTGTCTTGTCTTCCTGGTCGCTGTCGGCCATGTTGCGTCGTAATGGAAATGGGAAATCAAGCGGGCATGGTAGCCGATTGTGCCGCCGCGTGCTGCTATCGCATCAAGGTTGGCCGCAGCCAGCGCCAGCCAATGGTAAAATCCGGCGATTCCCCTTTTATTTATCGTTGCCCATGAAACAGTATCTCGAACTGATGCGCCACGTGCTGGAACACGGCACCGACAAGTCCGACCGCACCGGCACCGGCACCCGCTCGGTGTTCGGCTACCAGATGCGCTTTAACCTGGCCGACGGCTTTCCGCTGGTGACCACCAAGAAGTGCCACCTGCGCTCCATCATTCACGAGCTGCTGTGGTTCTTGTCCGGCGACACCAATATCCGCTACCTGAAAGAGAACGGCGTGCGCATTTGGGACGAGTGGGCCGATGAAAACGGCGACCTCGGCCCGGTGTACGGCTACCAGTGGCGCAGCTGGCCAGCGCCGGATGGCCGCCACATCGACCAGATTGCCAACCTGCTGGACATGCTGCGCCGCAACCCTGATTCGCGCCGCCTGATCGTGTCGGCGTGGAACCCTGCGCTGGTCGACGACATGGCGCTGCCGCCGTGCCACAGCCTGTTCCAGTTCTACGTGGCCGACGGCAAGCTGTCGTGCCAGCTGTACCAGCGTTCGGCCGACATCTTCCTGGGCGTGCCGTTCAACATTGCCAGCTACGCCTTGCTGACGCTGATGATTGCCCAGGTATGCGAGCTGCAGCCGGGTGAATTCATCCACACGCTGGGCGACGCCCACCTGTACAGCAACCATCTGGAGCAGGCACGCCTGCAACTGACGCGCGAGCCGCGCCCGCTGCCGGTGATGAAGCTGAACCCCGACGTGCGCGACTTGTTTGCCTTCCGCTTCGACGACTTCACGCTGGAAGGCTACGACCCGCACCCGCACATCAAGGCCGAGGTGGCGGTATGAGCCCGCGCATCGTGCTGGTGGCCGCCATGGCCAACGACCGCGTCATCGGTATCGACAACACGCTGCCATGGCATCTGCCGGAAGACCTGAAACACTTCAAGGCGGTAACGCTGGGCAAGCCGGTGATCATGGGGCGCAAAACCTTCGACTCCATCGGCCGGCCGCTGCCGGGGCGACTCAATATCGTCATCACCCGCCAGACCGACTGGCAGCAAGACGGCGTGACGGTGGCGCACTCGCTGCCCGATGCGCTGGCGCTGGCCGGCGACGCGCCGGAAGTGTGCATCATCGGCGGGGCCAATCTGTACGCCCAGGCTTTGCCGCTGGCCGACGCCATGGCGCTGACGCACATTACGCTGCAGATTGCCGGTGACGCCCACTTCCCGGCCTGGGACGCGCAGCAATGGCAGGTGGCGTGGCAGCCACAGCAAGTGGCGGCCAACGGTTTGACGTACCAGTTTGCCGATTACACGCGGCGTTAAGGTGCCGGCGGGCAGGTAAAAAAAGGGAGGCGCAGGCCTCCCTTTTTACATGGCGCGTGACGTGTGTCAGCGCGTCAATTCTTCTGCCGCAGCCTGTGCCAGCTGGCTGTACGCCGCGCCGAACGCCGGCACCATCTGGCGCAATGCCGCTTCGTCGCGGGCGATGATGGCTTTGAGCAGGTTGTCGAGGAAGCTGTGGGTGCGCTCCAGCTGGCTTTTGCCGGTACGCAGGATGGCGTACAGGCAGCGCTGAGCCTGCGGCAGCAGATCGAACAGCGTCTGTTGCGTATAGCGGTTGCCGGCGTGCTGGTACAGCAGGCTGAGGAAGTTAACCCCGCTGGTGTAGAACGCCTCGGTATCGCCTTTGCGGTGCTGCTCGCCCAGCTCGGTCATCAGCTCGATGAAGCCGGCCAGGTCGTCGTTCTGCCAGTGGCCGGACAAATGGACGGCCACTTCCTCCAGCAGCAGGAACCACAGCGCAAACAGCTCGCGCACGTCGTCGCGGCTGATGCTGGATACGATGGCGCCGCGGCGCGGGTAAATTTCCACCAGATGGCGGCGTTGCAGGATCAGCAGTGCTTCGCGCACCGAGCCGCGGCTGACGTCTAGCTCGGCGGCAATGCGCAGCTCCTGCACGCGGGCGCCGGGAGCGATGTCGCCGGTGACGATCTTGTTGCCCAGATAGCGCGCAATCTGTTCGGTTAATGAGTCGTTAGCCTTGAAGCTCAAGACGGCCTCCTGAGGATGCATTTTATCGTTGTCTTTATTTTGTCCGGCAATCGGACCATGGACGGATTCTAGCACTGCCCGGCAGCACGGGGATACGGCGGGAAAACCTGTACATTCAGTCAGGTAGCGTTGGTGGGTGTTGTGTAAAGCCATCAGCCACTCGGTGACGTAAACGGACAAAGCTTGCTGTGGATCAGGGAAAACCCGTACTATTCAAACGCTTGTTTAAGCGAGGCCGCGCGAGGGAATCAGGGGCTAACACTACAAAGTGGCTCGCAAGGTGCTTGTTTGAACAGCTGCTTCAAGAGTGATAGTGAAAGCTATTGCGTGTTCCTCAGGGAACCTTGCAGGTACGACACGGGTGTTTGCCTCTCCCACTGCGGGAGAGGCATTTTTTTTGTTTGTGGCGCGCGCCTTGTCACCGTGCCAGTGGTGACGGGCGGCGGATTGGATGGTTTATCCAGCGTGCGGCCAACTTAGCGCTGGCGTTTGGCGTCGGCGGCGGCCAGGTCGGACAGCAGGATGTTCAGCGCGTCGGTCGACATGCGCAGTTCCAGCAGCGACAGCGCCAGCGAGCCGATCAGCAGCAACAGGCTGATACCGAAGATGTACTGCGCCGCCAGCGGCCAACCGGTGTAGATCATGAACATTGCCACCACGCACAGGAACAGGCTGCCCACGCCCAGGCTTTGCATGCCCTTGATCAGCGCAATACGGCGGCGCAGGTTGCCGATCTGCTGTACCAGCTTGTCGTTGGGCGTTTGCTGGTAGTCGTCGTACAGGCCGCGGATGATGCTGGCCAGCGCCAGGTAGCGGTTGGTGTAGGCCAGCATCAGCAGCGAAATGGCGGGGAACAGCAGGGCAGGGGTGGTGAGGCTCAGCATGGTTACAGGTTTTCGTTGATGAAGACGTCGATGCCGTTGGCGGTGATGTCGTACAGGTCGATGATATCGTCGCCGCGCATGCGTACGCAGCCACGCGAGGTGGGGGTGCCGAAGGCAACGTGCTCGCCGGCGCCGTGCAGGTAGATGGCGCGGTCGTAGCTATCCACGTCGCCGCCCTGGTTGACGCCTGGCTCCTGGCCGCACAGCCACAGGATGCGGGTGAGGATCCAGTCTTTGTTCGGGTACTCGGCGTGCAGCTGCGGGGTGTACTTCCATGGCGTGATCTGGCGGCGGTAGATGATGGTGTCGCGTTCTATACCATCGCCGATGCGCTCGCACACCTTGTGCCAGCCGCGTGGCGTCTGGTAGCTGTTGACGCGCTCGCCCACACCCTTGCTGGCGGTAGACACCACGTATTGCCGTACCGGCACGCCGCGCTCGTCGTATAGCGCCAGCTGCTGGCTGCGCACGCCCACCTCCAGCCACGGTGTGCCGGGGGTGCGCGGGTTGGGCTTTAGCTGTACCGGCTGCAGCGGGGTAGCTTGCAGTGCCGTGATCAGGCTGGCGTCGTCGGCCAGTGCCGGGCCGGCCAGCAAGGCCAGCAGGGTGAGCCAGGTTTTCATGGGTTGGTGTCCGTACGCCGTGTGGCGAAAAAGGCGGTCAGCAGTTGCCGGCTGTCGTCGGCCAGCACACCACCATCGATGGCGGTATGACTGTTCAGGCGGCGGTCGGCAAACAGGTCGATCACGCTGCCGGCGGCGCCGGTGCGGGCTTCGCGGGCACCGTAGATCACGTGGTCCAGCCTGCTGTGCAGTATGGCACCGCTGCACATGGCGCAGGGTTCCAGTGTGACGTACAGCGTGCAGCCGTGCAGCCGGTAGTTGCCGAGTGCCTGTGCTGCCTGCCGTAGCGCCACCATCTCGGCGTGCGCGCTGGGGTCGTGGCTGCCTACCGGCTGATTGTGGCCGCGGCCGATGATGCGGCCATCCTTGACTACCACCGCGCCGACCGGCACTTCGCCGTTGGCCGCAGCGGTGGCGGCCAGTTGCAGCGCCTGCTGCATGTGGCTGGCCTGTTCGTTGGCCGGCGGCAGCGGCCGCACCGGCGCGTGCCGGGCGGCGGCCTGGCGTAGCCACTGGCGGTCGGTCTCACTCAGCGCGGACCAATGCACGCCGCGGGCGGCGGCCTCCAGCGCGAACAGCAGCTTGTCGGTGGCCGTGTGGCCGGCGGCCTTTAGCAACAGGAAGGCGCGCACGCTGCCGCAGGCCTGCAAGGCGCTGCGGTCCTGAATACCCAGCTCGGCCAGCCAGTGCAGGGCCTTGGGCGGCAACGGGGGAGAGGTGAGCATGCGGGCTCCATGAATGACGTGCGGCCAACCTTGCCGCAAGGCAGGGTTGGCCGCAAGGGAAACCGCCGGCCTCAGGCCAGGCGGCGGGTGGCGATCAGGTAGTTGACGTCGGTATCGTCGCCCAGGCTGTAGATGCGGGTGAGCGGGTTGTAGCTCATGCCGCGCAGGGTTTCGATACCCAGGCCGGCGTTGCGCGCCATGCGCGACAGCTCCGACGGCTTCAGGAAACGGGCGTAGTCATGCGTGCCCTTGGGCAGCATGTTCAGCACGTATTCGGCGCCCAGTACCGCCAGCATATAGGCTTTGGCATTGCGGTTGAGGGTGGAGAAAAACACCCAGCCGCCCGGCTTTACCAGCTGCGCGCAGGCGCGTACCACGCTTTGCGGGTCCGGCACGTGCTCCAGCATTTCCATGCAGGTCACCACGTCGAAGCTGGCCGGTGCTTCGGCGGCCAGGTCTTCTACTGCCACGCAGCGGTAGCTGACGCTGACGCCCGATTCCAGGCTGTGCAGCTGCGCCACTTTCAGCGATTTCTTGGCCAGGTCGATACCGGTCACGCTGGCGCCGCGCGCCGCCATGCTCTCGGCCAGGATGCCGCCGCCGCAGCCCACGTCCAGCACCGTTTTGCCGGCGATTGCGGCGAAGTCATCGATAAAGCCCAGACGCAGCGGGTTGATCTCGTGCAGCGGTTTGAACTCGCTATCGGTATCCCACCACTTGTGGGCCAGCTGGCTGAATTTATCCAGTTCCAGTTCGTCTACGTTGCTCATGCGGTTTCCTGCTTATTTGGCCAGAATGCGAACGCGCCAGGCATCGGCACGGGCTTTCAGATCGGCTTCGTCCAGCGTGGTGAGCTGGCGTTCGCGCAGCACGTTGCGGCCGTTCACCCACACGTGGCTTACCTGCTCGCGGCCAGCAGCGTACACGATGTGCGAAATCGGGTCGAAGCTGGGGCTGGTTTCGATCTGCGCCAGGTCCACGGCGATCAGGTCGGCCTGCTTGCCCACGCTGACGCTACCCACCTTGTCGCCGATATGCAGCGCGTCGGCACCCAGCTGGGTGGCCATGCGGATGGCAGTGGCGGCCGGTACCGCTACCGGGTTCAGCGTGCCTACCTTGGCCAGCAGCGCGCCCATGCGGGTTTCGCTCAGCATGTCCAGCTTGTTGTTGGAGGCGGCACCGTCGGTGCCGATGCCCACGGTCACGCCGGCGTCCAGCAGCTGTTGTACCGGGGCGATGCCGGAGGCCAGCTTCATGTTGGACGTGGGGTTGTGGGCGATGGCCACGCCACGCTCGGCACACAGCGCGATTTCCTCGTCGGTGAGGTGCACCATGTGGGCGGCGATCAGGCGCGGGCTGAGCATGCCCAGCTTGTCCAGGCGCGTCAGCGGGCGCACGCCGTGTTCGGCCACGCCGCCGTTCACTTCATCCTGGGTTTCGTGGATGTGGCAGTGGATCAGCATGTCGTGCTCTTCTGCCAGTGCCACTACTTTGCGGAAGGTATCGTCGGACACGGTGTACGGCGCGTGTGGGGCCAGCGTGAAGGTGATCAGCTCGTTGCCCTGGTAGTTGGCCGCATCGGCCAGGCCCTTGGCAATGTAGTCGTCGGCGTTCTGGCCGTAGGCGGTGGGGAATTCCAGGATCGAACAGCCCACGAAAGTCCGCATGCCGGCTTGCAGGCCGGCGCGTGCCATCGCGTCATGGAAGAAGTACATGTCGTTGATGGTGGTGGTGCCGCTGCGGAACATCTCGCCCATCGCCAGCAGCGCGCCGTCATAGACGAACTCGTCGCTGACGTGTTTGCCTTCGGCCGGCCAGATGTGGTTTTGCAGCCAGTCCATCAGTGCCTTGTCGTCGGCCATGCCGCGCAGCAGGGTCATGGCGCTGTGGCCGTGCAGGTTTACCAGGCCGGGCATCAGCACATGATTACCCAGTTCGATACGTTCTGCTGCGTCGGCGCCGGCAATCTGCTCCGGGGAGAGGATGGCGGCAATGCGGCCGTCGGCGATGGCGACAGCGTGGTTTTCCAGCACCACACCATCTTGTTCCACCGTGATGATCCAGCGCGCGGAAATCAGCTGGTCGAAGCGTTTGTTTTGCATGGGTAATCTGCCTTTCAAATCGTTAGCGGGCGATTGTAGGCGCCCTGTTCGGCATTCGGCAACCGGCCTTCCCTGTGTATACTATGCATATAGCGTCTTTGCGCATCGTCGCAAGGGCGCTTATTCTGTGTAAATAACTGTTAAAAGCCAGCGGCTCACGCCCTGGGGGTAAAAGATTCCATGACCCAGAAGCCAGACAACTTCGACAGCTACCTGATCGGTTCGCGCTTGTCTATGCGCCAGGTGTTCCTGATGGCGCTCGTGCTGGGTTTGCTGATACCGGCGGTCATCATCACCGTGCTCAGCTTCAACCTGCAGCGCGAACGCATGGAAAACCAGCTGGCAGTAGACCAGAAGCGCCTGCTGGATATCGTGGCGCTGGGCATGCAGGAACCCTTGTGGAACCTTAGCCGCCAGGCCGGCGCGCCGCTGGTGTCATCGGTGATGGACGATCCGCGGGTGATCTCCATCCGTGTCTCCGACACCCAGTCCAACACCGTGTTCCTCTCTACGCTGCGCAGCGAGCGCCGTATCGGCAGCGTGGCCTTCGTGCAGAAAGACGTGGTGTACCGTGGCGAGGCCATCGGCCAGGTCAGCATCGAATTCGATACCGAGCACTTGGCGATCGACCAGCGCAACCAGCTGAAGAACCTGCTGATGATCGTGGTGGCGCAGCTGCTGTTGTCGGTGCTGCTGATCATGACCATCCTGCACTCGCGCTTCCTGCGCCCGATCCGCCAGCTGTCGGACCAGGCCACGCAGTTGGCCGCACTGAAGCTGGACGAGCCTTTCCACTGGGGCCGCCACGACGAAATCGGCACCGTCGGCAAGCACCTGGAATGGATGCGCGCCGAGCTGAAGCGCCTGATCGACGAGTTGAAATCCAAAACGCTGGCGCTGGAAGCCGATATCGAACGCCGCCGCGAGGTGGAAGACGCGCTGCGCCGCTCCGAAAACAAATACCGCGAACTGTTCTGGTCCAACCTGGACGGCATCGTCATCAGCTCGCTGGAAGGGCAGATCATCGACGCCAACCCGGCTTTCCTCAGCCTGCTGGGTTACAGCCTCGACCAACTGAAACTGCAAAACTTCTGGAGCCTGCTGGACCGCGAGAGCGAGCCGCAGGAGCGCTACAACCTGGACCACAAGGTGATGCGCTTCGGCTTCTGCGACGAATTCGAAGTGCAGTACATCAACCGCGTCGGCAACCCGATTCCGGTCAGCGTCAAGACCGTGGCCATGCGCGACGCCGCCGGCCGCATTACCGCCGTATGGCGCATGGTGCGCGATATTTCCGAGCGCCGCGCCGCCGAAGAGCGCATGCAGTTGGCCGCCAAGGTGTTCGAGAACACTGCCGAAGGCATCATGATTACCGACGCCGACGTGCAGATCCGCTCGGTCAACCGCGCCTTCACCGAAATCACCGGCTTTGCCCAGGATGAAGTGCTGGGCCAGCGCCCCACCGTGCTCACCTCCGGCCGCCACAGCAGCGACTTCTACGAAGCGATGTGGAAAGAGCTGCGCGAGGAAGGCTTCTGGCAGGGAGAAGTCTGGAACCGCCGCAAGAACGGCGAGGTATACCCGGAATGGCTGGCCATCAACGTGGTGAAGAGCCCGGCCGGCGAAGTGACCCATTACGTGGCCATCTTCAGCGACCAGTCCGAGCGCAAGGCCGCTGACGAGCGCATCCAGTTCCTGGCCCACTTCGACGTGCTGACCGGCCTGCCCAACCGCGGCCACCTGCAAGACCGGGCGCTGCTGGCCATCCAGAACGCGGTGCGCGACAACGGCAAGCTGGCCATCCTGCTGCTGGACTTGGACCGCTTCAAGACCATCAACGAGTCGCTGGGCCACGCCGCCGGCGACATCCTGCTGAAAATGGCGTCGGAACGCATCCGCAAGGTACTGGGTACCGGCGAGGTGGTGGCGCGCCAGGGCGGCGACGAATTCATCGTGCTGCTGCCGCTGATCAGCGACGCCGCCGTGGCCGCCCACGTGGCCGAGCGCATCCTGGCCGAGTTCGGCGTGCCGCTGGAGGTGTACAACCACACGCTGTCGATCAGCGGCAGTATCGGCATCAGCATCTTCCCCGACGACGGGCGCGACTTCGACACCCTGGTGCGCAACGCCGACGCCGCGATGTACCACGCCAAGTCCAGCGGCCGTAACAACTACAAGTTCTACACCGCCGACCTGAACGCCCGCGCCCGCGAGATCCTGGCCATCGAAAGCCAGCTGCGCTACGCGGTGGAGCACAACGAGTTTGTGCTGCACTACCAGCCGCAGGTGGACATTGCCAGCGGCAAGATCATCGGCGCCGAAGCGCTGATCCGCTGGAACCACCCGTCGCTGGGCCTGTTGGGGCCGATGCACTTCATCGACGTGGCCGAAGAGCGCGGCTTCATCGTGCAGATCGGCAACTGGGTCATCCGCGAAGCCTGCCGCCAGATTGCCGCCTGGCACGCGGCCGGCCTGCCGCTGGTAACGGTAGGCGTCAACCTGTCGGCGCTGCAGTTCCGCCACCAGGACCTGGTGCAAGTGCTGAGCAACGCCTTGGCCGCCTACCAGCTGCCGGGTAGCTGCCTGGACGTGGAGGTAACCGAAAGCGTGATCATGGACGACATGGACGCCACCATCCAGACCATTCGCGCCATCCAGTCGATGGGCATCCGCATGTCGATCGACGACTTCGGCACCGGTTACTCCAGCCTGGCCTACCTGAAGCGCTTCAAGGCCGACAAGCTGAAGATTGACCGCTCCTTCGTGCGCGACATCCCGGAAGACCAGGACGACACCGCCATTACCCGCGCCATCATCAACATGGCGAAAAACCTGAACATGCAGGTAGTGGCCGAAGGCGTGGAAACCATCGAGCAGTGGCGCTTCCTGGAAGAACACGGTTGCGACCAGGTACAGGGCTACCTGCTGGCCAAGCCGATGGCGGCCGAGCTGGTGGAACCGCTGCTGCGGCAGGAATCGCTGCGCCCGCCGGCGCCGTAAGCGGCTGCTGCCGCAGGCCGCTCCGCACCCGGCGCTAGCCGGGTGTGTGCTTTTGCGGCCAACCTTTGTTACACAAGCTATACAGTGCGCATTTGATAGCGCGCCCTGTTCAAATTAGAATTCGAGCCATTAATCTAACTTTCGAGACCCGATCAGTGAACGCACCGACCTCTCTGCGCGACCTCCCGCAAGGCAAACTCTTCCGCCAAGGCGACGTTTTCGTCCTGTTTGGCGAGCTGTTCGGCCGTGGCTACGCCAACGGCCTGATCAACGAAGCCCGCGCAGCCGGCATGACCATCATCGGCCTGACCGTTGGCCGCCGCGACGCCGACAACAGCCTGCGTCCGCTGAATGCCGAAGAGCTGGCCGAAGCCGAAGCCCGCATTGGTGGCAAGGTGATCAACGTGCCGCTGATGGCCGGTTTCGACCTGGACGCGCCGGCCGGCGAGCCGACGCCTACCGAGCTGCTGTCGGTACTGACCCTGAAAAACTGGCAAGACGAAAAGCTGGACTGGGCGCAGATCGAACGCTGCCGTGAAGCCGGCGTCGCCCGCTTCAAGAGCAGCGTGGCCGAAGTGATGGCCCAGCTGGAGCCGCTGGTGGCCGACGGCAGCAATGTGTTCTTTGCCCACACCATGGCCGGTGGCATCCCGAAAGTGAAAGTGTTCCTGGCCATCGCCAACCGCATCTACAAAGGCCGTGGCGACCGCTTCATGTCGTCCCGTGCGCTGCTGGACAGCGACCTGGGCAAGCTGATCCTGATGAACTTCGACGAAGTCACCGCCAACACCTTCCAGTACCTGATCGACGGCAGCGCCGCGCTGCGCCAGCGTCTGGAAGCCAGCGGGGGCCAGGTGCGCTACACCGCCTACGGCTACCACGGCACCGAGATCCTGATCGACGGCCAGTACCAGTGGCAGACCTACACCAACTACACCCAGGGCGGCGCCAAGAAACGCCTGGAAGACCACGCGCGTACCGCCTGGCAGCAGGGCGTGAAGGCCACCGTGTTCAACTGCCCGGAAATACGCACCAACTCGTCCGACATCTTCGTGGGCGTGGAGCTGTCGCTGTTCCCGCTGCTGAAAGCGCTGCGCCAGGAAGCCCCGGGCGAGTGGACCGAGGCGCAATGGGCGGCCTGCAACGCGCTGCTGCAAGACGGTTACAGCATTGACGACCTGCTGGCGCAGATCGAAGCCTACAACACCCACGCCACCATGCTGGCCTTCCGCGACTTTGCCGCCTGGCCGATGGACAACTCCCCCGAGCTGGCCGAGGTGATGATCGGCACCTCCGACGACATCACCAGCAAGCACAAAGACCGCAACGCGCTGGTCACCGACCACCTCAGCGCGCTGGTGCTGGAAGGCACCGGCCCGCTGATGTTCGGCGAAGCGGCCAACCCGGCCGGCCCGGTGCTGTGGCTGAACCACGACGTGATCGCCAAGCAACTGGCCAAGCTGCACGGCTAAGCGTTTGGTTGTTTGCCCACCGGCAACGCAAAACCCCGGTCCTGTGACCGGGGTTTTTTCATGCGCGTAGCGGGTGTAGTTGGCCGCAAGGATGCGCGGCGATACTGGCCAAACCCTGCCGCCAGCGCCGGCGCCACGCGCTTATTTGTAATTGACAATCCTATTCATGCTATTGAATTCAATGAATATGCATGAAATGCACAGCCATTGATTTGGCTACTCGCCAAAGCCCGCTGCGCATGATCAGATAGCGGCGGTTCATGAACGGGCGGGATGGAGGACAAGGCATGTTCAGCAACGAGCAGATGCTGCTACTGGTGCTATTCGGTGCGCTGCTGCACAGCTGGCTGGGCGCGGTGCTGCGCTACGTCTGGCGCCATCGGCAGACGGCACCGGGCTTCCAGTACTGGGCCTGGAGCGAAGGCCTGCTCGGCATGGCCTATCTGGTGATGCTGGTGTTTTTCCTGCTGCCCAACCATGCCATCCTGCTGGCCAGCACGCTGTTGCTGACGCTTAGCCCGCTGGCGTACGAACACGGCCTGCGCCGCTTTTTTGACGATGCCCGCCTGCTGCCGGCCTGGGGCGGGTACGCCATCGCCAGCGTGGGTTTGCTGCTGCAGGCCGCCGCCATGCTGTGGGTAGACGACGTCGCGCTGCGCCGCGCCACCGTCAACGGCAGCTCGCTGCTGCAATTATTGTGGTTGTGGCCGCAGGTTTGGCTGGCCCGGCGTTCGCGCCCCTACGCGCAGCCGCTGCGGGCCTTGCTCTGGGGCCTGGCGCTGTTGGCCGCGCTGCAAGGCTGGCGCGTGTACGACGACATCCGGCAATCGCTGTCCGGGCAGGTGGCCGCGCACGACACGCTGGTGGGGCTGGTGGTGTTGCTGTCGTTGATGGTGTCCATCATGCGCAGCCTCACCGATCTGGTGCTGGTACACGCCCGGCTGGAAGCGGCGCTGCTGGCCACGCAGGCCACCCTGGCGCAGCGCGCCAATACCGACAGCCTGTCCGGCCTGGCCAGCCGCCACGCCTTTGAGCACGCATTGCAGCAACTGCCCGACAGCCAGCCGCCGCAGCATGTGTTGCTGCTGATCGATATCGACCACTTCAAGCACATCAACGACAGCCAGGGCCACCACGCCGGCGACCGCACCCTGGCCTTGCTGGGCAGCCTGCTACAAGCACAGTTGGCCGCAGGCGAGCTGGCCGGCCGCCTGGGCGGGGACGAGCTGGCCGTACTGCTACACGGCAGCCCGCAGCGTGCGGCCAACTTCATCCGCCAGCTGCAGCAAGCCATAGCCGGGCAGGGCGGCGACTTCACCCTCAGCATCGGCATCAGCCCCTTGCACGGGGGCAGCGACTACCTGCGCGCCTACCAGCACGCCGACCAGGCGCTGTACGCCGCCAAAAACGCCGGCCGCAACCGGGCCTACCAGCACGACGGCCAGCTGACGCTGCCGATGCTGCAGCCGGCGTAGCACGGCCGCCGCGCCGGGCACCGGCGGGTGATCAAAGCAGGGCAGCCCCGCACGCAGCGGGCCTGTGGGGCGCCACCCGTGCAAAGTGCCTTCTGAGCAGCGGGTGGCGGCTGCGCTGGCCGCTGGCGGTATAGCCAAGCCGGAGCCAGCATGCGGCCAAGCTTGGTCAATGCCACAGCACGATCGCTACCACACCGGCCACGCCGGTCAGCAGCGCGATCGCCAGCAATAGCACACTGCGCCACAGCACCCCACGCGCCAGCGCCGGGTGCTCGCTTACCGCCGCCAGCGCCAACAACACAAAGCTCGCCGCCCACAGGTAATACGCGCCGTGCAGCCGCAGGCTGGGCAGCAGCGCCACCAGCGGCCGGATCAGCATCACGTTATGTACCGCCACCGCCAGCAACAGCAGCAGCGCGCCCAGGCCGGTAGTGGGCCGCAGTGGCTGCCGCTGGCGGCGCAGCTCGGCCAGCATCAGCCCGTTACTGAGCACCCCCAGCCACAGCCACGGAGAGCCTAGCAAAGTCACCGGCAGCCACGCCGCCAACAGCAGCGTGCCGCTAGCCAGTAGCTGGATACCCAGCAGCGTATCGCCGTGCGGCGAAATCGCCGCCGGCCACAGCAGGCTGGCCAGCCACAGGGCCAGCGCGGCCAAGCGAAGCGCTTGCGTCATCGGTATGCACCATCAAAGGAACGCCGACAGCATACGCGATGGCGCGGCGGTTGGCAGGAGGTTGGTGGGATGGTTGGTGTGCAGGCCAGGAGGGCGCAAGGTTGGCCGCATGGGCTGCATCGGGTATCTGGACGAGTGGTGGCGGGTGATGCGTTGGTTGGCCGATTTTGTTAGATATGGCTGAGTGAGTGAGTGGCCGGAAAGATGAGCCTTACAGTCTCGGCCAACGCTGTCTTTCGACAGATGGGTGGAAAACGACTGGTTTACACAGCATTACGGACAGACATCATTCCCGATGCCTGACGCCCAAGTTCAGGGTCGCCCGATTAGCGTGGCCGAAGCGTGCTGTGGTGGGCGCGGCCCCTGCAACACCCAGTTAGGCACTGGTGGATATCCGTTACTGCTGCGCATTGAGAATGCTGCGCAGTTCATGGCGCTCTGCCGTGGTCAGGCTTAGTTGTGAGTTTCCCAAAGTAATGGTGGAACTCATGACGTTGGGGCTGTCCGAATTTTTGTGTAAACAGGGTTTAGGTTACGCCTGTGGAATACGTTCCTCGAATTGAATGGTAAA
>NZ_VMDW02000042.1 GCF_007644045.2 Vogesella urethralis
GACACTTACACCTATCGGTTATTTGGTTTGTTTAAAGAGCGGTGCTGACTTCGTTTCGTTTGCGTCGTCAGCTGATGAAGCGAACTATACGCATCGACTTTCGTGCCGTCAACACTATTTTTTAACTTTTTTGGCGGTAATTTAAAGATTTCATCGCAAAGCATTGTTTTAAAATGAAAAACATCTCAACAGCCATAACATTTCTTTTGAAAGACGGGACCATACGGCCGCTTTTCGCCAGATTCCATAGGGAAAACTTGTCAGAAGGCCATTGATAACTGCTCTTTTAGGAAAATCATGCCATTAGGCAACATATCCTGTGCGACACGAAATGCGGCCAACAAGACAAAGGCGCCGCCCCTGTCGGGAAACGGCGCCTGGCGGAGCGAGCAGCGCAAACGGTTTAGCTGCGGTAGTCGGCGTTGATACGCACGTAGTCGTAGGAGAAGTCGCAGGTCCAGACCGTGGCACTGGACAGGCCGCGGTTCAGCACCACGCGGACGGTGATCTCATCCTGCTTCATCACGCGCTGACCGTCTTCTTCCTTGTAGTCGGGATTACGCCCACCGTCTTTGGCCACCAGCACGTCGTCGAGGTACATCTCGACGCGATCGACGTCCAGATCCTGGATGCCGGCGTAGCCGATGGCGGCCAACAGGCGCCCCAGGTTCGGGTCGGAGGCAAAGAAGGCGGTTTTCACCAGCGGCGAGCGGCCGATGGCGTAACCGACGGCCTTGCACTCGGCGATAGTGCGGCCACCCTCTACTTGTACGGTAATGAACTTGGTGGCGCCTTCACCGTCGCGCACGATGGCTTGCGCCAGCTCGATGGCCACTTCCAGCAGTGCGGCTTTCAGTTGCTCGTAGGCCGGGTGGTTAACGCTATCGATACGTGCTGCGCTGCTCTGGCCGGTCGAAATCAGCATGAAGCTGTCGTTGGTGGAGGTGTCGCCGTCGATGGTGATGCTGTTGAAGCTGAGGTCGGCCACTTCCTTGACCAGCTGGTTCAGTACCGGGCGGGTGACCGGGGCGTCGGTGGCGATGAAGCCCAGCATGGTGGCCATGTTGGGGTGAATCATGCCGGCGCCTTTGGCGATACCGGTGATGTTGACGGTCTGGCCATCGATGCTGAGGGTACGGCTGGTCGCTTTGGGCGCCACATCGGTGGTCATGATGGCTTCGGCGGCATCGGCCCAGGTAGCGGCCTTGCGTTGCGGCAGCGCGCTGATGATCTTGTCTACCGGCAGCGGTTCCAGAATCACGCCGGTGGAGAACGGCAAGATCTGTTCCGGCAGGCAGTCGAGTTCTTGTGCCAGTGCTTCGCACACGGCGCGGGCGTTCTGGCGGCCGGACTCGCCGGTACCGGCGTTGGCGTTACCGGTATTGATGACCAGCGCGCGGATCTGCACGCCGGCGTCGAGATTCTGTTTGCAGATCTGCACCGGCGCGGCGCAGAAGCGGTTTTGCGTGAAGACGCCGGCCACGGTATTGCCTTTGTCGATGCGGATCACCAGCACGTCTTTGCGGCCAGGCTTCTTGATGCCGGCTTCGGCATACGCCAGGTCTACGCCAGCGATGGGGGCGAGCCGGGCATTATCGATGGGGTTGAGATTCACGGGCATGGCGTTTCTCCGATATTTGATGTCGCGCTATTGTAACTGCGCAGGTGCAGCAATGCCATGCAAGCCGCCGGGCTACTCTGCGGCCAACCCTTGCTGCAGGATTTGCAGCAGTTGCTCGCCATAACGTGCCACCTTCAGCTCGCCCAGGCCGTAAATCTTGCGCAGCGCTGCCAACGTCTGCGGCTTTTGCAGCACCAGCTCTTGCAGGCTCTTGTCGGAAAACACCGCGTACGCCGGTACGTTGTGTTCGTCGGCGGTGTGCTTGCGCCAGCGGCGCAGCGCCTGCCATAGCCGCTCTTCGCGTTCGGTACGCAACCAGCGCTCGGCGTGAACGCTCTGGCGCTTGCGGTCATCCGCTAGCGGACGCAGTGCGATGCTTTCCTGCCCTTTCAGCAGCGGCCGGCAGGCGTCGGTGAGCAGCAGCGACTGGCCGCGCGCCACGTCCACCACAAGCAACTTGCGGGCGACCAGCTGGCGAATGATCGAGCGCCAGCCTTTCTGGTTCAGTTCTTTGCCGATACCGAAGGTGGACAGCTTGTCGTGGCCGAAATGGGTGACGCTGGCGTTGGGGCGGCCCAGCAAGACATCGATGACGTGGCTGGCAGCAAAGCGCTGGCCGACACGGTAGATGCAGGACAGCAGCTTCTGCACCTGTACCGTGGCGTCGTAGGTGGTGGGCGGACGCTGGCAGTTGTCGCACTGGCCGCACGGCTGCGAGGCCTCGCCGAAGTAGGCCAGAATCTGCTGCCGGCGGCAGCTGGCGGTTTCGCAGTAGCCCAGCATGGCGTCGAGTTTGGTGAGCTCCACCTGCTTTTGCTGCTCGGGGCTGTCGCCGCTCTCGATCATCTGCGTCAGCTGCACCATGTCGTTAAGGCCGTAGCACAACCAGCTGGTAGCCGGCAGGCCGTCACGACCGGCGCGGCCGGATTCCTGATAGAAGTTTTCCGGGCTTTTGGGCAGATCGATATGGGCGACAAAACGCACATCGGGTTTGTCGATGCCCATACCGAAAGCAATGGTGGCCACCATCACGATGCCGTCTTCGCGCAAAAAGGTACGCTGGTTGGCCTCGCGTTCGGCGTGACTCATGCCGGCATGGTAAGGCAAGGCGCGGATGCCGTTTTCGCACAGCCACTGTGCGGTATCGTCCACCCGCTTGCGCGACAGGCAATAGACGATGCCGGAAACGCCGGGGTAGTCGTTTTCGATAAAGCTGAGCAACTGCTTCTTGGCGCTGTCCTTTTCTACTACCTGATAGAACAGGTTGGGCCGGTCGAAGCTGGTGACAAACTGGCGCGCGTCCTGCAACTGCAGGTAATGCAGCATGTCGGCGCGGGTTTCGGCGTCGGCAGTGGCGGTGAGCGCGATGCGTGGCACTTGCGGCCAACGCTGGAACAGCACCGCCAGTTGCTGGTATTCGGGGCGGAAGTCGTGCCCCCACTGGCTGACACAGTGCGCCTCGTCGATGGCGAACAGCGCCAGCTGCGGCAGGCTGGCCAGAAAATCCAGAAACCGCGGGTTGATCAGCCGCTCTGGCGCCACGTACAGCAGGTCGAGATCACCGTAGCGCGCGGCGTAGGCAATATCGCGCGCGTCGTCCTGGCTGGTGGCCGAATTCAGACAAGCCGCCTTCACCCCGGCTTCGCGCAATGCGGCAACCTGGTCTTGCATCAGCGCGATCAGCGGCGATACCACCAGCGCCAGCCCCGGGCGCAACAGCGCCGGAATCTGGTAGCACAGGCTCTTGCCACCGCCGGTAGGCATCAACACCAGCGCGTGGCCACCGGCGGCCACGTGGTCGATGATGTCGGCCTGCATGCCGCGAAAGGCGGGGTAGCCAAAGGTGTTCTGTAATAGGGAGAGGGCGTTATCCTGCATCGGCGTTCCTGCGAGAAGGCCGTCATTGTACGCAAAAAAAGCGGCTACCCCCGGGTAGCCGCGCAAATAGATCTTTGGAGACAATGTGAAACAATGAAGAGTGACAGCACTCACAGGCTCTGAGCCCGCGCCCGCCGCCAAGTTCCCGCCGCTTTGGCTTTGACGGCGAGTATGCGAGACTGCCTTTCTCTTTGCCGGACACGAATGACCATGATGCGATACCTGACCCCTGCCCTGCTGCTGTGTGCCCTGCTGGCCGGTTGTGCCACCACCCCGCGCAGTACGCCCCCCCTGACCACCAAGCCCGCCACCAAAACCGGTGGCAGCACGGCCCAGCCGGCCAAGCCGGTAGCGGTGGCCAACGCGGACTGGGTGATCATGGGCGTCACGCCCAACGGCAACATCCTGCACGAGGTGGATAAGCTCAGCATTCAGCGCCGTGGCAACCTGGTACTGTTCCGCGACCGCAAGACCATTTTCAACCCGAAGAAGGAAAACTTCTTGAGTACGCCGCGCCACAAGCAGTCGATCAACCAGTGGGAAGTGGACTGCACCGCCGCCACATTCCGCCTGGCGGCCATGACCTTGCTGGACGAGAATGGCCGGGAGATCCTCAACCGCACCTATAATGACAGCGAGATTCGCGCCATGCCGGTGGTAAAGCAATCGGCAGGCTTCCAGCAGGTGGACTACGTGTGCAAGCAGATCGGGCAGTAAAGGCCCGGCACACCGCCAGCACGTGAGCACCGCTTAGTGCCGTGCGGCCAACCCTGGCCGCCGGCCATGACATCAACAGCAAGGGGCAACTATGCGTCGGGTGGTATTCAATCAGAAGGGTGGCGTCGGCAAGTCCACCATTACCGTCAATCTGGCAGCGGCCGCCGCCAAGGCAGGCCGCAAAGTGCTGCTGATCGATCTGGACCCGCAAGGCAATGCCAGCCATTACCTGACCGGGGCGGATGCCCAGCCGGCCGCCAACGCCGCAGGGTTTTTCAACCAGATGCTAACCATCAGCATGTTCGAGAAGCCCGCCAGCGACTTCATCACCCCCACCCGCTTCGACCAGCTGCACCTGATGGCCTCGCACCCGGAGCTGGCCGAGCTGATGACCAAGCTGGAAGCCCGCTACAAGATGTTCAAGCTGCGTGAAACCCTGTTGCAACTGGATGCCGAGTACGACGAGATCTGGATCGACACCCCGCCGGCGCTGAACTTCTATACCCGCTCCGCGCTAATCGCGGCCAACCGCTGCCTGATTCCGTTCGACTGCGACACGTTCTCGCGCCATGCGCTGCTGGGCCTGATGGACAGCGCCGCAGAAATCCGCGCCGATCACAACCCGGAGCTGCACATCGAAGGCATCGTGGTGAACCAGTTCCAGCCTCGCGCCAGCCTGCCGGTACGCATGGTGCAGGCGCTGCGCGACGAAGGCCACCCGGTACTGAACCCGCCGTTATCGGCGTCGGTGAAAATCCGTGAGTCGCACGAGCGCTGTCTGCCGATGGTGTACCTGGACCCGCGCCACAAGCTGGCGCAGGAATTCAGCCAGCTCTACCAGCACCTCGCTGCCAGCTAAGCCGCCGCGCCGCCTGCCATGAAACCCGACCAGAAATCGCAGCTACTCTGGTTTGCCAGCATCATGCTGGCGCTGGGCTGCGCCCTGCTGCTGGTGCTGTGGCAAGCACGCGAACAGCAAAGCAAGCAGCGCACCCAGCAACTGACGCTAGCCACGCTGCAGCTGGATGTACTGACGCAAAGGCTGCAACAAATCAGCCAGGCCGGGCAAACCGCCACCGAATTGCTGATCGGCAACGGCGATAGCCCGACCCACACCAGCTTTGAACGCTACGCGCCATTTGTCCTGGCCAATCAGGACGCCTTCGACTTTGTTGCCCTGATCGAACGGCTAACGCCGCAGCAACGCTACGAGCTGGAGCAGCGGCAGAGCCTGAATATCCGGGAGTTCGAGCGAGGGCGGCTGGTCAGCGCCAAACAACGCAATGGCTATTTTGTTGCCACCTTGCAGCACCCCGACGACGGTAAAGCCCTGCCAGCGCGTTTGAACCTGGGCACTAACCCGGCCACCCTGGCGTTGCTGCGCCAGGTGGGCGCCAGTGGCCAGCCTGCGATAGCACGCATCCAGGCCGGTAACCTGCAGCGCAAAGGCATTTTTTTCATTTCCAAGGCACAACCGCATGCCGCCATGGTGCTGTTCGGGCTGGACACCGACGTGCTGGTGGCCAACCTTAACCGAGGCATCGGCACCAGCCACCCGCTGAGGCTGCGGATCCTGCTGCCTGGCAATCAGATTCTGGTAGACAGCCACCCTGGCCACAGCAGCAGTGGTCAAGCCTTGCTGAGTGCCTCGCGCATGCTGGGCGGCCAGCGGCTTAGCTTCGAGTTCCGGCCGCTGGAAGACGGCGCACCGGCTCAGCTTGCTGCACTGCCACTGGCCGGTGGCCTGCTGCTGACCCTGCTGATCCTGATTTTGGGTGCCCGCCGCTACAACCGCGACAACCAGCGGGAAATCCACCGCCAGGCGGCGGCACTGTCGCTACAGCAGCAAAGCAACCACAGCCTGAAACTGCAACTCGCGCAACAGGCACAACAGCTGCAACCACTGCTGCAACAACGCGAGCACCAGCGGGCGCTGTTGCACGATGCCAGCGACGGCATGCTGCTGCTGGATGCCGACGGCCAGGTCGTCGAAGTCAACCCGGCCGCCTGCCAGCTGATAGGCCAACCGCGTGACAGCCTGTTGCAGCTGCCGGTCGGCGCCCTGGTCAGCGAGCTGCACCACCAGGACGGGCGTACCTTCTGCCAGCATGCGGCACCGTTGCTGGGCACCCCGTTCGAAGCCATGCTGATCTGCGATCAATCGTTCATGCTGCAAGTGGAACTCAGCCTCAGCCGTATCCAGCCAGAAGACGGTGCACCGTTTTATCTGGTTGTCTGCCGCAACATTGCCGCCCGCAAGGAACGCGAGGCGGCGCTGATCCGCCTGAAGGACTCGCTGGCCGAACAAGTAGAAACCCAGGGCCGCCAGCTCACTGCCCTGCTGGACGCCAGCCCGATGGCCATGGCTTATATCGTCGATCGCCACTTCAAGAAAGTGAACAAGGCGTTCCTGGAGCTGTTTGCCCGCGAAGAGAGCGAGGTAGTCGAGCACTCCACCCGCCTGATTTTCGATAGCGACGAGCACCACCTGCGTACCGGCAAGCTGATCTACCCGCTGCTATACCAGGGCCAGGTTACCCAGAACACGCTACGACTGCAGCGCGGGGACGGCAGCGACCTGTGGGTAAACATGTACGGCCGCGCCGTCAAACCGGACACGCCGGGTTTGGGCTCGGTATGGCTGTACCAGGATATATCCACCCAGCGCAATACCGAAGAGGCGCTGCGCCAGGCGCGCGATCTGGCCGAGGAAACCAGCCGCGCCAAAACCGAATTCCTGGCCAATATGTCGCACGAGCTGCGCACGCCGCTGCACGCCATCCTGGGCTTTGCTGAAATGGGCGAAAACCGCAGCCAGGGAGGCGACAGCAAGCTCGCGCATTATTTCGAACGCATCCACAACAGTGGCAGCCGCCTGTTGTCGCTGCTGAACGACCTGCTGGATCTGGCCAAGATGGAAGTGGGCAAGATGGACTACCAGATGGTGCGTACCGATCTGGAGCAAGTGGTGCGCGACGCGGTAGAAGACCTGCGCGGCCAGGCCAGCAAGCACGGTATCCAGCTGCTGATACAGCCACCGGAGCAGGCGATGCAGGCCGAGATCGACGCGTTCCGCATTGGCCAGGTCATGCGCAACCTGCTGTCCAACGCCATCAAGTTCAGCCCGCACGGGGGCCGCGTGGAAATCGGCTACGCCTGGCGCCAGGTACCGGCCCCGCTGCTGACCATCACGGTCCGTGACCATGGGCCGGGTGTGCCACCGGGTGAACAAGAACGGATTTTTGATAAATTCATCCAGAGCAGCCTCACCAAGACCGGCGCCGGCGGTACCGGGCTGGGGCTGGCGATCAGCCGCGAAATCGTGCTGGCGCACCACGGCCTGCTTTCGGTACATAATGCCGCCGAGGGCGGTGCCATCTTCAGCCTGACCCTGCCGCAGCAGCAGGACGCGAAGCACAAGGAGAACTGAGCATGGGCAAACGCCTGCTGTTGGTCGACGACGAACCTTTCAATCTGGAGCTGCTGTCCGAACTGCTACAGGACGCCGGCTACGACACGGTGCAGGCCGAAGACGGCGAAACCGCCTGGCAGATCCTGCAACAGGAGGGCGAAACCTTCTCGGCGGTGCTGCTGGACAAAATGATGCCCGGCATCAGCGGCTTCGAACTGCTGCGGCGGATGAAATCGTCCAGCAAGCTCGCCTTCGTGCCGGCCATCATGCAAACCGCCGTTGGCGCGGCGGCCAGCGTACAGGAGGGGCTGTCCTCCGGCGCCTTCTACTACCTGACCAAGCCGTTTTCGCGCGACATGCTGCTGGCAGTGGTGGCCGCTGCGTCGGTGCACTGGGACCGTCACCAGCACTTCAAGGAGCTGGCAAGCCAGCAAGCCGGCGCGCTGCGCCACATGAACAGCGCCAGCTTCTGCTTTCGCAACCTGCTGGAAGCGCAACACGTTACCTCACTGTTGGCGAAGGCCAGCCCGGAGCCGGAAAAAGTGGCCACCGGCCTGTTCGAGCTGATCGTCAATGCCATCGAGCATGGCAACCTGGAAGTGAGCTACGAGGAGAAAACCCGGCTGCAAAGCCAGGATCGCTGGGAAAGCGAGCTGGAAAAACGCCTGGCCGACCCGCACCTGGGCCTGCGCAACGTCTGCGTGGACATGCAGCGCGAACCGGGCTGCCTGCGCTTCACTATCCGGGACGAAGGCCAAGGCTTCGACTGGCAGAACTTCCAGGACAGCGCGCCGGATGCGCTATTGTCCAGCCACGGCCGCGGCATCCTGATCGCGCGCAAGCTGTCGTTCGACCAGGTGGAATATCAGGGCTGCGGCAACGTGGTAGTGGCCACCACGCTGCTGCCCGCCCAGTAGGCTTGCCAGCCGGGGCGGGCAGCCTGCCAGTGCAGCGTGCGCCCCAGCTGCAGGCGGATGGCACCGTGCAGGTCGGTACGCCATAGCGGCACCCCGGCAGCCGCCACCCGCGCCAGCACCTCGCGGTGCGGATGACGGTAGCGGTTCAGATAGCCGGCACTGGCCACCGCCAGTACCGGCCGCACCACCTGCAACCAGTCGCTACCGGTGGCCGTGCGGCTGCCGTGGTGTCCCAGTAGCAGCACATCGCTGTGCAACTGCCGGCCGTAACGCGCCAGCAAGCCCGCCTCCACTGCCAGCGGCGCATCACCAGTCACCAGCAGGGCCCGATGCGGCGTCGCCACGCGCAGTACACAGCTGAGCGCGTTGTCCTCGCCCTGCGCACCGGCCTGTGGTGACAGCACGTCAAAACGCACCCCGTCCCATACCCAGCTCTGCCCTGCCAGACAAGGTTGGCCGCGCCACGCCGCAGCGCTGGCCGCCTGGCCACGGTACAACTGCTGCACAGGTAACGCCGGCAGCAGGCTGTCGGCGGCGCCGTCGTGGTCGATATCGTGATGCGATAGCCACAGCGCATCCAGCCTGCCGATGCCGCGGGCGCGCAAAACCGGCAGCAACACGCGGCTGGCGTCCCCGGCGCCGGTATCGAACAGGGCGTCGTGCTGCGCCGTCTGCAACAGCATTGCCGACCCTTGCCCCACATCCAGCACCTCGGCCCACAGCTCGCCCGGGGGCGGACGTGGCGCCCGGTACAGCAACAAGGGCAACACGGCGGTCAACGCCAGCGCCTGCCAGGCACGCCCCAGCGGCAATACCAGCATCAGGCTGCCCAGCACCGCGGCCGGCAACAGCGGCCATGGCAACAAGGGCCGTACAAACGGCGGCCATTGCGCCAGCCAGTCCACGCCGAACCAGAATACGGCGGCCAGGCGACAGGCCAACCAGAGCAAAGCCTCCAGCGGCAACAGCATGCCCAGCAACACCAGCGGCGTCAGCAAGCAGGATACAAAGGGTATGGCCAAGGCATTGGCCAGCGGCGACAGCAGCGGAAAGCTACCGAACAGGTATAACAAGGGCAGCAGCGACACCAGCGTCACCCGCCACTGCGCTTGTACTGCCCGCCACCAGCGCGCGGCCGGCTCGCGCAGCCCGGTTTCGCCGGCGACCAGCGCTCCGACCAGCAGGAAAGACAGCCAGAAGCCCGGCGCCAGCACCGCAAACGGGTCCAGCAACAATACCACCGTCAACGCCGCCAACCACACCTGCAGCCCGGACAGGCCGCGCTGCAGGCTTAGCGCCGTCACTGCCAGCAGCAGCATCCACACCGTGCGCTGTGTCGGTACTGAAAAGCCGGCCAATAGTGCGTACCCGATGGCCGCCAGCATGCCGCACCAGCGCGGCAACCACGCCGGCAACGGTAAACCGCCACGGCGCAGTGCGCGCACCCATACCGTTACCAGCATCGCCACCAAGCTGATGTGCAAACCGGATACGCTGACAATATGGGTCAGCCCGGTGGCGGCCAGCGCGCCCCACTCGGCACGACCCAGCCACTGCTGCGCCCCCACGGAAAGCGCCACCACCAGCGCAAGCTCCCGCCCCGGCGGGCTGGCCTGCTGCAGGCGCTGCACAATGGCCTGGCGCTGGCGGTCCAGCCTGGCTTGCAGGTCGGGCGGGGTTGCCGGCAATGGCTGCCGGCCTTTGGCCACGCTACCGGTAGCTTGAATGCCCTCGCTCCAGTACCAGCGTTCCGCATCGAAACCGGCCACGTTGGCCGCCCCGTGCGGCGGCCGCAGCTTGACCGTGATCCGCCAGTAGCTGCCGGCTGGCCAGTCGCGCTGGGCGTAATCGTTCAGCGCCAGCAGCGGCGGTACGCCGGGTGGTGGCAACAGCACCTCGGCACGCCAGCGCACGCCGAACTCGCCCGGCGCCGCCAGCCCGCGCACCACCACCGGCAGCGTCAGGCTGCGGCCAACCAGGCGCGGGTCGAGTGACTGCGCCAACCGCAGTTCTGCCCGCCAACTGGCGTAGCTCAACCCCAGTGCGCAGTACAGCAGCGCGCATAGCCAACCCTGCCGGCGGCCCCACCAACACGGCCACAGCATCAGCGCCAGCGCCGGCAGCAGAAACCACGGCGGCAAGGCAGGTAGCAGCGCACACAGCACAATGCCGGCGCACCAGAAAGCCAGTCGGAACATGCGGCCATGCTAGCCAGCGCACTTATCGACAGGCAAAGCCGTTGCCTCGCTGGCAGCGATACCGTATCTTCGCCGCGTCAAAAAAGGAAAAACCATGCACGCCACGCCCCTGTACTGCGCCGAAAACGCCCGCCGAGACACCGCCGAAAGGTTGGCCGCACGCTTTGCGCTACCGCTGGTAAAGCAGCGCCCGGAAAGTGGCTACTGGCTGGAGCTGGGGCCGGAACGGCTGGAACTGCTTACCACCGGCAAGCACGGCGCTGTGTACGCCGAGTTTGTTGCCGGCGCCGCCAAGCACCGCCGCGAACAAGGCGGCGGTCGCGGCCAACCCGTGGCCAAGGCGGTGGGGCTGAAGGGCGCCAAAGACCTGCCGCGCATCGTCGACGCTACCGCCGGTCTGGGCGGCGACAGTTTCGTGCTGGCCACACTGGGCTGCGAGGTCACCCTGCTGGAACGCTCGCCAGTGGCCGCCGCGTTGCTGTTCGACGCACTGGAACGCGCCAGCGTACACCCAGACACCATGGACATCGCCGCGCGCATGACGCTGATCCACACCAACGCCATCGACTGGCTGGCACAGCAGGCCGAACTGCCATGGGAACAACGCCCGGAAGTGGTGTTTGTCGACCCGATGTTCCCCGATACCGACAAGAAAAGCGCTGCCGCCAAGAAAGGCATGCAGGCCTTCCAGCACGTGATTGGCGACGACATGGACAGCGCTGCGCTGCTGGCCGCCGCTATCGCCGCCGCCACCGGCCGCGTGGTGGTGAAACGCCCGCAGCGCGGCGTACCGATCGAAGGCGTCAAGCCGTCGGTGGTGCTGGACGGCAAGTCTACCCGCTTCGACCTGTACGTGATCAAGGCGCTGCGGCCGCAGGACTTTGTTGGCCGCGACTAAGTTTTGTCGCACCACGACAGCAACAAGGGCAAGCCTGCGGCTTGCCCTTGTGCTTTTATCCATCGCCCGCGCCATGCCACAATGCCGGATCATTCAAAAAGCATATCTGGTGATGCCATGCCTGCGCCCATCAAACTCGCCATCCTGATCGACACCCTGCCCGGCCGTGGCGAAGAACAAGTCCAGGCTTTTGCCGCGCTGGCGCCAAGAGTACGCGCAGAAAAAGGCTGCCTCGCCTACCAGCTGCACCGCGTGCCCGGGCAGGACGACCGCTTCGTGCTGACCGAAAGCTGGGCCAGCGCCGCCGACCTGGCCGCCCACAACGCCAGCGAGCACATGCAGGACGCGGCCCCGTGGCTGGCCAGCTTTCGCGCCGGGCCGGTTACCGTGCTGCCGCTGCAAGAAGTGCACCCGGCGCCGCCCCCCGCCGCGCCCAAAAACAACAACAACCTGCCGCCATTCCTGATCAGCGGCATCCTGCTGGGCAGCGTGTTGGCCGCCCTGGTGCAGCGTTATTGGCCGCTCGGTTACGGCCTGCTGGCAGGCGTCGGCGGCATGCTGCTCATGCAACGCTGGCTGCAGGCCTGCCAACAGCGCGGCTGGCTGCCCGGCCGCCGCTGACGCGGCCAACCCTCCCGCCCTGGCGCCCCCTGCGCTACACTGCCCTCCCCGTGTCCGGCGCCCACGCGGCACAGACCGCCCGCGCCGCGTTGCAACCCTTGCCTATGGAGCCCGCCGATGGCTGTTTTTACCCTGGAAATGAAAGTCCGCGATTACGAGTGCGACATGCAGGGCATCGTCAACAATGGTGTCTACTTCAACTACCTGGAGCACGCCCGCCATGAATTCCTGCTGGAAAAAGGCATCGACTTCGCCCAGCTGGCCCGCGATAAGGTAAACCTGGTGGTGGTACGCGCCGAGCTGGACTACAAAGGCTCGCTCACCAGCGGCGACCGCTTTGCCGTCACCGTGGCCTACGAGGCCGTGTCCAAGGTGCGCTTCGGCTTCCGCCAGCAAGTGATTCGCCTGGCCGACAACAAAGTGGTGCTGGAAGGCCTGATCGTCGGTACCGCCATCAACGAACGCGGCCGCCCGGCCATTCCGGCAGACTTCGCTGCACGCTTGGCAGAATAAGGGCCCATCCCACCTTCTTCATCCAGCACTCGCCAAGCCTATGCCTAGACTGGGGCAGGAAACGGTGTGCTCACCCCATCCTGCCTCTGGGCCACAGCTTCCCGTTTTTTGCCATGAGTTTGTCTTTGCTAGCTGATGGCCAACAATCGATCACCTCATTCATGGCGGGCCCTAGCGTGATAACCCGCGCTGTCTACCGGCGCTTGCTGGCGGTCCGCCATGCCGTAATCGCGCACCACCTCCGCCACACGTAGCTGGTAATCGGCAAACACGCCGCTGCGGCCGGCCAGTTGCGCCATGCGGTGCGCTTCCAGCTGGCGCCAGGCGGCCAGTGCCTGCTCGTCCCGCCAGTAGGAGAGCGACAGCAGCTTGTCCGGCTGGCTGAGGCTCTGGAAGCGCTCGATGGAGATGAAACCCTCGCTCTGCGCCAGTAGCGGGCGCAGCTGCGCCGCCAGGTCCAGGTAGTCGGCCTGGCGCCCCGGCGCCAGCGTCACTTCAAACAAAACGGCCATCATGCGGTGGCTCCTTTTTCAAGCGCATCAAAACGGCGCCAGCGCGCATTGGCGGGCGGGTGAAACTGCTGGCTGGCGGCCAGTTGCCGCCACGGCATGCGCCGCCGCAGGCAGTGCTGCAGCAGCGCGTGGCAGGCAGCCAGTGCGATGCGGCTACCCGGGCAACGGTGCGCGCCGGCGCCAAAGCCGTGCTCGCGCCGGCCCCGCAGCAGGCGAAAGACCAGTGGTCGCGCATGGCAGGCCGGGTCCAGGTTGGCCGCCGCCAGCAACACCAGCACGCGCTGGCCGGCCGTTACCGGCTGGCCGCACAGCTCGCCATCCTGCTGCACAAAGCGCCAGCTGTGCTGCACTGCCGCGTCCAGGCGCTGGCTTTCGGCAATGAAGGCAGGCAACGCGCCCGATGCCGTACGCAGCTGGCGGCGCAGCGCGGGTGCCTGCGCCAGCCGGTACAGCGCGTTGCCCAACAAGGCCGCCGTGGCGTCATGCGTTTGCTGCAGCAGGGCCAACAGGTTGGCCGCACGCCACTCGGTGTCGGGCCAGGCGGCGGCCAGCGCCTGCCATAGCGGCGTCAGCGCTGTCGGTGGCTGGCGGGTGATGGCCAGCAAGGCGGCCAGTGCGGTGTCGGCGGCCGCGATCTGCGCCTCGCCAGCGGTGGCCGCCAGCCCTGCCAGCAGGCTGCCCAGCTGCGCCCGCGCGGGCGCCTCGCCCAGTGCCGGCATGCCGAGCAGCGTCGCCACCAGGTGCTGCGGCAATTGCAAGCACACGGCGTCCACGGCTGCCGCGCTCCCCTGCCGCAACCAAGGCTGGCAAGCGGCGATGGCGCGACGGGTGGCGGCATCCAGCTCGGCATCGCTCAACGCAGCCAGTGCCTGCAACAAAGCAGCTTTCTCTGCCTGCCGCGCCACGCCGTCCGTCTGCCGTAGCAAGCGGCCAAAATAGGCGCCCAGCGCCCTACCCTGCAAAGCGGGTGGCAATGGCTGGCCGGCTGGCCGGACGCCGCATAGCGGGCTGTGCAGTACTGCGTCTACCGTAGCCGCACTGGCCGCTACCCACACCGCCAGCTCGACATCAAAATAAAACGGCCGGGCCGCGGCCTCGGCGCTGTACCACGCTGCCGGGCAGGGCTGATGGGCCGCCGACAAGGGGGAAACGTGTTCTGTCATGTGTGTACTCCTCGATCACCATGGCGCATGCTAGGCTGCAAGCCTTGTGCGATGTTTCAGCGTGACGTGAAGTGATGAACGACGATCTACCGGATATCAGCCGGCTGGCCGGCTTGCTGGCCGACCCTGGCCGCAGCCGCATGCTGCTGGCGCTACTGGAAGGCCGCATGCTGCCGGCCAGCGACCTGGCCCGTGCGGCCAACCTGTCGGCCCAGGCCGCCAGCAACCACCTGGCCCGCATGCTGGACGGCGGCGTACTGCGGGTGGAAAGCCGTGGCCGTTACCGCTACTACGCGCTGGCCAATAGCCAGATGGCGCACGTCATCGAAGCGCTGGCCTGCGCCGCGCACGGCCAGGACGTGCTGCGGCCAACCCTGCGCCCCAAGGGCGACGCCGAGTTGCGGCTGGCGCGCACCTGCTACCGCCATCTGGCCGGGCAACTGGGCACGCAGCTGTGTGAGGCGATGCAGACGCACGGCTACCTGCAACGCGACACGGGTAGCGCCATGACGCTGACCCCGGCCGGCGCCGACTGGCTGCAGCAGGCACTGGCACTGGATGCGCGTTCACTGCCGGCCGGCAAGGCGTGCCTGGACTGGAGCGAGCGGCGCGACCATCTGGCCGGGCCGCTGGGCGAGGCCATCTGCAACGCCTTCCTGGCGCAAGCGCTGGTTTGCCGGCGGTCGGGCAAGCGTTCGCTGCAAGTCACCGCCGCCGGGCGCCAGTTCCTGCAAACGCAACTGGGCGTGCAGCTGTAACGGGTGCTGTCATCAACTGTCACAAACGGTTACCCTGTTACCGCAAACTGTTGGCCGCGAATGTGGTCCAATGTCGTAACTGTTTTTCTCGGGGAGTAAATACCATGACAACCAGAAACATCCTGATCGCCGGCATGCTGACCATGGTCGCACTCACCGGCTGTGCTACCAGTTCCGATTCCGCCCAGGTGTACAGCAAAGGCCAGATGCGCCAGATGCACGAAGTGGAATACGGCAAGATCCTGGACATCAAGAACGTGAAGATGGAAGGCGACAAGAACGACCTGCTGACCCTGGGCGGCACCGCGCTGGGCGGCCTGGCCGGCAGCACCGTCGGCAAGGGCAACGGTTCGGTTGCCGGTGCCATCGTCGGCGCCATGGCGGGCGGCCTGGCCAGCGAAGCGGTGCAACGCAACAACACCAAAAACGCCTACGAACTGACCGTGCAGCTGGAAAAAGGCCGCACCGTGTCCATCGTGCAGGAAGCCGACGTGGTACTGACCGTGGGCCAGCGCGTGAAAGTGATTACCGGTGGCGGTACCGCACGCGTGCTGCCGATGTAAGCCTTGCCCCGTCACCGGTTCCGGTGATGACAAACACACACAGCCTCCCTCGCGGAGGCTGTTTTGCATTCTGCGTGGCGCACGGCAGCGGGTGCGGCCAACTGGACAGCCCGGCAAACACGGGGTAGGCTGCCGGCCTTTTTTCCTTGTAAAACAATAACTTTGTATATACAAATGCTTGCCATCCCTGTCGCTATTACCCTGATGCTGGCCCTGTCGCTGGCGCGTACCCATGTTGTCATCAGCCTGATCGTCGCCTCGCTGGCCGGCGGCCTGCTGGGCGGGCTGGACCTGCCGCAAACCCTGGCCGCCTTCAACAAGGGCATTACCGGCGGTGCGTCCGTCGCCCTGTCTTATGCCCTGCTGGGCGCCTTTGCCGTGGCCATCGCCAAATCCGGCCTGCCGCACGCGCTGGCCGACGCCGCCGTGCAACAGCTGCAAAACAGCCAGCGCCAGACCAAGCTGAAGTGGCTGATGATCGGCCTGCTGGCGGTGGTAAGCGTGATGAGCCAGAACCTGGTGCCCATCCACATCGCCTTCATCCCGCTGCTGGTGCCGCCGCTGCTGTACGTGATGGCGCGCCTGCAGCTGGACCGCCGGCTGGTGGCCTGCGTGATCACCTTCGGCCTTACCACACCGTACATGCTGTTCCCGGTGGGCTTTGGCGAAATCTTCCTGAAGCAGATTCTGCTGGGCAATATCGAAAAAGCCGGCATGCACGTGGCCGATGTCAACGTGATGCACGCCATGCTCATTCCGGCCGCCGGCATGCTGGCTGGCCTGCTGCTGGCGGTGTTTTTCAGCTACCGCCAGCCGCGCCACTACAGCCTGGGCAAGATCGAAAATACCGAGCGCACCCACGCCAAGGTTGGCCGCAAGTCGCTGCTGACCTCGTTGTTTGCCATTGCCGCCGCGTTTGGCGTGCAGCTGTACAGCGACTCGATGATGCTGGGAGCGCTGGCCGGCTTTCTGCTGTTCATCGCGAGTGGCGTGGTGAAATGGGGCGACGCCGATAGCGTGTTCAGCGACGGCATGAAGATGATGGCGATGATCGGCTTCATCATGATCACCGCGCAGGGCTTTGCTGAAGTGCTGCAGGCCACCGGCAAGATCGGCGAGCTGGTACAGGTGTCGGCCGAGCTGTTCGGCCACAGCCGGGGCGCGGCGGCGTTTGCCATGCTGTTTGTCGGCCTGCTGGTCACCATGGGCATCGGCTCGTCGTTTTCCACCGTGCCCATCCTGACCGCCATCTACGTGCCGCTGTGCCTGCAGCTGGGCTTTTCGCCGCTGGCCACCGTGTCCATCATCGGTACCGCCGGCGCGCTGGGCGATGCCGGCTCGCCGGCGTCCGACTCCACACTGGGGCCGACTTCCGGCCTGAACGTGGACGGCCAGCACGACCACATGCGCGATACCGTCATCCCCACCTTCCTGCACTACAACCTGCCGCTGTTGGCCGCCGGCTGGGTCGCCGCGATGGTGCTGTAAGCGGCAAGCGGTGAGGCTGCGTTACAATGCCGGTCAAACATTGATGGAACACGCCATGGAATCGCGCCTCACAGAGCTGGAAATCAAGGTCGCCCTGCAGGACGACCTGCTGGACACGCTCAACCTCACCATCGCGCGCCAGCAACAGCAGATCGACCTGCTGCAAGAGCAGCTGCGCCACCTGTACCGCATGCAGCAGGCCGGCAACCAGCCGGAAGAGCAGCGCTCGCTGCGCGACGAGATCCCGCCACACTACTAAACCGGCCCGCTTTACCTGAAAGATTAAGCATGAGTACTCCCCTGCAACTGGCCCGCTCGCTGGCACCCCTGCTGGCCGGCTACTGCTGGGCCATCGGTGGCAGCACCTTGCTGCAACATCTGGACCTGGTGGAACAACCGCGCGACCTGGACATCGTCACCACCGCGGCCGACTTTGCCGCCGTACGCGCGGTGCTGGCCGCCCGTGGCCAGGACATCACGCCGCCACCGCACCCGCAATACGCCACCCGTCACTTTGCCCGCTTCGACATGGGCGATGGCCTAAGCGTCGACCTGATCGCCGACATGGCCATCAAGCTGGAAAAAGGCAGCTACCGCTGGCCGTTTGACGCCAGTGCCCGCTTTGAGGCAGACGGTCTGCCGTGGTGCTGCCCCGAAGACTGGGTGCTGCTGTACCGGCTGATGGGGCGCGAGGAACAAACCGAGGCACTGGACGAGTGGCTGGACGAGCACGGCGTGCAACACCCGCACCGACTGGCGGCCAACCTGTTTGCCCAGTACCCGGCCAGCGCCATGAAACCGGCTCCGGCATGGTGGCCGTGGGAAGAATGACCCGTTATCTTGCCGCGCTGCTGGCCCTGACACTTGCCCTGCTGTGTGGCACCGCCTACGCCGGGCGCGTGGTCAACCTGGCCAGCACCGACTACCCGCCCTACTTTTCGCCGCAATTACCCGGCGACGGCGTGGTGGCGGCCATTACCCGGGCGGCGCTGGCCAAACATGGCTATACGCTGCAGCTGCATTACCGGCCGTGGGCCAGGCTGATGGCCGAGGTGAAGGCCGGGCAGTTCGATGGCGTGATGGCCGTGTGGTACGAGCCGGCCCGTGCCGAATACCTGCATTACAGCCTGCCGTTGGTGAATACCGTGATGGGCTTTTACGGCCGTGTGGACAAGCCGCTACCGACGCTGCCGCTGACGGAGCTGCGCACGCGAGTGGTAGGCACCGTGCGCGGCTACAAAAACCCGGACGTTTTTGATCGTGCCGGCCTGAAGCAGGAGCTGGCCGCCGACGACCTGACTAATATGCGCAAGTTGGCCGCAGGCCGGCTGGACCTGGTGCTGGTGGACAAGGTACTGGCACAACACCTGCTCGGTCACCTGAGCCCGGCTGAGCGCCTGGCCATCCGCTGGCAAGACCCGCCACTGGAAGTGATGCCACTGCACGTGGGCTTGCGCCGCGAGTTACCCGATGGCGAGCAGCTACTGGCCGACTTCAACGACGGCCTGCAAACCCTGCGCAAGAGCGGCCAGCTGGCGGCGCTGATCCGCCAGTACAAGCTGGCGCAGTAGCACGGCTAGCTGCGGCGCTTGCGGTCGCGCGATACCACGGCTTCGATATTCTTGCGGCCGATCAGCAAACCCGAGCGCACCGGTGGCGCTACGGTGGCCGCCAGCAAGGCCACCGCCGCCGGGTTGGCCGCAAACATCCCCGCCTGCTGCTGTAGCAAGCCGGCCGCCTGCATCGCCTGCAGCTGGCTTTCGATTACCGCCTCCTCCTCGTCACACGCGGCAGCCAGCCGGGCCGCCGTCAAGCCGCCACGGCCGGCAGCCTGCAGCTGCTGCCACAATTGCTGGGCCAGCGTCGTCGACAGCGCCGCACGCAAGGTAGTCAGATCCGGAGTCGTCATGGTGTATGCCTGAAAAAAAGTGGCCGGATTATGGCAGCAAGTGCGCGCGCCAGCTACGCGCCGGCCAGCGCCGGCTGAGCACGCGGTTTGGCCACGATGCGCCCCGACAGCAAACTGGCGCTGGCGATCAGCGCGCCGCCGATGTACTCCTGCAGCTGCATGTGCTCGCCGGCCAGCAGCCAGGCCGATAGCGCCGCGAACACCAGCTCCATCAGCATCAGCGTCATGATTTGCGTGGCCGGCAGAATGCTCAGGCCGTGCATCGAAATGATGCTGGTAGACAGCAGCGTCACACCCAGCACCACGATCATCAGCAGGATGGGCACGTCGATCAGCGCCAGCTCGGCCCCCAGTTGGCCGCGCCACAGCAGCGAAGCCAGCCCACAGCCGGCCACCCCCAGCCACACCGACGCCGACTTCACCGGCACCGGCAGGCTGCTGGCGCGCTTGGACAGCACATTACCCAGCGCAAAACTGATGCCGCCGGACAGCGCCAGCCAGTCGGCACGGTTTTGCAGCAAGCCACCCTGCAGCATGTCGGGGCGGTATAGGATGGTGATACAGCCCAACAGCGACAGCGCCACCACGCCCCAGCCCACCGGGCTTAGCCGCTCGCGCAACAGCAGGCGCGAAAACAGTACCGTCCATAGCGGCGACAGATAAAACAGCAGCAGCACGCGCATGACCTGCCCTTCCGATACCGCCCACGTATAGCTGAAATTGCACCAGCCATAGAGCAAAGTCAGCGGAATCAGCACCCGGTCGAAGCGAAACTGCCGCCGGAAGACGTCGCGGAACACGAATACACCCAGACAGGCCGATACCAGATACACGGTCAGCGAAGTAGCTGCCGTGGAAAACCCGGCCTCGTGCAATACGCGGAACGGGAACCACATCAGGCCCCACACCAATGCCGTGGTCAGCGCACAGCTCACCGCCAGCAGCTTTTGTTTTACAAAATCCATAAGCCTTTCTTACTATTGTCCTTTTGTTGCATTGCAAGGAAACGGCGTTGAACCCCCACCTCGATCTGTTGCAGCCCTACCCGTTCCAGCGTTTGCGCGGCCTGCTGGCCGGCGTGACGCCGCCCGCCGACCTGCGGCATATCAATCTGTCCATCGGCGAACCCAAGCACCCGACGCCGGACGTCGTCAAGCAAGCGCTGATGGCCAACCTGGACGGCCTAGCCGCTTACCCGGCCACGCTGGGCAGCGACGCGCTGCGCAGCGCCTGCGCCGACTGGCTGCAGCGCCGTTACGGCATTGCCGTGGACGCCGCGCGAGAGATTTTGCCGGTGTGCGGCAGCCGCGAAGCGCTGTTTTCGTTCGTGCAAGCGGTGATCGACCCGCGCGGCAGCGACAAGCCGGTGCTGATCTCGCCCAACCCGTTCTACCAGATCTACGAAGGCGCCGCGCTACTGGCCGGCGCCGAACCGTATTACGTGAACTGCCTGGCGGCCAACGGCTACCAGCCGGACTGGACGGCCGTACCGGAAGCCGTGTGGCAGCGTACGCAGGTAGTGGTAGTGTGCAGCCCCGGCAACCCGACCGGGGCGGTGATGTCGCTGGAAGACTGGAACACACTGTTCTCGCTGTCCGACCGCTACGGTTTTATCATTGCCAGCGACGAATGCTACAGCGAGATCTACTTCGACACGCCGCCGCTGGGCGGGCTGGAAGCCGCACGCCAGCTGGGCCGCGGCTACGAGCGTCTGGTGATGTTCACCAGCCTGTCCAAACGCAGCAATGCGCCGGGCCTGCGCTCGGGTTTTGTGGCCGGCGACGCGCGCATCCTGGAAAAATTCCTGCTGTACCGTACCTACCATGGCAGCGCGATGAGCCAGACCATCCAGCAGGCCAGCATTGCCGCCTGGCAGGACGAAGACCATGTCGCGGCCAACCGCTCAGCGTATACTGCCAAGTTCGACGCGGTCACCCCGTCTTTGGCACAGGTACTGAACGTGGCGCGCCCCGACGCCAGCTTCTACCTGTGGGCCGAAGTGCCCGGCGGTGACGACGCCGCGTTTGCGCGCCGGCTGTTTGCCGAAGAACACATCACCGTGCTGCCCGGCAGTTACCTGGCACGCGACGCCCACGGCGTGAACCCCGGCGCCGGCCGTATCCGCCTGGCCCTGGTGGCCACGCAAGCCGAATGCGAAGAAGCGGCACAGCGCATCGTCCGCTTCGTAAAAAAACACCACTGAACACGACATCGAGAACCATGACTACCATCCATATCGCCCAAGGACTGAACCATATGCATCCGATCCAGCCCATCATCGAACAAGCCTTCGAAAACCGTGCCGACATCACCCCGGCTACCGTATCGGCCGAACTGAAAGCCGCCGTGGAACAAGTGATCGAAGAACTGGACAACGGCCACCTGCGCGTTGCCGAGAAAATCGACGGCGACTGGGTCGTACACCAGTGGGTGAAGAAGGCCGTGCTGCTGTCGTTCCGCATTCGCGACAACGTACTGCTGGATGACGGCGTGAGCCGTTACTTCGACAAGGTGGACACCAAGTTTGCCGACTGGAACCAGGAACGCTTCCAGCAAGCCGGCTTCCGCGCCGTACCGGGCGCCGTGGCTCGTAAAGGCAGCTTCGTCGCCAAAAACACGGTGCTGATGCCGTCCTACGTCAACATCGGCGCCTACGTCGACGAAGGCACCATGGTCGACACCTGGGCCACCGTAGGCAGCTGCGCCCAGATCGGCAAGAACGTGCACCTGTCCGGCGGCGTCGGCATCGGTGGCGTGCTGGAGCCGCTGCAGGCCAACCCCACCATCATCGAAGACAACTGCTTCATCGGCGCCCGCTCCGAGGTGGTAGAAGGCGTGATCGTCGGTGAAGGCTCGGTGATCTCGATGGGCGTGTACATCGGCCAGTCCACCAAGATCTACGACCGCGAAACCGGCGAAATCAGCTACGGTCGCATCCCGCCGGGCTCGGTGGTAGTGTCCGGCAACCTGCCGTCCAAGGATGGCAGCCATAGCCTGTACTGCGCCGTGATCGTCAAGAAAGTGGACGCGCAAACCCGCAGCAAAACCAGCATCAACGAACTGCTGCGCGGCGTCTAAGCTTTTTTTAAGGTCTTGTTATCGATAGTTTTCAGCGCTGTATTAATCACGCACGGTAACAATTTCTACACAAAAAAAGCGCGCTGGCATTTTGCGCACTGCACACAAGGCAGATAAAATGCCCACAGGGAGTCGGCAACAGTCGGCTCCCTGTTTCTTCTTGATTTCACAGGACAATCCCTGATCGTGTCTTCCGACAGTTTCATCGAGCTCAAAAACGTCAGCTTTGCCTACGGCGACCGGCCGATACTGCAGGACATCTCCCTTACCATCCCCCGCGGCAAGCTGGTGGCCATCATGGGCGGCAGCGGCAGCGGCAAAACCACGCTGCTGCGGCTGATCTCCGGCCAGGTACGCGCCCAGCAGGGGCAGGTACTGGTGGATGGCCAGGACGTTGGCCGCATGGGCAACCAGGCGCTGTACCAGCATCGCCGCCGTATGGGCATGCTGTTCCAGTTTGGCGCCCTGTTCACCGATCTGTCGGTGTTCGACAACGTCGCCTTCCCCATCCGCGAGCATACCCGGCTGCCGGAAAGCCTTATCCGCGACCTGGTGCTGATGAAGCTCAGCGCCGTCGGCCTGCGCGGCACCGAAAGCCTGATGCCGGCAGAGCTGTCCGGCGGCATGGCACGCCGCATCGCACTAGCCCGCGCCATCGCGCTGGACCCGCAGATCATGCTGTACGACGAACCGTTCACTGGCCTGGACCCGATCTCGCTGGGCACCATCGCCCTGCTGATCAAAAAGCTGAACGACGCGCTGGGTACCTCGTCGATCATGGTGACGCACGACGTGCACAAATCGCTGGAGATCGTCGATTACGTCTACTTCGTGGCCAGCGGCCGCATCGCCGCCGAAGGTACGCCGGATGAAGTGCGCCACTCCGCTTCGCCGTGGGTACAGCAGTTCGTGCAAGGCGAGGCCGACGGCCCGGTGCACTTTGCCTACCCGGCCGGCAATACCCTGGCCGACGCCTTCGGCCTGAAGGAGGTGCGCGCATGAACGCCCTGCTGTCTCCGTTCCGCCGCCTGGGCGCTGCCACCATCAACGCGCTGTGGCGCCTGGGCTTCATCAGCCGCTTCTTCGTGGCCATCGTGCTGAACTCCGGCCAAAGCCTGCTGCGCTTCCATCTCACCATCCGCGAGATCTACTACGCCGGCGTGCTGTCGCTGATCATCATCGTGGTGTCCGGCCTGTTTGTGGGCATGGTGCTGGGCCTGCAGGGCTACAACACCCTGGCCCGCTTTGGCTCGGCCGACGCGCTGGGCGCGCTGGTGGCACTGTCGCTGCTGCGCGAGCTGGGCCCGGTGTTGGCCGCCCTGCTGTTTGCCAGCCGCTCCGGTAGCGCCATGACCGCCGAAATCGGCCTGATGAAGGCCACCGAACAGCTGGAAGCCATGAGCGTGATGGCGGTGAACCCCATCGCCCGCGTGGTGGCGCCGCGCTTCTGGGCCGGCGTGATTTCCATGCCTATCCTGGCCGCACTGTTCAACGTGATGGGCATCTTCGGCGGCTATCTGGTGGGCGTGGAAATGATCGGCCTGGACGCCGGCACGTTCTGGTCGCAGATGCAGAACAACGTCGACCTGCATTACGACGTGATCAACGGCCTGACCAAGAGCGTGTTCTTCGGCATGGCCGTGACGCTGATCGCCGTCTTTGAAGGCTACGACGCCACGCCCACGGCGGCCGGCGTATCGTCTGCCACCACCCGTACCGTGGTGACCTCGGCACTGGTCATCCTGGCGCTGGACTTCGTCCTGACCGCCTTCATGTTCTAGGAAACTGCATAATGAAACGCTCTACCATTGATCTGTGGGTCGGCCTGTTTGTGGCCATCGGTCTGGCTGCTGTCACCTTCCTGTCGCTGAAGGTGGCCAACCTCACCCCGCAAAGCAGCGCCGACACCTACACCCTGGTGGCCGAGTTCGACAACATCGGCGGCCTGAAAGTAAAAGCGCCGGTGAAGTCTTCCGGCGTGGTGGTTGGCCGCGTCAGCAACATCGAGCTGGACACCAAACGCTACGTAGCCCGCGCCACGCTGACGCTGGACAAGCAATACCAGTTCAGCCGTGACACCAGCGCCGAGATCCTCACCGCCGGCCTGCTGGGCGAACAATACATCGGCCTCACCCAAGGCGGTGACCCCGACAACCTGGCCAGCGGCGACCGCATCAGCCTCACCTCTTCCGCCCTGGTGCTGGAACAGCTGATCGGCAAATTCATGACCAGCTTTGCCGAAAAAGGCAGCCAGGACGCCCCGGCTAAAACCGAATAAACAAGAACTCTCCAGAGAAAGACGCACATCATGAAAAAACTGTTCGCTACCCTGATGGTGATGCTGGGCCTCAGCAGCACCGCCCTCGCCGCTTCCGATAACCCGGTGGACGTGATCAGCACCACCTCGCAATCCGCGCTCGAGCTGCTGAAAAAAGACACCGGCAAGAACACCAACCAGATCCGCAAACAAGTGGAAGACCTGGTGGTACCGCAGTTTGACTTCATCCGCATGACCGCGCTGGCGGTAGGCAAAGACTGGCGCGGTGCCACCCCGGCGCAGCAAACCCAGCTGGCCGAGCAGTTCCAGACCCTGCTGGTGCGCACCTACTCCTCCACCATGACCCGCTTCAAGAACGCGCAGATCGACGTGAAGCCGAACGCGCAGCTGAACAACAACGGCCGCGAGGCGGTAGTGAAGTCGGAAGTCACCCTGCCGGGTAACGGCGAGAAGAAAAACGTGATGGTCGACTACACCCTGTACAAAGGCAATCAGGGCTGGAAGATCTATAACGTCAGTGTGGAAGGTGCCAGCCTGGTTACCATCTACCGCAACCAGTTCGGCGAAGAAATCCGCAAGAACGGCGTGGATGGCCTGATCAAGCTGCTGAAGGACAAGAACGAAAAAGGCAAACCGGCATGACACTGCGCACCGTTGCCCCGGGCCAGTTCGCGCTGAGCGGTGATGTCGGCATGGACACCGCCGCCGCGCTGCAGGCCCAGCTGAGCACTGCCCTGCAAGGGGGTAACGCCAGCCTGGACCTGTCCGGGCTGGGCAAGGTGGATTCCGCCGCCGTCGCCCTGCTGCTGGACGCCCTGCGTCGCCAACAGCAACGGGGGGGCACGCTGCAATTGCACCATGTGCCCGACAGCCTGCGCGTGCTGGCCGAGTTGTACGAGCTGGCCCCGCTGCTCGGGCTTGCCGAGGAGGCCAAGCCGTGAACAAGCCTTTGCTGATCATCAGCTGCTGCGTGCTGACAGCCTGTGCCAGCACCGGTGGTAACCCGCAAGACCCGCTGGAACCGATGAACCGTGCCGTGTTCAGTTTCAACGACAAAGCCGACCAGTACGTGCTGAAGCCGGTAGCCGAGGGCTACCGCTTCATCACGCCGCAGCCGGTACGCACCGCTGTCGGCAATGTGTTCGACAACTTGCGCGACGTGTACAGCCTGGCCAACCACGCCCTCCAGCTGGAAGGCAAGAAGTCGGCCACCGACCTGCTGCGCGTATCGATCAACAGCACCTTCGGCCTGTTCGGCCTGATCGACCTGGCCACCCCGATGGGCTTGCCCAGCTACAAGGCCACGCTGGGCGACACCTTCGCCCACTACGGCTGGAAGCAAAGCAGCTACCTGGTGCTGCCACTGCTGGGGCCCAGCACCATCCGTGACGGTACCGGCATGGGGCTGTCATTCGGCTACAGCAGCGGCTCGTGGGTATTCCAGGAAAACCGCGATGCAGCCGCAGCCACCATCGCCTACGGCGTGGTAAGCCGTGAAAAGCTGCTGGGGCTGGACGAAACCTTCGACCAGGCCGCACTGGACCGCTACAGCTACATGCGTGACGCCTACCTGCAGTACCGCAACGCCCGGACCGGTTTTACGCCCCCTGCCAGCCAGTCCAATCCGGACGACGACAATATCGACGACCTGGTACCGGACGATGCCTCTGCCCCGGTGGCCGAGCAACCCGCCTCGGCGCCACAAGCCAGCGCGCCCGGCCAGTAAACCGGCCATCGGCACAAAAAACCGCCCGTTGACCGGGCGGTTTTCTTTTGCGGCCAACCTTGCAGAATGTCAGGCAGCCTGTTTGGGGCCTGCGCATCAAACATCGCGTTAACAGGCCCTAGTCCGCCACCACGCCTTCCAGCTGCTGCAGCAGGTACAGGCGCTGGTAGAGGCCGCCGTCGATAGCCATCAGCGCATCGTGCGCGCCCTGTTCGGCAATGCGGCCATGGTTCAGCACCACGATCTGGTCGGCATCGCGGATGGTGGACAAACGGTGCGCGATGGCAATGATGGTGACCTGGCCGCGCAAGCGCAGCATGGCCTGCTGCACCAGCTGTTCGGTTTCGCTGTCGATATGCGAGGTAGCCTCGTCCAGCAGCAGGATTCGCGGCTGCCCGGCCAGCGCACGGGCAATGGCGATCAGCTGCTTCTGCCCCACCGACAAGCGGGTACCGCTCTCGCCCATATCGGTGTCGTAACCGTGCTCCAGCGTCAGGATCAAATCGTGCACGCCGGCCGCCTGCGCCGCCGCCTCGATCGCCGCCTGGCTCAGCCCCCGCCCCATGTCGATATTGTCGCGCGCGCTGGCGGCCAGCAGGAACGGGTCTTGCGGCACCAGCCCCACCCCGGCACGGAACGCCGCCTCGCCGATGCGCGCCAGCGGCACGCCATCGATATCGATGCTGCCGCCTTGCGCCGTGTAAAAACGCAGCAGCAGCGACAGCAAGGTGGACTTGCCGCTGCCGGTATGGCCGACAATGCCGACAAAGCTGCCGGCGGGTATGGCCAGCGAGACCCCGTGCAGCACCGGGTGCGCCGCGTCGTAACCAAAGCGGATGTCGCGGAAGCTTACTGCCCCCGCAACAATGGCGCCGGCGTCACCGCCGCGTGCCGCCTCGCCCTCGCGCAGCAGCGTGTTGACGCGGGACGCCGCCACCACCGCCTGCTGCAACTGCGAAAATTGCATGGTGATCTGGATCAGCGGCTCCACCACGCGCGCGATGTAGCTGACAAAAGCGTACAGCACGCCCACTTCCAGCCCGCTGACGCGGTGCTGGCCGAATACCCAGATCACCGTGGTCAGCAGCAACACGTTCAGCAAGTCCAGCGCCGGGCGCAGCAGCCAGGCGTTGGCGCGCAGTTCGGCCATGCGCGCCTGGTACAGGCCGGCATTGGTAGCAGCAAAACGGTCGGCAAAACGCTGTTCGGCACCGGCAGCCTGCAACACGCTCATGCCGGCAATCGATTCAGCCACCTGCGCGTTGATGTCGCTGCGCAGCTGGCGCGCACGGCTGACCGACGGCGCGCTCCAGCGCTGGTACAGCCACACGATCAGGAACACAGCCGGCAGCAGCACCATCACCACCAGCGCCAGCCGCCAGTTCAGCCACGCCATCGCGGCCAAGGCGCCACAGACCACGATCACGCTGTCCAGCATCACGAACAGCACCTGTACGTACAGCTGCTTCACCGCTTCGGTATCGTTGGTCACGCGGCTGACCAGTTGGCCGGTAATGGCCTTGTCGAAGAAGGCCATCGGCAGCGCCAGCACGTGGCCGTACACCTCTTCGCGCAAACGCCACACCGAGCGCATGGCCACACCGGCCAGCCGCAACAGCTGCAGATAGCGCAGCGCCGACGCGGCCAACCCTAGCGCCAGTACCCCGCCCAGCAGCAGCACCACCTCGTGTGCCACCCAGTACCGCGGCAGCAGGTAATGATCGATAAAATGCTTGCCCAGCAGCGGGCCACAGGCTTCCAGCACGGCGGCCAGCAGCAGGAAGGCAAAACCGCGCAGCACATGGTGTTTTTCCGGTTCGGCGGCATGGCGCAGCAGCGCCAGCGCCTGTTGACGTTCAGCTTGCATCCAGGCTGGCCTCCAGTTGCTGGTAGCGCCACTGGCTGGCGTACCAGCCGTCGCGCGCCAGCAGTTGCGCGTGGGTACCGCGCTCGGTCACCCGACCGTGACGCAGCACCAGAATGTCGTCGGCGTCCACCACCGCCGACAGGCGATGGCTGACGATCAGCAGCGTGCGTCCCTGCCGCGCGGCGCGCAGGTGCTGCAGGATGGCGGTTTCGGTCTGCGTATCCACCGCCGACAACGCGTCGTCCAGCATCAGCAACGGGGCCGGCGACAGCAGCGCACGGGCGATGGCCACGCGCTGGCGTTGGCCACCGGACAGGCTGACGCCCTTCTCCCCCACCGGTGTATCGTAGCCCTGCGGCAGGCGCAGGATATCGTCGTGCACGGCGGCCAACTGCGCCACGCGCTCGATCTCCGCCCGGCTGGCATCCGGCTGCCCCAGCGCGATGTTGTCGGCCACGCTGGCCGAAAACAGGAACGCCTCCTGCGGCACCCAGCTGATGGCACTGCGCAGCGCATTGAGGGTGTAGTCGTCCAGCGGTCGGCCCTGCCACAGGATGCTGCCCTGCTGCGGGTGGTACTGGCGCAGCAGCAGCTTCAGCAGCGTGGACTTGCCGCTACCGGTGGGCCCTACCAGTGCCAACACGCCACCGGCGGGCAGCTGCAGGCTGACGTCGTCCAGCGCCGGCTGCGGCTGTTGCGGGTAGGCAAAGCGCAGCTGATCCACTTGCAGCAAGCCCTGCGGCGGCTGCGGCTCGCTGCCGTGGTCGTCCACCGTCAGCGGCGCCGACAGGATGGGGTCCAGCCGCGCCCAGGCAGCCTTGCCGCGTTCCAGCAGCGCCAGCACCCAGCCGGCGGCAAACATCGGCCAGATCAGCTGGCCCAGGTACATCGAAAAGCTGGTGAGCTGGCCGATACTCAGGCTGCCGTGCCACACCAGATAACCGCCCAGCGCCAGCGTCAGCACGCTGGCGGCGCTCAGCGTCATGCCCACCGTCGGCTCAAACGCCGCCTCCCAGCGTTGCGCTTGCAGGCTGGCGTCAGCGGCATCGGCGGCTAGGCGCGCCATGCTGTCGCGGTTGCGGCCTTCCAAGCCCAGCGCGCGCAGCGTACGTACGCCGCTAAGGGTTTCCTGTACGTGATCGTTCAGGGCCGAAAAGCGCTGCAGGGCGTCGGCCGAGGCCTGATGTACGTGACGCGAGATGCGCCAGAAGCCGTAGGCCATCAGCGGAAACGGCAGCAAAGCCACCGCCGCCAGCCGCCAATCCACCCCCAGCGTCATCATGCCCAGCACCAGTACCAGCGTCAGCGCGCCGTCAAAGCCGGCCAGCATCGCCTCGCCGGCCGCCATTTCCACCGCGTCGATATCGTTGGTGGCGCGCGCCATCAGGTCACCGGTACGCTGGTGCTGGTAAAAGCCGGGGCCTTGCGCCGCCAGCTTGCGGTACAGCGCCACGCGCAGATCCACGCCCAGCTGGTAGCTGGCGGCAAACAGCTGCAAACGCCAGCCCACGCGCAAAAAGTAAATGGCCAGCCCCATGACCAGCAGCGTGCCCAGCTGCCAGTACAGCGCCTGACCGCCCAGACTGCCGGCCACCAAACTATCGATGATGCGGCCAACCTGACGCGGGATGGTGACGGTGAGCACCGCCACGCAGGCCAGCATGGCTGCCGCCGCCGCGTAGCGCAGCCAGTGGCGGCGCACAAAGCCCCCCAGAAATTGCAACAGACTCATACCTGACTCCACAGCCTTGCCCGGGCCTCAGCGTGCCCTGTCGCTGGCCAGTGTGCAGAAAAAACGCCCGCCAGGCACCTGACCTGACGGGCGATGTTGACGGGAACAGCGGTTTAGCCCGGCTGCCAGCCGCCCCCCAGGGCGCTGTACAGGCTGACCACCGCGTTCAGGCGCGCCAGACGGGCGTCCGACAGCGACTGCTCCAGCTGGAACACGCTGCGCTCGGCGTCCAGCACCTCCAGATAGCTGCTGTAGCCGGCGTCGTAACGCAGGCGCGCCAGGCGCAGTGCCTCGCGCATGGCCGCCAGCTGCTGGCCCTGGGCAGTTTCCGCCTCTTGCGAGGTACGCACGGCCGACAGCGCGTCCAGCGTATCGGCAAACGCCGACTGCACCGCCTTCTCGTAGGCCGCCAGCGCCTGTTTCTGGCGCGCGTTGGCCGCGTCTACGCCGGCGCTGATTTCGCCGTTGTTGAAGATGGGCGCCGCCAGGTTGGCCGCGTAGTTCCAGGTTTGTGCCGGGCCGGTAAACAGCTTGGACAGCTCGAAGCTGGCGCTGCCCAGGCCAGCCGACAGACCGATGCTGGGGAAGTAAGCCGCACGCGCCACGCCGATACGGGCGTTGGCGGCGACCAGCTGCGCCTCGGCTGCGGCCAGATCCGGGCGGCGCAGCAGCAGGTCGGACGGCAGGCCGGACGGCACCTGCGGCGGCACGGTCAGCGCCTCCAGCGTCTTGCCGCGGGCCACCGGCTGTACCAGCTCGCGCGGGTTGGTGCCGGTCAGCACCGCCAGCGCGTGCTCGGTTTGCGCCACGGCCTGGCGCAGGCGCGGCACCGCGGCACGGGCAGCGGCGGTTTCGGCTTCGGCCTGCTTCAGCTCCAGCTCGGAGGTCATGCCACCGTTAAAGCGCTTCTTGCGCAGGGTGAGGCTTTCCTCGCGGCCCTGCAGCGTGGCTTGTACCGCCGCCAGCTGCGCGTCGTAGCTCAGCAGCTGGAAGTAGGTGCTGGCCACCTGGGCGCTCAGCGACTGGCGTGCCGCGTCCAGCAGGCGCTGGCTTTGCGTCAGGTCGGCGTTGGCGGCCTCGCGCTTGCGGGCTTCCTTGCCCCACAGGTCCAGCTCCCAGCTGGCCGACAGGCCGCCGGTGTAGCTTTCACCCAGCGCGCCGGCCCCGCTGCTGTAGCGCGAGGTTTGCGCACGGGCGCCGGACAGGCTGGCGTTCACCTGCGGCAGCTGGCTGGCGCGTGCAGCGCCGGCAGCGGCGGCCGCTTCGTCCACGCGGGCCGCGGTTTGCTGCAGGTCGCGGTTGTATTGCTGGGCGTCGGCGATCAGGCGGTTCAGCGTGGCGTCGCCAAACTGGCGCCACCAGTGCGCGTCCACCTGCGCCTGCTCGCTGCCTTGCGGCAGCGCCAGACCGGGCCGCTGGTAATCGGGGCCAACGGCGCAAGCCGACAGCGCGGCCGCTACCAGCAGCGGCATCAAGGCTTGCTTAAGCGTCATGTTTTTCTCCTTTGGCGGCCTTGCCCTGCGACATCTGCATGATCAGTTTGAAGAACAGCGGGATGAACAGGGCGGCAATGAAGGTGGCCGCCAGCATGCCGCCGATCACGCCGGTACCGATGGCGTGGCGGCTGGCAGAACCGGCACCGCTGGAGATGGCCAGCGGTACACAACCCAGAATGAAGGCCAGCGAGGTCATCACGATGGGGCGGAAGCGCAGCTTGGCCGCGTCAATGGCGGCGTCGGCCAGACTCATGCCCTCTTCCATCTTGATCACGGCGAACTCGACGATCAGGATGGCGTTCTTCGCCGCCAGACCGATCAGCGTCACCAGCGCGACCTGGAAGTAGACGTCGTTAGCCAGACCGCGCAGCCAGGTGGCCAGCAGCGCGCCGAACACGGCAAACGGCACCGCGGTCAGCACGGCAAACGGAAGCGTCCAGCGTTCGTACTGCGCCGACAGGATCAGGAACACCATCAGCATGGCCACCACGAACACCATCGACGACGAACCGCCGGTGGATTTTTCCTGGAACGCCGAGCCGGTCCACGCCAGCGTGTAGCCGTCAGGCAGCACTTCCTTGGCCAGTTGCTCCATCGCGATCAGCGCCTCGCCCGAGCTGTAGCCCGGAGCCGGGCCGCCAACGAACTTGGCAGCCGGGAAGGCGTTGAAGCGATCAACCACTTCGGGGCCGGTACGCTGCTCGATAGTCACCAGGCTGGTCAGCGGAATCATCTGCCCGTTCTGACCACGCACGAACACGTTGCGCAGGTCTTCCACGCTGTCGCGGAAGTCGGCTTCCGACTGCAGCTGCACGGTGAAGATGCGGCCGAACTTGCTGAAGTCGTTGACGTACAGCGAGCCGAAGGTACTGCTCATCGCGTCGAACACGTCACCCACCGCCACGCCCAGCGCCTTGGCCTTGTCGCGGTCCAGCTGCACGTTCAGCTGCGGCACGTTGGCCGAGAACGTGGTCTGCACGCCAGCCAGTTCCGGACGCTTGGCAGCGGCCATCATCAGCTTCTGCGCCTGCTGCGCCAGTTCGGCACTGCTGGCACCGTTACGGCTTTGCAGGTAGGCCTCGAAACCGCCGGTAGACGACATGCCGGAGATCGGCGGCGGGTTGAACGCCAGGACCAGGCCTTCCGGCACCATCATGCCCTTCTGGAACACGTCGCCCACTACAGCTTGCGCCGACAGGTTGGGCGACTTGCGCTCGTCCCATGGCTTCAGCGTGATGAAGGTCACACCGGTGTTGCTGCGGTTGGTACCGGACAGGATGTCGAAGCCGGCAAAGCTCATCACATCTTTTACTGCCGGGTTGGCCGCAATCTGCTTGTCGAAGCGGTTCATCACGTCCTGGGTGCGGTTGATGGCCGCGCCGTCGGGCAGGATGGTGGCCGCGATGATGTAGCCCTGGTCTTCTTCCGGCGCCAGCGACGACGGAATCAGCTTGAACAGCCACACCGACGCGCCGATCAGCACGCCGAACATCACCAGCGCCAGCAGGCTGCGACGGATCAGGAACGATACGCCGTTGCCGTAGCTGGTGGTCATGCGGTCGAAGAAGCGGTTGAAGCCTTCAAAGAAGCGGTTGCTGTGCTGGTGCTCGGGTTTGAGCATCAGCGCGCACAGCGCCGGGGTCAGCGTCAGCGCCACGATGCCCGAGATGGTCACCGAGATGGCGATGGTGATGGCGAACTGCTTGTACATCTGGCCGGCAATACCGCCCAGGAACGCTACCGGGATGAACACCGAGCACAACACCAGCACGATGGCGACTACCGGGCCGCTCACTTCCTTCATCGCTTGCAGGGTAGCTTCGTACGGCGGTTTGCCTTCCTGCATCATGATGCGTTCGACGTTTTCCAGTACCACGATGGCGTCATCCACCACGATACCGATGGCCAGCACCATACCGAACAGCGTCAGCGTGTTGATGGAATAGCCGAACAGATACATGCCGGCGAAGGTGCCGACGATGGACACCGGCACCGCCAGGCCCGGAATCAGCGTGGCGCGCCAGTTCTGCAGGAACAGGTACACCACGGCAAACACCAGCACCATGGCTTCGGCCAGCGTGGAAATCACCTCGTTGATCGACACTTCCACAAAGCGGGTGGTGTCGTACGGGATGGCGTAGGACAGGCCCTGCGGGAAACGTGCGGCCAACTCGTCCATGCGCTGTTGTACCGCCTTGGCGGTGTCCAGCTGGTTGGCACCCGGTGCCAGGTTGATACCGATCGGGATGGTGGGGCGGCCGTTATGCAGGCCGGAGAAGTCGTACGACAGCGCGCCCAGCTCTACCCGTGCCACGTCCTTCAGGCGTACCTGCTGGCCACCGCTGCCGCTGCGCACGATGATGTTCTCGAACTCGGACACCTCGCTGAAACGGCCTTTGGTGGTAATGGTGTAGGTGAAGTCCGGCTTGGCGCCCGCGGTCGGCGTACCACCGATATTGCCGGCGGCAAACTGCGCGTTCTGCTCGCGGATGGCTTTCGCCACGTCACCCGGGGTGAGGTTCAGCTGCGACAGGCGATCCGGGCGCAGCCAGATACGCATGGCGTAATCCTGGCCGGCAAAGTTGGTCACCTGGCCCACGCCCGGGATACGCTTGAGCTCGTCCACCACGTTGAGCAGCGCGTAGTTGCTCATGAACAGGGTGTCGAAACGCTTATCCGGCGAGTACAGCGAAATCACCTGCAGGAAGGTAGCGGCCTGCTTGCGCACGTTGACGCCCTGGCGACGCACTTCTTCCGGCAGCGAGGACAGCGCCGACTGCACGCGGTTGTTGACGTTGATGGTGGCCTGGTCGGGGTTGGTACCGATCTTGAAGGTCACCGTTACCGTCAGACGGCCGTTACCCGAGCTGGTGGACTGCAGGTACAGCATGTCGTCCACGCCGTTGATGGCCTGCTCCAGCGGCGAGGCCACGGTATCGGCCACCACTTCGGCAGACGCGCCCGGGTAGTAGGCCGTCACCGCCACTGACGGCGGTACGATCTGCGGATATTGCTCCACCGGCAGCGCCCGCATGCCGAAGAAGCCGGCCAGCAGGATGATGATGGAGATCACGCTGGCAAAAATCGGCCGGCGTACGAAAAAGGCTGAAAACATGGTGTGTTTCCCCCTGGCTTAGCCGTTGGCCGGCGCGGATGCTGCCGGCTTGGCCGCCTGCGGTACCACCTTGGCACCCGGACGCAGCTTGATCAGGTTGTCCACGATCACCTGATCGCCCGGTTTCAGACCGTTTTCCACGATGAAGCCGGCAGGCGTAGCCTCACCCAGCTGCAGCGGACGCGGCTGGGCGGTGCCATCCTGGCCGACTACCCACACCATCTTGCCTTGCTGGCTGGACAGTACCGCCTGTTGCGGCACCACCAGCGCGCCCAGACGGGTGGCGCCTTTCAGTTGCACGCGCACGAACTGGCCCGGGCGCAGCTGCCCTTGCGGGTTGGCAAAGGTGGCACGGGCGGCGGCGGTACCGGTAGCCGGGTCCACCACGCGGTCGGCGTAGTCAATCACGCCTTCGCGGCCGTACTGGGTGCCATCAGGCAGCTTGACGCTGACGGTGTAGCGGTTACCCGCCGGCAGGCGCAGCTTGCCTTCGGCGGCCAACTTCTGCGCGCGCAGCACGTCGTTGTCGGACAGCGAGAACTTGACGTAGATCGGGTCCAGCTGCGAGATGCGGGTCAGCAGGCTGCCGTCGCCGGTTTGCACCAGGCTGCCTTCGGAACGCACTTCGGCGCTGGTTACGCCGCCGATCGGCGCGGTTACGCGGGTGTAGTCCAGGTTGATCTGCGCACTCTTCAGCGCGGCACGCGCCGCCGCCACCGAGGCCTTGGCGCTGGCCAGCGCCGCTACTGCGTCGTCACGGTCTTTCTGGCTGACGGCGTTTTCCTTGAACAGCGGAATCACGCGATCGTGGTCTTGCTGGGCACGAATCAGGCTGGCTTCCTGCAGCTTCAGCGCGGCGGCAGCCTGATCGACGGCTGCCTGGTACGGCGCGGCGTCGATCTGGAACAGCAAGTCGCCGGCTTTCACGCTGCTGCCTTCGGTGTAGGCACGCTTTTGCAGGATGCCGGACACACGGGCACGCACTTCCACTTCGCGCGAGCCGCTGGTCTGCGCCACGTATTCGGTAATCAGCGGCACGTCGGCCGCTTTCATGGTCTGCACCGACACCGGCATCGGCGGCATCTGGCCGCCGTGGCCGGCAGCCTGGTCGGCGCCACCCTTGCCGCAAGCGGCAAGCAGTACGGCCAGGGGCAGCAATACGGCAATAGAAGGTTTGGTGGGTATCACGGAAGACTCCTTGATAAGGAAATGATGCCTGCTGTCAGGCCGGTTTTTCGGATTGGGATGCGTGCTGGCATGGCCGGAACGAAAGCCATGCCGTGGCGATGTTCTGGCTTCAGTGTAGCCGCTGGCCTGCAGATGCAAGTGCCATGCGCAGGGTGGCTGGAGACCCCGACAACAGAAACTGCACACAAATTGCAACGGCATGTAGCGGATTTTGGTGCGATAATACATACATTCACGTATGTATGTAAACAAACAGTGCTGCAGGATGTGGCGTCTGCCGCTATCCTTACGCGCGCTTTGAAACCCCTTTTATCGACATGGCCAGAAAAACCCGCGAAGAAGCTGAACAAACCCGCCAGTTGCTGCTGGACACCGCTGAAAAGGTGTTCTGGGAGCAAGGCGTGGCCGCCACCTCGCTGACCGACATTGCGGCAGCGGCGGGGCTGACGCGTGGCGCCATCTACTGGCACTTTGCCAACAAGCTGGACCTGTTCAACGCGCTGTGCGACCGCATCATGCCGGCGCTGGAAATCATCAACGGCATTCTGCTCGACCAGCACTACAACCCGGCAGCCCGGCTGTGGCGCCATGTGCACGCCATGTTCGACCTGCTATACCACGACCAGCGCATGCGCCGCATCTGCGCCATCCACCACATCGGTTGCGAGCAAGTCGGCGAGATGGCGCCGCTGCTGCTGGAGCAACTGAGCTGGACCCAGGAAAAAGAAGCCCAACTGACAAGGGTGCTGGAAGAAGCCGGCAGTCAGGGACTACTGCGGCCGGGGATTGTTCCCGCCCTCGCCGCCATCGGCCTGCACTCGCTGTACGGTGGCCTGTGCCACAGCTGGATGATCGCCATTGATAACGACACCATCCACCGCCATCTATCTGCCATGTTAAGCCCTTATTTTGTCGGGATTTTCCGTGACGAATGCTGGCTACAGGACGCTGCACCCGCCGCCTGATTGGCGTATACTCCGCGCTTTCCGCTTTTATCCACACGCTCCGTTCATGACCCACGCGATCAGCATCGAGTCTGTCAGCAAGCGCTTTGGCAGCTTGCAGGCACTGGATGACATCAGCTTTACCGTAGAACAAGGCGAGTTCTTCGCCCTGCTCGGCCCCAACGGTGCCGGCAAGACCACCCTGATTTCGGCCATGGCCGGTTTGTCGCGCCCCGATAGCGGCCACATCCGCATCATGGGCCACGACACCGTCCGCGACGCCCGCAGCGCCCGCATGACGCTGGGCGTGGTGCCGCAGGAACTGGTATTCGACCCCTTTTTCAGCGTCCGCGAAGCCCTGGTGTTCCAGTCCGGCTATTTCGGTATCCGCCGCAACGACGCCTGGATCGACGAACTGCTGCACAAGCTGGGCCTCACCGACAAGGCAGGCACCAATATGCGCGCGCTGTCCGGCGGCATGAAGCGCCGCGTGATGGTGGCGCAGGCGCTGGTCCACCGCCCGCCGGTGATCGTGCTGGACGAACCTACCGCCGGCGTGGACGTGGAACTGCGCCAGAGCCTGTGGGCCTTCGTGCAGGAGCTGAACAACGCCGGCCATACCATCGTGCTGACCACCCACTATCTGGAAGAAGCCGAAACCCTGTGCAGCCGCATCGCCATGATGAAAAAAGGCAAGCTGCTGGCGCTGGAGAACAAAGACAAGCTGCTGGCCCATAGCGCCAGCCGCGAAATCTCGCTGAAGCTGGCCGGCGCGCTGCCTGCCAGCCTGCAGGCACTGAAAATCCGCGAAGCCGACGGCCGCCACGTGCTGCAACTGGCCGACATCACCCGCCTGGAAGACGTGTTGCGCGAGCTGAGGTTGGCCGCAGTCGAAGTGCGCGAGCTGTCGGTCCAGGAAACCGATCTGGAGCAGGTGTTCGTGAAAATGATGCATGGAGGGCGCGCCTGATGCACGGTTTCATGACGCTGTTCAAGAAAGAGATCCTGCGCTTCTGGAAGGTAGCCTTCCAGACCGTGATGGCACCAGTACTGACCGCCCTGCTGTACCAGCTGATTTTTTCGCACGTCCTGTCGCAGCACGTGGAAGCCTACCCCGGCGTCAGCTATACCGCGTTCCTCATTCCGGGGCTGGCGATGATGTCGATGGCACAGAACGCCTTTGCCAACAGCTCGTCCAGCCTGATCCAGAGCAAGATCACCGGCAACATCGTGTTCCTGCTGCTGCCACCGCTGACGGCGCTGGAATTCTTTGCCGCCTACCTGCTGGCCGCCGTGGTGCGGGGCGTGGTAGTGGGCGCCGGCGTGCTGGCGGTCACCAGCTGGTTCGGCCTGCCGCTACCGGCGCACCCGCTATGGGTGCTGGTCTTTGCCGTGTTCGGCTGTGGCGTTCTGGGTACACTGGGCATTGTGGCAGGCATCTGGGCTGATAAATTCGACCAGTTGGCCGCCTTCCAGAACTTTCTGATCATGCCGCTGACTTTCCTGTCGGGCGTGTTCTATTCCATTAACAGCCTGCCACCGCTGTGGAAAACCGTGTCCCACCTGAACCCGGTGTTCTACATGATCGACGGTTTCCGTTACGGCTTCTTCGGCCAGGGTGATGTCTCGCCGTGGCTGTCGCTGGCGGTGGTGGCCGGCAGTTTTGCGCTTCTGGCTGGCTGGTCCTTGCATTTGATCGCCAGTGGCTACAAATTGCGTCAGTAAGACGCTACGTTTCATTAAAGCATTCCTACAGGATTCCCCATGGTTAGTGCAGACTACATCCAGAACGTCATCACCGCGTCCCTGCCCTGTGAACACATCCAGGTACTGGGCGACGATGGCACCCACTTCGAAGCCGTGATCGTGAGCGCCGAGTTTTCCGGCCGCAACCGCGTGCAGCGCCACCAGCTGGTCTACAAGGCCCTGGGTGACCGCATGCGTGCCGAGATCCACGCACTGTCGATGAAGACCCTCAGCCCGGAAGAATGGGCACAGCAACAAGGCTAAAAACAACACCATGGAAAAACTGGTCATTCAGGGCGGCACCGGCCCGCTCAACGGCGAAATCCGCGTTTCCGGCGCCAAGAACGCCGCCCTGCCCATTTTGTGCGCCGGTCTGCTGACCGCCGACACCCTCAAGCTGACCAACGTGCCGATGCTGCGCGACGTGGCCACCACGCAGAAGCTGCTGCAAGGCATGGGCGTACGCGTGATGACCGACAACGTGCACGAAGTCGAAATCACCGCCGCCCAGCTGGATACCCTGGTGGCACCGTACGAGCTGGTGAAAACCATGCGCGCGTCCATTCTGGTGCTGGGCCCGATGCTGGCCCGCTACGGCGAAGCCACCGTGTCGCTGCCGGGTGGTTGCGCCATCGGCAGCCGTCCGGTGGACCAGCACATCAAGGGCCTGGTGGCGATGGGTGCCGAAATCTCCATCGAGCACGGCTACGTCAAGGCGCGCGCCAAGCGCCTGCGCGGCGCGCACATCGTGATGGACATGGTGACCGTCGGCGGTACCGAAAACCTGATGATGGCCGCGGCACTGGCCGAAGGCACCACCATCCTGGAAAACGCCGCTCGTGAACCGGAAGTAGTCGACCTGGCCCACTGCCTGGTGGCGATGGGTGCCAACATCCAGGGCATCGGCACCGACCGCATGGTGATCGAAGGCGTGGAACGCCTGCACGGCGCCCAGCACGCCATCATGCCGGACCGTATCGAAGCCGGCACCTTCCTGGTGGCCGCCGCCATGACCCGCGGCCACCTGGTGCTGCGTAACGCTGCGCCGCGTGCGATGGACGTGATCCTGGACAAGCTGGCCGAAACCGGCGCCGTGATCGAATGCGGTGACGACTGGATCTCGCTGGACATGAAGCGCCGCCCGAAAGCTGTCAACGTACGCACGCTGCCGCACCCGGCCTTCCCCACCGACATGCAAGCCCAGATGATGACGCTGAACGCCATCGCCGACGGCGCTGCCGTGATGACCGAAACCATCTTCGAAAACCGTTTCATGCACGTGCCGGAACTGAACCGCATGGGCGCCAACATTGAAGTGGAAGGCAACACTGCCATCGTCAAAGGCGTGGAAAAGCTGTCCGGTGCCACCGTGATGGCCACCGACCTGCGCGCCTCCGCCAGCCTGGTGCTGGCCGGCCTGGTGGCCGAAGGCGAAACCACCGTCGATCGCATCTACCATCTGGACCGCGGCTACGAGCACATCGAGGACAAACTGAACGCAGTGGGCGCCAACATTACGCGCGTCAACTAAGCACGCAGCAAACGCTGCTCCGCCTCACAACCCTGCTTGCTGCCAAGCAGGGTTTTTTGTTGCCCGCATCACCTTGCCCACCCACACACTCACCTTTCTTTTTTAAACATCACAGCTAAAAACAAGTATAAACAGGCATAAAAATCACAAAACAGGCTTTTTATGCAATTTAAATGCCAATAAAATTGATAAACATTGCCAGTCAGCCCGCGTCTTATTGATAATGTAAAAAATATTAAACAAGGATGCACCATGCCACACAGTATCAAGAGCAAACTGCTGATCGGTGCCGGCTTGCTGGTTTTTGTCGGCTTTGCCGCCATCATTGGCCTCAATAGCTGGCTCAGCCTGCAACAAGCCGAAAACCATGTTGTGCAACAAGCCCGCCTGCAAGCCGAAGACGAAGCCAAACGTCTGCGCATCCTGCTGGAGCGTAGCGCCACGGCCGCCGAAACGCTGGCCATAGCCATGCAATCGCTGCCGGGCAGCGGTGCCAGCGACCTGCGGCGCGTCGCCAGCCAGCAAACCCGGCAGCTTCTGGCACAGCACCCGGATGCAGTTGGCATCTTCACGCTGTGGGAACCCAATGCACTGGATGGCCGTGACGCCGAACTGGCCGGCAAACCGGAAAACGACGCCCAAGGCCGTGCCGGTGTGTACTGGTACCGCAAGGATGGCAAGGAAGACGCCGTCTGGGGCGCAGAAGACGTGGACGGTGACGCCTACTACGCCGACCCCAAGCGCAGCAGGGAAAGCGTGATGACCGAGCCGTACGAAGACCGCGACATCAAGGTGATGATGGCCACGCTATCGCACCCCATTCTGCTGGATGGCCGCTTTGCCGGCGTCGCCGGTATCGACCTGGGGTTGGGCAAGCTGCAAACACTCGCGGCACAAGTACGGCCCTATGGCGACGGCTACATGAGCATTTATTCCAACAGCGGCATGGTGCTGGGTACGGCGGACGCCAAGCTGGTCGGCAAGCGCGACCCGGGCCTCGACGCCGACACCCTGGCCGCCATCAAGGCCGGCAAAGCCTACGAGTACACCCGCGACGGCACGCTGAACCTGCTGCAGCCGGTACAGGTTGGCCGCAACGCCCAGCCCTGGGCGGTACGCATCGCCATTCCACTGGCTAGCGCGTTTGCCGAGACGCGCGCGGCCAGCTGGAAAACCGCCGGCCTGAGCCTGGCTGCGCTGGCGGTCATTCTGCTGGCACTGGGCCTGTTGCTAGGCAAGCTGATCTCGCCGCTGTCACGCCTGCAACACGCGCTGGCCGAGCTTTCCGGTGGCGATGGCGACCTTACCCGCCAGCTGCCTATCCACGGCCGTGACGAAATCGGCGCCTCGGCCACCGCCTTCAACCGTTTCAGCCAGTCGCTGCGGCAGATGCTGCTGGAAGTGCGCGAACGTACCGGCCAGGTGAACCAAGCGGTGGCCGCGCTGGCGACCGAAACCACCGACATCAGCCAGCATTCCAGCCAGCAGGCGCAAGCCGCCACCAGCACCGCCAGCGCAGTCGCACAGCTGTCGGGCAGCATCAGCCGCATTGCCGACGCCGCCAGCCAGGCCGAACAGGCGGCCCGCAGCGCCGGCGACGAAGCCGAACAAGTGGCACACAGCGTACACAGCACCGCCAGTGAAATCGGCCGCATTGCTGACACCATTCGTCGTATCGATGGCGTACTGGACGGGCTGGAAAGCCGCTCGGAACAGATCAGCAGCATCGTGCAGGTGATCAAGGACATTGCCGAACAAACCAATCTGCTGGCCCTGAATGCGGCCATCGAGGCCGCCCGTGCCGGCGAGGCCGGGCGCGGTTTTGCTGTAGTGGCCGACGAAGTACGCAAGCTGGCCGAGCGCACCGCGTCGGCCACGGTGGAAATTGCCGGCAGCATCCGCGAGGTGCAGGAAGCTACCGCCGGCGCCGCCGGCAGCATGGACGAAGCCATCCACCAGGTAGAAAACGGCGTGATGCTGGCCGAGCGCGCCGCCAGCTCGATCAGCCAGATCCGCGAGCACAACCTGGGCGTGCTGGCGACGGTGGGGCATATCGCCAGCGCCACCGCCGAGCAGTCCACCGCCAGTCGCGACATTGCCCGCCACATCGATGCCATCCACGGCATGACCGCCGACACCGACGCCTCGCTGCACCACGCCAACGGCGCGGTGGGCGACCTGCAACGACTGGCCGGCGAACTGCAAACGCTGCTGGCGCGCTTCAAGCTGTAAGCCTGGCCAAGATGCCGGCACGGAACGCCCTGCCCAAGTGGCAGGGCTTTTCATTGCGCGCACCCACCGCCCACGTTGGCCGCCAGCGCCGGCGCCAGGTAACAAAAAACCCTGCCGGCTTGCGCGGGCAGGGTTGTCATCAGCGATATGACGGGCCTAATGGCCGTCGAACGAGCACACGGTAAACAGCGGAATATCCAGGCCACGCATCAGGTCGCCGCCGCCCAGCTCGGGCAGCTCGATGATGCCGGCGGTTTCCACCACCTCGGCGCCCAGGCGCTGCAGCAGCTTGTAACCGGCCATCATGGTACCGCCAGTGGCGATCAGATCGTCGATCAGCACCACGCGGTCCCCCGGCTTCACCGCGTCGGTGTGCATTTCCACCGTGGCGTTGCCGTACTCCAGCTCGTACTCCTCGGCTACCGTAGTGAACGGCAGTTTGCCCTTCTTGCGGATGGGCACGAAACCCACGTTCAGCTCGTAGGCCAGCACCGAGCCGATGATGAAGCCGCGGGCATCCAGACCGGCCACCATGTCGATCTTCTCGCCCATATAGCGGTGCACGAAGATGTCGATCAGCATACGGAAGGTCTTGGGGTTCTGTAGCAGCGGGGTGATGTCGCGGAACATCACGCCTTCGCTCGGCCAGTTCGGCACGGTGCGGATCCAGCCCTTCAGGTAGCGCGAGTAGTCGAGGTTGCTCAGGTTTTCCATGCGTATTGCCTTAGTGGAAGAACGCCAGCTTCACGATCCACAGGCCGGCAATCACCAGTACCGCCGGTTTCAGGTCGGCAAAGCGGCCAGCCAGGATCTTGATCACGGCGTAGCTGATAAAGCCGAAGGCGATGCCGTCAGCAATGGAGAAGGTGAACGGCATGGCCACCGCCGTCATCACCGCCGGCGCGGACTCGGTCAGGTCGTCCCAGTTGATTTCAGCCAGGCCGCGGGTCATCAGCACGGCCACGTAGCACAGCGCCGGGGCGGTAGCGTAAGCCGGTACGGTCTTGGCCAGCGGCGAAATCCACAGGCAAGCCAGGAACAGGATGGCCACCACCAGCGCAGTCAGGCCGGTACGGCCACCCACGGCGGTGCCGGCAGCGGATTCAATGTAAGCCGTGGTGGACGAGGTGCCCATGGCGGCGCCGGCGGTAATGGCGACCGAGTCGGCCATCAGCGCGCGCTTCAGACGCGGCAGCTTGCCGTCTTTGTCCAGCAGGCCGGCACGGTGCGATACGCCTACCAGGGTGCCGGTGGTGTCGAACAGGTCAACAAAGAAGAACACGAAGATCACGCCCAGCAGGCCAGCGGTCATGGCGCCTTCCAGGTCCATCTTCATGAAGGTCGGTTCCATGCTCGGCACCGGCGCGAAGATGCCTTCAAACTTGGACAGGCCAAAGATGATGGACAGCGCGGTGACGGCCAGCACGCCGATAATGATGGAGCCGTGCACCTTGCGGTACTCCAGCGCCACGATGATGAAGAAGCCCAGGATAGCCAGCAGCACTTTCGGGTCGTGCAGGTCGCCCATGGTCACCAGCGTAGCCGGGTGGTCCACCACCACACCGGCGTTTTTCAGCGCGATGATGGCCAGGAACAGACCGACGCCGGCCGAAATGGCAAACTTCAGCGACTGCGGAATGGCGTTGACGATGGCTTCACGCACCTTGAACAAGCTAACAGCCAGGAACACGATGCCGGAGATGAACACGGCACCCAGCGCAGCTTCCCACGGCACGCCCATGCCTTTCACCACGGTAAAGGTGAAGTAGGCGTTCAGGCCCATGCCCGGTGCCAGCGCGATCGGGTAGTTGGCCACCAGCGCCATGATGGCGGTACCCAGCGCGGCGGCCAGGCAGGTTGCGACGAACACGGCGTTGAAATCCATGCCGGTAATCGACAGGATGGCCGGGTTGACGATGACGATGTAAGCCATCGTCAAGAACGTGGTAAAGCCGGCAATGACTTCGGTCTTGACGTCTGTGCCGTGTTCTTTCAGCTTGAAGAAGCTTTCTAGCATGATGACATGCCCTCCCCTCGTCTTTTTAGACGTAACTGTTTGAAAAACGCGCGATTTTAACCTGAAACATGCGTTTGTTGCGCTGCAGTTTATCGAGGGGGCACCCGGCTTAACCGCGACCCGGCCTTGTGGTATCCTGAAATATTGCTCAAGTTCGTTAGGAAGCGCTTACATGACGCCAGCCCAAGGCTCGATTTTCATCGTGGTTGCCCCTTCCGGCGCCGGCAAAACCTCGCTGGTAGCCGCCCTGCTGCAGGCCGAACCCGGGGTAGAGCTGTCGGTGTCGTACACCACCCGCGCCCCGCGTGAGGGTGAGGTAGACGGCAAGAGCTACCACTTTGTCGACCGTGCTGCCTTTGAAGGCATGATTGCCGCCGGCGACTTCCTGGAATACGCCGAGGTTTACGGCAACTACTACGGCACCAGCGCACGCTGGCTGCGCGAAAGGTTGGCCGCAGGCCGCGACATCCTGCTGGAAATCGACTGGCAAGGTGCGCGCCAGGTGCGCAAGGTCTTCGGCGACGCCGTGGCCGTGTTCATCCTGCCGCCGTCGCTGCCGGTGCTGGAGGCCCGCCTGCGTGGCCGCGCCACCGACAGCGAAGACGTCATCCAGCGCCGCCTGTCCGAGGCACGCATGGAGATCGACCAGGTAGCCGAGTACGACTACCTGATCGTCAACGACGACTTCGAACAGGCCCGCCTGGACCTGATCAGCGTGATCCGCAGCCAGCGCCTGCAAGCTGCCCGCCAGCTGCAGCGCCACGCCGACGCCATCGCCGGCATGCAAACGCCGCGCTAGGGCTTTATCCGGAACGCGCAATCCCTTATCTTTTTGCTTCACCCTTTCGTGAGAGACTCAAATCATGGCCCGTATCACTGTTGACGACTGCCTGGACCGCATCCACAACCGCTTCGACCTAACCCTGGCAGCCGCCTACCGCGCCCGCCAGGTGGCATCCGGCGCCACTACCTTCGTGGAGCAAGGCCGCAACAAGCCGACCGTCGTTGCCCTGCGCGAAATCGCCGGTGGCCACGTTGGCCGCGAAATCCTGACCCGCCACAAGGGCTGATCGCCACGATGACGCCAGAGAACGCCTCCCCCATCGACTACAACGCCCTCGTTGACGCCGAGGCCGAGGCGTTATTCGAAGCTGCGTCACGCTACCTGAAAGCCGAGGACATCCAGCTGCTGCGCCAGGCCTTCGTCACCGCGCGCGACGCGCACGAAGGCCAGACCCGCAAGAGCGGCGAGCCGTACATCACGCACCCGCTGGCAGTGGCCGGCATCCTCACCGAATGGCGGCTGGACGCCCAAGGCCTGGCAGCGGCGCTGATGCACGACGTGCTGGAAGACACCGGCGTCACCAAGCCCACGCTCACCGACCAGTTCGGACGCACCATTGCCGACCTAGTGGATGGCCTGTCCAAGCTGGAAAAGCTGGAATACCAGACCAAGGAAACCGCACAGGCGGAAAACTTCCGCAAGATGGTGCTGGCGATGGCGCGCGACATTCGCGTCATCATCGTCAAGCTGGCCGACCGGCTGCACAATATGCGCACGCTGGACGCCATGCGCGAAGACAAACGCCAACGCATCGCCCGCGAAACGCTGGAAATCTACGCCCCGATCGCCAACCGCATCGGCCTGAACAAGGTCTACCGCGAGCTGCAGGATCTGGCGTTCATGCACCTGCACCCGCACCGCTACCACGTGCTGTCCAAGGCGGTACGCGCCGCACGCGGCAACCGCCGTGAGGTAGTGGACAAGATCCTGAAAGCGGTCAGCCAGCGGCTGGTGGAATCCAATATCGAGGCCACCATCAAGGGGCGCGAGAAAAACCTGTACAGCATCTACAAGAAGATGCAGGAGAAAAGCCTGTCTTTCTCCGAAGTACTGGACATCTACGGCTTCCGCGTCATCGTCAAGGACAACCCCAGCTGTTACCTGGCGCTGGGCGCGCTGCACAGCCTGTACAAGCCCATTCCCGGCAAGTTCAAGGACTACATCGCCATCCCCAAGGGCAACGGCTACCAGAGCCTGCACACCACCCTGTTCGGCCCCTACGGCACGCCGGTGGAAATGCAGATCCGCACCCGCGAAATGAACGCGGTGGCCGAAGCCGGCATTGCCTCGCACTGGATGTACAAGTCCGGCCACGCCAGCATCGATGCCGCCAAGCAGCGCACCCACCAGTGGCTGCAGAGCCTGCTGGACATGCAAGCGGAAAGCGACGACGCGGTGGAATTCCTGGAACACATCAAGATCGACCTGTTCCCGGACGAGGTGTACGTGTTCACGCCCAAGGGCAAGATCATCGTGCTGCCGCATGGCGCCACCCCGGTGGACTTTGCCTACGCGGTACACACCGACGTGGGCCACCGCTGTATAGCGGCCCGCGTCAACCACAACCTGGTGCCGCTGCGCACCGTGCTGCGCAACGGCGACACCGTGGACATCATCACCTCCACGCAGACCAAACCGAACCCGTCGTGGCTGAACTTCGTGCAGAGCGGCCGTGCCCGCTCCGGCATCCGCAATTACCTGAAGTCGCTGCAAACGCAAGACGCCATCCAGCTGGGGCAGAAACTGCTGCGCCAGGCCGCCAGCGCGCTGTCGGCGTTCGAGCCGGAAATCACGCCCGAGCTGGAAGAAGCGCTGCTGACGCGGCTGGGCGAACGCAACCGCCGCTTCAGCGACATCCTGGCCGATATCGGCACCGGCAAGCAGTTGGCCGCCGTGGTGGCGCGCAAGCTGCTGGAGCTGTCCGGCCAGCAGGCACAGCAGGCGGCGCTGGGCCCGATTGCCATTCGCGGCAACGAAGGCGCAGCCATCCACCTGTCCAACTGTTGCAACCCGATCCCGGGCGATCAGATCGTCGGCATCGCCAAGAAAGACCAGGGCCTGCTGATCCACCGCAGCAGCTGCCACAACGTGCAGCGCGTCGAAACCGACAAGCTGCTGGAAGTACGCTGGGAAGCCCAAAAAGACCGCATGTTCGGCGTGAACATCAGCATTCTGGCGTTCAACCAGCGCGGCGCGCTGGCCGACATCGCCGCCGCCATCTCGCACGCCTCGGCCAATATCGAGACCGTGGACACCCAGGACAACCATAGCCAGGACGGCTACATCCACATCCATTTCCGCCTGCAGGTAGACAACCTGCAGCATCTGGAAAAGGTGCTGGCACAGGTACAGCAAGTGGAAGTCGTCCAGCGCGCAGAAAGACGCTAGCAGCATGCCAAGCATCCGCATCAACGGCGAAGAGCGCCGCCTCGACGCCGCCATCATCACCCTCGCCGCGCTGGTAACCGAACTGGGCCTCACCGGCAAGCGCATCGCCATCGAGCGCAACGGCGAAATCGTACCGCGTAGCCAGCACGCCAACACCCCGCTTGCAGAGGGTGACGAGCTGGAAATCGTCGTCGCCGTGGGCGGCGGCTAACTTAAGCAAGGGACCAAGCGTGCAAGACCCACTGATCATCGCCGGAAAATCCTACCAATCCCGCCTGCTGGTTGGCACCGGCAAGTACCGCGACTTCCAGCAAACCGCCGACGCGCTGGACGCCTCCGGCTGCGAGATTGTCACCGTGGCCATTCGCCGCGTGAACCTGGGACAGAACCCCAACGAGCCGAATCTGCTGGACTTTTTGCCGAAAAACCGGTATACACTGCTGCCCAACACGGCAGGCTGCTACACCGCAGACGACGCCGTGCGCACCCTGCGCCTCGCGCGCGAGCTGCTGGACGACCACCGTCTGGTCAAGCTGGAAGTGCTGGGTGACCCGCATACCTTGTACCCCAATGTACGCGACACACTCAAAGCCGCCGAAACCCTGGTGAAGGAAGGCTTTGACGTGATGGTCTACACCTCGGATGACCCCATCGTGGCGAAAGAGCTGGAACAGATCGGCTGCTGCGCCATCATGCCGCTGGCCAGCCTGATCGGCTCCGGCATGGGCATCCTGAACCCGTGGAACCTGCAGCTCATCATCGAGCAATCGAACGTACCCGTGCTGGTAGATGCCGGCGTGGGCACCGCCTCGGACGCCACCATCGGCATGGAGCTGGGTTGCGACGGGGTACTGATGAATACCGCCATTGCTGCCGCACAAGATCCTGTGCGGATGGCACTGGCCATGAAACTGGGCGTCCAGGCCGGTCGCGAAGCGTACCTGGCCGGGCGTATGCCTAAACGCTTTTATTCGGCGACACCGAGTTCGCCACGTGAGGGGGTGATTTCTTCCCGTTCAGGGTGATGCGCAGTGCACACAAATACCCGTTGCCACGCATCTGGCTTTTACAAAAGCTACAACGTTGTTTAGAATACTCATTTTTCTCGGGGCGGAAACGCCCCAAGCCAAAGAATCAAGGACCTCAGCTAAATGCCGACTATCCGCGTTAAAGAAAACGAGCCGTTCGAAGTAGCCATGCGTCGCTTCAAGCGCGCTATCGAAAAGACCGGTCTGCTGACCGAACTGCGTGCACGCGAATTCTACGAGAAGCCGACCGCAGAACGTAAGCGCAAAAAAGCTGCTGCCGTGAAGCGCCACTACAAGCGCATCCGCAGCCAGATGCTGCCGCCGAAGCTGTACTAAGCTTTCCGGTAGCACACACAAGACCGCAGGCCTGGCCTGCGGTTTTGCCATTTATGCGCTGGCTGCAGCAGCCGCTGCGGCCAACCCCACTCTTTCCAGCCTGGACACCATCATGAGCCTGAAAGCCCGCATCTCCGAAGACATGAAAAGCGCCATGAAAGCGCGCGAAACCGAACGCCTGGCCGCTATCCGCCTGCTGATGGCCGCCATCAAGCAGAAGGAAGTGGACGAGCGCGTAGAGCTGGACGATGCCGGCATCACCGCCGTGGTGGACAAGATGCTGAAACAGCGCCGCGACTCCATCACCCAGTACGAAGCCGCCAACCGCCAGGACCTGGCCGACAAGGAAAAGGCCGAAATGGCCGTGCTGACCGCCTACCTGCCGCAACAGCTTACCGCCGAAGAAATCGACGTGATGATTGACGGCGCCATCGCCGCCAGCGGCGCTGCCGGCATGCAGGACATGGGCAAAGTGATGGCGCTGCTGAAGCCGCACATGGCCGGCCGAGCCGACATGGGCGCGGTATCCGCCCGCATCAAGGCCAAACTGGCCGGCTAACCCAGCCGGATGATCCCGCAGGATTTCATCGACCAGCTACTGTCCCGCGTCGACATCGTCGACGTGGTGGACAGGTACGTCCCGCTGAAAAAGGCAGGCCAGAACTACATGGCCTGCTGCCCGTTCCACAAAGAAAAATCCCCGTCGTTCACGGTCAGCCCCAGCAAGCAGTTCTACCACTGCTTCGGCTGCGGCGCGCATGGCTCGGCCATCGGCTTTGTCATGGAATACCAGGGCCTGAACTTTGTCGAAGCGGTAAAGAACCTGGCCGAAGGCCTGGGCATGCAAGTGCCCGAAGAGCGTGCCGCCAACCCCGAAGCCAGCCGCGCCGCGCGTGAAAAGCAGCTGTCGCTGGAAGGCGCCCTCACCCAGGCCGCCACCTACTACAAGCAGCAGCTCAAAAGCGCCGTCAACGCCATCGGCTACCTGAAAGGCCGCGGCCTGACCGGCGAGATTGCCGCCCGTTTCGGCCTGGGCTACGCCCCCGGCGAATGGCAGAACCTGGCCAGCGTGGTCAGCGACTACCAAAGCCCGGCGCTGCTGGAATCCGGCCTGGTGATCGAAGCCGAAGACAGCGGCCGCCGCTACGACCGCTTCCGCGACCGCGTGATGTTCCCCATCCGCAACCAGCGCGGCGCCATCATCGGCTTTGGTGGCCGCGTCATCGGCAAGGGCGAACCCAAATACCTGAACTCGCCGGAAACCCCGCTGTTCGAAAAGGGCCGCGAGCTGTACGGCCTGTACGAAGCGCGCCAGGCCATCCGCAACGCCGGCTGCGTGCTGGTGGTGGAAGGCTATATGGACGTGGTGGCGCTGGCGCAATACGGCGTGGAATACGCGGTGGCCACGCTGGGCACCGCCACCACCGGCGAACACGTCCGCAAGCTGCTGCGCCACGCCGACCAGGTGTACTTCTGCTTCGACGGCGACAAGGCTGGCCGCAAGGCCGCCTGGCGCGCGCTGGAAAACAGCCTGCCGCAGCTGGTGGACGGCAAGGCGCTGCACTTCCTGTTCCTGCCGCAAGAGCACGACCCGGACAGCTACATCCGCGAGTTCGGCCGCGACGCATTCGAAGCCGCACTGCGCGAGCAGAGCATTCCGCTGTCGGCCTACTTCACCCGCGAGCTGACCGCCAGCGTCGATTTGTCCAGCCCGGAAGGCCGCGCCGAACTGATCAAGCAAGCCAAACCCTTGCTGGACCAGATAGCCGCCCCCATGTTGGGCTATATCATCAAGAAACGGCTGGCCGAGCTGACGCAGATGGACGTCGACGAGATCGACATGCTCACCGGCCAAGCGCGCCCGGAACGCAAAGGCCGCCGCGAGTACCGCCTGCCGCGTGACTCCAGCCGCCCGGCCAGCACGCCGATGGTGCGCAAGCAGATTCGTGATGTATTGATGAATCCTGACTGGGCACTAACAGTCCAGATACGTGAGAACCAGCAATACGAAGGCGAAATGGCCACTTTGGTAGCTATCATCGAATATATCCAGGCTAATGAGCAGCTTCCGAATATTGCCGTTCTTTCAGAATGTTTTCGACATACAGAGCATGAGCACGTCATCGACTCTGTTTTGCAAGACTCACAACTTAGAACAGAAGAGTTTTTCAGTGCTACCGACTTGGCGAAAAAAAACTTCATTCTAGGGTGTGACAAACTCATGGACCGCTACGACGACGAACTGGTCTCCACCCTCTCCAGCAAGGGGTACGAGCACCTCACTGCAGAAGAGCTACAGCTCCTGCGCACCCTGCTCACCCGCCGCATGCGGCCAACCTCAGGGTAGCGAGCTCGGTTAGTTACACGTAGCTGTGATATAATCAATTGTTTTTTTCGGCTTTTTTCGAGCAGGAAACCAAATGGCGGCATCTCCCGACACCAAGAAACAGAACAACGAACCGGCAACCGAGCCAATGAGCCTGGAAGAGCAGCGGAAACGCCTGCGCCAGCTGATTGCTCTGGGCAAGGAACGTGGCTATCTCACGTATGCAGAGATTAACGACCACCTGCCCGAAGACGTCTCCGACGCCGAACAGATCGAAAACATCGTCACCATGATCGGTGGCCTGGGCATCCAGGTGTACGATGAGGCACCCGATGCCGAAACCCTGCTGATGTCCGACGCCACCCCTGCCGTGGCCGACGAAGACGCAGTGGAAGAAGCCGAAGCCGCCCTCTCCAGCGTGGACTCCGAGTTCGGCCGCACCACCGACCCGGTGCGCATGTACATGCGCGAAATGGGTTCGGTAGAGCTGCTGACCCGTGAAGGCGAGATCGTCATCGCCAAGCGCATCGAGGAAGGCCTGAAGTTCATGATCCAGGCGCTGTCCGCCTGCCCGGGTTCCGTGGCAGAGGTACTGGCCCTGATCGACAAGGTAGAAGCCGGCGAACTGCGCATCGACGAAGTGATCGACGGCATGATCGACCCCGAAGCCGACACCGCCGAAGCCGCCGTGGAATTTGCCGAGCCGGTGGTAGAAGACACCGAGCTGGACGAAGAAGAAGACGAAGACGAAGAAGACGAAGCTGTCGACGAAGCCGCCGTCAGCGAAGCCAACCTCGAAGAGCTGAAGCAGGAAGCGCTGGCGCACTTCGCCCAGGTACGCGAGCAATACACCGCCCTGTTGGCCGCGCTGGAAAAGCACGGCTTTGGCAGCAAGCAGTACAACGAAGCCCAGGCCGCCATCACCGAGCTGTTCATGGGCGTGCGCTTCTCCACCCGCCAGATCGAAAGCCTGTGTGAAAGCCTGCGCGCCAGCGTGAACGGCATCCGCAAGCTGGAGCGCGAAATCCTGGACATCTGCGTTACCCGCGTGCGCATGGAACGCCAGTACTTCGTGAAAAACTTCCCGGGCAACGAGTGCAACCTGGCCTGGGTAGAAGGCGAAATCGCCAGCGGCAAAGACTGGTCCGACGTGCTGGGCCGCTTCAAGTACGCCATCATCGAGAAGCAGACCAAGATCGCCGACATGCAGCAGAAGTCCATGCTGAGCATCAACGATCTGAAAGAGATCAACCGCCAGATGTCGTCGGGTGAAACCAAAGCCCGTCTGGCCAAGCGCGAGATGATCGAGGCCAACCTGCGTCTGGTGATCTCCATTGCCAAAAAATACACCAACCGCGGCCTGCAGTTCCTCGACCTGATCCAGGAAGGCAACATCGGCCTGATGAAGGCGGTGGACAAGTTCGAATACCGTCGCGGCTACAAGTTCTCCACCTACGCCACGTGGTGGATCCGTCAAGCCATCACCCGCTCCATCGCGGACCAGGCGCGCACCATCCGTATTCCGGTGCACATGATCGAAACCATCAACAAGATGAATCGCATCAGCCGCCAGATCCTGCAGGAAACCGGCCGCGAGCCGGACCCGGCCGAACTGGCCGAAAAGATGGAGATGCCGGAAGACAAGATCCGCAAGATCATGAAGATTTCCAAAGAGCCCATCTCGATGGAAACCCCGATCGGCGACGACGACGACAGCCACCTGGGCGACTTCATCGAAGACTCGGTAACCGTAGCCCCGGCCGAAGCCGCCATGTACGCCAGCCTGCGCGACGCCACCAAAGAAGTACTGGACTCGCTAACCCCGCGCGAAGCCAAGGTCCTGCGCATGCGTTTCGGTATCGACATGAACACCGACCACACGCTGGAAGAAGTGGGCAAGCAGTTCGACGTTACCCGCGAGCGTATCCGTCAGATCGAGGCCAAAGCGCTGCGCAAGCTGCGCCACCCCACCCGTTCCGAGCGCCTGCGCAGCTTCCTCGATAACGAACCGGGTAACCAATAAAGCATTTATTTGCTATAATTGACGCCCTCTAGGGCCTCTAGCTCATGCCTGGTTAGAGCAGCGGACTCATAATCCGTTGGTGCCGGGTTCGACTCCCGGGGGGCCCACCAAAGAAAACAAGGACTTGCAGCATATGCTGCAAGTCCTTTTTCTTTGCGCAATAAACTTGTAGGGCTATTGTAGGGGTTGGCTATCCTTTATATCGACGCCCTGCCCCCTGAATGACCTGTACCTCATCAGGGCCAGAAAGAATGGCTGGTGCCACTTGGCGCTTGTGATCAACGGCGGCCCCCTCGAGCTGCGGTGCTGGCAAGTCCAAAACGACCAAGTCGGCGCTGGAACACGCGCTGATCAACCACCTTGGCTGCCTGGGCCGGGTACCGCAACGCTTCCTGCTGCGCAGCGACAACGGCTTGGTATTTACCAGCCGCAGCTACACCGCGCTGGTGAAAAGCTACGGCCTTCAGCAAGAGTTCATCACGCCGTACACGCCGGAGCAGAACGGCATGGTGGAGCAGGTGATCCGCACATTGAAAGAGCAGTGCGCACATCGGCACCACTTTGAACGCCTGGCGCACGCTAGCCGGGTGATTGCAGACTGGATCGGGTTCTACAACGACCGACGCTAGGATTAGGACTGGGGCATTCATGAGCTAGCAAGAGCGCATCAGTCACGAACCTGATCGGCACAAAACTTCTGTGATACGGCACAGCTGCGTTGTAGCTACTGAGTAGCAAGAACGCAGATGATGCTTTGTAAAATACATCAAAAACTGCTTGGACCCCACCATACGTCGTGAACAAAGCCAGTCAACAAAGCAGAAGCATATCAAGCGTGATGCATACAGAAACGCATTTAGATGCAAATGAAACCATGCAAGCAGGCATGCGGCTGAGGGCCACGATGTTTGAGATCGTTACGGCAGTGGCGGAAGCCGTAACTACCTCTTGCAGCAGCGCTGGCCCCGGCAGGTGGGATTGCTGGCAGTTTCCACACCAGGCTTCTGGAGTAGGACATTTCCATCAATCACTTTTCGGCGTCATGCCGATACCAAAGCCCTGCTCTTGGGGAGGATCCTACATTGTGAATCGCCCCAGCTTCTCTAGACACTCTTGAGCCGTTGGAAATACTGCTTCTCGTACTCTACCGGTGACAGCC
>NZ_VMDW02000144.1 GCF_007644045.2 Vogesella urethralis
CTTTACTGCTTCTTGGCAACGAAAACCACGAAAAAACACGAACCTTTCTTAGCCACGGACAAAACGGAAAGCACGGAAACACACCGACACCACTGCGGCCAACCTGGGTTTACTTCAGGCTCTGTCCGCGCCTTCCGCGTATTCCGTGGCAAAAATGCCTTTATCTTTTCGTGCCCTTTAGTGGGTTTCGTGGCTAACGCCTTTACTGCTTCTTGGCAACGAAAACCACGAAAAAACACGAACCTTTCTTAGCCACGGACAAAACGGAAAGCACGAAAACACACCGACACCGATGCGGCTAACCTTGGCAAACACTGTGCACGAAGCAAGCGCCTTGTCTGTGTTTTCCGTGTATTCCGTGGCAAAAATGCCTTTATCCTTTCGTGTCCTTTTGTGGGTTTCGTGGCTAACGCCTTTACTGCTTCTTGGCCACGAAAACCACGAAAAAACACGAACCTCTCTTAGCCACGGACAAAACGGAAAGCACAGAAGCACACCGACACCACTGCGGCCAACCTTGGTTTACTTCAGGCTCTGTCCGCGCCTTCCGCGTATTCCGTGGCAAAAATGCCTTTGCCTTTTTCGTGTCCTTTTGTGGGTTTCGTGGCCAACGCCTTTTATTGTTTCGTGGCTAATCAAGCCTTCAGCACAACTCCCGGTAAATCTGCGCAAAGCGCTGCATGTTCTGGCGATACAGGCCCTTGGCCTCCACCAGCTGGCGGTTCAGCGCCGCGGCACTGGCCAGTCGTGCATTATCCCCCGCTTGCCGCAGCTGCGTCTTCAGCGCGCAGCCCAGCCGGCCCAGGTCTTCCACGATGGCGCCGTTGACGCCGTCCAGCACCCACTCCAGGTTGGCCGGCAGGTTGGACAGCACCGGCAAGCAGCCGTGGCCCATCGCTTCCAGCAGGCTGATGCTGGTGGCGTCGCTCATCGGCACGCTGACAAACACGCGCGCGTCGCGGTAGTGCTGCGCCAGCACATCGGGCGCCACGAAGCCGGTGAACACCACCCGCTGCAGCCCCAGCTGCTGCGCCAGCGCCTGCAAGTTGCGGGTTTCGTCGCCACTGGCGGCCACGGTCAACTGCCAGCCGGCCAGCGCAGTGTCGGCTTCCACCTCGGCCCAGGCGCGGAGAATGGCGTCGATGCGATACAGCGGTTTGTGCAACCGGCACGACAGCACCGACAGCGGCTTGGCAGCGATGTCCGGCGGTGGCGGCAGCGCGTCCATGCCGAAATTCAGCACGTCCATGCGCGCCACGGCGGCCAGCTGGCGGCACACGGCGGCCATGTGCAGCGAATCGCTGGTGACGGCGCTGGCAGCGGCCAGGTTGGCCGCGACCATTTTTTTCATCAAGGCGTTCTGTTGCGGCAGCAGCAGCACGTCCGAACCCCAGGTGGTGAGCACCCACGGCAACTTGCGGCCGGCCAGCGCACGGCGCGCGTGCCAGGCCACGCTATTGGCCTGGTGCACGTGCACGATGTCGGGCTGCACCTCGTCGATCAGCCGCGCCAGGCGGGCGGCGGTGCCCAGCGCCTTCAGGCTGAAATCCACCGCCAGCACACGGCCCAGGTTGGGCACCTGGTAGCGCGGTGGCAGCGGGCCATTGCTGGCCAGGTGTACCTCGCTGACGTGTGGCGCAATGCCGGCCAGGTAGCGGTGGGTGTGCACCGAGGCGGAGCCGATCAGAAGAAGCTTCATGGTTTAACCCGATTATTCGCCACGGAAACACGCCGACCACACGGAAGCAGGCGGTAGCCCACGCGCCACCAGCTGGGTACGCACGCTGCCAGGGCAGGATTTTCGTGTTTTTCGTGTGCTTTCGTGGCTAAAAAAATGGCAACGGTACTCATGCGTCCAGCTCCGCTTGCAGCGCCGCCAACAGCCGCGCCAGCTTGCGCTCCAGCGCGGCGTCCACGCCGATGGCGATGTTGACCGGCAGGTTCAGCACGGTGGCGGCCAGCGCCTCGCCGTGCGGTGCCTGGCCGGCGCGGTAACCGTGGCGGAAGCTGCCGGCTGGGTGGATGACGTCGTCGAACCAGACGCCGATATTCAGCCCGCTGGCCACGCTAAGCCTGCGCGCCAGCGCGGCTTTGTCGGCCACCGGGTGCGGTAGCGCAAACGGGTAGCGCACCCAGTGGGTAGCGGCATCTGCCGGCCACTGCCGCAATGCCGGCAGCGCGGCCAGCGTGCTGCGGTAACGCGCCACCAGCGCCTGCTTGTGCGCCAGCACGGCGGGCAGGCTGGCTAACTGGCGGCGCACCAGTACGCTGGATAACAGCGGCATGGCGCGCGCCGGGTGCGGCTCGCCGAACAGCACTTCGTCGTCGCCGGAGCGGTACACCAGCCCCACGCGGCGCGCCAGCGCCATGCTGATGCGCCCGGCCAGCGGCCAACGTGCGGCCAGCAGGTGCGAGGCCAGCGTGGCCAGCAAGCGCCACTCGTCGGCACAGCGCAGCTCGGGCAAGTCGGCATCCGGCAGGCTGGCGCCGGCCGGCAGTATGGCCAAGCCACCAATGCCGCCAGTCAGGTTCTTGCTGTATTCAAAACTGAAAAACGCGCCGTCGTGGTAGCTGCCCAGCCACTGGCCGTCCAGTTGCGAGGCAAAACCGTGGGCGGCGTCATCAACAAAACGCACCTGGCGGTGCTTCTCGCGCAGCCAGGTGGGCACCTCGCACGCCACGCCGAAATTGTGCGGCACCACCACCACGCGGGTGGCCGGGCGGATGGCGGCGTCCAGCGCCAGCCAGTCCAGGTTGAGACCGCCGGCGGCGATATCGATAAATCGCACACGGGCGCCGCTGGGCGGCACCTGGTTGGGCACCACCACGCAGGTGAAGGCCGGCACCAGCACGTCGTCGCCGGCCTGCACGTCGTGCAGCTTCAGCAAGGCGGCAAAGGCGGCGCGGCCGCTGTCGAACAGGCGGATGCGCTCGACCGCCACGCCGAACTGGCTGGCCAGCGCTAGGCGCAACGCGGCGCGATGGCGACGACGGCCCAGCAGCATGGCCGGCAGCGCGGTAAACAGCTGGGTGAGGGTCAAGGAGTTGCCGGTCAGCATAGTGCTTTCACCTTGCGCGCCGGCTGGCCGGCGTACACCCAGCCGCTCTCCAGCACGCCCTTCACTACGCTGCCGGCGCCGACCACCACGTTGTCGCCGATCACGGTGCCGGGCAGCACGATGCAGCCGGCACCGATAAACACATTGTTGCCGATGCGGATGTCGCCATCGACATGGCAAGCGGTAAACGGCGTGGCCGGCGCGTCGGCCGGAATGCCGTTGCTGTGGCAAAAGAACTGGCAGCGCGGGCCGATGGCGACGTGGTCACCGATGTGCAGCAGGTTTCGGCCAATCAGGCAATAAAAGTAAGGCGCCATATGACTGTGCGCGCCCAGGCGCAGGCGGCCGCCACCGTGGGCCAGTACGTCGCCGCCCCAGTACAGGCGGGCATGGGCCCCCAGCGTCAGGCTGGCCGCAGCGGCGTGCACCGACGGGTTGACGCGCGCCCCCGGCGCCAGCCGTGCCCCGCGCAAACGCAGCCAGCTGCGCCACAGCATCAGTAGTACGCGATCAAGCATCGTGTTGTTCCCGGCGGCGCAACAGGCGGAATACCCACGCCACGTAGGCCGCAAAATAAACGCTCATCACCAGCGACATCACGCCGAAGGCGCGCAGGGCATCGTGGCTGGCCATATACACCGCCGCAAAGGCCGCCAGGTTGACCACCACGCCGGCCAGCACAAAGACAAACGACGCGCGCTGCTGCCCCAGCACCATCGGCACCATGAAGGCGGGGCCGGCAATGAACGCCGCCGCAAAATACGGCGCCAGTACGGCGGCGATATCGCCGGCACCGTGCCAACCCGCACCGAAAACCCAGGCAAACAGCGGCCCGCCCCACAGCCCCAGCACAGTGAACGGCACGATGGCCAGTGCGGCCAGCATCAGCAGCGCCCGCGCCAGCATGCCACGCAGCGCACGGCCATGACCCGCCGCCTCGGCCAAGTCGCGGAATACCACCTGCGACACCGCTTGCCCCACCAACGCCGCAGGCAGCTTGAGCACGCGCAGCACCAGCGCATACTGCCCCACCACCGCACTGCCGGATAATGCGGCCAACATGGCCAGCATCAAGGAATCCTGGAACGCCACCACAAAGGCGTGCGGCGTGTTGACCAGCGGAAACTCGCGATAGCGCCGCGCCTGTAGCAGCAGGCTGTCACGGCGATGGCCGCGCAGCCAGGCAAAGCGCCCCGCCACGTCGGCCCGGGCCAGCGCCACCAGCGCCAACAGCTGCCCGGCCAGCTGCGACACGATCAAGCCCGCCGCCGCCAGCCCGCTGTAACCGGCCGCCACTTGCAGCAGCGACACCCCCAGCGACTGTACCACCCGCCCCTGGGCGTTGGCCGCATAGCGGCGCTGGCGGTTATTCCACGCCGTCCACGCCGCCACGCTGCCCGCCAGCCACACGCCCAGCGGCAGCCACGGCAACCACGGTGCCAGCGCCGGTTGGCCCAATGCGCCGGCAATGGCCTGGTGCCACGGCCAGAACAGCAACAGGCACAGCGCACACAGCGCGGTGTTGATCAGCAGTGCCAGACGCATCAGCCGTGCGGCGTCGGCATCGTCCGCTGGCAACACCACCGCCATGTCGTAGCGGGCGGTGGCCACCACGGCCAGATTAGACAGCCAGGCCACAAACACCGCCAGCACGCCGAAGTCTGCCGGCGTATACAGCCGGGTAAGCAGCGGCGCAAACAGCAAGGGCAGCGCCTGTGCCAGCGCCGCCCCGCTTGCCAGCGTGGCCACATGACGGGCAAAGCCGCCTGCGGCCAACCTTTGCCAGACAGTGGCCAATTAGCTCAGCGCCTTCTTCACCGCCGCCACGATGGCGTCTTGCGTCGCCTCGTCCAGGAACGGGTGCATTGGCAGGCTCATCACGCGGCGGCCGGCGGCTTCGGCCACCGGGAAGCTGCCCTCGCCCTGGCCCAGGTGGGCAAAGGCCGGCTGCAGGTGCAGCGGAATCGGGTAATGCACGGCGGTGGGTACGCCCAGCGCCTGCAGCGCCTGCTGCACCGCTTCGCGGTTGTCTACCTCGATGGTGTACTGCGCGTATACGTGGCTGTTGCCGTCGGCAATCACCGGCACGCGCGCCACGTCTTGCAGCAGCGCGCTGTAGCGGGCGCCGATGCGGGCGCGGGCGGCTACTTCGTCCGGGAAGCTGGGCAGCTTGGCCAGCAGCACGGCGGCCTGGATGGTGTCGAGGCGGCCATTGAGGCCGATCACCGGGTGGTGGTAGCGGCGGTCCTGGCCGTGCACGCGGATCTCGCGCATTTTCTTGGCCAGCTCGTCGTCGTTGGTGAACACCGCACCGCCATCGCCGTAGCAACCCAACGGCTTGCTGGGGAAGAAGCTGGTGGTGCCGATGGTGCACAGGTTGCCGGAGCGCTTGCCGTGCTGGCTGGCGCCAAAGCTCTGCGCGCCGTCCTCGATCACCGGCAGGCCGTGCTTGGCGGCAATGGCGTTGATAGCGTCAAAATCGGCGCACTGGCCGTACAGGCTGACCGGCATGATGGCGCGGGTTTTCGGGGTGATCGCCGCCTCCAGCTTGGCCGGGTCCAGGTTGTAGCTGACCGGGTCGATGTCGACAAACACCGGCGTGGCACCCAACAGCGCGATCATCTCGCCGGTAGCAATAAAGGTGAACGGAGTGGTGATCACCTCGTCGCCGGCCTTCACACCCAGCGCCATCAGCGCGATCAGCAGCGCCTTGGTGCCGTCGCAGACGCCGATGGCATGCTTGGCGCCGGTGTAGGCGGCCAACTGCGCTTCGACCTCTTTCACCTCCGGGCCCATGATGTACTGGCCGTGATCTAGCACCGCGTGGATGCGGGCGTCGATATCGGCTTTCAGGTGCTGGTACTGCGCTTTCAGGTCGATGAACTGAATGGACATGTGCTTTAAACCTTAATCCGCCACGAACCACACGAAAGGCACGAACAACGCGCTGTCAGAGGGCACCCTCATCATGGGCTAGAAGCTCGTTAGCGGTATTTTTGGTGGATTTCGTGGATTTCGTGGCCAAATCTTGATGATCAAACCGGCGTGCAGTGGTTGCCGCCGATATCGTAACGTTGGCCGCAAGCCGCGCAGGCGTGCTGGTCGATGCTGTCCGGCAGGCGTTCGCCGCACTGGCACATCCAGCCGATGCGCTTGGCCGGTGTGCCCACCATCAGCGCGTAGGGCTTTACGTCCTTGGTGACCACGGCGCCGGCGCCGATGAAGGCGTACTCGCCGATGGTGTGGCCGCACACCACGGTAGCGTTGGCGCCGATGGTGGCACCGCGCTTCACGATAGTGCGGCGGTATTCGTTCTTGCGGCTAACGTGGCTGCGCGGGTTGTTGACGTTGGTGAACACCATCGACGGGCCGCAGAACACGTCGTCTTCCAGCGTGACCGCGTCGTATATGGACACGTTGTTCTGCACCTTCACGTTGTCGCCGATGATGACATCGTTGCCAACAAACACGTTCTGGCCAAAGGAGCAGCGGGCGCCAATGCGCGCCTGGCCGCAGATGTGTACCCAGTGCCAGACGCGGGTGTCGGCGCCGATTTGCGCACCGTCATCGATGATGGCGGTGGGGTGAACGGTGTAGCTCATTGTTTTAACTTTCTTTATCTAGCCACGGAAACACGCAGAAAGCACGGAAACTTATCGCACAAAGCGCCGGACCTCCGCCTTCGGGTGCCAGAAATTAATCAGCAAGCCCACATGCAAGCCTGTGGCCTTCAGGTAGTTGAGCAGCTGTGCCTCATGAGCCGATACCAGCTTTTCCTGCGCCTTGAGCTCCAGCAGCACTCGCCCCTCTACGATGATATCGGCACAATACTCACCCACGACGGCGCCCTTGTAATACACCTGCAACGGACATTGCGCCTGTGCTGACAGGCCTGCTTGCGTCAACTCCAGCAGTAAGGCCTGTTCGTAGACTTTTTCCAGAAAACCATGCCCTAGCTGGCGAAAAACCTCAAACACACAGCCTTGTATCCTGTACGTCAGGTCTTCTTCCAGCAGCATGGCGTCACTCCTGCCTTGTCTGTGCTTTCCGTGTGCTTCCGTGGCAAATAATAAAATCAGTACTCCAGCGGCAGGTTCACGCGCTGGCCGTCGCGGGCGGAGCGGTAAATGCCGACCAGCAGCTCCAGCGACTTCAGGCCTTCGCGGCCGTCGGTTTCCGGCTCGGCTTCGCCGCGCATCACGCGGATCACGTTGTCGTAGTACAGCGGGTGGCCAAAGCCGTACACGCTGGTGGTGCTGTAGCTGGCGTTCTTGATCTCGTCGTCCATCGCGTGCGGCTCGGCAAAATCCCAGTGCTGGATTTCGTTCACCGCCAGGCCGCCCACGCGCACGCTGCCCTTCTCGCCCAGGATGGTGATGCTGCCTTCCAGGTTCTTGGGGTAGGTCAGCATGGTGACGTTCATGCTGCCCATGGCGCCGCTGCGCCATTTCAGGCTCACCACGCCGGTATCTTCCGCCTCGATGTCACGCGCCAGCGTGCCGGTGTAGGCCTGCAGGCTTTCTACCGGGCCGACGATCCATTCCAGCAGGTCCACGTAGTGGCTGGCCTGGTTCATGAAGGCGCCGCCGTCGTATTCCCAGGTACCGCGCCAGTCGGCCTGGTCGTAGTAGTCTTGCGGACGGGTCCAGAACACGTTGACGTTGACCATGTAGATGCGGCCGAAGCGTTTTTCCTGCACCGCGCGCTTCAGCAGCTGCAGCGTGGCGTTGCGGCGGTTCTGCTTCACCACGAACAGGCGTTTGCCAGCCTGGTCGGCGGCTTTCACCATCGCCACGCCGTCTTGCCAGCGGGTGGCCATCGGTTTTTCGGTCATCACGTGGAAACCGGCGGCAAAGCAGTCGATGGCTTGCTGCGGGTGCAGGCCGGACGGCGTAGTGAGGATCACCACATCGGCCTGGCTGCTGGCCAGCAAGCTGGCCAGGGTGGCGTGGCCGACTGCGCCGGTACGCGCCACGGCGGCGGCCAGCGCGGCCGGGTCGGTATCGCACACGTCCACCAGCTCGCAGCGGTCGGCGTGTTTTTCGATGGCGCCAAAATGGTTGGCCGCAATACGGCCGCAGCCTACCAGGGCAAAGCGCAGCTTGCGGTCGGTAATCGTGTCGTAACTGATCATGGCAGTTGTCACCTCATTACTTTTCAGCCACGGGAACACACGAAACGACACGGACCCTGCCCTTGCCTGGCAAGCCGCCTGGTCTGGGCGGGGTAGACTTTCGTGTTTTTCGTGTGCGTTCGTGGCCGAACAAAATCAAAGCAGCAGCCGGTTCTGGCTGTGCAGGTTGTTTTCTTTCAGGCGGCGCACAAACTCGCAAAACTCCAGCCCGTAGCGGCCTTCCAGCTCGTCGGCGCGTTTTTCCAGCGCGTCCCAGGTGGTGGGGGTGGGCGTGCTCTTGAACGCCATCACCGCCATATTGCCGTGCGTCAGCGCCGGCAATTCCACCACGCGGCCTTCGAATACGCCCAGCAGGCGCTCGACAAACTGGTGGTAGCGTTTGTCTCCGCTCCACCAGTTGGTAACGAACACGCCGTCTTCGGTCAGCGCGCGCTTGCAGTCCTCGAAGAACTCCTCGGTGGTGAGCGCATCGACAATCTGCAGGCCGTCAAAGCCGTCCACCAGAATGACGTCGGTGGACTCGCGGAACACCTTCACGTACTCGGCACCGTCGGCTTCCACGATCTGGAAGAAGTCGCCCTCTTCCGGCAGCTGAAAAAACGCCCGCGCCACGGCGATGACTTGCGGGTTGATGTCCACCGCCACGCTCACCGCGTCCGGCAGGTATTCGTCGATCCAGCGCGCGAACGAGCCGCCACCCAGGCCGATCTGCAGGATGTGCGCCGGGTCGTCGCGCCACAGCAAGAAGCCCATCATGGCGCGGCTGTAGCTCAGTACCAGGTCGGCCGGGTCGTCGAGGTCCATCGAGCTCTGGATGGTTTCCGAGCCCAGGTGCAGCGAGCGGATATTGTCCGCCTCGGAGATTTCCACTTCCGGCAGCGCGTCCACGCTGTTGCGTACACGGCGGCGGAAGGGGTGCAGTGCCTTACCCGCCACAGCTGTCTCCCGCCTGGCTATCGGCCTTGGGGCGCGAATCCAGAATGCTGATGGTGCGGCGCGGCTTGGCTGCGGCTGCGATCGGCTCGCCATCGTCGTCTTCGGCCAGCGCGATCGGGTCGCGGAATTCTTCCTTGTCGAAGGCGGTGTCGCCGCCTTCAAACGGGCTGTCACCGGTTTGCAGGCCGGCAAAGTCGAACAGCTTGGTATCGGCCAGGTGCGACGGCACCACGTTCTGCATGGCGCGGAACATGCTTTCCACGCGGCCCGGGAAGCGTTTGTCCCAGTCGTTCACCATCTCCTTCACCACCTGGCGCTGCAGGTTGGGCTGCGAGCCGCACAGGTTACACGGAATGATGGGGAAGGCGCGTAACGCGGCGTAGCGTTCCAGGTCCTTCTCGCGGCAGTAGGCCAGCGGGCGGATCACCATGTGGCGGCCGTCGTCGGACACCAGCTTGGGCGGCATGGCTTTCAGCTTGCCGCCGTAGAACATGTTGAGGAAGAAGGTGTGCAGGATGTCGTCGCGGTGGTGGCCCAGCGCGATCTTGGTGGCGCCCAGTTCGTCGGCCACGCGGTACAGGATGCCGCGACGCAGGCGCGAGCACAGGCTGCAGGTGGTCTTGCCTTCCGGAATCAGGCGCTTGACGATGCTGTAGGTATCTTCCTCGATGATGCGGTATTCCACACCGATCGATTCCAGGTACTGCGGCAGCACGTGTTCGGGGAAGCCCGGCTGTTTCTGGTCCAGGTTGACGGCCACGATGCTGAAGTTGATCGGGGCCGACTTTTGCAGGCCCAACAGGATATCCAGCAGGCCATAGCTGTCCTTGCCGCCGGACAGGCAGACCATCACGCGGTCGCCCTCTTCGATCATGTTGAAGTCGTTGATGGCGGCGCCCACATGGTGACGCAGGCGCTTGGAGAGTTTATTGCCCTCGAACGCGGCCTTTTTGGCCTTGTCGTCGGCGGTCTGTTGCGGTTCGGACATGGGGTACGGCTAAGAAATTGAAAAACCGGCTATTTTAGCCCCCGGCAGCCGGTTTGTACCACCGCCGCGCCGGCTTTTTTTCACCGGTGCAGCGGGCGGCGCGGCAGCAAGGTTGGCCGCGGCTACAGCACCACGCTGCGGCCGCCGTCTACCGCCAGGATCTGGCCGTTGACGTAGTCGGTATCGAACAGCAGAAAGGCCACCGCACGCGCGATGTCGTCGGGCACGCCGGTGCGTTGCAAGGGGATGGTGGCCTCGATGGCCTGGCGCTCGCGCTCGTCGAACGACACGTCGTCTTCCGGCCACACGTTCACACCCGGCGACACGCCGTTGACGCGCACCTGCGGCGCCAGCTCGATGGCCAGGCTGCGGATCAGCTGCGCGTGGCCGGCTTTGGCCAGGTTGTACACCAGGTGGCGCTTCATCGGCCGGTCGGCGTGGATGTCGACGATGCCGACAATGGCGCCCCGGCTGGCCGCCAGGTACGGTGCCGCCGCCTGCGCCAGGAACAGCGGCGCCTTGAGGTTGCTACCCATCAGGTCGAACCAGTCCTGCTCGCTGATGCGGCCAACGTCGGTGGGGTAAAAGCTGGAGGCGTTGTTCACCAGCCCGTCCAGCCGGCCGAAGCAGCCCACGGCGTCGGCCACCAGCGCCGGCAGCGCCGCCGTATCCAGCAGGTCGGCCTGCGCCAGCGCCACCGTGTCGGGCCGCTGCGCGTTCAGCTCGGCCGCCAGCGCCTCGGCTTGCGCCCGCGAGCCGCGGTAATGCAGCACCAGCCGCGCGCCGCGTGCGTGCAGGTGGCGGGCGATGCCGGCGCCGACCCGGCGCGCGGCACCGGTAACGAGTACCACTTTGTCGTTGAGCGGATTGGTCATGCAAAGCCCCTTCTGGTGTTGTGACTACGGCAAGCGCTTGGCGTCTGGGCGCCGATTAGCGACAATCCGCCATTCTAGTGGCAGTTGCCGCCAGAGACGAGAACCCGCTGCTGCCGGCACACGGCAGCCGGTGCGCCCTGCGCGCGCCGCCACCCGCCAGCCGATGCACATACCATGACCCTGCCCCAGCCTTCTGACGACGCCCTGGCCATCAGCCGTACCCTGGCCACCACGCTTGCCGCCGAAATCGCCGACAACGGCGGCTGGATCCCGTTTTCGCGCTTCATGGAACAGGCGCTGTACGCGCCGGGCCTGGGCTATTACACCGCCGGCAGCCGCAAGTTCGGCGAAGGGGGCGACTTTGTCACCGCGCCCGAGCTGTCACCACTGTTTGCGCAGACGCTGGCACGCCAGCTGGCCGCACTGCTGCCGCAAACCGCCGGCCACCTGCTGGAATTCGGCGCCGGCACCGGCCGCCTGGCAGCCGACCTGCTGGCCGAGCTGGAAGTACTGGGCCAGTTGCCGGCCAGCTATACCATCGTCGACCTGTCGCCAGACCTGATCGAGCGCCAGCGCGCCACGCTGGCCGAACGCGTGCCGCACCTGGCCAGCCGCGTACAGTGGGCGGCGGCGCTGCCGGCCGGCTTCGACGGCATCATGCTGGGCAACGAGGTGCTGGACGCGATGCCGTGCGAGCTGGTCAGCCGCAATGTGGACGGCACGCTGCAACAACGCGGCGTTACCGTGCTGGACGGCGCCTTCTGTTACGAAGACCGCCCGTTTACCGACGCGGTGCTGGCAGGGTTGGCCGCAGACCTGATTCCGGCCACCCCCGGTTACACCAGCGAGATCAGCCTGGCCAACCGCGCCTTCATCCGCACGCTGGGCCAGACGCTGCAACGCGGCGCCATCATCATGATCGACTACGGCCACAGCGCCAGCGAGTTCTACCACCCGGAACGCCACATGGGCACGCTGCTGGGCCACTACCGCCACCACACGGTGCAGGACCTGTTCTACCTGCCGGGCCTGATGGACATTACCTGCCACGTGGATTTCAGCGCGGTGGCACAAAGCGGCATCGACGCCGGGCTGGACCTGATCGGCTACTGCAGCCAGGCGCAGTTCCTGATCAACTGCGGCATTACCGACCTGCTGTCGCACCTGGATGCGGCCAACGTCAAGCAATACCTGCCGCTGGCCAAGGCGGCGCAGCGGCTGCTGTCGCCGGTGGAAATGGGCGAAACCTTCAAGGTGATCGGTTTCGGCAAGGGCGTGGATGTGGACTGGCAAGGCTTCGCCAGCGGCGACCGCTGCTACACGCTGTAACGGCCGGCGCCAGAATTTGCATAAAACTTGTTGACAGCGCAAAAACGGCTCGGTTATAGTTCGCAGCCTTGATGCAACGCATCGGGAACGTGGCGAATTAGCTCAGTCGGTTAGAGCGACGGAATCATAATCCGCAGGTCCGGGGTTCGAGTCCCTGATTCGCCACCAACACAAAAAACCAGCCTTCGGGCTGGTTTTTTGCTTTACGTCCCCGCTTTACTGTCAACGCAAGTCCATGCAGCACGGCAATATCGTCTTACGCACCATGCAAGCCGCCGATTTCGGCGCCATCCTCGCCATCCAGGCACAAAGCTACCCCGCCAACCTGATCGAAAGCCGCGACGCACTGGCCTCGCGCCATGCGCTATCGCCCGATACCTGCTGGGTGGCCGAACACGGCGGCGAGGTAAAGGGCTATGTCTTTGCCCACCCGTGGCACGGCGACACCCCGCCGCAGCTGAACCAGCCGCTGGCCCGCCTGCCGCCGCAACACGACACGCTGTTCATCCACGACATGGCACTGTGCCGCAGCACCCGTGGCCGCGGCATCGCACCGCGTCTGCTGGCGCGGCTGCAGGACAAGGCGCGCGAGCGCGGCCTGCGCTTTGCGCGCCTGGTGGCGGTGCAAGGCGCCCAGCACTACTGGGCACGCCACGGCTACCGCCCCTACCCGCTACCGGCGGCCAAGCTGGCCTGCTACGGCAACGACGCTACCGGCATGGTGGCGGAGTTGGCCGCATCAGGCGCCAGCTAAGGCAGCCAACACCTCGGCGGAGGTCTGCACCGTGGCGTATTCACCGTGCAGGTTGGCCAGCGCCATCGCGTGCACGGTCTGCGCGCTGTGCGCCACGCCGTCGAAGTCGTGCTGTGCGTAGGCGTAGCAGCCATCGGCCACGACCCGCACGTCAAAACCGAGGTTGCCGCCGCTGCGCGCCGTGGCCTCTACCGAGTTGTTGGTGCTGACACCCGCCACCACCAAACGGTGAATGCCGCGCTGGTGCAGCCAGCGTTCCAACTGGCTGTGGGCAAAGGCGTCCGGTACGTGTTTGTCCACCACGTGCTCGTGCGGCAGCGGCGCCAGCGCCGGCTGCCATTCCACCCCGTCCTGCCCCGGCCAGAACGGCGAGCCTGGCGTGCGCGACAGGTGGCGCACGTGTACCACCGGCTGCCCGGCCTGGCGCCAGGCGGCCAGCAGGCCCGCGATTACCGCCTCGGCGCCGGGGTTGTTACGCGTGTGTGCCGGCATGCGCTGCATGCCTTTCTGCATATCGATGATGATCAGTGCGCTCAGCGCGGCAAGCTGGGTCATGCGGCAGTCTCCACAGGCAAAGTGCCATTCTAGCCGTGCTTGCGGCCAACCCTGGGCGCAAAACAAAACCCGGCGCTGTCGGGGGACAGGGCCGGGCTGATCAGGCAGCGTGGCTGGCTTACATCTTCACGCCCAGCTCGCGCAGGCGTTCGGCCAGGTAGGCACCGGCGGTGTAGCGCTCGGACAGCACCACTTCGTCACGCGGGTGCAGGAACAGCGGCAGCGACACGCGGCTCTTGCTGGCGCCTTCGCCGGTGGGGTTCACCACGCGGTGCTGGGTGGACGGGTAGTAACCGCGCGACGCTTCGCACAGCATGTCGCCGATATTGATGATCAGCATGCCGAAGTCACAGGGTACGTCGATCCAGTTGCCGTTCATATCCTGTACTTGCAGGCCCGGCTCGTTGGCCGCCGGCAGGATGGTCAGCAGGTTGATGTCGCCGTGCGCAGCGGCGCGCAGCGAGCCGGCCGGCTCGTTACCGGTCAGCGGCGGGTAGCGCAGCACGCGCAGCAGGGTTTTCTGGCTGCCCTGGATCATCTGCGACAGCGGCTCGCTGTAGTTGGCCGCAATGTCGGCCGGGGTGTACTGCTCTACCCAGGCCAGCAGCTCTTGCGCCAGCGTGTTGGCGGTGTCGTAGTAGCGCATGGCGTCGTCTTTCAGCTGCGCCGGAATGCGCCCCCACGGGTAGATGTGGAAGTATTCCTTGATGTCTTTCTGGGTGTGGCCCTTGGCGGTTTCGGAGATTTCCGGCGAGAAGTAGCCGTCCTGCTTTTCTACCGAGAACGCAAAGTCGTGCTTTTCTTCGGTGCCGAAGAACGCCAGCCAGTTGCGGTAGATGCTTTCTACCAGGTCTTGCGGGATCGGGTGGTTGACCAGCACGCCGAAGCCGGTTTCGTGCAGGCTGCGGGTGAACTGTTCGGCCGCGTCGGGCGCGCGGTAATCGACTACGCGTACGTTCATGTCGGGTTTCCTCGTGTGGCGGCACGGCGGCCGCAAACGGGCACACCAATGCAAAGGCGGCGCATTCTACGCCGCCTTCAGGCCGTGCGGAAGTACCCCATTTGATTTACCAATGGCATATCAACGGCATGGCGCCAGGCACATTTTCACGTTTCAGCACACCGGCATCCACCAGCTTTTTCACCCGCCAGAACAAAAAGCTATCGCTCAGCCAGGCTTGTTCCTCGCGCCCCATCACTTCGCCTACCAGCCTTGCTACAGGCCATTTGCCGGCCACTTTTATGGCATTGACAAGCGCATTGTCGTAATGATCGATCGGGTGCTGCTGTAGCGTGCCTTGCGCATCGAGGTAGCGTATTCCGTCGCCATGTTCCTGCCAGTAACGCCATTGTGCGGCCAACTGTTCGCGCTCGGCGGCCGTTAGCAAGCGGGCGCCGGCAAACAGCGCGGGCAGCGCCTGCGGCGGCTGGATACCCATGCAGCTGCGACGGCCGTCCTGCGGCACCGCCACGTGGTACAGCGGGGTGTCGGCGTGGGCGTGCTCGGCCAGCATGCACAGCATCAGCCATTCGCCGGCATGGCCACCGGCCCAGGCGTACAACGGCACCCGGCGCTCGAAGGCCTTCAGCTGCGCCTTGCGGCTGGCCCAGTAAGCGTGCACGAAGTCTTCGTCCTGCTGTGGCCACCAGTCTTGCGCCCACAGCACCGCGTTCCAGTAACCCATGCGCGCCTGCGGGTCGATCAGGTCGCAATCGGCCAACGGGCCCTGGCTGAAATCCTCCTGGAAGCACAGCACCTCGCCCGGCAAGGTGCTGGCGGCACACAGCTGCTGCAGCGTATGCGCCGGCGACGGCAGGGCAAAGTGGATGGCGCTGGCGCTCATACGCGCTGGTCCATGTCTAGGGCCGGGGTGCCCGGACAAAGCTGCGCCACCACCCTGGCCGGTACGCCTACCACCGTGCAGTGTGCCGGCACGTCGTCCAGCACCACGCTGCCGGCGCCTACCTTGGAACAGTCGCCAATGCGGATATTGCCGAGGATGGAGGTATTGGCGCCGATCAGCACGCCATCGCCCACTTTCGGGTGACGATCGCCGTGGTCTTTGCCGGTGCCTCCCAGCGTCACGCCCTGCAGGATCGACACGTTATTGCCGATGACGGCGGTTTCGCCCACCACAATGCCGGTGCCGTGATCCAGCATGACGCCGTGGCCAATTCTGGCCGCCGGGTGGATATCGGCGCCCATTACTTCGGAGATGCGGTTTTGCAAGAAATACGCCAGCGTCTTTCTGCCTTCCTGCCACAGCCAGTGCGTCACGCGCTGGCTTTGCAGAGCATGAAAGCCCTTGAAGTACAGCAAGGGGGTGGAGTAGCTGTCGCAAGCCGGGTCGCGCTCGTAGCAGGCGGTGATGTCGGCGCGTACCGCGTCGACGATGGCCGGGTTGGCCGCAAACGCCTCGCGGAACAGCTCCATCAGCGCACGAGCGTCCATTACCGGGCTGGCCAGCTTGCTGGACAGGTGAAACGCCAGCACGTCTTCCAGCGTGCCGTGGCGCAGCACCGTCATGTGCAGAAAGCTGGCCAGCAGCGGCTCGTCGCGTACCGCCAGTTCGGCCTCCTGCAGGATGGCCAGCCACAGCGCGTCGTGATTGCTTGCAGTCATGCTCTTACCTTTGCTTGTTCTGTTTGCCTGCCCGCGCAGGCATGAAAAAGGGCGCTGCCTGCCGGCGGCGCCCTCTTGATGTACCCGGTGCGCGGCCAGCCTGTGACAGCTGATGGCACCGCGACGGCCTTTCAAGGCCTACATCAGTACCACGTCGAATTGTTCCTGGCTGTAGGTGCTTTCCACTGCCAGCGAGATGGGCTTGCCGATGAAGTCGATCAGCATGGCCAGGCTTTGCGATTCTTCGTCCAGCAGCATGTCGATCACGCTTTGCGCGGCCAGAATGCGGAAACCCTTGGCGTCAAAGCGGCGCGTCTCGCGCACGATCTCGCGCTGGATCTCGTAACAGACGGTTTGCGCCGTCTTGATCTCGCCGCGCCCCTGACACACCGGACACGGCTCGCACAGCACGTGGGCCAGGCTTTCGCGGGTGCGCTTGCGCGTTACCTCCACCAGGCCCAGGCTGGTAAAGCCGTTCAGCGTGACGCGGGTGCGGTCGCGCGCCAGCGCCTTGGCCAGCTCGGCCAGCACCGCCTCGCGGTGCTCGGCGTTATCCATATCGATGAAATCGACAATGATGATACCGCCCAGATTGCGCAGGCGCAGCTGGCGTGCCAGCGCCAGCGTGGCTTCCAGGTTGGTCTTGAAGATGGTTTCGTCAAAGTTGCGGTTACCGACAAAGCCGCCGGTGTTGACGTCGATGGTGGTCATCGCCTCGGTCTGGTCGATGATCAGGTAGCCGCCAAACTTCAGGTTGACGCGGCGCGACAGCGCCTTGTCGATCTCGGTTTCGATGCCGTGCAGCTCGAACAGCGGGCGCTCGCCGCTGTAACGCTCGATCTTGGCCACCGCCGACTGCACGTAGGCCTCGGCAAACTCCACCATCTTGCCGTAGTTCTCGGTGGAATCGACGATCACCTTCTCGGTGTGGTCGCTCACCATATCGCGCAGCACGCGTACCGCCAGCGGCAGGTCTTCGTACAGCAGGCTCTGCGCCGGCAGGTGCTGCGACTTGTGACGGATATCGGCCCACAGTTTGGACAGGTAGCCGATGTCGGCCGCCAGCTCGTCGTCGGTGGCGGTTTCGGCGCTGGTGCGGATGATGTAGCCACGCGGCGCACCGTCCGGCAGCTTCTTTTCCAGCCGCGACTTCAGGCTGAGGCGGTCGGCCTCGTGCTCGATCTTCTGCGAGATGCCGATGTGTTCTTCTTGCGGCAGGTGCACCAGGAAACGGCCGGCCAGGCTGATCTGCGTCGACAGCCGCGCACCCTTGGTGCCGATCGGGTCCTTGATCACCTGCACCAGCACGGTCTGGCCTTCAAACAGCATCTTCTCGATGCGTTGCGGCTCGGACGGGTGCTGGCGCTGCTCGAGTACGTCGGCAATGTGCAGGAAGGCGGCGCGCTCGAGGCCGATTTCGATGAAAGCGCTCTGCATGCCCGGCAGCACGCGCTTCACCTGGCCCAGGTAGATATTGCCCACGATGCCGCGGCTGGCCGAGCGCTCGATGTGCAGCTCCTGCACGATGGCGTCTTCCAGCACCGCCACGCGGGTTTCCTGCGGCGTGATGTTGACCAGGATCTGTTCTTTGGGGCGCGGCAGGTCGCGCGGCAGCGGAATCGGTTGTTGCAGCATGGCGGGCTCCGGGGGTCAGGGAAACTGGTAACCGAAGTTGCCAAGAATCTGGGCGGTGTCGTAGACGGGCAGGCCCATCACACCGGTGAAACTGCCTTCGATACGGCTGACAAACACCGCCGCACGGCCCTGGATGCCGTAGGCACCGGCCTTGTCGAACGGCTCGCCGCTATCGATATAGCGCTGGATTTCCGCCTCGCTCAGCGGTTTGAACGTCACGTCGGTCACGCTGGTGCGCACCTCGACGTGATCGCCCTGGCGCACCGCCACGCTGGTAACGGCCTGGTGGCTGCGGCCGGAAAAGGCCAGCAGCATGCGGCGGGCGTCGGCGGCGTCGACCGGCTTGCCGAAGATTTCACCGTCCTGTACCACCGTGGTGTCGGCGGCCAGCAGCGGGCGCTCGGGCAGGCCGCAGCGCTGCACCACTTCCCAGCCGGCGGCGGCCTTTTCGCGCGCCAGGCGCTCGGTGTAGGTAATGGCGTCTTCGCCGGGCAACACGCTTTCATCGATCTCGGCGTGAATGCGTTCCAGGCTCAGGCCCATGCCTTCCAGGATTTCGCGACGGCGCGGGCTGCCGGAGGCCAGGTAAATACGGGAATCGTTCGTGCTCATGATGGCTAAGGTTGGTCATCCAGCCAGCTAGATTACCAGAGCACGCCGCATCGGCATATGCCGCAGGCTTGCGCTGGCGCAAGCCTTGGCCAAGCACGGGCTGCGGCCAACCCTGCAACGCTTACTGCGCCGTCCAGCCGCCATCTACCGGCAAGGCCACGCCGGTCAGGTTGTGCGCCCAGTCGCCGCACAGCATGGCCACCGCCTCGGCGATGTCCGCCGGCTGGCTCATGCGGCCCGACGGCTGCTTTTCCAGCACCAGGTCGCGCGCGCCTTCGTCGCGGCCAACCCCCAGCTTCGCCGCACGGGCCAGGATTTGCGGCTCAATCAGCGCCGTTTCCACCCAGCCGGGGCACACCGCGTTAACGGTAACGCCCAGGCCGGCGGTTTCCAGTGCCGCCGCCTTGGTCATGCCGACAATGCCGAACTTGCTGGCCACGTACGGCAGCTTGCCGCTGGACGCCACCAGGCCGTGCACCGAGGCAATGTTGATGATGCGGCCCCAGCCGGCGGCCAACATGCCGGGCAAGCACATTTGCATCAAATGAAACGCTGCCGACAAATTGACGGCAATGATGTCGTCCCACTTCTGTGCCGGCATTTCCAGCAACGGCGCCGCGTGCTGCATGCCGGCATTGTTGACCAGCACGTCCACCCGGCCGTAGTGCGCCAGCACCGTTTCAGCCAGTTGTCGTGTGGCATCACCGCTGCGCAGGTCGGCACTGAAAAAAGCGGCGTCGGCAGCCCCCGCTGCGCGTACTGCGGCCAGCGTGGCGGCCTGGCCGGCCTCGTCAGCCAGGCCGTGCAAGGCGATGCGCCAGCCCTGTGCGGCCAGCCGGCAAGCGATGGCTAAGCCAATGCCGCGATCGGCACCGGTGACCAGTGCGGTTTTCTGAACTTGCATGCGAACTCCTGTCATTAGCGCAATTGCATGAATGCAACTTTTTCAAGTGTATGTAGTAAAAATTTCGGACAATATCGATAAGAATCACTTCTATTGACACATTGAAGTGAAATAATGACCACCAAACCACCCACCCCTACAAAACAAGAGGTTTGCCACCCATGTCCTGGCTACACCGTGTGAGCATCCGTACCAAGCTGGTCTGCCTGTTTGCCCTGCTGAATGTACTGACCATCCTGTCGCTCTCGGCGCACAGCTACCTGCGCAGCACCGAACAGGCTACCGCCATCATCGACACCCGCCTTAATGCAGCGGCGCGGGCCATTCCCGCCCTGTTGGGCGAGCCCTTCCTTGCCAACGTATTCACACCCGGTAGCGTCAGTCAACAGCAGATGCTGGCCAACGCCGCCACCATGGACAACTACGCCCGCCAGTTTGGCGTGAAATACCTGTACCTGCTGTGGCAGAAAGACGGCAAGGTGGTGTACCTGGCCGACGGCGCCGGCGAAGCCGAGCGCAACAGCGACAAGTTCGGCCACCATCTGGAAGCCTACGAGGCCAGCGAGGGTCTGCAGCAGGCCTTCCAGCAAAAGTCGGTGCAGTACGACGAATACACCGACAAATACGGCACCTTCCGCTCCATCTTTCTGCCCACCACGCTGAACGGCCAGACCGTGGTACTGGCGGCCGACGTGCCGCTGGAAGCCGCCATGGCCAGCCGCCATGCCGTGCTGCGTGAAGTACTGCTGATCGGCGGCGTGTCGCTGCTGGCAGGCATGCTGGTGGCCTGGCTGCTGGCCAATATGCTGGCCGCGTCCATCAGCCGCATTACCCGCCACGTGGCCCGCCGTGCCAGCGAACGCGACCTGAGCGGCAAGCTGAACGTGCACGGCAACGATGAAATCGCGCAGATGGCACACAGCTTCAACCAGCTGTGCCAGGCCGTCAGCCAGACCCTGCACGAAGTGTCCGACAACGCCAGCCAGACCTTCCACAGTGCCGAGAACGTGCGCCAGAGCACCCAGCACATGCGCGAAACCGCGAACCACAGCCAGCAGTCGCTGCACACCCTGCACGGCTGTACCGAAGACATCAACCAGCTCAGCGCGCAAAGCAGCCAGATGCTGCAAGCCGCCCAGCAACAACTGGCCAGCGTGGGCCAGCAGCTGGCGCAGTCGCGCAGCGCCGTCGGCGAACTGAGCGAAGGCATGCACCACCATGTGGCCGACAACCGTACGCTGGCCAAACGCTTCGAGGCGCTGTCCAGCGATGTGCAGAACATTACCGGCATCCTGCAACGCATTGCCGGCATTTCCGAACAGACCAACCTGCTGGCACTGAATGCCGCCATCGAAGCCGCCCGTGCCGGCGAAGCGGGCCGAGGCTTTGCGGTGGTGGCCGACGAAGTACGCAAGCTGGCCGGCCAGACCCAGGCCACACTGTCCGAAACCGACAGCTTTGTCGGCAAGCTGCTGCAAACCATCCAGGACACCGCCGGCGTCATTACCAGCCAGGCCGACGAGGCCGACAAGCTGTCCGGCTGCTCCGGCGACGTGCAACGCACGCTGGAGCAAGCGCGCCTGCTGCTGGACTCGCTGCAGCAGACCTTCGACGACAACGTCAGCCACAGCCACAGCATCCGCCAGCACGTGGCCACCATCAGCCAGCACATGCAAGCGCTGGGCAACGCCATCGGCAGCAACCGCGAAGAAGCCGCCACCCTGTCTACCGAAGCGGCCAGCCTGGAAGACTGTTCGCGTCTGCTGAACCAGTCGCTGCAAAGCTTCAAGCTGTAGACCGTGCCCGCAACGGGCGGCCATGCTGTGGTAAAGCGCACCACTGGCCGCCCTGTACCACCAAGCAGACATACCGCCTGCGGCCAACCGTTATATAGTGCTTGCAGCACCTTTTCGATAGCGCCCGATGAGCAGACTGTTTGCCTTTCTGTTGTGCCTGATGCTGCTGCCCGCCGGCGCGGCAGAAATCCGGCTGGCTGTCGGTCTGGCCAAGCCGCCGTATGTGGAAAGCGGTGGCGAGACCGGGCTGGAAGCCGCCCTGGCCATCGCCGTGCTGGCGCAAGCCGGCTACCAGACCAAGGTGGTGCAGGTGCCGCAGGCGCGCGGCCTGGCCATGCTGAAAGAAGACCTGGTGGACGCGATGCTGACGCTGACGCCGGCCGCCAGCGAAGGGCTGTACTACTCGCAACCGCTGATCTATTACCGCAACCGCGCTATCGCCCTGCACAACAGCGGCATCGTGCTGATGCAGGTGAGCGACCTGTCGCGCTATACGGTTGCCAGCTTCCAGAACGCCCGGCTGCTGTTCGGTAACGAGTTTGCCGCCGCAGTCGCCCGGTCACCCGGCTACAGCGAACATGCCGACCAGGACACGCTGAACCGGCTGCTGCTGAACCGTCGCGTCGACGTCATCGTCGGCGACGAATACATCTTCCGCGCCAACCCCACCCAGACCGACCTGAACGGCCAGCGCTTCAATATCGTCAGCTACGCACTGTTCAACAACTCGCCGCGCCACGTCGGCTTTGCCAGCCAGACACTGCGCCAGCAGTTCGACGCCGCACTGCTGAAGCTGAAAGCCAGTGGCGAATACGAGCGCATCAGCCAGTACTACCGCCAGCGCTACCGGCTGCCGGCCACGCCATAAGCAAAAAAGCCACCTCGCAAGGTGGCTTTTTCGCTTATAAACCGGCGCTCAACGCTTGCGGCGCTTGCCGGCGGCCAGGTCAGACAACACGCGCGAGGCGGCAAACAAGCCGAAACTAGCGGTCACCACCACGCTGGCGCCAAAACCGGCGCACGACAAACCCTGCGGCCCGCGCGCCTCGGCCGTGTCGCAGGCCTGCGCCTGCGGGTACACCAGCGGCTCGGTAGAGTACACGCAGGTCACCCCCAGCTTGCGGCCCGGCTCGCGGCTGAAACCGTGGTGGCGGCGCAACTGGTAACGCAGCTTGGACAGCAGCGGGTCTTCGGTGACGGCGCCCAGGTCGGCAATGGCAATACGGGTGGGGTCCATCTGGCCACCGGCACCGCCAGACACGATAAACGGCTGGCGCTGGCGCACGCACCACGCCGCCATCGCCGTCTTCACGCGCAGGCTGTCGATGCAATCGACGATGTAATCGAAACCCTGGCCCAGCATGGCGTCCAGGTTGTCTTCGGTAACGAAGTCTTCCACCTCGGTCACCACGCAAGCCGGGTTGATGGCGCGCACGCGTTCGGCCAGCGCTGTTACCTTGGCCATGCCGTACAGCGGGTCTAGCGCCGGCAACTGGCGGTTGGTATTGGATTCGGCAATATTGTCGAGGTCGATCAGCGTCAGCCGGCCCACGCCGCTGCGCGCCAGCGCCTCCACCACCCAGGAGCCTACCCCGCCCACGCCCACCACACATACGTTGGCCGCAGCAAAGGTTTGCAGCGCGGCGTCGCCGTACAGGCGGGCGATACCGCCAAAGCGGCGATCCAGATCGGCTTCCATGCCAGACTCCCGTCAAAAAAACGGCCAAGCATAACCAAGCTGCGCCCGGCGCACCAGCGCGTTACCACTTGTTAGTAAAACTAAAAGAACTGGGGCATCGCAGCACGCGCTTTGCTAAACTCTTTGCATGGCCACCGGCGAAGGAGCAGGCGTTGAGCACCCGGGCAATACAAAAGAATTCCTCCAGCGAACTGGCCGGCTTCGTGCGGCTGAACGAAGGCATCAAGGGGGTGGTGCTGATCGCGTTCCAGATCAACATCATGGCGCTGAACGCCATCCTGCTGGCGCACCGTGCCGGCGAGGTGGCGCTGGGCTTTGGCGTCATCTCCAAGGAGCTACGCAGCCTGTCGGTCGAGCTGACCGGGCTGATGCAGGAGCTATCCAAGGACGCCTACCTGGCGGTGAACCTGATCTCCGACCTGCTGCGCCAGGAACGCCGCTACCGCCTACTGAAGAAGGCCACCGACCTGGTAGATAACCCGTCGCCGGCATTGCGCGACGTGATGACGCGACGCGAAGCCGAGTTCGAGCAAGTGAGCCTGCGCGTACGCGACGTGCGCCTACGCCTGCTGGACCGGCTGGAAGACGCGCGCAAGCTGTGCCAGTTCGGCACCGCCATTTCCCGCTCGGCCAAGATCGAAGCCGCCTACGGCCGCGAATACGGCCGCGCGCTGGCCGAGGTCAGCCAGGAATTCGACCAGAAAATCCAGAACATCCTGCCCTCGATCGAGGCGCTGTGCACAGGAATGCAAAGACGATGAAAACGGCCCAGACCATTTTCCAGGACGGCAGCCACCGTTGGGTAGTGATTGCCCGCGACCCGTCCAAACCCGACTGCGTCATCGATACCAACGAATACCTGATCAGCCGCGAAGGCGAAAACCTGCTGACCGACCCGGGCGGCAGCGAGATCTTTCCGGCCGTATTCGCCGCGCTGTCCACCATCATCGACCCGATGTCGGTACGCTACCTGTTTGCCTCGCACCAGGACCCGGACATCATCTCGTCGCTGGGCCTGTGGCTGGAATGCAACCCCGAAATCCGCTGCTACGTCAGCCGGTTGTGGAGCAGCTTCATCCCGCACTTTGGCGGCGACGAGCACTCGCTGACCGCCATTCCCGACGAGGGCATGAGCATGCCACTGGGCAGCGGCCATATCGAATACGTGCCGGCGCACTTCCTGCATTCGTCCGGCAACTTCCACCTGTACGACCCGGACGCGCGCATCCTGTTCAGCGGCGATGTCGGTGCCGCCTTGCTGCCACCGGAAGACGATGTCCTGTTCGTGCGCGACTTCGACAAGCACATCCGCCACGCCGAAGGCTTCCACCGCCGCTGGATGGGCTCCACCGAAGCCAAGCTGGACTGGTGCGAGCGCGCCAGCCGCATGAAGATCGACATGCTGTGCCCGCAACACGGCAGCATCTACCAGGGCGACGACGTGATGCGCTTCATCAACTGGTTTGCCGAGCTGCCCATCGGCCTCAGCACCTTCCGCCACCGCCGCTAGGCCAGGTGCCCATCGCGGGCGGGTGCCGGCAAATGCAACTTGCAATAAATCCGGCACATTCCTAAGTTGAAGAACCTCCGCTGCCAGCGGAGGTTCTTGTCTTTTACGGGAGACCGCCTGATGAAGTCACCGCGCTTTGATATCGATCTGGACAAGCACTACAAGGCCACCGTGGTCATAGAGTGCCAGGCCTGCGGCCACGAAAACCACCAGCACCTGTCCAGCCTGCAACCCGACTCCGCCCTGGCCTGCACCTGCGGCCACGACATCAGCCTGGGAGCGCAGGGCCTGCAAAGCGCCCTGGACAAGGCCGCCGCCATCAAGGCGGCCTACCACATCAACGCAGCCTGAACACTGTTTTGCCAAAATCCCCTTCATGCAGCCGGCCTGCGGCTGGCACAATCGGGTAACCCCCGGTCCATTCCAACGGCAACCTCCGGGTTGCCGTTGTGCATTGCGCCGCCCCACCGTTCCCCTTGTGCCCAGGAGCCAGCATGTCCACCGTCATCGATCTGCGCAGCGACACCGTTACCCACCCCACCCCGGCCATGCGCCAGGCCATGGCCAACGCCGTGGTCGGCGACGACGTCTACGGTGACGACCCCACGGTACACGAGCTGGAAACGTTGGCCGCACGCCTGCTGGGCAAGGAAGCCGCGCTGTTCGTACCCAGCGGCAACTTCGGCAACCAGCTGGCGCTGTTTACCCACTGCCAGCGTGGCGACGAAGTGATTCTGGGCGACGACTGCCACATCGTGTGGCACGAAACCGGCGGCGCCGCCGTCATTGCCGGCGTACAGCTGCGCACCATCGCCAGCGATAACGGCGTACTGCCCGCCGCCGAGGTGAAAAAACGCATCCGTGACGGCGAAGACATCCACTGGCCGCGCACCGGCCTGATCTGCCTGGAAAACGCGCACAGCAACGGCCGCGTCATTCCGCTGGCCGACATGGCGGCGGTGTGGGACGTAGCACAACAGCACGGTGTACCGGTGCACCTGGACGGCGCCCGCGTGTTCAACGCCGCCGTGCACCTGGGCTGCGACGTCAGCGACATCACCCGCTACAGCGATACCGTGATGTGCTGCCTGTCCAAAGGCCTGGCCGCGCCGGTAGGCTCCATTCTGGCCGGCCCGGCCACCTTCATCGCCCGCGCCCGCAAAAACCGCAAGCTGCTGGGCGGCGGCCTGCGCCAGGCCGGCGTACTGGCCGCCCCCGGCCTGCTGGCGCTCACCGAGATGGTGGCACGCCTGCCGGAAGACCACGCCAACGCCCGCTACCTGGCCGCACAGCTGGCCGCCCTGCCCGGCGTGGAAGTGAACCTGGACAACGTGCACATCAACATGGTGTGGTTCCGCCTGCCCGCCGCGCTGGATAGCAACCGCCTGATGGCGGCACTGGCCGCGGCCAACATCAAGGCCAACGGGCCGGAACACGGCCTGATGCGGCTGGTGACGCACTGGCAAGTTGGCCGCAGCGAGCTGGACCGCGTCGTCGCCGTATTCGCCAGCGTGCTGGCCGCATGACGCTCACCGTCGCACTGGCGCTGTTTGCCGCCGCCTTCGCCGCCGGCGGCCTCAACGCCGTGGCCGGTGGCGGCACGCTGATTACCTTCCCCGCGCTGGTAGCGGCCGGTGTGCCGCCCATCGTGGCCAACGCCACCAGCTCGGTATCGCAATGGCCCGGCTACGTGGCCAGCAGCCTCACCTTCCGCCGCGAACTCGCCGGTCAGCGCGCCATGGCGGGCATGAGCGTCGCCAGCGTGCTGGGCGGCCTGGCGGGAGGTTGGCTGGTGACGGTGGTGTCGCCCCGGCTGTTCGACGTGCTGATCCCGTGGCTGATCCTGCTGGCCACCGCCATGTTTGCCTTCAGCGCCACGCTCACGCGCTGGATGAGCCAGCACGCGGCCAACGTGGGCCGCAGTACCGGCGCGCTGCTGCTAGGGCAGTTCGTGGTCAGCATTTACGGCGGCTTTTTCGGCGGCGGCATGGGCATCATGATGCTGGCGCTGTACAGCCTGTTTGCGCTGGATACCCTCACCCGCATGAACGCGCTGAAAACCTGGCTATCGGTGCTGATCTCGGGCGTAGCGGTGCTCACCTTCATCGTGGCCGGCCTGGTGGACTGGCCCGCCGCGCTGGTAATGCTGGCCGGCACCATCTGCGGCGGCGTCGCCGGCGCCCGCCTCGCCCGCCGGCTGCCGGCGCTGTGGCTGAAGCGGGTGGTGGTGGCGCTGGGCAGCGTGCTGACCGCCGCGTTTTTCTGGAAGGTGTACGGCTAGCGCCGCTTACGGCGACAGCACCGCCTTCACACCGGCCCAATCCAGCCCGAAACGCGCCAGATACTTGCGCAGGCGGTCGGCGTCGTTGGCCGTGCTGCGCGCCTGGCGCGACACCGCGAACAGGCAGCGGCCCGCTTCGGACAAACTGTCGGCGTCGCGGCACGCTGCCAGTACCGCCTCCAACTGGGCCTGATCGAACAGGTCGAGCTGCGCGTCCGGCAAGACCTGCTGCCATAAGGCCGGCGCCAGCGCCGCCCCGTTGGCCACCGGCGCTTGCCAGCCATCGCGCAAGCGCGCCATTTCCTCGGTTACCTCGGCCAGGCCGATATTACCGTCGTCGGCCAGCGTCGCCATGCGGGTTACCGACGCCGACAGCTCGCGAAAATTACCCTGCCAGCTGGCCTCGGCCGACGTGGCAAAGGCCAGGTATGCCTCGCGGGCCTCGCGGCTGAAACGCACCCGCTCGCCGCTTTCGCTGGCGTGGCGCAGCAGCTCGAACTCCAGGTTGGGCGCAATGTCCTCGCGCCGGGCGGCCAAGCCCGGCAAGGTAAAGCGCCACAGGTTGATGCGGGCGTACAGGTCTTCGCGAAAGCGCCCGGCCGCCACCCATTGCTGTAGGTCTCGCACCGTACCGCACACCAGCTGGAAACTGCTGCTGACTTCGCGGTCGCTGCCGTAGGGGAAGAAGCGCTTTTCCTCGATGGCTTTCAACAGCATGGCCTGTTCGTCCAAGCCCAGCTCGCCGATTTCGTCCAGAAACAGCATGCCGCCATCGGCGCGTTTGAGCAGGCCCTCGCGCGCTTGCAAGGCGCCGGTAAACGCGCCCTTCACATGGCCGAACAGGGCCGACATCGCCCCGTCCCCGCGCAAGGTGGCGCAGTTCACCTCTACCAGTGGCCCGCTCAACTGATGGCGTGCCTTTTTCAGCTGATACAGGCGGCGCGCCAGAAAGCTCTTGCCGGCGCCGGTCGGCCCGCACAGCAACACCGGCGCACCGGAACGGGTAGCCACCCGTTCGATCTGGCCGATCATGCGGTTGAAGGCCTCGTTACGGGTGGCGATCCCGCTCTTCAGCAAGGCCAGCGTATCGTCGCGCTGGCGGGCAAAACGCTGCGCAATCTGGTCGTAGCGCGACAAATCGAGGTCGATCACCTTGACCGTCCCCGTGTAGCCGTCGTCGGCACGGCCGATACTGCTTTGCAGCAGCCGCCCCGGGATATGGCGCGACTCGGCCAGCAAAAACCAGCAAATCTGCGCCACGTGGGTACCGGTGGTGATGTGCAACAGGTAGTCCTCGTGCTCGCTGTCGAACGGGTAGGCGGCGGCAAAGTCGTGCAGCGCGGCGTACACCTCTTCGAAATCCCATGGGTCACGCAGGTTGCAGGTTTCCAGCACCACCTCGGTATCGGGCGAGACACGGCGGATGTCGTCGGCAGTCAGTTGCGCCAGCTTCAGACTGTGGTTGTCGTGCAGTAAATGCAACCGGTGCAGCTGCCATTGCGGCTGGCGGCAAATGCCGACGCTGGGCCGCCATTTCTTCCAGCGCGCTTCGCCAAAACCGCCTTTGTCCAGCACCGTACCCAGAAACCCGATGGCAACCTGCTTGCGCATGACAACTATCCCAAAAGATAAATTTACTAGCCAAAAGTATCATATTTCCAATGGCATGCTTGGCAAAATTGTCGACAGCAGCCTTAAGAATAAAAATAAAAACATTCAAAAACAGCCACTTGCAAGATTTTTTCAGCTTTAGCACCCCGCTGGCACGCTATTGGCAATAGTCAACACACTGCCCAACGCAGCACGGTGCCCACGGGAGGCGGTTGCTAGCCGCCCCGGTGCCCGGTACCAGGCCCGCCTGTCGTAGCCGGGTATGCCGCCCCTTGTTGCACGGCAGTACGGCGATGGCAGTGGTTGCCACGCCGGGTTCGACTCCCGGCATCGCCTCCTCGGTAGCTCATTTGGTAGAGCAACAGCCTGTTCGCTGTGTGTAGCGGGTTCGATTCCCGTCCGAAACGCCCTCTCAAGGCGAGTGTGTCAATGCAGTAGCCGAGCCGGTGCGGCCAACCCGCCGCCACACCGCTAGCCAGCCCGCGACCCGTTGCCGCAGCAACATCCGGGGGCAGCCACCGCGTAGTCAGCGGCGCTGCCCACCCACGATGCCCCTGCCGCACCCCGTCGCCCGCCCGCTAGCGGTGTGCCCCCGGCTCACCCGAACAAGGAGCCCAAGATGCTAAAGAAACTGCTGGTCAAGAAAAACGAGCGCGGCCTGCTGCTGCGCGAAGGCGACTTCGAATGCCTGCTGCCGCCAGGCCGCCACTACCGCTTCGACCCCTTCGGGCAGCTGACCCTGGAAACCATCAGCCTGCAGCAGGCGCGCTTCGAGCACCCGCTGGCCGACTACCTGCGCCAGCATGCACCCGAGGTGGTAGCCGCCCACTTTCACGAGGTGTCGCTGGGCGACGACGAAGCGGCGCTGCGCTACGAACGCGAGCAGCTGGTAGAGATCCTGCCCCCCGGCCATAACGGCCTGTACTGGCAGGACCGGGTGCCGATGCACGTCGAACGCGTCAACCTGCGTGACGCCGCGGCCCTGCCCGCCGCTTTGCAGGCACGCCTGACGCAAACCCTGCTACGCGGCCGCCAGATTGCCGGCCTGAACGCGGTGCTGAATGCGCAAGTACCGGCCGGCTTTGTCGGCCTGCTACGCAGCGAAGGCGACGCGCTGCGGCTGTTGGCGCCGGGCCGCTACTGCTACTGGCGCTTCAACCGTGACATTGCGGTAGAGCTGGTCGATACCCGCTTGCAGGCACTGGAAGTCAGCGGCCAGGAAATCCTGACCCGCGACAAGGTCAGCCTGCGGCTGAACCTGAACGCCAACTGGCAGTTCCACGACGTGCTGCAAGCCTTCAGCCAGCTGCCCAAACCGGCCGAGCACCTGTACCGCGAGCTGCAACTGCTGCTGCGCGCCGCCGTGGGTACCCGCACGCTGGATGAACTGCTGGAAAACAAGCAGCTGCTGGACCAGGAGCTGCTGCACAAGGCACGCACCCGGCTGGCCGTGTTCGGCATCGACCTGCAAGCGCTGGGGGTGAAAGACATCATCCTGCCCGGCGACATGAAGGCCTTGCTGGCCAAGGTGGTAGAAGCCGAAAAAGCGGCGCAGGCCAACGTCATCCGCCGCCGCGAGGAAACCGGCGCCACCCGCTCGCTGCTGAACACCGCCAAAGTGATGGAAGACAACCCCACCGCGCTGCGACTGAAAGAGCTGGAAACGCTGGAACGCCTGGCAGAGCGCATCGACAAGATTTCGGTGGTAGGCGGCCTGGATCAATTGCTGAACGGTTTGGTCACCCTGCGGCCAACCTCACCCTGACACGGAAACAATATGGATACCCGACAAGACTACGAACTGCTGCAACAGGACGGTGGCAGCCCGATCAAGATGTGGACCCGCGGTGTGCCGGTAGAAGACAGCGCGCGCCAGCAGCTGCTGCAAACGGCACAGCTGCCCTTCATCTTCAAGCACCTGGCGGTCATGCCCGACGTTCACCTGGGCAAAGGCTCCACCATCGGCAGCGTCATCCCCACCCAAGGCGCCATCATTCCGGCGGCAGTCGGCGTGGATATCGGCTGCGGCATGATGGCCGCCCGTACCACGCTGACAGCCAGCGACCTGCCGGACAACCTGGCCGGCCTGCGCAGCGCCATCGAAGCGGCGGTACCGCACGGCCGCACCAGCGGCCCGCGCGACCAGGGCAGCTGGCACCAGCCCCCGGCCAGCGTAGACGCGGCCTGGGCCAAGCTGGCACCGGCCTTTACCGCGCTGACGCAGAAATACCCGCGGCTGAAGAACACCAACAACTACAAGCACCTGGGCACGCTGGGTACCGGTAACCACTTCATTGAAGTGTGCCTGGACGAAGCCGAACGGGTGTGGGTGATGCTGCACTCCGGCTCACGCGGCGTCGGTAACGCCATCGGCAACCTGTTCATCGAACTGGCACAGGCCGACATGCGCCAACACATGGCCAACCTGCCCAGCCGCGACCTGGCCTACTTCGAAGAAGGCAGCCAGCACTTTGACGATTACGTCGCCGCCGTGGGCTGGGCGCAGGACTACGCCCGGCAGAACCGCATGGTGATGATGGAACACGTGGTGGCCGCCATGCGCCGCGTCATCAGCAAACCGTTTGCTGCCGACGTGGAAGCCGTGAACTGCCACCACAACTACGTGCAGCAGGAAACCCACTTCGGCCACCAGGTACTGGTCACGCGCAAGGGCGCGGTGGCGGCGCACAAAGGGCAGCTGGGCATCATCCCCGGCTCGATGGGGGCCAAAAGCTTCATCGTGCGCGGCCTGGGCAACGAGGAAGCGTTCTGTTCCTGCAGCCACGGCGCCGGCCGCCGCATGAGCCGCAGCGAAGCCAAACGCCGCTTTACCGTGGCCGACCAGATCGGCGCCACGGCACACGTGGAATGCCGCAAGGACGCCGCCGTCATCGACGAGATCCCGATGGCCTACAAAGACATCGACGCCGTGATGCTGGCGCAGCAAAAACTGGTGGAAGTGGTACACACCTTGCGCCAGGTGGTGTGCGTGAAAGGCTGAACACCACGGCGCCAGCCATCGCGTCCCGCTGCTGACACGGCGGCCAAGCCCTCAAGCTTGGCCGCCGCCTCACGCCGCGTCGCGTTCGGAAAACACCTCTTTCGCCGCCAGTACCGCGTTGATGGCCGCCGGGAAGCCGGCGTACACCGCCATCTGCGTCAGCACCGCAATCACCTCGTCGCGGCTGCAGCCTACGTTCAGCGCACCGTGCAGATGCACCTTCAGCTGCGGCGTGGCGTAGCCCAGCGCGGCCAGCGCCGCGATGGTGGCGATTTCGCGCTCTTTCAGCGTCAGCACGTCGTCCTGGTATACCTCGCCAAACGGAAAGGCAATGGTGTACGCGGCCAAGGCCGGGGCCACGCCTTGCAGTGCGTCGATGACGCGCTGGCCGGCCTCGCCATCCACTTGCGCCAGCCGCGCCAGGCCCCGCGCGTAGCGGGTGGCACCGTCATCCGGCTGCGCGGGTGCCTGCGGTGGCAGCGTGGCCAGCGGCCAGTGCTGCTGCAGCCGGGTAAGGCCGCGCGCCTGGTAGGCCACGGTATGCGCGGCGGCGTGATGGGCGGCAAAGGCGTCGGCGTCGCGGAAGCTTTCCAGCAGCCAGAAGCCGGCGGCGTCATCGGTTTGTTGCAGTAGCTCGAAGCGCAGGCAGCCGGGCTCGCGCCGGGTGTGCCAGCACAGCTGTTGCAAGGCCTGGCGTGCCTCGTCGACGGCCACGTCATCGCACAGGCCCAGGCGGGCGATCAGGGTATACGGGGTCATGGCGGGCTCCTCAAGCAACGGTGTAACCGCCGTCCAGCACCAGGTCGTGGCCGCTGGCAAAGCTGGCCGCAGCGGACAGCAAGAACATCACCGCGGCGGCAATTTCGTGCGACTGGCCGTCGCGGCCGGCCGGGGTGGTGGCGGTAAATGCCTCACGGCTGGCAGCATCGCCAAAACCCTGTGCCGACATGCGGCTGGCCACCACGCCGGGGCTGACACTGTTGATGCGGATACCCTGGCCGTAGTACTCCAGCGCGGCGGTGCGGGTGAGGCCCAGCAGCGCGTGCTTGCTCACCACGTACGGGCTGATGCCGCCAAAGCCCACCTGGCCGGCAATCGACACATTGTTGACGATGGCGCCGCCACCGCTGGCCAGCAGCGCCGCGATCTGGTGGCGCATGGCCCAGAACACGCTGCGTACATTGCTGTCCAGGCTCATCTGCAGCGCGTGGTCGTCCTGCAGGTGCAGCGGCGCAGGCGGGCACAACCAGCCGGCGTTGTTGAAGGCGCCGTCCAGGCGGCCAAAGTGGCGCACGGCCGCGTCTACCGAGGCGGCGATATCGGCTTCGCGCAGCACGTCGGTACGGTGAAACAGGGCGCGGCCGCCGGCGGCTTCGATATCGCGCGCCACGAGCGCAGCCTGTTCGGCGTCGCGTGCGGCCAACAGCACGTTGGCGCCGGCGGCGCCCAGCGCACGGGCGGTAGCGGCGCCAATGCCGGAAGCCGCACCGCTCAGCCAGAAGGTTTTACCCGCCAGTGTGCTGGCGACGGGGGAAGTGGGGGTGGTCATCGTGCATTCCCTTGCAAACAGGGCCCAACCGGGGTGGCTGTAGCCATGCTGACAGCGTAAGGCCGGCGATTACCCGCTACAATCCAGGCTATCTTTCTTGCTTTACTGAGCAATATTCACCAATGACACCACCGCTGAACGAGCTGTACGCCTTTGCCTGCGTGGCACGCCACCGCAGTTTTCGCGCTGCGGCGCAAGAGCTGGGCGTCAGCGCGTCGGCGCTCAGCCACAGCCTGCGCCAACTGGAAGCGCGGCTGCAGGTGCGCTTGCTACACCGCACCACGCGCAGCGTCACCGCCACCGAAGCCGGTGAAGCGCTGCTGGCGCGGCTGGGGCCGGCGCTGGGCCAGATTGGCGATGCGCTGGAAGCGGTCAACGACTATCGTGCCCAGCCGCAGGGCCTGCTGCGGCTGAACGTGCCGCGCACCGCGGCCTACCTGCTGCTGATGCCGCTGCTGCCGGGCTTTCTGCAGCGCTACCCCGGCATCCAGCTGGACGTGGTATGCGATGACACACTGGTGGACATCGTCAGCGCCGGTTTCGACGCCGGCATGCGCTTTGGCGAAACGCTGGCTGCCGACATGGTGGCGGTGCCGGTAGGGCCGCCGATGCGCTTTGCCGTCATCGCCAGCCCTGGCTACCTGGCGCAGCACGGCACGCCGCAGCACCCGGCGGAGCTGGCGCGGCACGCCGGCATCCGCCACCGTTTCGGCAACGGGCCGCTGTACGCGTGGGAGCTGGCCAAAGACGGCGAGGCGCTGACGGTGCAGCCGCAAGGGCAGCTGACGCTGGGGGAACAACCGCTGATGGTGGAAGCCGCCGCCGCCGGGTTGGGCATTGCGCTGGTTTTTGAAGGCTACGCCGCGGCGGCGCTGGCCGACGGCCGGGTCACGCGCATTCTGGCCGACTGGTGCCCGGCTATGCCGGGGCTGTACCTGTACTACCCCAGCGGCCGCCACCTGCCACAGGCCATGCGCTTGTGGATCGACTACCTGAAGGCCGCGCTGGCGGCCAACACTTAAGGTAACACCAGCGGCAGCGGGGTGCTGTCGGTGAGCTTGCCGGCCAGCGGCGAGGCGGGGTCGTTTTCGTTCTGCAGCAGTGCCTTTTGCGCCGCCGACGGCCGGCCCAGCCACAGCTGGCTGCCGTCTTCGCGGGTGTAGCGCGCCACCAGTTGCTGACGGCGCGGCTGGTACAACACCAGCAGCTGGTGCGGGCAGTTGTGCGGCTGGCACACGCTGCCGCGCAGGTACAGCTCGCGCCCTTGCTGGATAGGCAGCAGCGGCGTCATCACGCCACGCGCCACCCAGTCCGGCGCCTTGCCGCCGCTACCGCGAAACGCCGCGTACACCGCGGTGCGGAAGCCACGGTCGCCGGCCAACACGTCGCCAAAATAGGCACAGGCCGCCTGCGTCTTGCAGGTGGCCGCCTGGGTAGCCGTCACCGGCTTGGCCCACAGCGGGGTAGTAGCAAACAGCGCAGCAAGCAGCAGGATGACGCGACGCATGGCAGCCTCCATCGAAAGGGGTACCCCTTCATTATGCCAGCAGCCTGCCCGGCTGCCTTCCCTGCGTGCGCAAACTGCCGCACAATCCGCCCATTGCTGCCTTGCGGCCAACTTTCTGCCCCGCCCCGATGACCCCACACACCGATGATTTTGCCTGGCTGGAAAGCCTGGACGACGCCGCCGCCCTGGACTGGGTAGCCGCCCAGAACGCCGCCACCCGTGCACGGCTGGACACCGACCCGCGCTTTGCCGATTTGCAAGCCAGCATTCTGGCCAACCTGCGCGACACGCGGCAGATTCCGTTCTTTGCCGAGCACGACGGCTGGCTGTACAACTTCCATCAGGACGACGCCCACCCGCGCGGCATCTACCGCCGCACCACGCTGGACAGCTACCGCGCCAACGCCCAAGACTGGCAGACGGTGATCGACATCGACCAGCTGGCCGCCGACGAAGACGTGGACTGGTACCTGGACGGCGTGTCGCACTACACGCTGCAGCCCACGCGCGTGCTGCTCAGCCTTACCCCCGGCGGCAGCGACGCCACCGTCAGCCGCGAGTACGACCTGAACGCCGGCGCCTTCGTGGCCGGCGGCTTTGCCTTCCCCTACGGCAAGAACCACATCGCCTGGCGCGACCTGGACAGCGTGTTCGTGTGCCCGGCCTGGGACAACAGCCAGCTCACCCGCGCCGGCTACCCGCGCGAAGTATGGCTGCTGCAACGCGGCCAAAGCTGGGCCGACGCGCAGCCGCTGCTGCAGCTGGACGAAGACGCGATGATGGTGGCCGCGTGGCGCTTTCTGGACGCGGCCAACCCGCTGGCCGCCGGCGCCATTACCGCGTTCGACATCATCGAAGCGTCGGACAGCTTTTACAGCAAAACCTATTACCTGCTGAGTGGTGATAGCCTGATCGCGCTGCCGTTGCCGCCGCGCGCCGAAATCGAGGCCTACAGCCACGGCGACCTGATCGTCAAACTGGCGGAAGACTGGCACTTTGCCGGCCAGCATTACACCGCCGGCAGCCTGCTGGCGGTGGCCTGCGCCGCCGACAGCGGCCAGGTTGGCCGCATCCAGCCGCTACTGCTGCCTGGCGCCCGCCAGTCGGTAGAAATGGTGGAAGCCACGCTGGACCTGCTGGCCATCATCGTCATCGACAACGTCAAAAGCCGGCTCGATACGCTGCGCTGGGCCGACGGCCACTGGCAGCCGCACACCAACCCGCTGCCACAAGGCGGCGTGATCGAGTTTGCCGACCAGCCATGGCACAGCAACCTGCTGTACTACAGCTACAGCGACTTCCTCACCCCCGCCGGCCTGTACCGGCTGGACCTGCTGGCGGGCGGCCAGCCCGAGGTGCTGCGCCAGCAGCCAGCCGCGTTTGACGCCAGCGGCTACGTCGCCACCCAGTACCACGCCAGCGCGCCGGACGGCACTGCCATCCCCTACTTTGTGGTGCACCGCGCCGGGCTGGCGCAGGACGGCAACGCGCCGACGCTGCTGTACGGCTACGGCGGTTTCGAAGTGCCGATGATGCCCTACTACATGGACAACTTCGGCCCGCAATGGCTGGAAAAAGGCGGCGTGTTTGCGGTAGCCAACATCCGCGGCGGCGGCGAGTTCGGCCCGGCCTGGCACCAGGCAGCGCAGGGCGTGAACCGCCAGGTGAGCTTTGACGACTTCATCGCGGTGGCCGAAGACCTGATCGCGCGCGGCATCACCCGCCCGCGCCGGCTGGGCATCGAAGGCGGCAGCAACGGCGGCCTGCTGGTGGGCGCCTGCCTGACGCAGCGCCCTGAGCTGTTTAACGCGGTGGTGTGCGAGGTGCCGCTGCTGGACATGCTGCGCTACACGCAGCTGCTGGCCGGCGCCAGCTGGGTGGACGAATACGGCGACCTGGACGACCCCGCCGAGCGCGCCGCGCTGGCAGCCTACTCGCCCTACCACCACGTGCGTGGCGACGCCGCCTACCCGCTGGCGCTGTTTACCACCAGCAGCAAGGACGACCGCGTACACCCGGCGCACGCGCGCAAGATGGTGGCGCGTATGCAGGCGCTGGGCCACGACGCGCTGCTGTTTGAAACCGAAGGCGGCGGCCACGGCGGCAACACCGGCCAGGCGCAAACCGCCGAGGAGCTGGCGCGAGTGCTGGTTTACCTGTACCGCCAGCTGATGGATTAGGGCCATGACCACAACGAATCCGCAACTGACCCTGCGGCTGGCCGAGCCGTGCGACGCCGCCCGCTGTTACGCCATCGAAATCGGCGCCTACGAAGGCGACGAGGCCGCCACCGCCGAGAAAATCGCGCTGCGCATAGCGCAGTACCCGGCCGGTTTTCTGGTGCTGGAATGCGAGGGCGAGCTGGTCGGCTTCATCAACAGCGGCTGTGCGCACCAGGTGGAAATGGCCGACGAAGCGTTCAAGGAGCTGATCGGCCACGACCCGGCGGCGGCCAACGTGGTGATCATGTCCGTCGTGGTGGACCCGGCCTGCCAGGGCCGCGGCTACGCCGGGCTGCTGATGCGCAGCTTTGTGCAGCGCATGCAGGCGGCCGGCAAGCAGGCCATCCACCTGATGTGCAAGCCGCAGCACGTGGCGCTGTATACGCACCTGGGCTACCGGTACGTGCGGCCGTCGGCCTCGCTGCACGGCGGCATGCAGTGGCACGAGATGGTGATGCCGCTGGGCTGCTAGGCGCTCGCGCTGGCGCAGCAAAGACAAAGCCCGCTGGCAGTGCCAGCGGGCTTTTGCGTCGCGGGGCCGGTTGGCCGCAGCGGTGTCAGGCCTTCTTCACGAACTCCGACTTCAGGCCCATCTGGCCGATGCCGTCGATCTTGCAATCGATGTCGTGGTCGCCGTCTACCAGACGGATGTTCTTCACCTTGGTGCCCACTTTCACCACCAGCGAGCTGCCTTTCACTTTCAGGTCCTTGATCACGGTTACGCTGTCGCCGTCTTGCAGCAGGTTGCCGTTAGCGTCGCGTACCACGCGGGCTTCTTCGGCTTCCACGGCGGCGGCGCCGTCCTTGGACCACTCGTGCGCACACTCCGGGCAAATGTAGAGGCTGCCGTCTTCGTAGGTGAATTCGGACTGACAGGCCGGGCAGTTCGGGAGGGTGCTCATGCGATTCCTTTCGGGTTTGCCTTACAGGCAAAAGGGGCATTATCCCCTGTCGGGGCACCGCTTCGCAAATCGCGGCGCCACCACCACAGCGGCCAACCCTGGCGTCATGGCGGGCCGGCTCAGTCCGCGCGCAGGTGCAGCTCGCTCAGCCCCCACAGCCGGTATACCCAGAAGCCTTCGTCTTCCGCCAGGCGGCGGCGCAGCTCGGCCGGGGTAAAGCCGGTAACGCGCCGCGTTTGCCGGCACAGGTGCGACTGGTCGGCGTAGCCGGTCAGGTCGGCCAGCTCGCCCCAGTTGACGACGCCGTCGCGCTCGGCGGCCACGCCTTCCAGAAACGCGCGTTCGGCGCGGCCCATGCCATTGAGTTCGCGCAGCGACTGGCCGGTCCAGGTCTTGATGCGACGCTCCACCTGCCGCACGCTGCGCCCCAGGCCGGAGTTGGCCGCCCGCAGCGCCAGGTGCTGCACCCAGTCGCTGTTGAGGCGGCTGACCAGGCTTTGCGGCGGCCGTAGCTGCGCCCAGCGCGGCGTCAGGAACGCCTCGATCAGCGCGATGCGGGCGTCGTCGTCTGGCGCGGCCACCACGGCACGGTTCAGCTGCTGCCAGTCGTCGTCCAGCACGTGGCGGCCGTCGGCAAAGCGGTTCAGCAGGTCGCCGGCTGGCAGGCCGGTAAGCGCCAGCAAGGCGTCCGGCGGCAACAGCAGCATCAGGCCGTGCACCTCGCCGGACGACCAGCAACAGCTGGGGCGGGTAAACGGGCCGCCGATGCAGAAGTCGGGCAAGCGCTCGCGCCGGCTGCCCTCTGCTGGCGGCAGGCTGGCGTGCACGAAGTGACAGTCACCGTGCAGAAACCAGGTGATGCTGCACAGCGGCGACGCCGGGAAATAGGTGTAGCGCTGCGCCGCCGGCAGCGTAATGCCCCGGCTGTCGCGTGCCACCACCGCGCGCACGGCGGCGGCCAGCCCGGCGCGGGGCAGCCACATTTCATTGCGCGCCGCCGACAGCGGGCTGCCGGCAGGAAGCGGGGGCTGGTCTATCTTGAACATGACGGAATTATAAAAGCGTGGCCGCATTACCGCATGTCGCAATCCTTCAATACACGCGCCGGCCGCCGCGCTAGCATGCCGTGCATTGCGGCCAACCTTGTGGAGCCTTCATGCCTACCGTGCACCTGGTCGATGTGTGCAAGACCTACCATCTGGATAGCGTGGCCGTGCCGGCACTGGCCGGCATCAGCGCCGCCATCCAGCCCGACTGCTTTACCGTGCTGGCCGGCCCGTCCGGCAGCGGCAAGACCACGCTGCTGAACCTGATCGGCGGCCTGGACCGCGCCGACAGCGGCCGCATCGAGATCGCCGGCCAGGCGCTGGACGCGCTGGACGACGATGCGCTGTCGGATTTTCGTGCCCGCCACATCGGCTTCGTGTTCCAGCATTTCAACCTGCTGCCGGTACTGAGCGCCTACGAGAACGTGGAGTACCCGCTGATTCTGGCCGGCGTCGACCCTGCCGCCCGCCGCCAGCGTGTACGCGACATGTTGGCCGCCGTCGGCCTGGCCGATCGCATGCACAACCGCCCCGGCCAGCTGTCCGGCGGCCAACGGCAGCGGGTGGCCATCGCCCGTGCGCTGGTGGGGCAGCCGGCGCTGGTGCTGGCCGACGAACCCACGGCCAATCTGGACAGCCACACCGGCGCCGAGATCATCGCGCTGATGCGCCGCCTGCAGCGCGAACACGCGGTGTCGTTTGTGTTTTCCTCGCACGACGCGCAGATCATCGCCGCCGCCGACGCGCTGATTCCGCTGCGCGACGGCCGGCTGCAGCCCGCCACGGAGGGCCAGCCATGAGCACCCTGCTACTGGCGCTGCGCAACCTGCTGCGCAACCGCCGCCGCTCGCTGGCCACCCTGCTCACCATGGTGGTGGGGCTCACCGCCATCCTGCTGTTTGGCGGCTACCGCTCCAATATCCAGTACGGCGCGCTCACCGGCTTCGTGCAGTACACCGGCCACCTGCAGATCCAGCGCCAGGGGTATTTCGAAGAAGGCAGCGACAACCCATCGGCTTACGGCATTCGCCACTACGACGCGCTGATGGCCGCGCTGCGGCGCGACCCGCAGCTGGGGCCGCTGCTGAACGAAGTCACCCCCGCGCTGCAGCTGGGCGGCATTGCCGGGCGCTTTGCGGCCAACGTGTCGCGCTCGGTACTGGTTAACGGCGTGGACGCCGCCGCCCGCAACCGCATGCTGCGCTGGAACGAGTACCACGTGGTGAGCTACGCCCAGCCGCTGGCGCTGGAAGGCCGCCCCGCCGACAGCGTGGTGGTGGGCCAGGGCGTGGCGCGCAAACTGCGGCTGTGCGGGCTGCTGCCGGCCGACATGCCGTGCACACCGTTGGCCGCAGCCGGCCAGCCGCACGCCGGCAGCGGCGACACCCCGCCCGACCTGGCCGCGCTGGCGCAGCAGGACGCCGCCCCGGCGGCCATCCGCCACGATGCGGCCAACCGTATCGAGCTGTTGGCCGCCAGCCAGCGCGGCGCGCCCAATGTGGCCGCGCTGCAGGTGGTGAAGGCCAGCAATATGGGCATCAAGGCGCTGGACGACCTGTACATGGCGATGCACCTGCAGCAGGCGCAGGCCCTGGTATACGGCCGCGACACACCGCAGGTGACCGCCATCCTGCTGCAACTGCACCACACCGCCGACCTCGACACCGCCCGCGCCCGGCTGCACACTCTGCTGGCGCAACACGGCGCCGGCCAGGACCTGACCGTGCTGGACTTCCGCCAGCTGAACCCGATGTACGAACAGACCAACCAGTTCATGGACTCCATGTTCGGCTTTATCGCCATGCTGATCGGCGTCATCGTGCTGTTTACGCTGGGCAATACCATGAGCAGCGCGGTGGTGGAGCGCACCAGCGAGATCGGCACCCTGCGCGCGCTGGGCCTGCGCCGCGCCGGCATCCGCCGCCTGTTCCTGTGCGAGGCGCTGCTGCTGGGGCTGGCCGGCGTGGTGCTGGGCGTACTGGCGGCGCTGGCGGTGGCGGCGCTGATCAACCACAGCGGCTGGCGCTGGACGCCGCCCGGCTACGCCTATGCCTACCTGATCCTGGTGCGCGTGGGGCAGGACATCCCGCTGCTGCTGGGCAGCGTGGGCGGCATGCTGGGCGTAACGCTGCTGTCGGCCTGGTGGCCGGCGCGCCGCGCCGCCCGCCAGCAGATTGTCGACGCGCTGCGTCACAGCTGAGGACACCCGATGAAACCGCTACTCATCCTGCTTCTGGCGCTGTGCCTGGCGCACACCGCCCGCGCCGCACCCGATGCCCAGGCCATCCTGGCCGCCAGCGACGCCGTGCGTAACCCCGGCTTTGCCTTCAGCCTCAGCAATACGCTGACCGAATACCGCAAGGGTAAGCAAAGCGACAGCAGCACGCTGGTGGTGTACTCGCGCGCCAGCGCCAGCGACGGCCAGTTCCGCAGTCTGGTGCGCTACCAGGCGCCGGCACGCGACGTGGGCAAGCTCATCCTCTACAACGGCCGTGACCTGTGGTTTTACGACCCGGCCAGCAAGGCCAGCGTGCGGCTGTCGCCGCAGCAGCGGCTGCTGGGCCAGGCGTCCAACGGCGACGTGGTCACCACCAACTTTGCCCGCGATTACCGTGCCACCCAGGCGCTGGCAGAAGACACGCTGGACGGCGACCGCCAGCCACGCGCCAGCTACAAGCTGCTGCTGGAGGCCAGCGGCGACGGCGCCAACTATCCGCGCATCGAGATGTGGGTGAGCCAGGACGGCGCCCGGCCGATCAAGGCGCGCTTTTACGCCGACAGCGGCAAGCTGCTGAAAACCGCCTACTACCGCCGCTACCAGCGCTGGCTGGGGGTGGAACGCCCCACCGAAACGGTGATCATCGACGGCCTGGAGCCGGACTGGATTACCGTGATGCGCTATAGCGACTGGGTAAAACGCGAGGTGCCGGAAGCCTGGCTACAACGCGACTACCTGCCGCGCTTCCAGCCGGAATGAGCCGCCTGCCCGCCACCTTGCTGGCGCTGGCCACCCTGCCGGCGCTGGCACAAACACCCGCCACCAACGCGCTGCCCGACCCGGACGCCGCCGCGCTGGCGCTGGCCGACGCCACGCCGGAGGCCGCCTCGCCACCCGCCCACGACGGCCTGCGCTTTATCGAGCTGGCGCACGAGCACAGCCAGTGGCAGCTGCCCGCTTACCACGCCGACAGCCAGCGGCTGTCGCTAGCGTGGCGCGGCCAACGTACCGCCGGCGACGGCCTGCTGCTGGCCTGGGCGGCGCGTCAAGACTGGCGCCAGCCCGCTAATGGCCAGGCCGGCAGCGTGCTGACTGTCAGCGACGCCTACGCCGCCTGGCAGCCGGACAGCACCCGCCAGCTGGCGCTGGGCCGCATCAACGTGCGCTACGGCGTGGCCACCGGCTTCAACCCCACCGACTTCCTGCGCGACAGCGCGGTGCGCAGCGTGATTTCCGCCGACCCCGCCAGCCAGCGCGACAACCGCCAGGGCACGGTAATACTGCGCGCCCAGCAATGGTGGGACGGCGGCGCGGCCAACCTGCTGCTGGCGCCGGCGCTGGAGCACGCACCGGCCAGCCCCACGCTGCAGCCGGACGCCAACGCCACCAACCAGCGCCAGCGCTGGCTGGCCAGCGTCAGCCAGCCGGGTTGGCCGCTGTCGCCGCAATGGCTGCTGTACCACGCCGCCGGCAACGGCAGCCGGCTGGGGCTGAACCTCAGCAGCGTGCTGGGCCAGGCCACGGTACTGTACGGCGAATGGGCCGGCGGCCGGCACCGCAGCCAGGGCTGGCGCAACCAGCTGGCCAGCGGCGTGCAATACACGCTGCCCGGCAAGCTGACGCTGGGGCTGGAATGGCAATACGACGGTAGCGCGCTGGACGAGGCGCAATGGGCGGCGCTGGCGCGGCAACCGGCCGCCTACCTCGCCTACCGCCTGCAGCAACAGCAGCGCGGCAACCTGCCCAGCCGCCGGCAATGGCTGCTGCAAGCGCGCTGGCAGGACGTGCAGCCACGGCTGGACCTGGCCCTGCTGCAGCACCGCGACCAGGCCGACGGCAGCACGCGGCTATGGCTGGAAGCGCGCTGGCGCGGCGACCGCGCCGACTACGCCGTGCAATGGCTGCAACAGCAAGGCACGCCCGGCAGCCAGTACGGCGCACTGCCGCAGCAACGCAGCGTACAGGCGCTGTGGCGCGCGTTCTTTTAGCCCAGGCCTCCCTGCTGGCGACGCGCCGCACTTATCATATCGATGAAATGAACCAGGCCGGCACCGCGCCGGCTACCTGACGAGGGAGCCACCATGTCCCGCCTGTTTGCCCCTTTGCTACTGGCACTGGCCATCAGCCAGTCTGCCCTCGCTGCCCCTTGCCAACCCGATACCCCCGTCGGCAGTTGGTGCGACACCACGCTGGCCGCGCTGCACCCCACCCAGGGCGGCATAGGCCAGCTGCAGGTAGACGACGAAGCCGCCAGCCTGCGGCAGCTGTCCGCCGACAAGCTGGCCGCACACATCCGCAAAAAGGCCATCCCGGTGGTGATCGGCCCCGGCGGCCAACTGTATCTGGTAGACCGCCACCACTTTGCCAGTGCGCTGCTGCGCGTGGGCGTGACCCAGGCGCCAGTGCAGGTGATCGGCAAGCTGCCGCAAGCCGATGGCTTCTGGGCTCAGATGCAGGCACGGCACTGGGCCTGGCTGTATAACCAGCAAGGCCAGCCGCTGGCGCCGGCGCAACTGCCCGCCACGCTCAGCGCACTGCCCGACTACCCGTACCGCAGCCTGGCCGGCTGGCTACAAGACGACGGCTACTTCAGCAAGAAAGACGATGTGTATTTTGTAGAATTTGCCTGGGCCAGCTGGCTGGGCAACAAGATGGGCTGGGCCGACGTCACAGCCGCCACGCTACCGGCACGGCTGGCGCAAGCGCAACAGCTAGCCTGCAGCCCCCAGGCCAGCACCCTGCCCGGCTACCCTGGCAAGGCGTGCAAGAAGTGGTAAGGAGAGGATGCCCAAAGTGGGATCAACGTAATGTGGCGAGCACGGCATGTGGGGTGAACGTCGACTACATCAAAAACACAAAAATGACATTGATCTTTGAATCGCCCTCACTTTCCTAGATACCTCGTGAGCCTCACACTAGGCCCTACAAGGAGGTGTCATGAGCAAGCCG
>NZ_VMDW02000043.1 GCF_007644045.2 Vogesella urethralis
GGCTTGCTCATGACACCTCCTTGTAGGGCCTAGTGTGAGGCTCACGAGGTATCTAGGAAAGTGAGGGCGATTCATGTACCTCCTGAAACTGCCTGGCATGGCCGAAGACTTGGCTCGCCAGCTGGCCACGCCGATGTCGAGTGAACTGCCGTTTGAGCAACGAGTGCGCAGTATGGTCGATCGTGAAATTACGCAGCGTGATAACAAACGTCTGCAAACCCTGCTAAAGCGGGCATCGCTCCCGCTGAATGCCTGTGTGGAAGACATCGACTATCGCTCCCCGCGCAATCTGGACAAGGCAGCGGTCTATTCACTAACTTCGTTGGACTGGATCAGGAACGGGCACAGCTTGGTCATTACCGGTCCGACCGGTACCGGCAAATCCTGGTTGGCCTGTGCGCTAGCCAACCAGGCGTGTCGCGAAGGGTTGTCATGCTATTTTGTGCGCGTACCGATCTTGATGGAAAACCTGACAGCAGCACGTGCAACCGCAACATTTGTGCAACGTCTGCAGCAGCTCAGCAAATTCCACCTGCTGATCCTCGACGACTGGGGGATTGAACCATTTTCCAGGCGTACCGAAAACGACTTGCTAGAGTTGATCGACAACCGCTTGGGGAAGTGTTCGCTACTCATCACCAGTCAGATGCCGATGAGCATTTGGCATGACACATTTCACAACAAAGCGGTCGCAGATGCACTGATGGATCGTATCATCCACGGCTCGTATCAAATCCAACTGTCCGGAGAGTCATTGCGCAAGGCACAAAATATTGCTGGTAAAAAAGCAACGTAATATTGTGCGTACCAGCGGTCTTATAAGCCGCTGGCCAGTTATAAAATTACCGAGCCCCATTTCATGGGGCTCGGTAAGCTAAAAACACTGACTTGAATTTCTTTGTATAGTCAGACGACATCCAGACGGATACCCTCTCACCGACTAGACTTGCTGATTATTATGGCTGGAGTAAGCCATGCTCAGGGCTTGCTCTTGTCAATCTCCTCTGCCACCAGTGTCTTGAGCTGCTCAAAACCAAAGCTTGGCAAAGGCTTGCCATTGACGTAGAACTCTGGCGTCTTGCTCACCTTCAGGGTTTGTGCATCAGCTAGATCCTGAGCAATCACATTGGCAATATCCGGCGATGCCATATCGGCTTTCAACTTGTTCAGATCTAATCCGAGCCCATCCAAGTACTTCCAGATACGATCTGTTTCTACAGTATGGTTCTGGGCAACATTGTCCTGCTCTGCCAGCAGCGCTTCTAACGCTTCCCAGAATTTTCCTTGTCGACGTGCTGCCTCCAATGCGGCCACCAGCTGGTCGGAACCAGCATGGAAAGGAGCGTAGCGCAAAACCAGGCGAATCTTGCCTGGGTTGGCCGCCATCATCTCCTTGACCAGTGGATAAAACGCCCGGCAGGTTTCGCAGGCTGGATCAAAAAATTCTACTAGTACTACCGGCGCATTTGCGTTGCCAAGGGTCGGTGAATACACCCGCACCAGAGCTTCGCGATTGGCGCTAGCCTGCTGCTCAGCCTGCTCACGCTGGTTGTTCTTGTAGATGACGGCAGTGGCCAGAAAGCTCAACAGCAAGGCAGCAGCGGCCAAGATGAATATGGTTTTTTGTTTCATTTGCAAGCTCGAAAGAACGTTGCCAACAGCAACGCGATAATGGTGAAGAAAGCAGCTGCGGATAGCAGCGGGATGGTGATAAAGCCAAACCACTCAATTACCGTGGCCGAACACGGTACGCCTTGTGAACAAGGCTGGATGGCCTCTGGAATCACCCCAGCCACCAGTAGCAAGTGGAATGTCGCGATCAGTGCCCCAGGCACGGCCAGAGCCAGCGCATAGCGCACCACCTTGCGATCGAAGGGGAACAGCCCCAGCGGCAGAATCAGAACGAGGGGAAACATAAAGATGCGCTGGTACCAACACAATACGCAGGGTGGTAGCAACATCACTTCGCCAAAAAACAGCGCCCCAAGCGTGGCAACCGTGGCCAGCAGCCAGGCGCCAAAAACCAGCAACCAGGCCGTAGGGTTCGACCGTGCCGGTGCGGAAAGCTCCAGAGATGTCATGGGATGGTCTTTGTCAGACGGGAGATATACCGAGGCCGGACAAGCCGGTAACGGTCAACGGGATACACGACACAATAGTTATAGCGGCATGGAAACCACCGCTAATCGCCTTGTATCGATCAGCAGAATGAACTACAGGCTGTAGGGGGGCGTAGAGGGGGCGCGACGGCACGTCCCGTCAGCGGGTGAGGTTCACAGGCTTGCTGCGGTGCCATTATCGTGCCAGACAAGCCCATGCTGGCAACCGGCTGCGGGCCAGCCTGCAAGGCGCAGCAATCCGCATCGACCGAGGGAGGCTCTTGTCCATCGTCTAATTTACCGCTACCCCCTTGTCCGCAACACCGTACCGCCGCATCGGTGCAGACACTGCCACCATGTGGCATGCCCATAGCTTGCAGCGACAGCAGCACCAGCGCCAGGAAAAGGTAGATAAAGCGGAAGATACGCATGCGGAGGTCATCAGCCATCAGAAACTAGTCGAACAGCTCTTTCCAGAACGACTTGTGATGGCCGTGCTTGCGCTCATGGTATTCATGCTGGCGATGTTGATGGCCATGACTACCGTAAGGTTGTGGTGTTGGCGGTGCATGGAACGGCTGGGCGTTCTGGGCTGGGCGAGTGTCCCCAACCGAGCGCTCGATTATCTTGTCCAGCTCACCGCGGTCTAACCACACACCACGACATTGCGAACAGTAGTCGATTTCTATTCCTTGCCGTTCAGTCATGGTCAGTGTGACATCGGGACAGACTGGGCACTTCATGGTCGCTCCTTGATGAGATGACAGTTTGGCAGAAAGTACATCTGCCTTGAGCGTGGGGGTGCCACAGATAGAACTTGCAGCGCAATGGCGTATTGAGACCCACCACCACACCGCAGGTTCCATGAGACTGCGGCCAACCCTAGTTCACTTGCGCAGCAGACGCAAACCATTACCCACTACCAGCAGGCTGGCACCCACATCGGCGAACACCGCCATCCACATAGTGCCCAGTCCCAACAGCGTTAGCACCAAGAATACGCTTTTGATACCCAATGCCAGCGTGATGTTCTGTACCAGTATCGCTCGGGTGGCGCGCGACAGACGCACAAAGGTCGGGATCTTGCGCAGGTCGTCATCCATCAGCGCCACGTCGGCGGTTTCTATTGCGGTATCGGTGCCCATGGCGCCCATGGCGAAGCCGATATGGGCGCGCGCGAGTGCAGGTGCGTCATTGATGCCGTCACCTACCATACCCACGGTGCCCTCTTGTTCGAAGGATGCCACGGCCTGCAGCTTGTCCTCCGGCAACTGGTTGCCGCGCGCCTGGTCGATACCGACTTGCTGCGCGATCGCCTCCGCAGTGTGCGGGTTGTCGCCGGTCAGCATCACCGTCTTGACCCCCAGTTGGTGCAGCTCGGCAATGGCAGCGCGGCTACTATCCTTCACCGTATCCGCCACTGCGAACAAGGCCAGCACCTGCTTGCTATCGCTCAGCATCACAACCGTCTTGCCTTGGCGCTCCAGCGCATCCAGCCTTACCTCTAATGCTGGGCTGCACAGGTCGAGTTCATGCAATAGACGGTGGTTGCCCAAAGTGTAAGTATTGCCATCGATGACGCCACGCACACCGCGACCAGGTAACGCCTCGAAGCCATCCACCGCCGCATGCGCGCCGGCCCCCAGGTTGGTCGCACGGACAATGGCTTGCGACACCGGGTGGTCGGAGCGGCCAGCCAGGCTGGCTGCCAGGTGGCGGCAATGCTCAACGTCCAGCGCGACACGCGGCTCGAAGTCGGTTTGCTCGGGTTTGCCGTGGGTGATGGTGCCGGTCTTGTCCAGTGCCAGCCAGGCCAGTTTGCGGCCTTCTTCCAGGTAGACGCCGCCCTTGATCAGAATGCCGTGGCGCGCAGCGGCAGCCAGGCCGCTGACGATGGTAACCGGGGTAGAGATCACCAGCGCACACGGACAGGCGATCACCAGCAGTACCAGCGCCTTGTAAATCCAGTCATGCCAGCTGGCACCCAACAGCAGCGGCGGCAGGATGGCAAGCAGCAGCGCAATGACAAACACTGCCGGTGTGTAGACACGGGCAAACTGATCCACGAAGCGCTGAGTCGGCGCCTTGGCACCCTGTGCCTCCTCCACCGCATGAATGATGCGCGCGAGCGTGGTGTTGCTGGCGGCGGCGGTCACCCGGTAGACAAAGGAGCCAGATTCGTTGATGGTGCCGGCGAATACCGTGTCGCCTTCGGTCTTATCCACAGGCAGGCTCTCGCCGGTGATCGGCGCCTGGTTGACGCTAGAACGACCGCTGACGATTTCACCATCCAACCCGATGCGCTCGCCAGGCTTGACCCGTACCATGCGGCCCACCGTTACGCTGCCGGCGTCGACTTCCTGCCAGGAACCATCCGCCTGTTGCACGGTTGCCGTTTCCGGCACCAGCTTTAGCAGGCCGGAAATAGCATTGCGTGCCCGATCCAGCGATTTGGCCTCGATCAGTTCGGCAATAGTGAACAGCACCATCACCATGGCGGCCTCCGGCCATTGTCCCAGCGCCAGAGCGCCGGTGACCGCAATGCTCATCAGGGCATTGATATTCAGATTGCCGTTACTGATCGCCACCCAGCCCTTCTTGTAGGTTGTGACTCCGGACAAGGCCACTGCCAGAACACCAAGGCTTGCGGCCAACCAGCCGGGCAGCCCCATCCAGCTGGCAGCCTCCGATGCCAGCGCGGCCACGCCGGCCAGTGCCAACGGCCACCACGGCTTGGCTGTTTCTTGGCTAGCGGCCAACTGACCACTGGCATCTGGCAGTTCCGGGTGAAAACCCAGCGAACGCACCGCATCCATCACAGGCTCCAGCGCGTCGGGGGCATGCACTACCGTCAGTACGCGCTGCATCAGGTTGAATTCCAGGCTCTTCACCGTCGCCATGCCGCCCAGCTTCTTACGGATCAGCGCTTCCTCGGTCGGGCAGTCCATCTGCATGATACGCATCGAGGTACGCACCCCGCCATCCACCACCTCTGCAGCCGCCAGACTGCCGAAGCTGGCCGGCGCAGGGGCACAGCAGGCGCTAGCAGCGTGATCATGGTTGTGCTCATGCGCGTGCGGTGACTGTTGCAGCTGTCCCGTGATTGGAATGATGCGGTGCTTGGGGGGTTGGCTGGTAGTCGCCTGATCCTGTGATGTCGCCCCGGTGGCAGGTTTCTTGTCATGGTGGTCGTGGTCGCAGCAGCTGGACATGGTGGAACTCCGGTTTTCGTCGTATGCTTGGCATTGAACACCCTGAAGTAACTACAGGGTCAAGCGGAGAAAGGTACAGCATGCAAATAGGTGAGTTGGCGAAACAGGCCGGCTGTCCCGTCGAGACGGTGCGCTATTACGAGCGCGAAGGTCTACTACACGCGGCAGTGCGTAACGAAAGCAATAACTATCGGCAGTACAACCTCAGCCACCTCGACCGGCTGACCTTCATCCGTCGCTGCCGCTCACTAGACATGACCCATGGCGAGATCTGGGCCTTACTGGACGCCCGCCAGCAACCGGATGCCAGCTGCGAATCCATCAACGAGCTGATCGACACCCACCTGCTGCACGTACAGGCACGGATGACCGAACTGCGGGCACTGGAGGGCCAACTGATCGACTTGCGTAGCCAGTGCCATGCCGCACGGGCCACCCGCGACTGCGGCATCCTGCGCGAGCTCGACCACCCAGGCGATACCGCTTGGCGCAGCCCGGCGCTGACACATAGCCACGTTTCCGGCAGCCATAGCAACAGCGATGTCCATAACCACGGGGAAACGCAAAAATGAAAGCTCTGGATTTTCCTCTGTCGGTGAGAGGAAACAATTAAGTCTGTCGGAGCTATCTACCCTCTGGGTCGGACAACCTCGGCAGACCGAGGTGGCCCCTGCGTGTCGCCGAGTTGGTGCGGATCCGCCTCAGTTTCGCCCGACAGACTTGACGTAATTGCGCACCAAAAGGCTTGCACCAAACAGAGACTCGATTGATTTTCGCATCACTTTGTTAATTCACCCAGCGTATGCAAACCAGCCACTTGGCGACCCGTGTTTTGACAGAATGTATTGTTTGTGAACATCGACAGACCCGTCCCTAGCCGTATTGGCTGAACTACCGCTCGGGCAAAGAGATTATTCAGAACCCATGTGAATATTGGCGGCTTGCTCATCAGAAAACAGCTATTCTGGTGTTGGGTGCTTTCCTTTTTCAGTCACTTTCACATACACTTCGTCCCCATGAAATTGCTGCGGCTTATGTTTTCTCTTGTGCTGATGCTGGCGATCCCGTTTCTGGGCACGCCGGCACTTGCCATGCCGCAAATCCCGCCTTGCCCGATGCAGTCTGACATGGCGCACAGTATGGGCATGTCGGCCGATCACGATTGCTGCCAGATGGACAAGGTGGGCAGCCAGAAATCGTCGAAGGCCAAGTTGCCCACCCCATGCAAGCCGGGGCAGGAGTGCAAGCTCGGCCAGGTCTTTTCTCCCGTACTGGCTTCTCTGGCGTTCCAACCCTTGCCGGTCAGCGCCGTTGTTGCCATTTATCCCGACACCGTAATTCGTTCCCATGACCCGTCCGGGTTGTGGCGCCCCCCTCAGTCCTGACTCCGTTTGACGTCCCGATCCGGTGCGATTCTCGTCGCCCGGGTTGCTGCCGTGCGCATTCGCGCACCTGTCACGCCATGGAGTTAGAACATGTCCCCTCGCTGGATACGATTCCCCCTGCAGCTGTCGCTGGCAGGGCTGCTCGGCCTTGCCCAGGCCGCACCGCTCACGTTTAACTCGGCACTTGAGCAAGCCGTAAATACGTCCCCGACACTTGTCGCCCAACGCGCGCAAATCGGTGCCACCCAATCCGCTGCCATGCCGGCTGGCGCCTTGCCGGACCCGAAGCTGTTCGTCGGGATCGACAACTACCCGATCACCGGACCGATGCGCGGCTCGCTGACTCAGGATTTCATGACCATGCAGAAGGTTGGCGTGATGCAGGAAATCCCCAACGCTGACAAGCGCCGGGCGAGGGTCGAGGTCGCCGCGGCCGAGATCGAGGTGGCCGAAGCGCAAAACCGGATGGTTCGCCTCAAGGTGCGCCGTGAGGTCGCGCTCGCCTGGCTCAACCGATACGCCCTGGAGCGCAAGCTGACGCTGTTTGATGCGCTCGGACGGGAGAGCCAGCTACTTGCCACGGCGGTTCGGGCGCAGATTGCGTCAGGTCGTGCCCAGCCCGCCGATGCGGTGATGCCGAAGCAGGAGGCCGCCCAACTGGCCGATCGGCACGATGACCTGACTCGCGACCTGGCCAAGGCGAAGGCCGAGCTGCGCCGCCTGATCGGTCCCGCGGCCGATGAACCGCTGGCAGGCGAACCACCAGCATTCAACCTCGATGCCGGCAGCTTGCGCTTGCATCTGTCCCAGCACCCGGAAATCGCGGCATTCGGCGCGGCGGCGCACAAGGCTGAAGCCGAAGTAAGCGAAGCAGTCGCCATGAAAAAACCGGACTGGGGTGTGGAGTTGGCCTACCAGAAACGGGGTGCCCAGTTCGGCGACATGGTGTCGCTGCAGTTCACCTTTGACCTACCGCTTTTCACCAGGACACGCCAGGACCCGAACATTGCGGCCAGGCAGCAGGAATTGACCAGGATCGAGGCCGAGCGCGAAGCGCTGCTACGCGATCATGCCAACGAATTGGACAGCAACGTGGCGGATTACGTCGCACTCGGTCGCCAGCTGGATCGGGCCCGTCAAGAATGGCTGCCGTTGGCGCAGCAAAAGGTCGACCTGGCCACCGCCAGCTACCAAGCGGGCAAGGCCGAGTTGACGGTGGTACTGGCGGCGCGGCGCGAGTTGATCGAACAGCGCTTCAAGCTCATCGAGCTGGACTACCAGCGCGCCAGTAGCGCCGCCCGACTCTACTTCGCCTATGGGGAGAACGCATCATGAACAAGCAGCAATGCAAACTCGTCGCCCTGGTGGTGGCTGTGGCACTGGCAAGCGGCGGCGGGGGCTACTGGCTGGCCCGCCAAGGTCAGACCGAGCACACGGCAAGCCCTGCAGCCACGGCGGCCGACGCCACAGGCGGCAAAGTGTTGTACTGGTACGACCCGATGATGCCGAACCAGCACTTCGACAAGCCGGGCAAGTCGCCGTTCATGGACATGCAACTGATACCCAAGTACGCCGACGAAGGGGGCGAGGCTGCCGGGGTCAAGATCAACCCCGACGTGGTGCAGAACCTGGGTATTCGGCTCACCATGGTCGAATCCAAGACCCTGACGGAAGCGGTCGACGCGGTGGCGACCGTCGGGTTCAACGAGCGGGAAGTCGCCGTCGTCCAGGCTCGTAGTGCCGGTTTCGTGCAAAGAGTGTATGCCCGAGCCACGGGCGATGTGGTTTCAGCCGGCGCCCCCATCGCCGATCTGCTGGTGCCGGAGTGGGCTGGCGCCCAGCAGGAATATTTGGCCATGCGCAACACCGGCGACAAGGCGCTGGCCAATGCCGCCCGGGAGCGCCTGCGCCTCACCGGGATGCCGGAGTCGCTGATCAGCCGCGTCGAGCAAACCGGCACCCTTCACCCCATTGTCACCATTTCTACCCCGCTTGGCGGCGTCATCCAGGAGCTGGACGTACGCAGTGGCATGACCGTCAGCATGGGCATGACGCTGGCCAGGGTCAACGGGCTGGGCAGCGTATGGCTGGAGGCGGCCGTCCCCGAAGCTCAGGCTGGTCGTGTCCGGACCGGACAGCCGTTGGTGGCGCAGTTGACGGCCTATCCCGGTGAGACGTTCAAGGGCAAGGTCATCGCGGTGCTGCCGCAAACCAATACCGATAGCCGGACCCTGCGCGTGCGCATCGAGTTGCCCAACCGGGATGGCCGGCTCAAGCCAGGCATGTTTGCCCAAGTGCGCGTCGAGGCGGGAACGGGTAAACCAGCAATCGTGGTGCCTTCCGAAGCCATCATTCGCACTGGTACGCGTGCGGTGGTACTCCTCGCCGCCGACGGCGGGCACTACCAGCCGGTCGAGGTACAGATCGGCCGGGAGTCTGGCGGCAAGACCGTCGTGCTCAAGGGGCTGACGGAAGGGCAGAAGGTGGTCGCTTCCGGTCAGTTCCTGATTGACTCCGAAGCGAGCCTCAAGGGTGTGCTAGCACGGCTGGACGGAGGCGCGGCGTCCACCACGACAGCTCCTCAGCTATCCCGCGACAAAGCTGCCACGCTCAACCAGGCGATTGGCAAGGTGGAGGCCATCCAGGCCGGTGAGATCACCATTTCACACGGGCCGGTTGCCACACTCGGCTGGGGGGCGATGACCATGACCTTCAAGCTCGCCAAACCCGAGCTAGCCGCCGGTCTGAAACCGGGTGACAGTGTCTCGTTCGGCTTCAGCCAGAACGGCAGTGACTACGTGGTGCAGCAACTCGGTAAGACCGGAGGTGGGCAATGATCGAGAAACTCATCCGCTGGTCGGTCGCCAACCGCTTCCTGGTGGTACTTGCCACGCTGTTCGTGGCGGTCTGGGGAGTGTGGGCGGTCAAAACCACCCCGCTTGATGCGCTGCCCGACCTGTCCGATGTGCAGGTCATCATCCGCACCAGCTACCCGGGGCAGGCGCCGCAGATCGTCGAGAACCAAGTGACTTATCCTCTGGCGACCACCATGCTGTCGGTACCGGGCGCCAAGACGGTGCGAGCCTACTCGTTCTTTGGCGACTCCTTCGTTTACGTGCTGTTCGAGGACGGTACTGATCTCTACTGGGCACGCTCGCGCGTACTGGAGTACCTGAACCAAGTGCAGGGCCGGCTGCCCGCCTCCGCCAAGGCCTCGCTGGGGCCGGACGCGACCGGTGTCGGCTGGGTGTATGAGTATGCGTTGGTAGACAAGAGCGGACAGCATGACCTCGCCCAGCTGCGCAGTCTGCAGGACTGGTTCCTCAAGTTCGAGCTGAAGAGCCTGCCCAACGTGTCCGAGGTGGCCACTGTTGGCGGCATGGTGAAGCAGTACCAAGTGGTACTCGACCCGCTGAAGCTGTCGGCTTACCGCATCCCGCAAAGCAAGGTGGTCGCTGCGATTCAGCAAGCCAATCAGGAAACCGGTGGCTCGGTACTGGAGCTAGCCGAGACCGAGTACATGGTGCGTGCTTCTGGCTATCTGAAGACGCTGGATGACTTCCGCGCCATCCCGCTCACCACCTCGCAAGCCGGGGTGCCGGTGAAGCTGGGCGACGTCGCCACGGTCCAGCTCGGCCCGGAGATGCGGCGCGGCATCGGTGAGCTCAACGGCCAGGGCGAGACCGTCGGCGGGGTGGTGATCTTGCGCTCCGGCAAGAACGCGCACGAGACCATCGCGGCCGTCAAAGCCAAGCTGGCCGAACTCAAGTCCAGTCTGCCGGCTGGGGTGGAGATCGTGCCAACCTATGACCGTAGCCAGTTGATTGACCGTGCCGTGGACAACCTCAAGGACAAGCTCATTGAGGAGTTCATCGTGGTGGCGGTGGTGTGTGCAGTGTTTCTGTGGCACCTGCGCTCAGCATTGGTAGCGATCGTATCGCTGCCGCTGGGCATCCTGATCGCCTTCATCGTGATGCGGGAGCAAGGCGTCAACGCCAACATCATGTCGCTCGGCGGTATCGCCATTGCCATTGGTGCCATGGTCGATGCGGCCGTGGTGATGATTGAGAACGCGCACAAGCACATCGAAACCTGGCGGCACAAGCACCCGGGCGAAACGCTGGAGAGAGAAACACATTGGCGGGTGATGACCGAGGCGGCGGCCGAGGTCGGCCCGGCGCTGTTCTTCTCTCTACTGATCATCACGTTGTCCTTCATCCCGGTGTTCACGCTGCAGGCGCAGGAGGGTCGACTGTTCGGGCCGCTGGCGTTCACCAAGACCTACGCCATGGCTGCGGCAGCCGGCTTGTCGGTGACGTTGATCCCGATCCTGATGGGCTACTGGATTCGCGGCCGCATCCCGGATGAACATCAGAACCCGCTCAATCGTTGGCTGATCCATTGCTATCGTCCCTTGCTGGATGCGGTGCTACGCCGGCCAAAGACGACGCTGGTCGTTGCGGGTCTGGCGTTGCTGACTACCCTGTGGCCCGTCAGCCGGCTCGGCGGAGAGTTCATGCCGCCGCTGGACGAGGGTGACCTGCTGTACATGCCGTCGGCGTTGCCTGGGCTCTCGGCAGCCAAGGCAGCCGAGTTGCTGCAGCAGACCGACCGGCTGATCAAGACCGTACCCGAGGTGGCAAGCGTGTTCGGCAAGGCGGGTCGCGCCGAGAGCGCCACCGATCCAGCGCCGATCGAGATGTTCGAGACCACCATCCAGTTCAAACCGCGCGCCGCATGGCGACCGGGCATGACCCCGGAAAAACTGGTCGACGAGTTGGACCGGGTGGTCAAAGTGCCGGGGTTGTCCAACATATGGGTACCGCCGATCCGCAACCGCATAGACATGCTGGCTACCGGCATCAAGAGCCCGATCGGGGTCAAGGTATCGGGTACTGATCTGGCGGCGATTGACCGGGTGGCACAACGCGTGGAACAGGTCGCCAAGGGCGTTCCCGGCGTCAGTTCCGCGCTGGCGGAACGGCTGACCGGTGGGCGCTACGTCGACGTTGATATCGATCGTGCCGCGGCGGCGCGTTACGGCCTCAACGTTGCCGACGTGCAGGCCGTGGTGTCGACGTCTATCGGTGGCGAAAACATCGGTGAAACCATTGAGGGACGGGCGCGCTACCCGATCAACGTGCGCTACCCACGCGAGATCCGTGACTCGTTGGAAGGATTGCGCAACCTGCCGATCCTGACTGAAATGGGGCAGCAGATCACACTGGGTGCTGTCGCTACCATCCGCATCAACGATGGCCCTCCAATGTTGAAAAGCGAGAACGCCCGCCCGTCGGGCTGGGTATACGTCGACGTGCGTGGCCGAGATCTAGCCTCGGTCGTCGCTGAACTGCGTACCGACATCGCCAGACAGGTGAAGCTGGAACCTGGTATCAGCCTCGCCTACTCGGGGCAGTTCGAATATATGGAGCGCGCCAACGCCCGATTGAAGCTGGTGGTGCCGGCGACGCTGGTGATCATCTTCGTACTGCTCTATCTGACCTTCCGCCGACTGGACGAGGCCGCACTGATCATGGCGACCCTGCCGTTCGCTCTGGTAGGCGGGGTGTGGTTCCTGTACCTGGCGGGCTACAACCTGTCGGTAGCGACCGGCGTTGGCTTCATTGCGCTGGCCGGGGTGTCTGCGGAATTCGGGGTTGTGATGCTGCTGTACCTGAAACAGGCAGCGGCCGAGCGACAGGAGCATGGACTCATCTTGGATGTGCACATGCTCGATCAGGCGATCCGGCAGGGGGCGGTATTACGCGTGCGTCCCAAGGTGATGACAGTAGCGGTGATCCTGGCCGGCCTGCTGCCGATTCTGCTCGGCTCCGGCACTGGCTCCGAGGTGATGAGCCGCATTGCCGCGCCGATGGTTGGCGGCATGATCACCGCGCCACTGCTATCAATGTTCGTGATTCCGGCCGCGTATCGCTTGATGAGGGCCAAAAAACAGCCATCTCAGGCACAGCCTGAATCAACCCGTATTCGCCAACCTATCCAGGAGAAATAAAGATGTCCAAGTTACTTTCTATGCTGTTTGCCGCAATGTTCGGCCTCGCCGTAGTGCTCCCTGCCCAGGCCGCCGAAATCGGCATCACAAGTACAGTGAAACCGACGGGTCAGCTGGCTCATGGAGAGGGGGTTATCAAAGCACTTGATGCCAAGGCTGGCATGGTGACGCTGTCGCATGGTCCGGTGCAGGAGCTGAATTGGCCCGCGATGACTATGGCGTTCAGGCTGGCCAAGCCGGAGTTGGCCAAGGGGCTCGCCGTTGGCAAGAAAGTGAAGTTCGAGTTTCAGGCTCAAGGGATGTCGGCGGTGATCACTAGCATTAAGATCATCGGCTAAAGCCTGTCTGGTGGGAATGGCCAGTGATGTCCATCCCCATTAACTCAGGAGTATTGCGCCAGCATTTACATCACAGCACAAAGTAGTGCATTCGACAATCGTATTTTGAAAACTATTGCTGGACGTATAGTCGGAATCGTTCGGTACTGATCAACAGTATTGGGGTCATTCAGTTGGAAGTGTTTTACGGAATAACCAGTCGATTTCGTTTTGGGTTAGTGAGCATGATCTTGTTATCCATGTGCTTGCCTAGCTTAGGAGCAAGCCATGTTGCGCCTATTACACCTGAGCAGGAGCCGCCAGCAGTAGAGGCCGGGGGGAGCTCTGACCTTGTCGGCGCCCTGCTATTACAAGCTATGAGCTTGACTGGCATCGCTTACCGTTTTGGCGGGAACTCCCCTGCTACTGGTTTCGACTGTAGTGGTTTGATCCGCTATGTGTTTTTAAAAGCAGTGGGCATGAATCTACCCAGGACGGCAGCAGAGCAGGCTCGCCAAGGACGATCAGTCGCGCGCAATGAATTGAAAGCCGGGGACATCGTGTTTTTTGATACTCGTGGTTTCCGCTATTCCCATAGTGGAATTTATTTAGGGAACGGTAAATTTATTCATGCACCCCGTACGGGTAAGAATATCGGTATCAGTGATATGACTCTGCCGTATTGGGTAAAACGTTTCAATGGAGCTAGGCGTGTATTGACTCCTCCAAACGGTATACGTGACTAGCACCGTCAAGAAGTTGTGCCCATCGACCGACATTCCGGTTACATCGGAAGGCTGTCGTAAGCTGCGAGGCTGCAAAATAGTCCCTCGCTTTTTGTGCCAAGGACATCAACCTACTGTTGTTGTGATGTACATCAAATCAATTACGCTTTCATGCCATGGGCGCATGCATGGGCAAGTAGACGGTGCTATGGTAATAGCCATGAAGACCCTTTGCCGCATTTTCATCATGGTCCTGCTGATGCTGCCTGCACTTAATGTGCTGGCGGCAGATGTTGATGCGATAGTACTGAATAGCGCGGTGCAAGTAACTGATTGCATGGCAATGCAAAAAGTCGCATGCCATGAAGACAAGGCGTCTAAGCCAGCCGACAAGATGGCTATGGTGAAACACCACGGCTTGCTTTGTTCTTCACTGAGCTGTAGCCCACTTTGTGCTCCTTCCTTGCTTGGGCATGAGTCTTTGATTGTCGCTGCGATACAGGTGTCTGGCCCCATGTTGCCGACGCAGCCGGCCAGACTTTCCAGCATCGTCATCACCCCTCCGCATCGTCCTCCCTTGCTGGTTTGACCCTCTGCTATCGCAGCCTGCGGCATGTTTCGCAGCAGGCTGGCTTTGAGTCGAACACCATCAAGTAGGAGGCAATTATGTCTTTACTTCGTACCGTGGTACTTGCCAGCCTGTTAGGTGTAGCAAGTGCGCCGGCCCTGGCTGCTATTTCCGCCACTGTCTACAAAAGTCCCTCTTGCGGCTGCTGCGAGGCGTATATCGCCTACCTGAAACAAAACGGCTTCCAGGTAACCGCTGTTAACCGTAACGATATGCCACAACTCAAACAGCAGTTTGGCGTGATTCCCGGCATGGAAAGCTGCCATACCACGCGTATCGCCGGCTACAGCCTGGAAGGTCATGTGCCGGTGGCCGCTATCCGCAAGCTGCTTGCCAGTAAGCCTCAATTGGTAGGGCTGGCGGTGCCTGGTATGCCGGCTAACAGCCCCGGCATGGGGCCCGAAAAGCCGGGCAGTCTGGCGGTCTACAGCATGGCTCGCAGCCCACAGACCAGCACGTTGTACGGTGACTTCTAACTGACATTCACGTTGTTTGATAGAGACGAGGGGGCCCCTCGATGGTTGAACCTTGCCTTGCGCTTTGGCCAACCCTCATCAAAGGGACCCTCGTGCCTGGCTAACCGAATTGGATACCAACATGACTTCACTGATGAAATTACTGATTGCTACGGCATTAACCGTTTCTGTCGTAACTGTAAGGGCCAATGAAGCCCATCATGCCGATACCTCGGCCCCATCCGCCGTACTCAAGTCGGCTCCTGCTGCTAGTAAGGCCAGGACCAATAAAACGATGGATGCACAGATGAAGAAGATGCAGGCGGCACACGACAGGATGTTGGCCGCAAAAACGCCGGAAGAGCGCCAAGCCGCGATGCAGGTTGCCATGCAGACGATGAAAGATGGCATGGCCATGATGAAGAAGATGCGGATGGATGGTTGCCAACAACGCGGCAGGACTACCGGCAGTCGTGCCGACGGCATGGGCATGCATGGGGACGGTCAGATGATGGACATGATGATGAAGATGATGGATCAGCAGTCGTCCATGATGTCGATGCCAATGGCCCAGTAAGGAGAATCAACATGCAAAGACGAACTTTCCTGCAAGGTATGCTGTTGGCTGGCGCTGGCGGCTTTTCGCTCAAGGCACTGGCTGGAACAATGCCTTTGGCACCTGCCGGTATGGCGTTGCTGAACCCAGCGTTGCTGCCGTCGGGGGCCGATCTACAAGCACTGCCCAGACTGGCCAACCAAAGTACCGAAGCCGGCATGTTCCGTGCCACGCTGACGGCGGCTCCGGTGAGTGTGCCTCTGCTTAAGACTGGGCCAACCGAATTTTGGGCCTATAACAATACGCTGCCCGGCCCATTGATCGAGGTACGCGAAGGCGACACGGTAGAAATCACGTTGATTAACCGCCTGTCTCAACCCACCACGATTCACTGGCATGGGTTGCCAGTAGCACCGGAGCAGGATGGTAATCCACAGCAGCCGGTGTTGCCTGGACAGCAGCACACTTACCGCTTCACTCTGCCAGTAGGTAGTGCTGGCACCTATTGGTATCACCCCCACCCACATGAAGTTACCGCCGAGCAGGCATTCCGTGGCCTGGCTGGCGGATTCATTGTCCTGGCCAAGGATGACCCGCTAGCGGGCATACCTGAGCGGCATCTGATTCTGTCTGATCTGAAGCTCGACCAGTCGGGTTTCATTGCACTCAATGACAGTAACGACTGGATGAACGGGCGCGAGGGGCAGTTCGTGCTGGTGAATGCACAGCAGCGGCCAAACTTGCGTTTCGCTGCGCAAGGTCGTGAGCGCTGGCGGGTGTGGAATGCCTGCAGTGCGCGTTACTTGCGCTTGCAGCTGCCTGGCAGCCAGTTCACCTTGGTTGGTACCGATGGCGGCTTAATTGAAAAGCCTGTTCAGGGGTTGAACGAATACCTGCTGGCGCCAGGTCAGCGGGCCGAGCTGGTGGTGGATGCTGGCCGTCGGCACGACACTGCCACGTTGACGGGGGCCATTTACGATCGCGGCAAAATGGGCAAAGTCGCTCCCGAGCAGGCGATTGCCATCCTGAATGTGGATTTCTCCGCGGTTGCCAACAGCGAGTTGGCCGCATTGCCCTCCCAACTGACCACAATTGCCGACCTGGGGGCTCCGGTCGCCCGCAAGCAAGTGGTGTTCTCCGAGCAGATGACCATGGACAACGGCCAGCATGGCATGCAGTTCCTGGTGAATGGTCGGCAGTACGACATGAATCGTATCGATCTGACTAGCCGGGTAAACGAGGTCGAGCTCTGGGAAATCGTCAACCAGTCGGATATGGATCACCCGTTCCACTTGCACGGCACTCAGTTCCAGGTGCAATCCCGCGAAATAGATGGCGTGATAACGCCCGAACCTTTCAAAGCTTGGCGGGATACTGTCAACCTGCGTTCCGGTGAAACGGTACGGATCAAGACGGTGCAGCACTGGCCCGGCATCCGCATGTTCCACTGCCACATTCTGGAACATGAGGCTGCCGGCATGATGGGGCAACTGAAGGTTATCTGAGTCATAAGCCGGCCAGTGAGCTGGTAGCTTTTCTACCTTGTCCGGGCATCCGCCTGGGCAAGGTCCATACACTCGTTATCAGTAAAGGCTGGGGGAGGGGCGGCACTTAAGCTGCCTACTCTCTCAGGCGTGGGTGGCGTGGTGGTCCTCGGCAAGATAGAGGGGTGATCAGCCATCTGCCGTGGCACTAGCGGGAAACTGTAGTGTAAAACAAGTCCATCCGTCGGCAGACGTGACATCAATACCCCCCCCATGCACTTCGGCAATTGAGCGGGTGATGGCCAATCCCAGCCCAGCCCCGTCAGACTCTGCAACTACACGAGCAGAGTCTGCCCGGAAGAAGCGGTCGAACAACCGTGGCAATTGCGTGGCAGGAATGGTGGGGCCGGGGTTGCTGATACTGACGGTGGTTCCTTGCTGATCCTGCTGAATAAGAATACTAACCACACTATCAGTCGGTGTGTAACGCAGTGCATTGGACAGTAGATTGCTGAGGGCTCGGCGCAACATCAAGCGATCGCCCCAAATGATGCCATGACCGGTTTGCTGTAAACGGATGTTTTTCTCTTCCGCCAGTGCCTCATAAAACTCCAGCAACGCCGCCACTTCATCCTCGATGGTAATCCGCTCCCGGCTTGGCAGTACCAGACCATGCTCGGCCTTGGCCAGAAACAACATGTCAGACACCATACGGGCCAAACGCTGAAATTCCTCGGCATTCGATGCCAAAATGTCGCGGTACTCAGCCGCAGAGCGTGGCATGGAAATAGCTACTTGTGTTTCGGTGAGCAAGTTGCTGATGGGGGTACGCAACTCGTGCGCAAGGTCGGATGAAAATTCCGACAGCTTGCGAAATTCCCCCTGTAGTCGGCGAAGCATGGCATTCAGGGACTCTGCTAGATCTGCCATTTCCACCGGTACAGACTCTACTGGCATTTGGGCTTCCAAGCGCTGGCCAGTGATTGCCTGTGCCCTCGCTTTCATGGCACGCAACGGTGCTAAGCCATTGTGTGCCACCCACCAAGCTAACAAGCCTCCAACTAGTGCCGACAGTAAGATATACACAGCCAGTGATTGACCAATCATGCCAATGAAATGTTGGTGTCGTCGGGTATCAATTGCTGCGCAGATAGTCAACGTCGTGCTATCAGTATCGGAGAGCTGCCCACTGCCACACATACCGTGATAGTCAATGCCGCTATGCCGCCAACTTACCATCTGTTGGCTTGTATTGGTGCCTGGAGACGGAAAGTGAAATGCTGCGGGCGATTGGGAGGCGTAAACAGGATAGTCCAGTCTTTGTAGTTGGACATAAAGGTCACGGTGATTGTGTACCACATCATCCAGCCGAGAGGCCAAGGCGGGAATGCTGGATGATGTGCTCATCACTTCGCGGATCAATCCTAGTTTATCGCGCAGATCATCAGCATCCTGTTCCGCAAAATGCTGGTCGATCATCACGCTGACCAATATACCGAGACCTGCCAATAACAGTACTGACACTGCGGCATAGAACATAGTCAGTCGTGTCGTCAGCGAAAACCTTCGCTTCACGCTTTCTCCTCCGATACTTCGAGCACATAGCCCATGCCGCGTACGGTATGGATCAGCTTAAGGTCAAAATCATCGTCTACCTTGGCACGTAATCGCCGCATGGCCACGTCGATTACATTGGTGTCGCTATCGAAGTTCATGTCCCATACCTGCGAGGCAATTAGCGAGCGCGGCAGCACCTCGCCCTGGCGGCGCATTAGCAGTTCCAGCAGACCAAATTCCTTGGCGGTCAGTGTGATACGTCTTCCATCACGACTAACACGGCGGCGTAACAGATCCAACTCCAAGTCGGCGACCTGCAAGGTTGTAACCTCCACCGTTCCTCGTCCGCGGCGCAAGATAATACGTACTCGTGCCAACAGCTCGGCAAAGGAGAACGGTTTGACCAGGTAGTCATCTGCTCCCAGCTCCAGTCCCTTCACCCTATCTTCAACTTGATCGCGCGCAGTCAGGAATAGCACCGGCATGGTTTTCTGCTGCCGGCGCAGTTGGGTTAGAACCTGCCAGCCATCCATGCTGGGTAGCATCACGTCCAAGATCAACAGGTCATGGTTGCCTTCCATCGCTAGGTGCAGTCCATCCAGCCCATCGTGGGCCAAGTCCGCGGTAAAGCCCGCCTCACTCAATCCAAGACGCAGGTATTCAATCCACCCAAGCTAACAAAATTGCAGCAAGGCCACGCTGGCAATCTCCCTTTGGACTTAAGATCAACAACTAGGGTGGCAGGCCTGACCGTCTCCAACTCGGCCAAAACAGACATTCAGCTACCAATTAGGCAAACGGCTGCTTCCTCTGGGAAAGCCGCCGTTACCGTCTCCGCTTAATCGCGGTAGCTGATGCCGTTTGGCCCGGCGCCTACTTGGTAAGTACTGAGCACGCGGTGTTGACGGCTATCGATCACCGACATGGTGCCGGATTCGATATTGCTGACGAAAACATATTGCCCGTCACTGCTGATCGCCACGCCGTGCGCACCGTTGCCTGTTTTCACCTCGGCAATCGCCTTGCCGGCGGCCGGGTCCACCACCGATACCCGGTTATCCGGTTGCTTGCTGCTGCCCTGGTTGGCCACGAACACCTTGCTGCCGTCCGGGGTGGCGTACATCTGGATCGGATTGCGGCCAACCTTGACCTTGCCGCTCAGCTTGCGGCTGGCGGTGTCGATCAGGCCCAGCGCGTTTTCCGCGCTCAGCGACACATAGGCCTGTTTGCCATCAGCAGAGAAACCAACCTGTACCGGGGCCTTGCCCACGGCGATGCGCCCGGTTTCCCGCAGGCTGGCCACGTCGATCACCGAGACGCTGTCGCTCTTCACGTTGGCCACGTACAGGCTGCGGCCGTCCGGGCTCAGGCGCAGGCCGTGCGGGTAGTTGCCGGTGTTGATGGTGGCGAGCTGCCGCTTGCTTTCCAGCTCGTATACCTGCACCGCATTGTTGTCGGCATCGGTAACGAAGGCCAGCTTGCCATCGCGGTCGGTCACGACATGGCCCGGGTGCCCGGCCACCGGCAGCACCAGGTTCGGCTTGCTGCCCAGCGGCAGCTCGAACACCTGCAGCTCGCCACCGCTCTGGCCGCTGCCGTGGTGGCCGGCATGAATGTTCATGCCCACCGCCAGCAGGCGCTTGCCATCGGCACTGACCTGCACATTGTGCGGCGAGATTTCCAGCGGGATGGTGGTGACATTACCATCTGCCAGCGTGATCTGGCTGATAGAGTTGCCACGCTCGTTGGCGGTAAACACCGTGCCGGATGGCGCCGCCAGTACGGAGGTGGCTGCCAGCGAAAACGCGAGTAGCAACGAGGCGGGAATAAGCTTGCGCATGAGGGATTCCTCTAATGATGTTGTGTCAGCCCCTTGGCGGGGATGAAGGCGGGGGTGTGCTGTCGGTAGGATTGGTAGCGCTCGCCAAACTGCGCCAGCATGTCGGCCTCTTCGTGCAGTGCAAGACGGGAGTAGATCCATACCAGAATCGGGAACATCAGCAAGGTCAGCAAGGTTGGCCACTGCAGCAGGAAGCCAAACATGATGATGACGAAGCCGACGTATTGCGGATGTCGAATACGGGCATAGGGCCCCGCTGTCGCCAGCTCATTCCGGCGCTGGGCGTGATACAGCACACGCCAGGCGGCGGACAGCAGCCAGAAGCCGGCAAAAATCAGCACCGTGCTGAGTAAGTGGAATGGCCCCCAGTGCGGGTTGCCACTCCAGCCAAACATCACCTCAAGCAGGTGGCCATTGTCGTGCGACATGAAATCGACACCGGGGAAACGGCTGCCCAGCCAACCGGACAGCAGGTAGATCGTCAGCGGAAAGCCGTACATCTCGGTAAACAGCGCCACGATGAAGGCAGAAAACATCCCCAGGGAGCGCCAGTCCCGTGCCGACTTTGGCTTGGTGAAGCTGAAGGCAAAGATGATGAAGACCAGCGAGTTGATCAGCACCACCCCCCACAGGCCGTAGGATTGCATGGTGTCGTTCATGGCTGTTCTCCATCCTGTCCGTGCCGGTGTTGCCGGGACGATGGGCCACCATGCTGATGGCCGTGGCCGTGGTGCATGAACAGGTGCATCAGCGGGCAGGCAAGCAGCAACAGATACGGCAGAGCCCCCAGTACATGTGCCCGGTGCTCGGTAAACAGCAAGAATCCAGCCACCAGCACAAAGCCGATGAAAACCCAGTGGCTGCGCTTACTGTGTTGGTCATGGTGTTCGGGCATATCAGACTCCTTTGCTATCTTGGCTGTTTTGTTCGTTCTGCTTCTTGGTAGCGATGGCTGCATCAATCTCGGACTCCGCCTGACGTGTCAGCCGGTAGCTCAGCCAGATCACGCCCCACGGGCATGCGGCCAACAGCAGTGCCAGCAACAGCGTGCCCAGCGATAAACCGAAACGCAGCAGCACGAACAGCATGATGGCGACCGCCAGCAGCGCGCATAGTTGGTAGGCACGGGTCTTCATGATGTCGCTCCTTCTGCCTGGGTACTGATCGGCACGCGCTTCAGCAATGCCGAGTTGACGATGACCGAGAGCGAACTCATTGCCATGGCGGCGCCGGCCACCATCGGGTTCATGAACCCCAGGGCGGCGATGGGAATGCCGATGCTGTTGTAGATGAAGGCCCAGAACAGGTTCTGCTTGATCTTGCGCATGGTGGCGCGTGACAGGCGGATGGCGTTCTCCACGTCGCGTACATCGTTGCGAATCAGGATGATGCCGCCGGTTTCCTTGGCAACATCCGAACCGGAGCCGATGGCGATACCGATGTCGGCGGTAGCCAGTGCCGGCGCATCGTTGACGCCATCACCCACCATAGCCACCACTTCACCTTCCTGCTGCAGCTGCTGGATAACCTTGGCCTTATCCTCTGGCAGCACCTCGGCAATTACCCGCTCGATCCCCAGCTGCCGGGCAATGGCATCCGCAGTACGCTGGTTGTCGCCACTGAGCATGACCACCTTGATGTGTTGCTGCTTGAGCAGGGCGATGGCTTCACTGGCCTCTGGCTTGAGGGTATCGGCCACGGCAATGATGCCGACCAGCTTGTCGCCATAGCCCACCAGCATCGCTGTCTTGCCGTTTTGCTCCAGGCTCTGCATGGCGTCATCAGCCACACCGGTGGCGATGCCCTGCTGGGCCAGTAGCCGCCGGTTGCCCAGCCATACCGGCAAGCCGTTGACCTGCCCGCGAATGCCCAGACCGGCAAGACCGGTGATGGCGCTGGCCTGCGGCAAACTCAGCTGCCGATGGGCGGCCTCCCGCACGATCGCCTCACCCAACGGATGCTCCGAACCGGATTCCACCGCCGCCGCCAGACTCAATACCTCCAGCTCGGTGTGCACGTCGAAAGGCACGATGTCGGTTACCGTCGGCTCGCCGCGCGTGAGGGTACCGGTCTTGTCGAAGACCACGCAGCTGAGTTTCTCCGCCCGCTCCAGCACCTCACCGCCGCGAATAAGCATGCCGCCGTCCGCCCCCTTGCCAACGCCCACCATCAGCGCCGCCGGGGTGGCGATGCCCAGAGCACACGGGCAGGAGATGATCAGCACCGCGATGAAGGCCAGCAGCCCTTGCGGGAAATCGCCAGCCAGCCACCAGCCGACAAACGCCAGCACCGCCACGCTGATCACGGCCGGCACAAAGTAGCGGGTCACCTCGTCCGCCAGACGCTGGATGTGGGCGGTGCTGGTTTGGGCTTCTTCCACCATGCGGATGATCTGTGCCAGCGCGGTATCCGCCCCGATACGGGTGGCGCGGAAGCTGAACACACCGGCCCGGTTCAAGGTACCGCCAATCACGGTGCTGCCGGGCTGTTTTTCTACTGGCATGGATTCGCCAGTCAGCATCGACTCATCCACCGTAGATTGGCCTGAAATGACTTCGCCGTCGGTCGCGATTTTTTCACCGGGCTTCACCACCACGGTTTCCCCAACCATGATGCTACCGGCCGGAATCTCCACCTCCTGACCATCGCGCCGTACATGGGCGGTGGCGGGTTTGAGGTCAAGCAACCGGCGCACGGCGGCGGAAGATTTCTTCTTGATGATTTCCTCCATGTAACGCCCCAGCAGTACAAAGGCGATGATCACGGCGGAGACTTCAAAGTACACGTCACGCTCGGCCACTTTGATCGGCAACACGTCTGGGAAGAACATCACCACCACGCTGTAGAAGTACGCCACTGAGGTACCCAGCGCGATCAGGAAGTCCATGTTGATATTGCGGGTGCGCAGCGCGTTCCAGGCGCCACGATAAAAGGTCCAGCCGCCAATGAACTGCACCGGGGTCACCAGCAGGAACAGCCACACCCCCCAGGTGAACCATGGCAGATTGGGAATCGGCGCCCAACTCAGTAGCGTGGCACCAGTCGCCAACCCGAGGAAGGCGGCGGCCCGCAGCACCGCCAGCGCCAGTACCCCGGTCATGGCGATGGTGACGCGGGTTTTCATCGACTTCAGTTCGTTTTCCGGCGACTCGAAAGTGCGCAGGCAGGTCTCGCTGCAGAAGTAATAGCTGCGTCCGCCACGTTCGCTCTTCAGCGCGGTAGCCTTGTTGACCAGCATGCCGCAGATCGGGTCTTTGGCCTTTTCCCCAGGTTCGGTCTCCGCGCTTGCGGGGGCATCGTGCTGATGTTGAGGCCCGGGCGCCGGCGCCGCCGTATAGCGCGCCGGGCTGGCAACAAACTGCTGCTGGCAGTGCGCGGAGCAGAACCAGTATTCCTGTCCGGCATAGCGATAGTTGGCCGCAGCCTTGCCGCTGTCCACCGCCATGCCGCATACCGGGTCTTTGACGTTAGCCATGCCTTTACTCCTTGTCGTGGTGGGCTGCACCGGGCGCCGAGTGATGACAGCAGCGATCCAGACCACGGCTTACCCAGCCGAACACGGTGCCGGTGATAAACCCCCATACCAGCAGCACCGTCATCGGCATGAAGAAATCGGACAGATTGAAGGGCGCCGGCGTGACCAGCCGCCCGAAATCCAGCCCGTGAAAAAGTGCGTTCAGGAAGGCAACGCCTTGCTCCGGCCACAGCCGGTACAACAGCGCGCACACGGTGTAACTGATTGCCATGGTGATCGCGAGACTGCGACCGGTATGCCAGGGTGAGGACTGCATGTGGAGACTCCTACTGAATGGCTCAAGCCTGCGGGGGGGGGGGCGCCGAAATCCGCTCCGCGCCCACCATCATGGCGCCCGATCTATTGCATAGGCATCGCGCCGCCGGGCTGCCCCATCATCTGCTGCATCATATCCATCATTTTCATGCGCTGATCCATCATTTCCGCCATCCCCTGGCCATCAGCCATTCCTGCACATTTATTCATCATGTCCTTGTCCATGGCCTGCATCATGGCCATACCTTCCTGCATCGCCTGCATCTGCTCGGTCATGAGCTTTTGCCGCTCCTGCGGCGTTTTCGCCGCCATCATCTTGTCGTGCATGGTTTGCATCTTGCTCATCTGCATGTCCATGTTGGCTGCATTGGGAGGCATCGGTGGCTGGGCGGCCAGGGTCTGGCTGGTAATGGCGGCAAGCAGCAAGGCTGCAGACAAATTCTTCAGGCTATTCATGATCGAAGTCCTCTAAGTGAAAAACGGCGAGCGAAATGGCATGCAATTGCGTGGTAGGCGCGAGCGAAGTCACTACGAGGCAAGGCGTCGCAGTGGCGGAATACTGGATTGGCTAGTTGTTGAAGCGCTGGAACAGCAGATGTGGCCGCGGTGGAGTGCCACCGGTGGCGGGAGGCAAAAACAGATGGGAGCCAATTGCCGGAGGGAATAGTAGCAACGGTGGCAGCAAGAACCAGGTAATCAGTAAGGAGGACAGCAGCGGTAGGGCAACGCTGACATCAGCCTTGGCAAGCGGAGAGGAAAGTGTCTGGCAGGCTTGTTCACACAGGGAGGTCTCGTCGTGAGTTCCGGCATGGTGAGCTGCCGTCAGTTGCAGAGCCTGCAAGGAACCCGGCGTGGCAAAGCTATGAGTCTCTTGCGCTTGCCCCTGACAACCAAGCAGTACGCCAAACGCAAACACCAGACACCATGTCGCCACTAACAGGCGACATAGTTGCCGGGTTTTTGTTTGGGTGAGGCGCATGATGACAGGCTCCTGAATGTATCAATGGCACTATAGACCGCTGCTCGTAAATCGGGCTTGATGACGGTCAATCACGCATTAGCGGCGTAATCAGTTTTTCTTGGCCCGCAGGTTTACCGCATCTTGCTGGGCGCGTATCTCGGCTGGCCATTGGCTTTTTATCCACGACAGCGCGGCGACAATGTCGGCATCACTCAGTTTGCCCTCGTAAACTGGCATGGCGGATTGGTAATCCGGCATTTTGGCCACCTTGGCAATACCGTATTTGGTGATGGCAAACAGCATGTCGTCCGGGTGGTGCCAGGTATGCCCGGTTTCGTTGTGGGGCGGCGCCGGCAACATGCCCTGTGCATTACGTTCGCGCCAGTGGGCTTGCCCTTCCAGCTTGCTACCGTGGCAGCTGGCGCAATTGGCCAGGTAAACCTGCTGGCCGCGCACAATCAGGGCGGCATCGTCCGGACGCAGCGTGAGCGATGTCGGCCCGGGGGTCGTGGCGGTATACCAATAAAACCCCAAGCCTGCGGCAAACAGGCCGGCTACGGCGGTGGCAACAATGATGTTTCGTCTGCGATTGAGTGACGGCATGCTTCACGGTCGACAAAAAAGTGGATGGATCATGGCCAGGTTTCAGCTGGCCATGATGGTCAGTTGGCGGGCTGAATATCGGTGACCAGCATCTTGCCATCTTCATGGCTGACCATGAAACGGATTTTGTCACCGACCTTGACCTGATCCAGTAGTGCCTTGTCCTTGGCGGTAAACACCATGGTCATGCCAGGCATGTCCATATGTACGATTGGACCGTGCTTGATGGTGATCTTGCCGGCGGATGGGTCGATCTTGCGGACCTCACCATCGGTCAGCATCGCCATATTGCTACTGGTGGTAGCAACCGGCGTCTGAGTGGCTTGGGCAAAGGGGCTCAGGGCGGTCAACCCCATGGCGGTGGCGAGAATCAGTGTGCGGATAGTCATCGTGTCATGCTCCTGAAGAATGAAAACGGTGGCTAGCCATCAGGCCAGCCACGGTGCGGCGTTATTTTTTGGCAACCTTGATCTGCCCCTTCATGCCGGCCTCGTAGTGGCCCGGGTGCAGGCAGGCGAAGTTAACAGTGCCGGCTTTGGAAAACTGCCAGATCACCTCGCCCTTGGCGCCTGGAGCCAGCGATACCTTGCTGGGCTCGTCGTGCTCCATGTCCGGAAATTTCTTCATCTGCTCGTAGTGTTCCAGCAATTCTTTTTCAGTGCCCAGACTGAACTCGTGTTTCACCTTGCCCAGGTTTTTCACCATGAAGCGGATGGTTTCGCCTTGCTTCACCGTGATCAGCGGCGCGGAGAAACGCATGTTGTCGGACATGTCTACCTGAATGGTGCGGTTGACGTTGGTAGCCTTGCCCGGTAGGCCAATAGCGGATTCTTCATGGCCGCCGGCGTGGGTGCCACCGGCAAAGGCCGAGGTAATGCCCAAGCTAGTTAGCAGGGTAATAGCGAGAAGGTGGTGGGTGGTTTTCATGCTGCGCTTTCCTGGTGGTGTGGTTAATGCTGTCCAGGGGTCATCCCCGGTTTTTTGGCTTTGACCGTGGTCGTGGTAGCAGTCGGGTTGGCCGCAGCTTGCTGGCGCGGCGCAGTCGGCAGGTCACCGCTGTACTCGTATGCGACGGTACCAGCTGGATGCTGGTACCAACCCGGATCCTTGTAGTTACCGGCGGGCTGGTCCTTGCGCACCTTCAGCACGCTGAACATGCCACCCATTTCCAGTGGGCCGAAAGGTCCCTGCCCGGTCATCATCGGTGCGGTGTTGTCGGGGATCGGCATTTCCATTTCACCCATGTCAGCCATGCCACGCTCACCCATCAGCATGTAGTCTGGTGCTACTTTCTGGATCTTCTGCACCAGACCACGGTGATCGACGCCGATCATGGTCGGCACATCGTGGCCCATGGCATTCATGGTGTGGTGGCTCTTATGGCAATGAATCGCCCAGTCGCCTTCTTCGTCAGCAATGAACTCCAGCTGTCGCATCTGGCCGACCGCCACATCGGTGGTGACCTCGTGCCAGCGGGTGGATTTCGGTGTTGGGCCGCCATCGGTACCGGTGACCAGAAACTCATGACCATGCAGGTGGATCGGGTGGTTGGTCATGGTCAGGTTGCCGACCCGGATGCGCACCTTGTCGTTCAACCGCACATTCAGCGAGTCGATACCCGGGAAGATGCGGCTGTTCCAGGCCCAGATGTTGAAATCGGTCATGGTGTTGACCTTGGGCGTCTTGCTGCCAGGCTCCACGTCGAAGGCGTTGAGCAGGAAGCAGAAGTCACGATCCACCTCATCAATCAGTGGGTGCTTTCCCTTGGGGTGGGTTACCCAGAAGCCGTGCATACCCATCGCCATCTGCACCATTTCGTCGGCATGTGGGTGATACATGAAGGTGCCAGGACGACGCGCCATGAATTCATAAACGAAGGTTTTGCCGGGCTTGATGCTGCGCTGGGTCAGACCGGAAACACCATCCATGCCACTGGGCAGGCGCTGGCCATGCCAGTGGATACTGGTATGTTCCGGCAGCTTGTTGGTGACGAAGATGCGCACGCGGTCGCCTTCCACCACCTCGATGGTCGGACCCGGGCTCTGGCCGTTGTAACCCCACAGTTGTGCAGTAAAGCCCGGCGCCATCTCGCGCTCCACCGGTTCGGCTACCAGATGGAATTCCTTGACGCCGTTGTTCATGCGCCACGGCAAGGTCCAGCCGTTCAGGGTGACCACCGGGTTGTATGGGCGGCCGGTATTCGGGATCAGCGGCGGTGCCGTTTCCACCGAGGTCTGGATCACCGGTTCCGGCAAGGCTGCCAGCGCCGAACGAGCCACGGTGGCTCCGACGACCGCGGTGGCGGCACCGGCAACGAATTGGCGACGGGATTGATCGATATTCATGGATTACCCTTTCAGTGGCCAGCAGCGGCAGGGCTATCGCCGCCACCTGCTGCCAGAGAAACAAAACTTTCCGGAACATGCCCCAGCATCACTAATTGCAAATCGGCTTCCGCCAACCAAAAGTCCCGCAAGGCATTGATCGCATCTACCTGGGCTAATGCACGGGCACGAGACTCTGCCAGTAACTCCCACGTATTCATAAGCATGCCGTTGTAGCGCAGTACGGTTTCGTCGTAGATGAACTGTCTCAGTTTAAGAACCTGCTGCTGACTATCCTTGGCCAGGGTATAGGCTGTGCGATAAGCGCTGTATGCCAGTTCGGCATTGGCACGCATTGCAATTTGCTCACCTCGCGACAGAGTGGCTGCCACATTATTCAGACGAGCTTGTACCTCCTGCTCGGATTGAATGCTTGCTGGCAAGGGAGGCAGGGCTGCGGGTAAGGCTAATGTCTGTGGCGTACTACGGTTCCACTGCTGCAAGGATTTGAGAACTGCAGCACGGCTTTGCAGGGAGGCGTACTGACTGCGCTGCCATTGCTGTAGAGAAGCAAGACGGGATAGTTGCTGCTGGGCATCACGCAGTTTGCTCCAGTTACCCGCCTGGGCAAGCCGGGCGCTAAGCTCTGCCCCGGCTTCATCGGCCTGCATAGCTTCTTTCTGGGCGGGCAAGCTTTGTTCAACAGCAATCGCGGCCAAGACGGATTTACGCGTGGCATGCGCAATACCAATGACTTCATCGACATCATCGATCTTGCGTAACTTCGAAAGAGATACTGCTTGCCATTGTCCGCTTGCAATCAACCCCGTTTCCGTCCGCCCCAATTGGGAGAGTGGTTTAGCCAGATCAGGATGCGCTTGCCATGCAAGGTACACCGCATCATCAATACTCTTTAACGACAGAGAGGCTGGTTTGTTGTCACTCACATCAGTTGCAATTGGGTTTGCTTGCTCCCACTTCAGTACATCTGCATGCCCCCTAGGGAACTCTGCCACTTGTTGATTGGCTCGACGCCAGTCGGAGTCAGGCGTTTGTTGCGCCTGAGCAAAACTAGCCAGCAAAAATAAATGACTTGCAAATACTATCTTTTTGTTCATGTACCTGACTCCTTCCCTTTCTCCGCCATTTTGCTGTGATCAAAGTTTAGGTTATGAAATATGTATTGCAATACTGTCTTGCCAATAGGAACAGGAACCTGACAACTAGATTACAAATTTGTCATCTTAGCCGACTGCCTTAGTGCAAACATGGCACCATTCACATCAAGGCTCTGAAAGCTAGCTGGACAGCACGACTAAGTGAAGCAACCAAGAAGGCTGTAATGTATGGCCCTCTTGATTGCATGTCGTTTTATGCGATGTAACGCGCATCGCCGGTTTCACGCTTGGCGATATAGCGGGCATCACCGGTCTCTCGCTTGGCGATATAAGGCGCATCACCGGTCTCACGCTTGGCAATGTAAGACGCATCACCGGTTTCACGCTTGGCGATATAGCGGGCATCACCGGTCTCACGCTTGGCGATGTAGCGAACATCTCCGATTTCACTTTGTGCAATTACCCCTGCTTGGGTGATACCGGTCAGCAGCGCAAAGATAGACGCAAGCATTAGCTGTTTTTTCATGGCTCAATCCTTTTGAAAATTATTAATAAATTCGGCAAATAGGTTATAGGGCAACCCCATTTTTGTTTATGCGTGTGACGTAGTTTTTTATTGCCTGATAGTGTTTCTGCGTAATTTGGACAGAACATTGCTTTGTCAGGCTTTGTTGTCATCATTCTGGATGAACAAAGCAAACAGAAAGCTGACGTGCAGATTACAAATCTGTCATCTGCCGCATAACGAGGCTGGCGATGGCAAACTACAAGGGTGCAGAAGGAGTGTGCGTCATGAAAATTTTGATCGTTGAAGATGAAGTTAAGACAGGTGAATACCTGCGTCTTGGATTGAGTGAGGCGGGCTTTACCGCGGACTTGGCCCACGATGGGCTGGATGGACTGCACCTCGCGATGGAAGGCAACCATGACCTATTGATCTTGGACGTGATGCTACCCAGCATGGATGGCTGGCAGGTTCTTACCCAACTGCGCCGGCAGCAGAAAACCATGCCGGTGCTATTCCTAACTGCGCGCGATCAAGTTGAAGATAGGGTGAAGGGACTGGAGCTGGGAGCAGATGACTACCTGGTCAAACCGTTCTCCTTTGCCGAGCTGTTGGCTCGGGTACGTATTATCTTGCGCCGCGGACGAGGAACGGCGGAGGTTACAACCTTGCAGGTCGCCGACTTAGAGTTGGATCTGTTACGCCGCCGTGTTAGTCGTGATGGAAGACGTATCACACTGACCGCCAAGGAATTTGGTCTGCTGGAGCTGCTGATGCGCCGCCAGGGCGAGGTGCTGCCGCGTTCGCTGATTGCCTCGCAGGTATGGGACATGAACTTCGATAGCGACACCAATGTAATCGACGTGGCCATGCGCCGCCTGCGCGCCAAGGTCGACGACGACTTCGAACCCAAGCTCATCCACACCGTGCGCGGCATGGGCTACGTGCTGGAAGTGCCGGAGCCGGACGCATGAGGCAGCGCCTTTCCCTGACGGCACGACTGACCCTGCTCTACGCGCTGGTTTCCGTGCTGCTGCTGGCCGGGCTGGGCGTGCTGGTCGGCGTGATGATGGACCGGCACTTTGCCGAACAGGATGCCGACGACCTGCGCGACAAGCTCGGACTGATCCGGGAGGTGATGAGCACTTCGCCCGATATCGCCACGCTGGCCGAGCGGCTGGACGACGTGGTGCACAATCACCGCGACCTGTACGTGCAATTGCAGCGGCTGGGCTACCCGGTCTACGCCTCCCGATCGCCGGCGGCGTTCCACTTCCCCGCCGTCGATGCGGCCGCGAACCGGCAGATGGTGAGCTGGCGGCATGCCGGGGCCAACTATCACGGCATGTGCAGCAGCGGCCGGCTGGCCGACGGTGGCCGCACCGAGCTGACCATCTGCGCGGCGATCGACACCGGCCGGCACGAGCACTTCATGCAGATGATAGGCCGGTCACTGGCGGTCTACATCCTGCTGTCGGCACTGCTGGGCGGCGTGCTGGCCTGGTGGGTGGCGCACAACGGCCTGGCACCGCTGCGGGCGATGAAGGCCCGGGCGCAGGCCATTACCGGGCAGCAGCTGGACACCCAGATGCCGGTGGCGTCGGTGCCACCGGAAATGGCCGATCTGGCCGAATCGCTGAACGCCATGCTGCGCCGGCTGCAGGCAGATTTCCGCAAGCTGTCGGAGTTCTCCTCCGACCTCGCGCACGAGCTGCGCACGCCGATCAGCAACCTGCTGACCGAAACGCAGGTCGCCATCGCCCAACCGCGCTCCGCCGACGAATACCGCGACATCCTGGCCTCCAATGCCGAGGAGTTCCAGCGGCTGGCGCGCACGGTATCGGACATGCTGTTCCTGGCCAAGGCCGAGCACGGGCTGGTGCTGCCCAGCCGGGAGCAGATTGCCATCGAGGACGAGGTGGCGGCGCTGCTGGAGTTCTACGATGCGCTGGCGGAAGAGAAAGCCATCCGCCTGCAGCAGACGGGGCACGGACGGATGCTGGGTGACCGGCTGATGCTGCGCCGCGCGCTCAGCAACCTGCTGTCCAACGCGCTGCGCCATACGCCGACAGGCGGCGTGGTCAGCATCAGCCTGCAGCAGGACGGCAATATGACCGCCGTCAGTATCTGCAACCCCGGCCCCGCCATCCCGGCGGAGCAGCTGCCCCGGCTGTTCGACCGCTTCTACCGCGCCGACCCCGCCCGCGTGGCGGGCGAGTCGGATGGCGCCGGGCTGGGACTGGCCATTACCCGCTCCATTGTCGAAGTGCACGGCGGCCGCATCAGCGTCACCTCGGTCGATGACGCCACCTGCTTCACGCTGTGGTTTCCTGCTCAGCCGCCGCTTGCGGGCTGATCCGTAGCCGCGTGGTGAGCACACTGCCCGCCATGCCCTTCGGCCAGACCGTGCAGGATGGGGCAGTCGGGGCGGCTATCCCCGCTGCAGGCATTGGCCAGGGTCTGCAGCGTGTCTCGCATGTCACTGAGTGCCCGGATACGCTCGTCCAGCTCGGCGATGTGGCTTGCGGCCAACCTTTTTACATCGGCACTGGCGCGCCCGGTGTCCTGCCATAGCGACAGCAGGATGCGGATCTGCTCCAGCGGAAAACCCAGGCTGCGCGCCTGGCGGATAAAGCGCAGCAGGTGCACCTCCCGCTCGCTGTACTGGCGGTAACCGGACTGGGTGCGCTGCCCGGGCGCGATCAGGCCGATGCTTTCGTAGTGCCGGACCATCTTGGCGGAAACGCCGCTGGCCGCGGCGGCCTGACCGATATTCATGTTTCACTCCTTTTTTTATGACCAAGGGTATGACACAGGCGGGCCATGCGGCCCGCCCCGGCTCAATGCTGTTTGGCCGGTCGCCAGCGGCGCAGCAGCAGCGCATTGGAGACCACGCTGACGCTGGACAGCGCCATGGCCGCCCCGGCGACGATGGGGCTGAGCATGCCCAGTGCCGCCAACGGAATGCCCACCAGGTTAAAGATAAATGCCCAGAACAGGTTCTGCCGGATCTTGCCGTAAGTCAGACGGGAGATGGCAATCGCCTGCGCCACCAGCGTGGGGTCGCCACGCATCAGCGTCACCCCGGCCGCCTGCATGGCGACATCGGTGCCGGTACCCATCGCCATGCCGACATCGGCCGCGGCCAGTGCCGGCGCATCGTTGACCCCGTCCCCCACCATGGCGACACGGCGGCCGTCCTGACGCAGCCGGGCAATGTGGCCGGCCTTGTCGCCGGGCAACACCTCGGCAATCACCTCGTCGATGCCCAGCGCGTCCGCCACCTGGCGCGCGGCCGCCCGGTTGTCGCCGGAGATCATCACGCTGCGGATACCCAGCGTATGCAACTGGTCGATGGCGGTCGCAGCGGCCGGCTTGACGCTGTCGCCGAAGGACAGCATGCCCAGCAGTTTGCCGTCGCCGGCACGCGCCAGCCAGGACACGGTGCGCCCCAGCAATTCCTGTTGTTGCTGATCGCTGCGCAGCGAAGACAGCTCGATGCCCTGCTCCTGCATCAGCCGCTGGTTACCCAGCAGGTAGCCGATGCCATCGATGTCGCCACGCAGGCCACGGCCGGGCAGCGCCTGCAGTCCGGACAGCTTGCCTGGCGCGGGCGTGGTCACCGCATTGAGCACCGCCTGCGCCAGCGGGTGCTCGCTGCCCTGCTGCAGGCTGGCGGCCAGTTGCAGCAATGTTTGCTCGTCACCGTTGGCCGCAACGGCATGCATCAGCCTGGGCTTGCCCTCGGTCAGGGTGCCGGTCTTGTCGAAGGCGACGACCAGCACGCCGTGTGCCAGCTCCAGTGCCTCCGCATCCTTGATCAGGATGCCGTGCCGGGCGGCCACGCCGGTGCCGGCCATGATGGCGGTCGGCGTCGCCAGGCCCAGCGCACAGGGACAGGCGATCACCAGCACGGCGACGGCATTGAGTATCGCCTGTTCGACGTCCCCGCTGAACCACCACCAGCCGGCCAGCGTCAGCACGGCGATCAGCAGCACCACCGGCACGAACACCGCGCTGACCCGGTCCACCAGGCGCTGCACCGGCGCCTTGCCGGCCTGGGCATCCTCCACCATGCGGATGATGCGGGCCAGGGTGCTGTCTTCCCCCAGCGCCCGGGTTTCCACCAGCAGCAAGCCGTCGTGGTTGATGGCGCCACCAGTCACCTGGTCCCCGGCCTGCTTGCTGACCGGCAGGCTCTCGCCGGTCAGCATGGACTCGTCCAGCTGGCTGCTGCCTTCGACGATGACCCCATCGACGGCCACACGTTCACCCGGACGTACCACCACCAGGTCGCCCAGCTGCACCTGCTGCAATGGCAGGTCGACATCGACGCCATCGCGGCGCACGCGAGCCGTGGCCGGACGCAGCGCCTGCAGCGCCCGGATCGCCGCCGTGGTCTGCTGCTTGGCGCGCGCCTCCAGCCACTTACCCAGCAGCACCAGGGTAATCACCACTGCCGATGCCTCGAAATACAGATGGCCACCACCATGACCGGCATGCAACCACCACTGGTACAGCGACAGCCCGTAGGCCGCGCTGGTGCCGATGGCCACCAGCAGGTCCATATTGCCGCTACGGGCCTGCAGCGCCTTCCAGCCGGCGCGATAGAAGCGTGCCCCCAGCCAGAACTGCACCGGGGTGGCCAGCAGGAACTGCAGCCAGGCCGGCAGCATCCAGTGCTCGCCGACCAGCCCGCCCAGCATCGGCAGCACCAGCGGCAGCGACAGCAGGGCCGCCACCGCCACCGGCCACCATGGCGTCGCATGGGGACGTGGTGCGGAGGCGGCATCCTCGCGAAGGCTCGCCCGGTAGCCGGCTTTGGTCACGGCCGCCAGCAGCAGTTGGCTATCGCTGCCGCCGCGCACGGTGACGCGGGCCGTCTCGGTGGCCAGGTTGACACTGGCGGCCGTGACGCCGGGAACGGCCAGCAGGGCTTTTTCCACGCGGCTGACACAGCTGGCGCAGGTCATCCCCTGGATGCTCAGGTTCACGCTATCGCCTCCGACCTGATAGCCGGCGCGCTCGATGGCGGCGTGGGCGTCGGTCAGGGTGAAATCGGCGCCGGTTTCCAGCGTCACCGATTCGGTGGCCAGGTTGACGTTGGCCGCATGAATGCCGGGCACCTTGTGCAGGGCCTTTTCCACGCGCAAGACACAGCTGGCACAGGTCATACCCAGCACCGGAAAGCGCAGGGTCTGGCTGGCAGCGGGAGAAGTGAAACGGGACATGATGCGGACTCCTTGATCGGGGTTGTGAAGTCAGCATCGGCCTTCCCATCGTTGGAAGGTCAAGCCCTATTTTGACAAAAAATAAATCAATGGAGGCAGCGCTCAAAAAGCAACATGCCCCCGCGGAGGCAGGGGCATGTCGGGGGCGGGAGCGCTTACGCCAGCCGCGCCGGATAACCCATCTCGGTCAGCAGCTCGCAGACGGTCTGCAGCGCCTCGTCGGTATCGATGCTGGCCCGGCCACTGGTACGGTCGATATCCACTATGGCTTGGGCATCCAGATCCTTCAGTGCCTGGTTGATCTTGGCGACACAGCTGCCGCAGCCGATATTGTCTACTTGCAGGGTATACATGGTGCGTCCTTTGCATGGAATGCGGCCAACCTTGGCCGTCATTGCAGTCTGGACCTTGCCATGATGGCAAGGTCAACATCCACCGCGATATTCCTGCATTGAACACCCGTGCATGCCTGTTCAGGCGGACTTAAGGTGGGTTCTGCTAGTCTGCTCCTCCGCCGAGGCTAGCTAGCCTTGAACAACATGAGGCTACGTACATGGAAAACTGGAACCATCACCTTTTCATGCTGATCAACGCTGGCAGCCATCCTTCGACTGCCCTGCTGACGATGGCAATGTTTCTTGCGCAGTGGTTGATCTACGGTATTCCGCTGGTACTGGTATGGCTGTGGATCAGAGGTGGGCGAGTTGAACGACATGCAGCTGTCAGTGCTGCTTTCGGCGTAGGTCTGGCACTGCTAGTGGGGCAGATCATCACTGTGGTATGGCCACATCCTCGCCCTTTCATGATCGGCTTGGGCCATACGTTGCTGGCGCACAAATCCGAGGCGTCCTTTCCCAGTGATCACGCCACGGTATTTTTCACCCTTGGCATCGGCATCCTGTTTTCAGGCCTGCGCAAACTGGGCACCGGGCTACTACTAGCAGGAGCTTTGGTCGGCTGGTCCCGCGTGTTTCTAGGGGTGCATTTCCCACTCGATATCGTCGGGGCACTGATTGTTGCACTGCCCTGTGCCTGGTTGGTGTGGAGAGCCTTTCAGCATCAGAGCGGAGCTCAACTCATCACCGTTTTGGAAAAACTGTATGACCTGAGTTATCGGCGGGCTATCAAGCGATAAGTATGCTCCGAAGATCACGCATGACAAACGTAAGAAATAGTTGAGTCGCCAGAACCTTTGTAGGCATATTCCCGAGGCAGAAGAGATCGCATGTCTGAAATTCTGTGTGAACCGGTCTGCTTTTCACTATGTTAACGGACCGCTTTGGCCGATGAGCCAGCATAGTGCGGCTGGATGCTGTGTTGAAAACCATTTGGTAGCTACTGATTCAGATTCGCGGCAATAGCTGTCTGATGAGCATGCTCACTGCCGATCTCAGCACGGCTTATTGCTCAAGTGCTTATGTGGCTTGTTCCTTGGTTTTCTTGGTTTAGATAACCCATCTCGATGGAGATAGGTGCTGCTGGCAATCAGTAAAAAAACCTCCTTGAGCAGTAAAGTCGCGTTTGCAGCCAGCAGAAGGATGGGCGGCAGTACTTGCTTTAGTGCCGTATGAGCATAGCCGTGATTAATTCTTCTCCCTGCTCGGAGCGGTTTATCTGCTGCCGCAGCGAGGCAAGCCAAAGCTTGCAAATTGTCGCACAGCACCTTGGCAGCAAAATCTTGCATCGCCGCTAGTTGAGATAGCCCAGACACGTGTTCCAAATTCAGGCGATGCTTCAGCCGTTTGAAGGCTTCTTCGATCCGCCATCGTTGGTGGTAAAGTTCACTAAACTCGGCCACTGGAAATTCCTGGGAATCAAGCAAGTTGGTCATTAACACATGAGTGGTGTTTCCATCAGGGGAAATACTGCGGACAAGGCGAACTTCTTGCGGCATATCGGGGCAACCGTAATCAGCAACATCGCTTTGATCCGGCGCGTTCAGCGTGACAATGGCCTCTACATCGTCAGAACGCAAAAACTTACGCACGCATTCGAAGCCCCCCTTGTCTGCTCGGTCCACACGCATGCAAAACTTGATTTCTGCTTGATTTAGCGTGGCCACTAGCCACCGAGATGGGTAGCCTCGATCAAGCAAGAGCACATCATCTGCTCCCAGCTTTTCCAGGTGCTCAAACAGCATTTGACGCTCACCCACGCGGCGATCGTAAAGCGTTGCAGCTAGCGTCATTTCAACACCAGGCAGAAATAGCGCGAATGCGTTCTGTTCTGTGCTGGCGGCACGTGGTATGTGGCTTTCCCTTATACCAAAGTGCAGTTTTGACCCATCTGCAGCCACTAATCGTAAACCGCGCCACCTAGGAATCAACCCGGCTGCATCCACGCGTCGGATAAACCAATCATTGAGAGAGGGTATTGCCGCACCGGACACCTTGGCGCGCGCCTGTGCAAATGCCTGCTCAGAAACGTGATGAACCAGTTGGGATTGCTGCCGCAGATGGGCAAAGAACTCGTCAAGTTCCGCACGAACACTCTTGCGCATACCGCTGATCATGATTGCGATCAAGCTAGGTAGAGGTAGCTTTCCACCTTTTCGGGTGAATGCTGTGGGGCGTTCCGGGTGACGTGCGGCCTCCCGGAATTCATCGGATTGCAAGTGTTCCGCAAAAGTGCGGAACAACTGAACATGACAAGACATGGGGCTTCTCTGGCCGGGCTTTGCCCGCCGCTGTGCGGTTCAAACGGGCGAGAGAGGGCGCAAGCGCAGAATGCGCTTGACAGCCCGTCCTAGAAAAGCCAACATGCCTGTGACAGTCCCGCAAGAATTGTCACCTGACCCCCGAATCGCTCAGCGTCAACTGATCGGTAGTTCGGGGGTTTGCCTTTGAATCGCCCCGGCTTCTCTAGACACTCCGGAGCTGTTGGAAATACTGCTTCTCGTACTCTACCGGCGATAGCCC
>NZ_VMDW02000098.1 GCF_007644045.2 Vogesella urethralis
TACGGAGTGTGTCTACATGTCTTTCAGCAACAAACCCCTGGCCACCCTGGTGGCCCTGGCCTGTGCCCAGGCGGCCGTGGCCAAGCAGCCCGTTACCCTCGATGAAGTGGTGGTCACTGCCTCCCGTGGCCAGGATAAAGTGCGTGAGCTGCCGGTGAATGTGTCTGTCATCACCGCCAAAGATATTGCTAGTAGCACGGCGCGTACGGTGCAGGATGTGCTGTCCGGGCTGGCGGGTATCCAGATTCGTAACAGCAGCGGTGCTGCCGATACGGCAGCCGTAGACCTGCGTGGTTTTGGTATCACCGGCCTGAGCAATACCCTGATTCTGGTAGATGGTGTGAAACAAAACACCAATGACCTGTCGGCGCCTAACCTGGGCGTGGTGCCGCTGAGCCAGATTGAACGGATTGAAGTAGTGCGCGGCAGTGGCGCCGTGGCCTATGGTGGCGGTGCGACCGGCGGGGTCATCAATATCATTACCCGCAGCGGTTTCAAGGCGGCTGATGGCGTGCAGGCGACGTTGACTGCCGGTAGCTATAACCTGAAAAAAATCGACTTGTCCGGCCACGCCAGTAGCCAGCATGTGGCACTGGATGCTTATGTGAAGTCGCTCACCACCGACAACTACCGGCAGAACAATGCCGAGCGCAACGATAGCGGCGGCCTGACCGCCACGCTACGCCACGAGGATGGCACGCTGCGCTTCTACGCCCGCACCGCCAACCAGGATACGCGCTTGCCCGGTGTGCGTAGCGTGGACACGGCTAATGGCGTGGACGAGTTTGCCAGCAACCCGCGCGGTACCAATAAGCCTAACGATTACATGAGCACCCAGACCGACACTTGGGGCGTACAGGCGAAGCAAGCTGCAGGCGAGGGCATGGTGCTGCTGGATGTTTCGAGCGTGACCAAGAAGCTGCAAGCCGAAGATATCAGTGCCAGCTACAGCAGCAAGCGTCAGCAGAAAACCGATGAAATGACCGCCAGCTTGCGTTATGAGCAGGATGTCGCGCGTCATCGCCTGGTATTGGGTGTAGACGCCATGTCCGGCGATGCCGACGTCGATAGCGTGGATACTTACGGCACTGCCAGCAAAAAGGTAAAGCAACGCCACGCCGGTGGCTTTGTGGATGTGTTGCTGCGGCCTGCAGAGGGCACATCGATCAATGCTGGTGTCCGCTCGCAGCACGTTGAAGACAGTGCCAAGGTCAGCAGTGGTTATGAAAACAGCTACCGCAGTAATAAAGAGCTGCGTGCCTGGCAGCTGGGTATTCGTCAGGCGCTGCTGCCGCAACTCGATGGCTATGCCAAGCTGGGGCGTAGTTTCCGTCTGGCCAATGCCGACGAGCAGGCTTATGTCACTACCCCGCTTGTGCCGCAGACCTCTCACGATAAAGAACTGGGCTTGTCCTGGCAGCAAGCCGGGCGTGCCGTGCGTGCGGCCTGGTTCCGTTACGACCTGAACCGTGAAATTCATTACAACCCGCTCACATTTGCCAACGTCAACCTCGACCCCACCCGTCGCCAGGGCGTGGAACTGGAAGGCAAGACACCGCTTGCGGCCAACCTTGACCTGAGCGCCGCCGTGACATGGCAGCAAGCCACGTTCCGCAGTGGCGTGGCTAACAGCGTCAATCTGGCCGGCAAAACCGTGCCGCTGGTGCCGCGGCACATGGCTAGCCTGTCGCTGGGCTGGTCACCGTCCCAGGCAACGCGTGTGGGCGTGCAGTGGCAATACGTCGGCTCGCAGCGGCTGGATAACGACCAGGCCAACCAGTTTGCCCACAAGCTCGCGGCTTACAGCCTGATCAATGCCAAAGTCAGCCACGACTACAGCAAGACGGTGGGGGTGTCGCTGAGCGTCAATAACCTGCTGGATAAAAAGTATGCGTCCTACGGTATCCGCTCGGGCTCTACTGGCGCGACCGGTAAATACAATCTGTACCCGGAAGCGGGCCGCAATATGCAGGCGTCCGTGACGATCAAGTATTGACCAGTTTGTACCGCGCCCCCGAGCAGACCGATTCTGTCTTGGGGGTGTATGTTCGATCCTAGTGCGCCAATGTATCAGGGCGGCATCCAGTCTGGATGCTGCCCGGTATGAGGTGTGCTTGCAGGTGTCCGTCCTGCCATGGCTGCGACGGATGAAACGGGAAGCCGGTGCAAGACCGGCGCTGCCCCCGCAACGGTAAGGCCTGGGCGTATACGCCTCAGGCATCGCGATAACCACTGCCCATACGGCGGGAAGGTGCGATGCTGGCATGGCCAAGCCCGGAGACCGGCCTGCGACGAGCGCGGCGGAATCGCGCTCAGCTGGAGTATCGCGGGGAGGCGATCTGACAGCCTGCTACCGGCACCTGCCGGCGGTATGCCGTGTCCTTTATTTCTCCGCACTCCCTTTTTGTCCTTACGGAGTGTGTCTACATGTCTTTCAGCAACAAACCCCTGGCCACCCTGGTGGCCCTGGCCTGTGCCCAGGCGGCCGTGGCCAAGCAGCCCGTTACCCTCGATGAAGTGGTGGTGACCGCCACCCGTACTACCACCCCGGTAGCCAAAGTGTTGTCCGACGTGACCGTGCTGGGCCGCGAAGAAATCGCCCAGTCCGGCAGCCTCACCGTGGCCGAACTGCTCAGCCGCGAAGCGGGTGTGGAGTTCTACAGCAACGGCGGCGAGGGCAAGAGCAGCAGCTTGATGCTGCGCGGTGCCACCGCCAAGCAGACCGTGGTGCTGATCGATGGCGTGCGTATCGTGTCCGCCACGGCCGGTACCACCTCGCTGGAATACCTGAACCTGGACGCTATCGAGCGTATCGAAATCCTGCGCGGCCCGGCGTCCAGCCTGTACGGTGCCGACGCCATTGGTGGCGTGGTGCAGATCTTTACCAAGCGTGGTAGCGGCAAGCCGTCGCTCAGCGCCAACGTGGGCGTGGGCGCCGAAGGCAAACGCGTGATCGGCGCCGGCATCGCCGGCAAAGCCGACCGTACCGCGTTCAACCTGGCCTTCAGCCACAACCAGACGGATGGCATTTCTGCGCGCAGCAATCGCCTGTCCACGTACAACCCCGACCGCGACGGCTTCGAGAACACCACCTACAACGCCAGCGTGCAGCACCAGCTGGCCGAGGGCCACAGCCTGGACCTGAGCGCCTTCCAGTCGGAAAGCATCAACCAGTACGACAGCTCGGCCAAAGCCCAGGACGAGGCCAAGTCCCGCCTGTCCGGCCAGAGCATAAAACTGCACAATCGCCTGGCACAAAACTGGAACAGTACGCTGGGGTACAACTACAGCACCGACAAGTCGCTGAACTACACCAACGGCAACTTCAACACCGCCAGCAGTTATATTGAAACCCGTCAGAACCAGTGGCAATGGCAAAACGAACTGGACCTGGCCAGCGCTGGCCAACTGGCACTGGGGCTGGAAAGCACCGAGCAGCATGTGCTGAGCAAAAACGTCTATGCCAAAACGCGTCGTACCAATGATGCAGCGTATGTTGGTTATCAGGGCGAGTTCGGCGTCCATCGCCTGCAGGGTAGCCTGCGTCAGGACGACAACTCGCAGTTTGGCGGCCACAGCACCGGCCAGATCGGTTACGGGTTCGTGCCGGCCGCGGGCTGGCTGTTGCGCGCGGCTTACGGTACCGCATTCCGTGCCCCGACCTTCAACGACCTGTACTGGCCGGCTGCAACCTATACCGGCAACCCGAATCTGAAGCCAGAGCAGGCGCATAACCGCGAGTTGGCGGCGCAATGGAAAGCCGGTAGCAGCAAAGTGACGCTGACCGCGTTTGATAACAAACTGGACAACATGATCCAGGCATTGTCTAGCGGTGTAGTGAACATCGATCAGGCCCGCATCATCGGCCAGACGCTGGAAGGCAGCACCGTGATCGCCGGTATCAACCTGTCTGCCAATATCACCTCGCAGCGTGCGCGCGACGAGAAAACCGGCAAGACGCTGCAGTACCGCAGCAAGCTGCACGGTGGTATTACCGCCAGCCTGGCGTTGGACCGCACCACGCTGAGTGCCGAGCTGCGTGCTGCCGGCAAGCGTCCGGCCAGTGCCGACAATGCCGAATACCTGCGCGGTTATGGTGTGGTGAACCTGGGCGCCGATTACCAGCTGGACAAGCAGTGGACGCTGAACACCAAGCTGACCAACGTGGGCGACAAGCGCTACGAAACGGTAAAAGACTACAATCAGCCACGCCGTGGCTGGTTCGTCGGCGTCCGCTACGCGCAGTAAGCCAGGCCGCCGCGGCGCCTTGCCCCGGGCGCTGCAGCCCACCGGCCGCCACCGTGCGGCCAACCCGCCCCGCTTGCCCTGGCCGCGGGGTTTGTCTTACCTTGCCGGCCTCAAGCCGGTTTTGACAGGAAATCCACCATGACCACCACGCACCTGATTAGCGGCGGCGCCCGCAGCGGCAAGAGCCGTTACGCCGAAAGCCTGGCGCTACAGCACGCCGGCGCAGTGTGCTACGTGGCCACCGCCGAGCGTCGCCCCGACGCCGCCTTTGCCGAGCGCATCGCCCACCATCAGGCGCGGCGGCCGGCGCACTGGGGGCTGGCCGAGGCCGGCCGCGAGCTGGCCAGCGTGCTGCAACAGGCCGCCCCGGGCAGCTTACAGCTGGTGGATTGCCTGGGCATGTGGCTGATGCGCTTTTTTGATGCCGATGGCCGCTTTGACGCCGACGCCTGGCAGCAACAGCGCAGCGCGCTGCTGGCCTTATTGGCCGCGCCAGCGGCCAGCATCGTGCTGGTCAGCAACGAGGTGGGCTGGGGCGTGGTGCCCCTGGGGGCGGAAACCCGTCATTTTGTCGACGAGCTGGGCCGGCTCAACCAGGACGTGGCGGCGGTGTGCCAGCGCGTCAGCCTGGTGGCCTGCGGCCAACCGTTGCTGCTGAAAGGCCAGCCATGATGCGGCGCGGGTTGGCCGCAGCCTGCCTGCTGCTGGCTACGACTGCTCAAGCCGGCGTGGCGGTACGTGACGGCATGGGCAATAGCGTGGTACTGCCGGCACCGGCCAAGCGCATCGTGGTACTGGTGCCGCACGCGGTGGAAACGCTCTACGCCATCGGCGCCGGCAAACAGCTGGTGGCGGCGGTGGATTACAGCGATTACCCGCCTGCGGCGCGCCAGTTGCCGCGCGTGGGCGGCTATAGCGGCCTGAACGTGGAGGCCATCCTGCAACAGCAGCCGGACCTGATCGTGGCTTGGCGCGACGGTGGCAACCTGCGCACGGTGCAGAAGCTGCGCGAGATGGGCATACCGGTTTACTACAGTGCGCCGGTGCTGCCGGCCGATATCCCGCGCGAGATGCGCGCCCTGGGTACCCTGAGCGGCCAGCAGGCCGGCGCCGAGGTCCAGGCCGCGCAGTTCGAGCAGCGCATGAGCCGGCTGCAACAGCGTTATCGCCACAGCGCCCCGGTGCGGGTGTTCATGCAAATCGGCGAGCAGCCCATTTTTACCGTCAGCGGGCAGAGCTTTCTGGGGGCGCTGATAACCCAGTGCGGCGGCCGCAACGTGTTTGCCGGCCTGGCGCTGCCGGCGCCGCAAGTGAGCACCGAAGCGGTGATCCTGGCCCGTCCGCAACTGATGCTGGCCTTCAGCCCGGCGCTGCACGCGGCGTGGCAACGTTGGCCGCAACTGCCGGCAGTGGCAAAAGGCTTGCAAGTTACCGTGGATCAGGACACGATTAGCCGGCCCGGCCCCCGTCTGGCCGGCGCTGCCGAACAACTCTGTACCACTCTGGATCTTGCCAGGCAAAAGCTGGGTTTGACGCCCCGGTAGCGCTTGGCTATGCTCGCCGCCATGGAACACGAACTCGAATATCTGGAAGGCCGTGTCGCTGCGCTGATCGCACGCATTCACGAGCTGGAAACCCAAAACAGCCGCTTCGCCGCCGCCCTGGCCGAAGCGATGCGCGAGAACGCCGAAATGAAGTTCGGCCTGGAAGAAACGCGCCGCCGCGTGGCGCTGCTGGTAGAGCGCCTGCCCAAGGAGGAAGAAGCATGAGTGACGTGGTTCAACTCGATATCACCTTGCTGGGGCGCCAGTTTTCCATCGCCACCCCGGTGGAAGAGCGCGAAACGCTGGAGCAGGCAGTGCGCTTGCTGGGCGAAAAAATCGATACCATTCAAGCCTCTGGCCGCGTGATGGACACCGACAAAGTGGCGATCATGGCGGCGCTGAACATTGCTCACGATCTGTTGAAAGTGAAAGTAGGCGATGGTGGCTTGGAGATGGCAATAATCCAGCGTAAAATACGCAGTATGAGCGAAGCCGCTGACCAGGTGCTCAACGCCGGTCAGCCAGGCCTCAGCGCTTAGTACAGAACATCCGTCTACCCCCTGCGGTGTTCGAGAAGGCTCCCAAATTCCTTTGTACCAATGCGTTCGCTACGGTTGCTAGCCATGGTTGCAGGTGTGCCGCGTCCCTTAGCCGGATGTGCCCGAAGCAACGGGCGGGCGACCACCCTGGAAACAGGGTACAAGCGAATTTTGCCCGATCGACACTCGCGGGGGACTCCCTCCCCCTGCTTTTCCCCTGAACCCCGATGACCGCTGCCGACCCGCTCCGCGACAAGGCCCAGCTGCGCAAAACCTTGCGTCGTGCGCGTATGGCTTTGCCGCGTGCCTATCGCCAGCAGGCTGCTCGCGCCATTGCCCGCCATGCCTCGCGCTTGTTGCGCCGTGGCAAGCACCTGGGTGCCTATATCGCCGCCGGTAGCGAGCTGGATATGGCGCCGCTGATGGCCGCCGCGCGCGGCCGTGGTGCGGCGCTGTACCTGCCGGTGATCCCGCAGCGCGGGCGCCGGCTGTGGTTCGCCCGTCTGGGTGCGGCCAACCTTTGGTATACCCACCCGCGCTACGGCATTGCCGAGTACGCCGGCCCGCAGCTGCGTGCCGAGCGGCTGGACGTGCTGTTTGTGCCTTTGTTGGGTATTGATGCCGACGGCTACCGCATGGGGCAGGGCGGCGGTTTCTACGACAGCACGCTGGCTTTTCGTCGCCGTCACCCGCGTTACGGCAAACCGTTGCTGGTGGGTGTGGCCTACGACTGCCAGCGCGTGGCCCGTGTGCCGCGCGAACCGTGGGACGTGCGTCTCGATTACCTGTTGACCGAGAGCGGCCTGCACCGCTTTGCCTGATCGGCCCCATCCAGCAAAGGACGCGTTATGGCCTACTGGCTGATGAAATCCGAGCCCGACGACGTCGGTATCGACCACCTGCAAGCCGAGCCGCAGCGCCATTTCGTGTGGACCGGCGTGCGCAATTACCAGGCGCGCAACTTCATGCGCGACCAGATGCAGCCGGGCGACCTGCTGCTGTTCTGGCATTCCTCCTGCCCCGAGCCGGGCATTGCCGGCATTGCCGAAGTGGTGGCACCGGCGCACGACGACCCCAGCCAGTTCGACCCGGCCAGCCCTTATTTCGACCCCAAGTCCCACCCCGACAAGCCGCGCTGGCAATGCGTGGACGTACGCTTCGTGCGCAAGACGCGGCTGGTGTCGCCGGCAGAATTGCGCCAGCATGCGGCCTTGCTGGGCATGACCGTGCTGGCGCGCGGTAACCGGCTGTCCATTACCCCGGTCACGCCCGACGAGTGGGCCTATCTGCAGGAGCACGTACTCTGATGCTGTCGCTGACGATGTTTGCCGTATTGCTGGGTTTTGGCGCACTGGCCGGTTTCCTGGCCGGTCTGCTGGGGGTAGGTGGTGGTCTGGTGATCGTGCCGGTGGTGGTGGGGGTGCTCGAAGCCGCCGGCCTGGGGGGCAACCACGTACAGCACCTGGCGGTGGGCACCTCGCTGGCGGTGATGGTGTTTACCAGTTTTGCCAGCGTGCGCGAGCACCACAAGAAAGGCGCGGTCAACTGGGCCATCGTGCGCGGCATGGCCCCGGCGATGGTGCTGGGCACTTTTGCCGGCAGCCTGCTGGCCGGCTTCATCCCCAGCAATGGCTTGAAATGGTTTTTCGTGGTGTATGCCTACGTGATCGGCGCCCAGATGTTTCTGGGTGCCAAGCCGCCAGCCAGTCGCAACCTGCCAGGCCGCATCGGGCAGGCAGGCGCTGGCAGCGTGATCGGCATGATCTCCAGCTGGGTGGGCATCGGTGGTGGCTCGATGAGCGTGCCGTTCATGAGCTGGTGCAATGTGCCGGTACATACCGCCATCGCTACCAGCGCCGCGCTGGGTTGGCCGATTGCGGTAGCCGGTGCTGCCGGTTACTTGTCCAGCGGCTGGGGCGTGGCCGGTTTGCCGTGGGGCAGCCTGGGCTTTATCTATCTGCCAGCCATGGGCGCCTTGATGCTGATGACCGTGCTGTGCGCCCCGCTGGGCGCGCGTGCCGCGCACCGCCTGCCGGTGCCGAAACTGAAAAAGGCCTTTGCCGTGCTGATGACGGTGATGGCCAGCGAGATGCTGTGGTCGCTGCTGCGGCACGCCTAAAAGGAGTTGCCATGAAGCGCACTATCGCCGGCTGGCTGCTGGCAGGGTTGGCCGCAGCTGTTCATGCTGCCGACAACGGGCCTTTGTACACCGGCCAGCCCGGCGAGCTGCCGGTGCAGGTGGCGCTGGCCTATCTGGCGCCCGATATGGGCCGCGACGGCCAGTTCGAGTACGCGCGCCTGCGCATCAGCCAGCGCAGCCAGCCGGAATCGTTCGACCGCGTCAGCGTCAGCATCCAGCAGGATGGCCTGCTGGACGACAGCGTGCGCGCCCGGCGCTGGACGCTGCAGCTGATCCGCGGCGGCGATGGCCGCTGGTACATCACCCGTCAGCTGGCAGAGCAGCGCTGCTACCGTGGTGCGCAGGGCTGGCAGCGCAAGCCCTGCCCCTGAGTGCAGGCCGGCCACGGTCTTTTTCGGCAGGCTGCCAGACGCCGTGTAGGCACTGGCAGCCTGCGTCGTTATAATGGTCCGATTGAATTTTCACGCTTTTTTGCGCCAAGAGATCCCCATGCAAGAACAATACAGCCCGCGCGAGCTTGAAGCCGCCGCCCAGCAGAAATGGCAAAAAACCGCTGCCTTCAAGGCCGTGGAAGATACCACCCGTCCCAAGTACTACGCGCTGTCGATGTTCCCGTACCCGTCCGGCAAGCTGCACATGGGTCACGTGCGTAACTACACCATTACCGACGTGCTGGCCCGCTTCAAGCGCGCTCAGGGCTTTAACGTACTGCAGCCGATGGGCTGGGATGCCTTCGGCCTGCCGGCAGAAAACGCTGCCATGAAAAACGGCGGCGCGCCGGCGGCGTGGACTTACGCCAACATTGAATACATGAAAAAGCAGCTGGATAGCCTGGGCTTTGCCCTGGACTGGGAGCGCGAGCTGGCCACCTGCAAGCCCGACTACTATCGCTGGGAACAATGGCTGTTCACCCGCCTGTTCCAGAAGGGCGTCATCTACAAGAAGAACGGCGTGGTGAACTGGGACCCGGTCGACCAGACCGTGCTGGCCAACGAGCAGGTGGTGGATGGCCGCGGCTGGCGCTCCGGCGCGCTGGTGGAAAAGCGCGAGATCCCGATGTACTACTTCGCCATCACCCGTTACGCCGACGAGCTGCTGAACGATCTGGACAAGCTGGACGGCTGGCCGGAGCAAGTGAAGACCATGCAGCGCAACTGGATCGGCAAGAGCTTCGGCTCCGACGTGGCCTTTGCCTACGACGTGGACAGCATCGGCCATGATGGCCAGTTGAAGGTGTACACCACCCGCCCGGACACGCTGATGGGTGCCACCTACGTGGCGGTGGCGGCCGAGCACCCGCTGGCCACCCAGGCTGCGGCGGCCAACCCGGCGCTGCAGGCCTTTATCGCCGAATGCAAGGCCGGCTCCGTGGCCGAGGCCGACGTGGCCAAGATGGAAAAGAAAGGCATGGACACCGGCCTGTTCGTGGTTCACCCGCTCACCGGCGCCAAGCTGCCGGTATGGGTGGCCAACTACGTGCTGTGGGGCTACGGTGAAGGCGCTGTGATGGCGGTGCCGGCGCACGACGAGCGCGACTTCGAATTCGCCAACAAATACAGCCTGCCGATCACCCAGGTGTACGCCCCGGCCGCCGGCGACGACAACTTCGACGCCAGCACCTGGCAAGACTGGTACGGCGCCAAGGAAGGCCTGATCACCCGCAACAGCGGCAAGTACGACGGCCTGGACTTCAGCGCCGCCTTCGACGCCATCGTGGCCGACCTGGAAGCCAAGGCCGCCGGCACCAAGAAAACCCAGTACCGCCTGCGCGACTGGGGTATCAGCCGCCAGCGCTACTGGGGCTGCCCGATCCCCATCATCCACTGCCCGAGCTGCGGCGACGTACCGGTACCGGAAAAAGACCTGCCGGTGGTACTGCCGGAAAACGTCATCCCCGACGGCGCCGGCAGCCCGCTGGCCAAGATGCCGGAATTCTACGAAACCACGTGCCCGACGTGTGGCGGTGCGGCCAAGCGCGAAACCGACACCATGGACACCTTCGTGGAATCCAGCTGGTACTACGCCCGCTACGCCAGCCCGAAATGCGACACCGCCATGCTGGACAAGGACGCGGCCAACTACTGGCTGCAGGTAGACCAGTACGTCGGCGGCATCGAACACGCCATTCTGCACCTGCTGTACGCGCGATTCTTCCACAAGCTGATGCGTGACGAAGGCCTGGTAGACAGCGACGAGCCGTTCAAGAGCCTGCTGACCCAGGGTATGGTGATCTGCGAAACCTTCTACCGCGACCTGCCCAACGGCAGCAAAGACTGGATCGCGCCGCAAGACGTGGTGCTGGAGCGCGACGCCAAGGGCAAGATCATCGCCGCTACCCATCGCGTGGACGGCCAGCCGGTGACCATCGGCGGCATCGAGAAGATGTCCAAGTCCAAGAACAACGGCGTGGACCCGCAAGAGTTCATCGAGAAGTTCGGTGCCGACACCGCGCGCTTGTTCATGATGTTTGCCGCGCCGCCGGAACAGAGCCTGGAATGGTCCGACGCTGGCGTGGAAGGCGCACACCGCTTCCTGAAGCGGCTGTGGAAGCTGGGCCGCGAACACGTGGCAGCCGGCGTGGTAGCGCCGTACAGCGGCGGCGAACTGAACGCCAGCCAGAAAGAGCTGCGCTTCAAGCTGCACAGCACCATCCAGAAAGTGACCGACGACTACGGCCGCCGCCTGCAGTTCAACACCGCCATCGCGGCGGTGATGGAGCTGCTGAACACCTACGACAAGGCCGATACCAGCGGTGACGTTGGCCGCGCCGTGGCGCAGGAAGTGCTGGAAGCCGCCGTGCTGCTGCTGGCGCCGATCGTGCCGCACGTGACCGACGCGCTGTGGAGCGGCCTGAAGCCGGGTACCGAGCTGCTGGCCCAGGCCTGGCCGCAGGTAGACCAGGCTGCGCTGGTGAAGAGCGAGATCGAACTGATGGTGCAGGTATGCGGCAAGCTGCGTGGCAGCGTGACCGTCGCCGCCGACGCCGGCAAGGACGTGATCGAAGCCGCCGCGCTGGCGCACGAGAACGTGATCAAGTTCATGGAAGGCAAGCCGGCCAAGAAAATCATCGTGGTGCCGGGCCGTCTGGTCAACATCGTGGTGTAAGGCGGCCGCCGCCTGCTTGCCCCGCTGCCAGGCAGCGGGGCTGACCCACCAGGCGTGGCACCGGCCGCGCCTGTTTGCTATCGGAAACCCCCTATGAAGCGAACCCTGCATTGCGCCGTTCTGGCATTGGGCCTTAGCCTGCTGGCCGGTTGCGGCTTTCACCTGCGCGGCATGTCGGCACCGCTGGCGCCGTTGTCCTTCACCAGCATCAGCCTGCAGGAAACCGGCTCGCTGGACGAGGCGCTGAAAGTGGCGCTGCAACGCGACGGCCGCCTGAGCCAGCGCAGCCCGGCCGAGGCGGTGTTCCGTGTGACCGCCGAAGAAAGCCGCAAGGACATCCTGACCATCAACCGTGGCGGCAAGGTCAACGAGTACCTGCTGGTGTACCGCGTCGACGCGACGGTACAGCGCCGGCAGGACGATGCCCCGCAGCCGCTGAGCGTGGTGGTACGCCGCGAACTCAGCTATAGCGATGCAAACGTGCTGGGCAAGGAGCGCGAAGAGGCCATGCTGTGGGCCGATATGCGCCGCGACGCGGCTGAACAGCTGATCCGTCGCCTGTCCTACCTGCCCAAACCTGGTACCGATGGCCATGCCAAGCCAGCATCTCAGCCCTGAGGTGCTGAAAGAGCAGCTGGCGCGCGGTGCGGCGCCGGCACCGCTGTACGTGGTGTTCGGTGACGAGGCACTGCTGGCGCTGGAAGCCGCCGATGCCATCCGTACGGCGGCACGGGCGGCCGGTTACGACGAGCGCGAGGTGCTCACCGTCGAGGGCGGCCACTTCGACTGGTCGCGCCTGCACGACGCCACCTGCAGCGTGTCGCTGTTTGCCAGCCTGAAGCTGCTGGAGATCCGCATTCCCGGCGGCAAGCCCGGCACGGAAGGCGGAGAGGCGCTGCAGCAGCTGGCGGCCAACCCGCCGCAGGACACGGTGACGCTGCTGCAACTGCCCAAGCTGGATAAAACCCAGCAGAAGGCCAAGTGGTTTGCCGCGCTGGAAAAGCACGCCGTGCTGGTCGAGGCGCGCCCGGTGGGCCGCAACGAGCTGCCGGCGTGGATCAGCCGCCGTCTGAAGGCGCAGGGCCAGCAGATCGGCAGCGAGGCGGCGTCGTTCTTTGCCGACCGCGTGGAAGGCAACCTGCTGGCCGCCCGCCAGGAAATCGACAAGCTGGCGCTGTTGTACCCCAAGGGCGAGCTGGGGCTGGACGCCATTCGCGAAGCGGTGGCCAACGTGGCGCGCTTTGACGTATTCCATTTGTCGGAAAGCTGGCTGGCCGGCGATACCGCCCGTGCCATGCGCATGCTGGACGGGCTGGAAGCGGAAGGCGAGGCGCCTGTGCTGGTGTTGTGGTCGTTTACCGAAGACGTGCGCATGCTGATCAAGCTGGGGCGTGGCCTGAAGGATGGCCGCCAGGTACGCGACATGGCCGGCGAGCTGCGGCTGTGGGGCGACAAGCAAAGGTTGGCCGCACCGGCAGTGCAGCGCATCGGTGCCCGTCGTCTGACCGAGGCGTTGGCCGAGTGCGCGCGCATCGACCGCCAGATCAAGGGTGTCGAGCAAGGCGACGCCTGGCACAGCCTGAAACGGCTGGCCGCCAGCCTGGCGGTACGCTAAGGGCAGCAGCATGAAAAAAAGGCCGGATCGTACGATCCGGCCTTTTTGCTGCGCGGTGCGCAGGCGTCTGGCTTATAGCGGAGTATCCGCAGACAGGGTCACGCGTACCCGGCCATTCGGGGTGGCCGGTGCCGCCAGCAACAGGTTTTGACCTGTGCGCTTCTCGTAGGAAGCCAGCACCTTGGCCACGTACTTCCGGGTCTCCGGATAGGGCGGGATGCTGTTGCGGTACTTGCTGACACTGCCTTCGCCGGCGTTGTAGGCGGCGATCACCAGGGGCATGTCATGTTTGAACTCGGTGAGCAGGAAGCGCAGATAGCGCGCGCCTGCCCGCAGGTTCTCCAGCGGGTCTGCCGGGTTGCTGGCGCCAAAGCGGGCAGCGGTTTGCGGCATCAGCTGCATCAGGCCCTGTGCACCCTTGGGCGACAGCGCTTCCGGGTCGTAACCCGACTCCACCGTGATGATGGAGTGCAGCAGTTGGGGATCGACTTTTTGCTCGCGGGCAACTTTTGCGATCAGTTTGTTGAAAGTGGCAGCCTGGCGCTTGTCGTAGGACGGCGCGGTAACTACCGGGATATCGAGCTTCCTGATGGCTGCGACGGCCGGGGGCTTACGGAAAGGCGGTACTGCTTCGGGGCTAAGCTTGCTGCCCAGACCCGGCGCAATGGCGTCATCCAGCTCGCGGTAAAGGCCCAGCGCATGATCGGTTTGGATATCGCTCCAGCTGTCTGCCCAAGCGGCAGAAACGGCAAAAGCGGCGATCAGGCCGGCCAGTATCGGTCGTTTCGTCATGAGTAAAGAACCAATGCCCTTGCGGGCGGAACGCGCATGGTACTGATTCTTCGGAGAAATTTCCAGTTTTTGCCGGAATGTGTGGCGATGGCAGGTGGGGTTTTGCTGCATCCCCATGGCTTAAAGCCTGCTATAGCTGGCTTTGCGGGGTGTTGGCCGCCAGAAAAAAATTTGCCTAAAAAAACGGCAAAAGGGCGCAGTCGCGCCCTTTTGCTGCCAGGAAAAACCGGCGTCAGTGGCTGTGCGCCCCCGCTGCGGGCGGCAGCAGTTTAACGCCGGCGGCCGGCTTGGCCGGGGCTTTGTTGCCGGCTGGGATCTCTTCCCAACGCGTTTCGCCGCGCACGCATTGCTGCACCACTTTAAACCATACGCTTTCACCTGCGCGCTCGGGCAGGGTGCCGCGGAACACGAACTCGTCATAAAAGTCGTCCGGCAGCATGCCGCCGCGCCACTCGATTTCGGTGACGTCTTCGGTGACTTGGGTGCCGTGGTTATCAAACGGCACCACACTGCGTTTGACGGTACTCAGCTGCCAGCCCGCCTTGGGCATCGGTTTGGCCAGACGGAAGCCCTCCGGCAGCAGCACGCGAATGCTGGTGGTGGGACTACCGTCGCAGCCGTGCGGCACGCGCAACACGGCCTTGTAACCGCTACCGGCGACGGCTTGCTGGGTTTCCAGGCTGACGTGGGCCAGGGCGGGCAGGGTGGTCAGCGCCACCACGGCGCCAAGCAGCAGGGTTTTCATGGTATGAGCTCCAAACGGATGGGTTTGGGTTGGGAGTCTAGGCAGCTGCAGGCGCGCTGGCCATGCGGCAAATTGCCGCAGTGGCCGCTTACTCGCGGTGGTAGGGATGGTTGTTCAGGATGGAGTAGGCGCGGTACAGCTGTTCGGCCAGCAGTACGCGCACCATGCCGTGCGGCAGCGTCATGGCCGACAGCTGCAGCATGATGTCGGCGCGCGCTTTCAGCGCTTGTGACAGGCCGTCGGCACCGCCGATAACGATGCAGATGTCGTCACCGCCGGCCATCCAGTCTTTCATGGCGCCGGCCAGTTGCACCGAGGTCCAGTTCTTGCCGCGCTCGTCCAGGATGACGAGCTTGCTGCGCGGGGGGATGGCCGCCACGATGCGCTCGTGCTCGGCGGCAATGCCTTTTTCGGCGGTGACGCCGCCGCCGCGTTTTTCCGGCTTGATTTCTTTCAGCTCGAACTGGATGTCGCGACCGAAGCGCTTGCTGTAGTCGGCAAAGGCGTCGTCGACCCAGCGCGGCATTTTGCTGCCCACGGCCAGCAGGGTGATCTTCATGCTTGCTCCTGAAACGCGGTTGGCCGCAACGCCTTGCGGCATTGCGGCCAACCTTGTGTGGCTACGGCTTGGTGTGTGTACGGCCCGCCCGGCGTTGTCGCCATGGCGCTGGCGCGCCCATGCCGGACCGTGACAACAGGCTTAAACGGCCGCGTTCCAGGGGCGACCGCCCACCGGCACGAAGGACGGCTTCTGGCCGCCCCACAGGGCTTCGATATCGTAGTAGTCGCGCACGGCCGGCAGCATCACGTGTACTACCACGTCACCGGCGTCGACCAGTACCCATTCGCCGCTTTCGTGGCCTTCGGTACCCACCAGTTCAATGCCTTTTTCTTTCAGCGAGACGGCCACGTTGTTGGCCAGGGCTTTCACTTGGCGGTTGGAGTCGCCGGTGCAGACGATCAGGCGCGAAAACAGCGAGGTCAGCTGGGTGGTATCCATCTCGACGATGTCTTTGCCTTTTACATCTTCGAGGGCTTCGATGGCCAGTTTGGCGATGTCTTGAACTTCCATGGTATTCCTTGAGTCATTTTTCGGGGACGTAATGGCACGTCAGCGTCCGGTGTCGAAAGAGGTCCCGTAAAGAACGAACGGCCGCGGACAGCGGCGCGTGCGGGTGCTGCCTGCCACTGTCTACCGGTATAGCTGGTGCTGGCGGATATAGGCCAGAACCGGCTTGGCAATCTGCCCGCTGCAGTCTTCGCCCTGGGCCAGTTGCGTACGCAGCTGGGTGGCGGAGAGGGGGACGGGTGGCAAGGTCAGGGCGCGCATTGTACCGGAAGGCGCGCTGTTTGAAAAATCAGCCACTTGCGCCGCCTGCCAGCGGCGGGCGATGTCGGGGTGCAAGTGTGCGGGGTCGAAGCCGGGTCGCACGGCCACCGCCAGGTTGGCCACGTCGAACAACTCGCGCCAACGGTGCCAGGTGTGCAGGTTTTGCAGCGAGTCGCCGCCTACCAGAAACCATAGTGCGCTGCCGGCGGGCAGCTCGGCGCGGATTTCTTCCAGTGTTTCGATGGTGTAGGCGTGGCGCGGGCGGTGTACCTCGCGGTCGTCTGCCAGCCAGCCGGGGCGGCCGGCAATGGCCAGCTGCAGCATGGCCAGCCGCTGTTCGGCACTGGCCTGCGGCCCTTGTGCGCGGTGGTAGGGTTGGCCGGCCGGCACCAGGTGCAGCTGTGTCAGCCGGCATTGCTGCCAGAAGGCGTCGGCCATGCGCAGGTGGGCAGCGTGCACCGGGTCGAAGGTGCCGCCGAACACGCCGACGCACGGCAAGCGGTTAGCCGGCGTAGCCATCCACAATCAGGTCGAGCTGGCCGGTAGCCGGGTGGATGACCAGGCCGTGTACCGGGATGTCTTTGGGCATCAGCGGGTGGCTGCGGATGGTACTGACGGTGTGGCGTACGCTGTCTTGCACGTTATCGAAGCCTTTCAGCCAGCCGTCCAGGTCGATGCCGGCACCGCGCAGCGTGCTGATGGTGTCGGCGCTGACGCCGCGTTCTTGTGCGTTGGCCAGAATACGAGCCGGGTCGATGGCGCGCATGCCGCAGTCGTGGTGGGCAACGACGCACACTTCTTCGGCGCGCAGTTCGTACACGGCCACCAGCAGGCTGCGCATCACCGAGCCCCACTGGTGGGTCACCAGTGCGCCGGCGTTCTTGATCAGCTTGGCGTCGCCGTTCTTCAGGCCCATGGCCTTGGGCAGCAGCTCGACCAGGCGGGCGTCCATGCAGGCCAGTACCGCCAGGTTTTTGTCCGGAAACTTGTCGGTCTGGAATTGTTCGTACTCGCGCGCTTCCACGAAGGCGCGGTTATGTTCCAGCAGGGAATTCAGCAGTCCCATCGGGTTCTCCTTGTCGCCGCCGGCGGGGCACCGGGCTGGGTGGCCACCGGCAGGGGTAGCGTGGCCGCAGCCGGGTCTGGCCGGGCGGCACGGTTGGCAGGCCACGGGTGGTAGCCGCCGCTACGGGCTATTTGGTGTGTTTGCTCTATCGATAGCGGGCGCCATGCTACCACGCCGCTGCCATTCATGGCGCAAGCGGCTTGCGCAGGCACAGCTGGCGTTTGGCGACGTGGTAGCCCTGGCGCTGGTAGAAACGGTGGGCATCGCTGCGTTGTTCGTGGCTGCGCAGGGTGATCAGCGTCAGCCCCTGTTGCCGTGCCCAGCTTTCGGCGGCATCGAGTAGCTGGCTACCGATACCCTGGCCGCGGGCGGCTTCTGCCACCACCAGGCCGCCGATTTCCAGCGCCGGGTCGGATTCCAACAGCGGGCGCACGTAGCCGTGCAGCCAGCCGCATACGCGGCCCTCGCTTTCTGCCACCAAGATCAGGTGCACGTCCGGCCGGGCCAGCAGGGCGGCCAACCTGGGCGCCAGCTGTGCCGGCGTGGCCGGGTAGCCCAGTTGGCCGCATAGCGGCGCCAGGGCGGCGAGGTCGTCGGGGCGGGCGGGGCGCAGCGTTACCATCGCGAGTAGTGGTCTTCGGTGACGCCGGCCAGTTGCTGCACCGGATAGGCGCGGCCGGTCTCGGGGTGGATCAGGGTGCCGCTGAAGTGGCCTATGGGCTGGATATAGCGGCTGGCGGCGATGAACAGGTCCTTGTTTTCGGCGCGGGCGCCTTCGGGGTGGAATTGCAGGTCGACCGCGCCATCTTCGGTGTGGATGCGCCACGGTGCCAGCGGGTTGGCCGCATCGTACTCGAAATGGGCTGCCGCCACCGGCAGCAGCTGGCCGTCCAGCCACACTGCGTTTTCGGCGTCCCCCATATAACCGGCCTGCAGGTTGAAGCCTAGCCCCGGTGCGTGGGCGCTGGCCCAGCGCCAGCGGGTTTCGCGCGCCAGCAGGCCGTTTGAAGCGTCCAGGCTGGCGCTGGCGCCATCCAGCGCAAAGCGCTCCCCGCCTGCCTCGGCAAAGCCGCTCACCGACAGGGCGCTGCTTTTATGGGTGGCGTGCGCTTGCCAGTTGGCGGGTGCGATCACCGCCAGCGTCTGGTCGGCTGCCGGCAGCGCGATATGCGCGGCCAGCTTGAAACCGTCGGTATTGATAGTGAGCTCCAGCCGCTGCTCGGCCCGACGGAAGGCAATGCGCTGGCCGCCGCGCTGGAAGGTGGCATCGCCGAAGGGGCGGTTTTCCAGCTGGGCCGAAAGCAGTGGCAGGCCATCGGCGCTGAAATCCGCCAGCAGGCAGCGCTGGCGGCGGTCAAACAGGTAGGCAAAAGCGGTGCTGATCCAGCCCACATCCACCACGGCCACGCCGATGAAATAGTGCTCGTGCGCCAGCGCCGCGTACTGCCAGCGCTTGTGATGCAGCGGCCGCAGCAGGCGTTGCCACGGCGATAGCTGCAACGCTTGCCACGATAAGTGGTCTATCTGGCCGCGGTAGGTACCGAAGGCCGGAATGCCGCGCTCGTGCACCAGCTTGGCAGGGGCCGGCGGAAGGACACTGGAAACCATGGCAGGGGCGGTGCGTACCGCAACAGTGGACATGGCAGCAGTCTAGCGCACAATGGCCTGTTGGCGGGTGATGCCGGCATGTTGGCCACGTTAGGGTGTCAGATGACGGCAGCTTGTCTGGCCAGATGCGCTACGGCAACGTCATTGTGTTGTCATGCTGCGACACCGCCACTGGCCGTGTGCTCAGGCGCAAGCAGTGAGAGTCGTAATCAATCCTGCTACTATTTGTCAGGTTTTGTTACATTGGTGGCAGCTTTCACTCGGCGATTAAGCCGGCTGGCCGCTTGGCCGGGTGGCATGTCATAGTGCTGGCATCGGCTTGGCTTTTACACTATCAATAAATGCATAATATCCACACCCTGCGGTGGACCAAGACAGAGACAGATATAGAGGGTCATCACATGGATTTGACTGTGTTGCACGATAACGCCAACCGCGCGGCCAGCCTGCTGAAGAGTCTGGCCAACCCCGACCGGTTGCTGTTGTTGTGCCAGCTGGTCGCTGGCGAGCGCACCGTGTCGGAGCTGGAAAAGCTCACCGGCATCCGCCAGCCTACCCTGTCGCAGCAACTGGGCGTGCTGCGCAACGAAGCGCTGGTCAGCACCCGCCGCGAAGGCAAATGGATCTACTACCGCGTGGCCAGCCAGGAAGCGCTGTCCATTCTGGAGACCCTGTACGGCCTGTATTGCGGTCAGCAGCCCGACGCCGTTTGCGACCTGGAACCGCGCGACTGACCCGGCCTGCCACATTCCGCCGCGCCGGTGCCGGGTGGCGGAATGTGACGATCAGCCCGACCACAGCCCTGCTGGTGCAAGCCGGCAGGGCTGCAACTTTTCCGCAGCCCCCTCTATCATACCGGCATGACGCTACCTTCCCGCCTGGTTGCCCTGGCAACCGCCTTGTCCCTGCTTGGGTCTGCCACCGCCAGCAGCGCGCACGAGCTGCCCAATCTGGGCACCGTCGCCGAGTCGGCGTTGTCGCAAGCCGACGAAAACCGCATTGGTCGTGACATCCTGCGCTCGCTGCGCGACGAAGGCGACGTCATCGACGATGCCGAAGTGGGCGATTACTTGAACGATCTGGGCCGCACGCTGGCGGCCACCGCGCAGGCGCCGCAGCTGCAGTTCAACTTTTTCGCCGTCAACGATCGCAGCATCAACGCGTTTGCCTTGCCTGGCGGCGTCATTGGCGTCCACAGCGGCCTGTTGTTGAGCGCGCAAAGCGAAGCCGAGGTGGCCGCGGTGCTGGCGCACGAGATTGCCCACGTCACCCAGCGCCACCTGGCGCGCATGCAGGAAAACCAGGGGCGCAGCCAGCTCTGGCTGTTGGCCGCCGTGCTGGCCGGCGCGCTGGCCGGTGCCCGCAGCAGCAATAGTGATGCGACCTTTGCCGCCATCAATGCCGGCGTCGGCTTGTCCGCCAGCCAGCAACTGGCCTATAGCCGCGATTTCGAGCGCGAGGCCGACCGCCTGGGCATGCAGTATCTGGTGGCAGCCGGCTACGACCCGCGCGCCATGCCCGCTTTTTTCCAGCGCCTGCAGCAGGACCAGCGCCACAACGACAACAACAGTTTCGGTTTTCTGCGCACCCACCCGCTGACGGTGGAGCGCATCAGCGAAAGCCAGAGCCGCGCCCAGGCGTTCCCGCTGAAGATGCGGCCCAACAGTACCGATTTCCTGCTGATGCGTGAAAAACTGCGCGTGGTCACGCTGGGGAATGCCGATGCGGCCAGCTACTACCAGCTGGCCCTGCGCGATGGCCGTTACCTGGACAAAGGCGCCACCTTGTACGGCCAGGCGCGTACCTGGCTGGCGCAGGGCGATGTGGCGGCTGCTGCGGCGGCGATGCCGGCGCTGCTGCAGGCGCTGGGCCAGCATCCATCCGTACTGTTACTGGGCGGCGACATCCAGCGCGCTAGCGGCCAGTTGGCCGCGGCAGTCCAGACTTACCAGCAGGCCATGCAAACGTGGCCGGCGCGACGCGGCTTGCGGCTGGCCCTGATCGATACCCTGTTGCAGGCCGGCCGTGCTGCCGAGGCGCGCCAGGCCATCGACCAGGCCTTGCAGCGTTACGGCGACGACCCGTTGCTGTGGCGGCTGGCGGCCCGCAGTTATGGCGAAGCCGACCCCTTGCGTTACCACGCTGCGCTGGGCAACGCGTTCTTTTTCGAACAAAAGTTCGATTCCGCACGCTTGCAATACCAGCTGGCCAGCCGCGCCAAGGGCGATGACTTCTACCTGCGCTCGGCCATCGAAGCCCGTTTGCGCGAGCTGGACGCCCAGCGCCAGAGCGCGCCCTGAGCTGCTTTCGCCCCGCAGGGTGGCAGCGGCTCGGCAACGGTTGGCCGCCCAGGCGCGATTCCGCGCCGACGCCGTCTGGCCGCGCTTTGCGCGTAGTCGCGTCACAACAAGGTTACCTGCCTGTAGCAATCGCAAAAATACAACATGATGCGGCGCAATATCCCTGATTTTAAAGCTGCTTTTCAGTGAAAACCCCAATAGCCTATTCCGCCTGATTGCAGGCACGATTTACACTCTGCACCGTGTAAGAAAGTTTTCGTTTCCGCAAATTTTATTTGCGAAAATGTTCGCTTATAATCCGTGCTGTACCAAAGCGGCCCGTACCCCCGGGCCAGAAGCAAAATGCAGGGCGTCGCGACAAGGTGCCCCAAACAAGAATGTGAGGATGTGAGATGGCAGCAATCTACCCTGACGATATCGATCCGGTTGAAACCCACGAATGGACCGATGCGCTGGAGTCCGTACTGGACAACGACGGTGCGGAACGCGCCCATTTCCTGCTGGAAAAAATGGTTGAGCGCACCCGTCGTCGCGGCGCCCACCTGCCATTCGAAGCCACCACGGCTTACCAGAACACCATCCCGGTAGGCAAAGAACAGAAGTCGCCGGGCAACCACGAGCTGGAACACCGCGTCCGCTCCATCAACCGCTGGAACGCGATGGCCATGGTGCTGCGCGCCGGCAAAAAAGACCTGGAACTGGGTGGCCACATTGCCTCCTTCCAGTCGTCCGCCACCCTGTACGACGTCGGCTTCAACCACTTCTGGCGCGCCCACAACGACGAGCAAGAAGGCGATCTGGTGTACTTCCAGGGCCACATTGCCCCGGGCGTGTACGCTCGTGCCTTCCTGGAAGGCCGCATCTCCGAAGAGCAGATGGACAGCTTCCGCCAGGAAGTGGACGGCAACGGTCTGTCTTCCTACCCGCACCCGTGGCTGATGGAAGATTTCTGGCAGTTCCCTACCGTATCGATGGGCCTGGGCCCGTTGATGGCCATCTACCAAGCCCGTTTCCTGAAGTACCTGGAAAGCCGTGGCCTGGCCAAGACCCCGGGTCGCAAGGTGTGGTGCTTCTGCGGCGACGGCGAGATGGACGAACCGGAATCGCTGGGTGCCATCGCCCTGGCGGCGCGCGAAGGCCTGGACAACCTGGTATTCGTGATCAACTGCAACCTGCAGCGTCTGGACGGCCCGGTTCGCGGTAACGGCAAGATCATCCAGGAACTGGAAGGCGACTTCCGCGGTTCCGGCTGGAACGTGCTGAAAGTGATCTGGGGCTCGCGTTGGGACCCGCTGCTGGCCATGGACACCAAAGGCCTGCTGAAGAAGCGCATGGACGAGTGCGTGGACGGCGATTACCAGACGTTCAAATCCAAAGACGGCGCCTACGTTCGCGAACACTTCTTCGGCAAGTACCCGGAGCTGCGCGAGATGGTGGCCAACATGTCGGATGAGGAGATCTTCAACCTCAACCGCGGCGGCCACGACCCGCACAAGGTGTACGCGGCGTACTACGAAGCCACCCACAACGCCAACGGTCGTCCGACCGTGATCCTGGCCAAGACCATCAAGGGTTACGGCATGGGTTCCAGCGGCGAAGCCCAGAACGTGGCGCACCAGGCCAAGAAAATGGCGCTGGAAAACCTGCGCAAGTTCCGCGACCGTTTTGCCATCCCGATCTCCGATGAAGATCTGGAAAAAGTACCGTACTACAAGCCGGCCGAAGACAGCCCGGAAATGCAGTACATGCGCGAGCGCCGCGCTGCGCTGGGCGGCTACCTGCCGGCCCGCAAGCCGGTGAAAACCCCGCTGGCGGTACCGGGCCTGCACGTGTTCGACAGCCAGTTCACCGATTCCGGCGAGCGCGAGTTCTCCACCACCATGGCCTTCGTGCGTCAGCTGGGCATCCTGCTGAAAGACAAGAACATCGGCAAACAGATCGTGCCGATCGTGCCGGACGAATCGCGTACCTTCGGTATGGAAGGCATGTTCCGCCAGTACGGCATCTGGTCCACCCAAGGTCAGAACTACGTACCGCAGGATGCCGACCAGCTGATGTTCTACAAGGAATCCAAAGACGGCCAGATGCTGCAGGAAGGCATCAACGAGCCGGGCGCGATGTCCTCGTGGATTGCGGCAGCGACCAGCTACGCCAACCACGGCATCCCGATGATTCCGTTCTACATCTACTACTCGATGTTCGGCTTCCAGCGTATCGGCGACCTGGCCTGGGCAGCGGGCGACATGCGTGCCCGCGGCTTCATGCTGGGCGGCACTGCCGGCCGTACCACCCTGAACGGTGAAGGCCTGCAGCACGAAGACGGCCACAGCCACATCCAGGCCGGCCTGATCCCGAACTGCATCAGCTACGATCCGACCTTCGCCTACGAGCTGGCCGTAATCCTGCAGGACGGTCTGCGCCGCATGTATGTGGAACAAGAGGACGTGTTCTACTACATCACCCTGATGAACGAGAACTACACCCACCCGGCCATGCCGCAGGGCGCCGAAGACGGCATCCTGAAAGGGATGTACCTGTTCAAGGACGGCGGCGACGCCGAGGTGAAAGTACAGCTGATGGGCTCCGGCACCATCCTGCGCGAAGTGATTGCCGCCGCCGACCTGTTGCGCAACGACTTCGGCATCGCGTCCGACATCTGGAGCGTCACCTCCTTCAACCAGCTGCGTCGTGACGGCATGGAAGCCGCCCGCCACAACCTGCTGAACCCGGTTGGCGAGCAACGCGCGTCCTACGTGGAACAGCAGCTGGCCGGCCGCAGTGGCCCGGTGGTGGCAGCAACCGACTACATCCGCAACTACGCCGACCAGATCCGCGAATACGTACCGGGTCGCTACGTGGTGCTGGGTACCGACGGTTTCGGCCGCTCCGACAGCCGCGCCAAGCTGCGCGAGTTCTTCGAAGTGAACCGTTACTACGTGGTGGTTGCCGCCCTGTCGGCACTGGCACGCGAGGGCAAGGTAGACGGCGCCCGCGTACAGGAAGCCATCACCAAGTACGGCATCAACGTGAACAAGCTGCCGAGCTGGAAGGTATAAGCCGCCTGCGGCCAACCTTGGGGCAGGGCGCGCCGCACGGCGCCCCTGCACTAGCCGAATAGAGGCAGCCGGCGCCGTGGCGCCTGCTGCCCCACGATGTGGATAAAGCCATGAGCAATCTGATCGAACTGAAAGTGCCCGACATCGGTGGGCACAGCAATGTAGACATCATCGAAGTATTCATCCAGCCGGGTCAGACCGTTGCCGTTGACGACAGCCTGATCACGCTGGAAACCGACAAGGCCACCATGGAAGTGCCGGCCGAAGCCGCTGGTGTGGTGAAAGAAGTGCGCGCGGTACTGGGCGGCAAGATCTCCGAAGGCGACGTCATCGCCATCATCGAAGTGGGCGCTGCGGCGGCCGCGCCGGCGCCGGCTGCTGCCGTGGCTGCCCCGGTGGCTGCTGCACCGGCTCCGGTAGCCGCCCCGGCACCGGCCCCTGCGGCTGCCCCGGCCGCTGCGGCCAACGTTGGCCGCAGCGAGATCCGCATTCCGGACATCGGCGGCCACAGCGGTGTGGACGTGATCGAGGTATCGGTCAAAGTAGGTGACGAGATCAAGGTGGACGACAGCCTGATCACGCTGGAAACCGACAAGGCCACCATGGAAGTGCCGGCTACCGCCGCCGGCCGCGTGGTGGAAGTGAAGGTGAAAGTAGGCGACAAGGCCAGCGAAGGCGACCTGATCGTGGTGGTAGAAGGTGCCGGCGCCGCCGCTGCACCGGCTACTGCCGCGCCGGCCCCCGTAGCCGCTGCGCCGGCCCCTGCCGCCGCCCCTGCCCCGGTAGCCGTGCCGGCCGCCGCCCCGGTAGTGGCCCCGGTGGCCGCTGCCGTGGCTGCCGCGTTCAACGAAGCCGGTTTTGCCAAGTCGCACGCCGGCCCGTCGGTACGCAAGCTGGCGCGCGAACTGGGCGTGGACCTGTCCAAGGTGAAGGGTTCCGGTCGCAAAGGCCGTATCGTTGAAGACGACGTGAAGGGCTTCGTGAAAGCCATCATGCAGAACCCGGCTGCCCTGGCACCGGCTGCCGCCGCACCGGCAGGCAGCGGCGTGGGCCTGGACCTGCTGCCGTGGCCGAAGGTGGACTTCGCCAAGTTCGGCCCGATCGAAACCAAGCCGCTGTCGCGCATCCAGAAGATTTCTGGCGCCAACCTCAGCCGCAACTGGGTGATGATCCCGCACGTCACGTTCAACGACGAGTGCGACATTACCGAGCTGGAAGACTTCCGCAAGACCATCGGCAAGGAATGGGAAAAGTCCGGCCTGAAGATCAGCCCGCTGGCCTTCATCATCAAGGCTGCCGCCGAAGCGCTGAAGGCGTTCCCCACCTTCAACAGCTCGCTGGACGGTGACAACCTGGTGCTGAAGCAGTACTACCACATCGGCTTTGCTGCCGACACGCCGAACGGCCTGGTGGTACCGGTGATCAAGAACGTGGACCAGAAGGGCATCAAGCAGATCGCCAAGGAGCTGACCGAGCTGTCCGCGCTGGCGCGCGACGGCAAGCTGAAGCCGACCGATATGCAAGGCGCTACCTTCACCATCTCGTCCTTGGGCGGCATTGGCGGCACCAGCTTCACCCCGATCGTGAATGCGCCGGAAGTGGCCATCCTCGGCGTGTGCAAGAGCCAGATCAAGCCGGTATGGAACGGCAAGGAGTTTGCACCGCGCCTGATGTGCCCGCTGAGCTTGTCCTTCGACCACCGCGTGATCGACGGCGCCGCTGCGGCCCGCTTCACCGTGTACCTGGGCAAGCTGCTGTCCGACGTACGTCGCCTGATCCTGTAATCACCGGTAGGGTGGGCAAAGGCCCATGGCCGTGCCCACCACACAGTAATGGCGGGCAGGCGATGCCTTGCCCGCCCTATATTGCGGATGGAAAACCATGAGCAATCTGATTGAACTGAAAGTGCCGGACATCGGCGGCCACAGCAATGTGGACGTGATCGAAGTGTTCGTGAAAGTGGGCGACACCGTTGCCAAGGACGACAGCCTGATCACGCTGGAAACCGACAAGGCCACCATGGAAGTGCCGGCCGAACACGCTGGCGTGGTGAAAGAGCTGCGTACCGCCGTGGGCGGCAAGATTTCCGAAGGCGACGTCATTGCCGTGATCGAAGCCGCTGGCGCCGCTGCGGCCGCCAGCCCGGCACCGGCAGCTGCGCCGGCAGCCGAGGCACCGAAAGCTGCCCCGGCCCCGGTTGCTGCGCCGCAAGCGGCCAGCCACGCCGGTGCTGCCGACATCGAATGCGACGTGCTGGTACTGGGCGCCGGCCCTGGCGGTTACTCCGCCGCCTTCCGCGCGGCCGACCTGGGCCTGAAAGTGGTCCTGGTCGAGCGTTACGCCACCCTGGGCGGCGTGTGCCTGAACGTGGGCTGCATCCCGTCCAAGGCGCTGCTGCACAACGCGGCGGTGATCGACGAGGTGAAACACCTGGCCGCCAACGGCATCAAGTTTGCCGCGCCGGAAATCGACATCGACATGCTGCGTGGCTACAAGGAAAAAGTCATCGGCAAACTCACCGGTGGCCTGGCCGGCATGGCCAAGGCACGCAAGGTGCAAGTGGTGCGTGGTGTTGGCCAGTTCCTGGACCCGTACCACCTGCAGGTGGAAACCACCGAAGGCAGCGGTCAGGACAAGACCGGCGCCAAGCAGGTGATCAAGTTCAAGAACGCCATCATCGCCGCCGGTAGCCGCGTGGTGAATCTGCCGTTCATTCCGCAAGACCCGCGCATCGTGGATTCCACCGGCGCGCTGGAGCTGAAAACCGTCCCCGGCAAGATGCTGGTGATCGGTGGCGGTATCATCGGTCTGGAAATGGGCACCGTGTACTCCACGCTGGGCGCGCGCCTGGACGTGGTGGAAATGATGGACGGCCTGATGCAAGGCCCGGACCGTGATCTGGTGAAGGTATGGGAAAAGTACAACGCCCATCGCTTCGACAACATCATGACCGGCACCAAAACCGTGGCGGTAGAAGCCAAGGAAGACGGCATCTACGTGACCTTTGAAGGCGCCAAGGCCCCGAAAGAGCCGCAGCGTTACGACCTGGTACTGGTGGCTGCCGGCCGTGCACCGAACGGGAAGCTGATCGGCGCCGAAAACGCCGGCGTGGCCGTGACCGACCGCGGCTTCATCGAAGTGGACAAACAGCAGCGCACCAACGTGCCGCACATCTACGCCATCGGCGACATCGTTGGCCAGCCGATGCTGGCACACAAGGCGGTGCACGAGGCGCACGTGGCAGCCGAAAACTGCGCCGGCGGCAAATCCTACTTCGACGCCCGCGTGATTCCGGGCGTGGCCTACACCGACCCGGAAGTGGCCTGGGTAGGCGTGACCGAAGAGATCGCCAAGCGTGACGGCATCAAGATCGAAAAAGCGGTGTTCCCGTGGGCTGCCTCTGGCCGCGCGATCGCCAACGGTCGTGACGAAGGCTTCACCAAGCTGATTTTCGACGCCGAGACCCATCAGGTGATCGGCGGTGCCATCGTGGGTACCCACGCCGGCGACATGCTGGGCGAAATCTGCCTGGCGATCGAAATGGGCTGCGACGCCACCGACATCGGCAAGACCATCCATGCGCACCCGACCCTGGGCGAGAGCATCGGCATGGCCGCCGAAGTGGCACACGGCAGCTGCACCGACCTGCCGCCGCAACGCAAGAAGTAAACCCCGCGCCTGCGGCCAACGTTGGCCGCACGGCAAGGTAGCAAGGGCAAGCCCACGGGCTTGCCCTTTTTGCGTGCTGACGGCCGCGAGCGATCAGCCGTGCTGGCGGTAGCGCTGGATCATGGCCGGAGTAACGTCTTCGACGTAGCACAGCGGGGCCTGGCCGCCCGGGCGGCTGTAGGCGCTGCGTTTGCCGCACGCCCGGCCATTGGCTGTGCTGTTGTAGGGGCAGGGGCAGTTACCCGGGTAGCGGCGGATGGACTGCTGGATCAGTTGCTCGGCGATCTGCTGGTCGCTCAGTGTGGTAAGCGGGGCCTTGGCCAGGCTGGCTGTGCAGAGCAGGCAGCCTAGTGCGGCCAGCATCAGGTCGCGTGGGAGGGCGATCATGGTAAGTGCTCGTGGCTGGATTTGGCAGAGTATTTTATCGCCAATGAATAAATGCCGAATGATTTCTGATTTCAAATGTCAGTCTGATTGCCTTCGCTTGCCGCCAGGTGCTAGCCGCTGTGGCTGTTGCCTGTTGCTACCTTGTTAACGAAATTGACGTACCGCCCTGCTGTTTTTATCGTTGCGCTGGCATTTCTTGGTATGTCTACCAATACTGTGTCCATGTCGCAGACAGGGGCAAGACATGGACGTGAAGCAACGCATTCTGCAGGCCGGTGTGGCCCTGCTGTACGACGAGGGCTACCCGGCGCTCAGCCAGCCGCGCATCGCCAAGGCGGCCGGCGTCAGCCAGAGCCATCTCACTTACTACTTTCCTACCCGTGCCGACCTGTTGCTGGCGCTGGCCGAGCACTCGCTGGCGCAGGTACGTCAGGCCGACGCTACGCCGCAGGCGGGGCTGGTGGCCGGGGTCAGCTTTCTGCCGCGGGTGCGCATGCTGCTATCGCTGGTGCTGGCTGCCGATCAGGACCCGGCCTTGCGGCCAACCCTGGTGCAACTGGCCAGCCAGGTCCGCGCCATGCTGCGGCAATGGTTGCTCGCCGCCGGCTACGCGCCCAGCGACGCGCAACTGGCGGCGCTGCACGGCAGCCTGATCGGCCTGGGTCTGTTGAACCTGGGGCGGCAGAACGACGACAGCGCCGCCGAGATCGACGCCGGCCTGCAAGCCATGCTGGCATTGCTGCCGCGGGCGCAAGCAAACGGGGAGGGGCAAGCATGAAACAGATCCTGCTGGTGAGCCTGGCGCTGGGGCTGGCGGCGTGCCAGCCGGCGCCGTCGCAGACTTACGGCGGCTACGTGGAGGGCGAGTACGTTTATCTGTCGGCCCCGCAGGCCGGTTATCTGACGACGTTGGCCGCGCCGCGCGGCAGCACGGTGCAGGCCGGGCAGGCGCTGTTTACCGTGGAAGCGCAAAGCGACCGCTACGCAGTAGACGAGGCGGCGGCACGGCAACGCGCGGCCAGCGCCCGTGCCGGCAACCTGCAGCAAGGCCGCCGCAGCGAGGAGGTGGCCAGCTTGCAGGCCAGCCTGGCGGCGGCCGAGGCGGCACTGGTGCAGGCGACACGCCAATTGGCGCGCGAGCAGCAACTGGCGGCCAGCGGTTTTGTGTCCACGGCGCGGGTGGACGACGCCCGCAACGCACAGTCGCAAGCGCTAGCGCAGCGCGACAGCCTGCGCGCGCAGCTGCAACTGGCGCGCCAACCGCTCGGCCGCCAGGCCGAAGCCCAGGCGGCGCAGGCCGATGCCAGCGCGGCGGGTGCGCAGCTGGCGCAAAAAGCATGGCTGCTGGCGCGGCAGCAGGTGCAGGCACCGCAGGGCGGCGTGATCAGCGATACCTACTACCGCCCCGGCGAGTGGGTACCGGCGGGCAAAGCGGTTGCCAGCCTGTTACCCGCCAACGGGCGCCGCTTGCGCTTCTTCGTGCCGCAGCCGGTGCTGGCGCAACTGGCCGTTGGCAGCGAGATCGAGGCGCTGTGCGATGGTTGTGCAGCGCCGGTACGCGGGCGCATCGATTTCATCGCCAACCAGGCCGAATACACGCCGCCGGTGATCTATAGCGAAGGCCGCCGCGACAAGCTGCTGTTCCGCGTGGAGGCGTTACCGTTGCCCGGCCAGCCGGCTTTGCCACCAGGGCTGCCGCTAAGCGTACGCCTGCCGGCGAAGGGGGCCGCATGAACACCGCCGACCTCGCCATCGACGTGCGTGGCCTCAACAAGCACTTCGGCGACAAGCACGTGGTGTGCGACCTGACGCTGCAGGTTGGCCGCGGCCAGATTTTCGGCTTTCTCGGCCCCAATGGCAGCGGCAAGACCACGGCCATCCGCCTGCTGTGCGGCCTGCTGACGCCGGACAGCGGCGAGGGGCACTGCCTGGGGCTGGACGTACGCCGCGACAGCGCCGCCATCAAGCGGCAAGTGGGCTACATGACGCAGAAGTTCTCGCTGTGGGACGACCTGTCCATCGAGGAGAACCTGGACTTCGTGGCGCGCATGTTTTCGCTGCCGCAGCGGCGCGAGCGGGTACGGCAGGCGCTGCACGACCTGGGCCTGAGCGGCCGGCGCGGCCAACTGGCCGGCACGCTGTCCGGCGGCTGGAAGCAGCGGCTGGCCTTGGCCGCCTGCCTGCTGCATCAGCCCCGGCTGTTGCTGCTGGACGAGCCGACCGCCGGCGTGGACCCGCAGGCGCGGCGCGATTTCTGGGAGGAAATCCACCGCCTGTCGGCGCAGGGCATGACGGTGCTGGTGTCCACCCATTACATGGACGAGGCCGAACGCTGCCACCAACTGGCCTACATCGCCTACGGCAAGCTGCTGGCCACCGGCACCGCCGCCGAGATCGTGGCCGCGCAGCAGCTGCACACCTGGCTGCTCAGCGGCAACCATGCCGCCGCCACACTGGCGCAGTTGCGGCAGTTGCCCGGGGTGGAGCAGGTGGCCAGCTTTGGCCAGACGCTGCACATCAGCGGCCGCGATGGCGAAGCGCTGCAGCGCAGCTTGGGCGCGTTTGCCGCGCAGCACGGCCTGCAACTGCAAGCGGGCGAGGCCACGCTGGAAGACGCCTTCATGCACCTGATGCAAGGGGTGCAGGACCAGTTTGCGGGGGCATGACATGAACGGATTTTCCTTCGGCCGCTGGCTGGGCATCCTGCTGAAAGAGCTGACTCAGCTGCGCCGCGACCGCCTTACCTTCGGCATGATCGTGGTGTTGCCCATCGTGCAGCTGCTGCTGTTCGGCTACGCCATCAACAGCGACCCGCGCCAGTTACCTACCGCCGTGGTGATGGCCGACGGCGGGCCGTTTGCCCGCGCCTACGTGGCGGCGATGCGCAACAGCGACTACTTCGCCATCGGCCCGGCGCTGAGCGCCGACGAGGCCGAGCAGCAGCTGCAGCGCGGCCAGGTACAGTTTGTGGTGACCTTTCCGCCCGGCTTCAACCGCAGCGCACTGCGCGGCGAGCCGGCCAGCCTGCTGGTGGAAGCTGACGCCACAGACCCCAGCGCCACCGGCGGCGCCATCAACGTACTGAACCGCCTGGGCGCCGAGGTGCTGGCGGCCGATCTGCCAGGTTATGTGGCGGGTACGCCGCCGTTCGACCTGCGCGTGCACCGCCGCTACAACCCGGAAGGGCTGACCGCCTACAACGTGGTGCCCGGCCTGCTGGGGGTGATCCTCACCATGACCATGGTGCTGATGACGGCGCTGGCGATGACGCGCGAGCGCGAACGCGGCACCTTCGAAAACCTGATGGCCACGCCGGCCACGCCGCTGGAGATCATCAGCGGCAAGATGGTGCCCTACGTGATGATCGGCCTGCTGCAGGTGACGCTGACCTTGGCCGCGGCGCGCTGGCTGTTTGCGGTACCGATGCAGGGCAGCCTGCTGCTGCTGTACGGCGTGATCCTGGTCTTCATTGTGGCCAACCTGACGCTGGGCATTACCTTCAGCTCGCTGGCGCGCAACCAGCTGCAGGCCATGCAGCTGACGTTCTTTTTCTTTCTGCCGTCCATGCTGCTGTCCGGTTTCATGTTCCCGTTTCGCGGCATGCCGGCGTGGGCGCAGGCCATCGGCGAGCTGCTGCCGCTGACCCACTTCCTGATCCTGGTGCGCGGCATCCTGCTCAAGGGCAACGGCCTGCCGCTGCTGTGGCCGGCAATCTGGCCGCTGTTGCTGTTCATCGCGCTGGTACTGGCGGTGTGCCTGAAAACGTTCCGCCGCACGCTGGATTGATGCGCGCCGGCAAGGCGGCGCTGCCGTATTCGCTATAATGCAGTGTCCTAGCCAACCGCCCGCCGAGGCCCGCCTGCCAATGAACAAGCTCAACCTGGTTTCCCTGGACGGTACCCGCCCGCTGCAGTGTGGCGACTGCCGCGACGGTGGCGCGCTGGATTTCGCCTTCAGTTACGCCTACCACCCCATCATCGACGTGCGCTCGCGTACCGTGTTTGCGCATGAGGCGCTGGTGCGCGGGCCGGCTGGCGAGGGCGCGATGAGCGTGTTGGCACGGGTCAACAACAGCAACCGCTACCGCTTCGACCAGGCCTGCCGCGTCAAGGCCATCGAGATCGCTGCGCGGCTGGGTATGCAGAGCCGGCTGTCGATCAACTTTCTGCCCAACGCCATCTACCGGCCGGAGGTGTGCATCCGTACCACCTTGCAGGCGGCGCGTGAGCATGGTTTTCCTATCGAACAGATCATTTTCGAAACGGTGGAAAGCGAGCAGGTAAACGACGGCCACTGGCTGTCGCAGGTGTTCCGCGAGTACCGCCGCATCGGCTTCATGACTGCCATCGACGATTTTGGCGCCGGTTACGCCGGCCTGACGCTGCTGGCAGACTTCCAGCCCGACATCGTCAAGCTGGATATGGCGCTGGTGCGCGGTATCGAGCAAAAGCGCGCCAGCCGCATCATCGTGGCCAACGTGGCGCGCCTGTGCGACGAGCTGGGGGTGAAGGTGATTGCCGAAGGGGTGGAAACTGCCGCCGAGCTGGCCTGCCTGCAGGACATGGGCGTGCACCTGGTGCAGGGCTATCTGTTTGGCCAGCCGCGCTTCGAGCAATGCGTGCACGATATCGCCGAGGTGTGGCCGGCCGGGGTAGCTTTCAGCTCTTGACGATGGGCGTCTTGCGGATGAAGGCCTCGATGGCGTCGGTACCGGCGTAACCGATACCCATCAGGCTGTACACCATATCTCGGCTTATCGGTTGTGTCAGGTTGATATCCATCAGCAGAAAGCCGCTGCAGCCGGCGATGAAGCCGATCAGCAAACTGGTAAGCAGCCGGCCGGGCTCCAGTTCGCTGCGTACGCTTTTCTGGCTGGCTGCCAGATCGTCGTTCATCTTCTTCAGGCCGGCAATGACCCGTAAGCCCTGCCCCAGCATGCCCAGCAAGCCGGCCAGAGTCAGGCCGATCAACCAATCGTGCAGCATGGTGTACTCCTTGCATCGTGGACGACGCAGCCAAGATTGCCGTATCTGCTCAAGCATGGCATTTCCCGTGCAACACGTTGGCCGCGAGAGGTGGCTGCCGTGTCATCCCGCCTTGATATCCAACCGCTATTTATTGAAATTTCCGTAGCGGGAGGCGGTTGATGGCCTATTGCTGCGGCATGGCCGCAACAATTGTCTGCTGCTGCGAGGTGGGGTTCACCGGCAATGTCGCACAGGGTGATGGGCAGGCGGTCTCATCTCACAACACGCTCACGCTTGCTGTAGCGCACCCATCACCCAGCGCTGAATGCTGGCGGTGTCCATGGCGCCGGCCTGGCGTTTCACTTCGCGGCCGTTCACGAACAGCACCAGCGTGGGAATGCTGCGAATGTTGAAGCGCTGCCCCAGCGTGGTTTCGGTTTGGGTGTCGATCTTGGCAAAGCGTAGTTGCGGCAGCGCGGCGGCGGCCTGGGCGAAGGCGGGGCCCATCATCTGGCACGGGCCGCACCATGGCGCCCAGAAGTCCACCAGTACCGGGATGTCGTTACGGCTGAGGTGGCGTTCTGCGTTGTCCACGGTCAGGTTCACCGGCTTGCCATGCAGCAGCGGCTGGTGGCACTGGCCGCAATTGGGCTGGTCTTGCAGGCGGCTGGCGGGCACACGGTTGATGGCGTCGCAGTGCGGGCACACCAGATGGCGGGCGTCAGGGGTGGTCATCGGCGTTCTCCTTGAGGTACCCGGCGCACATGGTGGTGCCGACCAATCGTTTCAAGTGATTGATAGTGTCACCGCGCCGGCAGCCATTTCGGCACCCGTGCCAGCAGCCGCTCGACCAGGGCCGGGTCCATGTAGCGGTAGTCGTCGGGGATGTCGAGGCAGACAATGCGCGCGTGGCGCAGGTGGGCGCGGAACTGGCGCGACAGCTTGCGCTGGTGGGCCCTTTCCATCACGAAAATCAGCTCGGCCCAGGCCAGCAGCTCGGGCGTGACCGGGTTTTCGGCTTCGTTGAGCAGGCCGGCGGACGCGGTTTCCACGCCGGGCCAGTCGGCAAATACCTGCTCGGCGGTGGGGCTGCGCAGCCGGTTCTGGCTGCAGATGAACAATATCCGCTTCATGGCGCGTCCTGTGTCGCCGCCTCTGCCAAGGCCTTATCCAGCAATAGCAGCAGCTCTGCTGCCACCTCGTCCAGCGCCGTGGTGTCGCCTTGTGCCCGGCATAGCAGGATGGCGCCTTCCACCGCGGCAATCAGCAAGGTGGCCAGCCGGGTGGCCCGCGCCGCCGGCAGGCCGGCCTGCTGCAGGCTGGCTACCAGCGGTTGCTGCCAGGCACGGATGGCAGCCGCCACCGCGGCCAACATCGGCGCGTCGTCGTCGGCCGCGCTGTCATCGGCGGCCACGGCCATGACCGGGCAACCGGCGCGGCAGGCTTTGTCTTGCAACAGCTGCCGCCACAGCGCGACAAACGCCAGCAGCCCGTCGCGCGGGCCGGCGGCGAAGGTGCGCGTCAGGTAGCGGGCCACCTGTTCGCCGCTCAGCTGCACCGCTTCGCTGATCAGCTGCGGCTTGCCGCCAGGAAAGTAATGGTAGGTAGAGCCCAGCGGCGCCTGCGCCAGCTTGGCTACTTCGCGCACGCTGGTGGCGTTCAGGCCGCGATGGCGCAGCATGTCGGCGGCGGCCAGTACCAGGCGTTGACGGGGATCGGCAGCGGAATCGTTCATCGGTGTCATCTTGCTATAACAGTCGTCATAGTCTAGCATCGAAATCTCTATAACGACTGTCATAGCGCAAGTATGGCAACGCACGAGAGGCCCACCATGACCCTACCCCAGACGGCACCCGGTACGGTGCACGCGTTTACCTTGCCGGCACGCGATGGCTACCCGTTGGCCGCAACGCTATTCCAGGCTGCCGGCAGGCCGCGCGGCCGCATCATTGTGGCCGCTGCCACCGGTGTACCGCAGCGCTTCTACCGCCGTTTTGCCGAGCATGCGCAGCAGGCCGGCTTTAGCGTGCTGACGCTGGACTATCGCGGTATTGGCCAGTCGCGGCCGGCCAGCCTGCGCGGCTTTGACATGCAGTACACCGATTGGGGCAAGCTGGACCTGGCCGCCGCGGTGGACGCGATGGCGGACGGGCCGCTGCCGCTGTACTGGGTGGGGCACTCGTACGGCGGCCACGCGCTGGGCATGCTGCCCAATCACCAGCGGGTAACCGCTGCGTACGCGCTGGGGGTGGGCGCAGGCTGGCATGGCTGGATGCCGTGGTACGAGAGTTTGCGCGTGCGCTTCATGTGGGCCACGGTGCTGCCGTGGCTGACGCGCTGGAAAGGCTATTCGCCGTGGGCGATGCTGGGGATAGGCGAAGACCTGCCGGCAGGGGTGTTCTGGCAATGGCGGCACTGGTGCCGCTTTCCGCGCTATTTCTTTGACGACCCGGCCAGTGCCTGGGTACACGACGCCTTTGCCAGCGTGCGGACCCCGCTGGTCGCTGCCACCGCGCTGGACGATCTGTGGGCGATGCCACGTTCGCGCGACGCGTTTTTTGACGGTTACCGCCAGGCGCCGCAACAGCGTCGCAACCTCGACCCGGCGCAGTACGGCAAGTTGGGGCACATGGGCTACTTCCGCGCCCACGCGCAGCCGTTGTGGCAGGAGATGCTGGACTGGTTCGATACGCAGGCCCCGCGCAGCACGGCGGCGCAGCCAGCGTGAGGGCGACGCCAGGTCGCGACTGCGCTACGATGATGCATTATCGATAATGCACAGCACGGCAAGGGGCGACCTTCATGGCAATCGACGAGCAGGCCAGTTTTCTGGCACCGGCCTACCTGGCTGACTTTGCCTGTAACGGGCCGGTGTGCCCCGATACCTGCTGTACCACCAGCTGGACCATCGAACTGGACCAGCCTACCTACGCCCGTTACCAGGCCTGCACCGATCGCGAGCTGCAGCCCTTGTTCCGGCAGCATCTGCAGCGTTTGCCGGCCGGCCAGCGTAGGTTGGCGTATGGGCGTATTGCCGCGGCGGGCCACAGCGGCGATTGCCCGATGCTGGACAGCAGCCGGCTGTGCCGCATCCAGTCGCGGCTGGGCGAGGCGGCCTTGTCGCACACCTGTTTTGCCTACCCCCGCCACCACTACCGGCTGAACGGCGTGCTGCATCAGGTGGCGTCGCTATCGTGTCCGGAAACCGCCCGTCTGGCACTGGCCAGCCCGGACGCGATGGCGTTTACCGAATTGCAGCGCCCGTTGCGGCCCGACGTGTTGCATCAACCGCTGGCGGCGCAGCCGGATGCCGCGCAGCAGGCTGCGCAAGAGCTGCATTACCTGTGCCTGCAACTGATGGCCGAGCCGGCGTTGGCGCTGTGGCAAGCACTGGCGGTGTGCGGTGTACTGTGCCAGTGCGTGCAGGACCTGCCGGCCGGTCACGATCCTGCCCAGCAGCTGGCTTTGCTGGACGATATCCGGACTTCGCTGGCCGCTGAGGACGGGTTGTTGGCCGATTTGGCCGCCGTGCGGCCGGACTACGCAGGCCAGGCCCGGCTGCTGCACCTGTTCGCCACCATGCCGCGTACGCAGGCCAGGGCCGACGCGCAGCCGCGCTTTGGCAGCGTCATGCAACGGGTACGGCGGGTGATGGGCGACAGCGCCGAACAGTACGCCCGCAGCTACCCGGCGCTATTGGCCGCGTGGCAGATGCGGCTGGAAGACCTGGAGCTGGATTACGTGCTGCGCAATTACCTGCTGAACCTGATGCAGGTACGCACCTTTCCGCTGGATGACGGCATGCCGCCAGCGCAAGCGTACGCGTCGCTGGTGGTGGCGTATCTGTGGGTGCGCGGTTTCTGCGCGGCACTGGCGGCCGAGCGCGGCGGCGTGACGCTCGACGACATGGTGCTGGTGATCCAGACGCTGGAGCGCACCTGCGAGCACGACCGCAGCTTCCTGCTGGCCATGGCCGGCAGCCTGCAACGCAGCGGTCTGACCCGGCTGGAAGCGCTGTTGCCGCTACTGCCCTGACGTTGCCGGCGGCAGCCGCTGCAGTAGGTCCCAGCGGTTGCCGTACAGGTCTTCGAACACCACCACCCAGCCGTAGTCTTCGTGGCGCGGCTGCTCGCAAAAGCTCACGCCGGCGGCCAGCATGCGCTGGTAGTCGGCCTGGAAGTCGTCGCTTTCCAGAAACAGCCACACGCGCCCGCCGGCTTGGTTGCCGATGAAGGCGGCTTGCTCGGGGTTGGCCGCGCGCGCCAGCAGCAGCGCGGCGTTGCCGCCGGGTGGGGCCACCACCACCCAGCGCTTGTGGCCTTGCGGGGTGTCTTCCAGCAGGTGAAAGCCCAGCTTGTCGCGGTACCAGGCAATGGCTTCGTCGTAGTCGCGCACCACCAGGGCCACGCGGGATAGCTGTGTTGGCATCGGTTTTCTCCCCAAACCGGCAAGTATGACCGCTTTGGCTGCAGTGGGCCAAACTGATGGCAAAGCTTGCCAAACATGCGTCATTTTATGGCAGAAACTTATCGAAATTGACACTGTCTTGCGCTGGTGTTTTGCTTTGCCGGCTTCTGCTCTAACATGGAGCGTCCACCCCGCCTTGCCCTTTCATCATGCGCCGTTGCCTGCTGTTCATTGCCCTGTTGCCGTTGACCGCCCACGCTGCCCTCGACTACCGCGTCGACATCGTGGCGCCGGACAACCTGAAAGCCTTGCTGGAGGCCAACCTCGACCTCACCCAGCTGCGCGAGGACGAGGCGCTGCGCGACAGCGACCTGCAAGCGATGGTGGGCAGCACGCCGGACGAGGTGAAAAAGCTGCTGGAAACCGAGGGTTATTTCTCGCCGCAAGTGAGCGTGCAGCAGGACGGCAATACGGTACGGGTCAGCGTGGTGCCGGGCGAGCCGGTGATGGTGTTCGACGTCAACGTCACCTTCACCGGCCCGGTGCGGCAGGAGGCCGATTACAGCCAGTTCATCCGCACCGCGCTGGAAGAGTGGCTGCTGCCGATTGGCGGCCAGTTCCGCCAGGACGACTGGGACAGCAGCAAGAAGGGCGTGCTGCGCCCCTTGCTGTTGCAGCGTTTTCCGCTGGCGCGCATTACCGAGGCGCGAGCCGATATCGACCCGGTGGCGCGGCGCGCCGAACTGAACGTCACGGTAGACAGCGGCCCACGCATCAGCTTTGGCCCCATCCGTGTCGAAGGGGCGCAGCGTTACCCCGAATCCGTCATCCTGGGGCAGGCCAACTTCCGCCAGGGCAGCCCCTACAAGCAGGCCGACCTGCTGGCCTACCAATCCAGCCTGGAAGCCGACAGCCACTACAGCAACGTGGTGGTGGCACCGCAATGGGAAGCGCGTGACGGCGAACAGGTGCCGATCCAGGTGATCGTCAACGAGGTGAAGCGGCAAAAGCTGGATGCCGGTTTCAACTTCAGCACCGGCGACGGCCCCGGCGTGCGCCTGGGTTACGAGCACTACAACATTTTCAAGCGCGGCTATACCGGCTCGGTGGTTTACGACTGGAAAAAGTCGCGCCAGCAGCTGGACCTCGGCCTGGGCTTTCCGCGTACCGCCAGCGGCTACTCGCATGCCATCAACTTGCGCCGCAGCCATAGCGAAGAAGACAATACCGTCACCGACGCCAGCGAGCTGGGCGGCTTCCGTATCCGCAAGGACGGCAATATCGAGGCGCGCATCGGCCTGGAGTACCTGATCGAACGCGAATCGCTGGCGCAAAAGCTCACCCGCAATAACAAGGCGGTGGTGCTGTCTTACGGCTGGACCCAGCGCGCCATCGACAACGCGCTGCGCCCCGGCCGCGGCTACCTGATCGAAGCCCAGGCCGCCACCACAGTGGGCAACCTCGCCAGCGATACCCGTTTCAGCCGCGGTTACCTGCGCTTGGCCAATTACTGGACACCATCGTTCATGACCCGCAGCACGCTGGTGTCGCGGCTGGAAGCCGGCCAGGTGTGGGCCCAGGACAGCTCCGAAGTGCCCGCCTCGCGTCTGTTCAAGGCCGGTGGCGTCAACAGCGTACGCGGCTACAACTACCAAAGCCTGGGGGTGATCGACACCGACGGCACCGTCACCGGCGGCCGTGTGCTGGCCACGGCCAGCCTGGAGTACCAGTACGCCGTGACGCGTGACTGGCGCGCCGCGCTGTTCTACGACGCCGGCGACGCGGCCAACAGCTGGCAAGACCTGCGCGTGGCCAAGGGCTGGGGCGCCGGCGTGCGCTGGCTCAGCCCCATCGCCCCGCTGGCTTTCGACATTGCGCGCGGTGAACGCGATCACCGCTGGCGCTGGAACCTTAACCTGGGATTGGCATTTTGACCTCGCACGCCCCGATGACCCCGCCTACCCCCGACCCGACGCCGGAAGACACCATGCCGGCGCTGCCGCGCCGCCGCCGGCTGGGCCGCGTGTTCTGGCTGCTGTTCCTGCTGCCGCTGTTGTTGCTCGGCGGCAGCGGCTGGTGGCTTACCGCCACGCCGACCGGCTTTGCCACCCTGTGGCAATGGGCCGGCCAGCTCAGCGGCGGCCAACTCAAGGTTGGCCGCGTGCAGGGCACGCTGTGGCAGGGCTTTACGCTGCAGCGCCTGCACTGGCAAACGCCCGACAGCCAGCTGGCACTCAGCCAGCTGGTGCTGGACTGGGACGCCCAGGCGCTGTGGCAGCGCCAGCTGCACATCCGCAGCTTGCAACTGGGGCCGGTGAGCTGGCGTAGCCGGCCCGACCCGCAGCCCAAGCCGCTGCAGGCACCGTCCGATCTCAGCCTGCCGCTGACGCTACGTGTCGATGCCCTGCGCGTGGCCAGCCTCAGCCTACCGGACAGCCAGCTGCAGCTGGGGTCGCTGCAGGCCAGCTATCGCTACGACAGCGGCCGCCACCAGCTGCAGCTGACGCAGCTGGACACGCCGTGGGGCCGTTTGCAGAGCGAGGTCGCGCTGGGCGATGCTGCGCCGTTTGCCTTGCACGGCAGCAGCCGGTTCCAGGGCGATATCGATGGCCTGGCCACCCGCGGCCAACTGGCTTACAGCGGCAGCCTGCTGTTTCCGCAGCTGCGTGGCGACGTCAGTGCCAAAGGCCTGTTGCTGGCGCTGCAGGGCAAGCTGGCGCCATTCGACGTGACACCGTTGCGCCGCCTGCGCCAGCTGGACCTGCGCGTGGGCGGCGTCAACCCGCAAGCGCTGCAGCCGCACTGGCCGCAGGCCAGCCTGGCGCTGGCGCTGCAACTGACGCCGCAAAACGCCGACACCATCCAGGGCGGTATCAGCGTGGTCAACAACCAGCCCGGCACGCTGGCGGCCAAACGGCTACCGCTGTCGCTGGCCTGGGGCGAGTTCCGCATCCAGCGCGATACGCTGTACCTGCCCGGCCTGCAAGCTTTGCTGGCCGACGGCCAGCTCAGCCTGAAGGGGCAGGCCAGTGCCGACAAGCTGGCCCTGCAACTGGGGCTGGATCGCCTGGCTAGCCAGGCGCTGGACCCGGCGCTGCCGGCGCATCGCGTGTCCGGCAGCGTGGCGCTGGGCGGTAGCCCGCGCCAGCCGGACATGCTGGTCAAACTGGCCAGTGGCCAACTGGCGCTGGACAGCCGGGTGGCACTGCGCGACGCGCCCCGCCGCCTGCTGCTGGACGATCTGCTGCTCCGTACCGGCGCCGGCCGCTTCCAGGGCAAGGGCCAGTTCGGGCTGGATAGCCAGCAACTGGGCTTTGATGGCCGTTTCGAGCGCTTCGACCCGGCGGTGCTGGACCCGCGCCTGCCGCGCGGCAACGTCAACGGCCAGCTGCAAGCCCGGGCCAGCCTGGGCGCCAAGCCGCAAGGCGACGTCAGCCTGCGTTTTGCCGCCAGCCAGCTCGGTGGCGAAGCGCTGGGCGGCCAGCTGGCGCTGGCCTGGCAGCCGCAGCGCGTCAGTGCCGTCAACGCCAACCTGACGCTGGGCCGTAACCGCTTGCAGGCGCAGGGCGCCTACGGCGTGGCCGGCGACGTGCTGAAGCTGCAGTTGGCCGCACCCGACCTCAGCCCGCTGGGCGCAGCGTTTGCCGGTGAGCTGAACGCCCAGCTGGCGCTGGCCGGCACCCCGTCGCGGCCCGACATCAGCGCCCAGCTGCAGGCCAATCGCCTGGCACTGCCCGGCGGCGTACAGGTGGCCAGCCTGAACGCCGACGGCCGCAGCGGCATCACGCCGGACAGCCCGTTCCGCCTGAACCTGCAAGGCCGTGGCCTGCAGGCCGGCGGCCAACGTCTGGACGAAATCAGCCTGCTTACCAGCGGCACGCGCCAGGCGCACCAGCTCAACCTGGCCTTGCGTGGCGAACTGCAGGCCAAGCCGCAAACGCTGAACCTGGCACTGCAAGGCGGCCTGGACAGCGAGCAGATGCGCTGGCGCGGCACGCTGGCCAGCTTGCAAGCCGGCGGCGCGCTGCCGTTACGGCTGGAAGCACCAGTGGCGTTGCAGCTGGCCGCAGACAGCGTGCAGCTGGCACCCAGCCGCTGGCAGGCGCTGGGCACCGGCTGGCAGCTGGGCGACACCGTGTGGCAGCAGGCCAGCGGCTGGCGCAGCCAGGGCCAGGTACGGTCGCTGGCGCTGGACGCGCTGGCGCCGTGGTGGACGCCGCCGTTACAGCAAAACCTGGTGTTGGCCGCGCAGTGGTCGCTGGCCGGGCAGCATGGCCTGCCGCAGGGCAGCCTCAGCCTGCAGCGCATCAGTGGCGACCTGATGCTGCCGGCGCAAGGCGCCCATCCGGCCGAGCCTGTGGGCCTCAGCCGAGCCCAGCTGCAACTGGGGTTGGGCGACGCCGCGCCGTTCAGCCTGCAGCTCGATACCCGTTTCGGCCGCGTCAGCGGCGACGGCACGTTGAACCTGCCCGCCGCGGCGCCGCTGGATACCGCCACCATCAGCGGCCGGCTGCAAGCCAGCGTGCCGGCGTTGTCGGTATTGCAAAGCCGCATGCCGGCCGGTACCGAGCTGGACGGCAGCCTGGCGGCCAACCTTACCTTGAACGGGCCGCTGCTGGCGCCGCAGCTGGGCGGTACACTGAGCGGGCAGAAGCTGCGCTTTGTCGAGCGCCGCAACGGCATCCGGCTGGAGCAGGGCGTGCTGGCCGCGCGCTTGCTGGGCCGTAGCCTGCAGATCGACACCTTGCAGTTCGGCAAAGATGGCGAAATCGGCGCCAACGGCCAGCTGGCGCTGGACGGCGACATCCCGCTGGCGGCGGTGACGCTGACGCTGAAACGCTTTGCGGTACTGGACCGCCCGGGGCGCCGCCTGCTGGTGTCCGGCAGCAGCCGCATCACGCTGGAGCAGGGCCGTGCCATGGTGCGCGGTGCCTTCAGCGTGGATCATGGCCGCTTCGACCTGCCGCGCTTGGGCGGCCCGAAACTGTCCGATGACGTGTTCGTGGCCGGGCGCGTGTACGACGAGGGCGGCAAGGCGCTGCCGCTGGGGCTGGACATCACCGTCACGCTGTCCGACGACGTGCGCTTTGCCGGTAACGGCCTGGACGCCTGGCTGGGCGGCAGCGTCCGCCTGCTGGCCGAACCCGGCGGCCAACTGCAGGCGCGCGGCCAGATCCGTGTCGACAAGGGGCGCTTCAAGGCCTACGGCCAGGACCTGGACATCAACCGTGGCGTGGTCAGCTTTACCGGCCCGTTGGACAACCCGGTGCTGGACATCCGCGCCAAGCGCCGTTTCTCGCAAGTGGGCGCCGGCGTGGAAATCAGCGGCTCGGTGCTGAACCCGGCGATCAAGCTGGTGGCCGACGAGGCGATGTCGGAAAAAGACAAACTGTCGTGGCTGGTGCTGAACCGCGCCGCCACCAGCGACGAGCGCGATAGCGACATCGCCGGCGCGTCGGCCGGAGGCTTGCTGGCCGGCATGGTCAACGACAAGATCGGCCTGTTCGACGATGTGGGGGTGGTGTCGCGCGCCGAAAGCACCAGCGCCAGCGGCACGGTGAACCCGGCCGAGCAGGTGGTGATGCTGGGCAAACAGCTGACGCGCGAGCTGTACGTGGGCTACGAGTACGGCCTGCGCAGCGCCGAGCAGGCCATCCGCATCAATTACCAGTTGTCGCAAAAGCTGTCGCTGGTAGGCCGCGCCGGGCGCGAGGCGTCGTCGGAATTGCGTTACACGCTGCGTTTTGACTAGGGCAGGTCCGACAAGCTTCCCGCTGCGGCGTTGTCGGGCGTGCGCTGGGCACCACCCAGCGCATCGCCCTGCGCCTGGCATGGCAAAACTTCTCGAGCCTGCGCCGCAGCAAGAAATAGTATTAACAGCCCCTCGCCGCAGCTGGCCAGCAAGCGGCGGGCGCCGCTACAGGATAACCGCCGTGTTGGCCGCCACCAGCTTGGCGGCGGCACCCAGCGTCAGCGGGCGGCCGGTGAGGTAACCCTGTACCGCCTCGCAGCCCAGCCGCGCCAGCGCGGCCAGCTCTTCTTCGGTTTCCACCCCTTCGGCCAGCGCTTCCATTTTCAGGCTCTTGGCCAGCGTGATGATGGCCAGCACGATGGCGGCGTTGTCGTCGCGGTGCTGCAGGTCGGTGACGAAGCAGCGGTCGATCTTCACGGTGTCCGGAGCAAAGTCCTTCAGGTAGGCCAGGCTGGAATAACCGGTACCGAAGTCGTCTACCGCCAGCCGTACCCCCAGCGCCTTCAGGCCGTCCAGCGCCGCCTTGACGTGGCCGGTGCGCTCCAGCAGCGCGCTTTCGGTAACCTCGATCTCCAGCTGTGCCGGTGCCAGACCGGTTTCCTGCAAGATGCCGGCCACCAGCCCGGCAAAATCGGGCTGCGCCAGCTGGCGTGGTGACACGTTCACCGCCATGGTCAGCGCGTCCTCGCCGTGTTGTGGCCAGGCGGCGGCCAGGCGGCAGGCTTCGCGCAGCACCCAGCTGCCGATATCGATGATCAGCCCCGACTCCTCGGCCACCGGGATGAACTGCGCCGGCGGTACCGACACGCCGTGATCGTCGGTCCAGCGTAGCAGCGCCTCGAAGCCCGACAGGCGGCGGTCTGCCACCCAGAATTTGGGCTGCAGCATCAGGTGCAGCTCCTGCCGCCCCAGCGCGCCGCGCAGGCGGTTTTCCAGCAGCAGGCGCTGGCGGACCTCGGCGGTCATGCGTTCGGTGAAGAAGCGGTAGTTGTTGCGGCCCTGGGCCTTGGCTTCGTACATCGCCATGTCGGCGTTTTTCAGCAGCAGCTGCGCGTCGCGGCCATCGTCGGGGCTGACCGAGATGCCGATGCTGGCGGTAATCACCAGCTGGTGGCCGTCCAGCTGGAACGGCTGGCGCAGCGCGTCCAGCACGCGTTCGGCGATCAGCGCCGCCTGCGCGTTGTCGGCCAGCTCCGGCAGGATCATCACGAACTCGTCGCCGCCGGTGCGGCCAACGGTGTCCATGTCGCGTACCACGTGGCGGGTGCGGCGCGCCACTTCCTGCAGCAGGGTGTCGCCGGTGGCGTGGCCCAGGGTGTCGTTGATGTTCTTGAAGCGGTCGAGGTCGAGGAACAGCACCGCCACCTTGTGGCGGCTGCGTTCGGCCACGCGCAGCGCCTGCTGCAGGCGGTCCATCAGCAGCAGGCGGTTGGGCAGGTCGGTCAGGTAATCGTACTCGGCCAGGTGCTGCACCCGCGCTTCGGCTTCCTTGCGTTCGCTGATGTCGGAGAACAGCGCGATGTAGTTGCTGAGCTTGCCGTGGCTGTCGCGCAGTGCGTTGATGCTGAGCCACTCGGGGTAGATTTCGCCGCTTTTGCGCCGGTTCCAGATCTCGCCGGACCACTGGCCGCGCAGCTGCAGCTGTTGCCACATGTCGCGGAAGAAGGCAGCGTCGTGTTTGCCGGAGCTGAGCAGGGCAGGGGTCTGCCCCAGCGCTTCGGCCTCGCTGTAGCCGGTGATGGCGGTAAACGACTGGTTGGCCGCCACGATGCGGCTGTTGGCGTCGGTGATCAGGATGGCCTCTGTGCTGGCTTCGAACACCTTGGACGCCAGCCGCAGCGCACGCTCTTGTTCCAGGCGCTGGCTGATGTCGCGCGCGGTGGCGCACAGGTAGTGCTCGCCACGGTAGTGCACGCTGCTGTGGCGGATTTCCAGGGTGCGCGGCCCGTGGCAGCACTGGATTTGCCGCTCGCTGCATTCGCCGTCGTCCAGGCGCAGCGCAAACAGCTGTTGTTCGCTGCCGTCACTGCAGCCGTCAAAGCATTCGCGGGCGCGCTGGTTGCGGTAGGCGATGTTGCCGCGTGCGTCGCGCAGCACGATGATGTCGGCCGCGCTGTCGCTCATGTAGCGGGTCAGCTCGATTTCGGGGGCGTTCTGTTCCAGCGCGGCTTGTTTTTCCTCGATCTGGCGCTGGTAGGCGTCGGCCAACTGCCGCAGCCAGCGCGCAAACAGCAGCGAGAACATCACCGCCAGCATCAGCGCGGTGACAAATATGGCCAGCGTGGCCAGCACCCGTTGCTCGGTCTGCTCGCCCAGCAGTTGTTGCTGGGCGGCGTCGTCGGTTTGCAGCAGGCTGGCGGGCGACACGGCAATCACCTGCCACTGCCACGCGGTCATGCGGCCAACGTAGGCGGTGTAGGCACGCGTGCCGTGGCTGCCGGGCAGCTGGAAGTCGAGCACGCTACCGGCCGGGGCGTGCCACAGCCGCTGCCGCAGCGCGTCGGGGAGCGGGCGCTGCTGCCCGTCCAGCCCCAGCAGCACGCGGCCCTGGCCGTCCAATACGATAAAGCCGCCGCGTTTGTCGCTGCGCATCTGCGCCAGCAGGGCCAGGCCTTGCTTTTGCAGGTCGGCCGCCACGTTGCTGACGTATTCGCCGCCGCCGATCAGCCAGCCGAACGGTTCGAAGCGGCGTGCGTACGCCACTTTTTCTGCCATCTTTTTCTCGCCCGGCCGGTACCAGCGGTAGCTGGTAAAGCCGGCGCCCAGCGGGTTTTGTGTGGCGGTGATCAGGTTGCGCATGATGTAGGCGCCGGTATCGTCGCGGTTGTTCAGCAGCGAGCTGCCTTCCAGCTTGGGCTGGGTCGGCAGCAGCACGCAGTCGCCTTGCAGGGTATCGACAAAGAAATAGCCGCGGCCGTCAAAGTAGCGCAGCGGGCGCAGTGCCTCGATGATCTCGTGGCGGGCGCGGGCATCCGGTTGCCCGGAGCCGGCATGGGTCTGGTACAGCGCAGTGGCCAGCGCGTGCGCCTGGTCCACGTGTTCGTGGATGCGCTGGCGCAGGATGTCCTGCGTCTGCCGGTGCAGCGTGTCCAGCGTGATGATGGCGTCTTCGCTCCAGGTGCGCAGGAAGGTCAGGCCGTGCTGGCGCGACTGCTGCTGCAGCGTGGCGCGGCTTTGCTGGTAGTCCTGCCATTGCTGGTAGAAGAAGTAGCTGGCCAGCAGCACCACGACGGTAATCACCAGGCTCAGCATGCCGGCGCGCTGGATGCGGATGAGCCTGTTCTGGTCCGGTAAGCGGGACACGGCGGTACCTGTAGCAAACACGATGGGGGAGCGTGGATTATAAGAATCCCTGCTGTCGCGACTTTGATATTTGTCAGTGGCGCGGGCGTTATGACAGCGTTTGCGTTACAATCCGCGCCGGGAAGTTGGACAGACAGCCGCCGCGTGCTTGCACGGGGAGGAAAGTCCGGGCTCCACAGGGCAGGATGCTGGCTAACGGCCAGGCGTCGCGAGGCGACGGAAAGTGGAACAGAGAGCAGAACCGCCGATGGCCGGCCGGGGCGCCCGCAAGGGTAGCCGGTGGCACAGGCAAGGGTGAAAAGGTGGACTCCTTCGGGAGCCGCCGGGGGGAACCCCGGCGCGGTAAGAGCGCACCGCGGACGCAGTGATGCGGACGGCAGGCTAAACCCCATCCGGAGCAAGACCAAATAGGGGTACATTGGCGTGGCCCGCGCTGTACCCGGGTAGGTTGCTTGAGCTTGTCGGTAACGGCAAGACTAGAGGAATGGCTGTCCAACGACAGAACCCGGCTTACCGGCCAACTTCCCCCCCATTCTATTGCCCGGCATACCCATGCCGGGTATCTGACAATGCCCCGCCACGGGGCATTTCTTTCGGCTATCGATATCGCTTAAAAAATAGGCAAAAAGCTTTTTACCCGCCGCGTAAAAGGCAGTACAATGGCGACCCTTTTCACCCCATGTCCTTCTTTTTGCGATGCAAATCGGCCCCTACGTCCTCAAGAACCGTCTGATCGTCGCCCCCATGGCCGGCGTCACGGACCGGCCGTTCCGCATGCTGTGCAAGAAGCTGGGCGCGGGGATGGCGGTATCGGAAATGATCACCGCCAACAAGGCGCTGTGGACCACGCCGAAGACGCTGCGCCGCGCCAACCATGAAGGCGAGGTAGAGCCCATCGTGGTGCAGATCGCCGGCGGCGACCCGCAGATGCTGGCCGACGCCGCCCGTCTGAACGTGGAGCACGGCGCGCAGATCATCGATATCAACATGGGTTGCCCGGCCAAGAAGGTGTGCAATGTGGCCGCCGGTAGCGCGCTGCTGCGCGACCTGGACAACGTTGGCCGCATCCTGGAAGCGGTAGTGAAAGCAGTGGACGTGCCGGTGACGCTGAAAACCCGCACCGGCTGGAGCAGCGAGGTGAAAACCGCGCTGCAGGTGGCACGCATGGCCGAAGACGCCGGCATTGCCGCGCTGGCCCTGCACGGCCGCACCCGCGAGGACATGTACCGCGGCGCGGCAGAGTACGACACCATCGCCGCGGTAAAGCAGGCGCTGCGCATTCCGGTGGTGGCCAACGGCGACATCGACAGCCCGCAAAAAGCCAAGTACGTGCTGGATTACACCGGCGCCGACGCCATCATGATCGGCCGTGCCGCGCAGGGCCGGCCGTGGATCTTCCGCGAAATCCAGCATTACCTGGATAGCGGCGAGCTGTTGCCGCCGCCGCGCATTGCTGAGATCGACGCCATCATGCAGGCGCATCTGGCCGAGCTGTACGACTTTTACGGCGAATACAGCGGCTGCCGCATCGCCCGCAAGCACATCGCCTGGTACACCAAGGGGCTGCGCGGCAGCAACGAGTTCCGCCAGGCCATGTACAAGCTGGAAAGCACCGCCGCGCAGCAAGTGGCGGTGGCCGATTACTTTGCCGGCCTGGCGCAGCATTCGGACCGGCTGCAATACGTAGAACAAGACGCAGAACAAGGCAGTGCGGACGCCGACGCGGCCGCGCTGGCATAAGCCACTCGACACAACAATAACATCATGCAAAACAACGACGACATTTCCCTCAGCGTGCGCCTGGCCATGGAGCAATACTTCCGCGACCTGGACGGCGAAGCGCCGGCAGCCATCTACGATATGGTTCTGGCCTGTGTCGAAAAGCCGCTGCTGGAAGTCGTGCTGAACCATACCCAGGGTAACCAGACGCGTGCGGCCGAACTGCTCGGCCTTAACCGCAATACCCTGCGCAAGAAGATGAAGGCCTACGACCTGATCTGACAGCCAAGCCACCCGTGCCACGGGTGGCTTTTGTTTTACTGGCCGCCTGCCAGGCGGCCTATACCAACACCACAGGCAGCCACGGCTGCCGCGAACTCCCCTGCAAGGCAGGGGCGGGGGACGGGATCATTGAGAGCGGTGGCGCTGCCTGGCAGCCTGCCCGTGTTTTTTTGAATTGGCAAAGCATCGTGCCTTGCCAGTGTTTTGATGAGCGGTAGAGAACCATGACCAAGATCGAACGTGCGCTGATCAGCGTGTCTGACAAAACCGGTGTACTGGCATTTGCCCAGGCCCTGGCAGGTTTCGGCGTAGAAATCCTGTCCACTGGCGGTACGGCCAAATTGCTGCGTGATGCCGGTGTGCCGGTAATCGACGTATCCGATTACACCGGCTTCCCGGAAATGCTGGACGGCCGTGTCAAAACCCTGCACCCGAAAGTGCACGGCGGCATTCTGGGCCGTCGCGACCTGCCGGAACACGTGGCCACCATGCAGGAACACGGCATCGGCAACATCGACCTGGTGTGCGTCAACCTCTACCCGTTCGAAGCCACCATCGCCAAGGCAGACTGCACGCTGGAAGACGCCATCGAGAACATCGATATCGGCGGCCCGACCATGGTGCGCTCCGCAGCCAAGAACTGGCAGCACGTGGCTATCGTTACCGACGCCGAAGACTACGACGCGCTGGTAGGTGAAATGCAGGCCAACGCCGGCCAGCTATCCAAGCTGACCCGCCTGAACCTGTCCAAGAAAGCGTTCACCCACACCGCGGCCTACGACGGCGCCATCTCCAACTACCTGACCAGCCTGGCCGAAGGCGTGGACGCCGGCGTGCCGGACCGTGCCGCGTTCCCGAACCGCCTGAACATGCAGTTCGTCAAAGTGCAGGACATGCGCTACGGCGAAAACCCGCACCAGGCCGCCGCCTTCTACCGCGACCTGCACCCGGCTGCCGGTTCCATCGCCGGTTACCGCCAGCTGCAGGGCAAAGAGCTGTCGTACAACAACATCGCCGACGCCGATGCCGCCTGGGAAGCCGTCAAAACCTTCGACGCCCCGGCCTGCGTCATCGTCAAGCACGCCAACCCGTGTGGCGTGGCCGTGGCTGCTGACACCCTCAGCGCCTACCGCCTGGCGTTCGCTACCGATACCACCAGCGCTTTCGGCGGCATCATCGCTTTCAACCGCCCGGTAGACGCGGAAACCGTGGAAGCGGTAACCGGTCAATTCCTGGAAGTGCTGCTGGCGCCGTCGTTTACCGACGAAGCCAAGGCCATCATCGCCGCCAAGAAAAACGTGCGCGTGCTGGAGATTCCGCTGCTGGCCGGTGCCAACCACTTCGAGCTGAAGCGCGTGGGTGGCGGCGTACTGGTGCAAACCCCGGACATCCGCAACGTGGGCCTGGACGAGCTGCGCGTGGTGACCAAGCGTGCCCCGACCGAACAGGAAATGGCCGACCTGCTGTTCGCCTGGCGCGTGGCCAAGTACGTGAAATCCAACGCCATCGTGTTCTGCAAGAACGGCCAGACCGCCGGTATCGGCGCCGGCCAGATGAGCCGTGTGGATTCCACCCGCATCGCTGCCCGCAAGGCGCAGGACGCCGGCCTGAGCCTGCAAGGCGCTGTGGCCTCCAGCGACGCGTTCTTCCCGTTCCGTGACGGTATCGACGTGATTGCCGAGCAAGGCATCAAGGCCATCATCCAGCCGGGTGGCTCCATGCGTGACGAAGAAGTGTTTGCCGCTGCCGACGAGCACGGCATCGCCATGGTACTGACCGGCGTACGTCACTTCCGTCACTAAGCAATTTGCCGCAGGGTTGGCCGCCTTCCTTGCGGCCAACCTTTTGAGGGCAGTTGTTTTGATAAAAAACAGTTTGATAGTAAGCGGTCTGTTGCTGGCTTCCAGCGCGCAGGCCATCACCTGTGGTAACAGCGACAGCTGGCTGGACAAAGGCTGTCGCCGTGCCGAACAGGTAATGCAGCAGGGTGAAACCGACGTCTACGTTACCGGTTACGCCTACCACCTGCGCAGCATGTACAGTGAAGAAAAGATCAAGTCGTTCAACGAACGCGCCTGGGGCGGCGGTATCGGCAAGAGCCTGTACGACGAAGACGGTGACTGGCACGGCATGTACGCCATGGTGTTCCTCGACTCGCACAAGGACCCGGAGCCTACCGCCGGTTACGGCTACCAGAAGCTGGTGCCGCTGGCGGGCGAGCTGAAAGCCGGGCTGGGCTTTACCGCCTTCCTGACCAGCCGCTCCGACACGCTGAAGGGCGTGCCGGTACCGGTGGTGCTGCCGCTGGCGTCGTTACAGTACCGCAAGAGCGCGGTGATGGCTTCCTTCATGCCGGGCCCGAAGGGCAACGGCAACGTGCTGTTCCTGTTTGGCCGCATTGCTTACTGAGTGCCGCCGGCGTGGCCGGTGGTGCCCCCTACCCGACGAACACCCTGTTTGAGGAATGCAGATGAAAATCCTGGTAATCGGCTCTGGTGGCCGCGAGCACGCCCTGGCCTGGCGCATTGCCCAGTCGCGCCGTGTATCCAAAGTGTTTGTGGCACCGGGTAACGCCGGGACCGAACTGGACCCGAACCTGACCAACGTGGCCATCACCGCCATTCCCGAGCTGGTGGCCTTTGCCCGCGACGAGAAAATCGAACTGACCGTGGTCGGCCCGGAAGCGCCGCTGGCTGCCGGGGTGGTAGACGCCTTCCGCGCCGCCGGCCTGAAAATTTTCGGCCCCACCCAGTACGCCGCACAGCTGGAAAGCTCCAAGGATTTTGCCAAGGCCTTCATGCAGCGCCACGGCATTCCCACCGCCGGTTACGAAACCTTCAGCGACGCCGCTGCCGCCCACGACTACGTTGGCCGCAAGGGCGCGCCGATCGTGATCAAGGCCGACGGCCTGGCCGCCGGCAAGGGCGTGGTGGTGGCGATGACGCTGGACGAAGCGCACGCTGCCATCGACGACATGCTGGTGGGCAACAAGATGGGCGACGCCGGTGCCCGCGTGGTTATCGAGGACTTCCTGCAAGGCGAAGAAGCCAGCTTCATCGTGATGGTAGACGGCGAGCACGTGCTGGCCATGGCCACCAGCCAGGACCACAAGCGCCTGCTGGACGGCGACATGGGCCCCAACACCGGCGGCATGGGCGCGTACAGCCCGGCACCGGTGGTGACGCCGGAAATCCACGCCCGCGTGATGCGCGAGATCATCCTGCCGACGGTACGCGGCATGAAAGCCGACGGCCACACCTACACCGGCTTCCTGTACGCCGGCCTGATGATCGACGCCGACGGCAACCCGTTCACCATCGAGTTCAACTGCCGCTTTGGCGACCCGGAAACCCAGCCCATCATGGCGCGTTTGAAGTCTGACTTCACCGTGCTGCTGGAAGCCGGCGTCAACGGCAAGCTGGATACGGTGGAAGCCGACTGGGACCGTCGCGTGGCACTGGGCGTGGTACTGGCCGCCGAAGGCTACCCGGAAGCGCCGCGCAAGGGCGACCTGATCAGCGGCATTCCGGCACATACCGACGACACCATGACCTTCCACGCCGGCAGCACCTTTGACGCCGACAAGCAGCTGGTAACCAACGGTGGCCGCGTGCTGTGCGTGGTAGGCCTGGGCGACAGCGTGAAAATGGCGCAGCAGAAAGCCTACGCCGTGGCCGACCAGATCCAGTTTGCCGGCAAGCAGCTGCGCCGCGATATCGGCGGCAAGGCGCTGAACCGCAACAAGTAAGCCGTGTGCTGCCGCCCATGCGGGCGGCCCCGCCATCGACACCCTGTTTGCCTGGCAAGCAGGGTGTTTTCTTTGGCGGCCACTGGCGGCGCGTTTTACACCCTGCTGATACCCGCGACCTGTTTTTTTGGCCCGTGTTGATAGCGGCCAGCCTAGGCTGACGGCGTGATCGACAAACGGAGCAAGACGATGGGCTTATCCTGGTGGCAGGCTTGCCGGCGCAGCTGGTGCCGTTGGTGGCGTCGTGAACGGCGCAGTTGGTGCCGGGTGGCGTACTGGTGGCGGCAGCCACCGCGCTACGACCGCTGCTGCGCCTGGCAGCAGCAAACGCCCAGCCCCACGCCGGCGGTAAAACTTTACCGGACAGCGCGGCCACAGCGCCTACACTGGTAAAGGACACCGGTTTGGGGAGGGCGTGGAATGAAGACGCTGATGCTGACGCTGCTGTGTTGTTCTGCCAGCGCCATGGCCGCCGATGCGGCACACCTGAAACTGCTGACCGAAGACTACCCGCCGTTCAATATGGCCGACAGCGGCGGCCGCGTCATCGGCCTGTCTACCGATATCGTGCGCCAGCTGCTGCAGCGCGCCGGTATCAGTTACGACGTGGAGCTGCTGCCGTGGGTACGCGCCTTCAACCGCGCGGTGCTGGAGCCGAACACCTGCGTGTACTCCACCACCCGCACCGAGCAGCGCGAGCACCAGTTCAAGTGGATAGGCCCGGTGGTGGAAAACCCGTGGGTGCTGTACGCCCGCAACGATAACAAAACGCCGGTACCGGCACTGGAAGCGGTGCGCCCCTACCGCCTGGGGGGCTACAGCGGTGACGCCATCGCCCAGTTCCTGATCGGCAAGAACTTCGAGGTGGACCTGGCCAGTGCCGACGTGCAGAACGTACGCAAGCTGGTGGCGGGCCGTATCGATTTCTGGGCCACCGGCAAATACAGCGGCGCCCTGCTGGCCGAACGCGAAAAAGCCAGCGCCAGCATCCGCCCGGTGCTCACCTTCAATACCACGCTGATGTACTTGGCCTGCAACCCGCGCATGGAAGACCGCATGGTGAGCCTGCTCAACGAGACGCTGGAACGCATGCGGCGCGACGGCAGTGTGGCGCGCATCAGTGCCAAGTACCATCAGGATTGAGAGGCGGTGGTCATGCGGCGTTTACTGGCGGCAGTGTGTTGCAGCGTGCTGACAGGCCCGGCACTGGGCGCCGACCCGGCACACCTCAAGCTGTTTACCGAGGAATACCCGCCGTTCAACATGGTCGATGGCAGCGGTCGCATCGTGGGCATGTCTACCGAGGTGGTGCAGCAGGTACTGCAGCGCGCCGGCATCAGCCACGATATCGAACTGTTGCCGTGGGTACGTGCCTACAACCGTGCCATTCTGGAGCGCGACAGCTGCGTGTATGCCACCACCCGCACCGAGCAGCGCGAAAGCCAGTTCAAGTGGATAGGGCCGATCAGTGAAACCGCCTGGGTGCTGTTTGCCCGCCACGACACCCCCCGCCCGGTGAACAGCCTGGAAGACGTACGTGCCTACCGCATTGGCGGCTACAGTGGCGATGCGCTGGCGCAGTACCTGATTGCGCGCAATTTCGATGTGGACCTGGCGCGCACCGACGAGCAGAACGTGCGCAAGCTGCTGGCCGGCCGCATCGACTACTGGGCCAGCGGCCGCTACAGCGGCGCCATCCTGCTGCAGCGCGAAGGCGTGCGCAACGTGCGCCCGGTGCTCACCTTCAACACCACCTTCCTGTACCTGGCCTGCAACCCGTCGCTGAGCGACCAGACCGTGGCAAAGCTGAACGATCTGCTGGCCAGGATGCGCAAGGACGGCACAGTCGCTAGAATCAGCAGCCGTTACCATGTGGACTGACCGGAACCTCGCCGCGCGCGGCCGGTCTGTTGCCCACGCCCTGTAGATTGCCGCTCTTATCGTGAAGACACCGTTTCCCCGTTTGCCCGCCCGGGCGCAGGTAGACGCCGCCCGTGGCCGCTTGCGCGCCGGCGGCGTGCTGGCCTACGCCACCGAGTCCTGCTTCGGCCTGGGCTGCAACCCGTTCGACGTGCGTGCCATCCGCCGCATCCTGGCCATCAAGGGCCGGCCCACGCACAAGGGCCTGATCGTGATTGCGGCCAACCTGCAGCAGCTGCGGCCGCTGATCCGCCCGCTCACGCCGGCGCAGCTGGCCACCGTGCAACGCTACTGGCCCGGCCCGTACACCTTTTTATTGCCGGCGTCGCGCCGCGTGCCCACGCTGCTGCGCGGGCGGCATGATAAAATTGCCGTTCGCATCAGCGCCCACGGCGAAGCCGCCGCGCTGTGCCGCGCGCTGGGGTCGCCGCTGGTGTCCACCTCGGCCAACCGGGCCGGGCAGAAGTCGCTGAAAACCGCCCGCGGCTGTCGCCAGGCCTTCAGCCGCCAGCAGGTGCTGACCCTGCAGGGCCGCATCGGCAAACGCCGCAAACCGTCTACCATTATCGATCTCGACAGCGGGCGCGTACTGCGCTGACGCTGCAAGGAGCCACGAGTGCAGGAAATTTCCATCCTCAGCCTGATCATGCACGCCAGCCTGCCGGTACAACTGGTGATGGCCGGCCTGGTGCTGTTGTCCCTGGTGTCGTGGGGCATCATCTTCAACAAGGTAGCGGTTATCGGGCGTGCCCGTCGTCACACCCAGGACTTCGAGCAGCAGTTCTGGAGCGGCACCGACCTGAACAGCCTGTACGAAAAAACCCGTGGCAACAGCGACGCCCAGGGCGCCGAGAAACTGTTCCAGGCCGGTTTTGCCGAGTTCCTGAAGCTGCGCCGCCAGCCGGGCGTCGATAGCTCCGACCAGCTGGACGGCGCCCGCCGCGCCATGCGCGCCGCCGCCCAGCGCGAGCTGGACGCGCTGGACCACCACAACAGCTTTCTGGCTACCGTCGGTTCGGTCAGCCCCTACATCGGCCTGTTCGGCACCGTGTGGGGGATCATGCACGCCTTCATCGGCCTGGGTAACGCCGGCCAGGCCACGCTGGCTACCGTGGCGCCAGGCATTGCCGAAGCGCTGATCGCCACCGCCATCGGCCTGTTTGCCGCCATCCCCGCCGTGGTGGCCTACAACCGCTTTGCTGCCGATGTCGACCGCCTGGCGGGCCGCTTTGACTCGTTCATGGAAGAGTTTTCCAACATCCTGCAGCGTCTGGCCGCCAAATAAAGCGCCAGATAAGCCGGGCAGCCGCCACGCAAAAAGCCGCTATCGATGGATAGCGGCGTGAGATTGAAGACAAAGCCTGTTTGCATGGCAAACAGGCTTTGTCTTGTAAACAGCAAGGCTGCCGATTCACGTACGGAAGTGACGCGGCCCGGCTTTGCCGGGGCCGGTAAAACCGTAGCCGGAGCCTTGTTCGCAGCCTGATGCCGCTATCGATGGATAGCGGCTTTTTGTTTGCCAGGCGGCACAAGGTTGGCCGCAACGGCCGCTCAGGTTGCCTGCAGCTGGTCGATCAGCCGGTGCAGCGCGTCGGTCAGCGCGCGTACCGAGCCGGGCAGGTCCCAGTTGTCGTCGCCCGGCTGCACCACGTTGGAGATGGCGCGCAGCTGCAGGAAGCGCTGCTGCTCCTGCAGGCAGACGTGGAAGAACGCCGCGCCCTCCATGTTTTCGATGTCCACCGCGCTGCTATCGATAAACGGCGCCATCGCCACGTTCAACGACGCGCTGCGCGCAGTGCGCCAGCCGCCGTCTGCCGGCAAGTGCGGGCAGGCCAGCGTGTGGCGGCGCTCGAAATCCATGTCCAGCGGCAAGTGCGCCAGATGCACAAAGCCGTCCGGCGTGTGAAAGCCCAAATCGGCCTCCACTTCGCTTTCCACCAGCACCACGTCGCCGATGGCGAGGTCGGCGTGCGGGTAGTAGCCGGCCACCCCGGCCAGAATCAGCCAGTCCGGCCGCCCGGCGTGCAGCGTTTTCAGTGTCTGGTAGGCGGTGGCGGTCAGCCCCACGCCGCTGACCAGGGTGGTAACGCCGTCGCGCTGGAACAGGCTGGCTTCGGTGGCAGTGGGAAACAGTACGGTGATCTGCATACAGGTTGGCCGCAATAAAAGGAGATGACCGATTCTAGCGCCCCCGCGCTGCGGCCAACAGCCACCGCCGCGCTACAATGCCGCATGGCAGACATCAAATACCTGGCGGGCTACCCGCCGCACCTCATCGAACAAGTGGCCGGCCTGCTGCAGGCCGGCAAGCTGGGCGCCTGGGTGGCCAGCCGCTACCCCGACAGCCACGACATCCAGACCGACCGCGCGCTGTACGATTACGTCACCGAGCTGAAGCAGCGCTACATGAAAAACGCCGGCGCGCTGGCCAAGGTGGTGTACGACAACAACCTGCACCCGATGCGCGGCACCCTGGGCACTAACGCCTTTGTATCGCGGGTGCAGGGCGGCAAGCTCAAAAGCAAGAATGAAATCCGCATCGGCAGCCTGTTCCGCGACGCACCGGAAGCCTTCCTGCGCATGATCGTGGTACACGAGCTGGCGCACCTGAAGGTGAAAGACCACGACAAGGCGTTTTACCAGCTGTGCTGCCACATGGAGCCGCACTATCACCAGCTGGAATTCGACATGCGGCTATGGCTGCTGGCGCGCGAGGCGGAGGCGTAGCCGTTTGGTGGCTTATCCGGGCTACGGCTCGGGTGTGCACCTCGTGCGCCGTTGCCCAAGCGCCAGCGTCAGCGCCCAAACAAAAAACGCCCCGTCTCGACGGGGCGTTTTGCTGTGGCAGGGCCAGGTTGGCCGCAGGCTTAGTGGCCGGCGTTGGCGCGGCGGTAGCGTTCGATCAGCGCGGTGGTGGAGCTGTCGTGCGGCGCGCTCTTGAGTTTGCCGGCCAGCTCGGCGTGGATGGTTTTGGCCAGCTGTTTGCCCAGCTCCACGCCCCATTGGTCGAAGCTGTTGATGCCCCAGATCACGCCTTGCACGAAGATTTTGTGTTCGTACAGCGCAATCAGGCTGCCCAGGTTGCGCGGGTCGAGGCGGTCCATCAGCAGTGCGTTGGTGGGGCGGTTGCCGCCAAACACCTTGTGCGGCACCAGCGCTTCCAGCGCGTCGCCTTTCAGGCCTTGTGCGGTCAGCTCCTCGCGCACTTCGTCGGCGGTTTTGCCGCGCATGAAGGCTTCGGCCTGGGCAAACACGTTGGCCAGCAGGATTTCGTGGTGGCCCGGCAGGCTGGAGCTGTTTTTCAGCGAGCAGATCAGGTCGATCGGCGAGATGTGGGTGCCCTGGTGCAGCAGCTGGAAGAAAGCATGCTGGCCGTTGATGCCGGTTTCGCCCCAGATGATGGGCGCGGTTTCAAAGTCGACCGGGCTGCCGTCCAGGCAGGTTTGCTTGCCGTTGGATTCCATGTCCAGTTGCTGGATGAAAGCCGGCAGGCGGTGCAGGTACTGGTCGTACGGGGCGATGACGTGGCTGCCGCCGCCGTAGTAGTTGATGTACCAGATGCCGATCATGGCCAGCAGCACCGGCATGTTCTGTTCGAACGAGGCGTTGGCGAAGTGCTGGTCCATGATGTGGGCGCCGTTCAGCAGCTCGGTGAAGTTTTCTTCGCCCAGGTACAGCATGATGGGCAGGCCGATGGCCGACCACAGGCTATAGCGGCCGCCGACCCAGTCCCAGAATTCGAACATATTGGCCGGGTCGATGCCGAACTCGGCCACGGCTTTCTTGTTGGTGGAGACCGCCACGAAGTGCTTGGCCACCGCTTTTTCGTCACGCGCGCGCGCGACGAACCATTCGCGGGCGGTCAGCGCGTTGGTCAGCGTTTCCTGGGTGGTGAAGGTTTTGGATTCCACCACGAACAGGGTGGTTTCCGGGTGTACCTTTTTCAGCGTTTCCTTCAGCTGGGCGCCGTCCACGTTGGACACGAAGTGCATGTTCATGCGCGGGTGGCCAAACGGCTTGAGCGCGCTGCACACCATCAGCGGGCCGAGGTCGCTGCCGCCGATGCCGATGTTGACGATGTCGGTAATCGGCTGGTGGGTGTAGCCCAGCCATTCGCCGCTACGCACCGCATGACAGAACTTGCCCATGCGCGCCAGCACCGAGTTCACCTTGGGCATCACGTCTTCGCCGTCCACCAGAATGGGCGAGTTGGTGCGGTTGCGCAGCGCCACGTGCAGCACGGCGCGGTTCTCGGTGCGGTTGATCTTCTCGCCCTTGAACATGGCTTTCAGCTTGGCCGGCAGGCCGGCTTCGCGCGCCAGCTGCATCAGGCCGGCGAGTGTGTCGTCGGTGATGCGGTTTTTCGAGTAGTCCAGGAACAGGCCGCCCACTTCCAGCGAATAGCGCTCGGCGCGCTGCGGGTCGCTGGCAAACAGGTCGCGCATGTGCACGTTTTTGGCTTCGGCAAAATGGTCCCACAGGGCGTGCCAGGCGGGGAGCTGGGTGAGGGCGCTCATGTTTTCTCCATCTTCTGTGTGTCTGCTGCCAACCCGTGGCGCAGCTTATTCGTCGTCGTTGTCGTTGCGCAGCCGTTTTTGCCTCAGGCTGCGTTTGGCTTTTTCCAGTTGCGTGGCGAGGCCAGGGCCGCGTTTGAGCGCCACGCCCACGGTGAGGATGTCGATCAGCACCAGGTGCAGGATGCGGCTGAGCATCGGGCTGTAGGTTTCGTTGTCTTCCGGTGAGTCCACTTCCAGCGTCACGGTGGCGCGTTCGGCCAGCGGCGTGCCCGGCACGGTGATGGCAATCACCTTGGCGCCGCTTTCCAGCGCGGCGTTGACGGCGTCCATCAGCTCGCGCGAGCGGCCGGAGCTGGAAATGGCCACCAGCACGTCGTCCGGCGTCAGCAGCGTGGCGGCCATGATCTGGATGTGGCTGTCGGCATACGCCACGGTGGGGATGCCGAAGCGGAAGAACTTGTGCTGAGCGTCGGCGGCGATGATGCCGGAGTTGCCCAGGCCGTAAAACTCGATGCGGCGGGCGTGCGACAGCAGGTTGACGGCGGCGTCCACCGCTTGCGGGTTGACGTCGTTACGGCACTTCAGCAGCGCGGTGACGGTGTTGTCGAACACCTTGGCGGTGATCTCCGACACCGGGTCTTCCGGGCGCACGCTGGAGTGCACGTAGGGTACGCCGCCTACCAGGGTGCCGGCCAGCTTCAGCTTGAAGTCGGACAGGCCGGAAAAACCCATGCTGCGGCAGAAGCGGATCACCGTCGGCTGGCTGACGCCGGCGCTGGCGGCGATGTCGGACACCGCCGATTGCATGACGGTATACGGTTGCGCCAGTACCTGCTCGGCCACCCGGCGCTCGGCGCCGGACAGCTTGTCCAGCTCGCTGCGGATTTTCTCAAGCATCGTGCTCTCCCAGATGGCTGCGCAGCGCGGCGCGCACGCCAACCAGCGCAGGGTAGGGGCTGTGAATCACGTATACCGGCATGGCGCCGGTGTAGCCGGCAAAGCGGCCGGTGGCTTCGAAGCGGGCGCGGAAGGCGGAGCGGGCAAAGAAGTCGCCCAGGCGCGGTACCACGCCGCCGCCGATGTACACGCCACCGACAGCGCCCAGCGTCAGCGCCAGGTTGGCCGCCGCGGTGCCCAGCATGGCGCAGAACAGTTCCAGCACGCGCACGCAGCGCGCATCGCGGCCGGACAGGCCGCGTTCGCTGATCTGCGCTGCCGACAGCTGGCCTGCGGCTTCGCCAGCCTGCACGCTCAGTGCGTCGTGGATCAGCTCCAGGCCGGGGCCGGACAGCAAACGCTCGGCCGAGACATGCTCGCCAAAGCGGGTTTGCGCGTAGCGCAGTAGCGCGGCTTCGTCGTCGTCCAGCGGCGAAAACGCCACGTGGCCGCCTTCGCCGGCGATGGCCACCCAGTCGCCGCCTGCCGGCAGCAGGCCGGACACGCCCAGGCCGGTGCCGGCACCGATCAGCGCCTTGGCGCCCGGCTTGGCGTCGCCGCCGCCCACTTGTACCAGCTCGTCGGCCGGCAGGTGCGGTAGCGACAGCGCCAGCGCGGTGAAGTCGTTCAGCACCAGCAGGGTGTGGAAGCCCAGCGCCTGGCGCGTTTCCTCGATCGAGAACGACCAGTGGTGGTTGGTCATCTGCACGCGGTCGCCGTTAACCGGGTTGGCAATACCAATGGCGGCGTGGTGCACGGCGCGGGTGTGCGCGTTTTCCAGGTAGCTGCGCATGGCGTCGGCCAGCGTGGCGTAGTCCTTGCACGGCAGCACGTCGATGTCTTCGATGACGCCCGGCGCGGTTTCCAGGGCAAAACGGGCGTTGGTGCCGCCGATGTCGGCCAGCAGGCGCGGGAAGGGATTAGGCTGCCCAGTAGACATGAAGCGGTTTCTCCGAAGGCTGCAGCAGGTAGCTGATGGGGTAGGTGGCGTCCACGGCTTGCGCGGCGGTGTCGAGCACGGTGCGTTTGCCGGCGCCGGCAATGGCCAGGTACAGCTTGCCGCTGCGTTGCAGTTCGGCCAGCGTCATGCTGATGCGGCGGTGCGGTGCCGCCGGCGGCACGATGCCGATCAGCGCCTGCGGGTTGGCCGCATCCAGGCCTTCCGCCAGGTTATCGGCAGCCGGGAACAGCGACGCAGTGTGGCCGTCGTCGCCCATGCCCAGCACCACCACGTCCGGCGTTTGCCACAGCGTTTGTGCCGTGGCCAGCTCTTGCTCGGGGTTGGCCGCGGTGTTCACCAGCGGCAGGAAGGCGGCGGCGGCGGCCGGGCCTTGCAGCAGGTACTGGCGTACCAGGCCGGCGTTGCTGTCGGCGTGCTCGGGCGGCACCACGCGCTCGTCTACCAGCGTGATGGTCACGCGCTGCCAGTCCAGCGCCGTCTGCGCCAGCGCCTGGAAGAACGGTACCGGCGAGCGGCCGCCGGACACGGCCAGCGTGGCGCGGCCGCGGCTGTCGATGGCGGCGGCCAGGTCGGCAGCTACCGCTTGGGCCAGGGCCGCGCTCGCGTCGGCGGCCTGGGAAAATTCATTCAGATGCATCTCTGTATCGTCCATGCAGGGGTCGTCTTGCGGCGACCTGATCGGCCCGGTGGGCCGGGCTCGACAGTGTTGTCGGCCACCGCCCTGCGCAAAGGTGGGGCAGGGTGGTGGCCGCGTTGCTACCCGGTGCTGCCGGGTGCCAGGTTGGCCGCAACGCGGGGGCGGGCCAGCCTTATATCGTGATTAACACTCTTCGTGCCAGCTGATGCCGTCACGGCTGAGCAGCGCACTGGAGGCGGCGGGGCCCCAGGTACCGGCGGTGTACTGCTTGGGTGGAATGGTGCTGCGCGCCCAATTGTCCATGATGGGTTCTACCCAGCGCCAGGCTTCCACCAGCTCGTCGCGGCGCATGAACAGCGCCAGCTTGCCACGGATCACGTCCAGCAGCAGGCGCTCGTAAGCGTCGGCACGGCGGGCTTTGAACGATTCGTGGAAGTCCAGGTTCAGGTGTACCGGCTGCAGGCGCTGGGTGTCGCCCGGCTCCTTGGACAGGAAGTACAAGCGGATGCTTTCTTCCGGTTGCAGGCGGATCACCATGCGGTTGGCGATGTTCTGGCCGGTGGGGTTGGCGTACAGGTGGTGCGGCACGTCGCGGAAATTGATGACGATCTCGGCCAGACGTTCCTGCATGCGCTTGCCGGTGCGCAGGAAGAACGGCACGCCGGACCAGCGCCAGTTGTCGATCTCGGCCTTGATGGCGACGAAGGTTTCGGTCTGGCTGCCGGCCGGAATGCCCTGCTCCTGCAGGTAGCCGATCACCGGCTGGCCAGCTACGGCGCCGGCCTTGTACTGGCCGCGCACGGTCTTGTTGGCCACGTCCTGCTCGCCGAACGGGCGCAGCGCTTTCAGTACCTTGAGTTTTTCGTCGCGGACCGCGTCGGCGCCCAGGTTGGCCGGCGGCTCCATCGCCACGATACAGAGCAGCTGCAGCAGGTGGTTTTGCACCATGTCGCGCAGCGCGCCGGTGCTGTCGTAAAAGTCGCCACGGGTGCCGACGCCCAGGTCTTCCGAGATGGTGATCTGCACGTCGTGAATCCACTCGCGGCGCCACAGCGGCTCGAACAGCGCGTTGGCAAAGCGGATGGCCAGCAGGTTCTGTACCGACTCCTTACCCAGGTAGTGGTCGATACGGTACAGCTGCTCTTCCTTGAAGTGGCGGGCGACGGCTTCGTTGATCTCGTTGGACGATTCCAGGTCGTGGCCCAGCGGTTTTTCCAGCACCACACGCACCTTGTCGTGGTTCAGGCCGACGGCGGCGAGGTTGTCGCAGATGCCTTCAAACAGGTCGGGCGCGGTGGCCAGGTAGCAGACGGTGACGCGGTCGCCGCCGGCTTTTACCGCCTCGGCCAGCGCCGGGTAGTGTTCCGGGGTGGCAGCGTCTACCTTGAGGTATTGCACCCGTGCCAGGAAGCTGTTCCAGTGTTCGGTGGAGAAGTGCTCCTTCACGTGTACGCGCGCGTTCTTTTCTACCATGGCCAAGTAGTCTTCCCGGCTCATGTCGCGGCGGCCCAGCGCCAGGATACGGCCTTCTTCGTGCAGCAGGCCGGCGGCGTGGGCCTGGTAAAGCGACGGCAGCAGCTTGCGCATCACCAAGTCGCCGGTGCCCCCGAACAGCACCATATCGAAGGCCGGGGTGTGCAGGTTTGCGTTCTCCATCCTGATTGTTCTCGCACAAGGTTGTGATGTAGTTATATTACCAAACAAGCCCCACTTGTCTATGTCGATTATTCAGGCCATGCCGTTGCCTGGTGGCGTGTTGTTGGCGGCCAACAAACCTTCAAATAATTGATTTGTAATGTTTTTTTGGCAAATTTTGCCATTGGCGTCAGCTTTTTGTGGTGTAGCGCCTTGCAAACAGACTGTAGTAAAACTACCATTCGATCACCTCCATCAGGGTCGATACCAATGAGTCTGCATCCCGTACTGCACGCTGTTACCCAGCGCATCATCGAACGCAGCCGCGACACCCGCGCGGCCTACCTGGCGACGGCCCGCGCTGCGATGCGCCAGGGCAAGGTCGAGCGTTCCCAGCTGTCCTGTACCAACCTGGCCCACGCGTTCGCCGCCATGCCGGACGGGATCAAGATCCACCTGAAAGAGGCGGCCCGCCCCAACCTGGCCATCGTGTCCGCTTACAACGACATGTTGTCGGCGCACCAGCCGCTGGAAACCTTCCCCGCCATCATCAAGGCCGAGGCCTTGAAAGTGGGCGCTACCGCCCAGTTTGCCGGCGGCGTGCCGGCGATGTGCGACGGCGTGACCCAGGGCTTCGAGGGCATGGAGCTCAGTTTGTTCTCGCGCGACGTGATTGCCATGAGCACCGCCATCGCGCTGAGCCACCAGATGTTCGACGCCGCGCTGTACCTGGGCGTGTGCGACAAGATCGTGCCCGGCCTGTTGATCGGCGCGCTGGCTTTCGGCCACCTGCCGGCGGTGTTTGTACCGGCCGGCCCGATGACCACCGGCATCGCCAACGACGAAAAAGCCAAGGTGCGCCAGCTGTACGCCGAAGGCAAGGTTGGCCGCGACGCGCTGCTGGAGTCCGAAATGGCCTCCTATCACGGCCCGGGCACCTGCACCTTCTACGGCACCGCCAACAGTAACCAGATGCTGATGGAAGTGATGGGCCTGCACCTGCCGGGCGCCGCCTTCGTCAACCCGAATACCCCGCTGCGCGACGCGCTGACGCGCCGCGCCGCCCGTGTGGCTGCCGAGATCTCGGCCCAGGGCAGCCGCTTTACCCCGATTTGCGAGGTGATCGACGAGAAAGCCATCGTCAACGGCATCGTCGGCCTGCTGGCTACCGGCGGCTCCACCAACCACACCCTGCATATCAATGCCATCGCCCGCGCGGCCGGCATCAATGTGAACTGGGACGATTTCGACGAGCTGTCCGCCGTGGTGCCGCTGATTGTGCGCGCCTACCCCAACGGCAAGGCCGACGTGAACCACTTCCATGCCGCTGGCGGCATGGGCTTTGTGATTCGCGAACTGCTGGATGCGGGCCTGCTGCACGACGACGTCACCACCATCATGGGCCACGGCCTGCGTGCGCACAGCCAGGAAGCCTGGCTGCAAGACGACGAGGCCGCATTCCGCGACGCGCCGGCGGTGTCCGGCGACGACGGCGTGCTGCGCCCGGCAGCCAACCCGTTCTCCGCCGACGGCGGCCTGAAGGTGCTGACCGGCAATATCGGCCGCGCCGTGATCAAGGTGTCGGCAGTGAAGACCGAGCACCGCGTGGTGGAAGCACCGGCGGTGGTATTCCACGACCAGAACGAACTGCTGGCGGCGTTCAAGCGTGGCGAGCTGGAAAAAGACTTTGTGGCGGTCATCCGCTTCCAGGGCCCGCGCGCCAACGGCATGCCGGAACTGCACAAGCTGACGCCGCCGCTGGGCGTGCTGCAGGAGCGCGGCTTCAAGGTGGCACTGGTGACCGATGGCCGCATGTCCGGCGCGTCCGGCAAGGTGCCGGCCGCCATCCACGTGTCGCCGGAAGCGCTGCTGGGCGGTGACATCGGCAAAGTACGCAATGGCGACCTGGTACGCCTGGACGCCAACACCGGCGAGCTGAGCATCCTGGTGGACGCGGCCGAATGGGCAGCGCGCGAGCACGTACAGATTGACCTCAGCGCCAACCAGCACGGCGTCGGCCGCGACCTGTTCGCCGGCTTCCGCCAACTGGCCACCGCCGCCGAAGACGGCGCGATGAGCTTTGCCCACCCGCTGTGGGCGGGCCGCTAAGCGCCTGCGCCCGCTGCCGTGTGGCGGTGGGCTATAAAAACTGCATCGATCATTGACCGGGTTGGCCGCGGCCAACCCCTGCAAAGGACACACAATGGACGCACTGTCTCTGCTTCGCCAAGGCCCGGTAGTACCGGTTATCGTGGTTAACGACGCCGCCGTGGCGGTAGACCTGGCGCATGCGCTGGTTGCCGGCGGCATCCGCACGCTGGAAATCACGCTGCGTACCAAGGCAGCGCTGGCCGCCATGCGTCGCATCCGTGACGAGGTGCCGGACGCGCTGGTAGGTGCTGGTACCGTACGTACCCGTGCCCATCTGGAGGCGGCGCTGGACGCCGGCGCCCAGTTCGGCATCAGCCCGGGCCTGACCGCCGAGCTGGCCGCTGCCGCCCGCGCCTCGGGCGTACCGTTCATCCCCGGTATTGCCACCCCGTCCGAAGCCATGCACGCGCAGGACGAGGGCTTCAACATCCTGAAACTGTTCCCGGCCGAAGCCGTTGGCGGCGTGAAGCTGCTGAAATCGCTGGCCGGCCCGCTGCCGGAGCTGCGTTTCTGCCCCACCGGTGGCATCGACGTGAACAGCGCCCCCAACTACCTGGCACTGCCCAATGTGCTGGCGGTGGGCGGTAGCTGGCTGACCCCGGACGACGCCATCGCGGCGCAGGACTGGGACCGCATCACCGCACTGGCCCGCGCGGCCAGTGCGCTGGCGGTACGCTAAGGCCCCAGGGCCGTGCCATCCGGTTGCCGGTGCCCTCGCGGGCCTGTGGCGGCAACGGGGCGGGAACACGCGGCCGCAAGGTGAGGGGTACCCCGTGATCGCTGCCGGTCGTTGCGACGCGACCGGCGGGCTGTAGTTTGTTGCTTTCTTGTAGCGCTCTGCCGATTCTCCCCGGCAGAGCGTTTTTTTATCCTGAATATATGCGGTGAAAATATGTACTGGTAACGGTAGAATTGCAGCCATTTGTTTAATTCTTCATTTTCTGATGTCTGAATTGCCGCGCATTCATGGCGATGGCAGGGCATTAGGTGGCGACGGGGCAATTTTATGACGATTCTGGTAACCGGCGGTGCCGGCTTCATTGGTGGCAACTTCGTACTGGACTGGTTGGCCGCACACGATGAAACCGTGGTCAACCTGGACAAGCTGACCTACGCGGGTAATCTGCAAACGCTGTCCAGCCTGCAGCACGACCCGCGCCACGTGTTCGTACACGGCGACATCGGCGACCGTGAGCAGGTAGCCGGCTTGCTGGCGCAGTACCAGCCGCGCGCGGTGCTGAACTTTGCCGCCGAAAGCCATGTGGACCGCTCCATTCACGGCCCGGGGGACTTCATTCATACCAACGTGCTGGGCACCTTCAATTTGCTGGAAGCCGTGCGCGGCTACTGGGACGCGCTGCCGGCAGAGGCCAAGGCTGCGTTCCGCTTCCTGCATGTGTCTACCGACGAAGTGTACGGCACGCTGTCGCCGCAAGACCCGCCGTTTGCCGAAGACAACCGTTACGAGCCCAACAGCCCGTACTCGGCCAGCAAGGCCGCCAGTGACCATCTGGTGCGCGCCTGGCACCATACCTACGGCCTGCCGGTGCTCACCACCAATTGCAGCAACAACTACGGGCCTTACCACTTCCCCGAGAAGCTGATTCCGCTGGTCATCCTCAATGCGCTGGCCGGCAAGCCGCTGCCGATTTACGGCGATGGCCAGCAGGTGCGCGACTGGTTGTACGTGAAGGACCACTGCAGCGCCATCCGCCGCGTGCTGGACGCCGGGCAGTTGGGCGAGACCTACAACGTCGGTGGCTGGAACGAAAAAGCCAACCTCGACGTGGTGCACACCATCTGCACGCTGCTGGACGAGCTGCGCCCGCGCGCCGACGGCCAGTCTTACGCCAGCCAGATCACCTTCGTGCAAGATCGCCCCGGTCACGACCGCCGCTACGCCATCGACGCGCGCAAACTGGAACGCGAGCTGGGCTGGAAGCCGGCCGAAACCTTCGATAGCGGCATTCGCAAGACGGTGCAGTGGTACCTCGACAATCAGGACTGGGTGGCCGGCGTCACCAGCGGCAGCTACCGTGACTGGCTGCAGCAGCAGTACGGTGCCTGAGCATGACGACGCGCATCCTGATTACCGGTAGCAGTGGCCAAGTCGGTTTCGAACTGAAGCGCTCGCTGGCGCTGCACGGCGAGCTGATCTGTCCGCTGCGAGCCGAGTTCGACCTGTCGCAGCCGGCCAGTCTCGCCGCCGCGCTGGATGCCTGGCAGCCTGACATCATCGTCAACCCGGCGGCGTACACCGCCGTCGACAAGGCCGAAGACGAGCCGGCGCTGGCGCAGGCCATCAATGCCGACGCGGTGGCGGTGATGGCGCAGTGGGCAGCGGCACACGACGCGCTGCTGCTGCATTACTCCACCGATTACGTGTTTGACGGTAACAAGCCAGGTGCGTGGCACGAAGACGATGCGGCCAAGCCGCAGTCGGTGTACGGCAGCAGCAAATGGCAGGGCGAGCAGGCCATCCGCGCCAGCGGTTGCCGCCATTTCATCCTGCGTACCTCGTGGGTGGCCGGCGTCTACGGTCAGAACTTCCTGAAAACCATGCTGCGGCTGGCGGCCAGCCGCGACAGTCTGTCTGTGGTGGCCGACCAGTTCGGTGCGCCGACGCCAGCCAGCCTGCTGGCCGACGTGGCGGCCAACCTGGTGCAGCGTACCCGCAGCTTGGCAGACCAGCCTTACGGCACCTACCACGTGGCGGCGCAAGGGTGCACCAGCTGGCACGAATACGCCAGTTACGTGATCGACTTGGCGCGCGAAGCCGGCTGGCCGCTGCAGTTGGCCGCCGCGCCGCAAGCCATCCCTAGCAGTGCCTACCCGCAGAAAGCCTGCCGCCCGGCCAACTCGCAGCTGGATTGCAGCAAACTGATGCAGACTTTCGACCTGCAATTGCCGCACTGGCAGCAGGCGGTGAAACAGATCTTCGATACGATGGATAACCTCAAATGAGCACAAAAGCACGCAAGGGCATTATTCTGGCCGGTGGTTCCGGTACCCGGCTGTACCCGGCTACGCTGGCGGTCAGTAAGCAACTGCTGCCGATCTACGACAAGCCGATGATCTACTACCCGCTCAGCACGCTGATGCTGGCCGGTATACGCGAGATTCTCATCATTTCCACACCGCAGGACACGCCGCGCTTCCAGCAGTTGCTGGGCGACGGCAGCCAGTGGGGCATCCGTCTCGAGTACACGGTGCAACCCAGCCCGGATGGCCTGGCGCAGGCCTTTATCCTGGGCGAGGCCTTCCTCGACGGCGCACCATCGGCCTTGGTGTTGGGTGACAACATTTTCTATGGCAGTGAGTTCCAGCGATTACTGAAAGACGCTAATACAAGAGTAGATGGGGCATCTGTGTTCGCTTATCACGTCCATGATCCTGAGCGTTACGGTGTTGTTGAGTTTGATGCCGCCGGGCGTGCCATCAGTATCGAGGAAAAACCGGGACAGCCGAAGTCCAGCTATGCCGTGACCGGGCTGTACTTTTACGATGAGCAGGTCGTCGATATCGCCAAGGCCATCAAACCGTCCCCCCGTGGTGAACTGGAAATTACCGACGTCAACGCCACCTACCTGGCGCAAGGCACGCTCAATGTGCAGACCATGGGTCGCGGCTATGCTTGGCTGGATACTGGTACTCACGAGTCGATGTTGGAAGCCAGCCAGTTCATCGCCACCGTGGAAAATCGTCAGGGGCTGAAAGTGGCTTGTCCGGAAGAGATTGCCTTCAACGCTGGGTGGATTGATGCTATTCAGCTTGAGAAGCTGGCCACACCGTTGAAGAAAAATGCTTATGGCAAGTACTTGCTGGCGATGCTGTGATTAAGCGCAACGTTAAGTGTAGTTGTTGCTTATAGTTTGTCTCAGGTAGCGGTATAGGCTGCTGTTGGATTTCTTGGTCGCGCCATGCATATCATTGATACAGTTATTGCCGACGTCAAAATCATCGAGCCCACCGTATTTGGTGACGAGCGCGGTTTTTTTTACGAGAGCTTCAGCCAGCGCCTGTTCGACGAGGCGGTTGGGTACCACGTGGCCTTCGTCCAGGACAACCACAGTCGGTCGGTACGCGGCGTGCTGCGCGGCCTGCATTACCAGCTGCCGCCGTTTGCCCAGGGCAAGCTGGTACGCTGTACCGTGGGCGAGGTGTTCGACGTTGTCGTGGACATCCGCCGCAGTTCACCCACTTTCGGTCAGTGGGGCGGGCACGTGCTGTCTGCGGCCAACAAGCGTCAGTTGTGGATTCCGGCAGGTTTCGCCCACGGCTTTGTCACCCTCAGCGAACACGCCGAGTTCCTGTACAAGACCACGCAGTACTACGCGCCCAGCCACGACCGCGGCGTGTTGTGGAACGACCCGGCCATCGGCATTAGCTGGCCGGACGCCGGCACGCTGACGTTGTCGCCCAAAGACGCGCAACAGCCGCTGCTCGCCGCCGCCGAGCTGTTCGACTAGCCTCTCGTCGCGCCGCGCGTTTCCGGTTAAGGTGTCGGCCTGCCCCTGACGCAAGGACATGCAATGAAGCTGCTTGTAGCCGAAGACGACACCGTCCTGGCCGATGCGCTGCTGACGCGGCTGGATCGGCTGGGTTTTGCCACCACCCACGCACCGGATGGCCTGCAGGCGCAGCAACTGCTGCTGGCGGAGGCCTTCGACGCTGTCATTCTCGATATCGGCCTGCCCGGCCTGGACGGCTTGCAGGTGCTGCGCAACGTGCGCGTGCACAAGCCGGCGCTGCCCATCCTGATCCTCACCGCGCTGGACAGCATGGAAGACCGCGTTGCCGGCCTGGATGCCGGCGCCGACGACTACCTGGTCAAACCGTTCGAATTTCCCGAGCTGGAAGCGCGCATCCGCGCCTTGTTGCGTCGCCACCGCGTGGCCGAGGCGGTGCGGGATGAGCTGCACTTTGCCGGCCTGCGCCTGGACCGTGCCGGCCAGCGCGTGTGGGCCGGCGAGCAGGCGCTGGACCTGTCGGCGCGCGAGCTGCAGCTGATGGACATCCTGATGAGCAACGGCGAACGCGTGGTGACCAAGGAGCAGATCGCCGGCGAGTTGGCCGCAGACGGCGAAGAAGTGGGCGTCAACGCGGTGGAAGTCTACGTGCATCGCCTGCGCAAGAAGCTGGACGGCAGCGGCGTCGGCATCCGTGCCGTGCGCGGCCTCGGCTATTTGCTGGCCGCTACCGACGATCACTAAGCCGCCTGCCGCCGTGGCGGCCAACCCTGACGCTTGCGAGAATGCCCATGCCCCGTCGCCGTGAACTGTCGCTGCGCCGCCAGCTGCTGATGTGGCTGCTGCTGCCGCAACTGGTGTTGTGGCTGGCCGCCGCCTTTCTGGCCTACAACATGGCGCTGGCCTACACCAACGAGGTCATCGATCGCACGCTGGCCAAGTCCAGCAGCGCGCTGGCACGCCAGGTCAAACCGTTCGGCAACGGTTTTTATGTCGATTTCCCCAGCGCCGCCCGCGACATCTTGCAACAAGACCCGGACGATCGCGTTTACTACATGGTGAGTTCGCCACCGGAAGCCTTCCTGCTGGGCGAGCCGGCCATGCCGCGCCCGCCGGCCGGCACCCCGGCCAAGGCTGGTGACAGTTTTTTCTACAACGCGCGCATGAAAGGCAAGGAAGTACGCGTCGCCGCCCAGTACCTGATGGCCGGCACCGCCGAGCGGCCGCAGCTGATGCTGGTGCAAGTGGCCAAAAGCCGGGCGCTGAACGCCGAGCTGGCGCGCAAGATCCTGGTCGACATGGGCCTGCCGTTGCTGGGCATGATGCTGCTGACCAGCGTGTTGGTGTGGGCCGGTATCAGCCGTGGCCTGTCGCCGCTGCGCAGCCTGCGGCGGCGGGTAGAAGACCGCAGCGCCCGTGATCTGGCCCCCATCGAAGTAGACAACGCGCCCAACGAAGTACGGTCGCTGACTGCGGCCATCAATGCGCTGCTGGGCGAGGTACACGGCCAGGTGGCGCAGCAGCGCCGCTTTATTGCCGACGCCGCCCACCAGTTGCGCACGCCGCTGGCCGGCCTGAAGTCGCAAACCGAGCTGGTGCGCGCCGAACTGCGCGAAGCGCAGCCTGATCTGCCACGGGTCAGCCGCCAGCTGGCGCAGGTGGAAACCAGCGTCGCGCGCTCGATCCGGCTGGTGAACCAGCTGCTGGCGCTGGCCCGTGCCGAGCCGGAAGCCGGCCTGAACCTGCTGCCATTGGACTTTGCCCAACTGGTACGTGACGTCACCACCGAAGCGGTGCCGCGTGCGTTGAGCGCGCGTATCGACCTGGGGCTGGAGGCGGAAGCGGGCGCCATGGTGGTCAGTGGCCACGCCGGCCTGCTGCGCGAACTGCTGGCCAACCTGCTGGACAATGCCATCCAGTACACGCCAGCCGGGGGCGAGGTAACCGTGTTGCTGCAGCGCCGCGGCCACAGCCTGCTGCTGACCGTACGCGATAACGGCCCCGGCATCCCCGCCACCGAGCGCGAGCGCGTGTTCGAGCGCTTCTACCGTGGCAGCGCCGAAGGCAAGGGCAAGGGCTGCGGCCTGGGCTTGGCCATCGTGCAGGAGATCGCCCGCCGTCACGGCAGCAGCCTGCAATTGACCGACACCCCGGGCGGCGGCCTCAGCGCCGTGCTGCAACTGGCCTTGCTGCCGGACTAAGGCCCCCCATAACGGGGCATCGTCGTGTAGTTGCGACATTACAGCGCGCCGCAATGGTGCGCTGCCACATTGCTTGCATGCCTTGTATCTGCTTGATTCAGCTGGATGTCATGTTGTGCTGCGGGCCAGGGTGGTGCAAAACTTACGCCTTCTTCACTTAAAACTTACACAACACTTACAGCTTGCGGCTATAGTTCAGCCAACTGCAGCGGCGCCAGGAGAGTGGCGCCCGTAGTTGACCACACAGAGCCGCCGGCAACCCTCAACAGCACGGCGGACAGATGCGACACAAACACGGAGATAAACATGAAGCTGAAGCGCCTGACCGCGGCCGTTCTCGCCGCCTCCCTGCTGCCCGCCGCTGCCTTTGCCGGTGACGTTGAAGTCCTGCACTGGTGGACTTCCGGTGGTGAGGCCAAATCCGCTGCCGAACTGAAAAAGATGATGACCGGCAAGGGTCACACCTGGAAAGATTTCGCCGTAGCCGGTGGTGGTGGTGACAACGCCATGACCGCGCTGAAAACCCGTGTTGTGTCCGGCAACCCGCCGACCGCCGCCCAGATCAAGGGCCCGGCCATCCAGGAATGGGGTGCCGAAGGCGTGCTGGCTGATATCGATGCCGTGGCCAAAGCCGGCAACTGGGACAAACAGCTGCCCACCGTGGTCAGCAACGTGATGAAATACAAAGGCAAGTACGTGGCCGCCCCGGTGAACGTACACCGTGTGAACTGGCTGTGGGTGAACCCGGAAGCGTTCAAGAAAGCCGGCGCTACCGTACCGAAAACCTGGCCGGAATTCTTTGCTGCCGCCGACAAGCTGCAAAAAGCCGGCATCCAGCCGATCGCTCACGGTGGCCAGCCGTGGCAAGACGCCACCCTGTTTGAATCGGTGGCGCTGGGTGTAGGCGGTGCCGACTACTACAACAAGGCCTTCGTGAAACTGGACAAAGCCACCGTGGGTGGCGCGACCACCGTCAAGGTGTTCGAGACCATGGCCAAGATCAAGACCTACATCGACAAGGGCGCCGCTGGCCGCGACTGGAACCTGGCCACCGCCATGGTGATCAACGGCAAGGCCGGCATGCAGTTCATGGGTGACTGGGCCAAGGGCGAGTTCACCGCCGCTGGCAAGGTACCGGGCAAAGATTTCATCTGTACCGATGCCCCGGGCACCCAGAACGCCTTTACCTTCAACATCGACTCCATGGCCATGTTCCAGCAGAAGTCTCCGGCTGCGGTGAAAGCCCAGGCCGACCTGGCTGCCACCATCATGAGCCCGGCCTTCCAGGAAGTGTTCAACCTGAACAAGGGTTCCATCCCGGCGCGCCTGGATACCCCGATGGGCAAGTTTGACGACTGCGCCAAGAAGTCCAGCTTCGACATGAACGCAGCCGCCAAGAGCAACAAGCTGGTGCCCAGCTTCGCGCACAAGATGGCCATGCCGTCGGCTACCGAAGGTGCCATGGTGGACGTGATCTCCCAGTTCATGAACTCCAGCATGACCCCGGCCCAGGCTGCCGAGCGTCTGGCCAAGGCCAGCGCGGTACGCTAAGTGCCGCCACCCTGCCGCCGGTGCGGCAGGGTGTTGCCTGAACCGTGTCACGACAGGCCGCCTGGCGGCCTGTAACCCGCCCCCCATGTCCGTCGTCCGTCCCGTCATGCTGCATGCTTGCGGCAGGGCGGTGTGTTGCCGGCTGCCGGGCAAGCGGGCGTGTTTTCCCTAAACGAGACAGCAAGGAATCACACATGTCTGCCTCCGCATCGCAAGGCCGTCTCAGTGCACTGGCCGACCGCTGGCTGCCCAAGCTGGTGTTGTCGCCCACGTTGCTGGCGAGCCTGGTGTTCGTCTACGGCTTTATCGCCTTTACCGGCTGGCTATCCTTTACCGAATCCCGCCTGATGCCCCGCTTCGAGTGGGCCGGGCCGGTGCAATACCAAGCGCTGTTCGAAAACGAGCGCTGGTGGACCGCTGCGGCCAACCTTGGCATCTTCGGCGGCCTGTTCATCCTGATCTGCCTGCTGGTAGGCCTGTTGATGGCCATCTTGCTGGACCAGAAAATCCGCGCCGAAGGCGCACTGCGCACCATCTACCTGTACCCGATGGCGCTGTCCTTCGTGGTGACCGGTACCGCCTGGAAGTGGATGCTGAACCCGGACATGGGCCTGCAAAAGGTGATGAACGACCTGGGTTTTGCCAACTTCACTTTCGACTGGCTGGTGAACCCCGACATGGCCATCTACACCGTGGTGATTGCCGGTGTGTGGCAGAGCTCGGGCTTCGTGATGGCGCTGTTCCTGGCCGGCCTGCGCGGCATTGACGACTCGATCATCAAGGCCGCCCAGGTGGATGGCGCCAGCCTGCCCACCATCTACCGCCGCATCCTGATCCCCAGCCTGCGCCCGGTGTTCTTCAGCGTGCTGCTGATCCTGTCGCACATCGCCATCAAGAGCTTCGACCTGGTGATGGCGCTGACCGGTGGTGGCCCGGGTACCTCGTCCGACGTGCCGGCCATCTTCATGTACCAGTTTGCCTTTACCCGTGGCCAGCTGGGCCAGGGTGCCGCCTCGGCTATGATGATGCTGTTCACCATCGTCGCAGTATTGGTCCCGCTGATGTATCTGGAAACAAGGAGTGCCAAACGTGTTTAAGAACCTCACCGTTGGCCGCGCGCTGGTGTATGCCGCGCTGCTCCTGATGGCCATTTACTACCTGCTGCCGCTGTACGTGATGCTGACCACCTCGTTCAAGAGCCTGGACGACATCCGCGCCGGCAACATGCTGTCGCTGCCGCAAGCGTGGGAAGGCGGTGCCTGGGCCAAAGCCTGGGCCACGGCCTGCACCGGCGTGGAGTGCAACGGCATGCAGGGCTTCTTCTGGAACTCGCTGAAGATGACCGTGCCGGCAGTGCTGATCTCCACCCTGATCGGTGCCGTCAACGGCTACGTGGTGTCGATGTGGCGCTTTCGCGGGTCTGATGCGCTGTTCACCATGCTTCTGGTGGGCTGCTTCATCCCGTTCCAGGTGGTGCTGCTGCCAATGGCGCAACTGCTGGGTACCCTCGGCATCGCCAACACCACTACCGGCCTGGTGCTGGTGCACGTGGTGTACGGTACCGCGTTTACCACGCTGTTCTTCCGTAACTTCTACATCACCGTGCCGGACGAGCTGGTGAAGGCGGCGCGCATCGACGGCGCCGGCTTCTGGACCATCTTCCTGCGCATCCTGCTGCCGATCTCGGGCCCCATCTTCGTGGTGTGCGTGATCTGGCAATTCACCCAGATCTGGAACGACTTCCTGTTTGGCGTGGTATTCGCCAGCGGCGAATCGCAGCCCATTACCGTGGCGCTGAACAATCTGGTGAACACCTCTACCGGGGTGAAGGAATACAACGTGGACATGGCCGCAGCCATCATTGCTGCGCTGCCGACTCTGTTTGTTTACATGGTTGCTGGCCGCTACTTCGTGCGTGGCCTGACAGCCGGTGCCGTGAAAGGTTAATGCGATGGCTGCACTTTCCATCAATAACGTCTGCAAGACTTACGCCAACGGCACCGACGTGCTGAAAGGCATCAATATCGCCATCGAAGACGGCCAGTTCCTGATTCTGGTGGGCCCGTCCGGCTGCGGCAAATCCACGCTGCTGAACATGATCGCCGGCCTCGACGACATCACCAGCGGTGATATCGAAATCGGCGGCAAACGCGTCAACGACCTGTCGCCGAAAGATCGCGACATCGCCATGGTGTTCCAGAGCTACGCGCTGTACCCGTCGATGACCGTGCGCCAGAACATCAGCTTCGGCCTGGAAATCCGCAAGGTGCCGCAGGCCGAGATCGACGCCACCGTAAACCGCGTGGCCGAGATGCTGCAGATCACCCACCTGCTGGACCGCAAGCCGGGCCAGATGTCCGGTGGCCAGCGTCAGCGCGTGGCCATGGGCCGTGCACTGGCCCGCAACCCGTCCATCTTCCTGTTCGACGAGCCGCTGTCCAACCTGGACGCCAAGCTGCGCGTGGAGATGCGTACCGAAATCAAGCTGATGCACCAGCGCCTGAAGTCCACCATCGTGTACGTGACCCACGACCAGATCGAGGCCATGACGCTGGGCGACAAGATCGCGGTGATGAAGGACGGCATTGTGCAGCAGTTCGGTAGCCCGCAAGACATCTACGACAACCCGGCCAACCTGTTTGTGGCCAGCTTCATCGGCTCGCCGTCGATGAACTTCATCCCGGCCACCGTCATCCAGACCGGCGACAGCATCGGCGTGAAGATCTGCGACGACAAAGGCTGCGTGGTGCTGCCGCTGCCGCACGACAAGACCAAGCTGGCGCAGTTTGTCGGCCAGGAAGTGATCTTCGGCATCCGCCCGGAGCAGATCACCGACGCCCGCACCGCGCACCGCGAAGGCCTGCCGGTGATGAGCTGCCACATCGACGTGATCGAGCCTACCGGCCCGGACACCCTGGTATTCGTGTCGCTGAACAACACCAAAGTGTGCTGCCGTACCCACCCCACCGAAGCCAAGCGCCCGGGGCAGAGCATGGACCTGGTGTTCGACGTGTCCAAGGCGGTGCTGTTCGACCCGAAAACCGAAGCTCGGATCGTGTAATGACGGCGCTGGGCAAGCAAGGGTTGGCCGCATCGGGGCCGCTGCTGTCACCGGTGGCGGCCGGCGTCTGGCGTCTGGACGAATGGGGATTTGACGACGCCGCGCTGGCCGCCTGGGTGGAGCACGCCCTGGCGCTGGGCATCACCACCTTCGACCACGCCGACCTGTACGGCGGCTTCACCTGTGAAGCGCTGTTCGGTCGCTGGCTGAAGGCCCACCCGTCGCGCCGCGATCAGCTGCAACTGGTCAGCAAGTGCGGCATCAAGCCGGCCATGGCCGAGCGCGGCTGGCAGGTGAAGCACTACGACACCTCGGCGGCGCACATCACCGCCAGTGTCGAGGCCTCGCTGCGCCACCTGGGCACCGACTACCTCGACCTGCTGCTGATCCACCGCCCCGACCCGCTACTGGAGGCGGATGACGTTGCCGACACCTTCCGCCGCCTGTTCGAGGCCGGCAAGGTGCGCCACTTCGGCGTGTCCAATTTCACGCCGTCGCAGTATGCGCTGCTGGCCAGCCGTTTCCCGCTGGTGACCAACCAGGTGGAAGCCTCGCTGCTGCACCTGGACCCGCTGTTCGACGGCACCTTTGATCAGTGCCAGCAGCTGCGGGTGCGCCCGATGCTGTGGTCGCCGCTGGCCGGTGGCCGCCTGCTGGATACCGCGGCCAACCCCGTGTTGCACGCTACCCTGCAGCAGGTGGCCGGCGCGCTGGACGTCAGCGTGGCCACGGTGGCGTTGGCCTGGCTGCTGCAGCACCCGTGCAAGCCGCTGCCCATCATCGGCTCGCGCCGTCTGGCTTCGCTGGACGAGGCGGCGGCGGCCTGCCGGCTGGAGCTTGATCGCCAGCAGTGGTTTGCGCTGTTGCAGGTGGCACTTGGCCGCGAGGTGGCCTGATTGTTCTGTTGTATCGTTGTGTTGTTGCGTTAGGCGGCCCCGCGTGGGCCGCTTTTTTTTATGGCGCTAGACAGCCGCCATGCCAGCCGCTTACGATGGCCCTTCCCCTGTGTCGGGGGAACGTCGCTCGGACGGTTCCGGGCGCTTACGTTGAAAGGTTTCCCATGTCGTCTACCGGCAAGCGCCGCTTTGCGCGCATCGATCGTCTCCCCCCTTACGTTTTCAACATTACCGCCGAACGCAAAATGGCTGCCCGCCGCCGTGGCGACGATATCGTCGACATGAGCATGGGCAACCCGGACGGGGCCACGCCGCCGCACATCGTGGCCAAGCTCACCGAAGCCGCGCAGCGGCCCGATACCCACGGTTACTCGGCGTCCAAGGGCATACCGCGCCTGCGCCGTGCCATCGCGCGCTGGTACCAGCAGCGCTACGCGGTGGATATCGACCCGGACAGCGAGGCCATCGTCACCATCGGCTCCAAGGAAGGCCTGGCGCACCTGATGCTGGCCACGCTGGACCGTGGCGACACCGTGCTGGTGCCGGACCCGAGCTACCCCATCCACATTTACGGCGCAGTGATCGCCGGCGCCGACATCCGCAGCGTGCCGATGGTGCCGGGGGTGGACTTCTTTGCCGAGCTGGAAAAAACCATTCGCGGCAGCTACCCCAAGCCCAAGATGATCGTCATCGGCTTCCCGTCCAACCCCACCGCGCAGTGCGTGGAGCTGGACTTCTTCGAGCGCGTGATCGCGCTGGCCAAGAAGCACGACATCTTCGTGGTACACGACCTGGCCTACGCCGACATCGTGTTCGACGGCTGGAAGGCGCCGTCCATCATGCAGGTGCCGGGCGCCAAGGACATCGCGGTGGAGTTCTTCACCCTGTCCAAGAGCTACAACATGGCCGGCTGGCGTATCGGCTTCATGGTGGGCAACCCCGACCTGGTGGCCGCGCTGGCGCGCATCAAGAGCTACCACGACTACGGCACCTTCACCCCGCTGCAGATTGCCGCCATCGCCGCGCTGGAAGGCGACCAGCAATGCGTGCTCGACATTGCCGCCACCTACCAGAAGCGCCGCGACGTGCTGTACAAGGGGCTGATGGAGGCGGGCTGGCAGGTGGACCTGCCCAAGGCGTCGATGTACATCTGGGCGCGCATTCCCGAGCACTATCGTGAGTTGGGCTCGCTGGCGTTTGCCAACCTGCTGCTGGACAAGGCCAAGGTGTCGGTGTCGCCTGGTGTGGGATTTGGCGACTACGGCGACGAGTACGTGCGCTTTGCGCTGATCGAGAACGAAAGCCGCATCCGCCAGGCCATCCGCGGCATCAAGGCCATGTTCCGCGTCGACGGTTTGTTGCCACCGGCTTGACCTGGCGCTGCCCGGCCAGGGCTAGGTAGTTGCCGCCAGTAAAACGCCGTCCTTCGGGGCGGCGTTGTCATGTCACCAGCTTGGCTGCGGCCAACGTTGGCCGCAGGCCTAGCCCTGGCGGTCGGCCGGGTGGTTGACGCCGTCGTTTACCGGAATATCGCCCAGCAGATAGGGGTTCACTCCGTCCAGGCAGCCGACGTTGTAGCCGTACTCGTCCGGGTGCGAGCGGCGCTGGTGGTGGGTGTAGATGCCGCATACCGAGCAGAAGTAGTGTTTGGCGGTATGGGTGTTGAACTGGTACAGCCGCAGCAGCTCGGCGCCTTGCTCGATGCGGATGCCGTCCAGCTTTACCGACGCCACGATGGCGCCCTTGCGGCGGCAGATCGAGCAGTCGCAGCGGCGCGGGCGTTCAATGCCGTTGGGCAGCGTCAGCGCCAGCACCACGCCGCCGCAGTGGCAGCGCGCGGTATGCACCGGCTGGATCTGGGTGTCGCCAACTTGCTTGATCATGTGCATTGCTCCGGTAGTCAGAACATCAGTGTCGTCTGCGGCCAATGTTGGCCGCCGGTTCAGAACAGCTGCGGCTGGGTGTCACCAAAGCGGCTGCGCTGTTCGTGCGCCAGCAGCCAGGCCTTGCGCTGCAGGCCGCCGCCATAGCCGGTAAGGCTGCCGTCTTTGCCGATGACGCGGTGGCAGGGCACGATGATGGCGACGCGGTTGGCACCGTTGGCGCCGGCGACGGCGCGGATGGCGGCCGGTTTGCCCAGGCGGTCGGCCTGCTGCTGGTAGCTGATGGTATCGCCGTAGGGAATGGTTTGCAGCGCTTGCCACACCTGCTGCTGGAAAGCCGTGCCGGGCAGGTGCAGCGCTACGTCGAAGCGCTGGCGGCTGCCGGCAAAATACTCGCCGATTTCGCGCTCGGTCTGGCGCGTGTGGTCGTTTTCGCCGGCCACGATGCGGCAGCCCAGCAGCCGTTGCAGGTCGGCAAACTCGCGTTCGTTACGCTGGCTGACGGCAAACTCCAGCAGGCAGACGCCCTGTTCGCTGGCGCAGACAAACATCGGCCCCAGCGGGCTGTGAAAACGGTGTAGCAGCAGGGCGGGTGGGGTCATGGCGATGGGCAGTCAGTCGGGGCAGGCGGCCAGTGTAACGCAGTGGCCGCCTGCCGTAGCCTGCCGTTTGGGCGGGCGTTTACTTCAGCCGGCGCGGGTTGCTGTTGCCCCATACCGTGTACAGGTCGGCCAGCAGCGCGCCGTTGATGTCTTCCATTTCGGTCTGGGTGATTTCGGCGTTGCCCTGCTTGCCGAACAGTACCACTTCGTCACCCGCTTTCACGCCGGGAATGTCGGTGACGTCCACCATGGTGGTGTTCATCGACACCTTGCCCACCACCGGCGCGCGCTGGCCGTTGACCAGCACATAGCCCTTGTTGGTGAACACGCGGCGGTAGCCGTCGGAATAGCCCAGCGGCAGGTTGGCCAGCAGGCTGTCGCGCTTGAGGGTGAAGGTGCGGTCGTAACCGACGGTATTGCCGGCCGGGTAGGCGTTGACGGCGGCGACGCGGGTTTTGAACGCCATCACGCGGCGGTATTCGGTGTAGCTGGGAAGGGTGTCACCGTATAGCAGGCCGCCGGGGCGCACCATGTCGAGGTGGCTTTCCGGCACTTCCAGCGTGGCGAAGGAGTTGGCCGCGTGCAGCGTCAGCTTGCTGCGGTCGAGGCCGGCATTGTCGATCAGCCACTGGCTTTGCTGCTTGAATGCGGCCAACCCTTTGCGTACGTCGTCGGCGTCTTCCACCGCAAAGTGGGTCATGATGCCCACCAGCTTCAGGCCGGGCTGTTTCACCAGCGCCAACGCGTCCTGACGGCCTTGTTCGGTGGCCATTTCCAGCCCGTTGCGGCTCATGCCCGACGAGTTCAGGCCCAGGTGGATGCGCAGCGTCCGGCCTTGCTGTTGCGCCAGCTGACCGGCGGCGCGGGCGTGCGCCAGGTTGCCTACCAGCTCTTCCATGTTGTAGCGCAGTGCGCCGCGGATTTCGGCCAGCGTGGCGGTGCGTACGCGCATCAGGCGGCCCTTGAAGCCTTTCTCGCGCACCACGCGGGCTTCTTCGTTGCTGGCCACCGCAATGCACGGCACGCCGCTGGCGATGACCGACGGCACCAGCAGCGCGATGCCGTGGCCGTAGGCGTCGGCCTTCATCACGGCGCAGATTTGCGATTTGCCGGCCAGGCGGGTTTGCAGCTGACGGATATTGTGCTCGAAGGCGGCTTTGTCGATTTCCACCCAGGCATTGCCGGCGGGGGCGGCGGCTTCGGTGCGGGCCGGGGCTACGGCATCCAGCAACGGGGCGGACAGGGCGGGCTGGGCGCCCAGTAGGGTGGCCAGGCTCAGGGCCAGCAGGCTACGACGGAATGGCATGTTTTCTCCTTTGCATGCGTCGCCACGCTTGTGTTTTACCGGCTGCGGGTAGCAGGCCGGGGCGATGCCAACATGCTATGCCATTGTGGATTGTGATGGTTATATGAATGCGACATGAATTTTTCACAAAGCCGCTTTTGTTTCTGCATTGTGCTAACCCCGATACAAACTGACAGTGGTTTGTCGGGCCGGCTGCGCTAGGCTTTGCTTACCGGCGCACCTGTCGTGCCGGACCAGTACGGAGGGTCACACCATGAGCGTTTCCGGCATTTCTTCCGCAGGCTCCACCATTGCTGCCGGTTACGGCAGCATCGGTACCGGGATCAGCAAGATTGCAGATGGCGCCACCGATATCGGCGGCGGCATCATGGACATCGGCAGTGGCATCGTCGATGGCATCGAGGAGGCGGGTGATACCGTTGTGGAGGCGTTTTCGGCCACGGGCGAAGCGATCCAGCAAGCGGTAGGCAGCGCCATCAACCTGGTTGTGTAGGACCTGTGCGGGCGTCGCGTACGCCTGTGCAGTGGCAGTAGCGTAGTAGCAAGCTGTGCTGAGTTGAGTTGTTATGTACCTTGGGCCGGTAGGCCGGCATCGTCATGCCCTTGGCGTGGTGGTGACCGGAAAATACCGGCTGTTTTTTTGCCATTCCTTGCCTAAGCTCACTGAGAGTCGCTAAGAAAACTGCGCGGCCGGGCAGGGTTAGCCCGGCGGTTTTGTTAGCGGCTTGTGTACGGGCACACCACGACAAGGAGACCCCAAATGCAAGTGGCAGAGCTATTCGACAAGGCATCCGGCAAGCTGCCGATGGTGCCCAAGGTAGTACAGGAGCTGATCGCCAGCTTCAATGACAAAAACATCAACATGGACGACGTGGCCGACAAGGTGGCCCACGATCAGGTACTGAGCGCCCGTGTCCTGCGGCTGGCCAATACCGCGCGCTTTGGCGGCAGCCGCAAGATCGGCTCGCTGGAAGACGCGGTGGTGATGCTGGGCTTCGATAACCTGCGCGTGCTGGTCATCGCCTCCGGTGTCAGCGGCGCCACGGCCAACATTCCCGGTTTCGACATGAAAAGCTTCTGGGGCCGCAGCTTCGAGATGGCCAATACCAGCAAGGCGCTGGCCAAGCTGGCGGGCCTGGAAACCCAGCTGGGCTATACCTGTGGCCTGATGTCCAATATCGGCGAGCTGGTGTTGCACGTGGCCGAGCCGGAAAAAGCGGTGCAGATCGACCGTGTGGTCGATGGCGGGGCCGACCGCCTGGCTACCGAGCGCATGGTGCTGGGCATGGATCTGACCGAAGTGGGCGCCGAGCTGGCCCGGCGCTGGAACTTCCCCGATGCCATCCAGGACGCCATCCGTAACCAGCACAATCTGGTGCCACCGGCCGATGCGTCGCCGTACGCGCTGCTGATCGGCCTGGCGTCGTACATCGTGGCCGGTTTCAACCGTGGCATGAGCGAGCAGGACATGCTGGAAACGGTACCGCAGCGTGTGGTGTCGGCGTTGAACATCAGCGCCGAGCAGCTGGAAGGCGCCATCGGCCACCTGAAGGAAATGAGCACCCAGATCGACAGCCTGCTGTAGGCGCTGTCCGGCAGAAAAAACAAGGCCCCGCATCGCGGGGCCTTGTGCATTCTTAAGCCGGTTGCTCGGCGCTGTCCGCCGGCGGCGTCTTGCGCGAAATCACCGCCACGAAGCGGCATTCCAGCTCCAGCATCAGCTCGTCGATGCGGATGATCTGCAGCTGGATGCGGTCGCCGTTTTCCAGCTCCGGCAGGCCGGCAATGCGCAGGCGCAGCGGCACGCCGTCGATGCGCACCAGGTCTTCCTTGATGAAGGTGGCGGTCGGCTCGGTCACGCCCTCCTGGCTGAACCAGCGCAGGCACCAGAAGTGCTCCATCTTGTCCTGGAAGCCCAGGTAGGCGCTGTAGGCGGCGTCGAAGTCGCGCAGCAGCGCAAACAGCATGGCGTCGCCTTGCGCGTACTGCGGGTCTTCGCCACGGATCATCGCCACCAGCTGGCGCTGGTTCACAAAGTCGGACGCACGGCGCAGCGGCGAGGTGCTCCACGCGTACTGTGCTACGCCCAGGCCGATATGCGGCTCGGGGCGGGTGGTCATGCGTACCTTGCCCATGCTTTGCGCACGGTACATGGCCGGGATGTCGGCTTCGGCCAGCATGCGGCCCCACTCGCTGTTGGCCAGGATCATCAGCTCGGAAACCAGCTTGTCCATCGGCGAACCGCGCTTGCGGATGGTGATGCGCACCTTGCCGTCTTCCACGGCAAAGTTGTAGTCCACCTGCGGCGGGCGGTTCGGGTCTGGCGTCTTGCCGCGGAAGGCTTCGCGGGCGTTGGCAAACTGCCACAGCCAGACCAGCTCGCGCTTGAACGCGTAGTCGGGGCCGAAGCCGGGTGCGGCCAACGTGTCTTCGTTGAACACCTGCTCCAGCTGATCGTGGCGCAGGTTGGCCGCAATGTGCACGCGCTCGACGCGGTTTTCGAAATCCACCAGCTCGAAGGCCGGGCTCACTTCCACGTACAGGCTCAGCGCCGGGCAAGCCTGGCCTTCCTGCAGCGTGAACTGTGCCACCACGTCGTCGGGCAGCATGGTGATCTTGTCGCCGGGGAAGTACACGGTGGACAGGCGCTGGTGCACGATCTTTTCCAGATCGCTACCCGGCGCAATGCCCAGCGTGGGCGCGGCAATGTGGATGCCGACACGGATATTGCCGTTGTCCAGCCACTGTACCGACAGCGCATCGTCGATTTCGGTGGTGGCGGCGTCGTCGATGGAGAACGCCTGTACCTCGGCCAGCGGCAGCGCCTCCGGCAGCGTGGCGGGGGCATAGTTACCAAAACCCAGCCCTTTGGGGAAGTGCTCCATCTGGAAGCCGGCCATCAGGTAGGCCGGTACCGACGGAATGCCACCCACTTTGTCGGCCAGGCGCAGCGGCGGCAGGCTGGTGGCGCGGCTGGCCTGGTCGAAGGCCTTGTATTCCAGCGTGTTCTTGTCCGGGCGGTACAGGATGGCCATCAGGTGGCTGCGGATGGCGTCCGGCAGCGTGCCGGCGGCCAGCTCGGCGGCCCAGGCGTCGATCTGTTCCTGTTCGCGCTTTTTGCGCTCGATACCGGCCAGCGCGGCTTTCAGCGTTTCTTCCGGTGCGGCCTTGAAGCGGCCCTTGGCCTTCTTGTAGAAGTACATCGGCGCGGCGTACAGGCGCAGCAGGATGGCGGCGTTTTCCAGCGCATTGGGGGCGTGGCCGAAGTAGTCGGCGGCCAGGGTGTCGAAACCGAATTCGTCGTCGCCGCAGCATTCCCACAGGAAGTCGACGTCGATATCGGCAGCAATCGCTTCGGCAGCCGGCAGAAAGTCCTGCAGCGCGCTGCTGAACTCCAGGAACACGTTGGCCGCTTTCAGCTTGGTGCGCTTGCCGTGCTGGGTGTCGATTTGCAGACTGGCGTCAGCGCGGGACACCACGCTGCCGACCTTGAAGCTGCCGCTTTCTTCGTAAAAGACGTTCATACTGCCTCTGGCGGGACCGGGGCTGCCCCGTGCTGTCAATGGAACAGGAGATTATAACAGCAGGCTGCGTCATACCGCTTTACTGTCGGTATACTGACAATCTTTGTATAAATGTCCGTTTAACTTAGCCATGTCTGTTCAGACACTTCCGCAAACCCTGCTGGGCCTGTCCCAGGAAATGGACCACGTTGGTCGCCAGCTGCTGGATCGCTGGGACCCGGAGCTGGCCCGCCGCTTTACTGCGCTGAGCCAGTGTTTGCAGGGCGTGGCCGAGCAGGCGGGTGCCGACGAGTTGTTGCGCGCCAACGACGAACTGGCCGCCCAGCTGCGCGCCTGGTTGAAGCGCCGCCGCGCTCAGGACGACATCCTGGGCCTGCGCCAGCAACTGTCGCTGGTGACGCAGCTGGCCAGCATGCCGGCCCCGCCGAAGAGCACGGTGGCCAGCGCGCCATTGCGGCAGAGTCATCGCTTGTTTCTGTGGGCGGGCGAGCGTGAAGTGGATGATTACCTGATCGAGCAGCTGGCCTGCTTCGGCTACCGGCTGGACGTGTTCCGTGATGCCTTGCAGCTGCAGCAGGCCTTGCGCCAGCACACGCCGGGGGCGTTGGTGGTGTACAGCGATTTCGTCGGCGACGAAACGCTGTTCCCGCCGGGCATGCCGCTACCGTGCCCGCTGCTGTACGCCAGCCCGCGCCGCGATTTCGAGGCCAGGCTGAAGGCCGTACGCAACGGCGGTCAGGGCTACCTGAACTGGCCGCTGGGCGTACGCGAGTTGCTGGACGCGCTGGCAGTGCCGCAGCCGCAAGACCGCCGCAACCCGCTGCGCGTGCTGCTGATCGAAGACATGGGTTCGCTCGCCGGGCTGTATTCGGCGGTACTGAGCCAGCACGGCATCCTGACCGAGCAGGTGACACGCCCTAGCCAGGCGCTGGAAGCGATCGAGCGCTTCCGCCCCGACCTCATCCTGATGGACATGTACATGCCGGAGTGCGACGGCAAGGAGCTGGCGCGCATCATTCGCCAGCAAGGCCTGATGGACGGCATCCCGATCATTTTCCTGTCGATGGAAAAACGGCAGGACATCCAGCTGGACACGCTGGCGCTGGGGGTGGACGGATACCTCACCAAGCCGGTGTCCAGCGACGAGCTGGTGGTCACCGTCACCACCCGCGCCCGCCGCTACCGCAAGCTGCGTTCCTACATCAGCACCGACAGCCTGACCGGCCTGCTGAACCACACCCACCTGTTTGCGCGGCTGGAGTACGAGTTTGCCCGCGCTCAGCGCGAACGGTTGCCGCTGGCGATGGTGATGCTGGACCTAGACCACTTCAAGCGCATCAATGACAACTACGGCCATCAGGCTGGCGACGAGGTGCTGGTTAACCTGGCGCGCTTCCTGCGCGAGCGCCTGCGCCGCAGCGACCTGATCGGCCGCTACGGCGGCGAGGAGTTTGCGCTGGTGTTGCCGGGCATGACGGTGGACCAGGCTTACCGGCTGATGGAAGAGATTCGCGCCGATTTCGAGCTGCTGGACCAGCAGTCGCCGCGTGGCCGCTTCCGCCAGACGTTTAGCGCTGGCGTGTGCGGCATCGAAGGCATGCCGGACGTGGTGGCAGTGGTGCAGCGTGCTGACGCCATGCTGTACCGCGCCAAGGAGCTGGGCCGCAACCTGGTGGTGGCGTGGAGTAGCGAGCAGCACGAGCGGCTGCCCGTCGCGTTGCCGCGTTAGGCGGGTATCGCACAGCAACAAGGGCGCCTGCGGCGCCCTTGTTGCTTGCTACGGCGGCCAACCTTATACCGGGTCGGCCAGGTACATGCGTACGTTGTGGTCGTCCAGCAGCTTCTTCAGGCTTTCCGGCGGCATGGCGTCGGTAAAGATGGCGTTGAACTCGCTGATATGGCCCATGCGTACCAGCGCATTGCGGCCGAACTTGCTGTGGTCGGCGGCCAGGAAGCGGTGGCGGGCGTTGTTCATCATCGCCTGCGCCACGCGCACTTCGCGGTAGTCGAAGTCCAGCAGCGAACCGTCAGTCTCTATGCCCGACACACCGATGATGGCGTAGTCCACCTTGAATTGGTTGATGAAGTCCAGCGTGGCCACGCCGGTAATGCCGCCGTCCGAGGCGCGTACCACGCCCGAGGTGATCATCACCGTGAAATCGGGGTTGGCCGACATGATCGACGCCACGTGGATGTTGTTGGTGATCACGCGCAAGCCCTTGTGGCTGGCGGTCAGCGCCTGCGCCACCGCTTCGATGGTGGTGCCGATGCTCATGAACAGCGAGGCATGGTCGGGAATGTTTTCCGCGATCATGTCGGCAATGTGCGCTTTCTCGCTTTGCAGCTTGCCCTTGCGCGAGAAGTAATCCTCGTTCTCCACGCTGTTACCCAGCGCCGCGCCGCCGTGATAACGGCGTAGCAGGTTGGCCTCGCACAGCTGGTTGATGTCGCGGCGGATGGTCTGCGGCGTCACGTCCAGAATGCGCGCCAGCTCCTCGATGGGCATAAAGCCATTCTCGCGCACCAACTGCAGGATTTTGTCGTGTCTAGGTGATCGGCTCATGGGGCTAAGTTCGGAATCGAAAATTACCCCGAGTCTTTAACATATTTTTGCTGCATACGGCAACTTTGCCTTGTCATAAACGAATACTTGCGGTGAAAAAGCGCCAGTACGTCGCGTGCTTGTTGCGGCGGCATTGACAAGGCAAGCCAAGCTGCGGGTGTAAAAAAACCTGCCCGGCGTGGCCGGACAGGTTGCAGAGTCGATGCTGCCTTCCCTGCGCGCTACAGCTGCGGCCGGCCGGTGGCCATGCGGCCCACCGCCAGCCTGCCGCAGTCGCCGCAGGCCGCAGACAATCAGAAGTTGTACTTGATGGTAGTGATCAGCGCGCGCTGGTAAGTGGCGGAGCCCAGCTTCTGGTCGGCGTAGCGGTAGGTCAGGCCACCGGTCACGCTCTTGGTAGCGTTCCACCACAGCGACACGGCGCCGTTGTTAGCCAGTTTGCGGCCGTTGGCCACTTTGCCGTCCTTGCCCATGGCCAGGTAGCGGTTTTCACGATCGAATTCGATTTCGTGCCATTGGGTTACCATCAGGTCCTGACCGGCGGCCTTGAACGGGAAGCCCAGTACCCAGCCGGCCATCATGCCGTTGCGGTGTGCACCCACGCCTTGCTTGAACTCCTGGTGCGCGCCCAGGAACGGCTTCACCCACAGGTTGCCGGCGGAGAAGCTGGTGCCCAGACCCAGTACGCGGTTCTGGTCGTAGAACTTGCCTTCACGGAAGTCGTACACGTGGGCGTAAGCCTGTACCGGCAGGTTGCCGATCTGGGCCACATTCACGCGGGCTACCACTTTGGAAGCGTAGCGACGGTTCTGGCCACCTTGCTCGCGGGTGTTCTGATCCGGGTTCTCGATGTCGAGGAAACCGTACACATCGCCCCAGTTGCCGCCCATGCCGCCTTCGGCTTCCAGGTAGGCAAAGTCGGCCTTGCCGCCGAACGGGCCCTTGTTGGTGCGGTCCTGGGTGTTGGAAGACCAGTCCAGCCAGTTGGCGCTGACGTTGCTGAAGGTGTAATCGGCGTGTGCGAAGCCGGCACAGGAAGCCAGTGCCAGGGCGATCAGAGTAGTGCGAGTTGTCATGTTGTTCTGCTGCTAAGTCGTTAAAAAAGCAAACCGTTTTGCTGCGGATGCCGGCGGGTAGCCGGTTGGCGGCAAAACGGGGACGCGGAGCATAGCAGAAAGCGGGCGTGATGCGCAGTCAAACACCCGTTTAGGACAAATGCTGTGTGATTCCTGCACGATCGCCGTCATAACATGACGATGGCGCATGAGTGTTGCATGAGGCTTACTCGCCGGCCACCGGCCAGCCGTAACGGCGCAAATCGATACGGCCGTTGCGGCCAACCTCGACGCCGTCTTCTTCCAGCAGCAGGCGCTGGTAATCCGCTTGCGGTGTGCCGGGGCGGGCAATGTGGCCACTGCTGCTAACCACGCGAAACCACGGCCAGCCGGCGCCGTCGGGCGCGCTGGCCAGCAGCTTGCCCACGTGGCGGGCGTGGCGCGGGTAGCCGGCTAGCGCTGCCAGCACGCCGTAGCTGCTGACCCGCCCCGGCGGGATGGCCAGCAGCTGCGCCAGCACCGCGCGTTCGAAGGCGGCGTCCATCAGCCGTAGCGGCGGTCGGCCACGAACGGGTTGCTGCGGCGCTCGTCGCCAATGGTAGTGAACGGGCCGTGGCCGGGCACCACCGTCATGTCATCCGGCAGCGCGAACAGCTTGCTGCGGATGGCATCGATCAGTTGCTCGTGGTTGCCCATCGGAAAGTCGGTGCGGCCGATACTACCCTGGAACAGCACGTCGCCGACGATACAGACGTTGGCCGCACGGCTAACGAACACCACATGGCCAGGGGTATGGCCCGGGCAGTGCAGGACTTCCAGTTGTTGCTGGCCGACGGTGACGCTGTCGCCCTCGTGCAGCCAGCGTTCCGGCGTCAACGGCTCGGCCCGCGGAAAGCCGAACATGGTGCCCTGGCTGGGCAGCTGGTCCAGCCAGAAGCTTTCGGCCGGATGCGGTCCTTCAATGGCCACGCCCAGCGCATCTGCCAGCTCGCGTGCGGCGCCAGCGTGGTCGATATGGCCGTGGGTGAGCAGCAGCTTTTCTACCGTCAGCCCTTGGGCATCGATAAATGCGCGGATGCGGGCGATGTCGCCACCGGCATCGATCACCGCCGCCTGGCGCGTTGCATCGCACCAGATCACCGAACAGTTTTGCTGGAAGGGTGTGACCGGAATGACCTTTAGTTGTAAAGCCATGGTTATAGAATCCTGGTGGATTTAAGGTGGGCGAAATTTTGACAGCCTGTCTGTCGGTGCAAAAGTGCTTTTGCCGCTTGCCGCCACCGGCGGAAACAACGATGCTACAAGCAGCCATCACCGCATTACTGTATTCATCATGCCCGATTTTTCCGAAAAAAAGCCGTATCTGCTGCAGTATCGGCGCCGTTTCATGCTGGTTCTGGGCATCCTGTTACTGGCTGAAATCCTGTTTCATCTGTTGTGGTTGCCGTGGTTGTCGCAAAGCTGGCTGTTCAGCGTCGGCGGCCTGGCCGAGCTGACGGTGCTGTCCATCATCGTGCTGATGTTCTGGGGTGTCCAGCGTGAACCCTTACCTGACGCCGCCTATAACTGGCTGACCTGTGGCCTCAGCCTGTGGCTGGTCAGCGCGGTGGCCGACATCATGGATGAAGTGGTCGAGCAGCCGCGCTGGTTGTCGGCCTTCGGCGAAGACCTGATGCGGGTATTCGGCATGGCGCTGGTAGCGGGCGGCGTGTTCAGCCTGATGCGGCATGCCCGCCGCGTGCACCAGCAGCTGCAAAGCCTGGCCAATACCGACGAGCTGACCGGGCTGTGCAACCGCCGCCAGTTCAACCGCCTGGGTGCCAGCATGCAGCCTGCCGGCATGGGCTTGCTGCTGTTGGACCTCGATCATTTCAAGGCGGTCAACGATACCTACGGCCATAGCGTGGGTGACGAGGTGCTGCGCGAACTCGGCCGCATCCTGGCGCGGCAATGCCCGCCGGGTGGTGTGGCCGCGCGCCTGGGTGGCGAGGAGTTCGCTGTGTTGCTGCCCGACATGCCGGAGGGTCGTCTGCTCGACTTGGCCGAGGCCGTTCGCCTGGCGGTAGCCGGCATGCAGGTGCGCGCCGAACTGCAGCTCACCACCAGCGTGGGCGTCGGACGCCTGCGTTTGGGTGAAACGCTGGAGCAGCTGCAGCAGCGTACCGACCGCGCCTTGTACCGCGCCAAGGCATTGGGCCGCAATCGCAGCGAGTGGGCGGATTGACGGCACTGCTACAATAACGGCAACCCCTATTTGCGGAAGCCGTCATGAGCCTGATCCCCGAAATCAAACCGCAGCAGTCGATCGAACTGCTGAAAGAGCTGCACATCCTTACCCGCGACGGCAAGATCAACCAGGATACCCGCCGCAAACTGAAGCAGGTGTACCACCTGTACCAGTTCATCGAGCCGCTGATGGCGGACGTGCTGGCGCAGAAAGGCAGCCTGAGCCTGGCCGACCACGGCGCCGGCAAGTCTTACCTCGGTTTCATCCTGTACGACCTGTTCCTGAAGGACAAAGCCGACGCCACCGTTTACGGCGTGGAAACGCGGCAGGACCTGGTGGACAAGTCGGTCGAGCTGGCTAACCGGCTGGGCTTTGCCGGCATGCAGTTCCTGAACCTGACCGTCGAGCAGTCCATCACCTCCGACGCCTTGCCGGCCCAGGTCGACATCATCACCGCGCTGCACGCGTGCAATACCGCCACCGACGACGCCATCCGCTTTGCGCTAGCCAAGGACGCCCGTTACATCGTGCTGGTACCGTGCTGCCAGGCCGAAGTGGCCGCCGTACTGCGCCAGAAAAAGAACGAGACTTTCGGCAAGACGCCACTGTCCGAGCTGTGGCGCCACCCCATCCACACCCGCGAGTTCGGCAGCCAGCTCACCAACGTGCTGCGCTGCCTGCAGCTGGAGGCGCGCGGTTACCAGGTGACGGTTACCGAGCTGGTGGGCTGGGAGCACTCGATGAAAAACGAGCTGATCATTGCCAAGAAGGTGGGCGGCGGCAAGAAGAGCGCCCGCGAACGTCAGGAAGCCATCCTGCGCGAGCTGAATCTGGAAGCGCTGCGCGAACGTTTCGCTTACTGAGCACGCTGCCATGTTGCCGCGCCGCCTTGACGCCAGCCTGCTGGCCGACCTGTGGTTTTTCCACGCCGTGGCCGAAGCCGGTGGTTTTCGCCGGGCGGCTGCGGTGCTTGCCATTAGCCCGGGCGCCGTCAGCCAGCGCATGCAGCGGCTGGAAGCACGGCTGGGCCGGGTGCTGATGCAGCGCGGCCCGCGCGGTTTCGTGCTGACCCAGGCCGGTCAGCAGTTGTACCTTGCCGCGCAGCAGGGCTTTACCGCGCTGGGCGACGGCTTGGCCGCCTTGCAGACCCACGGCGCCAGCGTCCGGCTGGTGGCGCCACCCTCGCTGGCGCTGGGCTGGCTGCTGCCGCGGCTGGGCCGGTTTGCCGGTTTGTACCCCGATATCGTGGTCGACCTGCAGGCCGACACCGTCGCGCCGCAACGGCCGGCGGACCCGTCGCATTTGTACCTGTGCTATCTGCCGCACCCCCCGCAAGATGCCGTGCCGCACTGGCCCGAGTACGGCATGCCGGTGCGTTCGCCGACGGCGGCGCCGCCTGCGACCGGTTGGCCGCTGCTGCACGACGACAGCCCGTGGAGCGTGTCGTCGGCGCCGGGTAGCGAGTGGGCACGCTGGCTGGCGGTGCACGGTCGCCCGGCCGGTTGCGGGCTGGCCGAGCGCCATTTCAACCAGGCGCAGCTGGCGTATCGCAGTGCCGAGGCCGGCGAGGGTGTGGCGCTGGGGCGCTGGCGGCTGGTGGCGCCCGCCTTGCAGGCTGGCAGCCTGTGCCGGCTGGACGCCACGCCGCCCTTGTTGCTGGGCTGCTATGCGCTGTACGGTGGCGAGCGCAGCGCTGCGGTGGCCACGCTGGCCGGCTGGCTGGGCGACGAGTTGGCCGCCGACGCCGTCGGTAGCTGACTCAACTCGCCAGCAGCGGCAGAAACACCTCATCCGGCAGACCGTTGCCGCCCGTCGTCCACACTACCGGTATCACGTCCTGCGCCCATTGGCTGGCGACCAAGCGGTGGGCCACAAAGCCGGCAGCTGCCGACGGCTCCAGCCGCAGGCCATATTGCTGCCATTGATGACGCACCTCGCTCAGCAAGCTGTCGTCGCTGACGGTGACTACGGCATCTACCAGGTGTTGCACGATGCCGGCTACGGTGGCCGACGCGCGTGGCACGGCCAGGCCATCGGCCAGCGTGCGGTTATCGAGGCCGATATCGTAAACCGATAGCCGGTCGTCGCCGCTGGCCAGCCGCAGCAGAAAGCACGGCGACGCCACCGGCTCCACGAACACGATCTGCACCGCGTCGCCGTACAGGCACTTCAGCCCGAACGCCACCCCGCCAGGCGCCCCGCCGACGCCGCAGGGCAGGTAGACGCGCAGCGGCCGCGCCGGCGTCGGCAGCTGGCCGGTGGCGTCCAGCTGGGCTTTCAGGTCGCGGGCGGCTGCCGCGTAGCCGAAGAACAGCAACAGCGAACTCTCGTCATCGATGAAATAGCTGGCCGGGTCGGCGGCGGCCAAGGTGCGGGCGCTGGCCAAGGCGGTGGCGTAGTCGCCGGCGTGCTCCACCACACGGGCACCCAGTGCCCGCAGGCGGTCCTTCTTCCAGGCCTTGGCGTCGCTGGACATGTGGACTTCCACCTGCAGGCCCAGCGCGCGTGCCATCACGCCCACGCTGTAACCCAGGTTGCCGGTGCTGCCCACCAGAATGGTGTGGCGGGCAAACAGCGCACGGGCCGCGTCGCCGGCCAGCACGGCGTAGCTGTTGCCGCCCTCCAGCAAACCGGCCGCTTGCGCCAGTGCTTCGGCCTGGCACAGCACCTCGTAGACGCCACCGCGTGCCTTGATGCAGGCGGTAACCGGCAGCGCGTGGTCGGCCTTGACCAGCAGCTCGCCATCCTGCCAAAGCAAGGGCGAGTCGATACGGCCATCGGCCGCCACGCTGTCCGGAAAACAGTGCGCCAGCAGCGGGGCAAAGCGCTGCCAGCGGGCGATGGCAGCGTCGATGTCGGCGTGGCCGTATGGCAGCGACGCCAGCGCGGCCGCGGCCGGCAGCCGCTGCGGGTTGTGCCACAGCAAGGGCTCGGCGCGGGCGAGTTGGGGAGGGAGGGTAGGGCTGGTCATGGTGTTCTCCGCTGGGGGCAATGCATGGCAGTGTGCGTGCCGGCCGGGCAGGGCGACAAGCCAGCAATACTGAGCCAGCTGTTTAGCATTGCTTAACACCTGGTGTGGGTGCCAGATCCGCCGGCCAGCAGGCAACGGCGGGCTGGTGACAGCTTGGCTTTTATAGCGCAGGCAGCTTGCTCGCTATGCTGACAGCTGTGTACCACGTTGCGGTCTTGTCGCCATGATCCTTTCCGCCTTGAGCGAGCTGTTCTTTTCCGCCCTGCCCAGCCTGCCGCTGTTTGCGTTACAGGCTGCGGCAGCGATCGGCATGATCGGTACCGTCCTGGTGCTGACCCGTTATCGCGGGGTGGCCATCCGTCAGCGCGGCCTGCATCTGGGGCTGGGCATGGGGCTTACCATCTACCTGATCACCTGGTTCGTATCGGCGTCGATGAAGGGCCCGGTGAAGCTGAATCTCACCACCGACCTGCTGCTGCTCAGCGGGGTACTGGGTGGCTGGCCGGGCGGGCTGGCCTGTTATGTGCTGAACACGCTGGCGCGCTGGCAGTTCGCCGGGACCGACCGGCTGCTGGCCAGCATGCTGGACACGGCGGTACCGGTGCTACTGGGTTGCCTGTTGCACCGGCGTTGCCTGTTGCCCATTCGCCGCCGCTTCAGCTTGCGGGTGGTGCTGAAGGTATGGCTGGTCCGCGTGGTGGCGACCTACGCCGGTTTTGCGCTGGGGCTGACCGTCATCACCTTGCCTGCCGGCTTGGTGGCGCAATTGCTGATGCTGCGCCTGCTGGTGCTGCCGTTGTCGTTCTGCATCCTGTACCTGTCGTTGCGCATGGTGTACATGGACGCGCAGATCGATGCACAGCGCCGCCGCGAGCAAGCGCTGGTACGCACCGATGCGATGAGCGGGCTGCCCAACCGGCTGGCGCTGGACGAATGCCTGGCCATGCAGCCGGCACCAGCGGGTTGCCTGCTGGTGCTGGAGCTGTGCCGGCTGCGGGATTTCCTGCTGTTGTATGGCCCGCAAGCCGGCAGCAAGCTGTGGCAGGGGCTGGGCCAGTTGCCCGCCGACGCACCGTTATGGCAGCCGCTGCAGGGTTATCGCTGGCAGTTGTTCCAGTACGGCGATTTTTCCTTGGCCATCGTGCTGCACGATGCCCGCCTGCCGGCGCTGGAAACGTCGGGCGCGGTGGATGATTTCCTGCTGCGGCTGGGTGAATACCTCACCGCTGCCTGGCCGCAGTTCGTGCCGGGCTTTCGCTGTGCCGTGGTGGAGCTCGACGCCCGCGCCGCCGGCCACGAGCCGGCCTACCGCCACATCACGCTGGCGCTGACTGCCCGCGAAGGTGGCGTGGCGTACTTCAACGACATGCTGCGCCAAGATACCGGCCTCGACCGCGACATCGAGACCGCCCTCAGCCGCTGGCGGCTGGCGCCGCACACCATGCCCATCCATCTGCAGCCCAAGGTCCGCGTCAGCGATGGTGCCCTGCTGGGGGCCGAGGCGCTGTTGCGCATGCAGCACGCCAGCGGCCAACCGGTGTCGGCGATGCGGGTCATTACCTTGCTGCGCCAGCGCGGCCGGTTGGCCGAGTTTGAATGGGTGTCGCTGCAAGCGGTGGTGGCGATGCTGCCGCGCTTGCGCGCACGCTTTCCCGAGCTGTGCGTGGCGGTGAACGTGTCTACCGAATCGCTGTGCCGCCCCGACTTTGCCAGCGGCCTGTGTCAGCTGATGGCCAGCTATGCGCTGCCCGGCAGCGCGCTGCGGCTGGAGGTGGTGGAATGGTGCGATGTGCTGCAACTGCCGCAGGTGGAGCGCAATATGCAACGCCTGGCCGAGGACGGCTTCAGCCTGTCGCTGGACGACTTCGGCGTCGGTTACTCCACGCTGATGCTGCTGACGCGGTTCGCCTTTTCCGAGGTGAAGCTGGAGCAGTCGCTGGTGGCCGATCTGGATAACCAGAAAGCCTGCAATGTGGTGACGCTGGCGGTAGAAGCGGCGCACCGCAGCGGCGCGCAGGTGGTGGCCGAAGGGACCGAAACCGCCGACATGCTGGCGCAGGTGCGCAGCCTGGGGGTGGACGTGGCGCAGGGTTACCTGTTTTCGGCGGCGCGCGACCTGGACAGTTTCATGCTGTTACCGGCTTATCTGCCGTTGCCGGCAGACGAATCGGCTTCCTGCGTCTGAGCTGCCAGCCAGGCTCGCTTCTGCGCGGCGCTCATCGCCTTCACTGCGTGCTCGGCGGCCAGCGCGTCACCTTTACCGTCAAACTGCAGCACCAGCGCAATGCTCAGCGGCGGAAAGCTGCGCGTATAGCGCGCCCCCTTACCGGCGGCGTGCGCCGCGTAGCGCTTGGCCACATCGGTGGTGATGCCGGTGTACAGGCTGCCGCCTCGGCAGTGCAGCACGTACAGATACCACAAGCGGCCGGGGTTGGCCGCAGCCTGCCCGTCACTCACGCCAGCGCCTGTGCCAGGTCGGCAATGAGGTCGCGCACGTCTTCAATCCCCACCGAGCAACGTATCAGACCGCCCGGAATGCCCAGTGCCACCCGTTCTGCCTCGCTGCATTCCACATGGCTGGTGGTGCTGGGAATCCCCAGCAGCGTATCCACCGAGCCCAGCGTGGCGGCGCGAATCAGCAACTGGCAGCGCGGCAGCATGGCCTGCACTGCGGCAAAGCCGCCGGCCAGCTCGAAGCTCAGCACGCCGCCAAAGCCCTGCATCTGGCTGGCGGCCAGCGCGTGCTGCGGGTGGCCGGGCAGACCGGGGTAGTTCACCTGTGCCACGGCCGGGTGGCTTTGCAGCCATTGCGCCAGCGCCAGTGCGTTGGCGTTGTGCTGGCGCATGCGCAGTGCCAGCGTCTTGATGCCGCGCAGGATCAGAAATGCGCTCATCGGGTCCAGGCAGGCGCCGTGGATCTCGCGGTAGTGGCGCAGCTTGTCGGTCAGCGCGCGGCTGCCGCAGGCGATACCGCCCATGGCGTCGGCGTGGCCGCCCAGAAACTTGGTGGCGCTGTGCAGCACCAGGTCGGCGCCCAGTGTCAGCGGCTGCTGGTTCACCGGGGTGGCGAAGGTGTTGTCGATCACCACCACGGCCCCGGCGGCATGGCCGGCGGCGGCCAGACGGCGGATGTCCTGCACTTTCAGCATCGGGTTGGTCGGCGATTCCAGGTACAACAGGTCGCAGCCCTGCGCCATGGCGTCGGCAAAGGCGTCGGCGTCGGTGGTATCGCATAGCGTCACCTGTACGCCCCAGTGCGGCAGCGTGTGCTGGAACAGGTAATGGCTGCCGCCGTAGGTGTCCTTGCCGGCCACCACGCGGGCGCCGGGGTGCAACAGCGCCATGAGCGTGCTGCTGATGGCGGCCATGCCGCTGCTGAACGCCACGGCTGCCTCGGCGCCTTCCAGTGCGGCCAACCTCGCTTCCAGCGCCAGCGTGGCCGGCTGTGCGGTGTTACGGCTGTACAGCGGGCCGGGCGCGTCGCCGCGTGCCACTTGCTCCCAGCTGGCCACGTCGGGGTAACCGTGGGCGATGGCAAACTCCACCGGTACGGCCAGTGCGTCGTGCGGGCGGAACGGGTCTTCGCCAGCGCGGACGGCCAGCGTATCGGGGTGCAGGGTGGGGCGGGTCATGGCAGCTCCGGGCGCAAACATGGCGGCATGCTGCGTGGCCGGCAGGGCCACTGTCAAGCCTGCCCCGACGGGCTGGCGCGGGATGACCCGGCCTGTTCGCAACGCAAACAAGCCGGGTCTTGCAAGCGGGCGGGCTGCGGATGCTCGGGGGAATGTGGCGCGGCCCGACTTGGCCGGTGCCGGTAAGGCCGTGGTCGCTGCGTTGTAAGCCGCCACTAGCCCGCTGCCGGGCGCTTAGCGCTGGTAGGTGGCCGTCAGGCTGGCCTTGCCCAGACTGTTGGCATTGAGCATATAGCCCACCAGCGCCGGCATGGCCTTGCTGTCCAGCCCCAGCTTGTCCACTTTCAGCGCGTGAACGGTGAAGATGTAGCGGTGCGGTTGGTCGCCTTGCGGCGGGCAGGCGCCGCCGAAGCCGGGGCCGCCGAAATCGGTCAGGCTCTGGATGCTGCCGGCCGGGCGTTTGCCTTTGGCGTTACCGGCGCCGCTGGGCAGACCCTGGCTGCTGGCTGGCAGGTCGAACAGCACCCAGTGCCACCAGCCGCTGCCGGTGGGGGCATCCGGGTCGTACACGGTGACGGCAAAGCTCTTGGTGCCGGCCGGGGCGTTTGTCCAGCTCAGGGCCGGCGATACATTGCCGCCATGGCAGCCGAAGCTGTTGAACTCCTGCGCCTTGGCCAGCGGCTGGCCGTCTTTCAGGTCGGGGCTGCTCAGTTCGAAGGCAGTGGCCGGAACGGCCAGGGCGGCCAGCAGGCTGGCCAGAACAAGACGGGACATGGTGCGCTCCGTTGCGGTGGATGATGAAGACATCATCGCTTATTCCGCTGGCGGTGGCGCGCCGTGAAGCGGCAACCACTGTGCCGTAACGCTCACGCGTCAGGCGGCATGGTCGCGTTGCTGGCGCAGCTGGCTGGGGGTAACGCCGAAGCGCTGGCGGAAGGCGGCGGTAAAGCGCGACGGTGACAGGTAGCCGCAGGCGGCAGCCACGTCGCTCAGCGGCTGGTTGCCGCTGTTGACCAGACCCAGCGCCCGCTCCATGCGCACCTCGCCCAGCAGGGTGGAAAACGAGGTGTGCTCGGCGGCCAACCTGCGCCGTAACGTAGCCGGGCTCATCGCCAGATGGCGGGCGATATCGGTGGCTTGCCAGTCGCGGGCCGGGTCGAAGGCCAGCAGGCTCTGGATTTGCGCACGCACGTCTTGCCGTGGCTGGCGGAACAGGTCGGCACCCTGGCGCGCGGCGGCCAGCGCCAGCATCAGGCCTTGCCAGGCGTGTTCGGCGCGTGCCTCGCCCAGCGTGCCGGCCTCGGCCTGCGGCAGCAGCGTTTGCAATTGCTGCAAGGCGGCGACGGCGTCGGCGTGCGGGCGGAACACGGGGGGAGTTTCCTGCCACGGCGGCGCCGGTAGCTGGCTGCCGTACTGGGCCAGCAGCCGTTGCAGCCAGTGTTGCGGTTGTACCAGCGTCCAGGCGCGGTAACCGTGGCGGTCGGGCTGGTTGATGATGTCCACCTCCTGACCGCCGGGAATCACCAGCCAGCTGCCGGGCGGGCAATGCCAGCTACCGTGGCGGGTGAGCAGCTGCTTCTCGCCGTGCTCGACGGCCACCAGCAGCGTGGACAGCACCGGCACGCGCGCCAGGCGCTGGCGTTGCAGGCTACGAAAGATATACAGCGGCAGGGTGGACATGGAGGGCTCCTGGCAGGTTGGCCGCATCATGCCGTAGTGGGGTGCTGTCCGCGAGGGGCGTGAGCGGCTGCGGCCAACGCTTGCGCGTTGCGGGCGGGTGTCAGGCGGCTGTGAGCCAGGCACTGACGCTGGCCTGCCAGCCATCGGGCTCGCCGGCCGGCAGCGTGTGTTCGGCACCCGCCAGTTGCAAGCGTGCGTGGCTGGCGTCGAACCACAGCTCGCCCTGGGTAAAGCGGCGGTACTGCGCCGGTTCGGTCTGCATGGCCGCGAAATCCAGCCGCTGCCAGCTATGGCTGGCGGCCGGCTGCCACAACCATTAGGGCCTGTTAACACTATTTCTTGCTGCGGCGCAGGCTCGAGAAGTTTTCCAATGCCAGGCGGAGGGCGATGCGCTGGGTGGTTCCCAGCGCAAGCCCGACAACGCCGCAGTGGGAAGCTTATCGGGCCTGCCCTTCGGGGCGCGCGCCATGCGGGGCACTGCTTTGTCAAACCGTGCTGGCAGGGATCGCCCTGCTGCGCCCGGTTTTTCGCGCATTGCCACCGCCTGACAAGCGCCGCCGCATCAAAAATAGCGTTAACAGGCCCTAGTACACCTGCTCGGGCGGGCTGCCTGGCGGCTGGTCCAGGCGCTTGATTTCCAGCAGGCTGCCGGCAGCGCCGTAGAAGGCAAACAGACAACGCAGTGGCAGCATCATGCCCCCGTCTTGTGGGCCATGTCCGGGCGGTGCTTCATCGCCAGGCCCTTGAGCAGGTAGCGCAGGAACTGGTCGCCGCAGACGCGGTAGTTTTTGTGGCCGGGTTTGCGGAACAGCGCGCCCACTTCGGCCGACGACACCTGGAAGCCGGTACGGGCGATCAGCGCTTCGATGTCTTCCTGCTTCAGCTCGAACGCCACGCGCAGCTTTTTCAGGATGTCGTTGTTGTTCAGGCGCAGCGCTGGCGGCGGCAGCGGGGCGTCGTCGCGGCGGCCGCGGCGTTCGATGATCAGGCCGTCCAGGAAGGCGGACAGCAGCTCGTCGCTGCAGCTGTCAAAGCCGTCTTCGTCGTCTTTTTTCAGCAGGGCGGCAAAGTCGTCGTCGGCGTACGGCTCCACATGCTGCAGGATGGCCAGCATGCGTTTGTCGCTGATGTTCAGGATGAAGCGCACGCTGCGCAGGATGTCGTTGTTGAGCATGGTGGTATCGCAAAAAGGTTGGCCGCAGGTGGCGTGCGGCCAACCTTGCGGCGTCAGCGGGCGGCGCTGTTGCCGTCCTGCCCCAGTTCGACAGCGTAGGACAGGGCCAGGCGGGCAAACTTCAGCGCGTGCGCGGCCTGGTTGCCCATATTGGCCAGCGTGTCGCCGCTGGTGTGAATATGGGGATTGTAATCGCTAAAGCGCGATTCGAACGGCAATGTTGCCGCGTAGCCTTGCTGGTGCCACGAGGCGTGGTCGGAGCAACCGTAGTTGCATTTGTCGTAGCCCACCTTCAGCGCAGGCTGGTAGGTGCGGATCAGATTGGCCACAAACGCATTTTGCGCAGCGTTGGTGTAGTCGGTGTACAGGTAGATGTCCTCGGCGCTGCCTTGCCAGTTGGTCATGTCCAGCTGCAGCACGCCCACCACGTTGGCTTTCTGCTTTTTATGGCGGGCGGCGATGTCGCCGGACCCGCGCAGGCCCACCTCTTCGGCGGCGTAGGCGATGAACTTCAGCGTGCGCTGCGGCCGGTAGTTGGCGTCGGCCAGCACGCGGATCACCTCGCTGAGCGTGGCAACGCCGCTGGCGTCATCGTCGGCGCCCGGCGCGCGGCTGTTTTCGGTGGTGTTGCCGATGGTGGAGTCCAGGTGCGCGCCCAGTACCACCACCTCGCTGGCCTTGCTGCGCCCCGGTACGGTCAGCATGACCGATTTTTGCGGGTAGCCGGTATGGCTGACCTGCTCTACCTTGATGTCGCTGCGGCGGCTGGCCAGCTGTTGCCAGTGGCGGTACAGCCAGTTGGCCGCATTGACGCCGTGGCTGGTGGTGTAAAAGCGGTTCTGGTAGGCCGCCAGGCTGCCGATGGTGGTGAGCAGGTTGCTTTCCTGCAGTTGCGGCAACAGCGGGTTGACCAGCTTTTGCTGGCGCAGCGTGTAGTCGGGGGCGGCCGTCGCGGCCAGCAGGCTGCTGCGCGCGCTGGCGGCCACGCTCTGGCGCGCGTGGTTCAGGCTGGTGTGCACCATATAGCCGCCACAATGGCGTTTCTGGTGATGGATGGCTTCGCTCAGCGCCGGCAGCAGGCTGTCGTCTACCTGCACCAGGTGCACGGTTTCCTGGCTGGGGGCCAGGCTGCGCTGGCTGGCCGGGCGGCCGCTGTCGTTGCGCAGGGTGTGCTGTTCGCGGCTGGCGCTGGCCGGTGACAGTTGTTGCAGCAGGCGGTAGCCATCGTCACCGATGGACAGCCACACCGGCGCGGCATGGCAGAAAGGGCTGGCCAGCAGGGTAGCCAGTAGCAGGGGGCGGAGTGTCATGGCGTATTCCTTTTCCGGGCGCAAAAAAACCGGTACCGCACAGGGCGGCACCGGTGCGGGCTACGGGCTTACAGCGGCTTGCTGCACGCGACGCCCACGCTCTTGAACGCGGCAGTCACGTCGGCAGCGGCGTAGCCACGGTTTTGCGCAGCTTTCACTACGCCGCACGCGCCGCTGTTGTAGGTGGCGTTGGCCGTCCAGTAAAAGCGGTTGGCGTCGGCAAACACTTCAAACGCCTTGCGGGTGTTCCAGCCGGTTTTGGTGGCCAGCAGGTAGAACGCCTTGTTGTACACGCCGCTGGACAGGTGCGGGTCCATGCCGGCGCGGTAGTTACGGGCATTGTCGATGGAGCGGCCGTCCTTGGTGGGGGTGGCCATGTAGCGCAGCGCGCCGCTGGCCTTGAAGATCTCGCTGCCTACCAGCCAATCGTTCTTGCCGCGGGCGAAGTACTCGGCGGCCTCACCGGCGATGTCGGAGTAGGCCTCGTTCATGCCGCCGGACTGGTTCTGGTACACCAGGCCCGAGTTCTGCTCGGTAAAGCCATGGCTGACCTCGTGCGAGGACACGTCCAGCGAAACCAGCGGGTAGAAGGTGGACGCGCCGTCGCCGAAGTTCATGTAGGCACCGTCCCAGAACGCGTTTTCATAGCCGGTGCCGAAGTGCACGCGCATGTGCAGTTTGCCGCGGATCGGCGCCACACCCAGCCATTGCTGGTACATGTTGTAGATGACGCCGCCGAAGAAGTGCGCGTCGTTCATCGGCGAGTAGGCGCCGTTGACGGTCTTGTAGGTGTTGCGCGGGCAAGCAAACTGGAACGGGGTGGTCTTGGGGTTGTTCTCGTCGTCGCTGTGCTGCAGGTCGACGGTCACCACCGTACCGCTGTCCATCTTGCAATCGCTGGTCACTTTCAGCGGGCCATATTGGGTGCCGTATTCGTACTTGCCGGTTTTCTGGTTGCCGCCGGGGCCGGTGGCGTCGGCGTGGGCCAGGCCTTCCCACTGTTGCAGCACGGTACCGTTATTGGCATCGATGACGAAGTGCGGGCGGCTGGGCTGCTGGCCGCCGACAAAGAACGACACCAGGTAAACCAGCTGCGCCACGTTGTTCTTGCCCAGCTGGACCACCAGCTCGGCCTTGTCATTGCGGGTGGCTCGGCCGGCGGCTTTCAGGCTCTTGGCCTGTGCCAGCACCTGCTGCGCACTCAGCGCCGGGCGGGCGCTGGCCAGATCTTGCTGGATGTCGGCAATGAAGCGGCCGCTGCGGCTGCTGGCGCCGGCGAGGCTGCGGGCGTTGCTGTCGGCCTCTTCCACGATGGCTTCGCCCCATACCGGCACGCCCTGGAAGTACTGCTGGTAGCGGGTGACGGTTTTACCGTTCGGCAGCGTGGCGCTGCGCAGTACTTTGAGGTCGCCGGCCTGGGCACCGGTCAGGCTTTGCAGCGAGGCGGCGCTGCCGCTGGCCAGGCTGCGGGCTTGCGGGGCGGACAGATCGATGACGGTGGCGGCCTGGGCGGCAGCCGGGAAGGCCAGTGCGGTGGCCAGCGCCAGCGCGTGCAGCGGAAGGTTGCGTGCTTTCACTTCGTACTCCTGTGTTGGATTGTGCGAGTTGCCGCCCCACTGCCTGCAGGTAGCCTGTCTCTGCGGACAGGTATTTCCCTTGCAGGTCAATGGCTTGGTGCAGCTGTTATCCGCCTGCCAGTCAGGGTGTTCAAGCGCACGTCATGGCTGTTGGCATTTATCTGTCCTTTCGTTCAGGCGCCTGTGTAGCCAAAATGAATAATCTACGCGTTTAGATTCTGTTTGAAATGAAAGCGTCTTTTCTGTTTTTGACTTCAAAATGCAACAAGCCGCCCGTGGGCGGCTTGTGGGTTAGCGCAGGGTAAACTCAGGGCGCCAGGCGGCTGCGTGCCCAGCTGGCGTCGGCGGCCAGCGTGTACAGCACGCGGTCGTGCAGGCGGCTGGGGCGGCCCTGCCAGAATTCGATGCGGTCCGGCACGATGGCGTAACCTCCCCAGTGCGGCGGGCGCGGTACCGACAGCGGGTGCTTCAGGCCAAAGCTGGCGGCACGGGTCACCAGCACGGTCTTGCTGTCGATCTCGGTACTCTGTTCGCTGGCCCAAGCGCCGATGCGGCTGGTGTACGGGCGGCTGGCGAAGTAGGCGTCGGATACCTCGGGCGCCACTTGCGCCACGCGGCCTTCAATGCGTACCTGGCGTTCCAGCTCCGGCCAGAAGAAGGTCACCGCCACATAGGGGTTGGCCGCCAGCTGGCGACCTTTGCGGCTAAGGTAGTTGGTGTAGAACACCAGTTGGCCGTTTTCCACGCCTTTGAGCAGCACGATGCGCGCCGACGGGCGGCCGCTGTCGTCTACGGTGGCGATGTGCATGGCGGTGGGTTCGTGCACCTGCGAGGCGATGGCTTCGTTCAGCCACACTTCAAACTGGGCTACCGCGTCCGGCAGGCAATCGTCGGGCGACAGTTCTTTCTTGCTGTATTCGAGGCGGATATCGGCGAGGTTCAGCGACATGGTCGGGCTCCACAGGCATGAGGGCGGCGTTGGCGCCGCCCGAGATCGATAACCCACCCGCTTGGCAGCGCAAACCGGGTGGGTCTTGAAAGCAGCAAGGCTGCGGACGCAAGGACTAAGGTGGTGCGGCCCGGCTTTGCCGGGGCCAGTACGCGCTAGCCGGTGCCTGGCGCTGCAGCCTGGTGCGGCGTCGGCGCCGCACGGGGTTGGCCGCCATCATACGCCGGCGGCTGGCGGCTGGCCCAGACTGTTTGCCAGGAAATCCACCAACATGCGCACCTTGGGCGATAGCTGGCGGTTGTGCGGGTACAGCGCCCAGATGCCTTCTTCCGGCGGCTGCCAGGCGGTCAGCAGCGCTTGCAGTGCGCCGCTGGCCAGGTGCGCGGCCACGTAGTAATCGGGTAGCTGCACGATGCCGTGGCCGGCCAGTGCCGCTTGGGTGAGCGCGTGGCCGCTGTTGCAGCGCAGGCGGCCGTGTACCCGCAGCGGGCGGCGCTTGCCGTGTTCGCCGATGAACCAGTGCTCGTGGCTGCCCAGCAGGCAGTTGTGCTGCTCCAGCGTGGCCAGGGTGTGTGGCGTGCCGTGCGCAGCCAGGTAGGCCGGTGCGGCGCAAATGTGCAGGTGGCGGCCGGCCAGCCGGCGCGCGATCAGGCTGGAGTCGGGCAGCTGGCCGATGCGGATGGCCAGGTCGTAGCCGTCGTGTACCAGGTCCAGCACCTCGTTGCTCAGCTGCAGCTTGATGTCCAGCGCCGGGTAGCGCTGGCCGAACTGCAGCAGCAGCGGCGCGATGTGGCTTTCGCCGTAGGCCAGCGGCGCGGTCACTTTCAGGCTGCCTTGCGGCGTGGACAGGTGCTGCGACACCGCGCGCTCGGCCTCGCCCAGCGAGTCCAGCAACTGGCGGCAGTGCTGCAGGTAGAGCTGGCCGGTGTCGGTGAGCGTGACGTGGCGGGTACTGCGGTACAGCAGCTGGGTGCCCAGCCGCGCTTCCAGCCGCGTCAGTTGGCGGCTCACCTGCGATACCGACAGCCCCAGCACCTGCGCGGCGCGGGTAAAGCTGCCGTGTTCCGCTACGGCGGCAAATTCGCACACCCCTTCCCATGCCAGCATTATTGCACCCTGTAAAAAATCATTTGCCGATAGCGTGGATTATCCCGCAATCAAAGCCCAATACAATGCGGCCAACCTTTTTACTGACGGGAAACCACCATGACTGCCACCACCATTACCTGTAAAGCCGCCGTTGCCTGGGCTGCCGGCCAGCCGCTGTCCATCGAAGAAGTGCAGGTGATGCCGCCGCAAGCTGGCGAAGTGCGCGTCAAGCTGGTGGCTACCGGCGTGTGCCATACCGACGCCTTTACGCTGTCCGGCGACGACCCGGAAGGCATCTTCCCCTGCATCCTGGGCCACGAAGGCGCCGGCATTGTGGAATCGGTGGGCGAGGGCGTCACCAGCGTGGCGGTGGGCGACCATGTGATTCCGCTGTACACGCCGGAATGCGGCGAGTGCAAGTTCTGCAAATCCGGCAAGACCAATCTGTGCCAGAAGATCCGCGCTACCCAGGGCAAGGGCCTGATGCCGGACGGCACCACGCGCTTTTCCAAAGACGGCCAGCCGATCTACCACTACATGGGCACCTCCACCTTTGCCGAATACACCGTGCTGCCGGAAATCTCGCTGGCCAAGGTGAACCCGACGGCACCGCTGGAAGAAGTGTGCCTGCTGGGCTGCGGCGTCACCACCGGCATGGGCGCGGTGATGAACACCGCCAAGGTGAAGGCCGGCGACACCGTAGCCATCTTCGGCCTGGGCGGCATCGGCCTGTCGGCCATCATCGGCGCGCGCATGGCCGGTGCCAGCCGCATCATCGGTATCGACATCAACGAGAGCAAGTTCGCGCTGGCGCAGAAGCTGGGCGCGACCGACGTGATCAACCCGCAGCACTTTGCCAAGCCGATCCAGGACGTGATCGTGGAGATGACCGACGGCGGCGTGGACTTCTCGTTCGAGTGCATCGGTAACGTGAACGTGATGCGCTCGGCGCTGGAGTGCTGCCACAAGGGCTGGGGCGAGTCGGTGATCATCGGCGTGGCCGGCGCCGGCCAGGAAATCAGCACCCGCCCGTTCCAGCTGGTGACCGGCCGCGTGTGGCGCGGCTCCGCCTTTGGCGGCGTGCGTGGCCGCTCCGAGCTGCCGCACTTCGTGGAACGCTACCTGAACGGCGAATTCCGCCTCGACGACTTCATCACCCACACCATGGCGCTGGACGACATCAACACCGCTTTCGACCTGATGCACGAAGGCAAGAGCATCCGCAGCGTGGTGCACTACCAGTAACCCATCGCCTTGCGGCCAACCTGGGGTTGGCCGCAGTCAGGAAACCACCATGACCCTGCAACAGATCAGCTGCAATCGCAGTTTTGGCGGCGAGCACCGCCAGTACACCCACGCCTCGGCCGTGCTCGGCTGCAGCATGCGCTTTGCCGTCTACCTGCCGCCGGCGGTCTTGGCCGGTGCACGCGTGCCGCTGCTGTACTGGCTGTCCGGCCTGACCTGCAGCGACGAAAACTTCATGCAGAAAGCCGGCGCCCAGCGTGTGGCAGCCGAGCTGGGCATCGCCATCGTGGCGCCGGATACCAGCCCGCGTGGCGACGGCGTGGCCGACGACCCGGCGTACGACCTGGGGCAGGGCGCCGGTTTTTACCTGAATGCCACCCAGGCACCGTGGGCGGCGCATTACCGCATGTACGACTACGTCAGCCAGGAGCTGCCGGCTTTGCTGGCAGCCCACTTTGATTTTGGCCCCGCGGCGATTGCCGGCCACAGCATGGGCGGCCACGGCGCGCTGCTGTGTGCGCTGAAACGGCCGCAGGATTACGTATCGGTATCGGCGTTCAGCCCGATTGCCAACCCGGTGAACGTGCCGTGGGGGCAGAAGGCGTTTGCCGCCTACCTGGGCGACGACCCCAGCGCCTGGCTGGCATGGGACGCCAGCGAGCTGATGGCGACCGCCACGCCCGCCAGCGCCTTGCCGTGCCGGGTGGACGTGGGGCTGGCTGACAGCTTTCTCGATAGCCAGCTGCAGCCGCAGGCACTGGAAGCGGCCGCGGCCAACAGCGGCTACCCGCTGCAATTGCACCGTCACCCGGGCTACGACCACAGCTATTACTTTGTGGCCAGCTTTATCGAGACGCAGCTGCGTTTCCACGCGGAATACCTGCAAGCAGCCATGCAATAGCACGCCATGCTTTGGCGACGATCAAACGCCATCGTCGCCCCTTCCCCTCTCCGGCGGCGGGTTTTCGGCTAGAATAGCCCGTTTCCCATAGCGGATTTCTCTCGCCACCATGCAGCTGGTTGCCATCGGACTCAATCACCACACCGCGCCCCTCACCATTCGTGAGCGGCTGGCCTTTCCGGCAGAAACGCTGCCGGCCGCGCTGGGCCAGCTGGTCGAGTCGCGGGCGGCGCGCGAGGCCACCATTGTGTCCACCTGTAACCGCACCGAGCTGTACTGTGCCACCCAGCACCCGGAAGAAGCGCTGCGCTGGCTGGCGGCCTACCACGGCCTGACGCTGGACGAGGTGCGCCCCTACCTGTACCTGCTGGACGCGCCGGAAGCGGCCCGCCACGCCTTCCGCGTGGCGTCGGGGCTGGACTCCATGGTGCTGGGCGAAACGCAGATCCTGGGCCAGATCAAGGACGCGGTGCGCACCGCCGAACGCGCCGGCACGCTGGGCAGCCTGCTCAACGGCCTGTTCCAGAAAACCTTCTCGGTGGCCAAGGATGTGCGCAGCCAGACCGCCGTCGGTGCCAGTTCGGTGTCGATGGCGGCCGCCGGGGTGAAGCTGGCCGAGCAGATTTTTGCCAGCGTCGGCGGCCTGAACGTGCTGTTCATCGGTGCCGGCGAGATGATCGAGCTGGTGGCCACCCACTTTGCCGCCCGCCAGCCGGCGCGCATTACCGTGGCCAACCGCACGCTGGAGCGCGGCCAGCGCCTGGCGGCCGAGTTTGGCGGCCAGGCTATCACGCTGTCCGAGCTGCCCGATCAGCTGCAACACTACGACGTGGTGGTCAGCTCCACCGCCAGCCAGCTGCCCATCATCGGCAAGGGTATGGTGGAGCGCGCCATCAAGGCACGCCGCCATCGCCCGATGTTCATGCTGGACTTGGCCGTGCCGCGCGATATCGAGGCCGAGGTTGGCCGCATGGACGACGTCTACCTGTACACGGTGGACGACATCGCCGGCATCGTCGAGGTAGGCCAGCAGGCGCGCAACCAGGCGGCGGAAGAAGCCGAGCTGATCATCAGCCACCGCGTGGCCGAATTTACCGACTGGCTGAAACGCCGCGAGTCGGTACCGCTGATCCGCGCGCTGCGCGACGAGAGCGAACGTATCCGCCGCCACGCACTGGAAGCCGCGCACAAGCAGCTGGCCCGTGGCGACGACCCCGAAAAAGTGCTGGAGGCGCTGTCCGTCCAGCTCACCAACAAACTGATGCACCCGCCGACGCAGGCGCTGTCTAGCGGCAGCGGCGCGGCGCACGACGCGCAGGTCGAACTGATCGCGCGTTTGTATCGCTTACACCCGGAGCAGTAATGAAACCGTCGATCGCGGCCAAACTCGCCCAGCTGGTAGAACGGCTGGAAGAGGTTACCCACCTGTTGGCAACAGAAAACGCCACCGCCGATATGGATGCTTTCCGCAAGCTGACGCGCGAGCACGCCGAACTGACCCCGGTGGTGGAAACCTTCAACGCCTACCGCCAGTGCGAGGCCGACATTGCCACCGCCAGCGAGCTGCTGGACGACCCGGACATGAAGGCGTTTGCGCAGGAAGAAATCGCCGAGGCGCGCGAGCGGATCGAGGCGCTGGACATCGAGCTGCAAAAACTGCTGCTGCCGAAAGACCCCAACGACGACAAGAACATCCTGCTGGAAATCCGTGCCGGTACCGGCGGCGACGAGGCGGCGCTGTTTGCCGGCGACCTGCTGCGCATGTACACCCGTTACGCCGAGCGCAACCGCTGGCAGACCGAGATCCTGTCCGCCAGCGAGTCCGACCTGGGCGGCTACAAGGAAGTGATCGTGCGCATTGCCGGCGACGGTGCCTACTCGCGCCTGAAGTTCGAGTCCGGCGGCCACCGCGTGCAGCGCGTGCCGGCCACCGAAACCCAGGGCCGCATCCACACCAGTGCCTGCACCGTGGCAGTGATGCCGGAAGCGGACGAGATTGCCGAGGTGGTGCTGAACCCGGCCGACCTGCGCATCGATACCTACCGCGCCAGCGGCGCCGGCGGTCAGCACATCAACAAGACCGACTCCGCGGTGCGCATTACCCACTTGCCCACCGGCATCGTGGCCGAGTGCCAGGACGGTCGTTCGCAGCACGCCAACAAGGCCAGCGCCATGCGCGTGCTGGCGGCGCGCATCTACGACATCCAGCTGCGCGCGCAGCAGCAGAAGGAAGCCGCCGAACGTAAAAGCCTGATCGGCTCCGGCGACCGCTCCGAGCGCATCCGCACCTACAACTACCCGCAAGGCCGCATTACCGACCATCGCATCAACCTGACGCTGTACAAGCTGGATTACGCGATGGACGGCGACCTGGAAGAGCTGACCAACGCGCTGATCGCCGAGCAGCAGGCCGAGTTGCTGGCGCAACTGGCCGAATAAGCCGCCACCTGCGGCCAACGATGCCCAGGCCCCTTTCCGCAGGAAGGGGCTTTTTGTTGCCTGCAGTGTGCCGCAGTGTGGTAGGGCGGGTACAGCCGCGTGGCCTGGCGATCGGAATGGCCGCTGGCGCTTGGTTTTCAATTTACTTAAATGTATATTGAAGGTGTCAATTCAACCGTACAGGTGCCATCATGTTCCAACGCAATATCGGCAGTACCGAGCGTGTCATCCGCATCGTGGCCGGCCTGGCTATCACGGCGCTGGCCTTTGTCGGCCCGCAAACGCCGTGGGCGCTACTGGGCCTGGTGCCGTTGGCCACTGGCCTGATGGGCTGGTGCCCGCCGTATGCCATCTTTGGTATCAACACTTGCAAGGTGGCGCCCAAGCAAGAGCAGTAAGCGGGTAGCAGGCGCAAAAAAAAGCGAGGCAGAAGCCTCGCTTTTTGTTTGCTGCACGGTGTCAGCGGGTGATCACCGGCGGTACATCCAGCGCCAGCGCGGCCTGGATGGCGTCGCTGTCCTGGCTGAACGGGCCCATGCGCACGCGGTACAAGCCCTGCTGGTTCACTATCGCCAGCTTGTCGTTGTAGCTGCTGGCGTCGTTGCTGAGCAGCTCGCGCAACTCGGCTTCTGCCGTAGCCAGGCGGTCGTAGGCGCCCAGCTGCAGGTAGTAAGGCTCACCGCCTGCCGGCTTTTGCATCGAGGCCGGCTTGGTAGCGATACGGTCGCTGCCCTCCACCGGGAACACGCGTTCCACCACCACATTGCCGTAACCGCTGCGCACGATGCCCAGCTTATGGGCGGCGGCGTAGCTCAGGTCCATCAGGCGGCTTTTATGGAACGGGCCGCGATCATTGATACGGACAATTACCGACTCGCCGTTCTTCACGTTGGTGACCCTGGCGTAGCTCGGGATCGGGAGTGTCGGGTGGGCGGCACTCATGGCGAACATGTCGTAGCGTTCACCGGACGAGGTCTTGCGACCGTGGAACTGTTTGCCGTACCAGGAGGCCTTGCCGGTCTGGCGATAAGGCTTCTCCGAGGCATCCGGGCGGAAACTCATGCCCAGCGCCGAGTACGGCTTGTTGGCGGAAGCGATCAGGGGTTCGGTTTGCGGTATGGCATCCGGCACCAGATCCAGGTTGACCGGAATCCGGTCTGCCGGGCCGTCATTCTGGAAGTAAGCCCCAGAGTTGCTGCCCGGTTTCTTCACGTTGGCCTTGGCGGACTGCGTCGCAGTTGCCGGCCTGACAGTGGTACAAGCTACCAGAAAAATGCTGGCACACACGAGCCACAGCCATCGGTAAAAAGGTTTCATGACCTCTCCTTATGCTGTTGTGCCAACCGTGAATTGCTAAATCCCTCCGGCAAAACCGTGCTGGCGCCAGGCTTCGAACACGAGCACGGCGACGGCGTTGGAGAGATTCAAACTGCGCGATTCGGGCTGCATGGGCAGCCGTACCCGCTGTTCCGTGGGCAGGGTAGCCAGTACGTCGTCTGGCAAGCCGCGGGATTCGGGGCCGAACAGCAAAACATCGCCCGCTTGGAAGGCGATGTGGTCGTGCCGCGTTGCGCCTTTGGTGGTGGCCGCAAAGATGCGGCGACCGGTGCCCAGGTGGGCAAGGCAGGCTTCCCAGTTCTCGTGGACCACCATGCGTGCGTACTCGTGATAATCGAGGCCGGCGCGTTTCAGTTTGGCGTCTTCGAGCGGAAAACCCAGCGGTTTGACCAAGTGCAATTCACAGCCGGTGTTGGCACAGAGTCGAATAATATTGCCTGTATTAGGCGGTATTTCCGGCTGGTAGAGAACAACGGTAAACATCGTTGCGGGGCGAATATTCCAATGAATCAACAAGTTGGTCAAGTGCGACGAAAAATGGCCCTGGCCAGCACCCAGGCATCGACCTGTCTGGCCCCTGCTTTTAACAGGGTTTTGGCCAGTGCGTGCAGGGTAGCGCCGGTACTCGCCACGTCGTCCACAATGGCGATATGAAGCCCGTCACAGCGGTGTTTCACGCCAAAGGCATCGCGGACATTACGCAGCCTTTCGCGCCGGTTGCGCCGGGTTTGGCGGCCCGTGTTGCGTTTGCGCCAACACAGCGTGTTGTCGAAACGGACGCGCATTGTAGCAGCCAACGACCGGGCCAGGGCGTCGGGCAGGTTGAAGCCGCGTTCTCGCAGGCGTTCGGCCGCAAGCGGCACCGGCACGATCAGGTCGGGCACGGCAGCGTCTGGCGCGCGCAGGCGGGCTTGCGGCATCAGTGCGGCCAACGTGCCCTGCAGGCTGGCGTCGGGCAGGTATTTGCAGCGGGTAATCAGCGCGTCGAGCGGATAATCGTAGTCGTAGGCGCTGTACAGCTGCCGGAACGCCGGCCTGAGCTTGCGGCAATCCAGGCAGTCTGCCTGCGCGCTGGCTGCCGGGCACTGGCAGCGTGGGCAACGGTGGCCGGCACGCCATGGCAGTGTGCAGCAGCAGGCGCTGCACAGGCCGTGCCGGGCGGGGCGTTGGCCGCATAAACGGCAGTGCTGCTCAAATAATGGGCAGTTGTCAATTGCGGCTAGTATCAGGTTTGACAGCATCGACCGCCTCCCGCAAGATGCGTGGGTGTTTTTACTCAGATGACAAACGGAAGCCCCGCATGAACCAGGCCACCATCGCATTCCACCGCCCCGCCTCCCCGCACGCCGAATCCGGCCTGTGGACCCAGGAAGAAGTCGAGGCCCTGTACGACCTGCCTTTCATGGAGCTGGTCTTCCGTGCTGCCGAAGTGCATCGCCAGCACTTCGACCCCAGCCGCGTGCAGCTGTCCACGCTGGTATCGATCAAGACCGGCGGCTGTCCGGAGGACTGCGGCTACTGCCCGCAGTCCGTGCACCACGACACCCCGGTAGAAAACCAGCCGATGATGACCGTGGACGAGGTGGTGGAAGCCGCCCGCCTGGCCAAGGCCAACGGTGCCGGCCGCTTCTGCATGGGCGCCGCCTGGCGCGGCCCGAAGGATGCCGACCTCGAAAAAACGCTGGACATGGTGCAGCAGGTGAAGGCCTTGGGCCTGCAAACCTGTGCCACCTTCGGCTTGCTGAAAGACGGCCAGGCCGAAAAGCTGAAAGACGCCGGCCTGGACTTCTACAACCACAACCTGGATACCGCGCCGGACAAGTACGCCGACATCATCCAGACCCGCGAGTACGAAGACCGCCTCGACACGCTGGGCAAGGTGCGTGGCGCCGGGCTGTCGGTGTGCTGTGGCGGCATTATCGGCCTCAACGAAACCCGCGAGCAGCGCGCCGGCCTGATCCTGCAGCTGGCCAACCTGGACCCGCAGCCGGAATCGGTGCCGGTCAATAACCTGGTCAAGGTCAGCGGCACGCCGCTGGACGGCGCCGACGCGCTGGACTGGACCGAGTTCGTGCGCACCATCGCCGTGGCCCGCCTGACCATGCCGCACAGCTACGTGCGCCTGTCGGCCGGCCGCCGCGAGATGCCGGAAGCGATGCAGGCGCTGTGCTTCCTGGCGGGTGCCAACTCCATCTTCTACGGCGACAAGCTGCTGACCACCGGCAACCCGGACGTGGACGCCGACCGCGCGCTGATGGACAAACTGGGCCTGCAACCACTGTAAGCCGGTTTCAGCGTCTGGTTAAATGCAGAGCACCGTGCACGACGCCGGTGCTCTTTTTCATGATTCTGCAGAAAGGTTGGCCGCATGCGCCCAGACCAGCTCGATGCCGCCCTGGCCGCCCTGGCCGATGATCACCGCTTGCGCCAGCGCCACGCGCTGCATACCCCGCAAGGCCCGCGCGTGCGTATCGATGGCCGCGATTACCTGGCATTTGCCAGCAACGATTACCTTGGCCTGGCCAATCACCCGGCGCTGAAAACCGCCATGCAGCAGGCTATCGCCGACTGGGGCGTCGGCGCCGGCGCCTCCGAACTGGTGGCCGGCCACTTCGCCATCCAGCAGCAGGCCGAAGCGGCGCTGGCCGACTGGGTAGGCTGTGAGGCGGCGCTGGTGTTCGGCTCCGGCTATGCGGCCAACCTGGGGGTGATTACCAGCCTGGTAGGGCGGGGCGATGCGGTGTTTGCCGACAAGCTCAACCACGCGTCGCTGAACGACGCCTGCGTGCTGTCGCGTGCCGATTTCCAGCGCTTTCGCCACAGCGACCTCGACCATCTGGCCACACTGTTGCAAAAAACCCCGGCCCGTACGCGGCTGATCGCCGTCGATGCGGTGTACAGCATGGACGGCGACGAGGCGCCGTTGCGCGAGCTGCTGGCGCTGGCCGAACGCTACGATGCCTGGCTGTATCTGGACGATGCGCACGGTTTCGGGCTGCTGGGCGAAGGGCGCGGCGCGCTGGCGGAATATGCCTTGCATCACCCGCGGGTGGTGTACATGGCCACGCTGGGCAAGGCTGCCGGGGTAGCGGGGGCCTTTGTGGCGGGCAGCCGTGCTTTGGTGCAGTGGCTGGTGAATAGTGCGCGGACGTATATTTTCACCACCGCGCATCCACCGGCGCAGGCAGCTGCCGTGATGGCCAGCCTGCAGCTGATGCGTGACGAGCCCTGGCGGCGGGAACGGATACAGCAGCATATTGTTACATTAGCGGCATTTATGCAGGATAAATCTTTGCACTTGCGCTCTTCCCGTTCGCCAATTCAAGCGATTATTATTGGCAGTAATGAGGCAGCTGTAAGCTATTCCATGGCTTTGCGCGAGCAAGGCGTATGGATACCGGCGATACGCCCTCCAACGGTTCCGGCAGGCACGGCTAGATTGCGCGTGTCCCTGACGGCAGGTCATACCGAAGACGACATCAAGGCGCTGTTGGCAGCACTGGATCAGGCAATAGGCTAAGGCGGCCCGCTGTTCGTCAGGTTGTGACCACACGAAAATAATAGCCACCGCGCTGATGTTGACGAGTGGGTTACCAAATCACTGTTATGAACAGTACGGCTGATTTTCTGTTTACACCAGAAGAAGCTGCCGAAGCGGCACTGGATTTCCTGTTCCGCTTGCAGGCTCCTGAGGGTGCAACAGTCTGGGGGAAAAAGGGCCCTGTCTGGCAATGTCTTGCCAGCCGGGGTAATTGCGCTGGTTTGCCAGTGCCGACGGCGCTATCGGGCGAGCTGGCATGGCAGGCCCCGGTGCAATGCCATGCGCTGGGTAGCCCCGGCCAGTCGCTGGGCTGGTTGGTGTGGCAGGGCGGCCGCCAGGCCGACGAACTGACTCAGCGCCTGGCGCTGCTGCTGTCTGGCCACCTGGTCAGCACCGCCATGCGCGACGAGCTGTCCATCGCCCGCACCACCCACGAAACCCTGCTCGAGATCAGCCGTCTGGCCAACCACGCCGACAGCGTGGACGACTTCCTGCCGCGCATGCACCGCGCCGTGTGCCGCCTGATGCCGGCCGACAATTTCTATATCGCGCTGTTCGATGAAGAAGCCGGGCAAATCCGCTTCCCGTACTTTGTCGACCAGCGCGACAGCCAGCCGCCGCAACTTGGCCGTGCTTACCCGGTACGCGGCCCCAGTGCGTCGCTGACCGCGTGGCTGATCCGCGAAAACCACTTCCTGATGCTGAAAGGCGACGAGCTGGCCACGCTGTGCCAGCGCGAGCGCATTCGTTTCATGGGCACCCAGCCACACTGGTGGATGGGCATGCCGCTGGTCAGCGGTGCCGGCAAGGTGATGGGCGCCGTGGTGGTGCAGGGGTACGACAGTAGCTTTACCCCGATGCTGGCCGACGAATCCACCTTCCTGTACGTAGGCCACCATATTTCCTGCGCGCTGGACCGGCTGCTGTACCGCGCCCACCTGGAGCAACAAGTGTGGCAGCGCACCAGCGAGCTGGAAGGCATCAACGCCCGCTTGCGTGCCGAGGTGGCTGAACGCCAGCGCAGCGAACAGTTGCAGCACATGCTGTTCCGTATTGCCGAGTTGTCCAATACCAGTCTGTCGATGGAGGCCTTTTTTGTCGGCCTGCACCGGCTGCTGTCCGAATTCATCGACGCCAGCAACTGCATGGTGGCGCTGTACGACCAGAGCCGCGACGAGCTGAGTTTTCCGTATTGTTCCGATCTGCGCCTATCCGAGCTGTCGCCACGCTCGCCCGGCCGTGGCCCGGTAGAGCAGGTACTGCACAGCGGGCGGCCGCTGCTGCTGGCCGACATGCATAGCCACCCGCTGTTCGGCTTGCAGAACGACAATGGCACCCCGCCGCACAGCTGGCTGGGTGTGCCGCTGTACAGCGGCAACCTGCTGCGTGGCGTGCTGTCGGTACAAAGCTATCAGGACAACACCCGCTATAGCTGGCGTGACCAGGAGCTGCTGGAGTTTGTGGCCAACCATATCGGCAGCGCCTTGGCGCGGGTACAGGCGCTGGACGACCTGCAACGTGCCTACATGGACCTGGAGCAGCGCGTGCGCGAGCGCAGCGACGCGCTGGACGCGGCCAACGCCCAACTGCAGCACGACAGCCTGCACGACCCGGTGACCAAGCTGCCCAACCGCAACCATTTCACCCGCGTGCTCAAACGCAGCTGGGACCACTTCCAGCTGGCGCCGGAGCAGCGCTTTGCCGTGATCCTGATCGACCTCGACCGCTTCAAGCTGGTCAACGACACGCTGGGCCACCTGATCGGCGACCAGCTGCTGGTGGAGGCCGGCCAGCGCATCCGTCAGGGCCTGCGCTTTGGCGACTTCATGGCGCGCCTGGGCGGTGACGAGTATGCGGTGCTGCTGTCGTCGGTGGAATCGATGGACGAGTGCGAGCAGCTGGCGCGCGAGCTGGTGGCCGCGTTCGAGCGCCCGTTCGTGCTATCCGGGCGCGAAGTGTTTTCCACCGTCAGCCTGGGCGTGGTACTGGCCAGCAAGGAACACTACAGCCGCGCCGAAGACCTGCTGCGCGATGCCGACCACGCCATGTACCGCACCAAGCAGAACGGCCGTCACGGTTACACGCTGTTCAACCACGAGCTGCGCTGCAATCAGGCCGACCAGCTGGCGCTGGAAGCCGAGCTGCGCCACGCGCTCAGCAACGAAGGCGAGCTGGTGCCGTATTACCAGGCCATCGTCGACAGCCACAGCGGCCGCCTGGCCGGCTTCGAGACGCTGGTGCGCTGGCATCACCCCGAGCGCGGCCTGATCCCGCCCGGCGTGTTCCTGCCGATGGCCGAAGAAAGCGGGCTGGTGCTGAAGCTGGACCGTTACATGATCGAGCGCGCCTGCGCCCAGCTGGCCGCCTGGTACGCCGACGGCACCATCAACCACGAAGTGTGCCTGCACATCAACCTGTCCAGCGCCCACTTCCACGACACCAAGCTGGTGGACTGGATGCTGCGGCTGGTGCGCGAGCACCGCCTGCCGCCGGGTACCCTGCACCTGGAGGTGACCGAAAGCGCGCTGATCGACGTGCCTGACGTAGCCATCGAAGTGATGCGCCAGCTGAAGACCCACGGTATCTGCCTGGCGCTGGACGATTTCGGCACCGGCTACTCGGCGCTGTCCTACCTGCACCGCTACCACTTCGACGTGCTGAAGATCGACCAGGCCTTCGTGCGCGAGGTGCACTGCCAGGAAGAGTCCATCGCCATCGTACGTGCCATCGTGGCGCTGGCCGAGGCGCTGGGCATGGAGGTGGTGGCCGAGGGTGTGGAAACCGAGGTGCAGGTGCGCGCGCTGCGCGAACTGGGCTGCCCGCGCCTGCAGGGCTACTACTTTGCCCGCCCGGCGCCGGCCGCCGAGCTGGACTGGCTGCGCCTGGCCGGCATGCCGGCCGAACTGGCCCGCAGCGCCTGATCCCGCCCCCTGTCTGGCTGCCTGCCGGGCAGGGCGGTATCTTTCCGCCGCCTTTATTGCGAAAATGCCGCTTTGCCCCCATATGGCTGTTCCATGAGCCTTTTCATTGAAACCCACGGGCGCGGCCCGGACGTGGTGCTGCTGCACGGCTGGGGCCTGCACGGCGGCGTGTTCGACCGCGTGGCGGCCAACCTGGCTAACGATTTCTGCGTGCATCGGGTCGACCTGCCCGGCCACGGCGCCAGTGCGGCCGCCGCCGTTTTCCACCCCGACCCCATCGCCGCCGAGTTGGCCGTGCGCTTTCCGCTGCCGGTGCACGTGGTGGGCTGGTCGCTGGGCGGCCTGATCGCGCAGCACTGGGCGGCCCGCCACCCGGCGCTGGTGAAGAGCCTGGCGTTGATCGCCACCAGCCCGCGCTTTGTGCGCGACGACAGTTGGCCGCACGCGCAGCAGCGCAGCGCCATCGAAAGCGTGGGCGCCAGCCTGGATACCGCCTTCGAGCTGACGTTGGAGCGCTTCCTGGCCTTGCAGATGCTGGGTGCGCCCGCTGCACGCCAGACGCTGGCCGACCTCAAGGCGCAGCTGTTCTCGCACGGCCGGCCGCAAGGGCTGCTGCCGGCGCTGGAGTGCCTGCTGGCGGCCGACGCGCGGGAACTCGCGGCCAGCATTCACTGTCCAGTCGGGCTGTTCTTCGGTGCCCGCGACGCCATCACCCCGATAGGGGCTGGCCGCTGGCTGGCCGACGCGCTGCCGGACGCCACCTTGTACGAATTTGCCCACGCCTCGCATGCGCCGTTTTTGTCGCACGAGGCAGAATTCATCGCGCAGCTGCGCCACCACCTGGAACAACACGCATGAGCGAAGCGTTTTACACCGACAAATCCCGCGTTCGCGCCTCGTTCGAGCGCGCCGCCGCCAGTTACGACTCGGCCGCCGTGCTGCAACGCGAAGTGTGTGACCGCATGGCCGAGCGCCTGGACTACATCAAGCTGCAACCGCAAGTGATCCTGGACGCCGGCAGCGGCACCGGCTACGGCAGCGTCGCGCTGCGCCAGCGTTACCCCGACGCCCGCGTGCTGGAGCTGGACCTGGCCCACGCCATGCTGGCCGCCTCGCGCGAAAAACAGCGCGCCGGGCAGGGCATGCTGTCGCGGTGGTTCAAGCCGCAGCAGCCGTGGCAGCTGTGCGCCGATATCGAGCGCCTGCCGCTGGCCGACAACAGCGTGGACATGATCTGGTCCAGCCTTACCATCCAGTGGGTGAACGTGCCGGACCAGGTGTTTGCCGAGTTCCAGCGCGTGCTGAAACCGGGTGGCATGCTGATGTTTGCCACGCTGGGTCCGGACACGCTGTTCGAGCTGCGTGACGCCTTCCGCCACGCCGACGGCGCTACCCACGTCAACCAGTTCATCGACATGCACGACCTGGGCGACGCGCTGATGGCGGCGCAGTTCAGCGAACCGGTGATGGACATGGAAAAGATCGTGCTCACCTACGACCATGCCCGCGACGTGATGCAGGACCTGAAAGCCATTGGCGCCCACAACGCCACCGCCGGCCGTGGCCGCGGCCTGATGGGCAAGCACGCCTGGCAACGCGTGGTGGACGCCTACGAGCAGCGCCGCCACAACGGCCAGCTGCCGGCCAGCTACGAGGTGCTGTACGGCCACGCCTGGAAGGGCGAGCCGAAGAAAAAGCCGACCATCCTGCCCGACGGCAGGCAGGTCATCGAATTTACCCGTAACGCGCCCAAGCGCTGAGATAGAGAGTTTATGTCGTTCCTTCGTCGCCTTGCTGCCGTCGGCGTACTGGCCGGCCTGGCCGCGTGCACCACGCCGTCTTCCGCCCCGGTGGTGCAGCCGCCGCTGCCCAAACCCAAGATTGCCTTTGCCCTCGGTGGCGGTGCCGCCAAAGGCTTTGCCCACGTCGGCGTCATCCGCGTGCTGGAACAAAACGGCATCAAGGCCGACATCGTGACCGGCACCAGCGCCGGCAGCATCGTGGGGGCCATCTACGCCAGCGGCGTGGACGGCGAAGCGCTGCGCTACCGCGCCATGCGCATCAACGAAGACGACCTGAAAGACTTCACCTTCTCCAGCAGTGGTTTCCTGAAGGGCGAGAAGCTGGCCGCGCTGGTCAACCAACAAGTGGACGGCAAGCGCATCGAACAGCTGCCGCGCAAATTCGGCGCGGTGGTCACCGACCTCGACAGCGGCGCCCGCGTGGTGCTGAAAAGCGGCGACACCGGCACCGCTGCCCGCGCCTCGGCTGCCATCCCCAATGTGTTCCAGCCGGTCAGCCTGAACGGCCGTCGCTACGTGGACGGTGGCCTGGTGAGCCCGGTGCCGGTGATGGCCGCTCGCGAAATGGGCGCCGACATCGTCATTGCGGTAGACATCTCGGCCAAGCCCACCGGCAAGGCCAGCAGCGGCTTTCTGAGCCTGCTGGACCGCAGCCTGAACATCATGAACCTCACCGCGCTGAACCTGGAGCTGAAGCAGGCCGACGTGGTGCTGCGCCCGGCGGTACTGCACATCGGTGCCGCCGACTTTGACGAACGCGCCAGCGCCATTGCCGAAGGCGAGAAAGTGGCCCGCGCCATGCTGCCGCAGGTCAAAGCCGCCATCGATAACTGGGTAAAACGCAAGCGTGCCGCCTAAGCTGCTGCCGCGCAGCCTGCGCGCCCTCGCCCCGCTGCTGTTGGCCGCGTGTACCAGCGTCACGCCGCCAGCCCAGCCACCTGCGGTAACGCTGCCGGCCACCCCGGCCAGCGCGCCGATGGCCGAGGCGCCGGTGCCGCAGACACCGCCTGTCAAACCTGCTGCGGCCAACCCTGCACCGGCCAAGCCCGCTGCGCCGAAAGTGCGGCGCCAGCCGCGTATTGCACTGGCGCTGGGCGGTGGTGCCGCCAAGGGCTTTGCCCACGTGGGGGTGATCCGTGTGCTGGAGCAGCAGGGCATCGTGCCCGACATCATCACCGGCACCAGCGCCGGCAGCGTGGTGGGCGCCATCTACGCCAGCGGCATCAGCGCCGACAAGCTGCGCCGCCGCGCGCTGGCGCTGAACGAAGACGAACTGAAAGACTTCACCCTGTCCGGTGGCGGTTTTCTGAAAGGCGATAAGCTGGCGGCGATGGTGAACCGCGAGGTTGGCCGCAAGCGCATCGAACAGCTGCCGCGCACCTTCGCCGCGGTGGCTACCGACTTTGACAGCGGCGCCCGCGTGGTCTTCCGCAGCGGCGACACCGGCACCGCCGTGCGCGCCTCGGCCGCCATTCCCAATGTGTTCCAGCCGGTCACCATCCGTGGCCGCCGCTACGTGGACGGTGGCCTGGTCAGCCCGGTGCCGGTCAGCGCCGCGCGCGAGCTGGGCGCCGACATCGTCATCGCCGTCGATATCACCGCCAAGCCGGCGCAGCGCAAAAGCGGCGTGCTGGGCACCTTCGACCAGAGCCTGTCCATCATGACCCAGGCCGCGCTGGCTAACGAACTGAAAGGCGCCGACGTGATCCTGCGCCCGCAGGTGCTGGGCCTGGGCGCCGCCGACTTCGACCAGCGCCGCCGCGCCATCCGCGAAGGCGAGCGCGTCGGCAAACAGGGCATCCCCGCCATCCGCCGCATCATCGCCGCCTGGCAGCAGCGGCAGCAGCGTTGAGTCTGTCAGGCTGTTTGCTTGGTGGGGGTCAAATCGATGACCCGATCTGCCGATGCGATGGTTTCTGGCCGGTGAGCAACGATGATGCGAGTCAGCTGCAGTTGTGCAATGGCCATATTGACTTCGGCTTCACGGTGGGTGTCCAGGTGGCTGGTGGCTTCGTCCAGCAGCAGAATGCGTGGCTGACGGTATAGGGCACGCGCCAGTAGTACACGTTGTTTTTGCCCGCCTGAGAGTGCACTGCCCATGTCGCCTACTAAGGTTTCAAAGCCCATCGGCATGGCTACGATGTCATCATGGATGGCCGCGAGTCTGGCGCAGTGCACGATGCGCTCTCTATCCGGCGACTGATCAAAAAAAGCGATATTGTCAGCCAATGACCCAGCAAAAAGTATGTCGTTTTGCATGACTGTCGCGCACAGCTCACGGCCCGTGCTGCTGCCCAGCTGCGCTAGTGGAATGTCCCCCAGCAGAATATCCCCTTGTTGTGGCTGGTAAATGCCTAGCAGTAGTTTTAGTACGGTGGATTTGCCGCAGCCGGACGGGCCAATAATGGCAATCGACTCGCCTTCTTTTACCGAGAAGCTCAAACCCTGGCACACCCAGGGTTCGTTATCCGCGTAGCGGAACCATATATTCCGAAAAGTAACACTTCCGTTGCGAGGCTGAGGCGCAATCAGTGATGGTTGAGGTTCTTGCTCGGTCAGAAGAATATCAGCCAGCCGTTCGGTTTGTAGACGCAGCATGCGCAGAGAGACAGCCTTGTCTATCAGGCTAATCATCCTGCCAGAGAACTGGGCATTGTACGAAGCGAAAGCCATGTACATGCCTACTGAAAATACATTGTCAAGTACCAGTGAGGCACCAAACCACAGTACAGCCGCGTTTTCCAAGCCAGTGAAGAGTGTGTTGGCGACTCGGTAGCTAATACCGTTCTTAGCTACCTCCACGTTGGCGTTCGTTTCGTCAACCAGTAAATTCAGCCAGTTTTGTCGGCGCTGGGTTTCATTGGAAAATAGCTTGATTGCCTGTATACCTCGTAACGTTTCTAAAAAGTGACTGTCGCGCTTCGCTGCCAGAATCAGCTGCTGTTCAGTCTTTTCTTTTATGTAATCAAACCATAGCCAACGCATCAGTGTGTATAAAAATAGACCGCTAACAGCAATGACTGTCAATATCGGACTGTAGATTAGCATCAGAATGAAAGTACCGATGGCGAGTAATCCATCTAGTACTGTTTCGATGAAATAGTTGGTTAGCGTATTCTGGATGTTGCCGACGCTATGAAAGCGTGAAGAAATGTCACCGATATGACGCTTTTCGAAGTAGGAAACAGGTAGTCGAATTAGGTGCGAGAAAACGCGCATTGTCCAATTCAACCCTAGCGTGGTAGATAAATGTAAAACGGCCCATGATCGTAAGCTAGAAATAACTACGTTGATGATAACCAGAACCACGCTTCCGATGACCAGAACTTTCAGTAGTTCTCGGTCAGCACTGACCAAAACACCATCTATCATCCATTGTGTCAGCATCGGACTCAAGATAGACAGAATTTCAAGAATGAGAGCCAATATAAATATTTGCCACGCCACATGCTATAAGCTTGGTATGTCTTTTAGTAGCCCCCGGAGTGGAATATTTTGTTTTATCTCTGCTTTGTGAAATGCCGGTGTCGGTGTTAGTTCTAGCGCTATACCAGTAAAGGCTTTGTCAACTTCACTCCACTCGATTTGGCGGAAGCCATGTGCCGGGTCGTGAACAGTGATGCCTTTGCGGTGGACTTTGGCCAATACCACAAAGTGGTTCATGTTCCAATGTAACACGCAAGGCAATACCAATTCTCTCATTTCGTCAGGTTCTAACCTGAATGCCCGGCCTGCCAAGCCTAGTGTATCGGCAATACTGACCATATCAACTAGACTCATTCCTTTAAGAGAGGTGGAGAAACGGCAGCGTAGTGTAAGCAAGTCACTACGATAGCCATGGAAACTTGCAACCATAGCCAGACAAGCCAGCCCGCATTCAGCGGCTTCACTTTGCAATAAAACGGGCAGCTTACGCTGCCCGAGATGGCGTGATGAAAGCACTTTATTCTACTCAGCCATAGTTGTCGGGATTGTCAAAGCCTTTGTATGCATCCTGCAATTCTCTATGTCGCTCTTCAGCCGAATTTTTGACATTGAGAGTGCTTCCGATAGAAAGGCCAGCAGCAATATATGCGAGGGCAGAGCCTGGTGCTGCTGCGATAGAGATAACTGCTCCAGCTGTTGCAAAAATACTTGATTTCAAATCGTTAGTGCCTATATAGTTTCCTGTATTAACTGTGGAAGCTGGATAACCTCCACTTTTCACCAGTCTATCATAATCGCTAGAGTTGCTGTAACTGTAGCAGTCATTTTCTTTTCTTCCTCCAGCTACTACTATCAAGTTTTCTGTGATTTCCTTCATGATTATTCCTTTCGATTTTTTACTAGATGAATGATGAATAAAGCGGTAAATGTAATGGCTATAGATCTGAGGGTGGTGATATCATTATTTAGGTAGAGATAAGGGATGGATCCTGCACCTGCTCCTATACAAGTATTCTTTGCTGAGAATTTAAAGGATTTTAATATGTGCATAAATTTATCATTTGACATTTTTCCTCCGAGGTTAAGTTGAATGTCAATTGTGTTGCTAAGGTGGTTTGGTTTACGCTATGCTAAATTTTATTTCTACCTTTTCGCGTGATTCTGCAGAGCTTGGTGGTTTTTTGTGATTGATGCTACCAATGACACGAAGAGAAAAATTCCGAAATATAGTAGTGGCCCTTTCTCTTCGCTGAGTGCTGTATAGATCAGCATGAAAAATCCGAAATGGTCAATGCTAGTGTTGAATGCTTGCTTCAGATTGCTCAGTGCTGATAGGGTAATTTCCTTCTTCATTAATCTTCCTTTCTGATTTTAATGTTATGCACTGCGCTTTTTTTCGCTGACTTGTTTCTTAATTAGTCTGTAAATGAGTCCTGTGGCAAGTGGAAATAAAAAATACAGAATTACTTCTTTCTCACTTTTTATGATGGAAATGCTTAGCATAATAAGTCCAAAGGTTTGTAGTGCCTCTGAGAATGTCTGCTTTATTATTGAGAGATTGGTGTTGTTGTCACTGGTGTTCATGAATTTTCCCGTTCGTTGCGTAGATTGGTTCAAGCAGCCATTCTAATAGCGTGCGTGTTTCACCCAGAATGTCAGCCTCAAGCAACATGCCATTGGATAGCGCTATTCTTTTCCCATAGGCAGAAATCCAGTCTTTTTCAATGCTAACCTTCACTTTGTAGACAGGCTCACTTTGTTGTGGTGAATTTTTTAATTCACCTGGAAATATGGGTGCTTTTGCAATGTGTGTGATAAAGCCAGATGCATGTCCAAATTTCTGGTAGGGAAATGCCTCGTAGCGTATTTTTACTTTATCACCTTCATTGATAAATCCTATTGCTTTGCTTGGCACATAGAGTTGTGCTTCGAGTTTTCCAGTATCTGGCAAGATCAGGGCAAGTGGGTGATTAGTTTCTACCCATTGCCCTATGTTAATGTTATAATCGAGAATGGTACCATTTAGCGGGGCGGTAACTTCTGCTGTTGTACTTATCTTTCGTTCAATCAATTCTTTACTGTTATTCTTGATTTCTTTTTCTTTGGTTAGTGAGGTGGCTTCCATTTTCGCTGGCAAGCTCTTCATTGTTTCTTTCATGTCTTGCAAAGATGTTTCTTTTTCTTTTCTTGTTCTCTTTAGATTGCTTAGTAGTCTTCTCTCGTTCATTAAATCTTCTTCTTTTTCTTGCAGACTTGCTGCTGAAATGAATCCATTTGATGCAAGTTGCTGATGTCTTTGTTTTGTTTTCTCCTGCAGTTCTATTTTTTCTTCTTGTATTTTTATCTCATCGCTAAGCATGGATATTTCGTTGATGGTATTTTTTATTTGATTGTGAGTTTTTTCAATTTCCATTGCTGTCATTTTTTTGGAATTGGAAATTTCATCTCTGATTATTTCTTCTTTCTTTCGCATCAAGTCTTCAATGTAGGTTTCGGCATTTTTATTGGAAAACGTATGCTGGTTAATCAAGGTGGCCAGTATGGCATTTTTCTTAACATGATCACCGTGGCGAAAGTTGATGATCTCGACACGACCTGGTAGTTGAGAATACAGTCTGACTACATCACTGCTCGACTGAATGTTTCCTTTAACAGTTGTACGTCTTGAGTACTCACTTTTTAGCAAAAAAATAACGCTGAGTAGTACGAGCGCAGTCAGTGCATAGCTTATAATTATCCAGCTAAGAGGTAACAAAGAGAGTCTATGCCCCATGTTTTCTGCTGGGTGTAGTTCTCTGAATATTTTCTCACTCATTTTTATGTTTCAAGGGGTGAGTACACGATTTGAGGTTGCCTTGTTATGCAAATAGCAATAAAAGATTTTTAGGTTTATTTTTTTTTGAAATTGAATTGTGTTGCAAACTTCATACGCTTGATAAGCTGAGCGACGCAAAGACATAGTGAGAGGTGGCTTGGCTGGTGCTCAGTAAGCAGTACGAATATGAGCTGCTGTGTAGCTGGCTTGGCTTGTGGTAGTTGAACGCCCTCAGCTGCCGTGCCGCCTTGCCACTATGACGCAATGGGCGTGCCGTAATTGGGTGGGCCGGTTTTATTCAACGGCCGGCTACTGTTTCATCGCCGCCTGGCAGCAGCGGCAGGGTTAAGGCGTGGGCTTTACGGCGGCAGCGTGCTCGGGCAAGCTGCCGTTTTCCTTGCTGCATGCCGTTTCCATGTCTGCTTACCGCATTCTACTGGCCGAGGACGAGCCGGCCATTGCCGATACCTTGCTGTATGCCCTGCAACGCGAGGGCTGGCAGGTGCGGCACTGCACGCTGGCGCGCGACGCCGAAGCCGCGCTGGCGGCCGAGCCGCCGCAGCTGCTGATCCTGGATATCGGCCTGCCGGACGATAGCGGCCTGGCGCTGCTGGGCCGTTTGCGCCGCCACAGCGAGCTGCCGGTGATGCTGCTGACCGCCCGCGCCGACGAGGTGGACCGCGTACTGGGGCTGGAGCTGGGCGCCGACGACTACGTGGTGAAGCCGTTCAGCCCGCGCGAGGTGGTGGCGCGGGTGCGCGCCATCCTCAAGCGCAGCCAGCCTGCGGCGGTGGCGGCGGCCAACCCTGGCAGCCTGTTCTGTCACGAGGCGGCGGCACGGCGCATCCGCTTTGCCGGCCAGGCGCTGGCGCTGACGCCGTCCGAATACCGCCTGCTGGCCACGCTGCTGGCGCGGCCTGGGCAGGTGTTCAGCCGCAGCCAGCTGCTGGACGCGCTGGGCGAGGCAGCCGAAGACAGTTTCGAGCGCACCATCGACAGCCACATCAAGACCCTGCGCGCCAAGCTGCGCCAGGTGCGTGCCGACCTCGACCCCATCGTGACCCACCGTGGCTTCGGCTACGCGCTGGAGCAGGGCTGATGCGCTTTTCCTGGCGCATTTTTGCCGGCTACTTCCTGCTGCTGGGGCTGTTGGCCGCCTACGTGGTGAGCGTGGTGCGCGACGAGATCAAGCCGGCGATGCGGCGCTCGGCCGAAGCCGTACTGCTGGACACCGCCAACCTGCTGGCCGAGATGGTGCAGCCGGACATGGTGGCCGGCCGGCTGGACGACGGCCGCCTGGCGGCCACGCTGCAGCGCTTTGCTGCCCGCCAGCCGCAGGCCGAGGTGTGGGGCGTACGCCAGGATCACACCCAGCTGCGCGTCTACCTCACCGACGCCCGTGGCGTGGTGTTGCTGGATTCCGCCGGCCAAGCGGTGGGCCAGGACTACAGCCGCTGGCGCGACGTGGCGCTGACGCTGCGCGGCCAGTACGGCGCGCGCAGCACGCTGGCCGATGCGGCCAACCCTTTATCTACCGTGATGTACGTGGCGGCGCCGGTGCGCGACGGCCAGCGCATCATCGGCGTGCTCACCGTCAGCCGACCCAATCTGGCGATGCAGCCGCATATCGAACGCAGCGAGGCCAAGCTGGGGCGGCTGATCGGCGTGGTGCTGTTGGCCGCGCTGCTGCTGGGGGCGCTGTTTTCGTGGTGGCTCAGCCGTGGCATTACCCGCCTGACGCGTTTTGCCGACAGCGTCAGCGCCGGGGGCAGCGCACCGGTGCCGCATTTTGCCGCCAACCGCGAGCTGGACACACTGGCGCAAGCGTTGGGCCGCATGCGCAGCGAGCTGGACGGCAAGGCCTACGTGGAACACTACGTGCATGACCTCACCCACGAGCTGAAGTCGCCGCTGGCCGGCCTGCGTGCGTCGGCCGAGCTGTTGCAGGACGACCTGCCGCCGGCCGAGCGCGCCCGCTTTCTGAACCATATCGAAAGTGAGAGTGTTCGACTGCAGCAGATCGTGGACCACCTGTTGCAGCTGGCGTCGCTGGAAGCAGCCGGCCGCCTGAAGCAGCCGCAAGCGCTGTCGCTTACCGAGCTGTTGGCGGGCGAACTGCAGGCGCTGGCGCCGCAGCTGGGCGCGCGCCGTGTCACGCCGGTGGCCACGCTGCCGCAGGCCATGGTGGCGGGCGATGCTTTCCTGCTGCGCCAGGCGCTGCGCAATATCCTGCAGAACGCCATCGACTTTACCGCCGACCAGGGCAGCATCAGCCTGCAATTACAGCCGGTAGCCAACGGCTGGCAGCTGCAGATTGCCAACGACGGCCCGCCGGTGCCGGATTACGCGCTACCGCGGCTGTTCGACCGTTTCTATTCGCTGCCGCGCCCGCAGGGGCCGAAGAGCAGCGGCCTGGGCCTGGCGCTGACGCGCACCATTGTGCAGCTGCATGGCGGCGACATCACGCTGGCCAACCAGCCGCCGGGTGTGTGCGTGACGCTGCGGCTGCCTGCCATGGATGCGGCCAACCCCTTGGCGCGGGTGCTGGGCTGAGCGGCCGTCTTCACATAATCCCCACATAGCGCCCATTTTCCCTCCACGTGGCGGCGGCAAGCTGCCGGCATTGCCAATCACGGAGGGAGAGCATGATGAAAATGGGATGGAAAGCACTGGCCCTGGCCGGCATCGCCTTGCTGATGCTGCTGGCACTGGGCCTGGTCCGCAGCCTGCTGGACGAACGCCAGCAGCGCGCCGAGGCGGTACAGCACGAGATTGCCCAGTTCAGCGCCGGCGAGCAGGCGTTGGGCGGCCCCTATCTGGTGCTGCCTTACACCGTGACTGTGAGCAAATGGCAGCCGGCCGATAGCGGCAAGGGCGGGCGCTGGGTGGAAAGCCAACTGAACAAGCAGCTGTTGCTCAGCCCGGCGCAGCTGACGGTGGACGGCAAACTGGCGGTGGAGCTGCTCAAACGCGGCCTGTTCGAGGCGCCGGTGTACCGGAGCCAGCTGCAGCTAGCCGGGCAGTTCCGCATTCCGGCGCTGGCCGGCTACGAAGAGAAGGCCAGCAGCGACAGCGAGCGACGCAGCACACGCTGGGGCACGCCGTATCTGGCGCTGGGGGTGGACGACGTGCGCGGCATCCAGCAGCTGCAAGGCCAGGTAGGCAGCCAGACGCTGGCCTTCGTGCCGGGGGCGCGGCTGGCGCACAACCCGCGTGGTGTGCACGCGTCGCTGGCACTGGCGGCGGCCGAGCCGCTACTGAGCCAGGGTCAGACGCTGGGCTTCCGCCTCGGGCTGCAGTTGGCCGGCAGCAGCGCGCTGCTGGTGGAACCCACCGGCGATAGCACCACCGTCAACCTGGCCGGCAATTGGCCGCACCCCAGCTTTAGTGGCAACTTCGCGCCGCAAAGCCGCAGTGTGGACGCGCAGGGCTTTCGTGCCCGCTGGCAGACCACCGAGCTGGCCACCGGCGGCAACGCCTGCCTGCAAGCCAAGAGTGGCTGCGAACCCAATCGCGTCGGCCTGCGCCTGCTGGACCCGGTAGACCGCTACGTGCTGAACGAGCGCACCATGAAGTACGCCGAGCTGTTCGTGTTGCTGATGATGGGCGGCGTGTTCCTGCTGGAGGTGATGCACCGCGTGTCGGTGCACCCGGTGCAGTACACCTTGCTGATGCTGGGCCTGGCGCTGTTCTTCCTGCTGACGCTGTCGCTCTCCGAGCATTTGGGCTTCCACGCGGCCTATTGGCTGGCGGCACTGGCGTCGGTGCTCTTGCTGGGCAGTTACGGTAGCAGCGTGCTGGGCAGCTGGCGGGGTGGCGGCGTGTTTGCCGGCATGTTGGCCGCGCTGTACGGCCTGATGTTCATGATCTTGCAGTCGGAAGACATGGCCTTGCTGATGGGTAGCCTCAGCCTGTTCGGCCTGCTGGCGCTCACCATGTACTTCACCCGCGGCATCGACTGGAACAGCCTGGGCGGCCGGGGCAAGCCTGACGACGCCACGCCGTCAGCACCGGGGCCCAACGCGCCCGCTGCCTCCGCTATGGCGGCCGATGCGGTGGCCGATACGCCAACTACGCCGCCAGCAGCGTAGCGCCTGCCGTCAGCCCGGCGGCTGGCGGTACTGCAGTGGCAGCTCCAGCTGCTGCATGGCGGGGTCGGCTTCCTGTAGCCGTACCCCCACCCCCAGCAGGCGCACGGCCTTGCCGCCGCGGGCGTAGCCGGTATGCAGCAGCTGGGTGAAGCTGGCCGCATCCAGCTGCTGGCCGCCGCACTCCACCGTGGTCTGGGTAAAGTCGGCAAACTTGATCTTGACGGTCAGCCCGCGAAAACGCGGGCTGCCGGTGCGTTCCAGCCGCTGCGCCAGCGTGGCCAGCAGGCCCGGCAACTCGGCTTCGCAGCTGGCCAGGTCGGGCAGGTCGCGGCTGTAGGTTTCCTCCACGCTCACCGATTTGCGCTCGCGCTCCGGTTCTACCGCGCGGTTGTCCTGGCCGCGCGACAGCTCGTACAGCGTTTTGCCCAGCTTGCCGAAGCGGCGCAGCATGTCGGCCAGCGGCAGTTGTTGCAGGTCGCCGCAGGTATAAAAACCCTGCTGGCGCAGCTTGGTCGCGGTCACTTCCCCCACGCCCCAGATCTTGTCTACCGGCAGCACGCGCACGAAGTCGGCCACTTCATCCGGCCGCACCAGAAACTGGCCGTCCGGCTTGTGCCAGTCGCTGGCGATCTTGGCCAGGAATTTGTTGGGGGCGATGCCGGCCGAGGCGGTAATGCCTACTTCGCTGCGGATGGCGTCGCGGATGGCCTGCGCCATCAGGCTGGCGCTGCCCTGGCAGTGCGGTTGGCCGCTAACGTCGAGGTAGGCTTCGTCCAGTGACAGCGGCTCGATCAGCGTGGTGTAGCGCTGGTAGATGGCGTGCACCGCCTGGCTGGCGGCGCGGTAGCGGGCAAAGTCGGGGGGCACGATCAGCAGCTGCGGGCATTGCCGTAGCGCCAGCGACGACGGCATGGCGCTGCGTACGCCGAAGCGCCGCGCTTCGTAGTTGCAGGTGGCGATCACGCCGCGCTGGCCGGGCTGGCCGCCCACCGCCAGCGGCATGCCGCGCCATTCGGGGTGGTCGCGCATTTCCACTGCGGCAAAAAAGCAGTCGCAGTCGATGTGGATGATCTTGCGTTGCACGCTCAAGGCGCCGCCTTACTGCCCGCTGTCGGCGGCGGTGTGGTCGCTGTGGCCCAGGTGGCGGTCGGGGGCAATGCGGTCGCGCACACGCTGTTTCAGCACCTTGATGTCGGGAAAGCCGCCGTCGGCCACGCGGTCCCAGACCAGCACGTCGTCGACATGGACGGTGAACACGCCGCCGCTGCCGGGTTGCAGCGCAACTTCGCCCAGGTCTTTTTCAAAGGTGGTGAGCAGCTCTTGCGCCATCCAGGCGGCGCGCAGCATCCAGCGGCAGCCGGTGCAGTAACGAATGGCAATACGGGGCAGGTCAGGGGGTGTCATGGAGGTTGGCCGCAACGGGTAAAGAGGGCCATGGTAATGCTGGTGTGAGGGCTTGCAAACTGCAGGGTGGGGGACGTTGCACCGCCGCCTTGATCCGCTACTTTCTGTGTTGTATGTGTTGTGGCTCCTGTGGAGCTCGTCTCTCCTCCATCACCCGGTCTTCTTTGGAAACCTGGCGCAATGCTTGGGAGGCAGGGTGCAACGTGGGGCAAGTGTGCATCAAGTCGGCGGGGCAGGCCAGCGCAGTGCTTGCTTGTCGGACAATATTGCGCTGCAGCATGTTACATTCCGGCAACGTTTGGCCGGTTTAGGCCTGTTTATACCTTTCTATAGGTCTAAATTATGACAAAGCGCAAGGTGAAATCATAAGGGCAGCGCATCGGCATCCACCAGGAAGCGTTCCAGCGCGCTGGCTCCCAATGGTTTGCTGATCAGGTAGCCTTGGGCGTAGTCGCAGCCGTGGCGTGCCAGGAAGCGTGCCTGCTCGATGTTTTCAATGCCTTCGCCGGTGACCGAGGCACCCAGCGTATGACCCATGGAGACGATCATGCGCACCAGATTACTGCCGGCCTCGCTGTCGGGCACGCGGTCGAGGAACTGCTTGTCGATCTTCAGTTTTTCTACCGGGAAACGGCGCAGGTAACTGAACGAGGCGTAGCCGGTGCCGAAGTCGTCAATGGCAATGGCAATGCCCTGCGCGCGCAGCTTGCCGAGGTTGCTGTCGATTTCCGGCGTGTTGCGCAGGGCCAGGCCTTCGGTCACTTCCAGCTCCAGGGCTTCTCCCGGTAGGTGGTGGGTGGCCAGCAGGGCGGTGACGCTTTCGGCAAAGTGCGGGTCTTCCAGCTGCAGCAGCGAGACGTTGATGGAGATGGTGAAGTTTTCCAGAAAGCGCAAACGCCAGTTGGCCGCATGGCGGATGCCTTCTTCCAGTACCCAGGCGCCAATGCTGTGGATGGCGCCGGTTTCTTCTGCCATCGGGATGAAGTCGGCCGGCGAGACCAGGCCCAGCTCCGGGTGCTGCCAGCGCACCAGGGCTTCGGCACCGGCGACCTTGCCGGTTTTCAGCGAGACATACGGCTGATAGTTCAGCAGCATCTCGTTGCGGGCAATGGCCTGGCGCAGTTCGGTTTGCAGCCGGTTGCGACGGCGCCAGTTGCTGTTGATGTCGGGGTGGAAGCGTACCCAGTCGCCCGGGCCTTCTCGCGACATTTGCAGCGCCATTTCGGCGTGTTCCAGTAGCGATTCGGCGTCGTTGGTGTCTTGCGGGTACAGCGCCAGGCCAATGCTGAGGCGGATGTACAATTGCTGGCCCTGGATATCCAGCGGCTTGCCCAACTGCTGCGCGACATGATCCACCCGTTTGCACAGCCGTTCTTCGTCACGCCCCAGTACCAGCAGCGAGAAACGGTTGTCGGCGCTGCGGGCCACCATCTCGCCGTTTTCGGTAATGCTTTCCAGCCGTTTGCCCAGCTCGCGAATGACCAGGTCGCCGTTGTCGCGGCCGTACAGTTCGTTGATGTTGGTCAGCCCCTCCACCGCCAGCATCAGGCAGCCCAGCGGGCCGCTGCCGTGGTTGCCCTGGCTTTCGCGTTGCTGGATCTGTTCGTCCAGCTGCATCAGCAGGCGGCTGCGGTTGGGCAGGCCGGTGAAACGGTCGTAGTAGAACTGACGGTACAGCTCGCCTTCGGCGTGCAGGCGGGCGCGTGATTCCAGTACCAGCGCCAGGATGTCGGCGGCGGAACAGACAAAGTTGATCTCGTCCTGCTGCCATTGCCGGCCGGCCGTTTGCGATTCCACGCACAAAATGCCGTGGTGCAGGCCGCCGACCATGATGGCGGCGTCCAGCATGGTATGCACGCTACGGGCCACCAGGTAGCTGCGCAGGCTGCTAAGCCGTTCGTCTTGCTGCGCATGGTCGGTTGCCAGGTAGCGCTGCTGGCGCATGGCTTGGAAGTAGTCGCTATGGTTGGCCTGCTCCAGGATTTCGCCGCTGCCAAACTGCCCGCTGCTGACGTTCAGCCCGGCCAGGCAGTGCAGTTCCTTGCCGTCCGGTGTGAACTGCCACACGCTGATGCGGCTGACGCGCAAGGTCTGGCTGAGCAGCGGGATGACTTCCTCCAGATACTCGCGCAGCTCCTGCTGGTCGTCGCGGCGGCTGGTGACCAGGTTTTGCAGCGCGGCGCCCTGCTGCTGCAAGCGCGCCGACTGTTGCTGGCTTTGCCTTTGCCAGCGTTCTGCCATGCGCACGATGGCCGCGCCCAGCAGCAGGATCAGTAATAGCAAGGCAACACTCTGCGGCAGCATGCGTTCCAGCATGTTGTTGCCGGGCGCCCGCGGCGGCCAGGCCAGCCAGGCCAGCGTCTGGCCGTTGTTGTCAGTTAGCGGTAGCGACGACAGCCCCGGCGGGCTTTCCGGTGTGAAAAACAGCCGTACCTGCGGTAGCAGGAAACCGTCGGCCAGCTGTTGCAGCACGGCTTGGTCCAGGTAACGGGCAAAGACCAGATAGCGCAAATAGGGTGAGGTTGTTGCCGGTTGTTGCTCGGCAGTGATGCGCTGGATAGACAGCATCAGAATGCGCGGCTCCGGGTAGCCGGTCAGCGGGTTGATGCTGTCCACGCGCAACAGCTGGCTGGGCATGGTGATCTGGCCGGCTTGATGATAGCGGTCGGTACTGCGCAACAGTGTCAGCCATTGCTGGTTGGACAGCGGCAGTACCGTGGCGGGCTGCGGGCTGAGCAAACCATTGCGTCGCGCCAGCAGTACGCCGTCGCTGGCGTCCACCAGCAGCGCCAGGTGCACGTTGAGGTTGTGGTACACCGAGGCGGTCAGGTTATCGTTCAGCCACGCCAGATCGGGTTGTGCACGGTTGATCTTGTCGGCCATCTCGTCCCAGTTGGCGTAGTCCTGCAGGCTGCTGGCCAGCTGGCGCCGCTCACGTGCCAGTTCCTGGTTCAGTGCCAGCTGGGTTACGCGCAGCGTTTCCGCATCCACGTCCCGGGCGGCGGAGGCCGCCAGCCACCAGCTACCCAGCGCGCCGGACAGGAAAATCAGTACCAGCAGCAGGGCAGGGCGGAACGGCTTGTTGATCAGGAAGAGGCTCATGAGGCGAAGGGTGTCGGGACAGATACCAAGCATAGCAGCTTGCCGCCCCCAGCTGCAGCGCCGCTAGATGGCTTGTCAAAAAACCATCACATGGCTGTGCCAGACTCGCAGCTTTCATCGACACGTTTCACTTCAGGGGGTTGCAATGAACAAGAAGACCATCATCGCCATGGCGCTGGCTACCGCCGCGGCCGTACCGGCCAGTGCCGGCCCGAAAACCGTTTTCCCGACGCTGGATGGCAAGGCGCCGCTGGTGATCGCCCACCGTGGCGCGTCCGGCTACATGCCGGACCACACGCTGGAGGGCTACGCCAAAGCCATCGAACTGGGCGCCGACTTCATCGAACCGGATCTGGTCGCCACCAAGGACGGTGTGCTGATCGCCCGTCACGAGCCCAATCTGAAAGACACCACCGACGTGGCCAAGCGCCCGGAGTTCGCCAGCCGCAAGCGCAAGATGATGGTGGATGGCAACGAGGAAGAAGGCTGGTTTGCCAGCGATTTCACCCTGGCCGAGATCAAGACCCTGCGTGCCATCCAGCCGCGTGGCGACCGCAGCAAGGCCTTCGACGGCCAGTTCCAGGTGCCTACTTTTGAAGAAGTGCTAGCGCTGCGTGAAGCCAAATCCAAAGAGGTGGGTCGCCAGATCGGTGTGTACCCGGAAACCAAGCACCCGACCTATCACCAGAAGCTGGGCCTGGCGCTGGAACAGCCGCTGGTGGCGCTACTGAAACAGTACAAACTGAACCGCAAGGACGCGCCGGTGTTCATCCAGTCGTTCGAAGCGGCCAACCTGAAGCAGCTGCGCAAGCTCACCGCCAACAAGCTGGTGTACCTGCTGGACGCCAACGACGTGCGCCCGGATGGCACCATCGATGCCAACGTGCCGTACGACCACGTGGTGGCTGGCGACAAACGCACCTACGCCGACATGCTGACGCCGGCCGGCCTGAAAGAGATCAAATCGTTTGCCGACGGCATCGGCCCGTGGAAGCCGTACCTGATCAGCTGGCAGGCCATGGTGGACCCGAAAACCGGCAAGGCTGCAGACGTGGACGGCGACAAGGTGGTTGACCAGCGCGACATGACGCTGATCGAGCCGAGCGACGTGGTGAAGAACGCCCACAAACTGGGCCTGGTGGTGCACCCGTACACCTTCCGCAACGAGTCCAAGCACCTGGCGGCCAACTTCCAGGACAGCCCGCTGGAAGAGTACCGCGCCTACTTTGAACTGGGCGTGGACGGCGTGTTCACCGACTACACCGACACCGCACTGGCCGCGCGCCGCTTGCTGCAAAAGTAAGCGTCGTAGCCAGTAAAGCCAAAAGGCTGCCCACGGGCATAATGCCAGTCAGTTAGCGCTGACTGGCGTTTTTTTGGCTAGGGGTTTGTTGTGTTTGAAGATTGTGTCCGCGATGCGGACGATGTTTACATGCCGGTTCCGCCCGGCAGACGGGAAAGGGGGCGGATTGCCGCCCCCTTTTCATTCCCCCGCAACCTGGGGCTGCTCGAAACCCCGTCCAAAATGGCACGCCCCAGGCGCCGCCGAACTCGCCCCTCGCTAACGGCTCGGGGCTCAAACAAATCGGCGTCTTAAAACCTGTGGCGCACCATTTTGCCCGGCTCGCGCCAACGGGATGGGGCGCTTCACTCACGTCCTGCTACTTGGAAACCAAGCACATTTGCCTTACTGACTGGCATTAACCCCCGGCAGCCTTTTTGATTGGGCGTAGTCGCTTAGTGGGCGTGGGCCGCTGGTGCGCCGTCTTCCACTTTCACGTCTACCTTCACTTCGCCGGCTTTCTCGAACTTCAGCACCAGCGGGAACTTGTCGCCCACCTTGGCTTGTTGCTTGATGTCGAACAGCATCACGTGCAGGCCGCCCGGGGCCAGCTTGGTGGTGTCGCCAGCCGGTACCGCGATGCCGCCCGGTACTTCGCGCATGCGCATCACGCCGTTGTCGTTGACGTGGGTGTGCATCTCGATCTTGCCAGCTTGCGGGCTGGTGGCGGAAAGCAGCTTGTCGGCGTCTTTGCCGGTGTTGTTGATGGTCATGAATACGCCGGCAGTCGGGCTGGTGGCCGGCATGGCACGGCTCCACGGGTGACCGATTTTCAGCGCACCGGCAGTGTATTCGTGCGCCAGGGCAGGCAGCGACAGCAGGGAGGCCAGGGCCAGGACGGCGAGTTTGCGCATGAGAATTCCTTTGCAGAAGTAAATGACATCAAGGTTGGCCGCAAGGCTAACACTGTCTGTGTTGCGACACATTGCCCTGCGACAAAATGTCGCAGCCCGCGCGGGCAGCCGGCAGCATGGCGTGCGCCATGTCGGACAAGCGCCGCAATTTTATTGTCTTTGGCCGTGGCGGCGTGCAGCACGGCGCAGGCTGGCTACAATGGCGGCCAACCCATCCGTGAAGTACATCATGATCAAGGCGCTGTATCTGCAGTTTTTCTTTGGCGGGCTGGTCAGCCTGCTGGTCATTACCAACCCCTTGTCCAAGATTCCGCTGTTCGTCAGCCTGACGCAGGGCATGAGCGACTTGCGCCGCGCGCACCAGGCGCGCATGGCCTGCGTGTACGCGGCGGCCATCATGCTGGTGTCGCTACTGGCGGGTAACGTCATTCTGGGCGCGTTCGGCATCAGCTACGGTGCGCTGCGTATTGCCGGCGGCTTTGTGGTGGCCACGCTGGGTTACCGCATGCTGTTTTTGTCGCAAGACCCGGGCATGGCGCCCAGCACCAAGCGGCGCGAGGATTACTCGTTCTTTCCGCTGGCGATGCCGGGCATCAGCGGGCCGGGTACCATCGCGGTGGTGATCGGCATGGCCACCGAAATCGCCGAGCTGGATAACCACACCGCCCGCCTGCTGGCGCTGGGCATGACCACGCTGGCGATTTTTGCCACCTGCGCCGGCATCTTCCTGCTGCTGCGTTCTGCCGGCTGGATCGCGCAGCGCATCGGCCGCGCTGGTACCGAGGTACTGGGCAGGTTGATGGGCTTTTTGCTGATCTGCGTTGGCGTGCAGTTCATCGGCTCCGGCATCCGCACCTTCATGGCCGGTTCCTGACAAGATCGTTCAAAACGGCGCGCTAGCGCTGTGCCAGAATGCAGCATCCCCTTGCTGCTACTGCCACATGACCGCCGCCCGCCCCGAACACGCCCGCTTCTTCCGCGCCGACGACATCGCGCCGCTGGAGCTGCTGGACGCCTTCTATACCCGCCAGGTGTTTGCCCCGCACTTCCACGAGGAGTACGTGGTGAACACCTTGCACTGGGGCGCGCAGTCTTATCACTGGCGCGGCGGTACCCACGTGGCCGGGCCGGGGGCGCTGATCCTGATCAACCCCGGCGAGGTCCACACCGGCCGCTCGGCGCACGACGCCGGCTGGGGCTACCACGGTTACTACCCGTCGGCGCAGCTGATACAAGGCCTAGCCAGCCAGATCGCCGGCCGCGCGGTACAGCCTTATTTCCGCGACACCGTGGTCTACGACCCCGAGCTGTGGCAGCGGCTATGGCAACTGCAGCCTTTGCTGCGCGATAGCCACGACCGTCTGCTGCGCGAGAGCGTGCAGCAGGGCATCTTTGCCGACGTACTGACCCGCCACATGGGCGTGCGCGAGGCAGCCCTGCCCGACGCTGCGCCGGCGCTGCTGCGGGTACGCAACCTGCTGGCCGACCGGCTGGCCGACAACCTGTCGCTGCAGCAACTGGCCGACGAGGCCGGGTTGTCGCCGTGGCACCTCAACCGCCGCTTTCGCCAGCAATTCGGTCTGCCGCCGGTAGCGTGGCGCAACCAGCTGCGCGTGGCGCGCGCCCGTAGCCTGCTGGCACACGGCGTGGCGCCGGTGCAGGTGGCGGCACAACTGGGCTTTGCCGACCAGCCGCAGCTGACGCGCGCCTTCCGCGCCGCATTGGGCATTACCCCGGCCGCCTACCAGCGTACTGTCAGGGGCCGTTAGCCGCTTGCTGCGCAAGATCGTTCAAGCCAGATCGTGCCGGCTGCCGGCATAGTCGGTACTGAACAGCTTGTTCCATCGCGCCGTTTGTGGCGCGTGCCAGAATGCCCTTTTGCCCCGGAGATAAGTGATGCAGACCCTGGAAGGCCAATGCCAGTGCGGCGCCGTGCGCTACCGCGTCCACGGCGAAGTGCTCACTGTGTTTGCGTGCCATTGCCGCGAATGCCAGCGCCAGTCGGCCAGTGCTTTCGGCATGGCGCTGTGGCTGCGGGCAGCGCAGCTGACGCTGTTGCAGGGGGCGGTGCAGCGCTGGCAGCGTCACACCCCTTCCGGCCGGGTAATGGATTGCGATTTCTGCCCGCAGTGCGGTACGCGGCTGTTCCACCGTAGCTCGGGTAACGGCGACGTGCTCAGTATCAAACCCGGCACCCTGGACGACGCGCCGGCCTGGCGGCCGGTGGCGCATATCTGGACCGCCAGCGCGCAGGCCGGCTGGCAGCCGCCAGACGGTGTGTTGTGCTACCCCGGCAACCCGCCGGCGTGGGAACCCTTGCTGCAGGCCTGGCGTGCTGACGCCGCTTGCGGCCAACCCTGAACTTGTGGAGTGTGGCATGAACCCTCACCGTACCGCCTTGCTGGCGGGCGTACGCGACACGGTGCCGATGCTGGTCGGTGCGGCGCCGTTTGGCGTGATCTTCGGCACGCTGGCCATCGCCAGCGGCATCCCCGCCTGGGCGGTACTGGCGCTGTCGGCGCTGGTGTTTGCCGGCTCGTCGCAATTTGTGGCCGTCAGCCTGATCGGTAGCGGCGCGGCGCTGCCGGTGATCTGGCTCACCACCTTTGTGGTGAACCTGCGCCACGCCCTGTACAGCGCCAGCCTGCTGCCCTACGTGCGCGACTTGCCGGCGCGCTGGCGCTGGCCGCTGGCGTTCTGGCTGACCGACGAAACCTACGCCGTGGTGGAGCACCATCTGCGCGAGCATGGGGCAGCGCAAGGCGGTGTCTGGTACTGGCTGGGTTCGTCGCTGGCGATGTACCTGAACTGGCAGCTGTGGACGCTGGCCGGCGTGCTGCTGGGGCAAAGCGTGCCGGGCCTGGCAGGCCTGGGGCTGGACTTTGCCATGGTGGCCACGTTTGCTGCCATCGTGGCGCCGCAGCTGCGGCAGTACCCGGTGCTGGCGGCTGCCATCGCGGCGGGTGTGGTGGCGCTATTGGCGCGCCATCTGCCGTACAAGCTGGGGCTGATGCTGGCGGCGCTGGCTGGCGTGGGCGCCGGCATGCTGGCTGAAAGGTTGGCCGCAGGCCGCATACAGGAGGAACAGGTATGACGCAGCCACTGTGGTTGGCCATTCTGGGGATGCTGGTGGTGACGTACGGCATCCGGTTGAGTTTTCTGGTGTTCGGCCACCGGCTGGCGTTTCCGCCGGCCTTGCAGCGGGCGTTGCGCTACGTACCGGCGGCAGTGCTGACCGCACTGATCGTGCCGATGGCGCTGGCGCCGCAGGGCGACATCGACCTGAGCCTGGCCAATGCTTACCTGCCGGGCACGCTGGTGGCGGCGACGGTGGCGTTTTTCAGCCGGCAGACGCTGCCGGCCATCGTGCTGGGCTTTGTGGCCTACGGCGTGTGGCGCTGGCTGTTCTGAGCAGGTAGTTGCGCGGCCACGCGCTCGGCCACTTCGGGCGGGCCGAACAATAGTGTCAGCCGCTGCCGCCAGCTGCGTGCGGCCAACGTTTCGCGCAGCATGTCGCGCCATTCCACCACACTGACCCACAGCGGGTTGTGGCTGTTGACCGGCTTCAGGGTGCCGTAATCGCACGGCGTGTCGTCGCGTTCTGCCACGTAGCTGCCGAACAGGCGGTCCCAGATCACCAGCACGCCGGCGTAGTTGCGGTCGATGTAGCAGGGGTTGCGCGCGTGGTGGCTGCGGTGGATGGACGGTGTGTTGAACACGTACTCCAGCCAGCCCAGCTTGGGGATGGCCTGGGTGTGCACGAAGAACTGGAACGCCAGGTTCAGCAGCACCACGCCGATTACCAGCTGCGGGGCAAAGCCCAGCCACGCCAGCGGCAGCCAGAACGCCCACATGCCGGCCAGCGGGTACATCAGGCTCTGTCGGAATGCGGTAGACAGGTTCATGCGGGTGGAGCTGTGGTGCACGCTGTGCGCCGCCCACAGCCAGCGTACGCGGTGGCTGGCGCGGTGGAACCCGTAGTACAAAAAGTCTTGTGCCAGAAACAGCAGCACAAAGTGGCCCCAGCTGTGGCCGAGGTCGAACAGCCGGTAGTGCTGGTACACGTATTGGTACAGCGGTATCACCGCCAGCCAGGCCAGCTTGTCGGCGCCCTGGTGCAGCAGGGCCAGGCCGGCGTTGCACAGCGTGTCGCTCCAGCTGTAGATGTCGGCGCGGCCGCTGCGCTGCCAGTACCAGGCTTCGGCGGCCACACAGCCGACAAACAGCGGCGCCAGCGCCAGCAGTAACAGTTCGATGCTGAAATCCATATTGCCTCCTCGTGATGTTGGCCGCGCCGTCGTGGCGGTGCGGTCCGTGTAATGACGTCTGGTACTCTGGCTAGAGCCCGGGCTCTATCTTGCGGATGCCGTGGCAGCATTTGCAACGATCGTTTGAATGCGGCGGCTAGCAAGCCGTGGCGCTGTGACGAAAGCGCCACGTATAAAAATGTGGCGAACGGGCTGACCGCTTGGCCGGGGATCGCGCCGGTATTTGGCAACGGCGGCCGAAACTGGCAATCTGCATGGCATTTCCCCTTGGAGCGCACCATGAAACGCTTGTCAGCCTTGCTACTGGGCCTTGCCCTGTTGAATAGTCAGCCGGCCTTGGCCGAGTCGCGCTTGACCCCGTCCGACCAGGTGGTGGTCGGTACGCTGTCCATTGTGCTGTCGCCGGCGCTGAGTGTGGCCGGCAGCGCGGAGGGCAATGGCGAATTCATGCTGGCGCCGCTAGTCGGGTCTGGCCTGATCATTGCCGGCGTGGCCGAGGGCAGCGCCGATACCGTCAAGGTGCTGTTGGAGTCGGCCGGCAAGGCCGGCAAGTGGTCGCTGGAAATGAGCGCGGGTGCCTTCCGTGCCTCCGGCGCAGCCGTGGGCCAGACGCTGCAAGTCAGCGCGGTGACCGGCGGCCATCTGTTGGTGCTGTCCGGCAAGGTACTGGCCTTTATCCCCGACACCGTGGGCAAGGCGCTGCTGGAGCACAACCGTGTACCGTCCTGAGCGCGGGCTGTGGCTGGCTCTGGCCCTGTTGCCGCTGGCAGCCCAGGCCGGGCAGGGCTGCAGCGAAAAGTTGCTGACGGTGGATACCTACCGGCTGGCACTGGGCACGGCGGCCAAGGTGCAGCAGCGCTTGGCGCAGCTGGATAGCCCGGTGGTGGTGCTGGGGCGCATGGGGCAGGACCTGGGCAAGTACGGTTTGCGCTATACCCACGCCGGTTTTGCCTACCGCCAGCCGGATGGCCACTGGCGCATGGCGCACCTGCTCAACCAGTGCGGCTCGGCCGAGGCCGACCTGTGGTACGAGGGGCTGGGCAACTTCTTTCTGGATGACATGTTTTCCTACGACTCGGTGGTGCTGATCCCGCCGCCGGCGGTGGCGGCGCGGCTGCAGACCCGCTTGCAGGATGGCCCGCTGCTGCGGACGCTATTCAGCAGCCGCTACAGCATGGTGGCGTACCCGTTTGCCAGCCGTTACCAGAATTCCAATACCTGGGTGCTGGAAAACCTGGCCGCCAGCATGGTGGATGGCCGTCAGTTGTATACCCGTGAGCAAGCGCAGGCTTGGTTGCAGCAGCAGGGCTACCAGCCCACCGAGCTGGACCTGGGGCCACTGACGCGGCTGGGCGGGCGCATGTTCAAGGCCAATATCGCGTTTGACGATCACCCCGATGCGCTGCGTTACAGCAACCGTATCCGTACCGTGTCGGTGGACTCGATCATCCACTTTGTGGAGGGCCGAGGCGAGGGCTGGCGTATCGAGGAGATTACCGGTACCCAGCCACGCCGTTATTGAGTGCGGGGCGCGCTAGCGCTTGGTGTTGCCGATGCTCATCAGCATGCCCAGCGCCACCGCCAGCGACACCGTGGCGGTGCCGCCGTAGGACATGAACGGCAACGGTACGCCCACCACCGGCAGGATGCCGGCCACCATGCCCATGTTGACGAAGACGTAGACGAAGAACGACAGCGTGATGGCACCGGCCAGCAGGCGGCCATACAGCGTTTGGGCGCGGGCGGTGATCAGCATGCCGCGGCTGATCACCCCCAGGTACAGGGCCAGCAGCAGCAGGTTACCGGCCAGGCCGAACTCCTCCGAGTACACGGCAAAGATGAAGTCGGTGGTGCGCTCCGGAATGTAGTCGAGGTGTGTCTGGCTGCCGTTCAGCCAGCCCTTGCCCCACGGGCCGCCGGAGCCGATGGCGATCATCGACTGGATGATGTGGTAGCCGTCGCCCAGCGGGTCCTGCATCGGGTCGATCAGCGTCAGCACGCGGCGGCGCTGGTAGTCGTGCATCAGGTTCCACACCACCGGCAGGCTGGCCAGGAAGGCGACCAAGCCGCCGATGATGATCTTCCACGACAGCCCGGCAAAGAACAGCACGAAGAAACCGGCACCCATGATCAGGGTGGCAGTGCCCAGGTCGGGCTGCTTCAGCACCAGTACGCCGGGAATCACGATCAGCAGCACAGCAAACAGGTAGTGGCGCCAGTTGAGGGTACTTTCGTACTTCTGGAAGTACCACGCCACCATCATCGGCAGTGCGGTTTTCATGATTTCAGACGGCTGGATGCGCACGATGCCCAGGTTCAGCCAACGGGTAGAACCGTTGACGGTGATGCCGAACAGTTCCACCCCCACCAGCATCAGCACGCCGGCGGCGTACAGCGGCGGCGCAAAGTTCATCACCGTTTGCGGCCGCGCATTGGCCATCACCCACATGATGGCCAGTGCCATCACCGTGTAGATCAGCTTGTTGTCGATCTTGTGCCAGCTCTGGTTGGACGCCGAGAACAGCACCAGCATGCTCATTACGAAGATGCCCGCCAGAAACAGCATCAGCCAGCCGTCGAACGGCGCGGCGATGGTGTCCCAGATACGCTTACTGAGCGGCGCTTGCATCTTGCTTGTCTCCTGCCTGTGCCGGCTCCGGCATGGTAATCAGTTTGCCTTTCAGGTCGGCCGGCACCTTGCCGGTGAGGGCGAAGTCGCTGACCGCGCGGGCAATCGGCGCGGCGCTGGCGGCACCGAAGCCGGCGTTTTCCACGATGACGGCAATAGCGATGCGTGGCGCTTCCACCGGTGCAAAAGCGATGAACCACGAGTGGTCGCGGTATTGCTCGGCCAGTGCCGCGGCGTTGTACTTGGCACCCTGTTTGATCTGTACCACCTGGGCAGTACCGGTTTTGCCGGCCATGGTGTAGGTCAGCCCTGCGGCCAACCTGGCGGCGGTACCGCCGGGGCGCATTACCGCCACCATGCCGTCTTTCACGTGCGTGTACAGCTCGGGACGGAAGGCCAGCGTGCGCACCGGTTTGGGCTCCACCAGCCGCACTTTGCCGCTACCGGCCTCGGTGATTTCCTGCACCAGGTGCGGGTGAAACACTTTGCCGCCTGCCGCCAGAATGGCCGTGGCGTTGGCCATTTGCAGCGGGGTATAGGCATTGAAGCCCTGGCCGATGCCGACGCTGACCACGTCTGCCGGGTACCAGCGCCGCACTTCCGGTTTGTAGCGGGCAAAGCGCTTCTCTTTCCAGGCCTTGGACGGCAGCACGCCGCTGGCTTCGCCGTCCAGGTCGATGCCGGTCTTGGCGCCCAGACCGAACTGGCCAACCAGCGGATGGATGCGGTCGATACCCATGTCCCACGCCAGGCGGTAGAAGAAGGTGTCACTGGACACCGCGATGGCCTTGCCGATGTTGACCATGCCGTTACCCCGCGGGTTGGAGTCGCGGAACTGGTGGCTGGAGCCGGGCAAGGTAAAGTAGCCCGGCGCCGGGCGCACGTCGTAGGGCCCGATGGCTCCCGCCTGCAGCGCGGCCATCGCCATGAACGGCTTGAAAGTGGAGCCCGGCGGGTACAGGCCGCGCAATGCACGGTTGACCAGCGGTTTTTGCCAGTCTTCGTTCAGGCTTTTCCAGGTGGCGCTGTCGATGCCGTCGATAAACAGGTTGGGGTCGAAGCCTGGCTTGGACACGAAAGCCAGCACACCGCCGGTTTGCGGGTCGATGGCCACCAGCGCGCCACGGCGCTGGCCGAACAGCTTGTCCGCCACTTCCTGTACCCGGATGTCCAGCGCCAGCTTCAGGTTGTTGCCGTGCACCGGTGGCGTGCGGCGCAGGCTGCGCACGGCGCGGCCACCGGCGTCGGTTTCCACTTCTTCAAAGCCGTTGCGGCCGTGCAGTTCGTTTTCGTATACCGCCTCCAGGCCCAGTTTGCCGATATGGGTGGCGCCACGGTAGTTGGCCAGCTGTGCTTCTTCTTCCAGCTTTTGCTGGTCGCGCTGGTTGATGCGGCCGATATAGCCCAGCACGTGGCTGGTGAGCTCTTTGTATGGATAGTCGCGGAACAGGCGCGCCTTCACTTCTACCCCCGGAAAGCGCCAGGCGTTGGCCGCAATGCGGGCGGCTTCTTCTTCGGTGAGCTTCAGCTTCAGCGGAACCGGTTCGAACTCCTTGCTTTCAGCGAGAAACTTGCGAAACCGGCGATCATCGCGTGGCGTGATCTCCACCATGCTGCCCAGCGCCTTGATGGTGGCTTCCATATCGTCCATCTTGGCGGGGGTAATCTCCAGCGTATAGGCGGCATGGTTCTGCGCCAGCACCACGCCGTTGCGGTCCATGATCAGACCGCGGTTAGGCTGTACCGGTACCAGCGAGATACTGTTGTTTTGCGCCAGCGTGGCAAAGTGCTCGTACTGCATGACCTGCAGCCAGATGAAGCGGGCGGCCAGCACCAGCAGCATCAGCACCATGAAGGCGTAGGCAATGACCAGGCGCAGCTGGAACTGGCCTTCTTCGGCTTGCGGGTCTTTCAGGCGGGTGGGGCGCTGCATCGGGCGTCAGATCGTGTGATGGCGGTAGGGAAGCAGCAGCAGCTTGGTCAGCAGCGGCCACAGCAAAGCGCCCATCAGCGGTGGCAGGAAGTAGCTGGCGCCGACAAAAGCCGAACCCAGTACCAGCCGCACCAGCGCCATGATCAACTGGTTGGCCAGCATCAGCGTCATCACTACCAGCGCCTGCTGGCCCAGGTTGAACATCACCAGCTGGCGCTGGCGCAGCATCACCAGATAAGTGGTGACCGAGTAGGCCAGCGCGTGCTGGCCGAACAGGCTGTTGGTGCTGACGTCGACGATCAGGCCGATCAGGAAACCCATGCCGATACCGATGCGGCGCGGCTGGTTGATGGCCCAGTACAGGATCAGCAGGCCGACAAAGTCGGGCAGCCAGCGGGTAGAGCCTACCGGTAGCGGCAGCAGCTCCATCATCAAGGCCAGGGTAAACGTCAGCGTGATGAAGCGGCGCTTTACCGGCCGTAGCAGTTCTTGCGGGCGGTCATAGCTCATGGTCAGCCTTCATCCTCGGTGTCTTTTTTCTTTTTCGGCTTGGCCGGCTGCGGCGCCGGTTCCGGCCGCGGCGGCAATGCGGCGCGTGGTGGCAAGATCAGTACGTAGCGGCTGGACTGTACGCCGGCAATGCTCTGGCACAGCACACGGGCAAACGAGGCACCTGCCGGGCGGTCGACGCGGGTGACACGCGCCACCGGAATGCCTTCGCTGTACAGGTTGTCGATGCCGGAGGTGACCAGCAGGTCGCCAGGCTGGATGTCGGCCGCAGCAGGCAGGTAGCGCACTTCCACGCCGCCGCCATAGCCGTACAGCAGCGAACGCTGCCCGGTACGCTGGTTGCGTACCGGCACCATCTGGTTCTTGTCGATGATCAGGGTGACTTCGGCGGTCAGCGGCTGCACGCGGGTAACCTGGCCCAGCAGGCCGCGCTCGTCCACCACTGGCAGACCGGCGCTGATATTGGCGTCCAGCCCTTTGTCGATGATGATCTTGTACGAGAACGGGTCGCGTGCGGTGTACAGCACCTCGCCCAGCTTGCCACCCTGGGCGTTGCCCAGTCGCAAGCCGTTCAGCGCTTTCAGTTGCAGCAGCTCTTGTTCCAGCGTGTTCAGCCGGGCCAAGCGTGCCGACTGGGCCAGCTCGCGGCTGCGCAAGTCGGCGTTTTCCTGCTTCAGCTGCGCCTGGGTCACGAAGAACTCGCCAACATGGGCAGCGGCCGACAGCGGCATGTTGACCGCGCGTTGCAGCGGGTACAACACCACAGACAAAGCGTCGCGGGTACGGTCCATCAGGCCGAACTGGCTGTCGCCGATGATCAGCGTCAGCGATGCCAGCACGCACAGCAGCAGCTGGGAGCCAGGGCGCAGGCCCTGGTTGGCAAAGCGGGGGGTGTTGGCGAAGTTCATGCAGCAGCCATGTGCTGCCCCGTGCAGGGCAGCACCATCAGAAGGAGCGGAAGATTACGGTACGTTGGTGAAGATGGTGCCGGTCTTGTCCATCTTGTCCAGCGCCTTGCCGGAACCGCGCACCACGCAGGTCAGCGGCTCTTCGGCCACGAACACCGGCAGGCCGGTTTCTTCGGCCAACAGGCGGTCGATGTCTTTCAGCAGCGCGCCGCCACCGGTCAGCACCATGCCCTTGTCGGCAATATCGGCGCCCAGTTCCGGCGGGGTTTGTTCCAGCGCGATCTTCACCGCAGACACGATCTGGTTCAGCGGCTCGGTCAGCGCTTCCAGGATCTCGTTGCTGGACACGGTGAACGCACGCGGAATGCCCTCTGCCAGGTTGCGGCCTTTCACTTCCATCTCGCGCACTTCGGCACCCGGGAACGCAGAGCCGATGGTTTTCTTGATTTCCTCGGCGGTGGTTTCGCCGATCAGCATGCCGTAGTTGCGGCGGATGTAGTTGATGATGGCTTCGTCGAACTTGTCGCCACCGACACGTACCGAGTTGGAGTACACCACGCCGCCCAGCGAGATCACGCCTACTTCGGTGGTACCGCCACCGATATCCACTACCATCGAGCCGGTCGGCTCCTCAACCGGCAGGCCGGCACCGATGGCAGCCGCCATCGGCTCTTCGATCAGCTCGACGCGGCGGGCGCCGGCGGCCAGTGCCGAATCCTTGATCGCGCGGCGTTCCACCTGGGTGGAACCGCACGGTACGCAGATCACGATGCGCGGGCTGGCGGAGAAAAAGCGGCTGGGGGTCACTTTCTTGATGAACTGCTTCAGCATCTGTTCGGTGACGGTGAAGTCGGCGATCACACCGTCTTTCATCGGGCGGATGGCCTGAATGCTGCCCGGCGTGCGGCCCAGCATTTTTTTGGCTTCCAGGCCCACGGCCAGGATGGATTTCTTGTTGGTGGGGGCGTCGCTGTGAATGGCCACTACGGAAGGTTCGTCAAGCACGATCCCTTTGCCGCGCATGTAGATCAGGGTGTTGGCTGTGCCAAGGTCGATGGCCAGATCGTTGGAAAAGTAGCCGGTGAGCGAGCGAAACATGTGGCGATCCTGAGAATGGGTTTGTGTGCGGTGCTATGAGTTTACCGCATTGCAATCGTGGCGTTTTAGGGCAGCGCGCCGGAGAAAGGTTCACGCTTTTTGCGTAAAAATTCTGCCCCTTTTTGCTGCGCGATGCCCCTGTATTCTTGGGGGAAACAAACCAGTTATGATACCCTACAACGCTTGAATTATTAAAGGTTTTGACGAGGACGCCATGTCGCTGACCCATCAGGATGTTGCGCGGATTGCGCGACTCTCCCGCATCGCCGTGACCGACGCCGAAATCGAGGCAGTCGGCAGCCAGCTCAACAATATTCTTGGCCTTATCGAAGAGATGCAGGCCGTCAATACGGACGGTATCGAACCGATGGCGCATCCGCAGGACGTGTCGCTGCGTCTGCGTGAAGACGCCGTCACCGAGCCGAACCGCCGCGACGCCTGCCAGGCCGTGGCCCCGCAAGTGGAAAAAGGCCTGTTCCTGGTTCCCAAGGTCATCGAATAACGCGGCCAACGTTGGCCGCAGCTACCCGCAACGGGTGGCCATTCTGGACGGACATCAAGACAAGATGATTAACGCCACGCTCAAACAACTGTCGCAGCAGCTCGCCACCGGCCAGGTATCGGCCGTGGAGCTGGCGACTGCCTATCTGGACCGCATCGACGCGCTGAACCCGGCGCTGAATGCCTTCATTACCGTCGACCGCGACAAGACGCTGGCCGAAGCCGCCGCCGCTGACGCGCGCCGCGCTGCCGGCCAGGCCGGCCTGCTGACCGGTGTGCCGATCGCGCACAAGGACATCTTCTGCCAGCAAGGCTGGAAGACCAGTTGCGGCTCGAAGATGCTGGATAACTTCATCTCGCCGTACAACGCGCACGTGATCGAGCAATGCCAGGCCGCCGGCTTGGTAACGCTGGGGCGCGCCAATATGGACGAGTTCGCCATGGGCTCGTCTAACGAGAACAGCTTCTACGGCGCCGTGAAAAACCCGTGGGACGTGAACGCCATTCCGGGCGGCTCGTCCGGCGGTTCGGCCGCTGCCGTGGCTGCCCGCCTGGCGCCGGTAGCCACCGCTACCGATACCGGCGGCTCCATCCGCCAACCGGCCAGCCACTGCGGCGTGACCGGCATCAAGCCTACTTACGGCGTGGTATCGCGCTTCGGCATGGTGGCCTACGCCAGCTCGCTGGATCAGGGTGGCGTGATGGCGCAGACCGCCGAAGACTGCGCGCTGATGCTGAACGTGATGGCCGGCTTTGACGAGCGCGACTCCACCAGCCTGGAGCGCGCCCGCGAAGACTACGCCCGCGACCTGGCGCAGCCGCTGGCCGGCCTGCGTGTAGGCCTGCCGCGCGAGTACTTTGCCGACGGCCTGGCGGCCGACGTTGGCCGCATCATCGACAACGCCGTGGCCGAGCTGAAAAAGCTGGGTGCCGAGGTGGTAGAGGTGAGCCTGCCGAATACCCGCCTGTCGATTCCGGCTTACTACGTGATTGCCCCGGCCGAAGCGTCGGCCAACCTGTCGCGCTTTGACGGCGTACGTTACGGCCATCGCGCCAGCGAGTACCGCGACCTGGTGGAAATGTACGAAAACACCCGCGCCGAAGGCTTTGGCAGCGAAGTGAAGCGCCGCATCATGGTGGGTACCTACGTACTGAGCCACGGCTACTACGACGCCTACTACCTGAAGGCGCAGAAGATCCGCCGCCTGATCGCCGAGGACTTCAAGGCCGCCTTTGCCGGCTGCGACGTGATCCTGGGGCCGGTGGCGCCGACGGCTGCGTTCAATCTGGGCGAGAAGTCGGGCGACCCGGTACAGATGTACCTGTCCGACATCTACACACTGTCGGTGAATCTGGCCGGTCTGCCGGCGATGAGCGTGCCGGCCGGTTTTGCCGACAACGGCCGCCCGGTGGGCCTGCAGATCATCGGCAACTACTTTGCCGAGGCCAAGATGCTGAACGTGGCGCATCAGTTCCAGCAAGTAACCGACTGGCACAGCAAGGCGCCGGCGCTGTAAAACGATCAATTGGCCACGAAATCCACGAAAAAACACGAAAGCAGCTTGTCGCATGATGCTGTGTGACTTGAGTCAGCTTGATCTTGTCCTCGGTCTTTTCGTGTCCGTTAGTGGATTTCGTGGCTAAGAACATAAGGATTTTCCGACCATGAAATGGGAAGTCGTCATCGGTCTTGAGGTGCACGTGCAGCTCAACACCGTCTCCAAGATTTTCTCTGGCGCCAGCACCGCTTTCGGCGCTGAACCCAACACCCAGGCTTCGCTGGTAGAGCTGGCGTTGCCGGGCGTGCTGCCGGTGATGAACAAGGCGGTCGTGGACAAGGCCATTCGTCTGGGTCTGGCGCTGGACGCCACCATCAACCAGAAGAACGTGTTTGCCCGCAAAAACTACTTCTACCCCGATCTGCCCAAGGGCTACCAGATCAGCCAGATGGAGCTGCCGATCGTCGAGCACGGCAAGCTGGCCATTCTGGTGGGTGAAGAAGAAAAAGTGATTCGCGTCACCCGCGCGCACATGGAAGAAGATGCCGGCAAATCGCTGCACGAAGACTTCCACGGCCTGTCGGGTATCGACCTGAACCGCGCCGGCACCCCGCTGCTGGAAGTGGTGTCCGAGCCGGACATGCGCTCGCCGGAAGAAGCCGTGGCCTACGCCAAAGCGCTGCACACGCTGGTGACCTGGCTGGGTATCTGCGACGGCAACATGCAGGAAGGCAGCTTCCGTGTCGATGCCAACGTATCGGTACGCCCGTTCGGGCAGGCCGAGTTCGGCACCCGCCGCGAGATCAAGAACCTGAACTCGTTCCGCTTCCTGGAGCAGGCGATCAAGTACGAAATCCAGTGGCAGATCGACACCATCGAAGATGGCGGCAAGATCCAGCAAGCTACCGTGCTGTTCGACCCCGATAGCGGCGAAACCCGCATGATGCGCAGCAAGGAAGACGCGCACGATTATCGCTACTTCCCCGATCCGGACCTGCTGCCGGTGCGCATCAGCCAGGCCCAGATCGACGCTACCCGCGCCGACATGCCGGAGCTGCCGGGGCAGATGAAGGCCCGCTTCGTCGAGGCCTTCGGCGTGTCCGCCTACGACGCGGCGCTGCTGACCAGCAGCCTGGCGCAGGCGCGCTACTTTGAAGCCGTGGCGCAGGCCTCGGCACAAGGCAAGCTGGCGGCCAACTGGATCAACGGCGACATCGCCGCCCGCCTGAACCGCGACGGTCTGGACATCGCCGCCTGCCCGATCAGCGCCGAGCGTCTGGCCAGCCTGATCGTGCGCATTGCCGACGGTACGCTGTCCAACAAGCTGGCCAAGCAGGTGTTCGATGCGCTGTGGGAGTCCGATCTGACGGCCGATGCTGTCATCGAGCGCGATGGCCTGAAGCAGGTGTCCGACGTGGGTGCCATCGAAAAAATGGTGGAAGAAGCCATCGCGGCCAACCCCAAGGCAGTGGAAGAATTCCGTGCCGGCAAGGAAAAAGCGCTCAATGCACTGGCTGGCCAAGTGATGAAGGCGTCCAAGGGCAAGGCCAATCCGGCGCAGGTGCAGGAGATTCTGAAGCAGAAGCTGGCCTGATTGCCATTCACTTTAAACGGCGGCACACCGCAGGGTGTGCCGCCGTTTTTCTGTTGTGTAAAGCCTTGTAACAAGGTCATTTCATAGCCTTTCTGCAGATCATTTTGTAAGCCGCTGATTTCCCTTGCTTTCTCGTCTGTTGCATTCCGGTAAGTCTTTGTCGGCAAAGGCGAATTGCGCCGAAGTGATGTTGACCGGGTAGAGCCGATTCCCTATAGTGGCGAAAAGTGGGGTGAAGTGGGTAATTGTGGGGCGACGGCCCCTAACCGGACGCGGTGAAAAATCCAAAATGTTTGGCGGCGTAAGTCACGTTTCTCTCGATGCCAAAGGGCGTCTGGCCATTCCGGCCAGGCACCGGGAGACACTGTTGTCTGCGTTTGGCCAACGCCTGGTGGTAACCCTCGACTCCTCCGATCACCTGCTGATCTACCCCGAACCCAACTGGAAGCCCGTTGAGCAGCGCCTGATGGCTCTGCCTACCGGTAACCCCGCTTTGAAACGCTACCAGCGCCTGGTGCTCGGCCACGCCGAAACCCTGGACATGGATAGCGCTGGCCGCATCCTGCTGCCTGCCCGCTTGCGCGAGCTGGTGGGGCTGGACAAGGACGTAGCCCTGGTTGGCATCGGTAACCGCTTTGAATTGTGGGACGCCCGCGAATGGGACGCCCAGACACAGTCCGCACTGGACATTGATCCTGCTGAGCTGGCTCAGCACCTTGGAGATTTCACGCTTTGACCGACGCAGTTTTTGTTCACCGCACGGTGTTACTCGACGAGGCCGTGCAGGCCCTCGCCATTCGTCCGGATGGCGTGTATGTCGATTGCACCTTCGGGCGCGGCGGCCACAGCCGGTTGATTCTGCAGCAGCTGGGCCCGCAGGGCCGGCTGATTGCGTTCGACAAAGACCCGGAAGCCATTGCCGTTGCCACGGCGCTGGCCGCCGAAGACCCGCGTTTTTGCATCGTGCACAACGGTTTTGCCCATTTTGAAGCCGAGCTGGCAGCTTTGGGCGTTAGCCAAGTGGACGGTGTACTGATGGATCTGGGGATTTCGTCCCCGCAGATTGATGACGGTCGCCGCGGTTTCAGCTTCCGTTTTGACGCACCGCTGGATATGCGCATGGACACCACCCGCGGTCAGACCGCGGCACAGTGGCTGGCCAGTGCAGACGAGGCGGACATAGCAGAGGTTATCAAGACTTATGGTGAAGAGCGGTTTGCTCGCAAGATTGCAGCAGCCATTGTTGCGCACAGGGCTGAACACGCCATCGAAACGACGCGTGAGCTCGCCGTGCTCGTTGGGAAAAACGTCCGCACTCGCGAACAAGGTCAGGACCCCGCGACGCGAACCTTCCAGGCGATAAGGATTTTCATCAACCGCGAGCTGGACGAGCTGAAAGCTGTGCTGCCGCAGGTGATCGGCCGGCTGGCTATCGGTGGCCGCATGGCGGTGATCAGCTTCCATTCGCTGGAAGACCGCATCGTGAAGAACTTCATCCGCGATGCCAGCACCACCGATACCTTGCCGTCCTGGGTGCCGGTGCGCGCCTGTGATATCGCCGAAGCGGCGGTCAAGCCGGTAGGCAAGGCCGTCCGGCCTTCCGAGGAAGAGGTGGCGGCCAACCCGCGTTCGCGTAGCGCCATCATGCGCATTGCGGAACGTACGGCTGGCCAGTGGCAGGGGGCAGCGTGAGCCTTAACAAGCTCAATGCCGTGTTGTTGCTGGCAGTGATCGGCTGTGCGATGTCGGTGGTGACGTCGCAGCACGTATCGCGTCGCCTGTACAACGAGCTGGAGAAAGAGCAAAAGCTGCAACGCCAGCTGGGCGTGGAATACGGCCAGTTGTTGCTGGAGCAGAGTACATGGGGTGCCCACGCGCTGATTGAAAAATCGGCAGTAGCCCGTTTGGGCATGCTGACGCCGACACAGCGTCAGGTGCATGTGATTACACCGGAGGGGGTGCGATGAGCCGCGTCTATACCCCGCCGATGAAACAGCATCTGAAACAGCCGATGCGCCTGGCGCCAGGCCGCGTTACGGTGGTGCTGGGGTTGATGGGTTTGCTGCTGCTCGCCCTGTTGAGCCGGGCGATTTATCTGCAGGTAGTGCAGCAGGATTTCTTGCAGAACCAAGGCGAGGCACGTTTCCGCCGCGCGCTGGTACTGGAGGCTAACCGTGGCCTGATTGCCGATCGTAACGGCGAGCCGTTGGCGATCAGCACGCCGGTACAGTCGATCTGGGCCAGCCCGGAAGACATGAGCCCGGTGCCGGCCGACAAGCTGGCAGCCCTGGGCAAGTTGCTGGACATGCCGGTTGCAGAACTGAATGCCAAGTTTGCCGACAAGACGCGCGAGTTTGTCTATCTCAAGCGGCAAGTCAGCCCGCAACTGGCACAGCAGGTGATGGCGCTGGAAATTCCGGGCATTGCCAAGCAACAGGAGTACCGCCGCTATTACCCGGCGGGTGAAATGCTGTCGCATGTGATCGGTTTTACCGGTGTTGATGGCAAGGGCCAGGAAGGCCTGGAACTGACGCGTGAAAAAATGCTGGCCGGCAAGCACGGTAGCCGCACGGTACTGAAAGACCGCCGCGGCCACATCGTGGAAGACCTGGCCGTGATCGAGCCGCCGCGTGACGGCCAGACACTGACGCTGTCCATCGACAAGCGTATCCAGTACCTGGCCTATCGCGAGCTTACCGCTGCCATGGTGACGAACAAAGCCAAGGCCGGCGGTGTGGTGGTGCTGGACGCGCAAACCGGCGAAGTGCTGGCCCTGGCCAACACACCGTCGTACAACCCGAACAACCGTGCGGTGCTGGAACCGGAAATGCGCCGCAACCGTGCCGTAGTAGACATGTTTGAACCGGGTTCGACCATGAAACCGTTCCCGGTATCGATGGTGCTGGATGCAGGCAAGATCACGCCGAATACGCTTTTTGATACTCGGCCCTACACGATTGGCCCGGCTACGGTGCGCGATACGCACCCGAACCCGACGCTGACGGTGACCGGCATCATCCAGAAATCGTCCAACGTGGGCTCGTCGAAAATTGCGGCGATGTTCCCGCCGGAAGACATGTGGACGTTCTACCGCAAGTCCGGCTTTGGCCAGAGTCCGCAGTCTGGCTTTCCTGGCGAAAGCCCGGGCCGGCTGCGTGACTGGCAGACCTGGCGGCCGATCGAGCAGGCCACCATGTCTTTCGGTTACGGCGTGACCGTGAGCCTGCTGCAGTTGGCGCGGGCTTACACCATTTTTACCCACGACGGCGCGTTGCTGCCGCTGTCGTTTACCAAGCTGGCCGCGCCTAACCCGGGGCGGCCGGTGATTCGCCCGGATACGGCGAAAAAAATGCGCGACATGATGATTACCGTCACCGAGCAGGGCGGTACCGCTACCCGGGCCCAGGTGCTGGGTTACCACGTAGGTGGCAAGTCGGGTACCGCGCGCAAGCTGGTTGGCGGGCGGTACGCAGCCGACAAGCACATCGGCCTGTTTGTCGGGTTTGCCCCGGCCACGCGACCGCGCCTGATTGTGGCGGTGATGATTGATGAACCGGGTGCCGGCTTCTACTACGGCGGCACCGTGGCCGGCCCGGCCTTTTCCAACATCATGGCCGGCAGTTTGAGAATCATGGGGGTAGAGCCAGACGCTCCCTCCAATAACACTTTGATTCCGGAACAGAAGATTTCGGATGTGCGGGAAGAAACATGAAGACCAATTTGATCGATCTGCCGGATTGGGACCCTGCCGCCTTGGCGGGTCTTGGCGTTTCCGTCGCACGCGTGGAGAGCGATAGCCGCCGCGTGTTTCCCGGAGACGTGTTTCTGGCATGTCGTGGCGAATACACCGATGGTCGCGACTTCATCGCGGCTGCGCTGGAAAAAGGCGCGGCTGCCGTGTTGTGGGACCAGGACGACGCTTTCCAGTGGCGCCCGGAATGGCAGGTGCCGAACCTGCCCATCGCCCGCCTGCGCGAGCGTGCCGGCATTGTGGCGGCCCACGTGTACGATTACCCCAGCCGCGACATGCAGGTGGTCGGCATTACCGGCACCAACGGCAAAACCTCCATTTCGCACTGGCTGGCGCAGGCCTACGCGCTGCTGGGCGAAAAAGCGGCGCTGATCGGTACCGTCGGCAACGGCTTTTACGGTCACCTGACCGAAACCACCCACACCACGCCCGACCCGATCACCGTACAGCAAAAGCTGGCCGAGTACCGTCGCCAGGGCGCCAGCGTGGTGAGCATGGAAGTATCCAGCCATGGTCTGGACCAGTTCCGCGTCAACGGCGTGGAGTTCACCACTGCAGTATTCACCAACCTCACCCGTGACCACCTGGATTACCACGGCAGCATGGAAGAGTACGGGGCATCCAAAGCCAAACTGTTCCACTGGGATGGGTTGAAGCACGCGGTCATCAATGCTGACGACGCTTTTGGCCGCCAGCTGGCTGCCGGTATCGACGCCAGCCGCACCCGCGTCATTACCTACGGCCTGGAGCAGGGCGACGTACGCCCGCTAAGCCTTGCGGCCAACCTGGACGGCCTGCAATTGCGCGTGACCACACCGTGGGGCGACGCCGACATCAAGAGCCCGCTGCTGGGCCGTTTCAACGCCGCCAACATGCTGGCGTGCCTGGCGGTGATGTGCGCCGGTGGCGTCTCGCTGGCCGACGCCGTGCGCGTACTGGGCAAAATCCAGCCGGCACGCGGCCGCATGCAGCGCATCGGTAACGGCCTGGAGCCGCTGGTGGTGGTGGACTACGCCCACACCCCGGACGCGCTGGAAAAAGCCTTGGCCACGCTGGCCGAGATCCGCCCGCAGGGCAGCAAGCTGTTCTGCGTGTTCGGCTGCGGTGGCAACCGCGACAAGGGTAAGCGCCCGCTGATGGGCGGCATTGCCGAGAAGATCGCCGACGTGGCAGTGGTGACCAGCGATAACCCGCGCCTGGAAGCGCCGCAAGCCATTCTGGACGACATCCTGGCCGGCATGCAGCAACCGGGCCATGTGGAAATCAGCCGCGAAGCGGCCATCCACTGGGCGGTACTGCAAGCCCGCGTTGGCGACGTGGTGCTGATCGCCGGTAAAGGCCACGAGGAATACCAGGACATCGGCGGTGTGAAGCAGCCGTTCTCCGACTTCCGCGTGGCGGAAGAAGCGCTGACGTTGTGGGGGGCCGCGCATGCTGATGCTCTCTGACGCTGCCCGCGTGCTTGGCGGCCAACTGCTGGGCGGTGATGTCCGTTTCCAGCGCGTGGTGACCGATAGCCGCACCGTGCAAGCCGGTGACCTGTTCGTAGCGCTGGTAGGCGAGAAATTCGACGCCCACGACTTCGTGCCCGAGGTGCTGGCCAAAGGCGCGTGCGCGCTGGTCAGCCGCGAGGTGGCAGGGCAGGGCAGCATGATCCGTGTCGCTGATACCCGCCTGGCGCTGGGTGTGTTGGCCGCCGACTGGTGCGCCCGCCTCGACGTGAAGCGCATCGGCATTACCGGCTCCAACGGCAAGACCACCGTCAAGGAAATGGTGGCGGCCATCCTGCGCGCCCACGCCGGCGCCGCCGCCGTGCACGCCACCGCGGGCAACTTCAACAACGATATCGGCCTGCCGCTGACGCTGCTGGGCCTCACCGCCGCACATCGCTACGCGGTGATCGAAATGGGCATGAACCATCACGGCGAGATCCGCTACCTCACCGGGCTGGCCAAGCCGCAGGTGGCGCTGGTCAACAATGCCCTGCGTGCCCACGCCGGCCACTTCAGCGGTACCGACGACATCGCCCGTGCCAAAAGCGAAATTTTCGAAGGGTTGGCCGCAGACGGCGTGGCGGTACTGAACGCCGACGACGCGCAGCTGGCTGTGTTCGACGCTGCCGCCCAAGGGCACGCGCAGCTGCGCTTCGGCCTGGGGGCTGCGGCCAACGTGACAGCCCGCGACATCCAGCTGGGGGTAGGCGAGTGCCGCTTCGTACTGGTTTGCCCGCAGGGCGAGCAGGCTATCCAGCTGCCGGCAGCCGGCGAACACAATGTGCGCAATGCGCTGGCCGCTGCAGCGGTGGCGTTGGCGCTGGACGTACCGTTGGCCGCCATTGCCGCCGGCCTGGCCGCTTTTGCCGGTGTGAAAGGCCGCCTGCAGCTGAAGCAGGCCGCCTGCGGCGCCACCGTGATTGACGATACCTACAACGCCAACCCGGACTCGATGAAAGCCGGCATTGACGTGCTGGCCGCCTACCCGGCGCCACGCGTGTTCGTGATGGGCCAGATCGGCGAGCTGGGCGATACCGCGCCGCAGCTGCACGCTGAAGTGGGTGCCCACGCCCGTGCCCGTGGCATCGAGCACCTGCTGTGCCACGGCGAGCTGGCACGCCATGCTGCTGACGCCTTTGGCGACGGTGGCGAGTATGACGACGATTTCACCGCGCTGCTGGCGCGCGTTGCCGCACGGGTAACGCCGGCCAGCACCGTGCTGGTGAAAGGGTCGCGCTTCATGCAGATGGAGCGTGTGGTTGCCGCTCTGGTAACGCCTCAACAACAAGAACAAGGAAAGGACTGACCGGTGCTGCTGTTACTGGCTGATCTGCTGCGCGAACACATCCGCGCCTTCAATGTACTGAACTACGTCACCCTGCGTGCGGTGATGGCGGCGCTGACGTCGCTGGCCATCTCGCTATGGATGGGCCCGTGGGTGATCAGCAAGCTCACCGAGCTGAAAGTGGGCCAGGCCGTACGCAAGGACGGCCCGCAAACCCACCTGGTGAAAACCGGCACCCCCACCATGGGCGGCACGCTGATCCTGCTGGCGATGACCGTCACCATGCTGCTGTGGGCCGACCTGTCCAACCAGTACGTGTGGCTGCTGCTGGCCGTGACGCTGGGTACCGGCGCGCTCGGTTTTTACGACGACTGGCGCAAGGTGGTGTTCAAAGACCCGAAAGGCGTGTCCGCCCGCTTCAAGATGGTATGGCAATCCACCATCGCCATCGCGGCCGGCATTTTCCTGATCACCACTGCCAAGCTGCCGGCGTCTACCGAGTTCATCGTGCCGTTCTTCAAGAACATCGTGTACCCGCTGGGCGGTATCGGTTTCTGCGTGCTGACGTACTTCGTGATCGTCGGCACCTCCAACTCGGTGAACCTCACCGACGGTCTGGACGGTCTGGCGGCGCTGCCGGTAGTGCTGGTGGCCGCCGGCCTGTCGATTTTTGCCTACGTGGCCGGCCATGCCGTGTTCTCCAAATACCTGGGCATGCCGTTTGTGCCGGGCGCACACGAGGTGGTGGTGTTCTGCGCCGCCATCTGCGGCGCCTGCCTCGGCTTCCTGTGGTTCAACGCCTACCCGGCACAGGTGTTCATGGGTGACGTTGGCGCGTTGGCGCTGGGTGCGGCACTGGGTACCGTGGCGGTGATCGTACGCCAGGAAATCGTGCTGCTGATCATGGGCGGCCTGTTCGTGATGGAAGCGCTGTCGGTGATGATCCAGGTGACCTCGTTCAAGCTCACCGGTAAGCGCGTGTTCCGCATGGCGCCGCTGCACCATCACTACGAGCTGAAGGGCTGGAAAGAAACCCAGGTGGTGGTCCGCTTCTGGATCGTCACCATGATGCTGGTGCTGGCCGGTCTGGCCACCCTGAAACTGCGTTAAGGAAACCACGTGATGCGTTTTGACAATCGCCACATCATCGTCATCGGCCTAGGCGACACCGGCGTTTCCGCCGCGCGCTGGCTGCTGGCGTATGGCGCGCGCGTCACCATCGCCGACAGCCGCGACAACCCCGCCAATGCGGCCAACGTGGCCGCCGAGCTGGGCGTGGCGCTGCGTCTGGGCGCTTTCGACGCCAACACCTTTGCCGACGCCGACATGCTGATGGTCAGCCCCGGCGTCAGCATCCGTACCCCGGCCATCGCCGATTTCGCCCGCCGTGGCGGCGAGGTGGTGGGCGACGTAGAACTGTGGGCGCGGGCCATCGCCGGTAGTGGCGCCAAGGTCATCGCCATTACCGGTTCCAACGGCAAAAGCACGGTCACCAGCCTGGTGGGCCACCTGTGCGAGGCTGCAGGTCTGGATACCATGGTGTGCGGCAACATCGGCTTGCCGGTACTGACCGCGCTGGCCGAGCGCGAAGCTGCCGGCAAACAGCCCGACGTGTGGGTGGTGGAGCTGTCCAGCTTCCAGCTGGAAACCACCAGCAGCCTGCGTGCCGACGCCGCCACGGTACTGAATATTTCCGAAGACCATCTGGATCGCTACCACGATCTGCTGGACTACGCGCACAGCAAGACCGCCATTTTTGCTGGTGACGGCGTGCAGGTGCTGAACCGCGACGACGTGTTCTGCCGCGCCATGGTGCGTGCCGGCCGTCCGCTGCGCTGGTTCTCACTGCGTGAGGCCACCGATTACGCGCTACAGCAACAAGACGGCCGCTACTTGCTGGCCATTGCCGGCCAGCCGGTGTTCGATAGCGCCGACATGCAGCTGCAAGGCTTGCACAATGCGGCCAACGCGCTGGCGGCGCTGGCGCTGACCGAAGCTATCGGTCTGCCGCGCGCGGCGCTGCTGGCGGCGCTGCGCAGCTTCCGTGGCCTGGCGCACCGTGTCGAGTTCGTCGACGAGTTCGGCGGCGTGATGTTCATCGATGATTCCAAGGGCACCAACGTCGGCGCCACCGAAGCGGCGCTGAACGGCATGACCCGCCCGGTAGTACTGATTGCCGGCGGTGACGGCAAAGGGCAGGACTTTACGCCGTTGGCACCAGCCTGCCAGCGTATCGCCCGTGCCGTGGTACTGATCGGTCGCGACGCCCCGGTCATCCGCGCCGCGCTGGCGGATAGCGCGGTGCCGCTGCACGACTGCGCCACGCTGGAGGACGCCACCCGTCTGGCTGCCCGCCTCGCGCAGGCCGGCGACGTGGTGCTGCTGTCGCCGGCGTGCGCCAGCCTGGACATGTTCCGTAACTATGCGCATCGCGCCCAGGTGTTCATCGACACCGTGGCCGCGGTCAAAACCGGAGACAAGGCCTGATGAGCAGCGTCAGCCGGCGTTATAATGTTGCCCCCATCACGGTGCTGGACGAAGCACTGATGTGGGCCATTGCGCTTTTGCTGTCCATCAGCCTGGTGATGGTGTATTCGGCGTCGATTGCCTATGCCGAGGCCGATGCGGCCACCAACAACCGCTACTTCTATTTGTTCCGCCACATGATCTTCATGACCATCGGCCTGGCCGGTGCGGCGATTACCTTCCAGGTGCCCACCAGCATCTGGCAGAAGTATGCGGGCAAGTTTTTCCTGTTTGCCGGTTTCCTGCTGGTGCTGGTGCTGATACCCGGCATCGGCAAGGTAGTGAACGGCTCGCGACGCTGGATCAACCTGTTTGTGCTCAACCTGCAGCCTTCCGAAGTGATGAAGCTGGCCGCCGTGATCTACGCCGCCGACTATACGGTGCGCAAGGCCGCCAAGTTGCACAGCTTCCGCGAAGGTTTTTTGCCGATCCTGATTGCCATCGTGGTGGTGGGCTTGTTGCTGCTGCTGGAGCCGGACTTTGGCGCGTTGATGGTGGTGATGTGCATCACCATGGGCATCGTGTTTCTGGGCGGCATCAATCTGCGCATCTTCGCAGGCCTGGCCGTGATGGCCGTATGTGCCATTGTGGTGCTGATTGTTGCTTCGCCATACCGGCTGAAGCGGGTACTGGGCTTTCTGGACCCATGGGATGACCCGTACGGCAAGGGTTACCAGCTCAGTCATTCGCTGATTGCCATCGGGCGCGGCGAGTGGTTCGGCGTTGGCCTGGGCAGCAGTGTGGAGAAGCTGTTCTATCTGCCGGAAGCGCATACCGACTTCATCATGGCGGTGATTTCGGAGGAGTTCGGCTTTGTCGGCATCTGTGCGGTGCTGGGCTTGTACGCCTGGATTGTACGGCGGGCCTTTCACATCGGCACCGAGTCCAAGCAGCTGGAACGCTATTACCAGGCGCTGGTGGCGCAGGGCATCGGCATCTGGCTGGGCATCCAGACCTTCTTCAACATCGGTGTGAACATGGGGCTGTTGCCAACCAAGGGCCTGACTTTGCCGCTGATGTCGTTCGGGGGCTCGGCCATGCTGTGCAATCTGGCCTCGCTGGCGGTGCTGTTGCGGGTGGATTACGAAAACCGGCGCGTGATGCGCGGGTTCAAGGTGTAGACGAACAAGTAGCGTTGTGGCCAGCGGTTGGCCGCAAGGCAATACCGGACAAGACGGGCAGTGTGCTCGTTAAACAAGAGAAGTGAAGTGATGGCAAAGCGTACGGTCATGGTGATGGCAGCAGGCACGGGTGGACACATCGTCCCCGGCATTGCCGTCGCACGTGAACTGGAAAGCCGCGGCTGGCAGGTAGTGTGGGTGGGTACCCAGCGCGGCATGGAAAACCGCCTGGTCCCGCCGACCGGTTTCGAGCTGATCCGTCTGGCCTTCCACGGCATTCGTGGCAAGGGCGCGCTGGGCTCGGTCAAGGGCGTGTTCCAACTGCTTACCGCCTTCCTGCGCAGCCTGGTGCTGATGTTCCAGTACCGCCCGGACGTGGTGCTGGGTATGGGCGGCTACGTCTGCCTGCCTACCGGCCTGGCCGCCGCGCTGCTGTGGAAGCCGCTGGTAATGGTGAATGCTGACGCCGGTTTGTTGCTGAGCAACAAGGCGCTACTGCCGTTCTGCGATCATCTGGCTTGCGGTTTCGATGGCGAAGCCGCGCGCAGCGTGAAGCAGTCGGTGGTGACCGGCAACCCGGTACGCCGCGAGATCGAGGCCTTGCCGGAACCGGCAGCGCGTTTTGCCGGTCGCAGCGGGCCGCTGCAAGTGCTGGTAGTGGGTGGCAGCCTGGGCGCCAAGGTACTGAACGACACCTTGCCGGCGGCGCTGGCTTTGTTGCCGGTCGAACAACGCCCGCAGCTGGTACACCAGACCGGCGAGAAGAATTTTGCTGCGGTGCAGGCTGCTTATCAGGCCGCCGGCCTGGAGGTTGGCCGCGACGTAACCTTGCTGCCGTTTATCGATGACATGCCGGCGCGTCTGGCGGCTTGCGACGTGATCGTGTGCCGTGCCGGCGCCATCACCGTCAGCGAGCTGTGCGCCGCCGGCGTCGCCAGCGTGCTGGTACCGCTGGTGGTTTCCACCACGTCGCACCAGCGTGACAACGCAGCGTGGATGGCCGCCGCTGGCGCCGCCATCCACCTGCCGCAACAAGACATGAACCCGACGCAGCTGGCCAAGCTGCTGGCCGGGCTGGACCGCGGCCAACTGCAGCAGTTGGCTACCACGGCAAGAACACTGGCCAAACCCGGTGCCGCAGCGGCAGTTGCCGACCTGTGCCAGGGCCTGGCCGACCAGGACTGAGACGCTGCCTGTGACGGGCAGCCGGTAGGAAAAGACGATGAAACATAGAGTCAAACACATTCACTTTGTCGGGATCGGCGGCGTCGGCATGTGCGGCATTGCCGAGGTGCTGCTGAATCTGGGCTACACCGTGTCCGGTTCCGATATGGCCGACAACGCGGCCACCAAGCGCCTGGCCGAGCAGGGCGCGCACATCTACTTTGGCCACGACGCGACCTATATCAAGGGTGCCGACGTGGTAGTCACCTCCACCGCGGTGAAGGCGGACAACCCGGAAGTACGCGAAGCCCAGCAGAACCACATCCCGGTCATCCCGCGCGCGATGATGCTGGCCGAGCTGATGCGCTTCAAACAGGGCATTGCCATTGCCGGTACCCACGGCAAGACCACCACCACCAGCCTGACGGCGTCGGTGCTGGGCGCGGCCGGCCTGGACCCGACCTTCGTGATTGGCGGCAAGCTGACCGCAGCCGGCACCAACGCCCGTCTGGGTAGTGGCGAGTACCTGGTGGCCGAGGCCGACGAATCGGACGCGTCTTTCCTGTACCTGCAGCCGGTGATGGCGGTGGTGACCAATATCGACGCCGACCACATGGACACCTACGACCACAGCTTCGACAAGCTGAAGCAGGCGTTCGTGGACTTCATCCACCACCTGCCGTTCTACGGCCGTGCCGTGCTGTGCGTGGACGACGAGCACGTGCGCAGCATCGTGCCGCAGCTGAAAAAGCCGGTGACTACCTACGGTCTGGACGATAGCGCCGATGTACATGCGGCCAACGTGGTAGCCGACGCCGGCCGTATGCATTTCGACGTGGTGGTGAAGGCCGACGGCCTGCGCTTCCCGGTCACCCTCAACATGCCAGGCCGCCACAACGTGCTGAATGCGCTGGCCGCCACCGCCATCGGCCTGGAGTGCGGTGCCGACATCAACGCCATCCAGAAAGGCCTGGCCGAGTTTGCCGGCGTGGGCCGCCGCTTCCAGCGCTACGGCGAGCTGCCGGCCAAGGACGGCGGCAGCTACACACTGATCGACGACTACGGCCACCACCCGGTAGAAATGGCGGCCACGTTGGCCGCCGTGCGCGGCGCCTTCCCGGACAAGCGCCTGGTATTGGCGTTCCAGCCGCACCGCTACAGCCGTACCCGTGACCTGTTTGAAGACTTCGTCAAAGTGCTGGGCCGTGTCGATGCGCTGCTGCTGGCCGAGGTATACGCCGCCGGCGAGGCGCCGATCGTGGCGGCCGACGGCCGCGCGCTGACCCGCGCCGTGCGCGTAGGCGGCAAGGTGGAACCGCTGTTTGTCGAGCAGATTACCGACATGCAGCAAGCCATTACCGATATGGCCAGGGACGGCGACGTGGTAATCACCATGGGTGCCGGTTCGATTGGTGGTATTCCCGCCAAGCTGGTAGCGGCCGCCAAGGCCTGACACAACGTGTCGCCGTCCCGCCGGGGCGGCAGTGAGGACAGCATGAAGCAGTTTGGCAAAGTAGCAGTAATGATGGGTGGCAGCTCCGCCGAGCGCGAAGTGTCGCTGATGAGCGGTAACGGCGTGTTGGCCGCACTGCGCAGCAAGGGCGTGGACGCCCATCCGTTCGACCCGGCGGAAAAGCCGCTTGGCGCGCTGAAAGACGAGGGCTTTGCCCGTGTGTTCAACATCCTGCATGGCCCGTTCGGTGAAGACGGCACGCTGCAAGGCGCGCTGGAAGCACTGGGCATGCCGTACACCGGTTGTGGCGTGATGGCATCGGCCATCTGCATGGATAAATGGCGTACCAAGCTGCTGTGGAAGGGTGCCGGGCTGCCGATTCCGGCGTTCGAGCTGTTGAGCGACGACAGCGATTTCGACGCCATCGAACAACAACTTGGGCTGCCGATTTTCGTGAAGCCGTCCACCGAAGGCTCCAGCATCGGTGTGACCAAGGTAAAAACGCACGGTGGCCTGAAGGCCGCGTACGAAGAAGCGCGCCAATACGACAGCATCGTGATCGCCGAGCAGTTTATCGGAGGGGGCGAGTACACCTGTGCCGTGATCGACGGCCAGGCCTACCCCACCATCAAGATCGAGCCAGCAACCGAGTACTACGACTATCAGGCCAAGTACTTCCGCGATGACACGGTTTACCGCTGCCCGTCCGGCCTGAGCGATGTGCTGGAAGCGCGCGCGCGTAGCCTGGCGCTGCAGGCGTTCAAGGTACTTGGTTGCCAGGGCTGGGCACGTATCGACTTCCTGATGGACGAGCAGGGCGGTATCTACCTGCTGGAAGCCAATACCAACCCCGGCATGACCAGCCACAGCCTGGTACCGATGGCGGCACGGGCAGAAGGTTTGAGCTATGAGGACCTGTGCGTGAAGGTGCTGGCTGCCGCTCATGTGGGATAACCATGCTGTATTGCGGGCCATCGCCAACTTGTTGCTGACGGCCTCGCTGCTGATGTTGTTGTACGCCGGCGGGTATTGGGTGACGCATTCGCCACTGTTTCCGGTGAAGCGCATTCACCTCAGTGGCCAGGTAGCCAAGGTGACGCCGGTGCAGTTGAAGTACATCGCGCAGAACGAGTTGAGCGGCACGTTCTTCACGCTGGATATCAACAAGACGCGACAGGCTTTCGAGAAGCTGCCGTGGGTGGATGAGGTACAGGTGCGGCGTGCCTGGCCGGACCGGCTGGATATCACGGTCAGCGAACACGTGGCGCTGGCACGCTGGGGGGATCAGGGGCTGATCAGCACCCGGGCGCGTTGGTTCGATGCCGCTAGCGACCAGCCGCTGCCGGTGCTGTTCGGGCCGGCGGCAAGCGAGAAGGAGATGACGCAGGCACTGCAGGACTTCCGGCAGCGTCTGCAGCCCGCCAGATTGCAGCCGATACGGCTGTGGCTGACCGAGCGGCGGGCCTGGAAGATGGAACTGGATAACGGGGTAGTGCTGGAGTTGGGTCGCGGCCCGGTAGGCGAGCGCTTGTCGCGCTTTGTCGAACACTGGCCACGCAGCCTGGCAACCTTGCCATACCGCATCACGTATGTGGATTTGCGCTACCCCAATGGATTCGCTGTGCGGATGCCCGATTACAAGGCACCGCCTACGGCAGCAAACAAGCTTTAAGCGTTGGAGCGACAGGTGAGCAAACCTAAGGAAAGCAAAAACATGCTGGTGGGCCTGGATATCGGCACCTCGAAGATCGTCGCGATCGTCGCCGAAGTGCTGGAAGAAGGCCGCCTGAACATCATCGGTATGGGCCAGGTGCCCTCGCGTGGTCTGAAGCGCGGCATGGTGGTGAATATCGAATCTACCGTGCAGGCCATCCAGCGTGCGCTGGAAGAAGCGCAGCTGATGGCCGACTGCAAGATCAACGAGGTGTACACCGGCATCGCGGGCAGCCACATCAAGGGCGTGAATTCACACGGCATGGTGGCGATCAAGGACCGTGAGGTGACCCAGGCCGATATCGACCGCGTGATCGAGACGGCGCGTGCGGTGTCGATCCCGCCTGATCACCAGGTACTGCACATCCTGACCCAGGAATTCAGCATTGACGGTCAGGAGGGCGTGCGCGAGCCGCTGGGCATGAGTGGCGTACGGCTGGAAGCCAAGGTGCACATCGTGACCGGCGCCATTTCGGCCGCGCAGAACGTGGCCAAGTGTGTACGTCGCTGCGGCCTGGAAGTGTCCGACCTGGTGTTGCAGCCGATGGCCAGCGCCACTGCAGTGCTGTCCGAGGATGAGAAAGAACTGGGCGTGTGCCTGATCGATATCGGTGGTGGCACCACCGATATCGCGGTGTACGTCAACGGCGCCATCCGCCACACGGCGGTGATTCCGATTGCCGGTGACCAGATCACCAACGATATCGCCATGGCGCTGCGCACCCCGACCAAGGAAGCCGAAGACATCAAGATTCAGCATGGTGTGGCGCTGGTGGGCATGGCCGACCCGGCGCAGATGATCGAGGTGCCGGGCGTAGGCGAGCGCGGCCCGCGCCAGATGTCGCGTGCCACGCTGGCCGAGGTGATCGAGCCGCGCGTGGAAGAGCTGTTCCAGTTGGTGCAGCAGGAGCTGCGCCGCAGCGGTTTTGAAGAAATGTCCACTGGCATCGTGATTACCGGTGGTGCCAGCCTGATGCCGGGCATGGTGGAGCTGGCTGAAGAAGTGTTCCACCTGCCGGTGCGTATCGGCGTACCCAAGTACGTCGGCGGCCTGGCAGAGGTAGTGAAGAATCCGCGGTTCTCGACCGGGGTGGGTCTGCTGCTGTACGGCAAAGACCAGATGACGCCTGGCGTTGGCCAGAAGGTCGAGACCGCAGGCGTAGGTCAGATGTTTCAACGTATGAAGGCTTGGTTTGCCGGTAATTTCTAAGGCAAGGGCGGATATTCCGACAACAGCTCATCTTTTTACAGGAGAGGAAAAATGAGCGGCATGGTATTTGAGGTAATGCAGGAGACCGCCAGTGAGGCGGTCATCAAGGTGATCGGTGTCGGCGGTGGCGGCTGCAACGCCATCGACAACATGATCAGCAGCCAGGTGCAAGGCGTGGAATTCATCTGCGCCAATACCGACGCGCAGGCGCTGAAGCGCAACCGTGCGCCGCAAAAGCTGCAGCTGGGTACCAACCTGACCAAGGGCCTGGGCGCGGGTGCCAACCCGGACACCGGTCGCAATGCCGCGCTGGAAGACCGCGAACGCATCGCCGAGATGCTGCGCGGCGCCAACATGGTGTTCGTGACTGCCGGCATGGGTGGCGGTACCGGTACCGGTGCCGCCCCGGTGGTGGCTGAAGTGGCCAAGGAACTGGGCATCCTGACCGTGGGCGTGGTGACCCGTCCGTTCGAACACGAAGGCAAGCGCCTGCGTGTGGCCGGTGATGGTATCGAGCTGCTGAAAAAGCACGTGGATTCGTTGATCGTGATCCCCAACGAAAAGCTGATGGCGGTGCTGGGTGAAGACGTCACCATGCGCGAAGCCTTCCGTGCGGCCGACGATGTGCTGAAAGGCGCAGTAGCCGGTATTTCCGAAGTGATCACTTGTCCTGGCCTGATCAACGTCGACTTTGCCGACGTGCGCGCAGTGATGAGCGAAATGGGCCTGGCGATGATGGGTTCCGCTTTTGCCTCCGGTATCGACCGTGCCCGTGTGGCCGCCGAGCAGGCCGTGGCCAGCCCGCTGCTGGACAACATCACGCTGGAAGGTGCGCGTGGTGTGCTGGTGAACATCTCCACCGCGCCGGGCTGCCTGAAGATGAGCGAATACCGCGAAATCATGAGCATCATCCGTCAGTACGCGGACGAAGATGCGCAGGTGAAATTCGGTACTGCCGAGGTGGAAGACATTCCGGAAGACACCATCCGCGTGACGCTGATTGCTACCGGCCTGGGCCAGAAGCCGACCAGCAGCCGCGACGAGCGTCCGGACTACATCAAGATCGTGAAAACCGGTACCGACAACATCGGTATGGAGGTGGACTTCAACGACCTGAACACGCCAGCCGTGATGCGTAACCGTGGCCGTCGTGCGCCGGTTTCCACCGATTTTTCGGATCCGGAAGTAAGCGAGTCGTACGACATTCCGGCGTTCCTGCGTAAACAGGCAGATTGATAGCGGAGGGCAATTGACTGCGGTTGCTTAATCAATCGGCTGCATGGTGAGCCTATGCTAAACTGTGCACAGTCAATTTGTCCGGAAGCGCATCATGATCTTGCAACGCACGCTGAAACAGGCCATCAGCGCCACCGGTGTCGGTTTGCATTCAGGTGAGCGGGTCAAGCTGACCCTGCACCCGGCTGCACCGGATACCGGCATTGTGTTCCGCCGCACCGACCTGCCCGCGCAGGACGAGGTGGCGGTACGGCCTGCGCTCGTGAACGACACGCGCCTCTCCTCGACACTGGTCACCGAGACCGGTGTGCGTGTCGGCACGATCGAACACCTGATGTCCGCTTTTGCAGGGCTGGGCATCGATAACGTGATTGTGGATGTGACCGGTGCCGAAATGCCCATCATGGATGGCTCGTCGGCACCGTTCATCTTCCTGCTGCAGACGGCGGGCATCGAGGAACAGACCGCTGCCAAGAAATTCATCCGGGTCAAGCAGCCGGTGGAAGTGATCGAAGGCGACAAGTGGGTACGGCTGGACCCGCACGAAGGCTTTAGCGTGCAGCTGTCGATCGAATTCAACCACCCGGCGTTCAACCGTGCCCCGCAGACGGTGAGTGTCGACTTTGCCCGTCATTCCTATATCGAGGAAATCAGCCGGGCGCGTACTTTCGGCTTCATGCACGAAGTGGAGTACATGCGCAGCCACGGCCTGGGCCGCGGCGGTAACCTCAACAACGCCATCGTGATCGACGACGAGTACGTACTGAACCCGGAGGGTCTGCGTTTTCCGGACGAGTTCGTGCGGCACAAGATTCTGGATGCCATTGGCGATCTGTACATCGTGGGCCACCCGCTGATCGCCGCGTTCAGCGGTCATAAGTCCGGCCACGCGATGAACAACAAGCTGTTGCGGGTGATGCTGGACAACCCTGACAGCTGGGAATTTGTCACCTTCGATAACCCCGAGGATGCACCCAGCAGTTTTCATCGCTTACCCGAGCTGGCCTGACGCGAATCATGAAAAAAACCGTGCGGATGCACGGTTTTGAGATTGCAGATAAACCCTATTTGCTATGCAAACAGGGTTTGTTTTGTCAAACAGGAAGGCTGCGGATTCAAGTACTGCTGTGGTGTGGCTCGACTTTACCGGGGCCGGCCAGATATTGGTCGGTACGTTGTCAGCAGCCTTAAAACCGTGCGGATGCACGTTTTTTTTATCATCCGCTTACTTGCGAATCGGCTCTATTTTGGCAGGCGGGGCTGCGCGGCTGGCCTTGGCCAGATTGGCTTGCAGCTCTTCGGCAGTCAATGGCGGCGTATTATCGGGGCACAGTGCCTGTACCACGGTTTTCATGGCCAGATGGTTGCGGTCCAGCTTGCGCCACTCGGTACGCTTGGACTCGATCCAGCGCTTGTTGACACTGTCGCCATAGGCATAGCTGCGCTGGGTACGCTCGGCGCAATGCACACCTTCATGGCTGATGTTTTCGATACCGCTGCTGCTGAGTTGCAGCAGACTGAAGCGCACGGTGCGGTCATCGGCCAGGCGCAAGGTCTGGCGGTCGATGAAGAGTTGACCTTTTATGGTCACTGGCTTGTCCAGCTCTACCCAGTCCCACGCACCAAAGGCCGGAAGTGCCAGCTCTTGTTCTTTCCATGGCCCTTCATCGATGTAGTTGTGCTTGCGCTCTCGGCCTTTACCAGAGAGATCGGCATGCGCCAGGTTGGCCGCACACAGCAGCCCCAGAAGTATGAAACGGGTTTTCACGATGGATTCCTGAGTTGTCCAATACGGAGCAGATGACGGCGACGGCCACTCTCGCGGCCGCCAATGCCATAGCTCACTTCGGTAAAACTGACATCGCCACGGGCGGAAACGTTCACCACGCTGCTGCAGCGAGTGCCGTAGTCGCGGCCAACAATGAAGACCGGCGACAGCATTTTCTCTAGCGCCGAGCCAACGCCGGTATTGGGCAGCTGTTCCGGTGGCGCCTGTTCCGGGTTCATCAGCCAGGGCAGTACTTCGGCTTCGACGGGCGGGCGTTTGAGGGTGCCCAGCTTGCTGCGCAGTTGCTCGCTTTTGTACCAGCGGGTATCCATGTCGGCGTTGGACAGCACGTGAATGCCCGGTGCGATGCGGTTTAACGCCCGCGTGCGGCTGTTGAAGTGCAGCAGGTCACCCACCGGTCCGAATATCAGGTTGAACGGGCCATAGTTGGCCGCGTTGTCTTTCAGCCAGGCGGCGAAGGCCAGCGGGTCTTCGTCGCCGCTGACAAAACGCTGTACCAGCTCGCCGCGCGAGCGCGCTGCGGGGGTGGCACGGCCTTCGCGAATATGGGTAATGGCGGCAAAGCGGCCACGGGTATCGATGGCCAGCCAGCTGCCGCCGGCTTGCAGGTCGCGGCCGCCCAGCACCTGCGGATAGTCTGGCCAGAAGTCTAGCGCCAGGGCAGGGCGGGCGTAGTATTCGTCGCGGTTGGCCAGCAGGCACAGCGGACCCAGCGCGGGCGTCTTGTAGGCAAAAGCGATGATGCACATGTGCTGTTCTTGGGCATTTGGCCCAAGGCCCTTAAAATAACGGTTTGATTGTAACCGCTCTACGCCTGGAGGATGAGTGTATGCAGCCAGATATCGCGCTGGATCTGTCCGGTTTGAATTGCCCCCTGCCTATCCTGCGCGCCAAGAAAGCCCTGGCTACCATGGAAAGCGGCACCGTATTGTCGGTGCTGGCCACTGACCCGGGCGCGCCCAAAGATTTCGAAGCCTTCTGCCGCCAGACCGGCAATGCACTGCTGGAATCCAGCGTGCGCGACGATGGGCGCTTTGCGCTGCTGATCCGTCGCAAATGAACTGCAGGCGCCGTTGACGGCGCCTTTTCTTTATCTTGATGATTGCATAAGGTCGAACAATGAAACTTACCATTACCCGCCCCGACGACTGGCACTTGCACGTACGCGACGGCGCTGCGCTGGCTGCCGTACTGCCCGATACCTGCCGCCAGATGGGCCGCGCCATCATCATGCCCAACCTGAAACCGCCGGTCACGACCGTAGAGATGGCGGCCGCCTACCGCGAGCGCATTCTGGCCGCCCGCCCGGCGGGCAGTACCTTTGAGCCGCTGATGACGCTGTACCTGACCGAGGCCACCACTGCTGATGAAGTACGCAAGGCCAAGGCCAGCGGCTTCGTGCACGGTATCAAGTTGTACCCGGCCGGCGCTACCACCAACTCCGACGCTGGTGTGCGTGATGTGAACAATGCCATGGTGGCGCTTGAAGCCATGGCCGAGGTGGGCATGCCGCTGCTGGTGCATGGAGAAGTCACCGACCCGGCCGTGGATGTATTCGACCGCGAAGCGGTGTTCATCGATACCGTATTCGAGCCGCTGCTGAAACGCTTGCCCGGCTTGCGCGTGGTGTTCGAACACATCACAACCCGCCAGGCCGCCGAGTACGTGGCCAGCGCCGGTGACAATATTGCCGCCACCATCACCGCCCATCACCTGCTGATGAACCGCAATGCTCTGTTTACCGGCGGTATCCGCCCGCACCATTACTGCCTGCCGGTGCTCAAGCGTGAAAGCCACCGCGAAGCCTTGTTGGCCGCTGCTACCAGCGGTAGCAAGAAATTCTTCCTCGGCACCGACAGTGCGCCGCATGCGCGCCATACCAAGGAAAACGCCTGCGGCTGTGCCGGCATGTACACCGCCAATGCCGCTATCGAGTTGTACGCCGAGGCATTTGACGCTGCTGGTGCGCTGGACAAGCTGGAAGCGTTTGCCAGTTTCAACGGGCCTGACTTTTATCAACTGCCGCGCAACACCGATACCCTAAGCTTGGTACGCGAGCCATGGCAGGTACCGGCCTCGCTGACCTACGGTAACGACGAACTGATCCCACTGCGGGCGGAGGAGTATGTGCAATGGCGATGCGTGCCATGAGTAATGCTCATGTGGCTAGTCCAAAATTGCTTATCTGGAAGGAATAAGTGCAGGAAATGCTACGCTCGCTCAGCAATGTAACCGCGAAGTGAGGAATCGGGGCTTGTAGTAGCCATGTGTGCTGTGCATAATTGCCTCGCCTTTGCGTACTGTATACACACAGTTTGTTTTTCTCGGGAGGCCCGCATCAAGACGGGCCTTCTCTGTTCAAGGAGAGCAGGAGAATATGAAAAAATCGATTTCTTTCAGCGTCGTAGCAGCTTCCGTTGCCTTCGCCTTTGGTGCTTCCGGCGCCGCATTTGCCGCCAAAGTACCGGCTGGCGTGAAACTGGACCCGAAACAGGAGCTGGTACGCAGCAACGGTTCCGAGCCGGAGTCCCTGGACATCTCCCAGATCGAGACCACCACCGCCAACAACATCGCCCGTGACCTGTTCGAAGGCCTGACCGCTGTAGAAAACACCGGCAAGATCGTGCCGGGCGTGGCGGTTAGCTGGAAGCAGAAAGATCCGACTACCTGGATCTTCAACCTGCGCAAAGATGCCAAGTGGTCCAACGGCGACCCGGTGACCGCTGACGATTTCGTATACTCCTGGCGTCGTACCGTGGATCCGAAGACCGCTACCAAGTACGGTCTGTTCCACGAATTCATCGCCAACGGCAAAGACATCATGGCTGGCAAAAAACAGCCGTCCGAGCTGGGCATCAAGGCCATCGACAAGAACACCCTGGAAATCAAAACCGAGATCCCGGTAGCGTTCCTGCCCGACATGCTGGCCAACTCCACCATGGCCCCGCTGCACAAGGCTTCCTTCGAGAAGTTCGGCAAAGATTTCACCAAGCCGGGTAACCTGGTGTCCAACGGCGCCTACGTGCTGAAAGACTGGATCCCGAACAGCCGCATCGTACTGGAAAAGAACGCCAAGTACTGGGATGCCAAAAACACCGTCATCACCAAGGTGACCTTCGACCCGACCGAGAGCGAAGACGCAGCCCTGAAGATGTACAAGGCCGGTCAGGTAGACATGACCCTGCGCATTCCGGCAGGTACTTTCCAGGCACTGAAGGCTGAAATGCCGAAAGAACTGAGCGCGCTGAAAAACATCGCGCTGTACTACTACGGTCTGAACAACAAAGATCCGCTGATGAAGGACAAGCGCGTACGTCAGGCGCTGTCCATGGTGGTGGATCGTGACATCCTGACCCAGAAAATCCTGGGCGAAGGCCAGGTGCCGGCTTACAGCCTGATGGTACCGGGTACTGCCGGTGCCGACGTGACCCCGTACGACTGGTCCAAGTGGCCGATGGACAAACGCGTTGCCGAAGCCAAGAAACTGCTGGCTGCTGCAGGCGTGGCTCCGGGTACCCAGCTGAAGCTGATGTACAACACCTCCGAGTCGCACAAACGCGTTGGTCTGTTCATTTCCTCCGAGTGGAAGACCAAACTGGGTCTGAACACCTCGATGGAAAACCAGGAATTCAAAGTCTTCCTGAAAACCCGTCACTCTGGCCAGTACCAGGTTGCACGTAACGGCTGGAATGCCGATTACAACGACGCCACTACCTTCCTGGACCTGGTGCGTTGCGATAGCGACCAGAATGACCAGCAATACTGCAACAAGAAAGTGGACGAGCTGATTGCCCAGGGCAACCAGCAAACCGACCAGGCCAAGCGCAAAGCCCTGATGACCCAGGCTTCCAAGCTGGCCATGGACGACTACCCGCTGATCCCGCTGTACCAGTACGTGCAAGCTCGTACCGTGAAGCCGTACGTTGGTGGCTACTTCACTACCAACAGCTTTGACCGCTTCCGTACCAGCGACTTCTACATTATCAAGAAGTAATTAGTCGACAGCCCGCCGTGGTCCACTCCGGTGGCCGGGCGGGTTTTCACTATGCACTTGGCGCTTTACCGTGCCTACGGCAGCCTCCGGGCAGTTATCCACTGCCCGGATTGCTTTATGTAGCGCCTACCTCGTCATAGAGCATGCGCATGTTCTAGGTACATGGAGTTTTTCCGATGTGGTCTTACGTAATCAAGCGTGTTTTTGGCGCCATCCCGACGGTGTTTGCCGTGGTGACGCTCTGTTTCATCATGCTCCAGCTCGCCCCCGGCGGCCCTTTTGACGGCGAAAAGAAAATCGCCCCCGAGGTGCTGGCCAACCTGGAAGCCAAATATCACCTGAATGAGCCGCTGCACGTGCAGTTCGGCTATTACATCAATAACTTGCTGCATGGCGACCTGGGCGCGTCCTTCCGCTATGCAGACTGGTCGGTCAACCAGCTGGTGGCCCAGGCGCTGCCGAAGTCGGCCGCCATCGGCGGTTCGGCACTGCTGATCGCCGTGGTGCTGGGTATCACGCTGGGGGTCATCGCTGCCCTGCGCCAGAACAGCATCGCCGACTACTTCGTGATGTTCCTGGGTAACTTCGGTCATGCTGTGCCGTCGTTCGTGACCGGCCCGATCCTGATCCTGTTCTTCGCGCTGTGGATGAAAGTGGTGCCGGCCGGTGGCTGGTCGTACGACGACCCGAACTGGAGCATCTTCCACTTTGCCATCCTGCCGGTGGCCCTGCTCACCATCGTCAACGTGGCGACGCTGGGTCGTGTGATGCGCGGTAGCCTGATTGAAGTGATGAATTCCAACTTCATCCGTACTGCCAAGGCCAAAGGCCTGCCGATGCGCGTCATTGTGATGCGCCATGCGTTGCGCCCCGCGCTGCTGCCGGTGGTGACCTTGCTGGGCCCGATGGCGGTATCTGCCATCGCGCAAGCGGTGGTAACCGAGTCCATCTTCTCCATCCCCGGCCTCGGCCGTCTGCTGGTCACTGGCGCGGTCAACCGCGACTACACGCTGGTACTGGGTCTGGTTGTGCTGGTAGCGGTGTTTACCGTGGTGTTCAACCTGATTGTCGATATCGTCTACGCGATGCTCGACCCGCGTATCCGTTACTGATCGGGAGCTTTACATGAATACCAAAACCAAAAACGAGCAGCTGGTCAGCACGCTGTCCAATATCAGCGAAGTGGTGGAAGGCCGCAGCCCGTGGGCTGACGCGCGCCGCCGCTTCATGAAGAACAAGGCCGCCGTGGCCTCGCTGGTTATCCTGATCCTGATCGCGCTGACCATCATCATCGGCCCGCATCTGCTGCAGCACACGCACGATGCTACCGACTGGAATGCGCTGAGCCTGGCGCCGACCATGGAAAACGGCCACTACCTGGGTACCGACGAACTGGGTCGCGACCTATTGGCGCGTACCCTGCAGGGCGGTGGCATCACCTTCCAGGTGGGTATTGTCGGCACCCTGGTGTCGGTGATCATCGGTGTGTCCTGGGGCGCTATCGCCGGCTTCTTCGGCGGCAAGGTCGACGCGCTGATGATGCGTATCGTCGATGTACTGTACGCGCTGCCGTTCATGCTGTTCGCCATCCTGCTGATGACCTTCTTTGGCCGTGACCTGTACCTGATGTTCGTGGCATTGGGGGCGATCTCTTGGCTGGACATGGCGCGTATCGTGCGTGGCCAGACCCTGTCGCTGAAGTCCAAGGAGTTCGTCGAGGCAGCGCACGCCATCGGTGTGTCGCAGTTCTCCATCATTTTCCGTCACATCGTGCCCAACCTGCTGGGCATCGTGGTGGTGTACGCCACCATCACCATTCCGGGTGTGATCATGACCGAATCGGTACTGTCGTTCCTGGGTCTGGGCGTGCAAGAGCCCAATACCAGCTGGGGTGTACTGGTACAGGAAGGCCAGAAAGTCATGGAAAGCCAGCCGTGGATGCTGCTGGTGCCGGGCATTTTCCTGTCGGTGACCCTGTACTGTGCCAACTATGTCGGTGACGGCCTGCGCGATGCGCTGGACCCGAAAGATCGCTAACCCGGGGAGGACGACATGTCTTTGCTTCAAGTAAAAAACCTCGGTGTGAGCTTTGCCACGCACGATGGTGTAGTGAATGCCGTAAACGGCGTCAATTTCGAACTGGATCGCGGCCAGACCCTCGGTATCGTGGGCGAGTCCGGCTCCGGCAAGAGCCAGTCGGTACTGGCCATGATGGGCTTGCTGGCCAAGAACGGCCGCCCCAGCGGTGAGGCGCTGTACAAGGGCCAGAACCTGCTGACCATGAGCGCCAGCCAGCTCAACGGCATCCGCGGTGATCGTCTGTCGATGATCTTCCAGGACCCGATGACCTCGCTGAACCCCTACCTGACGGTAGAGCGCCAGATGACCGAAGTACTGGAACTGCACAAGGGCATGACCCGCAAGCAGGCCAAGAAGCGCGCCATCGAGCTGCTGGAAGCGGTACGCATTCCCGAGGCAGCCCGCCGTGTCGACATGTACCCGCACGAGTTTTCCGGCGGCATGCGCCAGCGCGTGATGATCGCCATGGCCCTGCTGTGCGAGCCGGAAGTGCTGATCGCCGACGAACCCACCACCGCGCTGGACGTAACCGTGCAGGCGCAGATCCTCACCCTGCTGAAAGACCTGCAGCGTGACTTTGGCACCGCCATCATCATGATCACCCACGACCTGGGCGTGGTGGCCGGCCTGTGCGACAACGTGATGGTGATGTACGGTGGCCGCGTGATGGAATACGGCACCGCCAACGACATCTTCTACCAGCCAAGCCACCCGTACACCGTGGGCCTGCTGGGCGCGCTGCCGCGTCTGGACCACGATGGCGCCGAACTGATGAGCATCCCGGGCAACCCGCCCAATATGGCCAACATGCCCAAAGGCTGTCCGTTCGCCGAGCGTTGCGAACACGCCAGCCAGCAGTGTGTGGATACCCTGCCGCAGCTGGTAGCCTCGCCGCTGAACAGCCGCGTACAGCGTGCCTGCCACAAGCCGGCCGCCGAGATGATCGTCAATAGCAATGCGGAGGTGGCCAATGGCTGATAACCGTCAACCCATTCTGTCGGTACGCAACGTCAAGGTGCACTTCAAGGTCGCCGGTGGCAAAGACTGGCCGTGGACCCCGAAGAAAACCCTGAAAGCCGTGGACGGCGTCAGCTTCGACCTGTACGCAGGCGAAACGCTGGGTGTCGTGGGCGAGTCCGGTTGTGGCAAGTCCACGCTGAGCCGCGCCATCCTGAACCTGATTCCGGCCACCGATGGCGAAATCGTGTGGATGGGCAAAGACCTGCGCAAGGGCAGCGCCAAAGACTGGCTGAACGTGCGCAAGGACATCCAGATGATCTTCCAGGATCCGCTGGCGTCGCTGAACCCGCGCATGACCATCGCCCAGATCATCGGCGAACCGCTGCGTGTACACCGCCCGGAGCTGTCCAACGATGAAGTGATGAAGCGCGTGCGCGCGATGATGGTGAAAGTGGGTCTGCGCGAGCAGATGATCAACCGTTACCCGCACGAGTTTTCCGGCGGCCAGTGCCAGCGTATCGGTATTGCCCGCGCACTGATTCTGGAACCCAAGCTCATCATCTGTGACGAGCCGGTGTCGGCGCTGGACGTGTCCATTCAGGCCCAGATCATCAACCTGCTGAAAGAACTGCAACGCGAGATGGGCCTGGCGCTGATCTTCATTGCGCACGATCTGGCGGTAGTGAAGCACATCTCCGACCGCATCCTGGTGATGTACCTGGGCCGCGAGATGGAGCTGGCCGAGAAGCACGCGCTGTACGACAAGCCAGTACACCCGTACACCAAGGCGCTGCTGTCTGCCATTCCGATCCCTGACCCGAAGCTGGAGCGCAGCAAGACCATCCAGATCCTGCAGGGCGACCTGCCCAGCCCGCTCAACCCGCCGTCCGGCTGCGTGTTCCGTACCCGCTGCCCGAGCGCGCAGGAGCGTTGCGGCAAGGAAGCGATCAAGCTGCACCCGGTAACGCCGCAAACGCAGACCTCCTGCTTGCTGGCTTAAGGCCAGGGTTGGCCGCATGCGGCCAAGCTGCTGGGGCACCGACGACCATGCCACCCACTGATTTCAGTGGGTGGTATTTTTTTGTCCGGCGGATGGCCATGCCGCATCGGGCCTGCTTATTCTGCCGCGCGCGATCACCGCCGTGCTTGTCGGCTTTGCGTCCGCCGGCAAGGCCTAGGTTGCCAGCTGCTTATACTTGCCGGCCATGCCGTCGGTGCAAGGCTCACACCGGCGCCTCTACAAGGGCTGGCAGCAGGCCGGCCGGGCGCTTGCCGCGGTTTTACCACCCGGCTATCACGCTAGCCTCTGGGTGCGCCAGCCGCCTGGCATGAAAAAACCGGCGCACGGGGCGCCGGTTTTTGCAGGGCAGGGTGGCGATCAGGCCAGCTTGCCGTGGCACTGCTTGTAACGTTGGCCGCTACCGCACGGGCAGGGGTCGTTGCGGCCAACACGCAGGCCTTGCGAGGCCAGGGCTTCCGGCGAGAACGGGTTGCCCTCAGTCGCGCTCGGTGCTGCGTCATGGTGCATTTCCATGCCGGCCACTTCGTGCGGGGCCACCGCTTCCACGTCTTCCTCGCTGCGTACCTGTACGGTCATCAGCACGCTGACCACGCCGCGTTTTACACGGTCCAGCATGTCGGAGAACAGCTCGAAGGCTTCGCGCTTGTACTCCTGCTTCGGGTTTTTCTGGGCGTAGCCACGCAGGTGGATGCCTTGGCGCAGGTGGTCCATCGCCGCCAGGTGTTCGCGCCAGTGGTTGTCCAGCATCTGCAGAACCAGGCCGTGCTCGAACTGGCGCATGGCTTCTTCGCCTGCCAGGTCGACTTTGGTCTGGTAGCTGGCCGCAGCCATGTCCAGGATGCGCTGCTTGATGTCGGGGATGTCCAGTGTCTGTTCGGCCTTGATCCACTCGGCCACCGGTGCCTGTAGCTGGAATTCGGCTTCCAGCGTGCGCTCCAGGCCGGCCAGGTCCCACTGCTCTTCCATCGAGTCCGGCGGCATGTGCAGGTCGACCACGTCGCCCAGCACGCCTTCACGCATGTGGGTGATGATGGCGGCTACATCCTGGTCTTCCAGGATTTCGTTACGCTGCTGGTAAATCACCTTGCGCTGGTCGTTGGCCACATCGTCGTATTCCAGCAGCTGTTTGCGGATGTCGAAGTTGCGGCCTTCCACCTTGCGCTGCGCGTTTTCGATGGAGCGCGATACCCACGGGTGCTCGATGGCTTCGCCGTCCGGCATCTTCAGCTTGTCCATGATCATGGCCACGCGGTCGCCGGCGAAGATGCGCAGCAGCGGGTCTTCCAGCGACAGGTAGAAGCGGCTGGCGCCAGCGTCACCCTGACGGCCGGCACGGCCGCGCAGCTGGTTGTCGATACGGCGCGACTCGTGGCGTTCGGTACCGATGATGTACAGGCCGCCGGCGGCCAGTACCGCGTCGTGGCGCTGTTTCCATTCTGCACGGATGGCGTCGATGCGGGCGGCCTTGTCGGCGTCGGACAGGCTGTCATCGGCCTGCACGGCCTTGATTTCCGGTTCCGGGTTGCCACCCAGCACGATGTCGGTACCGCGACCGGCCATATTGGTGGCCACGGTCACGATGCCCGGGCGGCCGGCCTGGATCACGATGTCCGCTTCGCGGGCGTGTTCCTTGGCGTTCAGCACGTTGTGGGCAATGCCGGCCTGGCTCAGCAGCTGCGACATCAGCTCGGAGTTTTCGATGCTGGTGGTACCCACCAGCACAGGTTGGCCGCGGCTGACGCAGTCTTTGATGTCGCTGATGATGGCGTTGTACTTCTCGCGTGCCGAGCGGTAGATCTTGTCCTGGTGGTCCTTGCGGATCATCGGGCGGTTGGTCGGGATCACCACGGTTTCCAGCGCGTAGATGTTCTGGAACTCGTAGGCCTCGGTGTCGGCGGTACCGGTCATGCCGGCCAGCTTGTTGTACAGGCGGAAGTAGTTCTGGAAGGTGATCGACGCCAGGGTCTGGTTTTCGCGGTTGATCTGCACGCCTTCCTTGGCTTCTACGGCCTGGTGCAGGCCATCGGACCAGCGGCGGCCGGCCATCAGACGGCCGGTGAATTCGTCCACGATTACCACTTCGCCGTCCTGCACCACGTAGTGCTGGTCCAGATGGAACAGGGCGTGGGCTTTCAGCGCGGCATTCAGATGGTGCATCAGCGTGATGTTGGCCGCCGAGTACAGGCTGTCGCCTTCGGCCAGCAGGCCCATCTGGGTGAGGATGGCTTCGGCGTGTTCGTGGCCGGATTCGGACAGCAGCACGCTGTGCGCTTTTTCATCCACCCAGTAATCGCCTTCGCCGTCTTCGGTTTCCTGCTTTTTCAGCAGCGGCGGTACCGCGTTCATGGCGCGGTACATCTCCACGTTGTCTTCGGCCGGGCCGGAGATGATCAGCGGGGTACGCGCTTCGTCGATCAGGATGGAGTCCACTTCGTCCACCACGGCGAAGTTCAGCTCGCGCTGCACTTTCTCGCCCAGGCTGAACACCATGTTGTCGCGCAGGTAATCGAAGCCGAACTCGTTGTTGGTGCCGTAGGTGATATCGCAGGCGTACGCCACTTTCTTGTGCTCGTGCGGCATTTGCGACAGGTTCACGCCAACCGACAGGCCAAGGAAGTTGTACAGCTTGCCCATGATGCCGGCGTCGCGGCTGGCCAGGTAGTCGTTGACGGTAATGACGTGCACGCCCTTGCCGGCAATGGCGTTCAGGTACACCGGCAGCGTGCCCACCAGGGTTTTGCCCTCGCCGGTACGCATTTCGGCGATCTTGCCGTGGTGCAGCACCATGCCGCCGATCAGCTGTACGTCGAAGTGGCGCATGTTCAGCACGCGGCGCGAGGCTTCGCGGCAGACGGCAAACGCTTCCGGCAGCAGGGCATCCAGCGATTCACCCTTGGCATGACGCTCTTTGAATTCGGTGGTCTTGGCCGCCAGCTGTTCGTCCGACAGTGCCTTCATGGCGTCTTCCATACCGTTGATGCGGTTGGCGACCTGGCGATATTGCTTGAGCAGTCGTTCGTTGCGGCTGCCGAATACTTTCTTGAGAAGCGTCGAAATCATCGTGTGGACATCCAGCGGCCAGCGGGCCGATAAAAATGGCTAAAAGTGTAGCACAGGCAAACCTTCTTTTAATGGGGGCATTGCTGACCGGTATCAAGTGCCTGTGCGATGGACCAGTGTCTGTTTATGGAAATGCCATGCCATGCTCTAAACAAACGTATGAGCGTAAACGCCCTGTCATGCAGGCAGCTTAGCCTTATTGGCCAGTGCTGACTGTAACGACAGATAACAACGACACGAGGAGAAGCAATGGATCGCAGACAATTCCTGAAAAGCGGGGGCTTTCTGACCGTTTCCGCCGCCACGCTGGGCCTGAGCGGCTGTTTTGGTAGCGGTGGCGGAGGCGATAGCCCGCGCAGTTATACCTTCCCGCAGGGGGTGGCCTCCGGCGACCCGCAACCGGACAGCCTGGTGCTGTGGACGCGGCTGGGCGACGCCAGCGCCGACACCGCCGTCACGCTGGAGCTGTCTACCAGCGCCGGCTTTGCCAGCGTGCTGCACAGCGTTACCGTTACCGCCCAGGCGCAATGGGATTACACCGTGCGCCACAAGGTGACCGCGCTGCAGCCGGGCACCGTTTACTACTACCGCTTCCGCGCCGGCAGCAGCGTCAGCCAGGTTGGCCGCAGCAAGACGGCGCCGGCCGCCGGCACCCCGCTGTCGCAGCTGAAGTTCGCCTTCGTGTCGTGCCAGGACTGGAGCGTCAACCACTGGGCCGCGTTTGACGAGCTGCTGCAGCAAGACCTGGACTTCGTGGTGCACCTGGGCGATTACATCTACGAAACCGTCGGTGCGGCGTTCCAGACCGGCAAGGTAGAAAGCCGCCACAGCCAGATCACGCTGCCCAACGGCACCAAGCGTAGCGATGGTGCCAGCTACGCCACCACGCTGGCCGACTACCGTACGCTGTACAAAACCTACCGTAGCGACAGCCGCCTGCAGGCCTTGCACGCAGCCTTCCCGGTGATTGCGGTATGGGACGATCACGAATTCAGCGACGACGCCTGGCAAGACCGCCAGACCTACAGCACTGGCGACGACGCCAGCAAGGCCACCAGCCGCCGCCGTGACGCCAACCAGGCGTGGTTCGAGTACATGCCGGCCGACGTCAGCTTTGACGCGGCCAACCCTTCGTTCCAGAACATCCGTATCTACCGTGCCTTCAGTTTCGGCAATCTGGCCACCCTGGTGATGACCGACCAGCGCCTGTTCCGTGCCGACCACGTCATTCCCGAAGTTGGTGCCGGCAGCGAAGTGGGTAGCCGTTACTTCGTGCCCAAGTCCACGCTGGCCGCGGTGGAAAGCCAGAAGATGACCGCCGCCGGCGGCAGCCTGGACCCGGTGTCCATTCTGGGCAGCACCCAGCGCCAGTGGTGGAAAGACCGCATGAGCGCGGCCAATACCACCTGGAAGCTGTGGGGCAACGAGGTGTCGCTGTTGCGCATGCAGGTGAACGGCACGCAGGCGGTGGCCGGCATGATGGTACAAAGCCTGATCGCGGCCAACGCGGGCCTGGCAGCTTTGCAAAGCCAGCTCACCACCGCACTGGTGAGCGACCTCACCACCGCGGCAGCCGCCGTACCCAGCGCCAGCAAAGCCACCCAGGCGCCGGCGCCGGCCTACACCCAGACCAAAGCCGTGCTGGCGCTGGCCGGCGTCAGCGGCACCGTGTTCGACGCCGGCATCAAGCCGCAGCTGGACGCCGCGCTGCCACCGGCACAGTTCTTCGACACCTTCCTGCTGAATGCTGACCAGTGGGACGGCTATAACGCCGAGCGCAAGGCGCTGCTGCAGCACCTGAAAGACAACGCCATCGGCAATGTGGTGGCGCTCACCGGCGACATCCACGCCTTCTTCGCCGGCAGCGTGATGGATGACTTCGACGCCGCCAGCCCGGTGCCGGTGATGGTGGATCTGGTCACCGCCGGCATTTCCAGCAACTCGTTCTACAGCTACTTCGAAAGCGTGGTGGACGGCAACGCCGCCTTCGCCAAGACCAAGCCACTGATCTACACCGAGCAGGGCGGGGTGCGGACCAATACTTTCAACAGCACGCTGACGACGTTCAACCCGTGGCTGAAGGTGGCCAATACCGACGCTCAGGGCTACGCCATCGTCACCCTGACGCCGGCCAAGCTCAGCTGCAGCTTCCATACGCTGAAGCCGCTGGCCGCCGGTGCAGCGCCGGCTTTGCCCGCCACGCGCAGCATTACGCGGCTGGAAGTGGCCGCCGGCAGCCCGACAGTCACGGTGCTGGCATAAGTACCGGAAAGCCTGCGGCCAACTTGCGTGGCAGCTTGGCCGCATGGCTTGCAGCGCCGCACAGGCAGCAGATCGGCTACACTCTGCTGCCTGTGTTTTTTGGTGCCCGCCATGTCCTCACAACCGCTACGTCAGTTCAGCCAGCGCGATGCGCGCCTGGCCGACCTTACTACTGCTGCCCAGGCCATCCTGACGCTGGACAAGGCCTTCAAGCGCCTGCTGCCGGGCCAGCTGGGCCAGCATTGCCAGGTGGCCTGCGTGCGCGACGGCGAGCTGGTGGTGTATGCGCACAACAGTACCGTGGCTGCCCGCCTGCGGCTGCTGGGCAATAGCGTTATCGCCCCGCTGACCCGCCAAGGCTACCCGCTGCGCAGCCTGCGGGTGAAGGTGCTGCCCACGCCGCCCAAGCCCGTCCGCAGCAAGTCGTTCCAGCTGTCCGATGCCGGCCTGCAAGCCTTTGCCCAAGCTGCTGACACGGTGCGTAACCCGGTAGTGAAGGACGCGCTGAATTCGCTGCTGCGTCACCATCGCGCCAAGTCCTGAGTAGTGGCCGGCCGCCGTCTGGCGGTCTGGTGACGCACCGCACTGTCATGCTGGCGTGATCCTTGCATGGTATCCCTGACCGCAAAGCCTCAAGCTAGCCCGCCTGCCGCGCGGCAGGTAAGCTGCCGGGCAGAAGCCGCAGAGCTTCGCCATCAGGGATAAACCAATGATTACGCTCAAGACGCATCCTCTACGCCGCAGCCTCAATGACGAGGCGCACGCCCGCCCGCCGATCGCGATACCGTCGCCGGCACGGCTTTCCACCCTTACGCTGTTCTTCGACGAGGACGACGGCGCCCAGCGCACCGCGCTGCAAGACCTATTACAGCGCATCGGCCTGCCGCCGGCCGACCCCGGCCAGATGCACTACACCGGCGTGGCCGGCGACCTCACCATCCGCTGGGCACTGCATACCGAATTTGCCCGCTACACCTTCGTGCTGGGCGGCGACTTTGTCGAACCGTTCGAGCGCACCGCGCTGGACCGCTTGCCGGCCGAATGGTTGGCCGCCTTGCCCGGCGCGGTGATGGTGGCCATGCACGCGGTGCTGCTGCCGGCGTCGCAGGAAGCGCCGGCACCCGAAATTGCCCGCCGCTGGTTTGGTGGCCAGGAGCTGATCGGTGCCGAAATTGGCGACGGTAACGGCGTGGCTTACACCGACCTGCGCCTGCACCCCGACCCGCGGTTGGCCGAGGGCTTCAGCCGCTATGTGGTGATCGACCGCAGCATGGGGCCATCGCAGTCCGGCCGCATGATGCAGCGCCTGTTCGAAATGGAAACCTACCGTCTGCTGGCTTTGCTGGCGCTACCGGAAGCCAAGCGCCAGATGCGCGAGCTGGACGCGCTGGGCACCCGCCTGCGCAGCGTCAACCTGCGCATGGCCGAGCACAGCGCCCACGATGCCAGCATGCTGGAGGAACTGACCGACCTGGCCGCCCAGGGTGAACAGCTGATCGCGCAAAGCCAGTACCGCTTTGCTGCGGCGCGGGCCTACTACAAGCTGGTTGGCCGCCGCATTGCCGAACTGCGCGAGCGGCGTTTGCCCGGCTTGCAGCCGTTTCACGAGTTCATGGAACGCCGTCTGGCGCCGGCCATGGAGACCTGTGATACCGCCGCGCAGCGCCAGGAGCGGCTGATGGCACGACTGCAGCGCAGCACCGCCTTGCTGCGCACCCGGGTAGAGGTCATGCACGAGGAACAGAACCGTGCCTTGCTGGCCAGCATGGACCGTCGTGCCGGCTTGCAGCTACGGTTGCAGGAAACCGTAGAAGGCCTGTCCGTGGCTGTCCTCACCTATTACGCCGTGGGTCTGCTGGGCTACCTGTTCAAGGCCGGCAAGGCGGCGGGTCTGCATCTGGAGGTGGAGCTGCTGACCGGGCTGGCCATCCCGCTGGTAGCGCTACTGGTGTGGCTGGGTATGCGTCGCGTAAAGCAGACATTGCACCACGCCTAGGCGGTTCGTGGCATTGAAATGGCATGCGGCGGCGCAGCGCCGCCGTTGCCAGCGCCAAGCGTGGCAGCTTTTGCCTGGTGGCGACGTCTGCTTGGCAATTGCTGCCAATGCTTTTGGCATTGTCAGATTGCGTACATAGTGAATGCATAGTGCTTGTGGTTAGTTTTATTTATAGAAATACGGGGCAGATCAAACAGGCAACGGATAGATGAAGCGCCCTGCGGCCAAAACCATCAAAATAGCGGGGTTAATTCACCCGCCAGAGTTGCCGATGTCCCTTTCTACTTCCCGCAAGTTGCGCCCGCTGCTGATCAGCTTTGTGGCTATTACCGTCCTGCTGGCTATTGCCCAGACTGTCATCGTGACCATCGGTCTGAACAAGATCATGGCCAATAGCCGCTACGAACACCAGGTAGCCGACGGTCTGGTAGACCGCATGGCTGACTTGCGCTTTCATGTCGTGCAGATCCAGCAGTTCCTGACCGATGCCAGTGCAACCGGCGACCGTGATGGTTTTGGCGACGCCAAAGAGCACTACCAGGCCGCGGTGAAGCTGCTGGACGAGTTGAAACAACTGGATGTCGCCTACGCAGACGAGGCGCAGGCTACCCGTCAGTTGCTGGATACTTTCTATCAGGTAGGCCAACAGATGGCCGATGCGTACATCAACCAGGGCCGTGACGCCGGCAACGCCTTGATGAAGGCGCCGGGTACCGGTTTTGACGAACGCGCCGAGGCCTTGACCAAGAAACTGGAAGGCCTGCAGCAGCGTGTCGAGCAGAACATGGCCCAGGTGGTCAGCGATAGCGAAGGCCAGATCGGCAGCGCGCAGACCAGCCTGTTGCTCAGTGGTGGCCTGATGATCGTGCTGGTGCTGTCTGGCGGGGTATTGCAGTACCGTCGTGTATTCCGCAGCCTGGGCGGCGAGCCGGTGGAGGCCATGCGCCAGACTCGTGCCATTGCCGCCGGGGACCTCAGCCATACGCTGCGGGTACCGGCCGGCCGCGAAAATAGCCTGATGGGTGCGCTGTCTGACATGCAGGACAAGCTGCGCGACATCACCGGCCGTATCCGCGATCTGGCCGGCCAGGTGCAAGGCAGTGCCACCCAGCTGAACGCGTCTGCCCACGGCGTACAGCAGGCTTCGCATGCGCAGAGCGAAGCGTCGCGTGCCATTGCGGTGGCGGTGGAAGAAGTGCTGCAGAGCATCGACCAGCTGGCGCAGCAATTGCGATTCGTCGAGCAGGAAGCGCGCGACGCCGACGGCGCCGTGCACCACTGTGCCGGCCTGATCAACCAGTCGGCCGACGATATCCGCGGCATCGCCGACCATATCGGCGGCGCCGCTACCGCGCTGGACAGCCTGAACGTGCAGACGCAGACCATCGCCAGCATCACGCAAACCATTCACGATATTGCTGACCAGACCAACCTGCTGGCGCTGAACGCGGCCATCGAAGCCGCCCGTGCCGGCGAAAGCGGCCGTGGTTTTGCCGTGGTGGCCGACGAAGTGCGCAAGCTGGCCGAGCGCACCAGCCAGGCCACCGTGGACATCAGCCGCCAGATCGATAACCTCAGCACCGGCATGCGTGGCGTAGTGCACACCATGCAGAGCAGCGTGACCGCTACCCAGCACGGGGTGGTGCAGAGCCAGCAAGCCAGCGAGGCCATCCAGGGCATTCGCGACAATGCGGCCAACATCCGCCAGCACATCGAATCGGTAGCACTGGCGCTGGGGGAGCAGCAGCAGGCCGTGCGCGATATCGCCCAGCGCGCCGAGGTGATTTCCAGCATGACCGAGTCCAACCAGGCTGCGGTGGACCAGACCGCCGCCGCTGCCGACCAGCTGGGTGCGCATGCGCAGGATCTTGGCGCGGCGGTATCCCACTTCAAGCAGTAAGCTGTCGCGGCAGACAACGCGGCCCGTCCTTCGTGACGGGCTTTTTTACGCCTGTCGCCAGCGCCACGTTGGCCGCAAAAAAGGCTCCCCCTGCCTCGACACAGGGGGAGCCAAAGGGAGCCGGCGGCCGCAGCCGCGCTTGCTATTACTGCTGGATGATCTGGCGAATCTGCTCGATACCGGCCGGGTCGTCCAGGGTGGTGAGGTCGCCCGGGTCGCGGCCTTCGGCCAGCGCCTGGATGGAGCGGCGCAGCACCTTGCCGGAGCGGGTCTTGGGCAGCTGGTTCACAAAGTACACCCGTGCCGGGTTGGCGATGGCGCCCAGCTGCGCCGCCACGCGGGCGATGACGTCTTTTTCCAGCGCGGCACGCTGTGTCGGGTCGTCCAGCAGCGACGGGTCCTTCACCACGGCAAACGCCTTGGGAACCTGGCCTTTCAGGCTGTCTTCCACGCCCACCACCGCCACTTCGGCAATGGCGCTGTGGCTGCTGACGGCTTCTTCGATCTCGCGGGTGCCCAGGCGGTGGCCGGCGACGTTGATTACGTCGTCGGTACGGCCAAGGATGGTGTAGTAGCCGTCGTCGTCCTTGATGCCCCAGTCAAAGCTGGAGTACACCAGTTTGTCCTTGAACAGGCTGAAGTAGGTATCGACAAAGCGCTGGTCCTGGCCCCACACCGTGCTCATACAGCCTGGCGGCAGCGGCGGAATGACGCCGATCACGCCTTTCTCGCCGGGGCCGACTTCCTGGCCTGTGCTCTCGTTGAACAGTTTCACGTTGAAGCCGTATACCGGCAGGCCGGGGCTGCCGAATTTCACGGCTTTCTTCTCTACACCGTTGCACAGCGTCAGCATCGGCCAGCCGGTTTCGGTTTGCCAGTAGTTGTCCAGCACCGGAATGCCCAGCTCGCCGGCAATCCAGGTGGCGGTAGGTTCGTCCAGTGGTTCGCCGGCTAGGAACAGCGCGCGCAGGCTGGACAGGTCGTATTTGTGTAGCCAGGCCGGGTCCTGCTTTTTCAGCACGCGGATGGCAGTAGGGGCGGAGAACATCACGCTGACGCGGTATTTTTCCACCAGCTGCCACCAGATGCCGGCGTCGGGGCGCACCGGCAGGCCTTCGTAAACCAGCGTGGTCATGCCGTTGATCAGCGGCCCGTACACGATGTAGGAATGGCCCACCACCCAGCCGATGTCGGAGGTAGAGAAGTAGCACTCGCCCGGCTTGCCGCCGTAGATGTAGTCCATGCTGGCGGCCAGCGCCACGGCGTAGCCGCCGGTGTCGCGCTGCACGCCTTTGGGCTTGCCGGTGGTACCGGAGGTGTACAGGATGTAGCTGGGGTGGCTGGACTCAACCCATTCCACGTCGGCGCGGTCGTGCAGGTGCGCGTCGCGCAGCGTGTCGTAGTCCAGGTCGCGGCCCGGTTTCATCATTGGCGCTTCGGCCAGGCCACGGTTCACCACGATCACTTTGGCCGGTGCGCTGGCGCCGGCGTAGCCCAGCGCCTCGTCCACCAGCGGCTTGTAGGGGATAACCTTGCCGCCGCGCATGCCGGCGTCGGCGGTGATCATCACTGTGGGGCTGGCGTCCTCGATGCGGGTGGCCAGGCTGGCCGGTGCGAAGCCGCCGAACACGACGGAGTGGATGGCGCCCAGCCGCACGGTGGCCAGCATGGCGAAAATGGCCTCGGGGATCATCGGCATGTAGATCAGCACACGGTCACCCTTGGCCACGCCTTGCGCCTGCAGGATGGCGGCAAAGCGGGCGACTTCCTCGTACAGCTCGCGGAAGGTGTAGCCGGTTTCGATGCCGGTTTCGGTAGACACGTAGGCCAGCGCGGTCTGCTCGGCGCGCTCGGCCAGGTGGCGGTCTACCGCGTTGTAACAGAGGTTGGTGAGGCCGCCCGCAAACCAGTCGCGGAACGGTGGCTGGTCGTAGGCCAGCACCTTGTCGAACGGCTTGTGCCAGTGGATGCGTGAGGCTTCCCGCCCCCAGAACGTGTCGGGGTCATCGATGGACTGCTGGTAAAACGCCTGGTACGGGGTCATGCCGGTCTCCTGGGTACAAGTCTGTCAAGCGGTTGCTTGTCGGACAAAGTAAGGAGCGACAGGGGGTGCGGTCAATCGTGCAGTGCAGCATCGGCGCGGTTTGACCCTGCCATCGTTGCGGAAATACCGATAAAACCGCCACTTGGCGGCCGTGGTGGCACCCGCTACCGGCAGCAGGTTCGATATGAACACTGGCCGAAGCGCGGTACTTTGCATTACTCTGAAAGGTAGGGACCACCAAGCATTTCAGGACAAGACCATGGATGTGAAACACTATATGAACGTGGTGGGCCAGGCTGCCCGCAAGGCCAGCCGCGCCATTGCCCGTGCCGACACCAACCAGAAGAACAAGGCGCTGCACGCTATCGCCGACGCCATCGAGCGCGACCTCGACCGCCTGCTGGCGGCCAACATGCTGGACCTGGAAGCCGCGCGTAAGGACGGCCTGGCCGAGGCGATGATCGACCGCCTGACGTTGTCGGAAAAAGCCGTACACGGCATGGCAGAAGGCCTGCGCCAGATCGCCAGCCTGCCGGACCCGGTGGGCGAAATGGGCGAGTTCAGCTACCGCCCGTCCGGTATCCAGCTGGGCAAGATGCGCGTGCCGCTGGGCGTGGTCGGCATCATTTACGAAGCCCGCCCCAACGTCACCGCCGACGCTGCCGGCCTGTGCCTGAAGTCGGGCAACGCGGTGATCCTGCGTGGCGGTTCAGAAGCCTTCCACAGCAATCAGGCCATTGCCGCCTGCGTGCACGAAGGCCTGCGCGTGGCCGACCTGCCGCCGCACGTGGTGCAGGTGCTGGAAACCACCGACCGCGCGGCGGTGGGCGAGCTGATCACCCTCACCGAATTTGTCGACGTGATCGTACCGCGTGGCGGCAAGGGCCTGATCGAGCGCATCAGCCGCGAGGCGCGGGTGCCGGTGATCAAGCACCTGGACGGCAACTGCCACGTTTACATCGACGATACCGCCAACCCGGAAAAAGCTTTCAATATCGCGCTGAACGCCAAGACTCACCGTTACGGCACCTGCAACACCATGGAAACCCTGCTGGTGCATACCGCCTACGCCGAATTCATCCTGCCGCGTCTGGCGGCGGCCTTTTGGGAAAAGGGTGTCGAGCTGCGCGGTTGCGAGCGCACGCGCGGCATTCTTGGCGATAAAGTGGTAGCCGCCAGCGAAGACGATTGGTATACTGAATATCTGGCCCCGGTACTGGCCATCAAGGTGGTGAAAGGCATCGACGACGCCATCGAGCACATCAACCACTACGGTAGCCACCATACCGACGCCATCGTCAGCGACGATTACGGCCGTTGCCGCCAGTTCTTGCGCGAGGTGGACTCGTCCAGCGTGATGGCCAACGCCAGTACGCGCTTTGCCGACGGTTTCGAGTATGGCCTGGGCGCCGAGATCGGCATTTCCACCGACAAGATCCACGCCCGTGGCCCGGTCGGCCTGCACGGGCTGACCAGCCAGAAATGGGTGGTACTGGGCGACGGCCAGGTACGCAGCTAGCCGGCCGCTGCATGCGGGATGCCGCAAGCAAAACGGGCTGGCGCTTTGCCAGCCCATTTTTTTGCAGGGAAGGGGACAGACATGCAGCCTGATGCGCGCATGGATGCCGGTCATCTGGACGAGCTGGTATTGGCCGAACGCATCCGCCTGGTGGCGCGGCGCAGTTTCGTGGCCAGCCTGTCCACCCCGGTTGCTGCCACCCTGCTGCTCTACATCGGCCATGCGGAACACCTGCGGCAGCCGCAGCCGCTGTACCAGTGGTTTTTGCTGGTGAACCTGGTGGTGTTGATCAGCCTGGTTACCATTCTGCCGCAGGCCCTGCGCGGCGAGCCACCTGCCAGCAAGCGACGCTGGGTCGGCATCTATCTGGCTACCAAGCTGTTGTTCGGCCTGGCCTGGGGTAGCAGCGTGTGGTTCCTGATGCCGGTGGCGACCCCGCTATACGGCATGATGCTGTACATCGTACTCAGCGGCATCTGCGCCATGGTAGTACTGGTGCACTCGATGTTCTGGACTTCGGTGGTGGCTTTTCTGTCCGGCATCTACCTGCCGGTGCTGTTGTACGCCATGTTGTATCCGCAGCCACTGGACATCTACGTAGCGATTGCCGGTGCCTTGTACGCCAGCCTGCTCATCATCTACAGCGGCGTGGTCAATCGCCAGCTGGTCAACGGCCTGCGTGCTGCGCAACAGGCGCAGATGCTGACTGAAGAGCTGCTGGACGCCAACGTGCGGGCCGAGCTATCGCTGAACGCCCTGCAGGACGAGCATCGGCGCCTGCAGCAAGCGCTGCAAACCATCCGCAGCATGGCGCACCAGGACGAACTGACCCAGCTGCCCAACCGCCGTGCCGCCATTGCGGCGCTGAACGAGCGGCTGCTGATCTGGGAAAACCGGCAAGAGCCCAGCAGCCTGATCATGCTGGATATCGACCATTTCAAGACCATCAACGACAGCCATGGCCACGATGTTGGCGACGCGGTGTTGGTGGCGCTGGCGCAGCGGTTGCAGCAGCAACTGCGCCCTTACGACCTGCTGGCGCGCTTTGGTGGCGAAGAGTTCATCATCCTGCTGCCTGGCATGCGGCTGGACGACGCCGCGCAGCTGGCCCGCCGCCTGTGTGAACAGTTGGCCGCCGCCCCCTTGTTGCAGCAGCCGGTGCAGCTGCCGGTGACCGCCTCGTTCGGCATTACCCAGCTGCGGCAGGGCGATACCCTGCACGACTGGCTGCGCCGCGCCGACCAGGCCATGTACAAGTCCAAACGTATGGGCCGTAACCAGTGCACCGCGCAGCAGTAAGCGGCAAAGTGTGGCGGGCAGGCTGCGGCCAAGCTGACCGAATGGCTTAATTTTTTAAACAGTTCCGCCTTGCGGAATGATGTGCTTGATTGCGGAATCATTGCGCGCATACTCCCCTCATCAGCCTGCCGGCCAACGCCGCTGGCAGGCCACACATCAGGAGAGATGCCGTATGCCGCACCCCGTTCCCCATGCCGACCAGGCGCAATGGCTGCAACAGCTTGGCGTCAGGGATGTCGAGCTGGCCTTTGCCGACGTCACCGGTTTTGCCCGCGGCAAAACCTTGCCGCGCGAGGCCTTCATTGGTGGCCAGCAGCTGCGAATTGCCCGCGCCGTGCCGATCCAGAGCTGCATCGGCGAGTTTCCCGACTACCGGTTTTATGGCGAGCACGACCCGGACGTGACGCTGCTGCCCGACATGGCCACGCTGCGCCAGCTGCCGTGGGCCACTACGCCGCGTGCGCTGGTACTGTGTGATTGTGTCGATCACGACGGTCAGCTGTCGCCGCTGGCGCCGCGAACAGTGTTGAAAAATGTATTACAACGCTACGCAGCGCATGGCTGGACGCCGGTGGTGGCACCGGAGCTGGAGTTCTACCTGTTTGCGGCCAACCCCGACAGCGACGCGCCGTTCCAGCCGCCAGCCTTGCGTACCGGCCGCCGCGAGCGTGGTTTCGATGCCTTCAGCTTTACCACGCTCAACGACCTGGAAGCCTTTTTCGACGATGTGTACCGCGGCTGCGACATGCTGGGTATCGCCACCGATACCTGGGTGCACGAGATGGGCCCCAGCCAGTTCGAGATCAACCTCAAGCACGGCGACGCGCTGGCGCTGGCCGACCAGACCTTCCTGTTCAAGACCCTGCTGAAAGAAACCGGCAACCGTCACGGCCTGAACGTGGTGTGCATGGCCAAGCCGCTGGCTGGCGAGCCGGGCAGCTCCATGCACCTGCACCAGAGCGTGGTGGATAGCGAAGGCTGCAATGTGTTCAGCCAGCCCGACGGCAGCGAAAGCCGGCTGTTCCACGGCTTTATCGCCGGCATGCAGCAGTATCTGGCCGAGCTGATGCCGCTGTACTGCCCCAGCCCCAACTCCTACCGCCGCTTCGTCAAGAACCTGGCGGCGCCGGTCAACCTCAGTTGGGGGGTGGATAACCGCTCGGTCGGGCTGCGCGTGCCACTGTCGGTACCGCAGGCGCGGCGTGTGGAAAACCGCCTGCCGGGCTGCGATGCCAACCCGTACCTGGCGCTGGCGGCCAGCCTGGGCGCCGGCCTGCTCGGTATGGAGCAAGGCCTGCAGCCGGCACCTGCCGTCACCGGCAACGTGTTCCTGCAAGAAGACGACGGCGGCGACAGCCTGCCGCGCACGCTGGATGCCGCGCTGGCGCGCATGCAGCAGGGCAGTGCAGCGGCCAACTTGTTTGGCGCCGAGTTCACCCGTGCCTATGCGGCGGTCAAAGAAGTAGAGCTGGCCAGCTTCCACGGCGAGATCACCGCCTGGGAGCGCCGCTATCTGGGGGTGCTGGCCTGAAATGCATACGGCCCCGGTAACGGGGCCGTATTGTCTGGCACGGAGCGTGTTCAGCGTTCTTTGGCCAGCAGCTCGATGATTTCGGTGCGGGTATAGCCCGGCATATTGCACTGCGCTTCCACGATCCACAGCTCTACCTGCTGGCGGTCGCCTTGCGCGGCCCGCAGCAGCTTGCCGTACGCTTCGCCGGTCATGTGGGTGGTCGGGGTAAGCACGCGGCGTTGGGTATGGGCTGCGTAAACCGTCCGGCTTGGCGGGTCCTTGCGCGGCTTGTGCTGCGGGCGGAAAAAGACCCACAGCAAACCGGCGCACAGCAGGCACACCACCAGAATGAACGTCCCCAACACTTCGATCTCCAAAATTGGCCTCACAACAATGGTAATGGATTTATACCGAATGGATGAGTAGTAGAACTACTTAATTCGATAGGTTTGCACCAGATCAAGCAAGGCGCCAGTAATGCTGGAGCCGTCACGCCGACCGACGCACAATCTTCCATAACAGACACCCCGCTGCAAGGAGAGTTTCATGTACAAGCACCTTACCGTGGCGCTGGATGGCAGCCACAATGCCCAACCTGCCCTGGTAGAAGCCGTCCGTATTGCGGCTGCGGCCAACAGTCACCTGTCGCTGGTGCACGTCATCTGCCTGCATGATTTTGCCGTCGACAGCGTTGGCCTGCTCGATACCCAAGGCCTGTACGACGAAGCGCGCAAGCAAGGCCAGTCGGTACTGGACGAAGCGCAGGCCTATGCGCGTGCTCAGGGCGTGAAAGATATCACCCTGCATTTACTGGAAGCCCCGCAAGGTGGCGATGCGGCCACCGCACAGCTGGTGGATTTCGCCACCCAGGCCGCCGCCGACCTGCTGGTCATCGGCACCCACGGCCATCGTGGCTGGCGTCACCTGTTGCTGGGCAGCTTTGCCGAGTCGGTGCTGCGCCGTACCACGCTGCCGCTGCTGGTGGTGCGTAACCCGGTAGACGACGACAGCGCGCCGGCCGCGCTGGGCTAAACCCGCGCCGGCAGCGTCATGCAAAAGCCCAGTCTGTGACGCAGACCGGGCTTTTTTGTCGTTGCCGCGGGCCGGATGGCCGTCTAGCGGCGGCGTGCCAGGATGAAGAACTCGTGGTTGCCGTCGCCGCCCTTGATCGGGCTATCGAACCAGCCCAGCTTATCGAAGCCCAGCTCGGCCACACACTGGCTGACCTTGGCTTCCACCCCGGCGTACAAGCTGCTGTCGCGCACGATGCCGCCGTGGCCCAGCCCTTCACGGCCCACCTCGAACTGCGGTTTTACCAGGCTCAGCAAGTAGCCGCCTGGCCGGATCAGCGGTAGCGCTGACGGGTAAATCAGCGTGACCGAAATGAACGACACGTCGCACACCATCAAGTCGAAGGCGTGCTGCTCGTTGGCCGCCAGCAGTGCGTCGTGCTCCAGCGCCCGCGCGTTTACGCCTTCAAAAAAGCGTACCCGCGGGTCGGCCATCAGCCGTGCGGCCAACTGGCCGTGACCCACGTCCACCCCCACCACGCGCGCTGCGCCAGCCTGCAGCAGGCAGTCGGTAAAACCGCCGGTGGATTGCCCCACGTCCAGCGCCCGCCAGCCACGGATATCGTCCAGCCCGGCAGCAGCCAGTGCGCCGGCCATTTTCAGGCCGCCGCGCGACACGTAGCGGTCGGCCTCGTCCGGTACCACGTCGAACACGGTGTCGTCGGCCAGCTTCTGGCTGGCTTTGGCCACCGGTCGCGTCTGGCTGCCGTCGCGCACGCTGACGCGGCCAGCCTCGATCAATTGCTGTGCCGCGGTACGCGAGGCTGCCAGCCCCTGTTCCACCAGAAGAAGATCCACCCGTTTCATGCGCCTGGCTCCGTTGCTGCCGTCAAAACCGCGCAAGGGTGCGCAATCGGGCCAGTACTGTCAAGGCGGGCTTGGCCGCCGCCGCTGCCGGTGCGATGATGTGTGCACTTATTGTTATCCACCCAGGCACACCGGCATGGACACACTCTCGCTGCACCCGCACGCCGTACGCGTACTCGGCGCCCTGATCGAAAAGCAGGCGCTGACCCCCGACACCTACCCGCTCACCCTCAACGCCCTGCAGTCTGCCTGCAACCAGCTCACCAGCCGCGAGCCGGTGCTGAGCCTGAGCGATGCCGACATCAGCAGCGCCCTGGACGAACTGATGGCGCAAAAGCTGGTGGCCGAGCGCATTCCGGCCGGCAGCCGTGTGGCCAAGTACGAGCATCGCCTGAACTACGCGTGGAACATCGACGGCGCCAGGTTGGCCGCACTGGGCCTGTTGTTGCTGCGCGGCGCGCAGACCAGCGCCGAGCTGCGCACCCGCGCCGGCCGCGTTTACAGCTTCAGCAGCGTGGACGAAGTGGAAACCGCGCTGGCCGCGCTGGCCGACAAATACCCGCCGCTGGTAGAAAAACTGCCGCGCCAACCGGGCGAGCGCGAGGCGCGCTGGGTACATCTGCTGCACCCGCCGGCGGCGAACCTGGCCGTTGCTGCTACTGCAGCAGAACCGGCAGTCGATAGCGAGCTGCAGGCACGCGTCAGCCAGCTGGAGCAACAGCTGGCGCAATTGCTGCAGCGCGTCGAAGCACTGGAGCAGGGGCGCGGCGAGGCGTAATATCGCGGTCACGCTGATGACCCTGAAAGATAACAACATGATCCGTTACACCCTGTTGGCCGCGCTGCTGGCCGCGCCGCTGCTGGCCCAAGCCGGCGATACCACGCTGGCGCGCGGTAATACCTACAATTTTATTACCCGTATGCCTACCGGCCTCGGCCCTGGCCTGGCGCTGGACCACGTAAAGGCCGACGACAAGGACAGCCGTGGCGAAAAGCCCAGCTTTAGCGCGGCGGGCGTGATGTTCGGCCTGCCGGTACCCACGCTGCTGCGTCTGGATGCCGGTGCCAAGGCCGCTTACGTCGAGGCAGAAGGTACCGCCACCGCTGCACTGGTGGGCGCCCGCCTGACCGTTGACCTGCCGCTGAATGCCGAAGCCTTCGTCCACGGCTTTTACGCCGGCTCTGCTGCCGCCAGCGGCACCGTCAAGCGCGTCAGCGACACCATGGGTGGCGTACGCTGGAGCCCGCTGAAAATGGTGGGCGTGGAAGTGGGCTACCGTACCGTACAGGTGAAGCGCGAAGACCGCCGCCGCGATATCAAGCTGGCCGATGGCCCGTACGCGGGCGTGTCGGTAGCGTTCTAAGCCGCGCAGTCTTTGCAAGGCGGCCCGCTTCGGCGGGCCTGTTGCATTCCGCCGTACGGCGTGCGCCAAAAGCAGCGATAATCCGTGCCTGAAACAGAAAAGGAAAACGCGATGAGCGAAGACAACAGCGTGCGCCTGTCCAAACGCATGACCGAACTGGGCCTGTGCTCGCGCCGCGAGGCTGACGAGTTCATCGAGCAGGGGCTGGTGAAGGTGGATGGCGTGGTGGTCAATGTGCTGGGCAGCCGTGTGCGCCCCGAGCAGCAGATCGAGCTCACTGCCGCCGCTGCCCGCGAGCAGGCCGAGCGCGTGACGCTGCTGCTGCACAAGCCGCTGGGTTTTGTCAGCGGCCCGGCCGAGCGCCCGGGCGAGCAGCCGGCCTGGCTGCTGGTGAAGCCCGACACCCGCAGCGCCAGCGACCGCTCCGGCGTGGTGTTCCTGAAAAAGCACCAGCAGAAGCTGGCACCGGCTGGCCGCCTGGACGTGGACGCCTCCGGCCTGCTGGTGTTGACGCAGGATGGCCGCATCGCGCGCAAGCTGATGGCTGGCGAAGTGGAGCAGGAATACCTGGTATGGTTGGCCGCACCGGCCAGCGCCGAGCAACTGGCGGCGCTGGGCAAGGGCGTGCAAGTGGACGACGAAACGCTGTCTGCGGTACGCGTCAGCCGCCAGAGCGACCGCCAGCTGTGCTTCGTGCTGCGCCAGCAGCAGCGCCGCCACATCCAGCGCATGTGCGCAGCGGTTGGCGTGCAGATCGAACGCCTGCACCGCATCCGCATCGGCCGCGTGCGGCTGGGCGAGCTGGCGCAAGGCCAGTGGCGCTACTTGCTGGAAAACGAAAAGTTCTAAGCCGGGCTGTGCCCGTTTAAGCAGAACCCTGCCCGCCGCGCGGGCAGGGTTTTTTCATGCGCCGCGACGTCACAAACCTAGCGCGCCCCGGCCTGGTACCACTGCGCGATCAGCGCCCGCTCGGCGTCGCTGATGTGGGTGACGTTGCCCAGTGGCATCGCCTTCAATTGCACCACCTGTTGGTAGATGCGTGGTGCAGCGGCGCGGATGGCGGCGTCGTTGTCCAGCAGCAGGCCGGCGGGTGCCGACGGCATCAGCGTGGGCGCGGCGCTGTGGCAGGCAGTACAGCGCGCTTGCAGCACGGCCTGCACCTGCGCCAGTGTCGGTGCCTGTACTGCGACGGGCACCGTGGTGTTGGCGGATGTCTGCGGGGCCGCAGGGGCGATCCACCACAGCACCGCCAGCAGCAGTGCGCCGCCGGCCAGCGGGTATCGCCACGCCAGCTGGCCCTTGTGGCGCAGGTTGAAAAAGTGGCGGATCAGCACCGCGGCCAGCAGGATGCCGCCCAGCACCAGCCAGGCGTGCGGCGCGTGGTAGGTAAACGCGTAGTGGTTGCTGATCATGGCAAACAGCACCGGCAGCGTCAGGTAGTTGTTGTGCACGCTGCGCTGCTTGCCGCGCAGGCCGTGGACGGGATCCGGCGCTTCACCGCGCTGCATGGCTGCCACCATCTGCTTCTGGCCGGGAATGATCCAGAAAAACACGTTGGCCGCCATGGTGGTGCCCAGCATGGCGCCGATGTGCAGGAACATCGCCCGCCCGGCCAGCAGTTGGTCCAGCCCCCACGCCACCGCCAGCACGAAGCCGCCGTAGATCACGGCAAACAGCAGCTGGCTGCGGCCGAACAGCCAGCGGCACAGCAGGTCGTAAACCAGCCAGCCGCCGCCCAGCGTGGCCAGCCCGGTCAGCACCGCGGCCTGCGGGCTTTGCAGCAGTTTTCCGGCGTCCAGCATGTAGCTGCCGGCTTGCAGGTAGTACAGCGTGCTCAGCAGCAGAAAGCCGGTGAGCCAGGTGCTGTACGCCTCCCACTTGAACCAGTGCAGCTCGTCCGGCAGTGCCGGCGGCGCGCCCAGGTATTTTTGCGGGTTGTAGAAGCCGCCGCCGTGCACCGCCCACAGCTCGCCACCCACGCCTTTGGCGCGCAGCGCCGGGTCGGTTGGCGGCTTCAGGCTGTTGTCCAGCCAGATGAAGTAGAACGAGGCGCCGATCCAGGCGATGCCGACGATCAGGTGCAGCCAGCGCAATAGCAGGCTGGCGCATTCCAGCAGGTAGGCACTGTCCATGTCAGCTCCCGCGGTAGGTGCTGTAACTCCACGGCGAGACCAGCAAGGGCACGTGGTAGCGGCTGGCCGGGTCGGCCACGCCGAAGCGCAGCGTCACCACGTCCAGAAACGGTGGCTCCGGCAGTTGCACGCCGCGCTGGCGAAAGTACGCGGCCACCTCGAAATGCAGCTCGTACACGCCGCGGCAGAAGTCGGCACCGGCCAGCAGCGGGCCGTCGCCGCGGCCGTCGGCGTTGGTGTGGCCGCTGCATAGCAGCTGGCCGTCACGGTACAGGCGGAAGGCCAGCGCGGCAGCCGGGCAGCCGTGGGCGGTATCGAGAACGTGCAGGGAAAGCTGGCTCATGACGGTGCTCGTGGTGTGAAGGCAACGCAAAAAAGTATAGGGAGGCGCCGCTGCGCTTGTACTGATAAGCCTTATAGCTGGCGCCATATATGCCCGGCGGCCTGCTGCCCCGTGGCGGCGGCCAACCTTGCGCTTGACGAATGGGCGGTATAAGCAAACGCGTCTTGCTGGCGGCGATGGCGGCTTTCTATGCTGCAACTCCCGCCACTTCCCCTTCGCGAGGCACCATGACCGCACTCCTTACCTTGGCCGATTTGTCCGCCATGGACCAGCCGGCCTTCGTGGCTGCGCTGGACGGCATCTACGAACACTCGCCATGGGTGGCCGCCGGCGCCTGGGCGGCACGGCCGTTTGCCTCGTTGCCGGCCTTGGCCGCCGCGCTGGAGGCGGTGATGCTGGCTGCCGAACCGGCGCAGCAGCTGGCGCTGATCCGCGCCCACCCGGAGCTGGCCGGCCGCGCCGCCATCGCCGGCGAGCTGACCGCGGCGTCCAGCAGCGAACAGCAGGGTGCCGGCCTGTTGCAGTGCTCTCCCGCAGAGTTTGCCCGGCTACAGGCGCTGAACGCGGCCTACCGCCAGCGCTTTGGTTTTCCGTTTGTAGTGGCGGTGCGCGGCTTGAGCCGGCAGGCCATTATCGAACAGCTGGCCACCCGTTTGCAGGCCACGCCGGCTGCTGAACAACGCACCGCCTTGCAGCAGATCGCGCGCATTGCCGGCTGGCGGCTGGCCGACCGCGTGGCCGGCTAGCAGCGCAGGCGGCCGTGGCTCAGGCGGCGGCTACCGTGGCGGCCGGCAGCTGCTGCCAGCTGGCGCTGCGTGATACCGACACGATCTGCTCGCGCAGCCAGCGGCACTCGTCGGCGTGGTGGGTGCGGTCGTGCCACAGCAGGTAGAAGTTCATCGGCGGGAAGGCCACCGGCACCTCGCGCACCACCAGCGGCAGGTGGCGGCAGAAGTACTCGGCAAAGTGGCGCGGGCCGGAAAACACCATGTCGCTCTGCAACAGCAGGTAGGGCACCATGTTGAAATAGGGCACGTAGGCGCTGACGTTGCGCTTCAGCCGTTCGCGTGCCAGGTACAGGTCGATCACCCCGCGCTGCCCCACCGAGTAGGGGCTGGGCAGCAGGTGCTCGGCCGCCAGATAGGTGGCGGTGTCCATCGTTTGCGCCGCCAGCGGGTGGCCTTCGCGCATCAGGCACACCACGTCATCATCGAATAGCGGCAGCATGCGCAGCTGCTCCGGCGGCTGCGGCCAGTTGCCGATCACCACGTCCAGGTCGCCGTGTTCCAGCGCGCTGACCACATCGAAATTGGGCCCCAGCGAGTGGATGGCAATCTGCGACTGCGGTGCCGTACGCCGCAGCTGCCCCACCAGCTGGCTGACCAGCGAGGCATTCAGGTAATCGGGGGTGGCGATATTGAACACCCGCCGCGTCTGCGCCGGGTTGAAGCGCACCTGCTGCACCGCCAGCGTCTCGATCTGCTGCAAGGCAATCTTCACCGGCTCCAGCAAGGCCATGCCGCGCTCGGTGGGCGTCATGCCGTTACGGCTGCGCACCAGCAGCGGGTCGCCGGTGATGTCGCGCAGGCGGCGCAGCGCGGTGCTGACCGCCGGCTGCGACAGGTTCAGCTTGCGCGCGGCGCTGGATACGCTGCACTCGCTCAGCAGCGCGCGCAGGATCTGCAGCAGGTGGACGTCGATCGACTCCCATGAGGTGGACAGTTTCATGGCGGTGCTCCCTTTGGTGTTATCCCGCAGTGCAGCAAGCGGCATGCCACCCATGCGGCACGAATAATGTTTATCACGCCTGCCCGGCTGTCGCTGCCGGGGGGCTGCGCTAGATTGCTTGGCAGACCCGGCAGCGGGAATGGCATTTGCAACTAGCCTGTCAGCGACGGCCTGCGGCCAACCCGTCATGGTGCACTGCCGCATCGATATGCCCGATGCCTGCACCGTCTGCTGCCACCGTGCCGCAATGTTGTGCATGCGGTGCGGCCAACCTTCACAAGCGACCCCAGTCATGAGCCGAAACCAGATCCAGTTTTACTTTCGCGGCAGCGTGCACAGCGTGCTGCCGGACAGCCCCACCCAGACCGTGCTGCATTACCTGCGCCGGCAGCAGGGCGCGTGCGGCAGCAAGGAAGGCTGCGGCGAGGGCGATTGCGGCGCCTGCACCGTGGTGGTGGGCGACATGCACGGCGACGCGCTGCAGCTGTCGGCGGTCAACGCCTGTATCCAGTTTCTGCCGGCGCTGGACGGCAAGGCGCTGTTCACGGTGGAAGACCTGGCTCGCGGCGAGCAGCTGCACCCGCTGCAGCAGGCGTTGGTGGACTGCCACGGCTCGCAGTGCGGTTTCTGTACGCCGGGCATCGTGATGTCGCTGTGGGCGCAGCAGGAAAGCCAGCCCGGCTGCCCCAGCCGCAGCCAGCTGCAGGATGCGCTGTCCGGCAACCTGTGCCGTTGCACCGGCTACCGCCCCATTCTGGACGCGGCGCAACAGGCGGCCAGCTTGCCGGCCATGCCGCTGCAGCGCGAGCCGGTGCTGGCGGCCTTGCAGCAGCTGGCAGCGCGCCCGTCGCTGCAAGGCGAAGCCGGCGGCGCCCGTTACGCGGTGCCGGCCACGCTGGCCGAGCTGCTTGCGCTGCGCCGCGACTGGCCGCAGGCGCGGCTGGTGGCCGGCAGTACCGACGTCGGCCTGTGGGTGACCAAGCAGCTGCGCACGCTGGGCGACGTGATCTTTGTCGGTCGCGTGCCCGAGCTGCGCCAGCTGCAGCGGCAGGCTGACGGCGTGTGGATCGGCGCCGCCGTCAGCGTGGAAGACGCGCTGCAGCAGCTTGCTGCCAGCCACCCGGCCTGGGACGCGCTGCGGCTGCGCTTTGCTTCGCGCCCGGTGCGCAACGCCGGCACCCTGGGCGGCAATGTAGCCAATGGCTCACCCATCGGCGACAGCATGCCGGCGTTGATCGCCACCGGCGCGCGCGTGGTGTTGCAGTCGCTGCGCGGCCGGCGCGAGCTGGCGTTGGAAGACTTCTACCTGGGCTACCAGCGCACCGCGCTGGCGGCCGACGAGATCGTGCTGGGCCTGTGCGTGCCGCCGCTGGCGGCGGGCAGCCAGCTGGCGCTGTACAAGGTGAGCAAGCGTTTCGACCAGGACATCTCGGCCGTGTTTGCCGCCGTGCAACTGCAGGTGGCCGATGGCCGCATCGCGGCGGTACGGCTGGCGTTTGGCGGCATGGACGCCACGCCGGCGCGGGCGCCGCACGCCGAGGCAGCATTGCAAGGGGCGGCGTTCGACGCGGCCAGCTTTGCCGCCGCCGGTGCCGCGCTGGCGCAGGACTTCAGCCCGCTGTCCGACGTGCGCGGCAGCGCCGCCTACCGCCTGCAGGTGGCCGCCGGCCTGCTGCAACGCGCCTGGCTGCAGTTTTCCGGCCACGCCGCCACCGACCTTGCCCGACTGGAGGCCAGCGCATGAACGCCTTTACCGACGCCGCCGCCACCCGCGTGGTTGGCCGCAGCCTGCCGCACGACAGCGCCCGCCTGCACGTGCTGGGCCAGGCGCTGTACATCGACGACCTGCCGGAGCTGGCCGGCACCCTGCACGCTGCGGTCGGCATGGCGCCGTGCGCGCACGGCCGCCTGCGCCGGCTCGATCTGACTGCGGTACGCGCCGCCCCCGGCGTGGTGGCGGTGCTGACCGCCGCCGATATCCCCGGCGCCAACAACTGCGGCCCCATCGTGCACGACGAACCGCTGCTGGCCGACGAGCTGATCCAGTTCCACGGCCAGCCGCTGTTCGTGGTGGCCGCCAGCAGCCACGACGCCGCCCGCCGCGCCGCCCGCCTGGCCCGCATCGAGGTGGACGCGCTGCCGCCGGTATTGGGCATCGAGCAAGCCATCGCCGCGCAATCGTGGGTGCTGCCACCGGCCACGCTGCAACGCGGCGACGCCGACGCCGCGCTGGCCGCCGCACCGCGCCGCCTGGCCGGCGAGACGGTGCTGGGCGGACAGGAACACTTCTATCTGGAAGGGCAGATCAGCTACGCCCAGCCCGGCGAAAACCGCACGCTGCAGTTGTGGTGCTCCACCCAGCACCCCACCGAGATGCAGACGCTGCTGGCCGAGGTGCTGGGTTGGGAAGCCAGCCAGATCAATGTGAGCTGCCGCCGCATGGGCGGCGGTTTCGGCGGCAAGGAATCGCAGTCTGCGCAGTGGGCCTGCCTGGCCGGCCTGCTGGCGGTGCACACCGGCCGCCCGGTAAAGCTGCGGCTGGACCGTGACGACGACATGATGCTCACCGGCAAACGCCACCCGTTCCGCATCCGCTGGGAGGCCGGTTTCGACGACGACGGCCTGCTGCTGGGGGTGAAGTACGAGCTGGCGTCCGACTGCGGCTTCAGCGCCGACCTGTCCGGCCCGGTGAACGACCGTGCCATCTGCCACGTGGACAACGCCTATTACCTGGACGCGGTCAGTATCCTCAGCCTGCGCTGCAAGACCCACACCGTGTCGCACACCGCCTTTCGCGGCTTTGGCGGCCCGCAGGGCATGATGGCCATCGAGTCGGTGCTGGATGACATCGCCCGCGAACTGGGGCAAGACCCGCTGGCGGTGCGTTGCCGCAATTTCTACGGCACCACGCCGGGCGGCCCGCGCAGCCTCACGCATTACCAGATGCCGGTCAGCGACAACATCCTGCCGCAGCTGGTGGCGCAGTTGGCCGCCGACAGTCGCTACCACGCGCGGCGGCAGGCGATTGCCGATTTCAACGCCGCCAGCCCGGTGCTGAAAAAGGGCATCGCGCTGACGCCGGTGAAGTTCGGCATTTCGTTCAACGCCGTGCACTACAACCAGGCCGGCGCGCTGGTGCACTTGTACACCGACGGCAGCGTGCTGGTGACCCACGGCGGCAACGAGATGGGGCAGGGCCTGTACACCAAGATCCGCCAGATCGTGGCTGAAGTGTTCGGCCTGGCGCCGGAGCGCATCCGGCTGGCGCCCACCGAAACCAGCCGCGTACCCAATACCTCGGCCACTGCCGCGTCCAGCGGTGCCGACCTCAACGGCAAGGCCGCGCAGGACGCAGCGTTGACCGTGCGCCGGCGGCTGGCCGACTGGCTGGCCGCGCAGCACGGCGTGGACGCCGCCGCGCTGGTGTTTGCCGACGGCCGCATTGCCGGTGCCGGGCTGGACATTCCCTTTCACGAGGCGGTGCGCCAGGCCTACTTTGCCCGCATCCAGCTGTGGAGCGACGGCTTCTACCGCACGCCCAAGCTGTCGTGGGACGGCGCGCAGCGCGTCGGGCGGCCGTTTTACTACTTTGCCTACGGCGCGGCGGTCAGCGAGGTGGCGGTGGATACCCTTACCGGTGAAAGCCGGGTACTGGCGGTGGACATCCTGCACGACGTGGGCCGCTCGCTGAACCCGGCCATCGATATCGGCCAGATCGAAGGCGGCTTCGTGCAGGGCATGGGCTGGCTCACCAGCGAGGAGCTGGTGTGGCAACCGCACGGCGCCCACGCCGGCAAGCTGCTCAGCCACGCGCCGTCTACCTACAAGATTCCGGCGGTGCACGACATTCCGGCGCATTTTTCGGTGCGCCTGTTCGATAACGCCAACGCCGAGGACACCGTGCACCGTTCCAAGGCGGTGGGCGAGCCGCCGTTCATGCTGGCGATGTCGGTGTTCTTTGCACTGCGCGACGCCATTGCCGCGGCCTTGCCGCCCGGCAGCCGTCCGGCGCTGAGCGCACCCGCTACCCCGGAGGCAGTGCTGCGCGCACTGGGCCGGCTATGAGCGCGCTGTGGCCAAGCTTGGCCGCCACGCTGGGCTGCGGCGACGACGCGGTGCTGATCACCGTGGCGCGGGTGCAGGGCTCGGCCCCGCGCGCAGCCGGCACCAGCATGCTGCTGGGCCGTAGCGGCGCCCACGGCACCATCGGCGGCGGCCATCTGGAATGGGAAGCCTGCGACCTGGCGCGTGCGCTATTGCTGTCCGGCGGCCGCACCCGCTTGCTGCGCCTGAGCTTGGCGGCGCAGCTGGGGCAATGCTGCGGCGGCGTGGTGTGGCTGCTGCTGGAGCGCATTACCGCCGGCGACAGCGCCTGGCTGGCCGCCTTGCCGGCGTTGCTGGCAGGCCAGCCGCTGCTGCGCCATTGCGACGCCGGCGGCAGCCGCTGGCTGCCCGCTGCGGCCAACCCGGCGCCGCCGCAACTGGTCACGGACGGCGCCGGCTGGCACTACCGCGAGCAGCCGGCCAGCCACTGGCCGCCGCTGTGGCTGTTTGGCGGTGGCCACGTTGGCGAGGCGCTGGTGCAAGTGTTGCAGCCCACCTGCTGGCCGCTGCACTGGGTAGACAGCCGCGACAACGCGCCCGGCTTTGCCCGTGCCTGGGCGCCGCAGGTGCATTGCGTGGCCAGCGACGCGCCGGAAGACGAGGTCGATACCGCGCCGGCCGGCGCCTTTTACCTGGTGATGACGCATCGCCACGACCTCGACCTGACGCTGGCCAGCCGCATCCTGCGCCGTGGCGACGCCGCCTTCTTCGGCATGATCGGCTCGCGCAGCAAGCGCGCCGCCTTCAGCCAGCGCCTGGCGGCGCGTGGCCTGGACGCGGCGGCCATGACCTGCCCCATCGGCGTGGACGGCATCCGCGACAAGGCGCCGGCGGCCATCGCCATCGCGGTGGCGGCGCAGCTGCTGCAACAGCGCGAAGCCTGGCAGCCCACGCCATCCCCCCTTCTTTGTTTGCAGGAGACGCCATGAACCCGCCGCCAAGACTGGAGCTGACCCACATCACCAAGGCCTACCCCGGCGTGGTGGCCAACCAGGACGTAAGCCTCAGCGTGGCCCCCGGCGAAATCCACGCCGTGCTGGGCGAGAACGGTGCCGGCAAGAGCACGCTGATGAAGATCGTGTACGGTGCGGTGCAGGCCGACAGCGGCGAAATCTGCTGGAACGGGCGCCAGGTGCGCATCGGCAGCCCGTCCGAGGCGCGGCGGCTGGGCATCGGCATGGTGTTCCAGCACTTTTCGCTGTTCGAAACGCTGAGTGTGGTGGAAAACATCGCGCTGGTGCTGGAAGAAAAATTCGACCTGCGCGCGCTGGCGCTGCGCGTCAGCGAGGTGTCGCAGCGCTACGGCCTGGCGCTGGACCCGTGGCGGCCGGTGTACAGCCTGTCGGTGGGCGAGCGGCAGCGGGTGGAAATCGTGCGCTGCCTGCTGCAGAACCCGCAGCTGCTGATCCTGGACGAGCCCACCTCGGTGCTGACACCGCAGGCGGTGCTGGCGCTGTTCGACACGCTGCGCAGCCTGGCGGCAGAGGGGGTGTCCATCCTGTACATCAGCCACAAGCTGCACGAAATCCGCGCACTGTGCCACCGCGCCACCGTGATGCGCGGCGGCCGCGTCACCGGCACGGCACTGCCGGCCGAGGAAACCGACGCCAGCCTGGCGCGCATGATGATAGGCCGCGAGCTGCCCCACTGCAGCATGCCGGCCTACCACGGCGAGCGGCAGCCGGTGCTGCAGCTGGCCGGGCTGTCGCAAGCAGCCGACGACGCCTTCGGCGTGGCGCTGCACGATGTCTCGCTGACACTGCACGCCGGCGAGATCGTCGGCATTGCCGGCATTTCCGGCAACGGCCAGGCCGAGCTGCTGGCGGCGCTGTCCGGCGAAAGCCGCAGCCGGCCCGGCGCCGTGCTGCTGGACGGCGCCGCCATCGGCCAGCTGGGCGCCGGCGCCCGCCGCGACCGTGGCCTGGTGTTTGTGGCCGAAGAGCGGCTGGGGCGCAGCGCGGTGCCGGCAATGAGCCTGGCCGACAACACCGTGCTCACCGCCCACCGTCTGGGCCTGCGCCGTTACGGTTTGCTGAGGTTGGCCGCAGCGCGGCAGCTGGCCGACACCATCATCGAACGCTACGACGTGCGCTGTCGTGGCGCCGGCTCGGCGGCGCGCTCGCTGTCCGGCGGCAACCTGCAGAAGTTCATCGTTGGCCGCGAGATCGAGCTGGCGCCCCGGGTGATGATCGTGGCGCAGCCTACCTGGGGCGTGGACGTGGGCGCGGCGGCGTTCCTGCGCCAGACGCTGATCGACCTGTCGCGGCGCGGCGTGGCGGTGCTGGTGGTGTCCGAGGAGCTGGACGAGCTGTTCGAGATGTGCGACCGCATCGCGGTGCTGGCCCAGGGCCGGCTGTCCGAGGCGGTGCCCACCGCCGACACCCACGCCGAGCGCATCGGCTTGCAAATGGCCGGCCTCGCGCAGGCGCCGGTAGAAGGAGCCCACCATGTACCTGCTTGAACCCCGTCCGCAGCCGTCGCGCACCATGCGCTGGCTGGCGCCGCTGATTGCGGTCGGCCTTACCCTGCTGGCCGGCTCGCTGCTGTTCTGGGCGCTGGGCAAATCACCGTGGCAGTCGTTCCACGTGTTTTTCATAGAACCGCTCAGCAGCGCCAACGGCTGGAGCGAGCTGCTGGTGAAGGCGTCGCCGCTGATCCTGATCGCGCAGGGCCTGGCGGTGGGCTTTCGCGCCCGTATCTACAACATCGGCGCCGAAGGGCAGCTGATCATGGGCGCCATTTGCGGCGGCGGCGTGGCCATCGCCTGCCACGACCTGCAAGGCGGCTGGATACTGCCGGCCATGCTGCTGGCCGGCGCGGCGGGTGGCGCGCTGTGGGGCGGCCTGGCGGCCTGGCTGAAGACGCAGTTCCGCGCCGAAGAAACGCTGACCACGCTGATGCTGACCTACGTGGCCGGCTTTGTGCTGGCCTGGCTGGTCAACGGCCCGTGGCGCGACCCGGACGGCATGAACTTTCCGCAGTCGGTGATGTTTGCCGACCCGGCGCTGTTTGCGCCGCTGTTCGATGGCTACCGCGTGACCGCCGCGGTGCTGATCACGCTGGTGGTGGTGCTGTTCTTCGCGCTGTACTTCCGCCGCAGCTTCCTCGCCTACCAGCTGGAGGTGGCCGGCCAGGCGCCGGCGGCGGCGCGCTTTGCCGGGTTTTCCGCCCGTGGCGGGGTGTGGCTCAGCCTGTTGCTGTCGGGCATGACCGCCGGCGTGGCCGGCGTGGCCGAAGTGGCCGGGCCGGTGGGGCAGCTCAATCTCAATATTTCGCCGGGCTATGGCTTCGCCGCCATCATCGTGGCCTACCTGGGCCGGCTGTCGCCGCTGGGCATGGTGCTGTCCGGCCTGTTGATGGCGCTGGTGTACCTGGGCGGCGAGGCGGCGCAGGTGTCGCTGCAGCTGCCGGCGGCCATCACCGGGCTGTTCCAGGGCATGTTGCTGCTGTTCCTGCTGGGGGCCGATGCCTTTGTCGATAACCGTCTGCGCCGCCGGGTGGCGGTGCCGGCCTGAAACCGCGCCGGCTGCCGGCAGGCGGCGGGCAGCAATGGAGGAAGCAAACCATGTGGGAACATCTGATACCGGTGCTGGCGGCCATGCTGGGCGCGGCCACGCCGTTGTTGCTGGCGGGGCTGGGCGAGCTGGTGGCCGAGCGCGCCGGGGTACTGAACCTGGGCGTGGAAGGCATGATGCTGATCGGCGCCATCGCCGGTTTTGCCGGCGCGGTGCACGGTGACGTGTGGAGCGGCCTGCTGGCCGGCAGCGTGGCCGGCATGGCGTCGTCGCTGCTGTTTGCGGTGCCGGCGCTGTCGCTGGCGGCCAACCAGGCGGCCTGCGGCCTGGCGCTCACCATTCTGGGCGTGGGCCTGTCGGCCTTCATCGGGCAGGCTTACGTCAGCTACAGCCTGCCGGGCATGGCACCGCTGGCGCTGCCTTTGCTTGGCGAGCTGCCGTTGCTGGGGCCGGTGCTGTTCCACCAGACGCCGGCGGTCTACCTGGCCTTGCTGCTGTTTGCTGCCACCTGGTGGGTGCTGGCGCGTACGCGCTGGGGGCTGGTGCTGCGTGCGGTGGGCGAGTCGCCGGACGCGGCGCACGCCATCGGTTACCCGGTGCTGGCGGTGCGCTATGCGGCGGTGCTGTTCGGCGGCGCCATGGCCGGCCTGGCCGGGGCCTACCTGTCCACCGTGTACACGCCGCTGTGGGTGCAGAACATGACCGCCGGCCGCGGCTGGATTGCGGTGGCACTGGTGGTGTTTGCCACCTGGCAGCCGGGCCGCCTGCTGCTGGGCGCGCTGCTGTTCGGTTTTGTCACCATCCTGCAGTTCAACGCGCAGATTCTGGGCGTGAAGGTGCCGGTGCAACTGCTGGCGGCGCTGCCGTACCTGGCCACCATCGTGGTGCTGGTGCTGATCTCGCGCGACCGCAAGCTGCTGCAGAAAAACCTGCCCGCTTCGCTGGGCAAACCGTTCCTGCCGGGTTGAGCCATGGCCACCCTGTTGCTACAGCACGCCGACGTGCTGCTGACCCAGGACGCGGCGCGGCGCGAGATCGCCGACGGCGCGGTGTTCATCCGTGATGGCGTGATCGAGCAGGTGGGCCGCAGCGACGCGCTGCCGGCCGACGCCGACCGCGTGATCAGCCTGCGCGGCTGCGTGGCCTTGCCCGGCCTGATCAACACCCATCACCACATGTACCAGAGCCTGACGCGGGCGGTGCCGGGTGCGCAGGACGCCGAGCTGTTCGGCTGGCTGCGCCGCCTGTACCCGGTGTGGGCGCGGCTGACGCCGGAGATGGTGCGCGTGTCGGCCGAGGTGGCGATGCTGGAGCTGATGCAGTCCGGCTGTACCACGTCGTCCGACCACCTCTACCTGTACCCCAACGGCGCGCGGCTGGACGACACCATCGAGGCGGCGCAGCGGGTGGGCATGCGCTTTCACCCGTGCCGGGGCGCGATGAGCGTGGGCGAGAGCGCCGGCGGCCTGCCGCCGGACAGCCTGGTAGAGCGCGAGGACGCCATTCTGGCTGATACCCGCCGCGTGATCGAGCGCTGGCACGACCCGGCGCGCCACGCCATGTTGCGCGTCGGCGTGGCGCCGTGCTCGCCGTTTTCGGTCAGTACCGACCTGATGCGCGAGTCGGCGGCGCTGGCGCGCAGCTACGGCGTGCGGCTGCATACCCATCTGGCCGAAAACGACAACGACGTGGCCTACAGCCGCGCCCGTTTCGGCATGACGCCGGGCGAGTACGTGGCCGAGCTGGGCTGGGTGGGCGACGACGTGTGGCACGCGCACTGCGTGAAGCTGGACAGCGCCGCCATCGGCCTGTTCGCCGCCACCGGCACCGGCATTGCGCACTGCCCGTGCTCCAATATGCGGCTGGCGTCCGGCATTGCACCCACCCCGGCGCTGCGCGAGGCCGGCGTGGCGGTGGGGCTGGGGGTGGATGGCAGCGCGTCCAACGATGCGGCCAACCTGCTGGCCGAAACGCGGCAGGCGATGCTGCTGGCGCGCGTCGGCCACGGCCCGGCGGCGATGTCGGCCCGTCAGGCGCTGGACCTGGCCACGCTGGGCGGCGCCCGCGTGCTGGGCCGCGACGACATCGGCGCGCTGGCGCCGGGCATGAGCGCCGACATCGTGGCCTTCCGCCTCGACACCCTGGGCCTGGCCGGCGCCGCCGTGCACGACCCGGTGGCCGCGCTGCTGTTCGGCCAGCCCGGCCCGGCGGCGTGGAGCATCATTAACGGCCGCGTACGCATCGCCGACGGCCATTTCACCGACCTCGAGCTGCCGCCGCTGCTGGCCCGCCACAACGCGCTGGCGCGCACGCTGTTACAAGGATGACCCGATGGACGCCCTGATCCTGCGCGGCGAAGTGCTGCACTTTCTGGATGACCCCGGCGCCGCCGACCACGACGCCAGCTGGCAGCACTGGGCTGACGGCTACCTCTACCTGCAGCACGGCCGCGTGGCTGCCTGCGGCGACTGGTCAGCCCGCGACGCGGCGGCGCTGGCCGGCGTGCCGGTGCACGACCATCGCGGCAAGCTGATTTTGCCCGGCCTGATCGACTGCCACCTGCATTACGCCCAGGCCGGGGTGATCGGCTCGTTTGGCCGCCAGCTGCTGGACTGGCTGAGCGACTACACCTTCCCGGCGGAAGCGGCGTTCAGCGACCCGCAACTGGCGCGGCGTACCGCCGCCTTCGTGCTGGACCGCCTGCTGGCGCACGGCACCACCACCGCCGCCATCTTTGCCACCGTGCACCCGGTGTCGGTGGACGCGCTGATGGCCGAGGCCGAGCACCGCAATATGCGGCTGATCTGCGGCAAGGTGCTGATGGACCGCCACGCGCCGGACAATCTGCGCGACAGCGCCGAGCAGGGCGTAGCCGACAGCGCCGCGCTGGCCGCGCGCTGGCACGGCCGTGGCCGCCTGCATTACGCGGTGACGCCACGCTTTGCCCCCACCAGCAGCGCCTTGCAGCTGCAACTGGCCGGCGAGCTGTACGCCAGCCAGCCGGGCCTGTACGTGCAGTCGCACCTGGCCGAGAACCTGGCCGAGATCGCCTGGGTAGGCGAGCTGTTTCCCGGCCACCGCGACTACCTGCACGTGTACGAGCACTACGGGCTGGTCGGCCCGCGCTGCGTGTACGGCCACGGCATCCACCTGGACGACGGCCAGCGCGCCAGGTTGGCCGCAGGCGGCGCCTCGGTGGCGTTTTGCCCTACCTCCAACCTGTTTCTGGGCAGCGGTTTCTTCGACTACGCCGCCATGCTGGACGCCGGTGTAGCGGTGGGGCTGGCTACCGATATCGGCGGCGGCACCTCCTACAGCCTGATCCGCACGCTGGGCGAGGCCTACAAGGTGTCGCAGTGGCTGAAAACGCCGCTGTCGCCGCTGCGCGGCTGGTACCTGGCCACGCTGGGCGGCGCCCGGGCGCTGCGGCTGGACGGCTGCCTGGGCAACTTCCTGCCCGGCAAGGAGGCCGACTGCATCGTGCTGGACCCGGCGGCCACGCCGGAGCTGGCTTTCCGCCTGCAACACGGCGGCACGCTGGCCGAGCGCCTGTTTGCGCTGTCCACGCTGGCCGACGAACGCCATGTGGCGGCCACCTACGTGGCGGGCCGCCCGGTTTCCACCCCGCACCTGGAGCTGACCGATGCTGACGCCTGATTACCCGCGCGATCTGATCGGCTACGGCCGCAACCCGCCGCAGGCCGACTGGCCGGGCGGCGCCCGCCTGGCGCTGCAGTTCGTGCTCAATTACGAAGAGGGCGGCGAAAACTGCGTGCTGCACGGCGACGCCGGCTCCGAGCAGTTCCTGTCCGAGCTGTTCAGCCCCGCCAGCTACCCGGCGCGGCACCAGAGCATGGAAACCATTTACGAATACGGCGCACGCGTCGGCGTGTGGCGCATCCTGCGCGAGTTCGAGCAGCGCGGTTGGCCGCTGACCGTGTTCGCCGTCGGCATGGCGCTGCAACGCCACCCCGAGCTGGCCGCCGCGCTGGTGGAAGCCGGCCACGAGATTGCCTGCCACGGCTGGCGCTGGATTCACTACCAGCAGGTGGACGAGGCCACCGAGCGCGCCCACTTGCAGCAGGCCGTCGCGGTGCTGACCCAGCTGACCGGCAGCCGGCCGCTGGGCTGCTACATCGGGCGCGACAGCCCGCAAACGCGGCGGCTGGTGGCCGACGACGGCGGCTTTCTGTACGACGCCGACCACTACGGCGACGACCTGCCGTTCTGGCTGCCAGTACAAACCAGCGCCGGCCACACCGTGCCGCAGCTGATCGTGCCGTACACGCTGGACGTCAACGACATGCGCTTTGCGCTGCCGCAGGGCTACGCGCAGGGCGACGATTTCTACACCTACCTGAAAGACAGCTTCGACGTGCTGTACGCCGAAGGCGCGCACACGCCGCGCATGATGAGCGTGGGCATGCACTGCCGGCTGCTGGGCCGCCCCGGCCGCCTGCGCGCGCTGCAGCGCTTTCTGGATTACGTGGCGCAGCACCCGGCGGTATGGGTGTGCCGCCGCGTCGACATCGCCCGCCACTGGCGCCAGCGCCACCCGTATCAACCCGCTTGAATACCGCCCTGTTACCGGAGATTTGCCATGTACGTACCTATCATCGCCCCGGCCGCCGAGCTGCCGGACTGGGCCGCCCGCAGCATCAACCTGGCCGACCCGCGCCTGGGCGCCGCCGGCCTGGCTTGCAGCGACGACTTTTTTGCGCCGCTGTCGCGCATGCTGGACCCGCAGCCGGCGCAGTTCATTCCCGGCAAGTACGACGACAACGGCAAATGGATGGACGGCTGGGAAACACGGCGCAAGCGCACCACCGGCCACGACTGGGCCATCGTGCGCCTGGGCCGCCGCGGCCGCATTGCCGGCTTTGACGTCGATACCAGCCACTTCACCGGCAACTACGCGCCGGCGGCGATGATTGAGGCCACCGTGTGCGACAGCGACGACGTGGCCGCCCTGCAGGCCGCCAGCTGGACCGAGCTGCTGCCGGCCACCAGTCTGGGCGGCAACCGCCACCACCTGCTGCCGGCGTGCCGGGATGGCGAGTGGACCCACCTGCGCCTGCACATCTACCCCGACGGCGGCGTGGCGCGGCTGCGCGTGTACGGCCAGCCGGTGGGCAGCTGCGTGAGCGGCGAGCTGTACGACCTGGCGGCGCTGGAAAACGGCGGCCGCGCGGTGGCGTGGAACGACGCCCACTACGGCGTGCCGGCCAACCTGCTGCTGCCGGGGCGCGGCATCAATATGGGCGACGGCTGGGAAACCCGCCGCCGCCGCGAGCCGGGCAACGACTGGTGCCTGATCGCGCTGGGTCACCCCGGCACCCTGACGCGCATCGAGGTGGATACCGCCCACTTCAAGGGCAACTTCCCCGACCGCTGCTCGCTGCAGGCGGCGTGGGTAGAAGGCGGCACCGACCAATCGCTCATCACGCAAAGCATGTTCTGGCCGCTGCTGTTGCCGGAGCAGCCGCTGGCGATGGACAGCATCCATGTCTTTGAAAACCTGGCCGCCCTGGGGCCGGTAACGCACGTGCGCCTGAACATCCACCCTGACGGCGGCGTGTCGCGCTTGCGCTTGTGGGGCAGGGCGCTGTAATGGCGCCGCGCTTGCTGCAGCCGCAGCCGCTGACTGCCGCCGCCTTCGCCCCGTTTGGCGACGTGGTGGAGGCTGGGCCGCAGGTGCGCCAGTTTGCCATCAATGGTGGCAATACCACGCGCTACCACGACCTGATGCGCATCGACGTGGCCGACGGTGGCCACCCCATCGTCAGCGTGTTTCGCGGCCAACCCCGGGTGCTGCCGTTCCGCATTGCCATGCTGGAGCGGCACCCGCTGGGCAGTCAGGCTTTCGTGCCGCTGCACGGGCGGCCCTATCTGGTGGTGGTGGCGCCGCCAGGCCCGGTGCCGGACGAGCAGGCGCTGCAGCTGTTTGTGGCGCGCGGCGACCAGGGCGTCAACTACGCGCGCGGCGTGTGGCACCACCCGTTGCTGGCCTTGCAGGCGGTCAGCGATTTTCTGGTGATCGATTACGCCGGCCCCGGCCCCAATTGCGACGAGGCGACGCTGGCGCAGCCGTGGTGGATTCCTGCCGATTGCGGCTGAGCTGACACGTGACGGAGGGCGCCGCCGTCAGCCTTGCCAGAAGCCGTGGTGGGCGTCGGCGGCTTCATCTTCCAGCACCGGCCCCAGCACTTCTGTATCACGTTGGCCGCAAGCCAGCACGCGGCGGCAGGGCAGCGCCAGTGTGGGGTTTTCCGGGTGGTTGCCGGTCAGCGCCAGCAGCCGCGTTTCCGACAGCGCGTACACCACGCGGCCGATACCGCACCAGTACACGGCGCCGGCGCACATCGCGCACGGCTCGGCACTGCTGTACAGCGTGGCGCCGGCCAGCGTGGCAGCGTCGGCCACACGGCTGGCTTCGGCTGCGGCCACCAGCTCGGCGTGGCGGGTGGGGTTGCCCGGCGGCATCGAATCGTTGATGGCTTGCGCCAGGATGCGGCCATCGGCAGCCACCACCAGCGCGGCAAACGGGTGGCGGCCCTGGCGCCGTGCTTCGCGCGACAGGGCGATGGTTTGTTGCAGGTAGCGCTGGTCGTGGGCGGACAGGGTGCTCATGGGGCAGTCTCCAAGGGGGCGGAAGGCCCCATTATTGGCCCCCGGCAGCGCTCTGCCCCCTATCAAAAACCGTATAAGCAACATAACTGCCGCGCGATGGGTCATGCTGCAGTGCACTGCTAGACTGGGTTTCACCTTTGCTCACTTTGCCAGCTGTCAGGAGAACCCCATGTCTGCCATCCGTAGCACTCTGCTGTCTTGTCTGATCGCGTCGGCGCTGTCTGCCGGTGCCTACGCTGCCGACCCGCTGAAGGCGGCCTTTGTCTACATCGGCCCCACCGGCGACCACGGCTGGACCTATTCGCACGATCAGGGCCGCAAGGCGCTGGAGGCCGACGCCAAGATCCAGACCACCTTTGTCGAGAACGTGCCGGAAACCGCCGATGCCGAGCGCGTGTTCCGCGACCTGGCGCAAAAGGGCTACAAGGTGATCTTCGGTACCTCGTTCGGCTACATGAACCAGATGCAAAAGGTGGCGCGCGCCTTCCCCAACACCGTGTTCATGCACGCTACCGGCTACAAGACGGCGGCCAACCTGGGCATTTACGATGCCCGTACTTACGAAGGCGCCTACCTGCTGGGCGTGGTGGCCGGCAAGATGAGCAAGAGCGGCAAGCTGGGCGTGGTGGGGTCCATTCCCATCCCGGAAGTCATCCGCAACATCAACGCCTTCACGCTGGGCGCGCGTAGCGTGAACCCGGCAGCTAGCACCCGCGTGGTATGGGTGAACAGCTGGTTCGACCCGGGCAAGGAGCGCGAGGCGGCGCTGAGCCTGCTGTCGCAGGGCGCCGACGTGCTGATGCAGAATACCGACTCGCCGGCGGTGGTGCAGGCCGCCAAGGAGAAAGGCGCCATGGCCTTCGGCTGGGATTCCGACATGAGCAAGTTCGGTGGCGATGCGCAGCTGGCGGCGTCGGTACTGAACTGGGGCGTGCTGTACAAGGCCACGGTGAACGAGCTGCAAACGGGCAAGTGGAAGCCGGCCGGCAAATGGTGGGGGGTGAAGGAAGGCGCGGTGGATATCACGTCGTTCAGCCCCAAGGTACCGGCCGACGTGAAAACGCTGGCACTGGCACGGCGTGACGCATTGAAAACCGGCAGCCTGCACCCGTTTAGCGGCCCGCTGAAAGACCAGGCCGGCAAGGAAGTGCTGGCCAGCGGCAAACGCTATAGCGACGCGGAGCTCGGCAAGATGAACTTCTACCTACAAGGCGTGGTGGGCGAGGTACCGAAGTAAGCCCGGCCTGGCAGATGACCCGGCAAGCAAAAGGCGCCCGGTAGGGCGCCTTTTGCGTTGGGTGGCACGCCGGCAGGCGTCAGTCTTCCTTGCGCGCCAGGCGGTCTTCTTCGAACACGGCAAAGGTTTTCTTGGCCGGTTCCAGCACCTCCCACACGCCTTCGAAGCCGGCCGGAATCACGAAGTGCTGGCCAGCGCGGATATCGGCCACGCTGCCGTCGTCGCCCAGCAGGCGTACGTGGCCTTCCAGCAGGGTACAGAACTCGCATTCGGTGTACTTCACGCGCCAGGCACCGACACCACCGGACCACAGGCCGGCATGGAACTGGCCGGTGGGGTCGCTGTAGTGCATTTCCACGCTTTGCTCGCAGTCACCGCTGAGGCGACGTTCCTGCGGTGCGGCGAAGGTGTCCGGGGTGATCTCCTGCTGGTGGAATAGAACAATCTCATTGGCGCTAGTCACGGCGCTACTCCTTTGTACTGATATCTTTATACAAATCGTTGATTATGTTCGACACTGTGGCACAGCCCAAGGTTGGCCGCAAGGGCTGGCCTGCACTGTTGTCAGCGCCAGTCACCGCGTAAACGGGCCACATCGTCCTGCAGCCCGGCTGCTGTTACGGCCTCGGCCGAAACGGGGGCGCCGGCCTTCAGCGCAATGCGCGACCGGATGCGGCGCGGCCAGCTCAACATGGCCGGGCCGTAACGGCGCGAGAAGAAACTGCCCCACATGCCGCACAGCGCCAGTGGTACCACCGGCACCGGGGTGCGGGTCACGATCTCTTCGATGCCCGGCTTGAACACATTGATATTGCCATCATAGGTGATCTTGCCTTCGGGGAAGATGCACACCACCTCGCCCTCGGCCAGCGCGGCGGCCACCGCGTCAAACGCGCGCGCTTTGGCGTGCGGGTCTTCCTTGGCCGGCGCAATCGGAATGGCGCGGGCGGTGCGGAACACGAAGTTCAGCAGCGGTACCTTGAAGATGTTGTGGTCCATCACGAAGCGCACCGGGCGGCGTACGGCACCGGCCAGGATCAGCGCGTCCATGAAGCTGACGTGGTTGCAGACCAGCACGCACGGGCCTTCCTCGGGGATGTGTTGCAGGTCTTCTTCGCGGATGCGGTACAGGGTGTTGGTGGCGATCCACACCAGGAAGCGCATCAGGAATTCCGGCAGCAGGCTGTAGATGTACGCTGCTACCACCAGGTTGAGCAGGGCGGCGATCAGCAGCACCTTGGGAATGCTCACTTCGAGTGCCGCCAGCACGGCGGCGAACACGGCGCTGGCCACCATGAACAGCGAGTTCAGGATGTTGTTGGCCGCAATGGCGCGCGAGCGGAACGCCGGCGCGGCGCGGCTCTGGATCAGCGCGTACAGCGGCACGATGTAGAAGCCGCCGAAGATGCCGATCAGCGTGAAGTCCAGCATCAGGCGCCAGTGGCTGGCGTCGTGCACGAAGGCCAGCCAGTCCAGCGTCTGCGCTGGCAGGGCCGGGGTAGCAAAGTACAAATCGATGCCGAACAGGCACAGGCCCAGCGAGCCGAACGGCACCAGGCCCAGCTCCACCTTGCTGCCGGACAGCCGCTCGCACAGCATCGAGCCCACGCCCACGCCCAGCGAAAACAGCGTCATCAGCAGCGTATAGACGCTGGCGTCGCCGCCCAGCACCGCGCTGGCGTAGGTAGGCAGCTTGGACAGGTAAATGGCGCCCAGGAACCAGAACCACGAAATGCCCAGCAGCGACAGCCACACGGCGCGGTTCTGTTTGGCTTCGCGGATGATGGCCCAGGTCTGGCGGCCGAAGTGCCAGTCGATCGGCAGGTCGGCCGCCGCCGGTGGTGCCGGCGGCATGGCGCGGGCCGACGCGTAACCGGCCAGCGCGCAGGCCAGCAGTGCTGCGATCAGCGTGATGCGGCTGTCGTCGGCGGCCACCAGCACGGTGCCGGCCACCTGGCCCAGAATGATGGACACAAAGGTGCCCATCTCGATCAGGCCGTTGCCGCCTACCAGCTCCTGCGGTTTCAGGTACTGCGGCAGCACGCTGAACTTCAGCGGCCCGAACAGCGTGGAGTGGATGCCCATCAGCAGGATGGTGCTCATCAGGATCACGCCGTTGTGCAGCCAGAAGCCCAGTGCCGCTACCAGCATGATGGCGATCTCCATCTGCTTCACCAGCCGGGCGATGACGGCCTTGTCGTACTTTTCGCACAGCTGGCCGGCGGTGGCGGAAAACAGGAAGAACGGCAGGATGAACAGTGCGGCGGCCAACTGGATCATCAGCTCCGGCGCCAGGCCCAGCATGCGCATGCCGTGGAAGTTGATCAGCACCACCACGGCGTTCTTCAGCAAGTTGTCGTTGAAGGCACCGAAAAACTGGGTGACGAACAGCGGCAGGAAACGCCGCGTGCGGAACAGGTCGAACTGGTTGGGGTGGTGCGCCATGGGGCGTCTCTTTCGCAAGTGCAATGCACAATGCGGCGATGGTATGCCATGCAGCCGCTGCATTACAAACCAGCGGCTATGACAGCTCCGTGACGGCGGCGTATGCTAGGGAGGTTTTCCTGGCTGTGCCGACATCATGACCATCAATCCCATCCTCAATAGCGATTCGTACAAACTCAGCCATTGGGCGCAATATCCGCCCGGTACCCAGGGTATGTATTCCTACGTGGCGGCCCGTGGCGGCACCGCGTCGCATGTGTTGTTTTTTGGCCTGCAGGCCCTGCTGAAGGATTACCTGAGCCAGCGCCTGACGCTGGCGCATATCGACGAGGCCGAGGCCGTGGTGACCCAGCATGGCCTGCCGTTTAACCGCGCCGGTTTCGAGCGCATCGTGCGCCTGCACGACGGCTACTGGCCGGTGCGCATCCGCGCGGTGCCGGAAGGCGAGCTGGTACCGACCGGCATTCCGATGATCACCATCGAATCCACCGACCCCGAGCTGTTCTGGGTGGTGTCGTTCCTGGAAACGGCACTGCTGCGCGTGTGGTACCCGATCAGCGTGGCCACCCGCAGCTTCCGCGCCAAGGAGATCATCCGCCGCTACCTGCAGCAGACCGCCGACGACCTGTCCGGCCTGCCGTTCAAGCTGCACGATTTCGGCGCCCGCGGCGTGTCCAGCTACGAAAGCTCGGAAATCGGCGGCCTGGCACATTTGGTGAACTTCCAGGGCAGCGATACGCTGGCCGCGCTGGTGGCCGCCCGCCGCCATTACCACGAACCGTGCGCCGCGTTTTCCATTCCGGCCGCCGAGCACTCCACCATCACCGCCTGGGGCCGCCCGCAAGAGGGCGAGGCCTTTGCCAACATGCTGGCGCGCTTTGCCAAGCCCGGCGCGCTGCTGGCGGTGGTGAGCGACAGCTACGACGTGTTCCACGCCGTCAGCGAGCTGTGGGGCGAACAGCTCCGCCAGCAGGTGATCGATAGCGGTGCCACCGTGGTGATCCGCCCCGATTCCGGCGAGCCGGTACAAGTGGTGGCCGAAGTGGTGGAAAGGTTGGCCGCAGCGTTTGGTACCACCGTCAACAGCAAGGGGTACCGCGTGCTGAACCACGTACGGGTGATCCAGGGCGACGGCGTCAACCTGGCCAGCATCGACGCCATCCTGTCGCGGCTGGCCAAGCTGGGCTACAGCGCCGACAACGTGGCCTTCGGCATGGGCGCCGAGCTGCTGCAGAAGCTGGACCGCGATACCCACAAGATGGCGCTGAAGTGCTCGGCCATCTGCATCAACGGCGAGTGGCGCGACGTGTTCAAAGACCCGGTCACCGACCCCGGCAAACGCTCGCTGGGCGGCCGCGTGGTGGCCGCGCGCGACAGCCGTGCCGCCTGGGGCGTGAACACGCTGGAGCGCGTGTCCGACATCGACCTGCAAATGCGGGTGGTGTGGGAAAACGGCCGCTTGCTGGTAGACGAAACCCTGGCCGACATCCGCGCGCGTGCGGCCTTGCACCTGGAGGAAAGATGAGCCCCGAACACGTGATTCAGGCACAGCTGGATGCCTACAACGCCAAAGACCTCGACGCGCTGCTGGGCTGCTACGCCAGCGACGCCAGCATGTACCTGTACCCGGCCACGCTGGTGGCGCAGGGTCATGACGAGATCCGCCAGCGCATGAAGCTGCGCTTTGCCGAGCCGGACCTGTACGCGCAGTTGCTGCGCCGGGTGGTGATCGGCGAGGTGGTGATCGACGAGGAAATGGTGACCCGAAACTTCCCGGCCGGCCGCGGCAAGGTGGCGATGACCATGATCTACCGCGTGCAGCACGGCCGTATCGTGGACGCTTCCACCATCATGGGCGAGCCGCAGCTGGAGCAGCCGGGCTGAACCGTCTGCGCCGTCCACCACAGCCTGCCCGTTACCATCGGCAGGCTTTTTTGCGCCGGTTTCAGGCCGCTAGCGGTTGCCGCGCTAGGCGGCGCCCCCATAACAGACCGGCCAGCATCAGCAAGGCTAGCAGGCCGTAGCTGAGCCACGGGCCCAGCGCCACATTGCGCGCCACCGGCCAGTGGAAGGCCAGCCAGCTGCGCAGCCCGCATTCACCGATCAGGCCGCCGCCCCACAGCACGGTGAGGTCGCGCCATAGCCGCGTCAGCCGTGGCGTGGGGCTAGCCAGCAGCGCTGCTGCCGGGCTGTCCGGCTGCCGTCTGGCCGCGGCCGCCACCAGCACGGCCAGCAAGGGCTTGCGCCACACCACGCTGGCCAGCATCGCCAGCCCGGTGGCGCCGCCTACCATCGACTCGCGCACCAGCAACCAGCGCGCGTCGCTGTCGCCCCACGCCGCCAGCAGCGACAGGCCGATGCCGGCCAGCACCACGATGCTCAGCGCGTCCAGCCGGCGATAGCGGTACAGCTCCCACAGGCTCCACAGCAGCGGCGGCAGGCCGGACCACAACAGCGCGCCGCGCTCGCCCCAGGCCGGCAGGCAGGCGTCGTACACCCACCACGGCAGCAACAGGTTGGCCGCCAGGTCGGGCAGCAGCGTGCGCCAGTCAGCCCGCATCGGCGGCCAGCTCGTCCAGCGGCAGCACGCGGATCATGTTGCCCGGCACGTCCATATTGCCCCACAGCCAGTTCAGGTGCGCCACCAGCGCTTCGCCGCTGACGTGCGGGCGGTCCTTGCAGGTGTGGGCGTCGGCCACCACGGTGACGGCGTAGCCCATCGACGCCGCGCGGCGCACGGTGGTATCGACGCAGAAGTCGCTGGCGTAGCCGCCTACCCACAGGTTTTCGATGCCGCGGCTATCCAGGTACTGGCGCAGGCTGGTGTCCAGAAAGCTGTCGCAGGCGGTTTTTTCGATGATCACATCGCTGTCGCGTCGCGCGAGGCCAGGGTGTAGTTGCCACGCTTCGCTGCCACGCGGCAGGTCGTCGGCGTAGTGCTGGATGAAGATCACTTCGTGCCCTTGTTGGCGGGCGTGGGCGATCAGCTGGTTGAGGCGGGCCAGCGTTTGCGGGCCGCGGGTGGCTTGCGGTGGCAGGTCGATCAGGCCGTACTGGAAATCGATGACGAGCAGGGCGGTGGCGGACATCTCGGGCTCCACAGGGGTTGGCCGCAGCGCGGCAGACGCCCGCCAGTTTACGGCAGCTGGCGCAGGTAGTCTGGCCAGTTGGTATTTTTGCCAGGGTAGACCAGGCCGTGGCGCAGGCTCAGGCGGGCCAGCTCGCCGCTTTCCGCCAGCCGCGACAGCGCCTGTTCGAAACGGGCCGGCTCGTCCCGGCCCTGCGTATGCAGACCGTAGCCGAAGAAGCCGCCTTGCTGGCTGATGGCCGGCAGCAAGGGCACCACATTGTTCTGGCCCAGGCGGGCCAGCACGGCGCGTGCGGTACGTTCATTGCTGGCGATCAGGTCCAGCCGGTGCCGTTGCAGCTTGGCCATGCCTTGCTCCAGCGTGTCGGCGATGTCGACATCCAGCTGCTGTTTGGCGCTTTCGTAGCCTTGCCCCAGCGTCCAGCCACGGGTAATGCCAAGACGCAGGTCGGCCAGGCTGGCAAAGTCGCCATTCCAGGCGAGCGGACGGCTATCCAGCCGGTACCAGTACAGCGTATCGACGTAGAGCGGGTAACGTGAAAACTGCAGGAAGCGGGCGCGCTCGCGGTTGCGGTACGGCCCGATCAGCACGTCGGCCTGGCCGTACTGCACGGCCGATTGCGCGCGGGGCCACGGCAGCAGCGCAATGCTGCAATCCAGCTGTTCGCGCTGGCACACGGCGTTGATCACGTCTACCGCCAGGCCGTAAGGGCGTGGCGAGCCGGCTTGCAGTACGCCGGGGAAGTCGGTACCGACAAAGCGCAGCGTGGCCGCCTGCAGCGGCAGGCTGAGCAGCGCCAGTAGCAGCAGCGGGCGTGTCATGCGCTGGCGGCCAGCAAATGGCCGCGCTCGCCGTCCAGGTAGCGCACCACATTGTCGAAAGCCTGGCCCAGGTACTGGGCGTAGCTGCGCTGCTCGACGTAGCCCAGATGCGGCGTGCACAACACGTTCGGCAGCTGTAGCAGCGGGTGGGTGGGGTCGTATACCGGTTCTTGCTCGAACACGTCCAGCGCGGCAAAACCGGGCCGGCCGGCTTGCAGTGCGGCCAGCAGGGCGCCATCTGCCACCAGTTCGGCACGGCTGATGTTGACGAACAGCGCGTCCGGCTTCATCCGGGCCAGGTCGTCGGCGCTGATGTTGGCCGCAGTGGTCGGTACCAGGCGCTGGTGCACGCTGACGATGTCGCAGCCGGCAAAGAAGTCGGCGCGGCTGGCGGCGGCCTGGTAGCCGAGGGCTACCGCTTCCTGGCGGGCACGCTCGCTACCCCACACCACCACCTGCATGCCAAAGGCCCGCGCAAAGCCGGCCACGCGCTGGCCGATCTTGCCAAAGCCCAGAATGCCCAGCGTGTCGCCGTGCATGGCGCGGCCAATCGTGCGTTGCCACTGCCCGGCGTACAGCCCCTGCACCGATGGCAGCAGCTGCCGCCGCGCGGCCATCATCAGCAGCCAGGCCAGCTCGGCTGGCGCGATCGGGCTGCCGCTGCCTTCCATCAGCACTACACCGGCTTGCCGGCAGGCGGCCACGTCCACGTTACGCGCCAGCTTGCCGGTTTGGCTGATCAGCTTCAGTTGCGGGTAGCGGGCGAGGAAGGCGGCGTCGATCTGCGTGCGTTCGCGGATCAGCAGCAGGCCGTCGGCCTTCGCCAGTGCAGCCGGTGCTGCCGGGTCGCGTTGCAGGTCCCCCAGCACCGTGGTCTGGATACCCGGATGCCGGAACAAGCCGCTGCAGGCATGGCTGGCGTGCTGGTAGTCATCGGGAATCACCAATTGGAAAGGCATGGCATGCTCCTGACATCGATAAGCCGATTGTGGCATAAGCTCCGCAAGATTCTATAGTGCCATTACGCAAATTAATGCGGTCATGTGTAAGTTTTGCTTATCAAGATCAGCATTTTTTACGATTGTCCGACAAGCATTGTTATGCTGCTAAACCCGTACCTGCAGGATGGATGATGGTTCAGCTTACTACCCAGCAAGCTTTCGAGCGTTTGCTGTTCCGCGATGCCGACGGCCGCTATTGCGCCCGTTTCGCCGATTACCGTCTGCAGAGTGTGTTCCAGCCTTTGTTTTACCGTAGTGGCAGCATTTTTGGCTACGAGGCGCTGTTGCGTGTCTACGACCAGCAGGGTCGTGCCTTGCGACCGGATCTTTTTTTCCATAGCCTGGATACCGACGACCAGATCGACGCCGACCGGCTGTCGCGGGTGTTGCACTTCCGCAATTTTGCCCAGGCGCGGGTAGCGGGCTGTCTGAACCTGAACCTCATTCCCAACACGCTGCTGCACGACAAGGGCTACGGCAACAATTTCGAGCTGATGACTCGCCGTTGTGGCGAGCTGGGGCTGGAAACGTCACAGGTGATTCTGGAAGTACTGGAATACGAAATCGAGCAAAGCCCGTTGCAACTGGCCGGCAGCCTGCGCGAGGCCAAGTCGGCCGGTTTCGGCGTGGCACTGGACGATTTCGGCGCGGTGTCGTCCAGCCAGGGGCGGGTGAAAGCGCTGTGCCCTGACATCATCAAGATCGACCGCAGCCTGTTGCTGGATTACATGCAGGGCGATAGCGGGCGCCTGCAGCGGGTGTTGGAGCAGGGCTGGCAGATCGGTAGCCGCATGCTGATCGAGGGGGTCGAGACCGCCGAGCAGCTGGCGGCGATGCAGGGCCTGGGGCTGGAGCTGTACCAGGGTTTTCATCTGGGCATGCCGGCCGAGTTGCGCGTGGAGGAGCTGGTGTAGCACCAACGTTGCGCCGCGCCGGTTGACCATGAAAAAAGCCTGCAGCATGTGCTGCAGGCTTTTTTCATGACTTGGGCTGTCGGGCTTAGCCTTCGTCGCTGTCGTCGGCACTCACCGGGATATACAGCTCGACCACGCTGTCGGCGTGCTCCGGCCCCAGGAAGCGGGCGTCCATGTATTCGAACTCGATGCCGGCCACGGCGGCCAGGCCTGCTTCCGGCAGCCATTCGGTGTAGGCGGCGCGGAAGGTGTCCGGCAGGCCGCGTACCGGGCCACGGTGTTCGACGATGGCGTAGTCTTGCTCGGGCACGTCCAGCGCGACCATACCGTCCGGCACCGGGGTATCGGCCGCCACGGCCACCGCAGCGATGTAGCGGAACTGGCCGTCGGCCTGCGCTTGGCAAATGCCGTAGCTGGCGTCGCTTAGCGGCTGCGCTTCGGCTATGCGCGGTACGAAGCGCTGCCACAGTTCGGGAATGGTGCCGTCAGCCGGGCTGGTCCAGGCCATGCCGATAACGCGGAAGGCGGGGTGGGTGACGAGGGTAGGGGTTTGCATGGCGGGCTCCGCTGGCGGGTAAGGTTGGCCGCAGCATAGCAAAAAAGCGGCGTGCCGGCCTAACGCCACGCTCTAGCGGTTTTCTGATGTTTTGTCATCGCCTGCACCAGGCAGCGGTGTCCGCTGTGCGGACGATATTCAAGATGCCGGTTCCGCCCGGCAGACGGGCAAAGGGGGCGAGTCGTCGCCCCCTTTGCAATCCCCGCCGACCCGGGGCTGCTCGAAACCCCGTGCAAAAAGGCACGCCCCAGGCGCCGCCGAACTCGCCCCTCGCTAACGGCTCAGGGCTCAAACAAATCGGCGTCTTAAAACCTGGGGCGTACCGTTTTGCCCGGCTCGCGCCAACGGGATAGGGCGCTTCGTCTACACGCTATCTGGCGGAAAAAAGTACCGGTTGTTTAACTGACGGCATTGGCGTGCCGGCCTGGAAAGCACCGGCACGCCGCTTTGCGGCCAACGTGGCTGGCTTACAGCAGCACGCGCTCCACACCGCCGTTACGGGCGTTGTCGACGTACTCTTTCATCCAGTTGTCGCCCAGGATGTGCTTGGCCATCTCCACCACGATGTAGTCGGCCTGGGTGCCGGTGTCGTCGCTGTAGCGGCTCAGACCCTGCAGGCAGGACGGGCAGGAGGTGAGGATTTTCACCGGCTTGTCGCTGGCGCCGACCTTGGCCAGGTCCTTGTTGATTTCCTCTTCCTTGCGGAAGCGCACCTGGGTGGCAATGTCGGGGCGGCTGGCGGCAAAGGTGCCGGATTCGCCGCAGCAACGGTCGTTCTGCACCACGCCGCCGCCCATCAGCTCGTTGACTACCTTGATCGGCTGGTAGGCCTTCATCGGGGTGTGGCAGGGGTCGTGGTACATGTACTTCTGACCGCCGATGCCGTCCAGCTTCAGGCCTTTTTCCATCAGGTATTCGTGGATGTCGATGATGCGGCAGCCAGGGAAGATCTCTTCGAAGCGGTAGTTGGCCAGCTGGTCGTAGCAGGTGCCGCAGCTGACTACCACGGTCTTGATGTCGAGGTAGTTCAGCGTGTTGGCCATGCGGTGGAACAGCACGCGGTTCTCGGTGGTGATCTCGTCGCCCTTGTCCTTGTAGCCGGCGCTGGTTTGCGGGTAGCCGCAGCACAGGTAGCCCGGCGGCAGCACGGTCTGGGTGCCCACGTGCCACAGCATGGCCTGGGTGGCCAGGCCCACCTGGCTGAACAGGCGCTCCGAGCCGCAGCCGGGGAAGTAGAACACCGCTTCGGCGTCTTCGCTGACCTTCGGATTGCGGATCACCGGAATCACGTTAGCGTCTTCCACGTCCAGCAGCGCACGCGCGGTTTTCTTCGGCAGGCCGCCCGGCATCGGCTTGTTGATGAAGTGGATGACCTGCGCCTTGACCTCGGGTTTGCCGATGGTGGCCGGCGGTTGCGCGGTCTGGCTGCCGGTGAGGCCCAGCTTCTTGCCGAGGCTGTTGCCCAGGCGCTGCAGCTTGTAGGCGCCGCCCACCAGGCCGGCGCGGATGCCTTTGATGGTGGCCGGGTCTTTGGCGGTAAGGAAGGCCATGCCCAGCGCGGTGCCGGGGTTGAACTTCTTGTTGCCGGTCTTGCGCAGGAAGTTGCGCATGGCGACCGACACGTCGCCGAAGTCGATCTTCACCGGGCACGGCTTCACGCAGCGGTGGCACACGGTGCAGTGGTCGGCCACGTCGGACAGCTCTTCAAAGTGCTTGAGGCTGACGCCGCGGCGGGTTTGTTCTTCGTACAGGAAGGCTTCGGTCAGCAGGCCCACGCCCAGGATCTTGTTGCGCGGGCTGTACAGCAGGTTGGCGCGCGGCACGTGGGTGGAGCACACCGGTTTGCATTTGCCGCAACGCAGGCAGTCTTTCACCATATCCGAAATCTGGCCGATGTCGGATTGCTCCAGGATCAGCGATTCGGCGCCCAGCAGCGAGAACGACGGTGTGTAGGCCATGCTGAGGTCGGCGCCCGGCAGCAGCTTGCCCTTGTTGAAGTGGCCGTTGGGGTCGACGCGGGCCTTGTAGTCGCGGAACGGCTGGATTTCTTCTTCGGTCAGGAATTCCAGCTTGGTAATGCCGATACCGTGCTCGCCGGAGATGACGCCGTTCAGGCTGCGCGCCAGTTTCATGATGCGCTCCACCGCACGGTGCGCGGTTTGCAGCATCTCGTAGTCGTCGGAGTTCACCGGCAGGTTGGTGTGCACGTTACCGTCGCCGGCGTGCATGTGCAGCGCCACGAAGGCACGGCCGCGCAGCACTTTTTGCTGGATCAGGTGGATGGCTTCGGTGATGGTGCTGTCGGCCTTGCCGGCAAACAGCGCCAGCAGCTCGCCTTGCAGCTCGCGCTTCCAGCTCACGCGCAGGCGGAAGTCGCGCATGGCGATGAACACGCTGGCGGCCGGGTCGGCGCCGTCGTCTTCCAGCACCGCTTGCGGCCAACCTGCGGTGTAGTCGGCCAGCGGGCTGTCCAGATTATCCAGCAGCCACTGCCAGCGGGTACGCACGGCGCCAATCAGCTCCAGCGCGGTTTCGCGGCGGTCGCCGATCAGCTCGTCGGCGGAAACGGTACCGCCTTCGGTATCCACCGGCAGGCGGCCGTGGAAGAACTCGGTCAGCTGGTCCAGCAGCTTGATCTTGCTGGCAATCGACAGCTCGATGTTGATGCGTTCGATGCCGTCGCTGTAATCGCCCAGGCGGTCCAGCGGAATCACCACGTCTTCGTTGATCTTGAAAGCGTTGGTGTGGCGGGCGATGGCGGCGGTGCGGCTGCGGTCCAGCCAGAATTTCTTGCGCGCTTCCGGGGTCACGGCGATAAAGCCCTCGCCACGGCGGGCGTTGGCGTAACGCACCACCTGGCTGGCGGCTTCGGCCACCGCGTTTTCATCGTCGGACACGATGTCGGCGATCAGCACCATCTTCGGCCGGCCACGGCCCTTGGCCTTGGTGGCGTAGCCCACGGCACGAACGTAGCGCCAGTCCAGGTGCTCCAGGCCGGCCAGCTGCACGCCGGCCACCAGGCCGGCGCCGCCCGGCTTGAAGTAATCGGTGATTTCCACAATCGCCGGCGTGGCTTCGGCCACGGTGCCGAAGAATTCCAGACAGACGGTGCGGATGTGCGCCGGCATGCGGTGCAGCACAAAGCGCGCGCTGGTGATGATGCCGTCGGTGCCTTCCTTCTGTACGCCAGGCAGGCCGGCCAGGAATTTGTCGGTGACGTCCTTGCCCAGGCCCACTTTACGGAACGATTTGCCCGGGATCACCAGCTCTTCGCTGCTGATGACGGTCTTGCCGTCGTCCTGCAGGCGGGTGACGCGGAAGGTGGCGGTGTCCACGTCGTGGATCTTGCCGTAGTTGTGGCCGATGCGTTCGACAAACATCCAGTTGCCGTCGGCGTCTACCATCTTCCAGCTGGCCAGGTTGTCCAGCGTGGTCCCCCACAGCACGGCCTTCTTGCCGCCGGCGTTCATCGCGATGTTACCGCCGATACAGGACGCTTCAGCCGAGGTCGGATCCACGGCAAACACCAGGCCGGCCGCGCCGGCGGCTTCGGCCACGCGCGCGGTCACCACGCCGGCGCCGCACTGGATGGTGGCACGCTTGCCGTCCAGGCCGGGCAGCTCGACAAATTCCACGCCCAGGTGGCGGTCCAGTTTTTCGGTGTTGATCACGGCGCTGCGGCGGTCCAGCGGCACGGCGCCGCCGGTGTAGCCGGTACCACCGCCACGCGGGATGATGGTGAGTTTCAGCTCGATACAGGCTTTTACCAGCGGGGCGATCTCGGCCTCGGTATCCGGGCACAGCACCACGAACGGGTACTCTACGCGCCAGTCGGTGGCGTCGGTCACGTGCGAGACGCGGGCCAGACCGTCGAACAGGATGTTGTCGCGGCGGGTGATCTTGCCCAGGCGCTTCAGGATGGCGGCGCGCAGTTCGCGGGTTTCGCCAAACTGCTGCTCGAAGCTGTCTACCGCGGCGTAGGCGGCGGCGATCATGCGGCCAACCTTTTCGTTACCGTCGCGGCGTTTTTCCACTTCGCCCAGGCGGTGGCGCAGTGCGCCCACCAGCGCGGTGAGGCGCTGCGGGTTGTCCAGCAGGTCGTCTACCAGGTAGGGGTTGCGGTCCACCACCCAGATGTCACCCAGTACCTCGAAAAGCATACGGGCAGAGCGGCCTGTTTTCCGCTCTGCCCGCAGTTCTTCAAGCAGTTGCCACATGGGTTCGCCCAATAGGCGGATGATGATCTCGCGATCCGAATACGAGGTGTAGTTGTACGGAATTTCCCGCACACGCTGCTGGGTGGTGGTGCTCATATGTCCCTGAACTTCGGCAAGTTTTGGATAATTCCCGAAATAGTAGCCGAAATGTTGCGGCGCGAAAAATGCCGCGAACGTCAGGGTTATTCCGCGATTGTCGATTGGATACTATTTATCGAAAGGCGGCGCAAGAATGTAGCGCCGCAATTACATAACGGGGCAATTTGTGCTGCATTGGCAGATGGGTGGCGCGAATCGTGCCGGCTTAGCCGTGCTGCCATGCCAGTTGGCTAGCCAGCTGGCAAGCCTCAAACAGGCTGCCGGGGTCGGCACGGCCACTGCCTGCCAGGTCCAGCGCCGTGCCGTGGTCCACCGAGGTGCGGATGATGGGTAGCCCCAGCGTGATGTTGATGCCGGCGCCAAAGCTGGCGTGCTTCAGCACCGGCAGCCCCTGGTCGTGGTACATCGCCAGCACGGCGTCGGCCGTGGCCAGCTTGTCGGGGTTGAACAGCGTGTCGGCCGGCAAAGGGCCGATCAGTTGCATGCCGTCGGCGCGCAGTTCGTCCAGCACCGGGGTGATGACGTCGATTTCCTCGCGTCCCATATGGCCACCTTCGCCGGCGTGCGGGTTCAGCCCGGCCACCAGGATACGCGGCGCGGCGAGGCCGAATTTGCCTACCAGGTCGGCGTGCAGGATGCCGATGACTTCGCGCAGGCTGTCGCGGGTGATGGCGTCGGCCACCTCGCGCAGCGGCAGGTGGGTGGTGGCCAGCGCCACGCGCATGCCGGCGCCAGCCAGCATCATCACCACGCGCGGGGTGGCGGTGCGCTCGGCCAGGTATTCGGTATGGCCGCTGAAGGCGACGCCGGCGTCGTTGATGACGCCCTTGTGCACCGGCGCGGTCACCATGGCGGCAAACTCGCCGCGCACGCAGCCGTTGATGGCGGTGTCCAGCGTGGCCAGCACGTAGCGACCGTTGGCCGCGTCCAGATGGCCGGCTACCGCCGGCACCGCCAGCGGCACGTGCAGCACTTCCAGTCCGTTGCCGGGCGCCGGCGCGTGTGGTTGGTAGTCGTGCAGCGTCACGTCCAGCCCCAGTTGGGCGGCGCGGGTGTGCAGCAGCGTCTTGTCGGCCACGATCACCAGCCGCGCCGGCAGTGCCAGCTCGGTCAGGCGCAGCACAAGGTCGGGGCCGATGCCGGCGGGTTCGCCGGCGGTAATGGCAAGCACGGGGCGGGGGTGGCTCATGGCGGGCTCCGTAAAAAAAGCCGATACGGGATCGGCTTGGCGTGATGGGGAGGGCGGCTTATTTCTCGACCAGACGGTCGTCGATGAAGGCACCGGCACGCAGCTGTTCCAGCCAGTCGGTGTAGCTCTGTTCTATCTTGCGCTGGCGGATCTGCTGTTTCACCAGCAGTTTTTCGCGGTCGCTGGACACGTCTTGGTTGCGGACTTCGTCCAGTTCGATCAGGTGCCAGCCAAACGGGGTTTTCACCGGTTCGCTGATCTGGTTGGCGGCCATCTGGCGGAAGGTGCGCTCGAATTCCGGCACGGTATCGCCTTCGTTGACCCAGCCCAGGTCGCCGCCGAGTGCGGCGGAGCCGTCTTCGGAGAACTGGCGCGCCATGTCTTCGAACTTGGCACCGCGCTTCAGGCGATCCTGTACTTGCAGGATGCGGGCGTAGGCGTCGGCGTCAGAGGTGGCTTCGTTGGTCTTGATCAGGATGTGGCGTACCTTGTACTGCTTCACGTACTGCGGGCCGCTGCCGTCACGCTTGTCGGTGAGCTTGAACAGGTACAGGCTGCCGCTGGCACGAACCAGGTCGGTCACGCCGCCTACCTGCAGCGTATTGAGCAACTGGATGAAGTCTTGCGGCAGAGCGCTGGCGTTACGCCAGCCCAGGTCGCCACCCTGCATGGCATTCGGCGCTTCGGAATAAGCGGCAGCGACTTGGGCAAACGGCTTGCCGGCTGTGATTTCGTCGCGTGCTTTCAGCAGTTTCTGGCGGCGTTCTTCCACTTGTGCCGGGGTGGCACGTTCCGGAATGTTGACCTGGATGGCGGACAAACGGTACTCGACACGGCTGATGCCGGCCGTGGTCTGCTGTACCTGGGCCACTTCCTGGTCGGTGACGTTGACACGGCTGCTGACCTCGCGCTCCCGGATGCGCTCCAGCAGCAGCTCGCTGCGCAGTTGCTCGCGTAGCTTGGCGATGCTGCTGCCTTCTTTTTCCAGCAGGCTGCGCAGGCCGGCCAGATCGGTCTTGTTCTGCTGGGCGATGCTGTTCAGTGCCTGGTCGATCTCCAGCTCGCCGATGCGCAGGCCGTTGTTATTGGCGTACTGCGTCTGTAGCTGTTCGTTGATCATCATGTCCAGTACCTGGCGCTGCAGCACGGCGGCGGCTGGCGCATCGATGTTCTGGCGTTGCAGGTTGGCCTGGGCTTGTTGCACGCGCTGGTTCAGTTCGGCCTGGGTGATGACGCTGTTGTTCACCACCGCCACGATGCGGTCGACGGTGCTGATGGCCAGTGCCGGTGCGGCAAGGCTGGCGCTGAGGCAGGCGGCGAGGATGAGCTTCTTCATGGTTGGTCTGCAGTCTCGTTGATCTTGCTGTAGCCCGGGATGGCCAGGCGCAGCGTCTCCAGTGGGTTGTTGCCGATGCTGCTCAGGTCTTTCAGTTCCAGTTGCAGGAAGACGGCGTTTTTGGTCTGCGTCAGGTCGGTGACGTAGCGCTGGGCGACCAGTCGGGTGCTCCAGCAGCCCTGGTTGTATTCCACGCCCAGCAGCTGTTCCAGCGGTTTGCGGTCGCGCAGCGAGTAGTTCTGGCGTGCCACAGCGTACCAGCGGCGGGCTATCGGCCACTGGCCGGCGATATCCACCTGGCGCAGCACGTCGCGCTGGCTGCTGGTGCCGACGACTTCATCACGGCCATAGCGGTAGCGTACGCTGAAGGTTTTGCCTTCTGCCGGATGGTAACGAAGCTGCACATTGTAGCGTTCGGTCTTGTCCAGTGTCTGGTTGTACTGGTAGCTGCTGTCCAGACGCAGGGCGTTGTTGAGATCGCCGCCCAGTGTCAGCAGCAGGTCGGAGCCGTCCTGGGTACGTTGGGTGGTGGTGCCGGACAGCGTGGTATTGCTGCGGTCCAGATAAAAGCGTTGACCAATGGCCACGCGCAGGCGTTCCGCCCCGTTCTCGTTATCCAGCATGCGGCTGGTGACGGCGGCGGTAATCTGGTTGGCCGCATTGATGCGGTCATAACCGGAAAACCGGTTCTCGGTAAACAGCTGGGCGTAGTTGAAGTCGTTTTCCGAGGTGTCGAAGTTGGGCAGCGTGCTTTGATCCTTGCTGGGGATGTACACGTAGTACAAACGCGGTTCCAGCGTCTGGGTCATGCTGCGGCCGTGCAAGGTGTTATCGCGCTCGAAGGTGAGGCCGCTATCCACGCTGGCAATCGGCAGCGTCCGGCTGAGGCTGCGTGATGTCTGGCTGCCGAAACTGTCCAGCTGGTACTGTGTGTAGTGCAGGCCCAGTTTGGGGCGCAGGAAGCCCCACGGCTGTTCCAGCGCCCAACTGACGCTGGGGTAGGCCACGGTACGCACGCCTTCTTGCTTTTTGTCGTGCGAGAAGCGGGTGAGCTCGCTTTCCAGGTTGGCGCGCAGGCTACCCAGCTGCTGGCTGCTGGTGGCGACGATTTGTGGCAGCCGGGCGTATGGCACGTCCACGCTGCCTGTGCTGTCCTGCAGCGTCTGATAGCGCTGTGCCTTGACGGTAAAGCTGGCCCAGCCCGGGTTGTAGCTCAGGGTGGCGACGCGTTCCAGGTTGACGTTGGCCGCCGCACTGGCGCGGTCGCCAAAATCCTTGAAGTAGTTGTCGTCCGAGACTGTGGTGCCGTTCAGGCTGAAACCCAGCTGCGAGTTGATGCTGTGCTGGTGGGTGAACTGCCACAGGTAGCGCTTTTTGCCCAGCTTGCTGTCGTCTAGCTGTTCGGTGCTGATCTTGCCGCTGTAATCCGGCTTCAGGTAGCGCCCCTCCAGCCCCAGCATGGTGCCGCGTTGCGCCATGAACGACGGCGTGATGGTGGCGTCGTAGTTGGGGGCGATGTTCCAGTAGTAAGGCACGCTGACCTGCAGGCCGTCGCTGCCGGTCTTGACGGTGGGGAACAGCAGGCCGCTCTTGCGGTTGCCGTCCAGCGGGAAGTCGATCCACGGCGTGTACAGGATGGGCACGCCCTGGAACTCGATACGGGCATGGCGCGCCACGCCTAGGTTGCTGCCGTAGTCCAGGTCGATGGTGCCCGCTTTGAGGTACCAGGAATCGTCGTTCGGGTCGCAGGTATTGGCACGGCTTTTTTGCAGCCGGTACTGGCCTTTGCCTTGCATGGTCAGCCGTTCGGCGTTACCGCGCAGCGTGCGACCGTTGTCCTTGAACGAGAACGCGGCGTTGTCGGCGCTACCGGTGTCCAGGTCGAGGTAGCTTTCCAGATTGTCGCCTTCCACCGTGCTGCCGGCCTGGCGCATCACCGCGCGCTGCCCGGCGCGTACATACTGCTTGTCGACGTAGTATTCCAGCCAGTCTGCCTCGAAGGTCTGGCCGTCGCGTTCGGCGCGAACCTGGCCTTCGGCTTTCAGTACCTGGTTCATCTGGCCGTCGATCTTGTCGGCTTCGACGTGCAGGCTGCCGACAGGCAGGGTGTCGGCCTGGGCCAGCGTGCAGAAGAACAGCGGAAGCAGTGCCGCAGACAGCGGCGAGAGGCGGAAGCGTGGCGGCATCGGGCAGTTTGGCCCGGCGCGTGTTGAGGGCCGGGCAAAGCGGTTACAATCGCCCCATTGTACCCAATTTACTGATATACGCGACTATGCAGCGACTAGAAGCCCTCAAGGCGTGGCTGGCCACGCAGTTTCCCGGTCAGGACGTGACCGTCGAGTTTGCCGCCGCGGATGCCGATTTCCGCCGCTACTTCCGTGCCACGCTGCCCGACGGCAGCACCCGCATCGTGATGGACGCGCCGCCCGAGCACAAAAACACCGACAGCTTTGTCAGCGTACGCGAGCTGTTGGCGCCGGCGGCCAACGTACCGGCCATTTACGCCCGTGACGCCGGGCAAGGCTTCATGCTGCTGCAGGACATGGGCAAGATCACCTATCTGGCCGCGCTGCAGCACGACGAGCGCCCGCTGGTGCACAAGCACCTGCTGCTGGAAGCCGTAGATACTTTGATCGCCATCCAGAAGCTCAGCCAGCCGGGCGTGCTGCCCGAATTCGACCGCGCCTTCCAGCTGCGCGAGGTCAACCTGCTGCCGGAGTGGTACGCCACCAAGGCCTTGGGCAAGCCGCTGACCTTCTCGCAGCGCAAGCTGTGGGACGCCGGCATCAACGTGCTGCTGCCAGCCATCGACGCCCAGGCCAAGGTGTTCATGCACCGCGACTTCACCGTGCGCAACCTGATGCTCACCCCTGGCCAGCCGGCGGTACTGGACTTCCAGGACGCGGTGTACGGCCCCATCGCCTACGACCTGGTGTCGCTGCTGCGCGACGCCTACATCGGCTGGGATGAAGAGTTCGTGCTGGACGTGGTGGTGCGCTACTGGGAAAAAGCCCGCGCTGCCGGCCTGCCGGTACCGGCGCAGATCGACGACTTCTACCGCGACTTCGAGTGGGCCGGCATCCAGCGCCACCTGAAGATCGTCGGCCTGTTCACCCGCCTGGCGCACCGCGACGGCAAGACGCAGTACCTGGACGAGATCCCGCGCATCCTGCGTTACCTCAAGAAAGCCACCCGTCGTTACAGCGAGCTGCTGCCGCTGTTCCAGCTGCTGGCTGATCTGGTGGGGCTGGACGAAGAGGACAACGACGACAGCATCCAGTCGGTGTTCAGCCACACCCGCATCGCGTCGGACCAGTAAGCCATGCGCGCGATGATCCTGGCCGCCGGGCGCGGCGAACGCATGCGCCCGCTGACCGACCACACCCCCAAGCCGCTGCTGGACGTGGGCGGCCAGCCGCTGATCGTGTGGCATATCCAGCGCCTGGCCGCCGCCGGCTTTACCGAGATCGTCATCAACCACGCTTGGCTGGGTAGCCGGATCGAGGCGGCGCTGGGTGACGGCAGCCGCTACTGCGTGCGCCTGGCCTACTCGGCAGAAAGCACGGCGCTGGAAACCGCCGGCGGCATTGCTACCGCCTTGCCCTTGCTGGGCAGCGCGCCGTTTGTGGTGGTGAATGGCGACGTGCTGACCGACGTGGACTTTGCCGCCTTGCGGCCAACCTTGGCCGCGCTGGACGGCAGCCGCCGTCTGGCGCACCTGCTGCTGGTGACTAACCCGCCGCACAACCCGGCCGGCGATTTCGGCCTGCTGCCGGAGGGTGGCGTCAGCGCCAGTGCGGCCGATGGCGAAGGGCTGACCTTTTCCGGCATCGGCCTGTATCACCCGGCGCTGTTTGCGCATACCCCGGCCGGGCAGCCGGCCAAGCTGGCACCGCTGCTGCGCACGGCGATGGCACAGCAGCAGGTGAGCGGCCAGGCGCACCGCGGTTTGTGGCTGGACGTGGGCACGCCGGAACGGCTGGCCGAGGCCGACGCCATCGCGCGCCGCTGGGCGCAGCCGTGAAGCGCCGCATTCTGGGCATCGACCCCGGCAGCCGTATCTGCGGTTTCGGGGTCATCGACATCGTCGGTAACCAGCGCCATTACGTGGCGTCCGGCGCTATCCGCACGCCGCAGGGCGCCAGCCTCGCCGAGCGGGTGAAGGTGCTGGTGAACGCCATCCATCAGGTCATCGACACCTACCAGCCCACCGAGGCGGCGCTGGAGCAGGTGTTCGTCAACGTCAACCCCGCCGCCACGCTGATGCTGGGCCAGGCGCGCGGCGCCTGCATGACGGCGCTGGTGATCAAGGACCTGCCGGTGGCCGAGTACACCGCGCTGCAGGTGAAGCAATCGGTGGTGGGGCAGGGCAAGGCGCCGAAGGAACAGGTGCAGTTCATGGTGGTGACCATGCTCAACCTGTCCGGCACGCCGCAGGCCGACGCCGCCGACGCGCTGGCGGTAGCGCTGACGCACGCCAACCATAGCGGTGGCGCAGTCGGCAAGCTGGCCAAGCTGGGCTACAAAGTGCGCGGCGGGCGGTTGGTGTAGTCGCCCGGGGCTTGAGCCAGGCCAAGGCCGGCGCAGCGCGCTGGCGGCATACTGCGGCCAACCTTGTTTGCCGGAGCCTGCCATGTGGAACGACTACGCCCTTGCCCGTGCGCTGCACGTCCTTGCCATCGTAATGTGGGTGGGCGGCGTCGGCTTTGTCACCACCGTGCTGATCCCCGCCATCCGCCGCCGTTTTCCCGCTGACCAGCAATACGCGATGTTCGAAGACGTGGAGCACCGCTTCGGCGCCCAGGCACGTTTCTGGGTGCTGCTGGGGTTGGCCAGTGCCGGCTGGATGCTGCACAGCACCGACAGCTGGGCGCGGCTGCGCGATACCGGCTGGCTGCACCTGATGATCGCCGCCTGGCTGCCGTTCTTCCTGATGCTGTTCGTGCTGGAGCCGTTTATCGTGCACCGCTGGCTGAAGCAGCGTGCGCAGCGCGACCCGGCGGGCACCATGGCGCGGGTGCAGTGGCTGCACGTGGTGCTGCTGGGCTTGAGCCTGGCGGCGGTGCTGGCCGGCGTGGCGGGCGCCCACGGCGGCTGGCGCCTGGCCTGAGCATGCGCACCGGTTTTGCCGCCATCCCGCCTTATCGTATGCTGCAAGAATGAACCGGCCGAGGCCCCGTCATGCATCTGTCCACGACCCATCAAGCTGAAACCGACTTGTCCGCGCTGCTGGCGCACCCGGCGCGCTGGCTGCTGGCCACGCGCCCGGCTTTCCTGACGCTGACGCTGGGCGGCGTGCTGCTGGGCCTGGCCATGGCCGGCCCGCAGGCCTTGGCGCAAGGTTGGCCGCAGGCGCTGCTGGCGCTGTTGCTGGCCTTGCTGTGCCACGCTGCCGTAAACGTGATCAACGACGTGGCCGACCACGACAACGGCAGCGACGCGGCCAACCTGCAACGCGAATACCCGTTTACCGGCGGCAGCCGTTTCATCCAGGCCGGTGTGCTGAGCCGGCGGCAGATGGCGTGGCTAGCCGGTGGTTTGTTTGCGCTGGTGAGCGCGGGCGGTTTGTGGCTGGTGTGGCAAGCCGGTACCGGCCTGTTCTATACCGGCCTGGCGGGCGTGGTGCTGGGTTGGGGCTATTCCGCCCCGCCGTTGCGCCTGAACAGCCGTGGCCTGGGCGAACTGACGGTGGCGCTGTGTTTTGCCCTGCTGCCGCTGGGCGCGCTGCAGGTATTGCAGGCGCCCTGGCCGGCCGGGCTGCCGTGGCTGGCCGCCGGTTACGGCGTGGCCGCCGCCTTGCTGCTGTTTGCCAACCAGTTTCCCGACCGCGACGCCGACGCGCTGGCCGGCAAGCGCCATTGGGTGGTGCGCCTGGACCACCCGGCCGCGGTGCGCGGCTACCTGCTGCTGGCCGGGCTGGCGCTGGCTTTGCCGCTGGCCGCCGGGCAGCCGTGGCAGCTGTGCCTGCTGCCGCTGTACCTGCGCGCCTGGCGTGCCTTGCAGCAACGGCAACTGCGCGCCGCCATCATTCCCACTATCATGGCGGCCAACCTCTACCCTTTGTTGCTGGCCGCCAGCCTGTGGCTGCGGCCAACCTTGTGAAAGACAGCCCATGATCGGACGACTCAGCGGTACGCTTATCGAAAAACTGCCGCCGCAAATCACCGTGGACGTCAACGGCGTCGGTTACGACGTCGATGTCACCATGACCACCTTTTACCAGCTGCCGGCGCTGGGCCAGAAAGCCACGCTGTTCACCCATCTGGTGGTGCGCGAAGACGCCCATCTGCTGTACGGCTTTGCCAGCCGCGACGAGCGCGAAACCTTCCGCCAGCTGATCAAGGTCAGCGGCATCGGCGCCAAGATCGCGCTGGCCATCCTGTCCGGCATGAGCACCGACGAGCTGGCGGTGGCAGTGGCCAGCGAAGACCTGAAGCGCCTGTCCAGCGTGCCCGGCATCGGCAAGAAAACCGCCGAGCGTCTGGTGCTGGAGCTGCGCGGCAAGCTGGCCAGCGGCAGCAACCTTACCGTGCCCGGCGGCCTGCCGTTTGCCGCCACCCCGGACGACAAGAGCGATATCGTTAACGCCCTGCTGGCGCTGGGTTACAACGACAAGGAAGCCGCTGCCGCCACCAAGGGCCTGCCGCTGGACGTGACCGTCAGCGACGGCGTGCGCCTGGCGCTGAAGAACCTGATGAAAGGCTAAAGCCGCTATGCAGAAAGTGCTGCTGATTACCGGTGCCAGCCGTGGTATCGGCGCCGCTACCGCCAGCTTGGCCGCAGCCCGTGGCTGGGCGGTCGCGGTCAACTATCACCGCCAGCGGGATGCCGCGCAGGCGGTGGTAGACGCCATCCGCGCCGATGGCGGTCGCGCAGTGGCACTGGCTGGCGACGTGGCCAGCGAAGCCGACGTGCTGCGCCTGTTTGCCGACACCGAGGCCGCGCTGGGGCCGCTGTCGGCGCTGGTGAACAACGCCGGCGTGCTGGCGCCGCAAATGCCGCTGGCCGACATGGACGTGGCGCGCTGGCAGCGCATGCTGGCCACCAATGTGCTGGGGCCGCTGTTGTGCTGCCGCGAGGCGGTACGCCGGCTGTCCACCCGCTTGGGCGGGCAGGGCGGCGTTATCGTCAATGTATCGTCGGCGGCGGCGCGGCTGGGTTCGCCCGGCGAGTACGTCGATTACGCCGCCAGCAAGGGCGCGCTGGACACGCTGACGCTGGGCCTGGCCAAAGAAGTCGCCGCCGAGGGCATTCGCGTCAACGGCGTGCGCCCTGGCTTTATCTACACCGACATGCACGCCGATGGCGGCGAGCCGGGCCGTGTGGACCGCGTCAAGGCCGGCATCCCGATGCAGCGTGGCGGCCAACCCGAAGAAGTGGCGGCTGCCATCCTGTGGCTGCTGTCCGACGAGGCCTCGTTTACCACCGGCCACCTGCTGGACGTGGCCGGCGGCCGCTAAGCATTCAACTCTTACCTGCAAGGACACCCCATGCCCAACGTAGCTGTGCTGATCGACGCCGACAATGTGTCGCCCGCCTGGATAGAAGACGTGCTGGAAGAAGCCGGCAAGCTGGGCGTGCTGGCGCTCAAGCGCGTGTACGGCGACTTCAGCCGCCACGACAAGGCCTGGCGCGACTTGTGCGCGCGCTTTGCCATCCACCCCATCCAGCAGTTTCCCAACACCAAGGGCAAGAACGCGTCCGACATCACGCTGGTGATCGACGCCATGGACATGCTGCACTCCGGCCGCTACCAGAGCTTTTGCCTGATCTCCAGCGACAGCGACTTTTCGCGCCTGGCCACCCGCCTGCGCGAAGACGGGCTGGAAGTGTGGGGCTTTGGCGAGGAGAAAACCCCGGCCGCCTTCGTCAACGCCTGCAGCAAGTTCGTGTACGTGGAGGTGCTGGCGCTGGCCGACGAGACGGCCAAAGCAGACGACGCCGGCGGCAAAGGGGAAGCTGCCAGTAGTGGTAAGGCCGCGCAGGCCAGCCGCGTACTGCGCCCGCTGGATAAGAAGCTGCGCGCGCAGTTCCAGAAGGGTATCGAAAGCATGGACGACGACGAAGGCTGGGCCGACCTGGGTGGCGTTGGCAGCCTGCTGGGGCAGTGGATGCCGGATTTCGACCCGCGCAACTACGGCTTTGCCAAGCTATCCGACCTGGTGGTGAAATCCGGCTGGTTCGAGGTGCACAAGGCCAGCAGCGGCCGTGGCGGCGTGTCCATCCGCCTGAAGCCCGGCAACGGCGGCGGCCGCAAGGGCGGGCGGTAACATGCCGCTGCGTCGATGGCTGGCCTTGGGCCTGTGCGGGCTGGCCTTGCCCGCCTGGGCAGACCTGACGAGTGCCATACAGGCGTACCAGCGGCAAGATTATGTACAGGCACAACAGGATTTTGAGACGGCCGCCGCGGCAGGTGACGAGATCGCCGCAGACTGGGTGCGCACGATTGATGACCGAAAGTCGCTACAGACGCGGCGAGCCCGCTGGTTGACGCTTGAGCAGGTGGACGGCATTTTGATATTGAATGGCCGCTTTGGCACGGTGTTCTTCACGCCCAAGGCAAGCCCCGCCATCCGGCGCGCGCTACCGGCCCGCGCCGCAGCCGGTGATGTCGTCGCCCAGAGAATGCTGGCCATGATGCTGCATGCCGGGCTGGCCGGGCCGAAGGATTTGCCGGAAGCAGTACGCTGGTATCGTGCTGCCACCGCGCAGGGGGATGATATGGCCATGAACAACCTGGGCGCTATCTACCAGTACGGCCCTGCGGAATGGCGGGACCCGGCCGCCGGGCTTGCCTTGTGGCAACAGGCCGCTCGCGCAGGCAACAGTGTTAGTCAGTACAACTTCGGGCTCAGCTACTTTCTGGGCGACGGCGTGCCACGCGATGTAGGCCAGGCGCTGTACTGGTGGCGTCTGGCAGCAATGGAGCCTTGGGTACTGCCCATGCTGGCGCTGGCAGAAACCCACGCCGAGCTGGGCGAGAACGACCCGTACCACGCCCGCCAGGCGCGACTGTGGTATCAGCAAGCGGCCCGGCACGGGCATGCCACCGCCCAGTACGAGCTGGCGCGTATCTACCGCTACGGTTGGGGGGGCGCGCGTGACGAGCGCCAGATGCTGCACTGGTACCGGGAGGCGGCACTGAACAAGCACGAGGGCGCTCTGACGACCTTGCGCGAGTTTTTCCACGCTGGCGAGCATGTGGCACAAGACCTGCCGATGGCTTACGCACTTGCCGTATTGCTGTACGACCAGGGGGACTCGATCTGGTATCACGAAAGGATTGACAGCCAGATGAGCGAGACGCAGCGCGCCGCAGCCCGGGCACTGGCGGTGCGGGTAGCGGACAAAGCCCAGCTGGCCGCCGCACTGGCCGAGCGTCTGGACAAACCGACGCTGCCGTAACGTCGGGCACGCACGGTCTGGTATGGCCCGGCTATTGCGGCCAACGTTGGCCGCAGCAGCCTGCTTGCAGTGGTAACATCAGCCCATTGCCTGTTACCGATTTCGCCATGATCCAGACCGATAACCTGATCGGCGGCGCACCCGAGCGCCGCATCGTCACCCCGCAACGTGCTTCCGAGCAGGAAGAGGCGCTGGAGCGCGCGCTACGCCCCAAGCTACTGGACGAGTACGTGGGCCAGAAAAAGGCGCGCGAGCAGTTGGAAATCTTCATTGAGGCCGCCAAAAAGCGTGGCGAGGCGCTGGACCACGTGCTGCTGTTCGGCCCGCCGGGCCTGGGCAAGACCACGCTGGCGCACATTGTGGCGCGCGAAATGGGCGTCAATCTGCGCCAGACCAGCGGCCCGGTGCTGGAACGCGCCGGCGACCTGGCGGCGCTGCTGACCAATCTGGAACCGCACGACGTGCTGTTCATCGACGAAATCCACCGCCTCAGCCCGGTGGTGGAGGAGATCCTCTACCCGGCGCTGGAGGATTACCAGATCGACATCATGATCGGCGAAGGCCCGGCCGCGCGCTCGGTGAAGATCGACCTGCCGCCGTTCACGCTGATCGGCGCCACCACCCGCGCCGGCATGCTGACCAACCCGCTGCGCGACCGTTTCGGCATCGTGGCGCGGCTGGAGTTTTACAACGCCGAGGAGCTGACGCGCATCGTCACCCGCTCGGCCGGTCTGCTGAACGTGGAGTTGGCCGACGACGGCGCCTTCGAGGTGGCCCGCCGCAGCCGTGGTACGCCGCGTATTGCCAACCGCCTGCTGCGCCGGGTGCGCGATTACGCCGAGGTACGCGCCAACGGCGTAGTCAGCGCCGAGGTGGCCGACGCCGCGCTGGCGATGCTGGACGTGGACCCGGCCGGCCTGGACGTGATGGACCGCAAATTGCTTCAGGCCATTCTGGACAAGTTCGGTGGCGGGCCGGTGGGGCTGGACAACGTGGCGGCGGCCATTGGCGAATCCACCGACACCATCGAAGACGTGATCGAACCCTATCTGATCCAGCAAGGCTATCTGCAGCGCACGCCACGGGGCCGCATGGCCACGGCACTGGCGTACACGCACTTTGGCCTGCCGATGAAAGACTGAGCATGAAGCTGAAACTGATCATCAAGACCGGCGAACCCGGCAGCCCGGTGCGCGACCACCGCGGCCGTTTCGAAGACTGGATCGTGCGCGAAATGGGCGAGACGCCGGGCAGCTGGCAGGTGGTCTGGGTGGCGGCGGGCGAGACGCTGCCGCCGGTAGAGCGCGTGGCCGGCGCGGTGATCACCGGCTCGCTGGCGATGGTGAGCGACCGTTTGCCGTGGAGCGAGGCGACGGCGGCGTGGCTGCGCCAGGCGCACGCGGCGCAGCTGCCGCTGCTGGGCATCTGTTACGGTCACCAGCTGCTGGCGCACGCACTGGGCGGCGAGGTCGGTTATCACCCGCAGGGGCCGGAAGTGGGCTCGGTGCATATCCGGCGCCACGAGCACGCTGCCGACGACCCGTTGCTGGGCGAGCTGCCGCCGCGTTTTGCCGCTAACGCTTTTCACTGGCAGACAGTGCTGAAGCTGCCACCGGGGGGCATTCCGCTGGCCAGCAACGATTGGGAGCCGCACCACGCCTTCCGCCTGGGCAATAGCTGGGGCCTGCAGTTCCACCCCGAGTTCGACGCCGAAGCCACGCGGCAGTTGATCCACGTGGCCGCCCCGGCGCTGGAACGCGACGGCCTGCAGCCACAGCAGTTGGCCGCCGGGGTGTGCCCCACGCCGGAGGCTGCCGCACTGCTGCGCCGCTTTGCCGCTTTGCTGGTGCAGCCCGCGTCGGCGTAGAATGCCGGCACGCTGCCGAATGGCACACATCAAAAGGGAGAAACCATGTTTTACGCCTTGCTCATCGTCACCCTCGGCGTCGCGCTGCTGACGTCGGTATTGGTGGCACGCTTTTTCAGCGACGCCGTGCTGAAGATCCTCAAAAGCATCATCGGGCCGGAGCTGGCCGAAGCCTGGCGCAAGTACATGAGTTTCGCCATCGTGGTGGTCGGCGTGTCCGGCGGCGTCAACATGTGGGAAATCCAGAAGTACCTGCAGAATGGCCGCGAACAGGTGATGGAGCTGAACGGCCCGCGCTGGACCATGGAAATCTACCGCACCGCCATGGACACGCTGTCGCAGATTTCCTGGGTGATGCTGTTGTTTTTCCTGTGCGCGATGGTGGCCTACGTCATCATGCGCGTGGCCGAAAGCAGCCGCGAGCAACGCCGTTCCTCGCAGCGCGACGACGATGCCGCCTGAGCTGTCAGCCGGTCTGCTACCCGCTAACCCCGTTTGCCGTGCAAACGGGGTTTTGTTTTGGCCCGAGCACCCCGATTTCAGCCATCCGGCCCTGTTTCTGCAGGCAGCCGGCACCGATGACCTGCCTTTGTTCTGGAGCCTGCCATGCAACTGCGCCTGATTCTGGGCGACCAGCTTAACGCTGCCCACAGCTGGTACCGCGAACGCCGCGACGACGTGGTGTACGTGCTGATGGAAACGCGCAGCGAAACCGACTACGTGCGCCACCACGCGCAAAAGGTGCTGGCCGTATTTGCCGCCATGCGCCGCTTTGCCGAGGCGCTGCAGGCGGCCGGCCACCGCGTGCATTACCTGCGCATTGGCGATGCGGCCAACCAGCACGATTTTGCCGCCAACCTGGCGTGGTTGGCCGCGCACTATGGCGCCAGCAGCCTGGCCTGCCAGCTGGCCGACGAACGCCGTGTCGATGCGCTATTGGCTGCGTTGCCGCAGCAAGTGGGCCTGCCGCTGACGCAGGTGGACAGCGAGCATTTCTACACCACCCGTGACGAGGCGGCGCGGCTGTTCGGCAGCAAGGGCTGGCGCATGGAAACCTTCTACCGGCGCATGCGGCAGCAGCACGGCGTGCTGCTGGACGCTGCCGGCAAGCCGGAAGGCGGGCAGTGGAACTACGACGCGGCCAACCGCGAGCCGTACCGTGGCGAGGTGGCGCTGGCGCCGTGGCCGTTTGCCGCCCATGACCTGGGATCGCTGTGGCAGGAGATTGTCGAGGCCGGTGTGCAGACGCTGGGTGAGCCGCAGGCCGGGGCGCTGCCGTGGCCGCTGACACGGCGCGAGGCACGGGCCTGGCTAGCCGATTTCCTCCAGCACCGCTTGCGTCACTTCGGTCGCTACCAGGACGCGCTGGTGCACGGCGAGGCCTGGCTGTTCCACAGCGGGCTGAGCTTTGCGCTGAACAGCAAGATGCTGTCGCCGCACGAAGTGGTGCAGGCGGCGGAAGCGGCCTGGCGCAGCGACCCGACGCTGCCGCTGGCCAGCGTGGAGGGCTTCATCCGCCAGATTCTGGGCTGGCGCGAGTACGTGCGCGGCGTGTATTGGGCGCGGCCGGACTTTGGCAGCGTCAACGCCTTGCAGCACCAGCGGCCGTTGCCGCGCTGGTTCTGGGACGGCGACACCGGCATGGCCTGCGTGGCGCAGGCGGTGCAGGGCAGCCTGCAACACGCTTACGCCCACCATATCCAGCGCCTGATGGTCACCGGCAATATCGCGTTGCTGCTGGGTTGCCACCCAGATGAAGTAGACGCTTGGTACCTGGGTATCTACATCGATGCCTTCGAGTGGGTGGAGCAGCCCAATACGCGCGGTATGAGCCAGTGGGCCGACGGCGGCTTCATGGCCAGCAAGCCGTACGTGTCTGGCGGTGCGTACCTGGCGCGCATGGGCGACCACTGCGCGCAGTGCCGCTACGCGGTAAAGCAGAAAACCGGCCCTGGTGCCTGCCCGTTCAACAGCCTGTACTGGCACTTTCTGGCGCGGCACGAGGCCAAACTGGCGGCCAACCCTCGGCTGGCGATGCCGTACGCCAGCTGGCGCAAGATGGGCGAGGGCGCCCGCCAGGCGCTGCTGGCGCAGGCCGAGGCCTATCTGCAGGATGTGGACAGCCTGTAGCGCCCGCCATGAAAAATGCCGCCCCCCGCAAGGGGGACGGCATCAGGGTTGGCCGCAACCACCGCCGTTTGGCGCTTACAGCGTCACCATATTGTCGCGGTGTACCAGCTCCGGCTCTACCAGATAGCCCAGCACGCCTTCGATGTCGCGGGTGGCCTTGCGCATGATCAGCCGCGCTTCTTCCGAGCTGTAGTTCACCAGCCCGCGCGCCACTTCCAGACCCTGCTCGTCCACGCAGGCCACGGCGTCGCCACGCAGGAAGCTGCCCTCTACCGCGATGACGCCGATCGGCAGCAGGCTGGTGCCTTTTTCGCGTACCGCGAGCGCGGCGCCGGCGTCCAGTACCAGCTTGCCGGACAGCTGCAGGTGGTCGGCCAGCCACTGCTTGCGCGCCGCCAGGCGGGTGGTGGGCGCATTCAGCTGGGTGCCGATGCCTTCACCGTCGGCCAGGCGCGACAGCACGCTCGCTTCGCGGCCGCTGGCAATCACGGTGGCGGCACCGCTGCGCGCCGCGCGCTTGGCAGCGATGATCTTGGTGTACATGCCGCCGGTGCCCACGCTGGAGCCGGCGCCGCCGGCCATGGCTTCCAGCGCCGGGTTGCCGGCTTCGGCTTCGTGGATGAACTCGGCGTCGGGGTGTTTGCGCGGGTCGGCACTGTACAGGCCACGCTGGTCGGTGAGGATGACCAGCGCGTCGGCTTCGATCAGGTTGGTGACCAGCGCACCCAGCGTGTCGTTATCGCCAAAGCGGATCTCGCTGGTGACCACGGTGTCGTTCTCGTTGATGATGGGTACCACGCCCAGTGTGAGCAGGGTGGACAGCGTGGTGCGGGCGTTCAGGTAACGCAGGCGGTCGGACAGGTCTTCGTGGGTCAGCAGCACCTGGGCAGTTTGCAGGCCGTACTCGCGAAATGCGCTTTCATACGCCTGGCACAGGCCCATCTGGCCGACGGCAGCGGCGGCTTGCAGCTCGTGTACGGCTTTCGGGCGCTTGGCCCAGCCCAGACGCTGGCAGCCTTCGGCAATGGCACCACTGGAAACCAGCACCACCTGCTTGCCACGGCGGCGCAGTTCGGCGATCTCGGCGGCCCAGCGCGCCAGCGCGCCGTGGTCCAGGCCTTTGCCGTCGTTGGTTACCAGGCTGGAGCCCACTTTCACCACGATACGCGTGGCGGTATGAATCACCGATTGCATCCGTACTGCTTCCTGTTCGACAAAAAACGGAGTGTCAGTGTAACGCATTCCGCCGCGATGGTGCGCCGCGTCAGAAGGCGCTGCTGGGCTGGAATTCCACGAACTGGTAGTAGGCGGTCTGGGCATCCAGCGCGGTCAGGCGCACCAGCTGTTCGCCGTGGCGGGTCAGCAGGCGGAATTCGCGCAGCTTCTGGTAGGGGCGACCACTCAGCACCAGCATGGGCTGGCGATTGCTACCGGTCGTTGGTGACAGCAGCAGCGCCATCTGGAACTGGTCGTTGGGGTGGGTGATGACCGGCATCACCATCACCGCCTCCGGTAGCGGGCCCAGTTGTTCCAGCCCGCATTCGGCTTCCATGCCTTCGCCGCGCAGGTTGACCCAGCGTACGGTGGCCAGATGCCAGGCTTTGCCTGGTACACGCAACATGGCCAGTTCGCCGGTGCGCAACGGGTGGTGGTGTGACTCGCCGCGCAGCAGCATGCCGCCGGCGCTGAGGTTGAGCATGTTCAGGCGCGAAGGTGTCGCTGGTAGCGGCCGCTGGAAGCGCGGCGGTGGCGGCGGTACGTTGTCGGGTGCAGCCAGCAGGGTAGCGTCGCCGGCTTGGGTGTCGGTACTGCTGGGTTGTCCGGGGGCCGCGGGCAGGGGGAAGTCCCATTCGGCGTGATTGGCGATGAACCAGCAGGTAGGCAGCAGGGTCACCAGCTCGACTTCCTGCTGGCTGTCGTGCCGCGGGTAGCGTCGCTGCGGGGCGCTTTGCCACTCTTGCATCAAGCGCAGTACGCGTTGCAGCTCCTCGGCCAGCAGGGTGTCGTCGCTTCGGTTCTGCAGCAGGCGCTGCAGGCTGAGCAGTTTTTCCAGCAACTCATGCTGTAAGTGCTGGGTGTCGACGATCCAGAAGATATGGCCGTGCGTCGGCGCCTCGCTATAAAAGCGGGGCGGGTAGTCTTGCTCGCTGCGGTAGGCAAAGGCGCCGTGTCGTTCGGGCAGCCGGTCTACCTGTACCAGATGCAGGCATTTGGCGTACTTGCGGATCAGCAGCAGCGTGTAGTCGATCAGCGCTGGCTCCATGCGGTTGCAGGAGGTCATGCCCAGCAGCAGTAACTGACGGTACAGTGAACCGACGCTGTCTTCCTTTTCGTTCAGCGCCTTGCCTTCCCAGCCCTGTTCCAGCGCATACAGGAAAATCTGGTGGCAATCTCGCCAGAAGCCGGGCGGTGCTGTGGTGTAGGTGCGGGCGTACAGCAAGGCCAGTTGGCGCGCGCTGAGCATGGTGAGGTTCAGCGCCTCGATCTTGTGGCGGTCCAGCGCAAACAGCCCGTGTTCGTGGCTGCGGTCGAGCAGCACACGCTTGAAACCGTTGTGGATCAGGATGGACAGATGCTGTGCCAGCAATGCGGCACGCCGTGCCCGGACATAGGTGGTGAGCTCGCCCGGTCTGGCCTCGGCTTCCAGTACCGGCAGCAGCCGGTCCTGCGCTTGCAGGTACAGTCGTAGCAGCTGCAAGCGGCTGGAAGGGGGAAGCTTGATGCAGTTCAGCTGGGCCAGCGCATCGCGGATCGTCTGCGCGCAGTCGAACGGCTGCGTGTAGGGCAGGTGCTGGAGCCAGGCTTCCAGCTGATCGGGATCGCACATCACCATGACCGGGTCGAGGTGCGGTGCGCTGAGCGACAGGTTGAGCATGCGGTTAGGCCAAATGGATAATTTAACAGAGTATATAAAATCTGGCGAAGACCGTGGGCATCACCGTTATTGCCGGCTGCAGCCTGCCATACTCGGTCCCAACCTCGGCCTCAGGGCAGGGCGGTCTCTGGGCCATTCTCCGCCGCCGCATGGCCAGCCAGTTGCGCCAGCACTGCCAGCGTGGCCTGTTGTAACTGCAACATCTGTGCCTCCTCGATGATGTAAGGCGGCATGAAGTACACCGTTTTGCCGATCGGGCGCACCAGACAGCCGCGCGCCAGCATGGCCTGGAAGAAGGCGACGGCAAAGTCGCTGCGTGGGCTATCCACATCAAAGGCCCAGATCATGCCTTGGTGGCGGAAATGCCGTACCGCCGGGTGGGCAGCGACCGGTGCCAGGATCCGGCTGAAGCATTCGGCAGTGGCACGGTTGCGGGCCAGCACGTTTTCATCGTCGAAAATGGCCAGTACTTCCAGCGCGGCACGGCAGGCCAGCGCGTTACCGGTATAGCTGTGCGAGTGCAGAAAGCCGCGCGTGACGTCGTCGTCGTAGAACGCCTGGTACACGCTGTCGGTGGTAAGCACACAGGACAGCGGCAGGTAGCCGCCGGTGATGCCTTTGGACAGGCACAGGAAGTCTGGCGTGATGCCGGCTTGCTGGTAGGCAAACAGGCTGCCGGTACGGCCGAAACCGACGGCGATTTCATCGGCAATCAGGTGTATCTGGTAGCGGTCACACAGCGCACGGGCACGCTGCAGGTAGACCGGATGGTACATCGCCATGCCGGCGGCGCCTTGTACCAGCGGCTCGATGATCAGCGCGGCAATCTGGTCGTGTTTGGCCGCCAGCAAGGCTGCCAGCGCGTCGGCCGCGCGCAGCGCGTAGCTTTCGGCGCTTTCACCGTCTGCGGCCAACCTGGCGTCCGGGCTGGGCACGCGGAAGTTCTGTTGCAACAGCGGGGCATAGGTTTGCGAGAACAGCGGAACGTCGGTGACGGCCAGCGCACCGGCGGTTTCGCCGTGGTAGCTGTTTTCCAGGCTGACAAAGCGCTGTTTGCTGCCTTGCCCGTGGTTGCGCCAGTAATGGAAGCTCATCTTCAGCGCAATTTCGGTGGCGCTGGCACCATCGGAGCCATAAAACGCGTGCCCAAGGCCGGACGCGGCTGCTAGCTTCTCGGATAGCTCTACCACGGGCTGCTGGGTAAAACCGGCCAGGATCACGTGCTCCAGCGTATCCAGCTGGTCCTTGATGGCTTGCTTGATGCGCGGATGGTTATGGCCGAACAGGTTTACCCACCAGGAGCTGACGGCGTCGATATAGCGCTTGCCGTCAAAATCTTCTAGCCAGATGCCATCTGCCCGGGCAATGGGGACGATGGGCAGGGTTTCGTGGCGTTTCATCTGGGTACACGGGTGCCATACAGCGGCGCGGCTGCGGGCCAGCCATTGATCGTTGTGCGAGGTCATGACGCAATCCGGCAAAGACAGGGATGGCGGATGCTAACACGGGGCCGCTCAGTGCTGCCGGGTGACGAAAATTGTCAGTGCTGACAATTTATGCGGCGCATCCACCACGATTTGACGGTGCGCACAGCAGAAGTCCGACCTGGCACAGCCCTTGCAAGTATTGCGGCAACCTTTACTGATGATGCTTTTTTATTCAAAATGAATGAACAGATGCAGGCAGGCTTCACGCTAATAGAACTGATGATGGTGGTTGCCATCATCGGCATTCTGGCGGCTGTCGCCATCCCTGCTTACCAGGATTACACTCGGCGCGCTTACATCAGCGAAGCGTTGGTGGCTGCCAGTGCAGTCAAGACGGCGATGGAGGAATACCACGCGACTAACAATGCCTGGCCGACCAGCAATGCCTCGGCGGGTATAGCAAATGCTTCCGCCAGCCGTGGTAGCAGTATTGCGAGACTTGATATCGAAGCGTCTGGTAGTGTTAGCGTCATAAAGGTGGAGTTGAGTAGTAAGGTAGCCTCTGGAGCTCACATTTGGCTTACTCCACAAGCAGTTACCTCGGGCGCTTATCGCTGGACCTGTACAGGCGATAGTGACTTAACTCGCATCCTGCCGTCCAACTGTCGCCAATAACTTACCCACCTGGCCACGTGGCCAACTTGATTACAACCATGGAGTGTTCACTATGAAACGCGTACAACAAGGTTTCACCCTGATCGAACTGATGATCGTTGTGGCCATTATCGGTATTCTGGCCGCCATCGCCATTCCGGCGTACCAGGATTACACCAAGCGTGCCCACGTATCGGAAGGCCTCACATTGGCCGCTGCTGCTAAGACGGCGGTAACTGAGTACTACTCGACTAACAACGCATTTGTTTCCGGTACAGCACCGTTCAATGCCAGTTATGGTGTTGCTGCGGCTGGTGATATCAAGGGTAACGCTGTTCAAAGCGTATCTATACTTGCAAGTGGGATTGTTCAAATTAATTACAACGAAAAAGTTACCAGCGGTTCTGTTGTCTTCCTTGTGCCAAGTACTAATACTGGTTCTCTGCAATGGAAATGCCAGCCTACAGCGAGTGGTATCACTGGTACTACTGCAGTGGATGCGAAATATTTGCCATCCAACTGCCGCTAACTCGTCACTTGATCGGCTGAGTTGTCCCAATAAGGGGGTGTTCATCACCCCCTTTTTTATTGCGAGTCGGCATGTTGCGTCATCCGCTTACCCTGGCACTAGTGTGCATCTTTTCTTTGCCATTTTTCAACTTTGCCCGCTATAGCCCGCTGCAGGACTGGTGGACCAATGCATTGACGCTGGCTTTCATCAGCAGCGGGCTACTGATTGCCGCCTGGCGCTTGCGCGGGCAGTCTGACCGTCAGGTGCAAACGTTATGGTTCCTGCCGGTCTTTTTGCTGTGGTGGCTGTTATTGTGGGCGGGTAGCTTGTTGCGCTATCAATGGCAGCAGTCGGGCATGCTGCCATTCGAACTCTTTGGCTTATTACTGGCGGCGCTGGGTGCAGTGTTGCTCGCCCACGAGCAACAGCGCATTGGTCGTATGCAGCTAGTAGCGGCAATGGCTTGGTCGGTACTGTTAGGTGCGGTACTGCAAGCGCTGATCGGCCTCTGTCAGATAGCAGGCTTGGCAACGCTATCTGATGGCTGGCTGGTATTCAGCGGTATGGAAATCATGGGCAATATCGGCCAGCGCAACCAGTTTGCCCATGTGCTGACTTGGGGGATGCTGGCCTCTGCCTATCTGTATTCACAACACCGCTTGCCTGCTTGGCTGACTATTGCGCTGTGCTTGTATCTGTCGCTGTTGTCGGCCTGGTCTGGTGGTCGCCTGCCTTTGGCCTACGGGGCCGCCATTGCGGTACTGGGTGTGCTGATGCGCGTGCGCCTGCCGCAATCAGGGATCGGCAAAGCCTTGTTGTGGGCGGCGGCAAGTATTGTCCTGTTCCAGTTGACTGGCAAGCATGCTGCACAGTGGCTCTTTAATGTGGATATCAGTTCCGGCCTGGATCGCCTTAACGATGCCGGCTTTGGCGCCCGCCGCCGTGTGGAGTGGGACAAGTGCTGGCAAATCGTGAAAGCCTACCCTTGGTTGGGTACCGGCGTCGGCGGCTACGCCTATCAGTCGGTATGGCTGGAAGCGTTTGGCGGTTATGGCCGGGTGCCGGAAAGCAGCCTGTTTACCCACAGCCATAATCTGGTTACCCAGCTGTTGGCCGAAACCGGTGTGCCGGCTACCTTGCTGGCTGCCGCGATCGTAAGCTACTGCCTGTGGCCGTACCTGAAGCGCGAGCATGCCACGCCGGAGAATGCCTTCCTGCTAGGCATGGCGGCAGTGACGCTGGGGCATTCGATGCTGGAGTATCCGCTGTGGTACCTGCCGTTCAGCTTCGCCTTTTTTACCATCCTCGCCTTGTCGCCACGGCCGCCGGTGACGCTGGCTTTACGGGCGTCGATGCGCCGTATCGGCGCGCTGGTGTTCGGCATGGCAGGTTTGCTGTATGTGGTGCACGGCGCTAGTGTGTTTGGCTTGTTGACCGAAAGCCAGCAACCCTCACGCGACGCCAAGGTGAATGAGCAGCGGATCGAACAATTGATTGCCTTGTCGGCCAATCCGTTCTGGCGCTTCGAGTCCGAGCTGGTCCTCAGCAATTACCTGATACCTAGCCCGCAGCAACTAGAGATCAAATTGCAGCACCACGAAGCGCTGGTAGCGTACCGGCCATATCCAACCTTATTGTGCAAGACTGCCATCATGCAGCAGTGGGCTGGCAAGCCGCAGGCTGCCGAAGACAGTTTGCGCATGCTGAGGGCGGCGTATCCCAACACGGTGACCAACTGTGCACTGATGATTGCCTCGCGTAACGATGCCCGTTTGCAAGGCTTGTTGGCTACCGCTTCGCGTGCGGCGCTTACTTTGCAGAAAGAGGGCGAGGCGGCCGTTGCCAGGCAAGCGGTAGCGGGGGTGTCGTTGCGGCCACCGCGCTTGCCGCAATTGCCCGACTAGGGCTTTGCCGGTAGCCGGGCGGATCGGCTATCCTTGCCGCTTTGCTTTTCAGGTCGGGTACTGCCGATGCATGCGCCTTCACTCAACGCCTCAACCCGTCTTACCATCGCCGCCGGCTTGCTGGCGGCGATTACCATTTTTCCGTTTTTATCCCGCTTCCATTTCCTGCCGTTGCCGCAATGGTGGGGCGAGATCACCGTGGTGGTGCTCGCGTCGGTAGCCATGCTGTGTTTGCCGCAGCAACGCATCAGTTGGCCGCGCAGCAGCCAATGGCTGCTCTGGTTGGCGCTGGTGTGGGCGGTACAGCCGTGGTTTGTGCCGCTTTACTTTCCCGGCTTGAACCAGGCAACCGCGCTGGCGTTTGTAGCGTTGTCGGTGCTGGCGTTGGCAGTATCGCGCTGGCGGCTGGCCGTGGGTAGCGAGGCCGTGGTCAGTGTGCTAGCCAAGGCGTTGCTGATTGGTACCCTATTGCAGTCGCTGATTGGCTTGGCGCAAGTGACCGGCCTGGCCGAAGCCATGGGCGGGGTGTTGTTCTATGACAGCAGCCACCCTACCACCAACGTGTTCGGCCATATCGGGCAACGTAACCAGTACGCGCATTACCTGACATGGGGGGTGATCGCCGGGGTATGGCTGCTGGCTAGCGGGCAGATCGCGCGGCGTTGGGGTTGGGCTGCCATTACCTGGCTGGCGCTGTCGATTGCCTTCGCCGGTTCGCGTACCGTTTTGCTGTACACCGTGGCCATGTTGCTGCTGGCGGGGGGCTGGCACTGGCGCATTCGCCAAGCGTTGAGCTGGCGCTTGTTCAAAGTAATGGCACTGGCGGTGGTGTTGATGGTGGCCATGCAATTCATTCTGCCGCTGGGTGAAAAGCTGCTGGCGCCGTTGTTGCACGGCCCGGTGGCCGCCAGCGGGCTGGAGCGGTTGGCGGCCAACAGTGATGGCATGGGCGCGCGTCGCTTAGCCGAATGGGGCAAGGCCTGGATCGTGTTTACCGAGCACCCGTGGTTCGGCTATGGCTGGTATCAGTATGCGTCCGAGAGCGTGCGCTTGCAGATGCTGCCGCAGTTTGCCAACGCAGGCGTCAATAGTGGCCTGTTTGCCAATGCACACAATCTGGTATTCCAGCTGCTGGCAGAAATGGGCCTGGCAGGCACGTTGTGCGCACTGCTGGGCTTCGCCTGGGCCGTGTGGCCTTATTTCGGTCGCCGTGCCGAGGCGGTGCATGTGATTCCGCTGGCTATCATGTCGGTGACGCTGATTCACAGCATGCTGGAATACCCGCTGTGGTACCTGTATTTCCCGGCCGTGCTGGTGATGATGCTGGCGCTGGCGCCAGAAAGTGACGAGGTCAGTGTCGGCTGGCTGATGCCGGTGTACGTGGTATTGGCCATCGCCTTGCTCGGGTTGGCCGCCTACGGCAGCTGGCGTTATCGTGAAATGCAGGGTTTGTACTACCCCACCAGCCAGCGCCAGCAACAGCGTCTGGAGCAGATCATCCGCCACGAACCGATGTTTGCCTCGCACGCGCTGGGCTTGCTGGACGATGTGATCACCCCGACACCGTCGGCGCTGAAGACGCAGCGCCATTGGCTGGAGTTGATGGCAGCTTTCCGCCCGTACCCGGATGTATTGCGTCGCAAGGCGCAGCTGGAAGCGCTGGCTGGGGAGCAGGGCAAAGCCGCGCATACCTTTAGCTTGGCGCTGGCGTCGTTCCCGACCTACGCACCGGACTTTCTGGAAGAGCTGGACGACGACGAACCGGCCTGGGCGCGCTTGCGCCAGATGGCACAGCAAGCCGTGGATAAACTGCCGGCGCAGTATCGCTAAGCCGGTTGCCCGCCAAAGCAAAAAGCCACCGCAGTGCGGTGGCTTTTTTCAAACTGATGCAGCAGCTCAGCCGTCGATGACGACGCCGTGGCTCAGCGCGGCCTTCATTTTGCCCAGCGCCTTGGCCTCAATCTGGCGAATGCGCTCGGCCGATACGCCAAATTCGTCAGCCAGATCGTGCAAGGTGGCACCGCCATCATCGGCCAGCCAGCGGGCTTCAATGATGCGACGGCTGCGGGCGTCGAGGCTGCCCAGCGCCTGTTCGATACCTTCACCCTGCAGCGTGTCCATGGCGTGGCGTTCGATGGCGCGGGTGGGTTCGTGGTGGCTGTCTGCCAGCCAGTCGATCGGGGCAAAGCCCTCATCGTCGCCTTCGTCAGCCAGCAAAGCGATGTCCTGGCCGCTCATGCGTGTTTCCATTTCACGCACTTCTTCCGGCTTGACACCCAGCTGTTCGGCGATATCCAGTGCTTCTTTTTCAGACAGTGCCGAAAAGCCCTGCTTCATGCTGCGCAGGTTGAAGAACAGTTTGCGCTGCGGCTTGGTGGTGGCAATACGCACCAGGCGCCAGTTGCGCAGGATGAATTCGTGGATTTCGGCCTTGATCCAGTGCACGGCAAACGAGAACAGACGCACGCCGCGGGTGGGTTCAAAGCGTTTTACCGCCTTCATCAGGCCGATATTGCCTTCCTGGATCAGGTCGGCTTGCGGCAGGCCGTAACCAGAGTAGCCGCGGGCGATGGATACCACCACGCGCAGGTGCGACAGCACCAGACGCTTGGCTGCTTCCAGGTCGCCGTGCTCCTGCTGGCGAGTGGCAAGCTCGAACTCTTCTTCCGGCGTCAGCATCGGAATGCTGTTCACGGTCTGGATGTACTGTTCCAGGCTACCGTTGGCGGAGAGTACTGGCAAAGCAATCGTGGTCATACGCGGATTATCCTCATGGAAACCTGAGCTGATCTTAGCACTCTCGTTATGAGAGTGCCAGAACAGCACAGGTTCCCGGCGATGGCATTTTTAAATCGGGGTGATAGCGATCAACGGGCGCGCAGCCGGCGCAGATGGTGGTCTGCGGCCAACCTGGCACCGATGATGCCCAGGGCGATGGTGGCACCGGCCAGTAGCAGTAACTCCTGCGCCGTCAGGCTGCGCAGCAGGATGCGTTCGTTATACAGCTGGGCAAAACCGTCCAGTGCCGGCGCTGCCTGCGCCACGAACACACTGCACAGTGCCCAGCACAGCAGCGTGCTGAGCACGCCCTGCCAGACGGCGTAGTACATGAATGGCCGGCGGATGAAGCTGTCGGTGGCGCCGATCAGTTTGGCCACTTCGATCTCTTCCTGTCGCGCCAGGATCTGCATGCGGATGCTGTTATGGGTAATCAGCATCAGCGCCAGGCCAAAGCTGATGCCCAGGAACCACGCCAGTTGCATGGCCAGCTCCAGCAAACCGTGCAGGCGTTTGGCCCAGGCCGCGTCAAACTGCGCTTGCTCAACCATCGGCAGCCCGGAAAGCTCGCGCTGCAGCATTTCCAGCGCTTCTGGCGGGGCGTCCGCTTTGGGCTGGACGATGAAGGCATCGGGCAGCGGGTTACTGCCCAGGCCTTCGCCAATCCCGCTCATGCCGCTGCGCTGTTCCAGTTGCTGCAAGGCCTGCTGCTTGGAGACAAAGCTGAAGGCAGCTACTTTGGGGTGGGTTTGCAGGCTGGCTTGTACCGCCGCCAGGTCGGCCTGCTCGGCCGACAGTTCCATGAACAGCGTGATTTGCGGGGTGGCGGTCAGCTTGCCGACCCAGCTTTGTACGCTGCTGGCGCCCAGATACAGCGATACCGGCAGCGACAGGGCAATGGCCAGCATCAGCAGGTTCAGCAGGCTACCCACCGGCTGGCGCAGCATTTTCAGCAGGGCCAGGCGGGCATCCTGCCAGTGCAGGTAGAAATAGTGTTTCATGATGCGAACTGGCCCTCGCGCAAGCGGATGATGCGGCGACCGTAGTCTTCCATCAGCGTTTCGTCGTGGGCCGATACGATCACGGTAACGCCCACCTGGTGGAACGATTTGAACAGTTCCATGATGTCCAGCGCGTAGGCGCGGTCCAGGTTGGCCGATGGTTCATCGGCCAGCAGGATGCTGGGGCGATGCACGACGGCGCGGGCAATGCACAGGCGCTGCTGTTCACCGCCGGACAGGCGCACCGGCATCACCTTTTCCTTGCCCAGCAAACCCACCTTGTCCAGCGCGGCGCGTACCCGCTTGGCTGCCTCGCGGCGATCAAAGCCGATGATGTCCAGCGGCAGCATCACGTTATCGAATACGTTGCGGTCGAACAGGATCTTGTGGTCCTGGAACACGATCCCGATGTGCTGGCGTACATAAGGCAACTGGCTGGCGCGCAGTTTACTGAGGTTCTGGTCGTTCACCAGCACGCTGCCACTGGTGGCGCGTTCAATGCCGCTAATCAGCTTCAGCAGCGTGCTCTTGCCGGCGCCGGAGTGGCCGGCTAGAAACAGCATCTCGCCACTGTCGATGGTAAACGACAGGTTTTTCAGCGCCTCATGGCCGCCGGGGTAGCGTTTGCTTACCTGTTCAAACTGGATCATTGCTGCATCCTGTGACAGTCAGAGGTTGGCCGCAGGCGCGGCATCAATCAAACAGGGCATCGATGTACGGGCCGGCCTGGAACGGGCGCAGGTCATCGATGGTTTCGCCGACACCGATAAAGCGCAGCGGTACCGGGCGCTGTTTGGCGATGGCAGCAATCACGCCACCCTTGGCGGTGCCGTCCAGCTTGGTCAGTACCAGGCCAGTCAGGCCCAGTGCATCGTCAAAGGCGATGACCTGGTTGATGGCGTTTTGGCCGATATTGGCATCCAGCACCAGCATCACCTCGTGCGGGCCGTCCGGAATGGCCTTCTGGATCACGCGCTTCACCTTCTTGATTTCTTCCATCAGGTGCAGCTGGGTTGGCAGGCGCCCGGCTGTATCGGCCAGCACGATGTCAATCCCTCGTGCGGTGGCTGCCTGGATGGCGTCGAAACAGACGGCAGCGGCATCGCCGCTTTGCTGCGCGATAACGGTCACGTTGTTGCGTTCACCCCAGGCCATCAGCTGTTCGCGCGCGGCAGCACGGAACGTATCACCTGCGGCCAGCAGCACGCTCTTGCCCTGGCTTTGGTAGTACTTGGCCAGCTTGCCGATGGAGGTGGTTTTGCCGGCGCCATTGACGCCCACCATCATGATGACAAAGGGCTTCTTGGTGCTAACATCCAGCGGCTGCTCCAGCGGGTTGATCAGGTCGCCCAGCGAGGCCTTCAGCGCCCCTTTGAGCTCTGCCGAATCTTTCAGTCCGCCCAGGCTGACACGGTTACGCACGTCTTTCAGCAAGTGGTTGGTAGCGTCTACGCCCATATCGGCGGTAAGTAGTACGGTTTCCAGTTCTTCGTACAGGTCTTCATCGATCTGGCCGCCACCAAACAGCGAGGCCAGTTGCTTGCCCAGCTTGTCACGGGTTTTGGACAAGCCGGCTTTCAGTCGCTCGGTCCAGCTGAGTTTGCGCTCGGGCGCTTGCGACGGCGCGGTGGCCGCCGGGGTGGCCGCTTCCACTGCAGGGGCTGTGCTTGGCGGCGTTGGGTTGTCTTGTGGCGCGGCAGCGCTTTCCGGTACGGCTGGCTGGGCAGCCTGCTCGGCCGGGGGAGTTTTTTTCTTGAAGAAGCTGAACATGCTTATTGAATCTGCGCACAAAAGAAAGCCAGATTGTAGCCTTAAAACGGGCTGTTACGCTGCCTTGAAACAGCATTCGCCTGCAAACTCCTGCAATGTATATATAAGGAATGCGTTGCGCTGTGAAGAAGCAGGACGGCGAAGCGGGGACAGGGTAGAATTCTGCCCTTGAATTCAGGAGGATGCATGACGCAGCAGCGCAACAAGGTCAGAATCATTGCCGGCAAATACCGACGCCGGCTGCTGGATGTGCCCGAGGCGGAAGGGCTGCGGCCAACCCCGGACCGGGTACGCGAGACCTTATTCAACTGGCTGGGTCAGGAGCTGCACGGCAAGAGCTGCCTGGATTTGTTTGCCGGTAGCGGTGCGCTGGGCTTCGAAGCGGCTTCGCGCGAGGCGCGTCGCGTAGTACTGGTAGAAAAGTCGCGTGGCGTGGCGGATGTCTTGCGTAAAAACCGGCAACTGTTGGGGGCCAGCGAAATCGATATCCAGTTGCAGGATGCACTGCTTTACCTGAAGCACTGCCGCGACTGTTTCGATATCGTCTTCGTTGACCCACCATACCAGCAAGCGCTGCAGCAGCAGGTGCTGGCGATGTTGCCGCCATTGCTCGCCCCGGGTGCGGTGGTATACGTGGAAACGCCAGCCCCCGCGGAATTTGCCGGTTGGCAGGTGCTACGTGCGATGAAGGCGGGCAAGGTGCACTCCTGGTTGCTACAGCCGGAGCCTGCCGTATAAGGATATAACCCTGCGAACTTGCTACTGCGCGGGGTGAGTGACAGAATTCACTATGTGAAATACCTGAGGAAATTACTATGGCTTTGATCATTACCGACGAATGCATCAACTGCGACGTCTGTGAACCGGAATGCCCGAACAACGCGATCTCGCAGGGCGAAGAGATCTATCAGATCGATCCTAACCTGTGCACCCAGTGTGTAGGCCACTACGATGAGCCGCAGTGTCAGCAAGTCTGTCCGGTAGATTGCATCCCGCTGGATCCGGATCGCCCGGAAACCCAGGAAGAACTGCATCAGAAGTACCTGGTGATTACCGGTAAGGCCTGATGTAAGTGACTGATTTGCCACAGAGCCCCGCGGCATGCGGGGCTTTTGTTTGGAAAATTGAAAAAAAATCAGCAAAAGCTGTTGACGTGCCTGCAAGGTGTCTATACTATTCGGGCTTCTTCACGGGGGGATTCCCGAGCGGTCAAAGGGATCAGACTGTAAATCTGACGGCTCTGCCTTCGAAGGTTCGAATCCTTCTCCCCCCACCAGTTGCTATGTATCTTGGCGGCGATGGTGAGGTCGCTCGGATCGTAGGCGGGTGTAGCTCAATGGTAGAGCAGAAGCCTTCCAAGCTTACGACGAGGGTTCGATTCCCTTCACCCGCTCCAGGTTGCTGTAGATTATTGTTGTGTGAAGCTCATGTAGCTCAGGGGTAGAGCACTCCCTTGGTAAGGGAGAGGTCGGCGGTTCAATTCCGCCCATGAGCACCATCAATTTTAAACTTTATTCGTATTCAGGGAATTTGCCATGGCTAAGGAAAAGTTTGAGCGGACCAAGCCGCACGTAAACGTTGGCACCATCGGTCACGTAGACCATGGTAAAACCACTCTGACCGCTGCTATCACCACCATTCTGTCCAAGAAATTCGGTGGCGAAGCTAAAGATTACTCCCAGATCGACAGCGCGCCGGAAGAAAAAGCTCGTGGTATTACCATTAATACCGCTCACGTAGAATACGAAACCGCTACCCGCCACTACGCTCACGTAGACTGCCCGGGTCACGCCGACTACGTTAAAAACATGATTACCGGTGCTGCCCAGATGGACGGCGCTATCCTGGTATGTTCCGCTGCTGACGGCCCGATGCCGCAAACTCGCGAACACATCCTGCTGTCCCGCCAAGTAGGCGTGCCGTACATCATCGTCTTCCTGAACAAGGCTGACCTGGTGGACGACGCTGAGCTGCTGGAACTGGTTGAAATGGAAGTGCGCGATCTGCTGTCTTCCTACGACTTCCCGGGCGATGACACCCCGATCGTTACCGGTTCCGCTCGTCTGGCACTGGAAGGCGACCAATCCGAATACGGCGAGCCGGCAATCTTCCGCCTGGCTGACGCCCTGGATTCCTACATCCCGACTCCGGAGCGTGCTATCGACAAGCCGTTCCTGCTGCCGATCGAAGACGTGTTCTCGATCTCCGGTCGTGGCACTGTAGTTACCGGTCGTGTTGAGCGCGGTATCGTTAAAGTCGGCGAAGAGCTGGAAATCGTTGGTCTGAAAACCACCGTTAAGACCACTTGCACCGGCGTGGAAATGTTCCGCAAGCTGCTGGATCAAGGTCAGGCTGGTGACAACGTAGGCGTGCTGCTGCGTGGTACCAAGCGTGAAGACGTTGAGCGTGGTCAGGTTCTGGCCAAGCCGGGTTCCATCACCCCGCACACCAAGTTTGCTGCTTCGGTATACGTACTGAGCAAAGAAGAAGGTGGTCGTCACACCCCGTTCTTCGCTAACTACCGTCCGCAGTTCTACTTCCGTACTACTGACGTGACTGGCGCTGTTAGCCTGTCCGAAGGTGTGGAAATGGTTATGCCGGGTGACAACGTAGAAATCACCGTAGAACTGATCGCTCCGATCGCTATGGAAGAAGGTCTGCGTTTCGCGATCCGTGAAGGCGGCCGCACCGTTGGCGCCGGCGTAGTAGCCAAGATTATTGCTTGATAAAGGTTTTAGGCCAGTAGCTCAATTGGTAGAGTATCGGTCTCCAAAACCGAGGGTTGGGGGTTCGAGACCCTCCTGGCCTGCCAAATAAGACTAACCGGCGTTTACGCCGGTTAGTCTTTTCACGTATATGCAACGCGAGAATTCATATGGAAATGCAAGATAAGCTCAAGCTGGGTCTGGTTGGCCTGCTGGTGGCTGCTGGCGTGGTTGGCTTCTATCTGTTGCCGGAAACCCAGACTGTGCTGCGCGTCCTGGTGTTTGTGGCGTCCGTTGCTGCGGGTGCTGCGGTATTCTGGTTCTCTGCCCCGGGCCGTGAATTTGTTGCCTATGCGCAGGAATCGCTGGTGGAGGCGCGCAAAGTAGTGTGGCCTTCCCGCAAGGAAACCACGCAAATGACCATGATGGTGTTTGTGTTCGTTTTTGTTCTTGCCTTGTTTATGTGGCTGGTTGACTCGTCCTTGTCCTGGCTCTTCTATGATGTACTGCTTCGTCGGGGTTGATAATGGCTAAACGTTGGTATGTTGTGCATGCTTACTCGGGGTTCGAGAAGAGCGTGCAAAAAGCGTTGAGAGAGCGTATCGAGCGCGAGAGCATGCAGGATCTTTTCGGCCAGGTGTTGGTGCCGGTGGAAGAGGTTGTGGATGTGAAGAACGGCAAGCGCTCCATTTCTGAGCGTAAGTTCTTCCCGGGTTACGTGCTGGTCGAGATGGAAATGACCGACGACACCTGGCACTTGGTCAAGAGCACGCCGAAAGTGACCGGCTTTGTGGGTGGTACGGCCAACCGTCCGGCACCCATTTCCGCCAAGGAAGTGGAATCCATCATGCAACAAATGCAAGATGGCGTAGAAAAGCCGAAGCCGAAAGTACTGTTTGAAGTGGGCGAGCGCGTTCGTGTCAACGAAGGTCCGTTTACCGATTTCAATGGTACGGTCGACGAGGTGAACTACGAGCGCAACAAACTGCGCGTTTCGGTGCAGATTTTTGGTCGCGATACGCCGGTCGAGCTGGAATTTTCGCAAGTCGAGAAGCTGTAATACTTGTTTTTTTTGAAGCGTTTAGATATACTCTTGCGCTTCGTGTGGGGAGCGTTGCACGTCGCAATGCGTTATACCCGAATTTAGGAGCTCTAACGTGGCTAAGAAAATTGTTGGCTATATCAAGCTGCAAGTTGCGGCTGGTAAAGCAAACCCGTCGCCGCCGATCGGTCCGGCACTGGGTCAGCGTGGTCTGAACATCATGGAATTCTGCAAGGCCTTCAATGCCCAGACTCAGGGCATGGAGCCGGGCATGCCGATTCCGGTTGTGATCACCGCTTACGCAGACAAATCCTTCACCTTCACCATGAAGACGCCGCCGGCGACCTTCCTGCTGAAGAAAGCTGCTGGTATCAAATCCGGTTCTTCCAAGGCTCACGTCGACAAGGTTGGCAAGGTAACCCGCGCTCAACTGGAAGAAATCGCCAAGACCAAGCAAGCTGACCTGACCGCTGCTGACCTGGATGCTGCCGTGCGCACCATCGCCGGTTCCGCTCGTTCCATGGGTCTTGAAGTGGAGGGTGTGTAAATGGCTAAGCTGTCCAAGCGCGTACAAGCCCTGAAAGCACAAGTAGATCGCAACAAACTGTACGGCGTTGACGAAGCGCTGAACATGGTTAAAGCGGCTGCTACTGCAAAATTTGACGAATCCATCGACATCGCCGTGAATCTAGGCGTTGATCCGCGTAAATCCGACCAGGTTGTACGTGGTTCCGTGGTTCTGCCGCGCGGTACCGGTAAATCCGTACGCGTTGCTGTATTTGCTCAAGGCGCCAACGCCGAAGCCGCCAAGGCTGCCGGTGCTGAAGTTGTCGGTTTCGACGACCTGGCCGAGCAAGTTAAAGCCGGCAACCTGGACTTCGACGTAGTTATCGCTTCCCCGGATGCGATGCGCGTTGTAGGTCAACTGGGTCAGATCCTGGGCCCGCGTGGCCTTATGCCGAACCCGAAAGTGGGCACTGTTACCCCGAACGTTGCTGAAGCCGTGAAAAACGCTAAAGCCGGTCAGGTTCAGTACCGTACCGACAAGGCTGGTATCATCCACGCCACCATCGGTCGTGCTTCTTTCGAAGTTGAAGCCCTGCGCGACAACTTTGCTGCTCTGGTAGATGCCCTGGTGAAAGCCAAGCCGGCCGCTGCCAAGGGTCAGTACCTGAAGAAAATCGCCGTATCCAGCACCATGGGTGTTGGCGTACGCGTAGACGTTGCTGCTGCCCAGGCTTAATTGCCCGCAGTAGTACACAGGCTCATGTAGCTCAGGGGTAGAGCACTCCCTTGGTAAGGGAGAGGTCGGCGGTTCAATTCCGCCCATGAGCACCA
>NZ_VMDW02000157.1 GCF_007644045.2 Vogesella urethralis
CAAACGGTCCGCATGGGATAGATCTGCCCGGGGATTGGGGTAGCTCGACCTGCAGCTGATTTGTGCAACAAAGCCTGATGCGGGCGTTGCCGCCGTTGCCTGCGGCAGCGGCCCGTGCCCAGCGTCGAGATCACGCACTGGCGGCCTTGTCGGCCTTGAACGCGCAGGGGGTCACCACCTTTCTGGATGCGGCCGCCGACCCGGATGGCCTGCAGGCATTCACTGCCTTGCGCGCCGAAGGCAAGTTGACGGCGCGCGCGCACTTTGCGCCAGTCATTACCCCGGATCAGGCGCGCCAGCCGGAACAGGCTGCGGCCAACGTTGCCAAGTTGGCCAAGCGCTATCACCAGCCACGGGTGGATGGCCAGCCGGATATCCGCCTGACCACGGCCAAAATCTTCATGGATGGGGTGATCCAGGCGCCGGCACAAACCGCAGCGTTGCACCTGCCTTATCTGCACAACCATGGCAGCGAGGCAGCACCGGACTGGCGCGCCGGGGACAAATGCGGCGAGCTGTACTTTGACCAAGCCAAGCTGAACCGGCTGGTACTGGCATTGGCCCGCCACCAGCTGACGCCGCATTTGCACACCGATGGCGATCAGGCGGTGACCGTGGCGCTGAATGCCGTCGAGACGCTGCGCCAGACGTACCCTGGCGTCAAACTGCGCCCGGCATTGGCGCATAACGAGCTGGTGCGTGCGGCGGACTACCCGCGTTACCGGCAACTGGATGCGTTGCCGATACTGTCTTTCCAGTGGGGCAAGCCGGCGGCGGACACGCTGGATACGGTCAAGCCTTATATCGGCCATGAGCGGTTCCCGTACCTGGAGACCGCCGGCAAGTTCCAGCAAGCCGGTGCCACCGTCGCCTTTGGTAGCGACTGGCCGGTTGATCCGCTGAACGAGTGGTTTGCCCTGCAAATCGCCGTGACCCGTGCCAACCCCACCGAGGCCGACCGTTACCCGGGCCGCTTGGGGGATGACCCGGGCCTGACCGTGCCGCAAGCCATCCGTGCCTTTACCTACAACGCGGCGTATTCGCTTGGCAGGGAAAAAGAAATCGGTTCGATTGAGGCCGGCAAGTGGGCAGACCTGATTGTGCTCGACCGCAACTTGCTCAAGATTCCCGCGACGGACATCCAGCAGGTGAAGGTGTTGTCGACAGTGCTGGCCGGCAAGGAAGTCTACCGGCAGCCCTGAGCAAGACCGGGTATTGATCCTTGCCTGGAAATAGCTGGCCGCTTTCCTGTTGGAAAGCGGCCATTGTCATTTTGGGCTCGACCGTCCGTTATGGCGGGGGCCGTTCATCCGTTATTGCCGGATCTGCGGCGGGCTGCGCAATGTGCCGGGGGATGACTTCACCACGTTGCGTAACATCGATGACGCGGCGAAGGTTGGCCGCAGGCAACCCCCGCGGGCTGGCCGATCAGTGCACCGATACCGGCCGGGTGGTCGGGGTCTGTGGATCATGCCCGGCGCGGCGATCCAGCATGCCGGACCAAGTCGTTAGCAGCCAGGCGGCCAGTACGATCAGCGCGCCTATCCATGTGGTGTGCATGATGCCGAGGCTGGCCACGATGTGGCCGCCAGCCCAGGCGCCGAAGGCAATGCCCAGGTTGAAGGCGGCAATGTTGAGGCCGGAAGCCACGTCTACCGCCTGCGGTGCTACCCGCTCGGCCTGCTGTACCACGTACAGCTGTAGCCCTGCCACGTTGCCAAACGCTACCGCACCCCATAGCAGCACGGTCACTACCACCAGCCATGTCGATGCAGCGGTCAGCATCAGCAACAGCAACACGGCAGCCAGCCCGGCAAAGATGATCTGCAGCGCCCGCACCGGGCCCAGGCGGTCGGCCAGACGGCCGCCCCATACATTGCCTACGGCCACGCTCAATCCATAAACCAACATGATCAGGCTGACTGCCTGAGCAGGAAAGCCGCTGATCTGTTGCAGCATTGGCGCCAGGTAGGTAAAGGCGGTGAAGGAGCCGCCGTAACCCAGCGCGGTCATGGCGTAGACCAGCAGCAGCCGCGGTTTGGCAAGCACCGCGAGCTGGCTGGCCAGCGAGGCGGGGGCCGGACGCGGAAGGTTGTGCGGTACCAGCAGCAAGCTGCCGACAAAGGCCACGATGCCCAGCAGCGAGACGGCCAGAAAGGTAGTCTGCCAGCCGAATAGCTGGCCAATCCAGGTGCCCAGCGGCACGCCGCTGACCAAGGCGACCGTCAAGCCGGAGAACATCATGGCGATGGCGCTGGCTGCTTTCTCGCGCGGTACCAGGCCGGTGGCGATGGTAGAACCGATGGAGAAAAACACGCCGTGCGCCAGCCCGGTGAGGATGCGCGCCATGATCAGCGCCTGGTAGCCGGGGGCTTGCCACGCGACCAGATTGCCCACCGTGAACAGCGCCATCAGGCTTAGCAGCAGCGTCTTGCGCGGCATGCGGCTGCTGAGCGCGGTCAGCAGGGGCGCGCCGATGGCCACGCCCATGGCGTACAGGCTGACCAGTAGCCCGGCAGACGGCAGCGACACCTGCAGGTCGGCGGCAATGGTGGGGATAAGACCGACAATCACGAACTCCGTGGTGCCGATGGCAAAGGCGCTCAGGGTGAGTGCCCAAAGGGCTAGTGGCATGAACCGCTCCTTGGTTGACAGGGAATGCGGCGATTATCTGTGCTTGCGGCACTGGTAAAAATAGTGGTAAATGGCAATATCTTTTGACTTGAAATCAACAATGTTATCCAGTGAAACCTTGAGCGTATTCGTCGCGGTGGCCGAGGCAGGCTCATTTACGGCGGCTGCCGAACGGTTGGGGCTGACCCCGTCCGGCATCAGTCGCAGCATTGCCAAACTCGAGAAGCAGCTGGGGGTTCGCTTGATTACCCGCACCACGCGGCGGTTGGACCTGACGGCGGAAGGGCAGTGGCTGCTGGAGAATGCGCGTGACATCCTGACCCGGCTACAGGAAACCGCGCTGACGCTGCAGTCTGCGGCCGAGCATCCGTCCGGGCTGCTGCGCGTCAATGCCGCGACCCCGGTGTTCAACCATTTGCTGGCGCCGCTGCTGCCGGCTTTTCAGGCACGCTACCCGCGCATCCGTCTTGAGCTGGTGAGTGGCGAGTCCATCGTCGACCTGATCGAAGAACGCGCCGACGTGGCGATACGGGTGGGCGCGCTGCAGGATTCCACCCTCAGCGCGCGGCTGCTGTGCCAAAGCCGTCTGCGCTTGCTGGCGGCGCCTGCTTACCTGCAGCGTTGCGGCCAACCTGACACGGTAGACGCGTTGGCCACACACAGCTTGCTGGGTTTTACCCAGCCTGCGTCGTTGAACATCTGGCCGTTGCGCCATGCCGGCGGTGACGGTTACCCGGTGCAGGCTGCCATCAGCACGTCCAATGGTGAAACCCTGCGCCACCTGGCGCTGAACGGTAGCGGCATCGCCTGCTTGTCGGATTTTCTGACGGCCGATGACCGCCTGGCGGGGCGGCTGGTGGAGGTGTTGCCGGCGCAGACGCTGGACTGGTGGCAGCCAATCTGGGCGGTGTATTACCGGCAGGGCTTTCTGGCAGCGCGGGTGTCGCACTTTGTTGCTTTCTTGGCCGAGCACTTGCAGCCACTTGGCACCGATGGGGCGCCGGGCAAGCAGGCCGTGCAGTAAAACGCAGCGCATGCTGTTGCTGCCGGGCAGCAGCTTGAATCGGCTTTCCTCGTAGGGATGAAGTGGCAGGAGCGTGCCAAGTAAAAAAGCCCGCCTTGTAGGCGGGCTGTGAAGGAGGGTGAGAAAACACGGTTGCTACAGCGCGACGGCCTCGCCGCTACGGAACGCCTGGGTAATGGCCAGGCCGATCCGGGTGGCTTCGCGTGCGTCTTCCAGCGTTACCGGCGACGGGCGGTCGTGGCGGATAGTGTCGACAAATACCTGCGCTTCGGTGACGAACGCGTCGGCAAAGCGCTGGTAGAAATCCTGTACGCAGGTATTGCGGATGCCGCTGGCGTCGCTGATTTCCACACGATCGGCACGCGGGTTGGCGCCCACACTCAGGCGGCCTGCCGTGGCAAAGATTTCGGTGAGGGTTTCGTGGCCGTGGGCCAGCGTGCGCGAGGCAAAGAAGCAGGCCAGCTGGCCGCCTTCGAACTCGCACATGGCAATGCCGTTGTCCACGTCCTGGTGCTCGGCCAGCGCCGGGTGCAAGGCATTGGTGCCGGTAGCCCAGACGCGCTTGGGTTTGGGGTTGCCCAGCAGCCAGCGCGCCAGGTCGATGTCGTGGATGCTGCAATCGAGGAAGATGCCGCCGCTGCTGCCGGAAAAGCGCACGAAGAAGCCGGACTCGTCGTTCTTGTCGCAGGTTTGCGAACGCACCATGTACGGGTGGCCCAGCTCGCCTTCGGTCAGTAGCGTGGCCGCGTTGCGGTAGCTGGCGTCAAAGCGGCGCACGAAGCCGATCATCACTTTCAGCTGCGGATGGCGGCGTGCTTCTTCTTCCACGGCCAGGCAGTCTTCAACATTCAGCGCCAGCGGCTTTTCGCAAAACACGTGCTTGCCGGCGCGCAGGGCGGCAATGATCTGATCTGCGTGCAGCGAAGTGGGCGTTACCAGAAACACGGCATCCACTTGCGGGTCTTGCAGCAGCGCATCGTAATCGCTGTACAGGCTGCAGCCGGGCAGGGCGGTGGCGGTCCAGTCGCGCTCTTCTGCCAGCGGGCTGCAGGCGGCTTGCAGCCGTGCGCCCTGGGTGTGTTGCAGGTTGGCCGCATGGCGGCGACCCAGTCGGCCGAGGCCGATAATGCCGATACGTACGGTGCTCATGGGGTAGTCCGTCGGGTTGCCGCTGCTGCGCTGCGTGCCCGTATACCGTTCCTATCGTCCGGTGGGCGGCATGCAGGCCGCGCCGGTACCCGGCAGGCGGGCGGCGCAGCGCAACAGTGCTGGCAAGGGTTACAGGGTAATGGCGCGGCCTTCTTGCCAGGAACGGGTGGCGGCATCGGCCAGCTCCAGCGCTTGCACGCCGTCCTGTACCGTGGTGCGCGGCGCTTCGCCCTGGGTAATCACGCGGAAGAAGTGCGCCATTTCGCCGGCGTAGGCGGCCTGGTAGCGTTCCAGGAAAAAGTGCTGCGGCAAGTCGGTGCTGACCTGGCGGCTACCGTAGGCGGTAACTTCGGTGGGGCGGTGGTTGCCGGCTTGCAGCATGCCGTTGCTGCCCAGCACTTCAAAGCGCTGGTCGTAGCCGTAGGCGGCGCGGCGGCTGGTGTTGATCTGGCACAGGCGGCCACTGCGGGTGCGCAGGGTAACCGCGCTGCAGTCGGCATCGCCGGCGTCGGCAATGGCCGGGTCGGTCAGCACGCTGGCGCTGGCGTGCACGGCCACCACTTCGTCATCGAGAATCCAGCGGCAGATATCGAAGTCGTGAATCAGCATGTCCTTGAAGATGCCGCCGGAGCGTTTGATGTAGTCCACCGGCGGGGCACCTGGGTCGCGGCTGGTGACCACCAGCATTTCCGGGGTGCCGATTTCGCCAGCCTCGATGCGGGCTTTTACTGCGGCAAAGGTGGGATCGTAGCGGCGCTGGAAGCCGATGACGCACGGTACACCGGCCTGGGCGACCGCCGCTGCGCAGTCGCGGGCGCGGGCCAGGTCGAGGTCGACCGGTTTTTCGCAGAAGATAGCCTTGCCGGCGGCAGCGGCACGCAGGATTAGCTCGGCGTGGGTGTCGGTACTGCTGGCAATCACCACGGCGCCGACACTGCTATCGCCCAGTGCGGTATCGGTATCGCTGACGGTGGCGCCGTATTGTTCTGCCAGCGCCTGGGCAGACGGCGCATGGGTATCCACCACGTACTTCAGGCGTACGCCTTGGTGGGCAAACAGGTTGGCCGCATGGATCTTGCCGATGCGACCGGCGCCAAACAGGGCTACTTCAATCATGGTGCTCTCCGGGTCGGGGTTTGTTATGCCAGTCTGCGCGGCGTGTTGCGGGTTGCCCGGCCGCGTGACCGTGAAGCACAGTATATGTTTGGAAATTAATTTCTCAAATGTAAATTTGAAAGAAAATATTGTTCAAATAATTATTGTGCACGGCTTGCAACAGCGTGCAGTCTGCGCGTTGTGCTGCAAGCGATCGGCCCGCACCGCCGGCGTTATCGTGACCGTCTGGCGCCATGACAAGCTGGCGAAGGATGCCCGTGCAATCGCTTGGCTACGGTGCGCAACACGGCCGTGCCACAGATACGAAAAAGGGGAGAGCACATGACCGCCACACCACGCCGCAAGCGCTCGGCGCGTTTCAGTGATATTGCCGATGCCGCCGGCGTCAGCATTGCCACCGTTGATCGGGTACTGAACGAGCGCGGCAGCGTGTCGCGCAAGGCGCGTGAGCAGGTGGTGGCTGCTGCGCGCGAGCTGGGCGTACCACGGTTGCTGCCCGAGGTGGATACCGGCCTGCTGCACGTGGATATCGTGCTGCCGGATAACCGCTCGCCGTTTTTCCAGCGTTTGGGGCAGGCCTTCCAGCGCATCGTCGCCATGCTGGACCGCCGCCTGGTGGTGCACCGCGTCAGCGTGCCAGACAACGATGAGGCAGCCCTGCTGCGCGTGCTGGCACCGCGCCGCTATCCGCGGCGGGCGCTGATCGTGGCGGCCCCCGACTCCGAAGCCAGCCGCCAGGCGCTGCATCAGGCCCAGCTGCGCGGCGAGCATGTGGTGATGGTGGTGACCCGCGTCGAGGCCTTACCGGGGGCCGCCTATGTCGGTATCGACAACTACGCGGCGGGGCGTACCGCCGGCCACCTGATAGGACGCTACTGCCCACAGGGCGGCCGGGTGCTGATTCTCAGCAGCCGCCGCGACTACCGTGGCCACCGCGAACGCAGCCAGGGCTGTCGCGATGCGCTGGCCGATCTGCCGCACCTGCTGTGTGATGCCGTCAGCCAGGAAACGCGCGATGACCCCGACCAGTGCTATCTGGCGCTCAGCGACGCCTTCCGCCGCAGCGAAGGCATTGCGGCCATCTACAACACCGGTGCCGGTTCGCCCGGGGTGGTGGCGGCGCTGCGGCGCTTCGTGGCGCACAAGGTGTGCTGGATTACCCACGAGCTATCTGACGATCATCGGCAGTACATGCAGCAGGGGCTGCTGGATGTGGTGATCGACCAGGACCCGGATACCCAGGCACTGCGTGCCATTCAGCACATGTTGGCCGCGCTGGGGCTGGCGCCGCCTGCGCCCGGTAGCGAGCAGGGGGGCGAGTTTCGCCTGTACGTGCCGGAGAACATGCGAGGCGAGCGCTACCTTGCCGAATAAGCAACGGAAAATAATTTCTGCAAAATTAAAAATAAGAAAATAATTTGCAAAAGGAGCGGCTTCCTATATCGTGAACGGGTAGCCGCCGGTATGCGCACGCTTGGCCGCGCACCGGGCAACACAGGACAAGGAGACACAGGTGAAAACGATACGCTTGACCGTAGCCCAGGCGCTGGTGCGCTATCTGGCTGCGCAGTATGTGGAAGACGAACACGGCCACCGCGAGCGCCTGTTTGGCGGGGTGTGGGCCATCTTCGGCCATGGCAACGTGGCTGGCCTCGGCGAGGCGCTGCACGCCATGCGCGAGCAATTGCCCACCTTCCGGGCCCACAACGAGCAGGGCATGGCGCTGGCGGCTACCGCTTACGCCAAAGCGCACTTCCGCCGCCGCATGATGGCAGTCAGCACCTCCATCGGCCCCGGATGTACCAATCTGGTGACGGCGGCCGCGGTGGCGCACGTCAACCGCCTGCCCATGCTGCTGCTGCCGGGCGACATCTTTGTTAGCCGCGCACCGGACCCGGTGTTGCAGCAAGTAGAAGACTTCCACGACGGCGGCGTGTCAGCCGTGGATACCCTGCGCCCGGTGTCGCGCTATTTCGACCGTATCGTGGTGCCCGACCAGTTGCTGACCGCCCTGCCGCGTGCCATTGCCTACCTGACCGACCCCGCGCTGTGCGGCCCGGTGACGCTGGCGCTGCCGCAAGATGTACAGGCGCAGGCGTTCGATTGGCCGCTGGCTTTCTTTGACGAGCGGGTGGTGCGTTTCCGCCAGCCGCCGGCAGAAGATGCCGAAATCCAGGCCTTGGCGGCCATCCTGCGCGACGCCAAACGCCCGATGATCGTTACCGGTGGCGGCGTGCTGTATAGCGAAGGCGGCGCGGCAGCACTGCAAGCGTTTGCCGAACAGCACGGTATACCGGTGGGCGAGAGCCAGGCCGGCAAGGGCGCGCTGTCTTGGCAGCACCCGCTGCTGGCCGGTGCGGTGGGGGTCACCGGCAGCCCGGCGGCCAATGCGCTGGCCGAAGACGCCGACGTGGTGCTGGCTGTGGGCACCCGGTTACAGGATTTCACCACCGGCTCGCACGCGCTGTTCGCCGGGGCGAAGCTGCTGTCGATCAACGTCAGCACCTTTGATGCCATCAAGTGGGGCGGCGTCAGTGCCCAGGCCGACGCGCGTGCCGGGCTGATGGCCTTGTCCGCCGCGCTGGGCGACTGGCGTGCCGATAGCGGCTGGCAGGCGCAAGCCACCCGGCTGTGCGATGCCTGGCGCCGTCAGGTCAGCGAAATCGTGGTTAGCCCGCGTGCCGCGTTGCCCACCTACGCCGAAGCCATCGGCGCGGTGCAGGCGTCTGCGGCCAACTCTTGCGATAACGACATCGTGGTGTGCGCTGCCGGTACCTTGCCGGCTGAGCTGCACAAGCTGTGGCGCACCAGCCGCCCGGGTGGCTACCACATGGAATACGGCTACTCGTGCATGGGTTACGAGGTGGCCGGCGCGCTGGGGGTGAAGATGGCCCGGCCCGAGCGCGAGGTGATCGTGATGGTGGGCGATGGCAGCTACATGATGCTCAATAACGAGCTGGCTACCTCGGTGATGCTGGGGCAGAAGCTGATCGTGGTGCTGCTGGATAATGCCGGCTATGCCTGCATTAACCGCTTGCAACAGGCCTGCGGCGGTGCCGAGTTCAACAATATGTACAAGGACTGCCTCACCGGGCCGGATGGTGCGCCCGATATCGATTTTGCGCTCAATGCCCGTTCACTGGGCGCCGAGGCCGAGACCGTGCACAGCGTGGCCGAACTGGAGGCCGCCATGCGCCGTGCCCGCGCTGCCAGCCGCAGCTACCTGATCAGCTTGCGTATCGACGGCCCGCAGTGCACACCGGAAGGCGGTGCCTGGTGGCAAGTCGGCATCCCGGAGGTTTCCACCCGCAGCCAGGTGGCAGAAGCGCTTGCCCGCCACCAGCAAGGTATGCAACGCCAGCGCCGTTGATACCCTCGTTGTTTGTAATGCCCAAGGCCGCCTGCAGCGGCCTTTTTTCATGCACTTGATGTTGTCAGGTGCATGGTGCTGGCGGTAGCAGCTTGCCAGACGGCAACGTCTGCAGTGGCAGGGTGATAGCTAAGTTGATGATTGGAAAATTGTTTTTGCTGCTATGCAGCAATTGGAAATGCTGTTGCAAGTTTGTGGAAATTAATTTCTACATAAAAAATCTTGTGAAATTTTATTTGCAAAATAGAGCGGCTGCTCTTATCTTAGCCATACGGATTTGCATGGCTTACCGCGCAGCAGCGCTGGCCGTGGCACCGACCTACACAACAAGGAGAGACACCGATGAAACGCATGACCAAGTTTGCTGGTTCCCTGGTTTTCCTGTCCCTGACTGCCGCTGCCATGCCGGCCTCTGCCGCCAAGATCGGCGTCACCATGTCCGCCTTCGACGACAACTTCCTGACCGTGGTGCGTAACAGCATGAAGAGCCATGCGGCCAGCCAGAAAGACGTAAACGTGCAGTTTGAGGATGCCCAGAACGACATCGGCAAACAGCTTTCCCAGGTACAAAACTTCATCGCCCAGAAAGTGGACGCCATCGTGGTGAACGTGGTGGATACCGAAGTGACCCCGAAAATCAGCAAGATGGTGTCTGCTGCCGGCATCCCGCTGGTGTACGTGAACCGTCTGCCGGCCGACCGCGTTCTGCCGGCCAAGGTGGCGTTTGTGGGTTCCAACGAGCTGGAGTCGGGCACCCTGCAGATGAAAGAGGTATGCCGCCTGATGGGGGGCAAGGGCAATATCGTGGTGATGATGGGTGACCTGTCCAACCAGGCGGCCCGTCAGCGCACCAAGGACGTGGAAGACGTGATTGCCACCCCGGCGTGCAAAGGCATCAAGATCGTCGAGAAGCAAACCGCCAAATGGTCGCGCACCGAAGGCCGTGACCTGGTGATGAACTGGCTGAGCGCCGGCGTGAAGTTTGACGCGGTGGTATCCAACAACGATGAGATGGCACTGGGCGCCATCCAGGCCCTGAAAGCCGCCAAGCGCAGCAACGTGATCGTGGCCGGCGTGGATGCCACCCGCGATGCACTGACTGCGATGAAAAGCGGCGACATGAAAGTGACCGTGTTCCAGAACGGTGCCGGTCAGGGGCGTGGTGCCATCGACGTGGCACTGAAGCTGGCCAAAGGCGAAAAAGTGCCGCCGATGAACTACATCCCGTTCGAGCTGGTGACCCCGGCCAACCTCAAGAACTACGAAGCCCGTAACTAAGCACGTTCCACTCTTGGCCGGCCGGCCCTGCGGGGCTGGCGCCGGCCTGCAACAAGGATGACGAGCCATGCTGAGTCTGGCCCCAGAAAAAGTGACTGCCGCCCAGCCGGCGCCCCTGCAAGCGGCAGCAGTGCCGTTGATCGAAGTAAAAGGCGTGCGCAAGGAGTTTCCGGGGGTAGTGGCACTGGATGACGCTTCGTTCTGCCTGCGTCGCGGTACCGTCCACGCGCTGATGGGTGAAAACGGCGCCGGCAAATCCACGCTGATGAAGATCCTGGCTGGCGTACAGCCGCCTGACAAAGGCGTGTTTCGCCTCAATGGCCAGGATGTCACGCTGACCTCGCCGCTGGATGCGCTGGAAAAAGGCATTGCCATGATCCATCAGGAACTCAACCTGATGCCGTACATGACGGTGGCCGAAAACATCTGGATCCGTCGCGAGCCGCTGGGGCGCTTCGGCCTGATCGACCACGGGCGCATGGCCGAGATGACCCGCCAGCTGCTGACCGAACTGGCGATCGACATCGACCCGGAAAGCCTGGTCCGCGACCTGAGCCTGTCCGAACGCCAGATGGTGGAGATTGCCAAGGCGGTGTCGTACAACTCCGACGTGCTGATCATGGACGAGCCGACCTCGGCCCTGACCGAGCACGAAGTCGCCCACCTGTTCCGCATCATCAAATCGCTGCGTGCCCAGGGCAAGGGCATCATCTACATCACCCACAAGATGAATGAACTGTCGGAAATCGCCGACGAAGTCACCATCTTCCGTGACGGTCGCTATATCGGCTGCATGCAGACCGAACGGCTGGACCGCGACGAAATCATCCGCATGATGGTTGGCCGCGAAGTGGGCGACATGTTCCCCAAGGAAACCGCGCAGATCGGCGAGGTGGTGATGTCGGTGCAGAACCTCACCCTCGATGGCGTGTTCCACGACGTGAGCTTCGAGCTGCGTAGTGGCGAGATTCTGGGTGTGGCCGGCCTGATCGGCTCCGGCCGCAGCAATGTGGCGGAAACGCTGTTCGGCGTTACACCGGCCAGCAGAGGCAGCATCAGCCTGTTTGGCCAGCCGGTGACTATCAGCTCACCTAAAGTTGCCATGGCGCACGGCATGGCGTTTTTGACCGAAGACCGCAAGGACACCGGCTGTTTCCTCAAGCTGAGCATCCAGGAAAACATGCAGATTTCGGTACTGGGCGGCGACAACATCCAGGCGGGCTTTGTGCGCCAGTCTGCCCTGAGCAGTGTCTGCGAACAGATGTCCGCCACGCTGCGTGTGAAGGCGCCGGGCTTGTACGAACGGGTGGAAAACCTGTCCGGCGGCAACCAGCAGAAAGTGCTGATCGGCCGCTGGCTGCTAACCAACCCGCGCATCCTGATTCTGGACGAGCCGACCCGCGGTATCGACGTGGGGGCCAAGGCCGAAATCCATCGCCTGATTTCCCGCCTCGCCTGCCAGGGCGTGGCCGTGATCATGATCTCGTCCGAACTGCCCGAAGTGCTGGGCATGAGCGACCGCGTGATGGTGATGCACGAGGGCAGAGTCACCGGCATCCTCGATCGCAGCGAGGCTGACCAGGTAAGCATCATGCAACTGGCGTCGCGCTGAGCGCCAGACGAATACACAGAGAGACAGGCGCCGCCCGCGGCGCAAAAAAACCGGAGGATTCACAACATGGCAATCAGCAACGCAGGGCAGCTCGGCAACGCCGGCAAACCCGCCAAGTCCAAATTCCGCCTGCCGGGCGAAGCCCGCATCTTTGCCGTGCTGATGGGGGTGGCACTGTTGTTCGAAGTACTGGGCTGGTTCCTGGTGGGGCAAAGCTTTCTGGCCAATACCGATCGTTTGCTGGTGATGATCTTGCAGGTATCGGTGATCGGCATCATCGCGGTGGGCGTGACCCAGATCATCATCATGGACGGCATCGACCTGTCGTCCGGCTCGGTGGTGGCGCTCACCGCCATGGTGTCGGCCAGCCTGGCGCAGACGTCCGATTTCGGACGTGCCGTGTTCCCGTCGCTGACCGACTTGCCGGTGGTGGTGCCGCTGTTGGCGGGCTTGCTGGTTGGCCTGTGCTGCGGCCTGCTGAACGGCTTCGTCATCGCCAAGACGGCCATCCCGCCGTTCATTGCCACGCTGGGTGTGATGGTGACCGCCCGTGGCCTGGCCAAGTGGTACACCGAAGGCGAGCCGATCAGCATGCTGTCCGATAACTACGCGGCTATCGGTAGCGGCATTACCCCGATATTGATCTTTCTGGGCGTAGCGGCCGTGTTCCACGTCATTCTCAGCTACACCCGCTACGGCAAATACACCTACGCTATCGGCGCCAACCGTGCTGCCGCCCGCGTGTCCGGCATCAACGTCAACAAGCATCTGGTGATCGTGTACACCGTGGCCGGTCTGTTGTCCGGTCTGGCCGGGGTGGTGACGTCGGCACGTGCCGTGTCCGGCCAGGCAGGCATGGGCATGATGTACGAGCTGGACGCGATTGCCGCCGCCGTGATCGGCGGGACATCGCTGGCCGGCGGGGTTGGCCGCATCACCGGCACCGTGATCGGTGTGCTGATCCTGGGCGTGGTGACCTCGGGCTTTACCTTCCTGCGGATCGATGCGTACTACCAGGAAATCGTGAAAGGCGTGATCATCGTGGCCGCCGTGGTGGCTGACCAGTACCGCCAGCGCAACCGTCGCACCTGATCGTTATTCCCATTTCCCTCTTTACCCAAGCCCGGCTGTGCCGGGCTTTTGACCGTTACTGCCATGCCCCTTGCTGCCGTCCGTCGTCGTTTGCCCGAGTCTGCCTTGCTGCTGGTGACCCTGCTGGCCGCCAGCGGCTGGCTGTTTTCCAAAGCGGTACTGCGCGACCTGCCGCCATTGCTGTTCATGGCCATCCGTTTCGGGCTAAGCGCCATGGTGCTTGCCGGGCTGGTGCGGCGCCGGCAGCGCTGGCAACCCGGCGTATGGCGACCAGCCTTGCGCGGCGGCTTGCTATTAGGGCTGGCCATGATGTGCTGGGTATACGGTTTGAGTTTGAGTCAGCACGTGGGGGTGGCTGCCTTCATCAGCAGCCTGGGCATTGTGTTGGCGCCGTTTGCCGCCCGGCTATGGCTGGGCACGGCCTTGTCGCGGCGTGCCTGGCTGGGCATGGGGGTGGCGATGGCGGGTATGGCGTGCCTGTCGTGGCGGCCGGGCGGGACATTGGCGGTAGCAGAAAGCTGGCTACTGTTGGCCGCGGCCGGGCAAGCAGCCTACCTGGCCGTCAACAGCCGCGATATGGCGGCCATGCCGGTGCTGCAAGCCACTGCCTGGCAGCTGTTGGTCGCTGGCGCGGCGTGTCTGGCCGCCAGTGCGCTGCTGGAGCGCTGGCAGGGGCTGGCGTGGCAGGCCTGTTGGCCGCCGCTGCTGGGCAGTGTGCTGCTGGCGACTTGTTTGCGTTTTGTGTTGCAGGGTTGGGGGCAGGGCAGGCTGGGGGTGGCGCAGGCGTCGTTCATCCTGCTGCTGGAACCGGTATGGACGGCGCTGTTGGCCGCGTGGTGGTACGGCAGTGGTTTCAGCCTGCAGCAGGGCAGCGGCGCCGCCCTGGTGCTGCTGGCCTTGCTGCTTACTCGTCGTAACTGACCGCGTCACGGGTTTCTTCCACCACCAGTTCCAGCCGGTAAGACAGGGCGATGAACAGGGCCTGGCACAGGCTGATGGTGCTGCTCATCGAGCGGAAGGCAAACGCGCTGCCTTCTTTTACGGTGAGGATGCTGGCGGCGTCACGGCACAGCGGGCTGAGCTGGCTGTCGGTGATGACCAGCAGCTTGGCCTTGTTCTGGCTGGCCACGCGGGCGCAGTAGCGGGTTTCGCGGCCATAAGGCTGGAAGCTGATGGCGATCATCAGGTCGCCTTCGCTGATGCTGCGGATCTGCTCGTGGTACATGCCGCCGAGGCCCGATACCAGATGCACGCGCTTTTTGGTGTGTTGCAGCGCATAGGTGATGTAGCTGGCAATGGGGAACATACGACGCACGCCGATCACGTAGATGTTGTCGGCGCGCTGTAGCAGGTCAACGGCGGCGTCGAACGCCACCGGGTCCAGCGTCTGCGACAGCTCGTCCAGCCCCTGCTGGCAGGCAGCCAGAAAGCTCTGCGCCAGGTCGGTGTTGCTCAGCGGGGCGTTCTGCTTGGCGATGACGTCGCGGATGCGGTGCTGATAGCTGCTGGTATTGGGCTGGGCTGGCACAAAGGCTTCGCGGAACAGGGCCTGCATGTCGCTGAAACCGGAGAAACCGAAGCGTTGCGCGAAACGCACAATGGCCGACGGCTGCACTTCGCAAGCCTTGGCGATGTCGGTGATGCGCTCCAGCACCAGTGTCTGGCGGTGGTCCTCGATGTACTTGGCGATGATCTTAAGTTGCTTGCTCAGGCCCTCGTACTCTTCGGAGATGCGCTTCATCAGCTGGTCGGCGGTGATGTTATTGCTCATTGGCCTGGTCTCCGGGGCGATGTGGTGGCGTTATGGTACGGCGGCTGTTGCAAAAATGAAAAAAAATTTGCAGAAATAAATTTCCGATACAACAAATATACGAAAAAAAATTTGCAGACGAGGCGGGGGCGCAGTAATCTAGTTTCATCACGGTAGCCCGCTGCGCCGAGTCCGATCGGCGGCTGAGCACAAGACCTCGGGCATCGGCAACCAATGGAATGGAAACCATGCAAAACCAGACTCACTTTGCTTCAGAGCGTCCGCTGGACGTGATCTGCCTGGGCCGCCTGGCCGTGGACCTGTACGCCCGCCAGCTGGGCTCGCGTCTGGAAGACGCCAGCAGCTTTGCCAAGTATCTGGGTGGCTCGTCGGCCAATATCGCCTTCGGTACCGCCCGTCTGGGCCTGAAGTCGGCCATGCTGTCGCGCGTGGGTGACGAACAGATGGGGTGCTACCTGGTGCAAGAGCTGCAGAACGAAGGCTGCGACACCTCGCAGGTGAAAACCGACCCGTCGCGGCTGACCGGCCTGGTGCTGCTGGGCATCAAGGACCGTGACACCTTCCCGCTGCTGTTCTACCGCGAAAACTGCGCAGACATGGCGCTGTGCGAAGACGACATCGATGAGGCCTTCATCGCCAGCAGCAAGGCGCTGCTGATTACCGGCACCCACCTGTCCACCGCTACCGTGAATGCCGCCAGCCGCAAGGCGCTGGGCTATGCCCGCCAGCACAATGTGCGCACCGTGCTCGATATCGATTACCGCCCGGTGCTGTGGGGTCTGACCGGTCGCGGCAACGGGGAGCAGCGTTTCATTGCTGACGACGCTGTCAGCGCGCACTTGCAATCGGTACTGCCGCTGTTCGACCTGATCGTGGGTACCGAAGAAGAATTCCTGATTGCCGGCGGCAAGCCGGCGCTGATCGACTGCCTGAATGTGGTACGCCGCCTGGCGCCGCAAGCGGTACTGGTGGTAAAGCGCGGCCCGCTGGGCTGCGCGGTGATTGCCGATGCAGTACCCGCCGACATTGACGATGCTTTCACGGTGCAAGGCGCCCAGGTGGAAGTGATGAACGTGCTGGGTGCCGGCGACGCCTTTCTGTCCGGCTTCCTGTCGGTGTGGCTGCGCGGTGGTGATTACGGCCACGCTTGCCGTACCGCCAATGCTTGCGGCGCGCTGGTGGTGTCCCGTCACGGCTGCTCGGTGGCCATGCCTACCCAGGCCGAGCTGGACTACTTCCTTGGCCTGCCAGTACCACCGCAACGGCCGGGTGACGATGCCACGCTGACCCGTTTGCACCGCGTGACGGTATCGCGCCCGCACTGGGACAACCTGTGCGTGTTTGCCTTTGACCACCGCAACCAGTTCTTCGAGCTGGCGCGCCAGAACGGCGTACCGGAAGTGCGCCTGACCGACCTGAAAGCCCTGCTGGTACAGGCCGTAGCGCAAACCGAACAGGCCAACGGCTTGCAAGGCCGCATCGGTATCCTGGTAGACGACCGTTACGGCGAGGATGCCATGTACGCGGCCACCGGCCGTGGCTGGTGGATCGGCCGCCCTATCGAGTTGCCCGGCTCCAACCCGCTGGAGTTCGACCACGGCCGTGCGCTGGCCGCCCGTCTGGAAGCCTGGCCCAAGGAACACATCATCAAATGCCTGGTGCAGTACCACCCGGACGACGAAGTGGGTAACCGTCTGGAGCAGGAAGCCCAGGTCAAGGCGGTATACCAGATGGCCCAGATCAGCGGCCACGAGCTGCTGCTGGAGGTGATTCCGTCCAAGAAACTGCCGCAAGGCCCGGACACCGTCCTGCGTGCGATGAAGCGCTTCTATAACCTGGGCATTTACCCGGAATGGTGGAAGCTGGAGTCGATGAGCGCCGAGCAATGGCAGGAGGTAGACGCCCTGCTGGCACAGCGTGACCCGCACTGCCGCGGCGTGGTGCTGCTGGGCCTGAATGCCCCGCTGGGCGAGTTGCGCGAAGGCTTTGCCCAGGCGCGCGACGCCAAGACCTGCCGTGGCTTCATGGTTGGCCGCACGCTGTTCCAGGAGCCGTCGCAACGCTGGCTGTCCGGCGACATCGACGATGCCGGCCTGATTGCCGCCGCCCGCCACAATTTTGAAACCCTGATCGATATCTGGCAGGCCCAGCGCCGCCAGAGCCAGCGCTAAGGCGCCGGTAGCCCCTTCCATCACACAGCACAGACGGACAACATGATGACTGCCACTTTTAACGTTCGTATCGGTATCAATCCGATTTCCTGGTGTAACGATGACCTGCCGTCGCTGGGCGGCGAAACGCCGCTGGAAACCATCCTGCGCGAAGGCAGCGAGATCGGTTACCAGGGCTTCGAGCTGGGTAACAAGTTTCCGCGTGACCCGGCCGCCCTGCGTGCCGTGCTGGCGCCCTATGGCGTGGCCTGCGTGTCCGGCTGGTACTCCGGCAGGCTGGCCGAGCGTTCTGCGGAAGAAGAAATCGCGGCAGTAGAAGAACACCTCACGCTGCTGGTGGAAAACGATTGCCAGGTGATGGTGTACGGCGAAGTCGGCGGCTCCATCCAGGGCCAGATCGATACCCCGCTGTTCAAGCGGCCAACCTTTACCAGCGAAGCAGCCTGGCAGCAGTACGCCGAGCGCCTGACCGTGTTTGCCCGCCATCTGGCTGCGCGCGGCATCAAGCTGGCCTACCACCATCATATGGGCGCCTTTGTGGAAAGCCCGGCCGATGTGGACAAGCTGATGGCACTGACCGGTGAAGAAGTGGGCCTGCTGTTTGATACCGGCCACATGGCCTTTGCCGGTGGCGACCCGCTGGCCGAGCTGGAAAAACATATTGCCCGCGTGGTGCACGTGCACTGCAAGGACGTGCGTGGTGAAGTGCTGCGTCGCGCCCGCAACGGTAGCTGGAGTTTCCTGCAGTCGGTACTCAATGGTGCCTTCACGGTACCGGGCGACGGGGATATTCCGTTCGGCCCCATCATTGAGCGTCTGGCCCGTCACGGTTACCAGGGCTGGCTGGTGGTGGAAGCCGAGCAAGACCCGACCATCGCCCCCAGCTACGAATACGCCCAGAAAGGCTTCCAGACGCTGCAGTCGCTGGTGGCCCGCGCCAGCCGCTAAGGAGACAGGCATGAATCTGCTGGTAAAAGCCGATCCGGCGGGCAAACCGCTGGTCGATGTTACCCCGGCCTCTGCCGGCTGGACCCATGTCGGTTTCCGCGCCGTCAAGCTGGCGGCCGGCGAGCACGAGGTGTGGCAACAGCCGGGCCGCGAATGCTGCGTGGTCATCCTGGCCGGCAAGGCCAGCGTGCAGGTGGGTGACACCGTCTGGTCGGGGCTGGGGCAGCGCGACAGCGTGTTTGACGAGCAGGCACCGTACGCCGTCTACGCTCCGCCGGGGCTGGCGGTGACCGTGACGGCAGACAGCGCCGCCGAGGTGGCTTTTTGCTCGGCACCGTCGGCGGGCAATCATCCGCCACGCCTGATCACGCCGGACAGCATGACGCGCAGCGTGCGCGGCAAAGGGGCCAATACCCGCTATGTGACCGACATCCTGCCGCAGACCGAGCCGGCTGACGGCCTGCTGGTGGTGGAGGTGCGTACCCCGTCCGGCCACTCGTCCAGCTACCCCCCGCACAAGCACGACCGTGACGCGCTGCCGGAAGAAAGCGTGCTGGAAGAAACCTACTACCACCGCCTCAACCCGGCGCAGGGGTTTGCCTTCCAGCGCGTGTATACCGACGACCGCCGCATTGACCAGTCGATGGCGGTGGAAGACCACGACGTGGTGATGGTGCCGGAAGGTTACCACCCGGTGTGCGTACCGTACGGCTACGACTCCTACTACCTGAACGTGATGGCCGGCCCGCGCCGCGAGTGGTGTTTCCGGAATGACCCGGCCCACGAGTGGCTGCTCGCCAAGCCCTGAGCTGACCCCGTTTCACCCTATACGACCATGGCCGGCCCCTGCGGGGGCTGCCAGGGCACCCTGTTGCCCGCTCGCTGAGGATACTGCTCCATGAACCGCATCATCTCGCATTACATCGCCGGTCAGCATCAGGCCGGTAGCGGCACCCGTACCACCCCCGTCTTCAACCCCGCCACCGGCCGCGTGCAGGCCGAAGTGGTGCTGGCCGAACAGGCCGATGTCGATGCCGTGGTGGCAGCGGCCAGTGCCGCCTTTCCGGCCTGGAGTGACACCGCACCGCTGCGTCGTGCCCGCATCCTGTTCAAGTTCAAGATGCTGCTGGAGGCCCGCCAGGACGAGCTGGCTGCACTGATCAGCAGCGAACACGGCAAGGTGCACGCCGATGCGCTGGGCGAAGTGACCCGCGGTCTGGAAGTGGTGGAGTTTGCCTGCGGCATTCCGCAGCTGCTGAAGGGCGAGTACACCGAGCAGGTTGGCCGCGGCATTGATGCCTGGACCATGCGCCAGTCGCTGGGCGTGGTGGCCGGTATCACCCCGTTCAACTTCCCGGCCATGGTGCCGATGTGGATGTTCCCGGTAGCCATCGCCTGCGGTAACACCTTTGTGCTGAAACCGTCCGAGCGCGACCCCTCGGCGGCGCTGTTCATCGCGGCACTGCTGGAAGAAGCCGGCCTGCCACCGGGCGTGTTCAACGTGCTGCAGGGCGACAAGCTGGCGGTGGATGGCCTGCTGACCCACCCGGACGTGCAGGCGGTGAGCTTTGTCGGTTCCACCCCGATTGCGCAGTACATCTATGAAACCGGCGCCCGCCACGGCAAGCGTGTGCAGGCACTGGGCGGCGCCAAGAACCACATGGTGGTGATGCCGGACGCCGACCTGGAGCAGACCGTCGACGCACTGATGGGCGCGGCGTACGGCTCGGCGGGCGAACGCTGCATGGCCATCTCGGTGGCCGTGGCCGTGGGCGACGTGGCCGACAAGCTGGTGGCCGCGCTGGGCGAGCGCTTGCAGACGCTGAAAGTGGGCCCGGGTACCGACCCGGCGGCCGATATGGGCCCGCTGGTGACGCGTGCCCATCTGGATAAGGTGAGCGGCTACGTGGCGCGCGGTGTGGAAGAGGGCGCCACCCTGGTGGTGGATGGTCGTGGCCTGACCGTGCCGGGCTGCGAGGAAGGTTTCTTCCTGGGCGGCTGCCTGTTTGATCACGTCACCACCGACATGACCATCTATCAGGAAGAAATCTTCGGCCCGGTGCTGTGCGTGGTACGCGTCGACAGTTTTGCCGAGGCCGTGGCCATGATCAACGCCCACGCTTACGGCAACGGCACCGCCATCTTCACCCGTGACGGCGATGCCGCCCGCGAATTTACCCACCGTATCCAGGTGGGCATGGTCGGCGTTAACGTGCCGCTGCCGGTACCGATGGCCTTCCACAGCTTTGGCGGCTGGAAAGCCTCGCTGTTTGGCGACCATCACATGCATGGGCCGGAAGGCGTGCGGTTCTATACCCGCATGAAGGCGGTGACCACGCGCTGGCCCACCGGTATCCGCAGCGGCGCCGAATTCGCCATGCCCACCATGAAATAGTTTCTGCTGTGACGCTCCCCCAGAGAGCACCTTTGCGCCACCTTCACGGGTGGCGTTTTTTATCGGGCTGCAGTGAAGCAGCACCTGCGGGCAGGGCGTGTCACAATCCTGACGCTTCGCTTTACATTGGCCAGACCATGATCCCCCAGCAATTCTGGCGCGACGACGCCATGCCCTACGTTGAAAGCCGGCGCGCCCAGCAAAGCCGTGCTTGTTACCGTGCCCACAGCCATCCGGCGCTGTCTGTCGGTGCGGTGGATGCCGGCGCGTCGGTATTGCAGCTTGCTGGCAGGCAAGACCAGCCGTTGCAGGCGGGAGATGTGGTGGTGATACCCGCCAATTGCGTGCACGCCTGCAACCCGCAGCCCGGCGGCGCGTGGAGTTACCAGATGCTGTATCTCGATACCGCATGGCTCGATGCACTGTGGCACGAAGCACATGGCCAGGCTTTTACCTTGGGCACCACTGATGCCTGTCATTGGCGTGACCCGGCGACGTATACGGCGTTCTGTCAGTTGAATCAGCGCCTGTTTTCGCCTTCGCCGGTGGAGATGAAAGAGGCATCGCTAATTGCCTTTATCAGCGAATTGATGCTGCCTGCCGCGCCGGCAGCTGCTTGCCCCCCGGCATGGTTGCCCGGGTTGTGCCGGCAACTGCGCGAGCAGTGCCAGCAAGCCTGGCCGGTTGCCAGCCTGGCCGCTTCTGTGGGGGTAAGCCGCTACCACTTTATCCGCCTGTTCCGGCAGCACTGTGGCACGACACCCCATGCCTACCTGCTGGATTGCCGCATCCAGCGCGCCAGGCAATGGCTGCGCCAAGGCGAGGCACTGGCCGACTTGGCCTATCGCTTGGGCTTTAGCGACCAAAGCCATTTCCAGCATGCTTTCCGTGAGCGGGTAGCAGTCACCCCGGGCGAATACCAGCGCGGCGTTGGCAAGGCGTAGCACTTTTCTGCAATACCCGCGGCCTGCAGGCTGCCAAGCTGGCCTCTCTTCAACAGGGAGGTATCCATGACTTGGCATCATTTCATCTTGCTGGCCGGCGCCCATTTTCTGGCGCTACTTAGCCCGGGGCCGGACTTTTTCCTGCTACTCAATCACACCGTGGCCCATGGCATGCGCGCCGGCTTGCTGACGGCGCTGGGCATAGCCTGTGCCAACGGCGTGTTCATCGTGGCCGCCGTGGCCGGTGTCAGCTGGCTGCAAGATAGCCTTTGGGCGTATTGGCTGGTCTACGTGGCTGGTTGCAGCTACCTGCTGTGGCTAGGGTGGCAGTTCTGGCAAGCCGCCAGCCTGCACGGTGCTGGCGCAACAGCCTCCCGGCAGCTGGGCAGGCAAACCGCTTTCTGGTGGCGTGGCGTGCTGTCCGGTTTGCTTAACCCCAAAAATGCGCTGTTTTATCTGACCCTGTTTGCCTTGCTGGCTGGCAAGGACAGCACCGTTTGGCAACGCAGCGCCGCTGGTGTGTGGCTGTTTGTGGCGGTGCTGGGTTGGGACGCGCTGGTGTGCTGGGCGCTGGCGCGGCCAACGTCACTGGCCTGGTTTCAACGCCAGCTGCCACTGCTGCATCGGGCCAGTGCGCTGCTGTTGTGGGCAGTAGCGGCCGCCATGCTATGGGCGGCGCGTGACGTGTTGCAAACAGGATGATGGCGCCACCCGATAGGTCGGTCCTCCTGCTCGCGGTACAGGGCAGGGTGAACGCGTCATGTCATTCCCGTTTGCGCCTTCTCCTGCCCGCTTATGGGCGTCGTGTTAGCTGCCACTCGCGCGGTGAGGGTGTGCCATTCATTTCATGCTGATGGCAAGTGTTCTGGCCGGTGAGGAAGCAGTTTGCCTGTTGTCACGCTTACCTGTCCTGATGCTAGGTGGCGGCGCGGTGGAAGCATCCAAACTGGCCTGAGCGCGAATGTCATGATGTTGTTATCATGTAAAAAGTGTGTTCTATAAATTTCATAACAGTATCCGTGTGGTATTAATAATGTAAATTAACCGAATCAATGCTAAGTACGTCTCCATTGCCACTGACCAAGAACTGCAGGAAAGACCTCCCTATGAAAAAAGACAGCCCCATGCTTGCGTCCTTTGCCATGCTGCGCCCGATTGCTGCTGCAGCGCTGTTGCTAGGTTTGTCGGCATGCGCGTCCGTCGACTTGGCACCGTTGAGCTCTGCCGAAATCCAGAAAACCGTTAGCGAGGACCGGCAGGCTCTGGATAAAGACCTGGAGCCCATGGCGGGCGAGCTGACGCTGGAAGAGGCGATTGCGCGCGCCATCAAGTACAACGCCGAGCGCCGTGTGCGGCTGATGGAAGAGGCGGTGGCGGCGGGGCAATTCGAGTTGGGCAATTTCGACATGTTGCCGCGCCTGGTTGCCAGTGCCGGTTACCGTGATCGTGACAGTGACCTGATTTCCCGTAGCAAGGACTCGGTCACCGGGGCGCCTTCGCTGGCTAACCCGTCGATTTCCTCCAGCCGCAGTGCGCTTTCCAGCGAGCTGGGCTTTAGCTGGAGCCTGCTGGATTTCGGTCAAAGCTATTACGCTGCCAAGCAGAATGCCGATCGTGTTCTTATTGCCACCGAACGCCGCCGCAAGGCACTGCATAACCTGATCCAGGATGTGCGTACCGCCTACTGGCGGGTGGTGGCCGCCGAGAAGCTCAATGCTTCCATCCGCCAGACCATCCGCCAGGGTGAAGAAGCACTGGCCGATGCCCGCAAAGCCGAGGAGGAAAAACTGAAGTCTCCTCTGGAACCGCTGCGCTACCAGCGTCAATTGCTGGAAAACCTGCGCATGCTCGAACTGGTGGAACAAGAGCTGTCAACGGCGCGCATCGAACTGGCTGGCCTGACCCAGCTGCCCATACTGCAGGTACGCAACCTGGTCGAGCCTCGCAGCACCGTCAGCACGGTATGGCTGGATACGCCGGTTGAACAGATGGAAACCTACGCCCTGCTGCAGAACCCCGAGCTGCGGGAAAGCATTTATAACGCCCGTATCGCACAGCAGGAGACACGGCGTGCGATGCTGAAGATGTTTCCCGGCCTGTCTTTCAATTACGCCATCAAGAACAGCGACGACAGTTACCTGATCAACCAGACCTGGCAAGAAACCGGGGTACAGGTTTCGTTCAACCTGCTGGGCTTTCTGTCGATGCCCGCCCAGCGCAAGCTGGCCGAAGCCGGCGTGACGCTGGCGGAACAGAAGCGCATGGCGACGCAAATGGCAGTGGTGTCCCAAGTGAATATCGCCCGCTTGCAATACGCCAATGCCGCCGCGCAGTTCAACCGGGCCGACGCCATTGCCAGCGTGGACCAACGCCTGGCCGATCACGTCAATAACCAGGTACTGGCAGAGCGCCAGACCAAACTGGATAGCGTGTCGCAACAGACGTCCTACATCTTGTCCACGCTGCGTCGCTATCAGGCCCTCTCCAATGCGCAAGCTGCCGGCTCGCGCCTGCAGGCCAGCCTGGGGCTGGAGCTGCCTCTGGATGCCAGCCGTCAAGCATCGCTTGCCGAGCTGAAAGAGCAGGTAGCCAAGGCATTGAATGCCTGGGAACAAGGCAAATTGCCCGCCGTAACCACCCCTTGATCGAATAGAAAAGCAAGTTGTGATGAATACCCGTCGTGTCGTGCCCGTGCTAGCCATATTGCTGGCTTCTTTCCCGCTTGCCGCGCAGCAGGCGCCGGCCCCGTTGCCATTGGCCAAGCCGGCCGTGCGCGCGCCGGTCGCCGCCAAACCGGCGGCGGAGCAGCGCGAAATCCGTGCCCAGCTGGCCCCCAAACGCTACACCACCTTGGCCGCAGAAATCGGTGCCAAGATTTCGCGCATTGCGGTACCGGAAGGTGCCGCATTCAAGGCCGGCCAGACCTTGATCACCTTCGACTGTTCCTTGCAGGCAGCCCAGCTCAATCGTGCCCGCGCCGCGCAAAGCGCTGCTGACAAAGCGTATAGCACCAACCGTCGCCTGGCCGAGCTGAATTCAGTGGGCAAGCTGGAGCTGGACACCTCTGAAGCCGAGGTGCGCAAGGCCAAGGCCGATGTCGCCGCGGGGGCGGCAGTGCTGAGCAAATGCAGTATTGCCGCGCCATTCAGCGGGCGGGTGGCCGAGCAGAAGCTGCGCGAACAGCAGTTTGCCCAGGCTGGCCAAGCCATTCTGGACATCATTGATGATTCGGTGCTGGAACTGGCCTTTCTGGTGCCATCGCGCTGGCTGGCCTGGATGAAACCGGGCACGGCTTTCCAGGTGCGCATTGACGAAACCGGCAAGACTTACCCGGCGCGCATTCAGCGCTTGGGTGCCCGTGTCGACCCGGTCAGCCAGTCGATCAAGGTGAACGCCGTCATTGATGGCAAGTTTGCCGATTTGATGGCTGGCATGAGCGGCAAGGTGCTGATGACGCCCCCCGCCAACTGATTGCTACCCAGTAATAAGCCGGCCTGTGCCGGCCCCTATCGCCACGCTGTGCAGCCTGCAGGCTGACAGTATCGGAGCCATCGGCCCGAGGAGAAAGACATGAACCGCATTTACCGCTCTATCTGGAATGAAGCCAGCCGTACCTTTGTGGCCGTTGCCGAAAAAGTGCGTGCCAAAGGCAAACCTGCTTCCACCCAGCGTGGCCAGGCGATAGAGGAGGCACTCGTTACCTCGGCAGGCGCTGCCGCGCCTCAGGCGGTGCCACCGCGCTCACTGGTACGCCCGCGTGCGCTGGAGCAGCGGTTCATGTTTGATGCAGCAGCAGTCAGCACCGCCATCGATGCCGCTGGCGAGGCAGTAAACCATGACGTGCAGGCCGACAGTGGCCTCAGCAGTGTGCTGGACAAAATCGCGCAGTCGGTTGCCCAGCCACGCGATAGCGAGCGTGTTGCCGAGCCGGTACTGGTGCGCACGGGCGACCCGTCTGCCAGTGGCGGGCGCAAGGAAGTGGTGTTTGTCGATAGCCGTGTGGCCGATTATCAGACATTGATTGCGGGTATCGGGGCCGGCATTGAAGTGCGCCTGATCGACGGCAGCCAGGACGGCTTGGCCCAGTTGGCCGCATGGGCGGCCAGCAACCGCGATTACGATGCCATCCACATCCTGAGCCACGGTAGTAGTGGTGTGCTGGCACTGGGTACCACAAAGCTCGACCTGAATGCACTGGATGCGCGAAGCGATGCGCTGGGGCAGTTGGGTAACACCCTCACCGCGAACGGCGACATTCTGCTCTACGGCTGCAATATCGCCGATGGCGAGGCTGGTGCGCAGTTCCTGACCCGGCTGGCAGCGCTGACCCGTGCCGATATTGCAGCGTCGGATAACAAGACTGGCGCTGCTGCTTTGGCAGCAGACTGGGTACTGGAAAGCCGGGTTGGTGAGATTGAAAGCAGCCTGAAAATCAATGCCGAAAATTGGCACGATGTCATGGGTACTGATTTTCTCAATATTTATACCTCGGCAGCGGCGGCTGCTACTGATGCCAATAATAACACTTATCTCGCCGGCAATTTGAGGGCTCAGACTTTTGATTTTGGTGGTCAAAGTCTGACTTTCGGTGAGAGCACAGGGGTGTGGTTGGCAAAATATGATTACAACAATAACTTGGTGTGGGTTAAGCAGTGGAATTCACTGAAGGCAAACTCTTCTTATGGTGATAATGCCCGGGCATTGGCCATAGATGGCGCGGGTAATGTTTATTTATCAATGAGGGTCATGGGTGCTGGTAACGGAGGTAGTTCAAATGTTGGTAATGACACATTTGATGCTGACCCGGGCGCCGGTGTGTCCAATGTGACAACCACGTCTTTTAATGGCGCAGGAATGCTGGTCAAACTGAATGCTTCTGGTGACTTTCAGTGGTCCAGACAAACCGGAGTGTCCGGCGATGGCGGGCGCATAGCGATTGATGGCAGTAATAATGTCTACTACCTTGGCACCTATCGTGATAATGCCAGTTTTGGTGGTGTTGCATTGGGTTCTGGTGGTTCCGGTACGCACCATTTCATTGCCAAAATGAATGCGGCAGGTAGTGTGCTTTGGACCAGAACTGCCTTTGCTGGTAATGATGTTAATGCTTTTAGTGATGTGACTGTAGATAGCGCGGGTAAAGTTTATATTGCTGGTTATAATGGCCTTTCGCTTACAATTGATGGCGTGAATTACACAACTAATTGGTCGAGTACTGAGTACGATGGATTGTTATGGGCGTTGAATGCGGATGGGACGACAAACTACGTCAGAAAAATCTCGGGCTCTGCTAACGAACGCTATACCAATGTGGAAGTGCTAGCCGACGGTAATTTATTGCTGTCCGGTGTGTACCTGACCGGGACGGATCTGGACCCTTCGGCAGGAAGTACTGTGCCAAGCAATGTTGGTTTGACAGATTTCTTCCTCACCAAAATCAGTCAGATAGGTAGCCTGATCTGGTCGATTACCGCGGGAGGTACCGCTGCGGATACGGCCAAGCGGCTGTTTCAGGCGACAGATGGCTCTATCATTGTTACCGGTACATTCAATAACACCATTACGCTGGGCTCATATTCGCTTACCTCGGCCGGCTCCACCGATGCATTTATTGCAAAAATCACTAATGATGGTCAGGTTGCATGGGCGTACCGCTTAGGCAGTAGCGGGGCCGACGATATCATTGATGTCAAGCCACTCAGCGGTACCCAGTTCCGGGTAATTGCCACTATCCGCAATACCACGGACGTTGACCCAGGTCCTGGGGTAGTGAATGCCACAACATCCACTGCCGGTGTGGCTAGTGTTGTGGCGTACACGCTTGATCTGAGCGGTGCATTTGCCACCACCGCCTCTGCCAGCGACACCACCCCGCCGGTATTCGATGTGGCACCGGCGGCAAGCAATGTCAGCACCAGTACGCTGACGCTGTCCGCCAGCATCGACGAGGCCGGCACGCTGTATTACGTGGTCGTGCCCGACGGCTCGCCAGCCCCTACGGCGGCGCAGGTGAAGGCCGGGCAGAATGGCAGTGGTGGTAGTGCCGTTACCTCGGGTAACAGCGCGGTGGCCAGTAGCCCGTTTACTGGCAGCTTCAATGTCAGCGGTCTGAGCGCGGGTACCGCTTACGATATCTACGTGGTGGCGCAGGACGACGAGGGCACGCCCAACCTGATGGCCAGCCCGGTCAAGGTGGATGTCACCACCGCAGGCAACCCGCCAGTGTTTTCCTCCGCTGGCGCGGTCAATTTTGCCGAAAATGCAGCCGGTACCGTTTACGATGCCGAACTGAGTAGCGCTACTGGTACCGTCACCTTCTCGCTCAGCGGTACCGATGCCGCCAAGTTCAATATCAATGCCAGCACGGGGGTGCTGACATTCAAGGGGGCGCCGGATTTCGAACAGCCCACCGATGTGGGGGCTAATAATGTTTACAATGTGACCGTTCGTGCCTCGGATAACAATGGTTATACCGACAAGGCCGTGGCCATTACGGTGACGAATGCCAGTGATGTCAATTTCACCGCTGCAGATAGTTCGGCTATTTCCAATAACGCATTGGTCAAATCGGTGACTGCCGGGCAAACGGCAAATATTACGTTCTCTGCCGCTTCGTTTCTTGATTACTATGCGCCAAATGCGACTGCTGGTTTTCCTGGCGGCTTGTATGCCTACTCCGGGACCGGCTCTGAGCAAGAGCTGATCATCACGGCCCAGGCGGGTTATACGTTTGATCTGGCAAGTTTCAAGTTTGCACCGGATTTTTCGCAAGGTACCAATGCTGTCAAAGTACGCTTCACGTCTGGTGGTAATACTTACGAAGATACCTACGTACTGTCATCCAATGGCCAGTCTGGCTATTACAACCTGGTTATTCCCGCCACGCATGCCGTGAATGATGTGACGGAAGTGCGCATCTGGGCTGCAAGTTATGGCGAGTTCCAGGATATCGAAATCTCTGATATCAAACTCAGCGACACTACGGCACCCACCGTGTCGTCCGTTACCCTCACTGCGGCCACCGGTGCGGCCAACAATACCCTCAATGCCGGTGATGTGCTGACTGCTACGGTCACCATGAGCGAAGCCACCACGGTTACCGGCACGCCGCAACTTGCCCTGAATATTGGCGGTACCACCGTGCAGGCCAACTATGCCAGCGGTTCAGGTAGCAGCGCGTTGACTTTTACCTACACCATCCAGTCGGGTCAGACCGACCTGAACGGTGTCAGCATTGCGGCCAACGCCTTAACGCTGAATGGTGGCACCCTGAAAGATGCAGCAGGCAACGATGCCACCTTGACATTTGCAGCGGTGGCAGACAATGCCAGCTACAAGGTGGATACCACGGCGCCGGTAGAGTCGGGCTCTGCCAGTTCCAACCTTGCGCAAACTACGGCCACCATTGCTTCCACCAGCGACGAAGCAGGCACCATGTATTACGTGGTAACGACCAGCGCAACCCCCCCCAGCGTGGCGCAAGTCATGGCCGGGCAGAGTAATACCGGTGCGGTCGCGACCAAATCCGGCAGCGATGCGGTGGCGGCGGCTACGTCGAAGAGTTTCAATCTCACCGGGCTGACAGCTGCAACGCAATACCACGCGTACTTTGTGACCGTAGATGCCGCCGGTAACCCAAGCAGCGTGGCCACGGCCAGTTTTACCACGGCTGCGCCCAATGTCGCCCCGACGCTGACAACCGTGGGCACGGTAACAGGTGGCAACGAGGACAGCGAACAGACCATTACCTTTGCCAATCTGGTGGCGGCCGGCAACGAAGCAGACAGTGACGGTACGGTAGACGCTTTTGTGGTGCGGGCGGTCTCCACCGGTACCTTGCGCATTGGCACTAGTGCCGGCACGGCCACCGCCTGGGCTGCCGGCAGCAACGATACGATTGACGGCTCGCGTCAGGCGTACTGGGTGCCCGCCAGCAATGCCAACGGCAACCTCAATGCCTTCACCGTGGTGGCAAAAGACAATGCGGGCGCAGAGTCGTCTGCAGCCGTGCAGGTGGCAGTGGCGGTAACCGCAGTCAACGACGCGCCTACCGATATCGCTCTTTCAGCCACGGCCATTAACCAGTCGGCGGCGACCCCGGCTGCCACCATTGCGACCGTGTCTGGCGCAGACCCTGAAAACGACGCCCTCACCTTTACCCTGGTGAGCGGTGCCAACGCCACCGACAACAGCAAATTCGTCATTGACGGTACCACGCTGAAAGTAGGCGCTGACGCACTGGCAGCAGGTAGCTACAGCATTCGTTTGCGCGCCACCGACAATGGCACAGGCAATCTGGTGTATGAAGAAGTTTTCACCATCACCGTGGCCGATAATGTCGGCCCGAGCCTCGCCAGCAGCACGCCAGCAGACAACGCGTCGGGTATTGCACCTTCCGCCAATATCAGTGTGACGTTCAATGAAACCGTTGTTGCCGGCACCGGCAGCATTACCCTCTACAACGTCACCACAGGCGCAACAGTTGAAACGTTCAACATTGCCACAGGGGTAGGGAGTGCAGGCGGTACCGCATCGATTGCCGGTAGTACCTTAACGCTCAACCCGTCGGCCAATCTAGCCGAAGCAACGCAGTATGCAATCCGGGTTGATGGCACTGCAATCAAGGACGTGGCCAATAATGCCTTTGCCGGTATTGCCGACAACACCACACTCAACTTCACCACCGGCGTCAGCGACAGCGCCGCACCGCTGATCCAGTCCATCCAGCGCCAGACGCCGGCTGGCGAGGCCAGCAATGCGGCCAGCCTGGTCTACACCGTGCGTTTCAACGAGGCGGTGACCGCAGCCGATAGCAATGACTTCCAGCTGACTAGTACCGGCACCGCCAGCGGCACCATCAGCGGTGTCAGCGGCAGCGGTACCGATACGCTGACCATCACCGTGAGTAGCGTCAGTGGCACCGGTACCCTGGGTATCAGCCTGAAAAACACGCAAAACATCACCGATATTGCCGGCAATGCGTTGGCAACGGCCGAGCCTGCGGATGATGAGCTGTATGTTGTAGACCGTGATGCTCCGACACTGCTGTCGATCAACCGCGTCGGCGGGGAAAGCAGCCAGGGTGGCAGCGTGCAGTTCCTGGTTTTATTCAGCGAGCCGGTCAGCAATGCGGACGTGGCCGACTTTGCGCTGCAGCTGGGTGGTACCGCCAGCGGCACCATCAGCAGTATCAGCGGCAGTGGTACGCCGGTGCTGACGGTGACGGTGAGCAACGTGGCCGGTAACGGTGTACTGGGTCTGGGCCTGGCGAACGGCTACAGCATGAGCGACGCCGTGGGCAATGCCCTGGCCAGCAGCACGCCGGGGACCGGCGTGGCGGAAAGCTTTGTCATTGATAGTGTGGCACCACTCGTTACCAGCATTACCCGCACCGCAGACAGCCTCACAACCGCCGATAGCGTCAGCTTTGATGTCAGCTTCAGCGAGGCCACCAGCGGGGTAGACCTGAGCGATTTCAGCCTTGTTACCAGCGGTACGGTAGCCGGCACGCTCAGCGCCATCAGCGGCAGCAACGGCCATTACCGGGTGACGGTATCGGGCATCAGCGGCAATGGCACGCTGGGCCTGACCTTTGCCGGTGGCCAGAACATTACCGATGCCAACGGCAATGCGCTGACGGCAACAACGCCGACGTTGGGCGAGGCGTACACCATCGATAATGCGGCGCCCACGGTCAGCGCCATCAACCGTGCCGGTGTGAATCAGATTGTGGCCGGCACCAGTACGACGGCCGTATTCACTGTGGTATTCAGCGAGGTAGTCAGCGGCGTCAGCGCGGCAGACTTTACCGTGACCGGCACGGCGGCCAACACTGGCATCAGCAGTGTCAGCAGCAGCGATGGCAAGACCTTTCACGTCACCGTCGGCGGGGTCAACGGCAGCTCGGGCCAGACCGTGGGGCTGAACTTTAGCGGCACGGTAAGTGACCGTGTCAGCCAGACCGGCAGCACGGCGTTCAGCGCCGGCCAGGTTTACACCGTGGGTAATCTGTTGCTGAACGAAGGCGCGATCGATCAGGCAGCGCTGGATGCCTTGCTGGGCGTCAACCGTGATGGCGTGCAGAAGCTGGTCAGCAGCAGCGCGCCCGTGACGCAGGTGATCATCATCGATAGCCGCCTGCCGGGTCTGGCCGAGCAGCTAAGCAACCTGGCTGCCGGTACCGAGGTATGGCTGCTGGATGGCACGAGCAGCGCCACTGCGCAAATTACCCAGATTCTGGCGCAGTACCACAACCTGGCTGCGGTGCACCTGTTGTCGCACGGTAGCGAGGGCGCGCTCTATCTGGGTGCCGAAACGCTGTCTGCGGCCAACCTTGCCGCCCAGCAAACGACGCTGGCCGCGTGGGGTAGTGCCTTGTCTGCCAGCGGCGACTTCCTGCTGTACGGCTGCGATGTGGCCAAGGGCACGACTGGTACCGAGTTTATCAATGCGTTTGCCGCGGCTACCCAGGCCGACGTGGCGGCCTCCACCGACCTGACCGGCGCCAGCTGGCTGGGCGGGGATTGGGTGCTGGAGATGAAAATCAATGAAACAGTGGCAGAACTCAATATTGATGGTTATGCAAAAACATTAGCACCAACAGTTCTTGCTGCTGGTGATATCGCCGTCGTCGGTATTAATACGGATGATTCTTTCCCTAATCAAAGATGGGCTTTTGTTCCTCTTGTGAATATTGCGGCAGGTACTGTCATTCATTTTACTGATGCAGGTTATACGGAGTCCGGTAGTTTTTATGATAATGCTACCAATGAGGGGCATCTGACTTGGACTGTGCCAAGTGAAATACTGGCTGGAACATTGATTACTGTTACTGGCAGTAATATAGATAATTACACAGGAGAGACTGGTGCTATAGGTGGCTCTAGTTTTACGTTCTCTTCTACGGGTGATCAGATTCTGGTATATCAGGGTACATCTGGCTCTACGAATGGAGCGACATTTGTTTATGCATTTAACAATGGTCAGCATGGCACAGTGTATGCTGCTGGTAATGGCTCTTGGAGTTCGAGCGTCAGCATTCAGCAAGCTAGCTTATTGCCTTCTGGTCTTGTCAGCGGCACAAGCGCAGTCGCTTTGTCTTCAAATATTACTTCGGGATCATCGTCTGGTGGTAGTTTCGGTTTTGATAACATGAAATACAATGGTATAAAAACTGGAACAAGGGCTGAGCTGTTGGCGGCTATAGGTAATGCAGCTAATTGGGTTGGTGATAATACTACCCCATATGATATGACGGCTATTGGTAATTTTACAATTACTTCCCCCGCCGATATGGTTGCACCAATATTCGATATCACGCCTGTCGCTGGCTCAGTGACCACGAGTGGCTTTACGCCTTTTGCCTCGTTGAATGAAGCTGGTACAGTGTATTACGTGGTTGTACCAAATGGCGCGACAGCACCCAACGTTGCAGAGGTGAAAGCTGGGACCGCGTCGGGCGGTGGTATGGTTTTTGCGAGCGGTAATAGCACAGTCAGCAACGGCAGTTTCGATACCAATTTCAGTTCAGTAACGAGCCTGACGGCCAGCACCGCTTACGATGTTTACTTTGTCGCAAAAGATGCCGCGAATAACGACCAAACCAGTGTGACCAAAGTAACGGTCACCACGGCGACACCCACGGCCACCATTACCTCGGCGACGTACGATGCCAGCACCAATGTATTGACCGTCACTGCGGCCAACCTTACCGCAGGTGACAGTATCGATGAGACCAAGCTCACGCTCACCGGTCAGGGCGGCGCAAGCTACACCTTGCAAGAGCAGGGGGCGGTGACGGCCAGCAGCAGTACCTCGTTCTCGCTCACACTGAATACGGCCAACCAGGCTGCGGTGGAGGCTTTGCTGAACAAGGCGGGCTCTTCGGCCTATAGCGGTACCACCTACAATCTGGCTGGCGCTAGCGGCTGGAGCGTTACGGCCAATGCACCCGCCGATACCACCGGTAATGCGGTAACCGTGGCCAATGCCAATACCTCGGCCACGCTGACTTTTGAGGCGGCGGACGGCACCTTGTCGGCCGATAATGCCACCAGCCTGACCTATACCACCGCTGCAGGTGTGTTTACCGTTACCGCTACCGATGCCGGTAATAATAATGCGGCGGGGCATGTCCGTTATGGTTCCGCATATGGTGATGTGAACGGGCGTATTGGTAGCGAGTCTATTTATGTTGTTAATGAGGGCAAGGCGGGCTCGGTCACCTTCACCGTCGAGCCGGGCAAGGTATTTGATCTGCTGTCTTTTTACCTGAGCAACCAGAATGGCTCGGTGAATGAGAACTTTGTTATTACCACCAGCAAAGGCGGCTCTCATGCGGGCGTCGCAGGTGGTACCCCATCATCTATCGATACCGACCTGATTACCTTACCCAGTACGTCGCTGTTCCAGGGCATTACGTGGTTTACGATTACCGCACCTAGCGGTGGTGCATTCATGGAGGTGGACAATATTGTTGTCGCCAACGTGCTGAGCACCAACACCAACCCCACCATCTCCGATGTGAGCAACCAGACCATCAGCGAAGGCGGCGCCACCTCGGCACTGGCGGTGACCATTGGCGATACCGAAACCGCGGCCAGCTCGCTGACGCTGACCGGTAGCTCCAGCAACACCACGCTGATCCCCAACGGCAATATCGTCATCAGCGGCAGCGGTGCCAACCGTACCGTCACCATCACGCCTGCGGCCAACCAGACCGGTAGCGCCACCATCACCCTGACGGTGTCGGACGGCAATGGCGGCACGGCCACCGATACCTTTACCGTCACCGTTAGCGACGTCAACCCGGTCATCAGCAACGCCACGGCCAGTGTGGATGAAAATGCCAGCAGCGGCACGGCAGTCACCACGGTGACCGCCAGCGGCGACACCAATGGTCTGGTGTACAGCATTACCGGCGGCACCGGCAGCAGCCTGTTCGACATCAACAGCAGTACCGGCGCCATCACCGTGAAAAACGGTGCAGTGCTGAACTACGAAGCCGCCAGCCAGGTCACGCTGACCGTGGCGGTGGACGACGAAGATGCCGATACCACGGCAGACAGCACGGCCACCCTCACCATCAACCTGAACAACCTGAACGAGGCGCCTACCGATATCGCGCTGACGGCGACCGCGTTTACCAATACCCAGGCCACGGCAGGGGCAACGCTGGCTACCATCAGTGGTACCGACCCGGATAACACGGCGCCGAACAATACGCTGACCTATGCCTTGGTTAGCGGTACCGGCGATACCAATAATGCTGCTTTTGTCGTGGATGGCAGCTCACTGAAGGTGGCCAGTGGTAGTGCCTTGGCAGCAGGCAGCTACAGTGTGCGCTTGCGGGTGAGCGATGGCGGCAGTCTGAGCTACGAGAAGGCCTTCAGTATCACGGTGACAGACCCGCTGCCTACGCTGGTGTCTGCCAGCCCGCTGGATAACAGCACCGGCGTGGCGGTGAGCAGCCATATCGTGCTGACCTTCAGCGAAGCCATTACGCTGGGCACGGGCAATATCGTGCTGTACGACATCACGGGTAGCGGTGCCAACTCTGTCACCATCGATGCGGCCAACCATGGCGGTCAGCTATCGATCAATGGCAGCACGCTCACCATCAACCCCACTGCCAACCTGCGTGCGGCCAACCAGTATGCGGTGCAAATCGCCAGTACCGCCCTGCGTGACAGCAGCAGCCAGGCCTATGCCGGCATTGCCGACATGACCTCGCTGAATTTCACCACCGGCACCACCGATACACAGGCGCCGATTGCCACCATCATCGACCTGGCCGACCCGTCTGCGACGCATGCCGGTACTGCCAGCATTCGCTTTAGCGAACAGGTACAGAACGTCGATATCAGCGATTTCACGCTTACGCGTGATGGCCAGAGTGTGGATATCAGCAGCCTCAGCGTGGGCGGTAGCGGGGCCAGCTATACGGTGGACCTGTCCACGGTGACCACCGTGGCCGGTACCTATGTGCTGACACTGAATACCAGCAACATCACCGATACCTCGGGTAA
>NZ_VMDW02000026.1 GCF_007644045.2 Vogesella urethralis
CAACGTGGCCGGCAGCGACCTGGCCGCCGACGCCGACAAGGTGATCGACGCCAAAGTGACCACCACCGATGCGGCTGGCAACAGCACCACCGCCACCGACACCGAGGGTTACAAGGTAGATACCACTGCACCGTCGCTGGTGATTACCTCGAACGATGGCACTTTGTCGCCGGGTGAAACCGTGGCGCTGACCTTTACCTTCAGCGAGGCTGTTACTGGCTTCACGGCCAGCGATGTCGCCATCACCGGTGGTACGTTGAATGCTGCAACCCTGGCTACGTCTGATGGTGGTAAGACCTGGACCGCTACCATGACGCAGAGCGGCACGGCCCAGCCGGTGGTGACGGTGAGCAATGGCAGCTATACCGATCTGGCTGGTAACGCCGGTACGGGTAACAGCCTGACGCTGAACAATGCGCCGGATGCGATCGACGACAAGTACGTGATGACGACGCTGACCAGCAAGTACTGGGGGTACCGAGAAGGAACAGACGGTGCCAACCTGACGTCGATTGCGCAGGTAGAGACGTTTGCCAAGAATAATGTCGCAACCGCGACATTCCAGACTAATGCGCTGAATTTCGGTGAAACCGCTATCAGCAATAACCTGGGTACCACCGGCAACCTGACAACCTTCCTGGGTAGCAGTGGCAGTAATCTGCAAACGACGGCCAACTACACGACAACCTCGGATGCCATCGTGCAGATGACGGGCAAGATCAATCTGGCCCCGGGCACCTATAACTTCCGGGTCTATGCGGATGATGGCTTTGTGATCCGTATTAATGGTCAGGAAGTAGGCAAGTTTGACGGCATTCAGTCGCCGACCTCGCGCGAGTTCGCCAGCTTTACCATTACCCAGGGTGGCGAGCAGAACATCGAGATCTTCTACTGGGATCAAGGTGGTAATGCCGTATTTAAGGCAGAGCTGCGTCCGGAGGGCGGGGCTTATCAGGTGCTGGCTGTCAATTCGCAGTATGGCAGTGGCCCGCTGATCACGATGGAAGACACCGCGCTGACTATCGAGCCGGCCAGCTTGCTGGGTAATGACAAAGACCAGAACGGCGATACGCTGCAGATCTTGTCGGTACAGAACCCCACCAATGGCACGGTAGCGCTGGTGAACGGCAAGGTGGTGTTCACGCCTGCGGCCAACTACAACGGCGATGCCACCTTCACCTACACCGTGTCGGACGGCAAGGGCGGTACCGATACCGCCACTGTTACCGTCAAGGTCAACCCGGTAGCTGATGCGCCGGTGGTAACTTCAACTACGGCTACCGTGTCGGAGGAAGGCCTGGCCGGTGGTCTGGCAGACAGTAGTGGCAATCCGGCCGACACCACCAATAGCAAGACGGCAACCGGTACCCTGTCGATCATGGATGCGGATGGCGACGCTATCAGCAGCGTGGTGCTGACAGCACCGACCACAGCACTGACCAGTGGTGGCCAAACCGTCACCTGGAGCGGTAGCAACACCAATACCCTGACTGCAACAGCTGGCGGCCAGACCGTAGCGACCATTACTATCGATAACAGTGGCAAATACAGCGTGAACCTGTTGAAGCCGGTAGACCACCCGAGCGGCAATGGTGAAAACACGCTGTCACTGAGCGTAGGTGTGAAAGCGACTGCGGGTACCCAGTCCACCACTGGCACCTTGACGGTGGTGGTGGAAGATGATGCCGCGGTAGCCAGCAACACATCCGTGATGGCCAAGGTGACCAACGTGGACAGCAACGTCCTGCTGATTCTGGACACTTCCGGCAGTATGGCCTGGGATGGCGCGGGTAATGCACAGGGAAGTGCCAACTACTCCGGCCCTTCGCGCCTGGCAATGATGCAGGAGGCGGTACGTAGCATGCTGGACCAGTACGACGCGCTGGGCGACGTGATGGTGCGGATCGTGACGTTTGCCAGCGATGGTACGCCACAGGATGCAGGTTGGGTAACGGTGGCGCGCGCCAAGCAGATCGTGAGTGGCCTGACGGCATCGGGTGGTACCGATTACGATGCCGCACTTGCCGCAGCACGTACCGCCTTTGCCTCTAGCGGCAAACTGGTCGGGGCACAAAACGTGTCTTACTTCCTGTCGGATGGCGAACCTACCGAAGACAACGGTACGGGCAGCAACGGTATTACCGGAAGCGAAGTGACGAGCTGGACCAACTTCCTGACCACCAATAAGATCAACTCCATGTCTTATGGTATGGGCTCGGGCTCGGGCAGCTTCAAAACCCAACTGGACCCGATTGCTTACAACGGCAATACCGTGACCGAGAAGGATGCCATTACCGTTAGCGACATCAGCCAACTGCCACCTATCCTGCGCGACTCGGTGGTGCCGCCGCAGACAGGCTCCTTACTCTCCAGCCTGAACGCCGGCTTTGGTGGTGATGGTGGTTATGTGAAAGTGCTGACCATCGATGGCACTACCTACACTTATGACCCGTCCGGTACCGGTGCCGTCAGCGTGGTGGGGACGAACCGCAGTACGTTTGATACAACGGACAACTCGCTGACTTTGTCTACCTTACTGGGGGGCAAGCTGGTGATTAACCTGGATACCGGCAGCTACAGCTATATTGCTTCGGTATTGAACACCACCGTCAAAACGGAAAGCATCGTGTTCACCGTGTCTGACAAAGATGGCGATACGGCTGTGGCGAATCTGGCTATCCAGGTAGTGCCGCCCGCTCAACTGGCCGGTTATGGCGGGAATGACCAGATTACCGTCGCCAATGGCGAGTCGGGCAATGGCCTGACGGTGAACCTGCAGCTGGGTGGCTACTTGCTGGCCGATGGTACTGGCGTAGCTGCCAAAAATACCAGCGTGACCACCAGTGGTATCGACCAGATCATCGATAGTGGTGCCGGTAACGACTATGTCGAGTCTGGTGCGGGTAACGACTTGGTATTCCTGGGGGATTCCGGCAATAACAAGCACCCGGTCACCGGTGTCTTGCCAACCCAGGCGGACATCTTGGCAACCAACCTGATGCAGCTGGACGATAACAGCCTGTTGCTGACGGACAAGACGCTGAGCAGCGTGGCGCGTCAGACATCGTCCACCAATACCGCGTCGGCTGCAGAATGGGCTGATCTGGCGCATAGCGGCTCGGGTAACGATACGGTCTACGGCCAAGGTGGGGTTGACCTTATCTATGGCGGTGCTGATAACGACACGCTGGATGGCGGCGACGGTGCTGATGGCCTGCGTGGCGGTGCGGGTGACGATCTGCTGATTGGTGGTAAAGGTAACGATGTACTGCGTGGTGACCTGGGTATCGATACTTTCCAGTGGAGCCTGGCCGACAAAGGTACCGCGGGCAGCCCGGCACAAGACACCATCCTCGACTTCAAGACCGGTGTGGGGGGCGACATCCTGGATCTGCGTGATCTGCTGCAAGGCGAGAACAGCAGTAACCTCAGCCAGTACCTGCATTTCACCGCCAGCGGTAACGATACGCTGGTGCAGATCAGCAGCAGTGGTGCCTTCAACAGCACGGCCAGCAATGCCGGCACGGTAACCGACCAGACTATCCTGCTGAAGGATGTGCAGATGAGCAGTCTGGGCAGTACCGACCAGCAGGTGATTACCGAGCTGCTGAAGAACAACCTGAAGACCGATCTGTAAACCGCACGCCGGTAAACGTCACAACCTCCTGTCTGCCTGCCGGCAGCCAGGAGGTTTTTTTATTGAATAGCGTAGTGCACCGGCAAGTGTGTCAATCACCACACCAAGCCGGTGTGCTTCGATATAGTGGAACGGCAATTGCTATACTGCCCCTATCCTTTTCCGGAGTAACGCTGTGGAGAACTTACCGATGCGGGATGGCCTGACGCTGGGCTCCCATTTCCAGCCCATTTACAGCCTGGCCCACCGCCGTACTGTGGGTATGGAGGCGCTGCTGCGCGCCGCCGAACAGGGCAATGCGCTGAGTCCGCCGCAGGTATACGAGCGTTACATCCGCCGCGACGAGCGGGCGGCAATGGACCTGGCCGTGGTGCGGGCCCATTGCGCGCAGTTCCTGGCCATGAACGGTGGCCAGCGCTGGCTGTTTCTGAATATCGATGCGGTGACGCTGGCCGATCTGAGCTACGTGCAGCAACTGCAGCAGATCATTGCAGAATCCGGCATTCCGCCGCAGCTGATCGTGCTGGAGGTGCTAGAACAGGCGCTGGAGCTGGACGCCGGTTTGCTGGAAGGCGTGGCGTTGCTGCGCGAGCAGGGCTGCCTGCTGGCGATCGATGATTTTGGTGTCGGCCACTCCAACCTGGACCGTGTCTGCAGCCTGGAGCCGGACTTCATCAAGTTTGACCGCCACTTGCTGCGTAGTGCCGTCAACCAGCAGCGCACGCGCACCTTGTTGTCGCGTCTGGTGCGATTGATGCACGAAATTGGTGCATTGGTAGTGGTGGAGGGGGTGGAGAGCGAATCCGACGTGGTGGTGGCGCTGGACTCCGGCTGCGACCTGGTGCAGGGCTACTACGTGGCCCGCCCGGCGGCAGTGCCGGACCGCGACGAGCAGATTACCCCGCGGCTGGACGCCAAGTGGGACGAGCTGATGAACCGCGAGCTGCTGCGCCGCAAGCTGAACCGCCGCCAACTGGAGCTATCGCGCCAGGCCTTTGTGCAGACCGCCATCGCGCTGATGCAGGGCAACGAGTTCAGGTTGGCCGCACAGCCGATGCTGAACCTGCCGGACGTGATCCGCTGCTTCCTGCTGGATCAGGAAGGGCGCCAGCTGGGCCGTAACCTGAACGTGCGCGAACTGTCCGAGGCGGATCAGTTGCGCTTTGCGCCGCTGGAAGATACGACCGGCGCGGTGTGGTCGCGTCGCAGTTACTTCCAGCACGCCATCGACCAACCCGGCGTGCTGTACATGAGCGAGCCCTACCTGTCGATGACGGACACCCGCACCTGCGTCACGCTGTCGATGGCGATCGAGATCGACGAGCAGATGCACGTGCTGTGTTCGGATGTGATGTTGCCCAAGTAGTGGCGGCCGCTGGCCAGCACAAAAAAGCCCTGACCGTGTGGTGCCAGGGCTTTTTTGTGTGCCACGCGCCTTATTGGGCGGGTGCAGGATCGAACAGGGTGACGACTTGGCGAACGCCAGCGGTACGGGCGGCAACCTGGGCGGCGGCTTCGCCTTCGGCATCGCTGACCAGGCCCAGCAAGTAGACCACGCTGCGTTCGGTGACGACCTTGATGGCATTGGGCGGGTAGCCCTGGCCTTCCAGCAGCCGGGTGCGTACTTTGGTGGTGAGCCAGGTGTCATTGTTGCGGTTGGCCAGCGTGCTGGCCGGAGCGACCACCAGGTGGTTGTAGACGCGGCGTACATTCGGAATGCCGCGTACTGCCAGCTCGATGGCTTCCTTCTGCGCCTCGTCCACCGCCTCTCCCGTCAGCAGCACGGCGCGGTTATAGCTGGTGGCATTGACGTGGCTGCCGGCAAAACGCTCGGCCAGCTGTTTTACCGCCTTCAGCTCGATGCCCTGGTCTTCCACGTAGGTACCGCTGGTGCGGCGGTCGGTGGCCACCATGGCGCTGGCGGCAACACCGCCGGCTACCAGCGGGAAGCAGGCGCTCAGGTTGGCCGCAAGCAGGGTGGCCACGGTGAGGCCGATCAGGCGGGATGTCATTTAGTCTCCTCCCAGAAGCATGTAGTCGATGGCATCGCACAGCGCGTGGATGACCAGCAAATGGATTTCCTGGATACGGGCGGCACGGGTAACCGGCACGTTGAGGTGCAGGTCTTCCGGTGACAGGATTTCAGCCACCTGGCCACCGTCGTTGCCGGTCAGGGCAATCACACCCATGCCGCGCTCGTGGGCGGCGTAAATGGCCTCGACGATATTGGCCGAATTACCCGAATTGCTGATCACCAGCAGCAGGTCGTTATGGTGGCCGATGGCCCGCACCTGTTTGGAGTAGATCAGGTCGAATTCGTAGTTGTTCCCGATCGCGGTCAGGGCAGGGCTATCGTTGGACAGTGACAGCGCGGCCAGGCCCGGGCGTTCTTTTTCGAAATGCCCCAGCATATTGGTGACGAAGTGGTGGCCCACGGCAGCACCGCCGCCATTGCCGCAGCACAGGATCTTGCCTTCGTTCATCAGGCTGGCCACCAGTTTTTCGGCAGCCACCGCAATGGCGGGGGCCAGTTCGTCCATGACCAGCTGCTGCATCGCGATGCTTTCGCGGAAGTGCCCGCTGGCGCGATCAATCAAATCCATCGTCCATCCTTGTTGCATGGCCAGCCGGTGGCTAGCTGATGATGTTCTTTAACCAGACGGGCGGCGCGTCGCCGTCAAACAGTACCGCGTCGAAGCGGCAGCGCGCCCGGGTACCGTGCTGGCTGAGGTAAAGGTTGGCCGCCGCTTGCAGCTTGCGGCATTTGTCCGGCCCGATGCTGGCGGCCGCACCGCCAAAGCGGCTGCTGCGCCGCGCCCGCACCTCGACAAAAACCAGCCACGTACCGTCCTGCATGATCAGGTCGATTTCGCCGAAGCGGCAGTGCCAGTTGCGGGTATGCAGGCGCAGCCCTTGTTGCTGCAGATAGTGGCAGGCTTGTGTTTCGAAGTCACTGCCACTCTCTCGACTCATCACTCGGCCCCGATGATGCTGCCGGGCAATTCACGCTGCACGACCCAGCCCTTGCCAATACGCAGGTCGCCACTGACGCCACCCAGGCGGATTTGTGCCGGGTTCTTGCTGCTGGCCAGCGCCAGGCCCAGGCGGTAGGCGTCGATACCCAGCGCGTACAAGCGCTCGGTAGCCTTGTTCATCGGCGTTGCCGGGCGGGCAATCTGCCGGGTTTCCGGATGGTTGGGAATCAGGAACCACGGCATGTCCACCAGACGCACACCATTCAGTACCGGGCTAGGGTTGCGTACATTGGCCAGCGAGGTAGCGTAAGCTGGCATCTCGGCGGCCAGCAGGGCGCGGGTGGCTTCTACTTCTTTGGTGTCCAGCGCCAGGAAAACGCTGTCACTGGCTGCCAGTCCGGTTTGCAAACGGGCACCATCCGGGGTGGAAACATCCAGCTCGCGTGCCGGTTGCTTGCTCTTACCGCGCCATTCTTCGGCAAAGGCCTGGCGCAGGCGCTGCGACAGATTGTCCTTGTTGAACAGCACCAGCGGCTGCTGGCGGCCGTCGTCGCGCATCATGCGGGCAATCTGCTGCGCTTCGGTTTCCACCGCAACAGACAGGCTCCACACCTTGCTGCCGGCCGGCGGTGCCTTGTCCAGCGTGTTGAGTACCAGCGTTGGCAGTTTGCTGCTGGCTGCCAAGTTGGCCGCGCCCTGGCGCGTGAGTGGCCCGATGATGAAGCCTGCCCCCTGGCCAAGCAGCTGCTGGTATGCCTGGCTGGTCTGGCTATCGTCCTCCATTGCCGCCACACTGGTTTCCGCGCTGCCATCGGCCGCGGCGGCCGCGTCAAAGCCGGCTTTTACCACTTGGGCGGCTTCACCGAATTGGGGTGAGTTCAGCGGCAACATCAGGCCCAGATGCACGCGAGGCTTGTTGCCTGCCTGCTGGGGGACTGAAACCGTCTTGTTGGCCGGCAACGGGCTGGCTTGCGCGGCAGGGGCGCTGCGGGCCGGGCTGCCCGCCGAAAGGGGGGACTGATTTTGCTGAAGTATGTAGCCCGGCGATTGGGCAATCGCTACACTGGCCGCCATTAAGACGGCAGAGCCGGACAACCAGGGAGCCAAAACGTGCAGACAGCGCTTGATCACTTGATGAATTCTGCTCGGGAAACTTTTGTCGACAGGGCATTATATGTGGTGGCCACGCCCATTGGAAACCTGGCGGATGTGACCGTGCGTGCCATTGCCGGGTTCCACGCAGCCGACATCATTCTGGCGGAAGATACCCGGGTTACCGGTAGCCTGCTCTCGGCCTACGGTATCAGCAAAAAGCTGGTGAGCCTACGCGAGCACAACGAGCGCGAAATGGCGGCCAACGTGATCCGCTGGATCGAAGAGGGCAAGATCGTGCTACAGGTGTCCGACGCCGGTACGCCGGGTATTTCCGACCCCGGTGCACGGCTGGCGCAGGCGGTGTGGGCTGTCGGCTTGCGCGTGGTACCGGTGGTGGGCGCTTCAGCGGTGATCGGGGCCCTGTCTGCTTGCGGGTTGGATACCGGCCGCTTCCTGTTCAATGGCTTTCTGCCACCCAAGAGCGCGGCGCGGTGCAAGACCCTGCAGCAATGGGCGCAGGCCGATTACGCCGTGGTGTGCTACGAGGCGCCACACCGCATTCTGGACTGTGTGGCTGATGTGGTGGCTACGCTGGGCGCCAATCGCCCGGTGGTACTGGCCCGTGAGCTCACCAAAACGTTCGAGACCTTTCTGCGCCTGCCGGCCGGCGAGTTGCTGGCGCGTATCCAGGCCGATAGCAACCAGCAGCGCGGTGAGTGCGTGCTGGTGATCGATGCCGCACCGCAGGAAGAGGCCGCTGGCGAGTTGCCCGCGCCTGCCATAGCGCTCCTGACCGAACTGGTGGCTGCACTACCGACCAAACAGGCGGCCGGCATCGTGGCCGCACACTACGATCTGAATAAGAAACAGCTGTACGACATGGCTTTGCAACTGAAACAAGCACAATGATGTTTACAATCGGGTGCCGGGCCTCTATACTCCGACACCTGAATTTTCTCGCCCGGGTGGCGAAATTGGTAGACGCAGGGGACTCAAAATCCCCCGCCGCAAGGCGTGCCGGTTCGAGTCCGGCCCCGGGCACCACGAGAAAGTCCAGCAACATTCCAAGCAGTCTATGAAACCCGCACAGCACAAAGCTCTGCGGGTTTTTTGTTGCCTGCTGCTTATTGTCATGCGAATTGCGCATGGCTGTATTTGATGCTTTTGGTCTATTTGTTATGGTTTTCTCTGCTGGAATGCATCAGGTGACGGCAGTGTTTCACTGCATAAGATCAGCTTATTGGCAGAAAAATCATGGGTTTATGTTGTCCTTGCCTTTTTATATTCTGATGAGATAGTGAAAGCACGGCACGCATTAATACCAACTTATTGAATGCGGTAGCTGAGGTAGGTGTGGAGAATCGATGAATTTTATTGATAGCCATTTGCACCTGGATGCCCCCGAGTTTGCTGCGGATGCCGAACTACGCTGGCAGCGCGCCCGGCAGGCCGGTGTTGGCCATGCCATTGTGCCCGCCGTGAGCGCAGCCACGTTTGACGCGGCGCTGGCGATAGGGCGGCGATTGGGGCTGGATGTAGCGCTGGGTTTGCACCCCCTGTTCCTGGCCAGTCACTGTGATGATGACCTGTTGCTGCTGGAGCAGTATCTGGCGCGGGGAGAGGCGGTGGCCGTGGGGGAGTGCGGGCTGGATTTTTATGTGCCGGATCTGGACCCGCAGCGACAGGAGGCCTTGCTGCTGGCGCAGCTCAAGCTGGCTCGCCGTTACGATCTGCCGGTCATCCTGCATGTGCGTCGCTCGCAGGATCGTGTGCTGAAGTGCTTGCGTCAGGTACGCGTACGCGGCGGTATTGCCCATGCCTTCAATGGTAGCGAGCAGCAAGCCCAAGCATTTATCGACCTGGGTTTCTGCCTGGGTTTTGGTGGCGCCATGACCTACCAGGGGTCGCAACGCATCCGGCGCCTGGCGGCCACGCTGCCACTTTCGGCGCTAGTGCTGGAAACGGATGGGCCGGATATCCCGCCAGAGTGGGCGCAGGGGCAGGTGAATGGCCCGGAAAACCTGCCCCGTATTGCCGAGTGCCTGGCCACGCTGCGGCAGATGCCGTTGGCGGCGTTGGCAGAGGCGACCAGCAACAATGTTCGACGGGTGATACCCGGCGTCAATACTGCGGCAGGTTGGCCGTAAGCCCGGTGTCGGTCACCGGCAGGCACGCTTGTGCAAAATAAGGGGAAGATAGATGAAGAATGTGAGCCTGATTACCCGCTTGGGGCTGGGGTTCGGTTTCATGCTGCTGATCATGCTGCTGATCTCGGCCAGCGGTTTGCTGGCGGTACGGCAAGCGGATGGCAGCCTGACGGAGCTGGTCAATCGTAGCCTGGTTTTTAGCGATCACATCCAGGATGTGCGTGCTGAGGTGGGCAACTTGCGCCGTTACGAAAAAGACCTGTTCCTGAACATGCAAAGCGTGGAGAAGCGTAAAGAGTACCTGGAAAAGTGGCAAGGCAGTGCTGCCAAAGTGCAGCAGCGGTTGACGGCTGCCTCGGCGCTTGGCGATGCGGACGACACCACAGCAATCCAGGCATTGACCACGGCCATGACCAACTATGAGTCGGGTTTGCGTCAGGTGTTGGCGCAGATCGAGGCCGGGGCGTTACAAACGCCGCAAGATGCCAACAAGGCGCTAGAGCCGGTGAAGGAATCGGTACGCAGCATGGAAGGCGCCACCAAGAAGCTGGTGGAGAAGGCGGCCTCTCAGGCGGTGGCCCAGCAGCAGGGGGTGCAGGCCAGAATGGCGTCGGCCAGCGTGACGATGTGGAGTCTCAGTGCACTGGCCTTGTTGGTGGGCAGTGTGGCGGGGGGGCTGATTGCGCTTTCCATCCGACAGCCGCTTAACCAGATAACCCGCCTTGCCGAGCAACTGGCGCAGACGCGCGACCTGACGGTGACCATGCCGGACTTTGGCAATAACGAGGTTGGCCGCACGGCCAAGGCGCTGGACCATCTGATTGCGACGGTGCGTGAACTGATACGTGAGTCGCATCAACATTCGGCACGCCTGGTGGTGGCATCGGAGCAGTTGTCGCTGACGAGCCAATCTATTCATGATGCGGCGGTTAACCAGTCCAATGCCGCGGCGGCCAGCGCTGCCGCCGTGGAGCAATTGACTGTCAGCGTGAGTGTGATGGCGGATAATGCGCAGGGGGTGCAAGACCAGGCGCGTCAGACGTCGGACGAGGCGCAATCTGGCAGCGACATGTCTGTAGCAGCCGCCAGTCAGATCCAGGATATTGCCAGCAGCATTGCTGAAACGTCGAAAACCATCGATAGCCTGAATCAGCGCTCGGATGAGATTGGCACCATCGTCAATGTGATACGGGATATTGCCGATCAGACCAATCTGTTGGCGCTGAATGCAGCGATCGAAGCGGCACGCGCAGGCGAGAGTGGACGCGGTTTTGCCGTGGTAGCCGATGAGGTCCGCAAGCTGGCCGAGCGTACCAGCCAGGCTACAACGGAAATCTCGACCCGCATTGCCGGCGTGCAGCGCGATACGCAGCAGGCTTACCAGAATATGCAGCAGGCCAGCAATCTGGTATCGAGTGGTGTAGAAGGAACGCAGAAAGTCTCGCAGTCATTGCACCGTATTTACGAGTCGTCGCGTGAGTCGCAAAGCAAGGTAGTAGACATGGCCGGTGCGATTCAGGAGCAGCGAATCGCCAGCCATGATATTGCCCAGAACATGGAGCAGATCGCGCAGATGAATGACCAGACGCGGCTGACCGTGGCGCAGGCTTCCGAGTTGGCCGCTCAGCTGAAACAGCAGTCCCAGGAGTTGGATGGCAGTATTACCCGCTTCCGGGTATAGCGTGGGATGCTGCCAAACGGGGCAGCATGGCAGGCCGCAGCGTACCGTAGGCATCAATAAAACACATCGCCCCGGCCTTGTTCAGGTCGGGGCGGTGTGTTTTCAGGTGAAGGATTTACTTGACGGTGCCGGGTTGGGTGGCCGGAGGGGTACGGCGAATCAGCGGGTTGGCCGATGCCGGTGCTGCGGGTTTGGCTGTTGGCAGCACGCTGGCTTTGTTGGCCGGCGGCAGTAGCAGGGCCGGTTTGGCAGCTGGGGCAGCAGGTTTAATGCTGGCCATGTCGTGCAGAACTACGGCAACACGACGGTTCAGCGGGTCGTTGGCGGCTTTGCCAGGTAGCGGCTGGATATCGCCGCGACCGATGCTGTCCAGACGGCTACCATCGACGCCCTTGGCAACCAGATAGTCGTGCACGCTTTTCGCCCGTTGTTGCGACAGGGTCAGGTTGAGTGCCGGGTTGCCGGTGCTGTCGGTATGCCCTTCGATCAGGAAGCGCTTCTGGGCCATCTGCGGCATGCGCAGCGTCGTCGCCAATTGATCCAGCATCGGCAGGCTTTCGCTGCGGATGGCCGCAGAGTTCAGGTCAAATTGCACCTGCATGTTGACGGTAACGTCACGCGAGCCCAGTGCCGGCGCGCTATTGGCAGTGAGCGCAGGAAGTTCGGCTGCAGTGTCAGCGCTGGTATTGAAGGAGCGGGCGGCAATCTTGCTGGTATCCAGCGGTGTGGGGGCCACGTAGCTGGTGGGGCAGCTGGGTGCATTCAGATCCGCATCCTTGTTGCTGTCTTCATCCTTGGGCTGTAGCTGCATGGTTTCCATCAGACGGCCGGACTCGCCCAGTACGCGGTAAACGGCGAGTTGCTGGTTCAGTTCGGCATTGAGCAGTTCGCGACGGGCTTCGAACAGCTCGTTTTCGCTATCCAGCATGTCCAGCAGTGTGCGCTGGCCGATATCGAACTGCTTACGGTAGGCGTCGCGTGCTTTTTCGGTAGAGAGCTGGTGCTGGCGCAATGATTCCAGCTGGCCGCCAATGCGAACGGTATCGTTGTAGGCAATGGACACCTGCTGTCGCATGTCGCGGCACGCCTTGACGCCGAGTGCTTCCGCTTCGTCACGACGTTCGGTTGCCGACGCGAGGCGTGCCCGGTCCGCGCCACCGCGATACAGGTTCATGCTCAGCACCAGCTCGATGGCTTGCTCATCGGTTCGGCCTTTCACGCCATCCTTGTTGTGTGTGCCAGACTTGTTGGCACGCAGGTCCAGGGTGGGGGAGAACGCGCCGCGGCGGACGTCGATTTCCGCTTCTGCGGCACGGTAGAAGGCCCTGGCCGCTTGCAGGCTGGGGTTGCGGCGGTCAGCCAGGACCATGACATCGTTTGCTGGCGGTACCAGGGAAAGATTGAGGCCTGGCAGCTTCAGTTCGTTGGGCGGCGCATCGCCGGTAATGCGGGCATAACGTGCCGAAACGTCATTGAGATTGGACAGTTCGTTAACCAGGTTCGATTCGGCCAGCGCCAGACGGCCTGCGATCTGTTCCAGATCGACGCGGCGGCCAACCCCTTGGGTGACGCGCTGCAGGATCTGTTCGTAGATGCCTTTGTGAATGGCGTAGTTTTCTTCTGCAATACCAACCAGTTTGCTGTAGCGCACGACGTCCATGAAAGCGCGCACCGCTTCCAGGCCTTGCTGTTCGGCCGTGGCGAGGTATTCGTAGTATCGGGCCCGGCTGGTATAGTCGAGCTGTTTAACTTGGTTGGTCGTGATGAAGCCATTGAAGACGTTCTGGTTCACGGCGACCGAGTAACCGCGGCGGGTGAAATCTTGTTTGCTAATGCTGCCGGTGCTGGTGGGCGTTTTGTTGTTTTCTCGCGCGACGGCGTAGTTAAGATCGACGCTTGGCAGGAAACCTGCACGCGCGACGCCTTGTTCTTCTACGCTGGAGCGAAAGGTGTGCCACTTCATGCGTACTTCCGCATTGTTCTTGAGAGTCTGTTCGACGGCGTCTTTCAGTTCCAGTGCGTGGCTAGTCAGCGGCATCGACAGCGCCAGCAGTGCTGCCAGCGTGGAACCAGTGATGCGTTTTGAGCGGAAGTTCATGAGAGCCTCGTTGAATACAGTGAATAGTGACTGGTGTATTGTTAAGTGTTGTTTCTAAGTATTTTAAATAAAAGCTTTATGTTGTGTATTGTCGGAAGTGCTTGTACCTGTGTCAAGTTAAACGTAGCAAATCGTAGCGGCTTGCTATAGGCTTGTTGCATTGCAAGACAGGAGCATGAATGGTCAGTTGCCGTGACAGGTTCAAGACAGCGCTGCGGCTATGCCGGCGGCGCCTGGGACCGTATGCCTTACTACTGTTGGCCGCGCTGGCGGTGGCAGAGCTGCCGCTCGACCGTGTGCAGCAGTTGTATGGCGGGCAGGCGGTACGGATTTATCGGGACTGGCAGCAATTGCTTTTGGCCCAGCGTCGAGAAAGCAATGAGCTCAACCAGTTACGCGATGTCAATCAGTTCTTTAATCAGCGCTATCAGTTTGTTGATGATGTCGACTTGTGGAAGCAGGCTGACTACTGGGCAACACCGCTTGAAAGCATGGCGCGAGGGGCGGGTGACTGTGAAGACTTCACCATTGCCAAATACTTTACCCTGCGCGAGTTAGGCGTGGCACCGCAGAAGCTGCGTCTTACCTACGTCAAGGCCAGGATTGGTGGCCCGGCCAGTACCGTGACCCAAGCCCACATGGTGTTGGCGTATTATGCAGATCCTGCGGCAGAGCCGTTGATTCTGGATAACCTGATCGGCACCATCCGTCCCGCGTCCCAGCGCAGTGATTTGCAGCCGGTGTTCAGCTTCAATGCGGACGGTATCTGGGTGGGGGGCGGGCCAAGCCCGAATTCCAGTGTAGACCGCCTTACCCGCTGGCGGCAGTTGATCGACAAAATGAAAGCCGAAGGCTTTATCTCCTGAGAGTTGCCATGAAACGCGTTTCCCTCATCCAGCAATTATGGATCCTGGTTATTGCAGCTGTGGTACTGGCTGCCGCAGGCAGCCTGACGGCCAACCTGTTTAATGCCCGTGATTACATGCAGCAGCAGTTGGCCGCGCAGAGTGCCGATGCGGCCAACTCGCTGGCGCTGCTGATTACCCAGAACAAAGCCGACCCGGTGATGGGCGAGACCCTGATCAATGCCGCATTCGACCAAGGGCATTTCCGGCGTGTGCAGTGGGTGAATGCCAAGGGGCAGCCGCTGGTACAGCGGGTGAATGCCCAGAAAATCGGCAACGCACCGCCCTGGTTCCAGCAGGTATTTACGTTGGCACCTTCGCCAGCCAGGGCAATGGTCAGTAGCGGCTGGATGCAGGCCGGCTACGTTGAAGTGGAAAGCGAAGCCGGTTATGCCTACGACGCCTTGTGGCGTGGTGCGTTGAATGTGTCGTTCTGGGTGCTGTTGGCGGGGCTGGTGGTGGGCGGGGTCGGCTCGATCGGCGTCGGTACCATTCGCCGGCAATTGCTGGCCGTGGTCAATCAGGCCAAGTCCATCACCCAGCGCCGCTTTGTCACCATCCCCGAGCCGCAGGGCCCGGAGATGGGCAGGCTGGCGCAGGCAATGAACGCCATGGTGATGCGGGTAAAAGCCATGTTCGAAGAAGAGGCTGCGCGGCTGGAGGCCCTGCGTCGCGAGATCAACTTCGACAAGGTAACCGGGCTGGCCAATCGTGGTTTTTTCATGGGCCGTCTGGGCGCAGAGCTGGCCGAGCGCGACAAGCAGGGGCGAACTTTGCTGTTGATGCGCATTGATGGGCTGGCCGAGCTGAATGCCCGCCTGGGCCGCCCGCTAACCGACGAGATGCTGGCGCAGTTTGGGGCGCGCATGCGTGATACCGAACGCTTCGGTGCCGACAGCATGGCGTCCCGCCTCAATGGCGCAGACTTCGCCTTGTTGCTGGCCAGTGCGCAGGCGGAATTGCCGCGGCTGGAGGCCGTGCAGACCGAGCTGGTGGCCATGCTGGGCAGTTTCGCTTCGCAAGAAGTTGGCTTGGCCATGGCGGCAACCGATATCCGCGATGGCGATACCATCCGCGATGTGATGTCCCGCCTGGATAATGCACTGGCGCTGTCCGAGGCGGCAGGGGGCGTGCGGGTGGCGTTTGCCGACGAGCAAGTCAGCAAACCGCAAGCCATCACCGCCGACGGCTGGGCGGGGCTGCTGGACGACGCTGTGGCGGCCGGTCGCCTGAAACTGGTGCGTTTTGCCGTGCGTAATGCCGCGGGTGGCATGTTGCATGAGGAAGCACCGCTACGTTTGCAGCATGCTGATGAGTGGTTGCCTGCCGGCCAGTTCATGCCGATGGCCATTCGTACCCGCCGCGTGGCGGCGCTGGATCTGGCAGCCGTGGCGCTGGCCCTGGAGCAGTTGGCCGCCGACCCGGCGTGCCCGGGTATTGCCGTAAACCTGGCGGCCGAGTCGCTGGAAGACGAACACTATGTGCGCAGTCTGGTGGCGCTGATTCGTGGTCAGCGCGTGGCGGCCGCGCGCTTGTGGCTGGAAATGGCGGAAGTCGGCATCGTGCCGCGCTTCGAACGCTTCCGTACCCTGTGCCTGGCCTTGGCCGACTTGCCGTGCAAGGTGGGTATCGAACACTTTGGCCGTCAGTTCAGCTTGATTGGTCAGCTGCATGATCTGGGCATCGACTACCTGAAGATCGATGGTAGCTTTGTGCAGCAGATCGATACCGAAGCCGGTAATCAAGCCTTCCTGCGCGGGGTGTGCAATATTGCGCACAACATCGGCCTGGGCGTGGTGGCAGAAGGGGTGCGTACTGATGCCGAGCAGGAAGTGCTGCTGTCGCTTGGCTTCGATGGCCTGACCGGGCCGGGGGTCAAATAAGGTTTGCCAGTAGCGTGCAAAAGCGGGGGCGTGCCCCCGCTTTTTTCATGCCGGGTGTGAGTAACACCGGGGCGGGTTGGCCGCAAGGGAGTGATCGTGTGCCGGTAGGCGCTGGTGCCGCACTGCGTGCTGCTGAGCCTGCCGGGCTGCGGGCGCGCGCATCGGCAACAAAAAGCCCGCTTGCAGGGCAAGCGGGCTAGGTATGTAGCGCGACAGGATAGCGCTGTGTAGGTCAGTTCTGCTGGATGCCGGCCACTAGCCATTTGCCGTTGGCGTCGTCCTTCACGTAGTGCCAGGTTTCGCTGAAGGCAACGGCCGGGGCGCCCACGCTCTCGCTCACCATGCCGTGGAAGCGCACGCTGGCGATCATGCGGCTGTTTTCCACGGTGGCTTCTACGACTTGGCAGTCCAGCTGCGGGAAGTCGGCAGGTTCAGTATTGGCCGCAATATCGTCTTTCAGCGAACTGTACAGATCCGGCGTCATGTATTTGCGTACTTCTTCCAGGCTGTCAGCCGAGTTCAGGTTTTGCAGATGCAGGAAGGTTGCCTTGGCCTGGCGCAGGAAGTGCGGGGCCTCGGTGCCGTCCGGCAGGCGTTGCAGCGACATCGGCGGCGGGGTAATGCCACCACCACCGAAGGCCGGCTGCTGGCCGGCACCGATCGGCGGGATGCCACCGGCCGGAGCCGGCTGGAAGTGGGTCGGCTGGGTTTGCAGCGGCGGGGCGCGGCGAGCAGCTTGCTGACCGGCAGCGCGGCGACGCAGGAAGGCCAACAGCGCCAAGCCTGCCAGCGAGCCACCAATCACGGCCAGCCACGGGAAGCCACCGTCGTCATCGCCCATGGCCGAACCCAGCAGATAGCCGGCAGCGGCACCAGCGGCACCGGCAGCGACCATGCCGCCTACGCCAGAGCCCTTCTGTTGCGGGGCGACCTGGCCGGGCGCCTGCGTCGGGCCTTTGCTCGGTACGGCTTGTTGCTGGTTAAAGCTCTGGGTGGGGGCGGCGCGCTGCATGCCGGCGCTTTTGCCTTTGCCGACACGGGCCGCTTCGGCCAGCGGCGAAGCCAGCACGGCAATGAGGGAGAGGGCCAGAAAGGACGTCTTCGCTCGGGAAATCATGGTTTAAGTCTCCGTAGGTGTGCTGGCACTGTTGGCCAGCTGCAGTTTCGACTTGGCGAAACGTGGCTTAGTTCTGGGCGGGTGTGATTATTTCAAGTACGCAGGCTAGTTGGCCCTGCACGGTAAAGCGTACGTCGCAGTCCGCCAGGCGGATGCCGTATACGCGTGCCGGGTCGTCCTGGTAGGCAGGGCGCGGGTCTTGTGCCAGCACCTCGTCGATCAGTGCGGCCAACCATGACGGTGCCTGCGGCCAGGCGTGCAGATCGGCTAGTGCCTTGGGTTGCCATTGCACCGACAGCTGCGGTGGGGGGCCGTCGACAAAGCCGCCGCGCGCCTCGGGCTTGGCTTCCACAAACGGAATGTACGGCTTGATGTCCAGCACCGGGGTGCCGTCCAGCAGGTCGGCACCGCCCAGATGCAGGGTGACGCCGTCGCGGGTGTCGATGTCTTTCAGTGCTACCAGCGACAGGCCCAAACCGTTGGGGCGATGGGTGGCACGGCTGGCAAACACGCCCACCTTGCTGTTGCCGCCCAGCCGCGGCGGGCGTACCAGCGGCTGCCAGCCGCGGGCCAGGGTTTCGTGGAAGACGAAGGTAAGCCAGACGTGCGAGAACGCGTCCAGGCCGCGCACGCAGTCGGGCTGGTTGTAGGGCGGGTGCAGGACAAGGCTGACCGGTGCCGACGGCGCTAGCGCCGGCTGGCGCGGGATGCCGAATTTTTCCTGGTACGGCGAACGGATGGTGCCGATAGGTTCGAGGGTGTAGTGCATGCCCCGATTGTAGCGAAAGGTTGGCCGCAGCGGCTTGCGGCCAACCTTGGGCGGGACGGGCCGGGAGAGGTCAGCCCGCGAAGTGACGCTGATGACGCAGGTCCAGCCTGTTCATCGGCAACAGCATGAAGAAGTCGGCGCAGTTGAAGTCCGGGTCCCACGCCGGCTCGCCGCATACCCAGGCCCCGGCGCGCAGGTAGCCCTTGATCAGCGGCGGTACCGGCACCTGGGTGTCGTCCTGCACTTCGCCCAGCGGCAGCGCCAGGTGCGGGGTGACGCGCCATTCGGCCGGGCACAGGTGCTTGTGTTCCAGCATGCGGTACAGGCTGACGGCCTGATGGCCGCCGTCCGCCAGGCTGACGCTGGCGCAGCCGGCCAGATAACGGCCACCTTGCTGGCGCACATAATCGGCCAGCCCGGCCCACAGCAGGGCGATGACGGCGCCGCGGCGGTAATCTTTGTGCACGCAAGAGCGGCCGATCTCGATGATGCCGTCGCGGATGCCGGCCAGCCGGCTCAGGTCGAATTCGTGTTCCGAATACAGGCTGGGCAGCTGCCGTGCCTTGTGCGGTGGCAGCATGCGGTAGGTGCCCACCAGTTTGCCGGTTTGGTTGTCTTCCACGATCAGGTGGTCGCAGTACGGGTCGTACTCGTCACGGTCGATGCCGTCTTCGGCCGAGGCCAGCTGGGCGCCCATTTCCTTGGCAAACACCTGGTAACGCAGCTTCTGTGCGCGGCGGATGTCGCGGGCACTGTGGGCGACGCGGACACTGAGTTTGGCGGCGGGTGCCAGTTGGGCGGTGTCGAGACCTTGCTGCATCGTACGCTCCGGAAACGGTGGGGATGCGTCGATGCTAGGCAGCTGCGTTGACAGCAGCGTGACGCTGCGGTGGCGCTGTCATGACGGCTGTTTGAAATCCGCGTGACAGCCAGGGTCATTAAAATCAACAACTTACAAAATCGGCGTTTTAACGTACAATACCCGGTTTTGTTTGACCGATCTTTTCGCGAAAGACCTATGATCTACCCGACTACCTTTGACGTCATCGTCGTGGGCGGTGGCCACGCCGGAACCGAGGCTGCGCTGGCCGCGGCGCGCATGGGCTGCCAGACCCTGCTGCTTACGCACAACATCGAAACCCTGGGCCAGATGTCGTGCAACCCGTCCATTGGTGGCATCGGCAAAGGTCATCTGGTGAAAGAGGTCGACGCGCTGGGCGGTGCCATGGCACTGGCCACCGATATCGGCGGCATCCAGTTCCGCACCCTGAATGCCAGCAAAGGCCCGGCGGTACGCGCCACCCGCGCCCAGGCCGACCGCATCCTGTACAAGGCGGCCATCCGCGAGATGCTGGAAAACCAGCCCAACCTCACGCTGTTCCAGCAGCCGGTAGACGACCTGCTGATGGACGGCGACCGCGTCGCCGGCGCCATTACTGCCATCGGCATTACCTTCCGCGCCAAGACCGTGGTGCTGACGGCGGGTACTTTTCTGTCCGGCAAGATCCACGTGGGGCTGGAAAATTACACCGGCGGCCGCGCCGGCGACCAGGCTGCGTCCACGCTGGGCGAACGCCTGCGCGAGCTGAGCCTGCCGGTTGGCCGCCTGAAAACCGGCACCCCGCCGCGTATTGATGGCCGCACCATCGACTTTTCGGTGATGGAAGCGCAGCCGGGCGATACGCCGGAGCCGGTGTTCTCCTACCGTGGCAGCCGCGCCCTGCACCCCAAGCAGCTGCCGTGCTGGATCACCCACACCAACCAGCAGACCCACGACATCATCCGCAGCGGCTTTGACCGCAGCCCGATGTTTACCGGCGTCATCGAAGGCGTGGGCCCGCGCTACTGCCCGTCTATCGAAGACAAGATCAACCGCTTTGCCGACAAGGAAAGCCACCAGATCTTCCTGGAGCCGGAAGGCCTGACCACGCACGAGTACTACCCCAACGGTATCTCCACCAGCCTGCCGTTTGACATCCAGCTGGCGGCGGTGCGCTCGATTCGCGGCCTGGAAAACGCGCATATCCTGCGCCCCGGCTACGCCATCGAGTACGACTATTTCGACCCGCGCGGCCTGAAAACCACGCTGGAAACCAAGGCCATCCAGGGCCTGTTCTTTGCCGGCCAGATCAATGGCACCACCGGTTATGAAGAAGCCGCTGCCCAGGGCCTGCTGGCCGGCCTGAACGCCGGTTTGTACGCCCGCGAACAAGACGGCTGGTGCCCGCGCCGTGACGAAGCCTACCTGGGCGTGCTGGTGGACGACCTCACCACGCTGGGCGTGTCCGAGCCGTACCGCATGTTTACCAGCCGCGCCGAGTTCCGCCTGCAGCTGCGCGAAGACAACGCCGACCTGCGCTTGACCGAGGTTGGCCGCAAGCTGGGCCTGATCGGCGATGCGCAGTGGGACGCGTTCTGCCGCAAGCGCGACGCGGTAGAGGCGGAGAAGCAGCGCTTGGCCAGCACCTGGGTGCAGCCAGGCAAACTGCAGCCGGGCGAAGACGAAGCCATCGTCGGCCAGAAGCTCAGCCGCGAATACACGCTGGCCGACCTGCTGCGCCGCCCCAACGTGCCGTACCGCGAGCTGATGAAGCTGTCGCTGGCAGGGGAGGGCGTCGCCGACGACATCGTGGCCGAGCAGGTGGAAATCCAGATCAAGTACCAGGGCTATATCGATCGCCAGAACGAAGAGGTAGCGCGCCTGGAGCAGCTGGACGACGTGAAGCTGCCGGGCGATATCGATTATGCGCTGGTGAAGGGGCTGTCCAAGGAAGTGTCACAAAAGCTCAATCAGCACCGTCCGGAAACGCTGGGCCAGGCCTCGCGCATCCAGGGCATTACCCCGGCGGCGGTGGCCTTGTTGCTGGTGCACCTGAAACGCGGTTTCAGCGAAGCGCGCCAGGACGCCTGATCCGGTTTTTGCTGCACTGCGCTCCGGAGTTGCCACTTCGGGGCGCATTTGTTTTTGATACCCGTTACAATCGGGGCAGTTTACTCAATTCCTATCGCCATCATCATGACGCACCGCGCTGAACTCACCCAAGGCCTGGCCGCCATCGGCCTGGCGCTGACCGATGCCCAGATCGACCTGCTGGAAGGCTACCTGGGCCTGCTGGCCAAGTGGAACCAGACTTACAATCTCACCGCTATCCGCGACATGGATCGCATGGTGAGCTACCACCTGCTGGACAGCCTGACCCTGGTGCCGCAGCTGGACGGCGGTAGCCGCTTGCTGGACGTGGGTTCCGGTGGCGGCATGCCCGGCATCCCCACCGCCATCGCCCGCCCGGACATGAAGGTGGTGGTGCTGGACGCTAACCACAAGAAAACCACTTTCCTGCGCCAGGCGGTCATCGAGCTGAAGCTGGACAACGTGGAAGTGATCACCGACCGCGTGGAAGCCTACCAGCCGGCCGAGAAATTTGACCGTATCACCAGCCGTGCATTCTCCGAGCTGGCCGAGTTCGTCAAACTGTCGCGCCACTTGCTGGCCGACGGCGGCCAGTTTGTCGCCATGAAGGGCGTGTACCCGTTCGAGGAAATCGCCCAGCTGCCGGCCGACTTTGCCGTCGCGGAAGTGAAGAAACTGGACGTGCCCGGCCTGGACGCCGAGCAGCGTCACCTGGTGCGCGTGGTCGCCAAATGACAGCGCGCATCATTGCGGTAGCCAACCAGAAAGGCGGCGTCGGCAAGACCACCACCGTGGTCAACCTGGCGGCCGGTCTGGTAGAGCAGGGGAGGCGGGTGCTGATTGTCGACCTCGATCCGCAAGGCAATGCCACCATGGGCAGCGGCATCGACAAGACCACGCTGCAGCGCTCGGTGTACCACGTGCTGATGGGCGAACACAGCATTGAGGAAGTGCGCCAGCCGGCGAAAGAAGGCGGCTATGACGTGCTGCCGGCCAACCGCGACCTGTCGGCCGCCGAGATCGAACTGGTGCAGGAGCTGGCGCGCGAAGCCCGCCTGAAGAACGCGCTGGAGCTGGTGTCTGGCGAGTACGACTACGTACTGATCGACAGCCCGCCGTCGCTGAACCTGCTCACCCTGAATGGCCTGGTGGCCGCGCAGGGCGTGCTGATTCCGATGGTGTGCGAGTACTACGCGCTGGAAGGGCTGACCGACCTGGTGAACACCTTGCGCAAGGTGCGCGCCGCGGTGAACCCGCGCATCGAGATCATGGGCCTGCTGCGCACCATGTTCGACGCCCGCAGCAACCTGTCGCAGCAGGTGTCCGAGCAGCTGGCGCGCCACTTTGGCGGCAAGGTGTTCGACACCGTGGTGCCACGTAATATCCGCCTGGCCGAAGCGCCCAGCCACGGCCTGCCCGGCATCATCTACGACCGTACCGCCCGAGGCTCGCAAGCCTACCTAACCCTGGCTGCCGAACTGATCGGCCGTCTGGAACCGCAAACTGCAAGTACCGAGCAATAACATGGCCAAACTCAAAGGACTCGGGCGCGGCCTGGACGCGCTCCTCTCCACCGTCGAGGCAGACAACGAACGCCTGACCACGCTGCCGGTCGGCAGCATCCGCCCTGGCCGTTACCAGCCACGCAGCCATATGGACGAAGCCGCGCTGGCCGAGTTGGCCGCGTCCATCAAGTCGCAAGGCCTGATCCAGCCTGTGGTGGTGCGCGAGATCGGTCTGGGTGATTACGAACTGATCGCCGGCGAACGTCGCTGGCGCGCCAGCCAGCTGGCGGGCCTGGCCGAGATTCCGGCTGTGGTGCGCAGCGTAGCCGACCAATCGGCGTTGGCGATGGGGTTGATCGAGAACATTCAGCGCCAGCAACTGGACCCGCTGGAAGAGGCGCGCGGCATCAAGCGCCTGATCGAAGAATTCGGCCTGACCCATGAAGCCGCGGCCGAAGCACTGGGCCGCTCGCGCAGCGCCATCAGCAACCTGCTGCGTCTGCTGGCGTTGCCTGAGCCGTTGCAACAGATGCTGCACGAAGGTCAACTGGAAATGGGGCATGCCCGTGCGCTGCTGCCGTTGCCAGTGCTGGAGCAGATGACGCTAGCGCAGGCTGTGGTAGCGGAACAACTGTCGGTGCGCGAAGTCGAGCAGCGCGTACAGGCGCTGGCCGCGCCCAAGGTTGGCCGCAAAGCGGCGGCTGCCCAGGTGAAAGATGCCGATATCGATCGCCTGGCTAACCTGCTGTCAGACAAGCTGGGCATGACGGTCAGCTTCCGTCATGGTAATAAAGGCAAGGGCAAGTTGATCATCGATTATGCAAGCCTGGACGAGCTGGACGGGCTGCTGGAAAAACTGCAAGCAAAATCAACTGGCTGAGCGGTCAGCGGGTGATATCCAGCTGACGTGGCGAAGTTGACGCTTTCGTCAGCCCAAGCCTATAATCGATCGATTTTTTAAGTGCCGTACATGAATAATCCGGACGCCAAACGCGTAATTCGACTGCAGGTGAGGTTAACCCTGCTGGCCGTGGTGATCAGCATGCTGGTCGCTGGCGCGACAATCAACGTTCCGGTGTCGGCACTGATCGGCGGCTTGTGTGCCATCTTGCCGGCACTGGCCTACGTACGCATCGCCGGATCGATGCAAAGGGTTTCACCTGCAGAATTGATGCGGGCGCATTACAAGGCAGAGGCAGTCAAGTTTGTACTGACACTTCTGTTATTTGGTGGTGCTCTCGCTTTTTTCAAGGATTTGTCAGTGGCGGGTCTGTTTGGTGGCTACATAGCCGCCACTTCCGCCTACTGGTTCGGGCTTCTGATTAAAAATTGAGATAGAGCGATGGCAAGTAACGCAACTGATTACATCAAGCACCACCTGACATTCTGGAACTCTTCGCATGAAGGCGGCTTCGGCAGCCTGCACATCGACAGTTTCTCCGTTTCCCTGATCCTGGGCTTCCTGTTTGCTGGCGTGTTTGCCTACGTGGCACGCAACGCCAAGCTGGAAAACCCCGGCAAACTGCAGTTGTTTGTCGAGTCGATCGTCGAAATGGTCGATACCCAGGTCAAGGAAATCTTCCACGCCAAGAGCAACGTGATTGCGCCGCTGGCACTCACCATCTTCTGCTGGGTGTTCCTGATGAACGCCATGGACATGCTGCCGGTTGACCTGATTCCGATGGCTGCCCAGTGGATCGGCTTCACCTTCTTCGGTGCCGACCCGCATCACGTTTACTTCCGTGTGGTACCGTCTGCTGACGTGAACGTTACCTTCGGTCTGTCCATTTCTGTCCTGCTCTGCATCATCGGCTTCTCCATCTCTGCCAAGGGCCTGGGCGGCTGGATCAAGGAACTGTTCACTGCCCCGTTCCACGCCAGTGGCCCGGTTGGCACCATCCTGCTGGCACCGGCCAACTTTGCACTGCAAATGGTAGAGCTGCTGGCCAAACCGATTTCGCTGTCTCTGCGTCTGTTCGGTAACATGTACTCCGGCGAGCTGATCTTCATCCTGATCGCGCTGCTGCCGTGGGCTGCTCAGTGGGTACTGGGCGCACCGTGGGCGATCTTCCACATTCTGGTGATCACCCTGCAGGCCTTCGTGTTCATGATGCTGACCATCGTGTACCTGAGCCTGGCAGTAGAGAAGCACTAAGTTTAAAAAGTTTTTTCGTACCTTTTCTCAAACCATCCTTGCATTAGTCTTTAGGAGATTTAAATGGAAGCTCTCGTTTCTCAGATCCAGTCGATGACCGCTCTGGCTGCAGCTCTGATCATTGGCCTTGGTGCTATCGGTACCGCTCTGGGCTTCGCCATTCTGGGCGGCAAGTTCCTGGAGTCCTCCGCTCGCCAGCCGGAACTGATCCCGGTTCTGCAAACCAAGCTGTTCATTATCGCTGGTCTGCTGGATGCCATCTCCATGATCGGTGTGGGTGTAGCTATGCTGTACACCTTCAACAACCCGTTCCTGTCTGCAGCTCTGGCTGCCCTGAAAGCTGGCGCTTAATTTTTAAGCGAAAACGGTTGTTGTCGTAACCACACTGGAGGAAAACAAGCGTGGAATTCAACGTAACACTACTGGGCCAGGCGATCACCTTCGCTATCCTGGTATGGTTCACCATGAAGTTTGTTTGGCCTCCGCTTACCAACATGATGGAAGAGCGTGCCAAGCGTATTGCTGATGGCTTGGCCGCTGCAGAACGTGGCAAGCAGGATCTGGAAGCAGCTGAAAAGCGTGTTGCTGACGAACTTCGTCAGGCCAAACAACAAGCTACCGAGCTGATCCTGGCCGCTGAAAAGCGCGCCAACCAGATCGTGGAAGAAGCCAAGGACGCCGCTCGCACCGAAGGTGCCAAGCTGGTAGCCGAAGCCAAATCCCAGATCGATCAGGAAGTGTTGCGTGCCAAGGAAGCCCTGCGCGAGCAGGTAGCTGGTCTGGCCGTAGCCGGCGCAGAGAAGATCCTGCGCAAAGAGATCGACGCTGCCAAGCACGCTGATCTGTTAGCCTCCATCAAAGCGGAGTTTTAATTAACTCATGGCAGAACTCATTACCGTAGCAAGGCCCTATGCCGAAGCGGTATACAGCCTTGCCACCGAGCAGCAGTCTCAAGCCAAGTGGTCTGACGCGCTCGCGTGGCTGGCTGCCATGGTGGCGAACCCGGACGTGGCGCAAGTCGTCACCAACCCGAAACATACCGCTCAAGAGATTGAGGCGTTGTTTGTGGACGTACTGGGCGACAAGGCCAACGATGACGTGAAGAAATTCATCGTTACCCTTATCGAAAACCGTCGTCTGACGCTGCTGCCGCAGATTGCCGAACAGTTTGAAGCCCTCAAGGCCCGTGCAGAAGGTGTACTGGACGCAGTAGTCGAGTCCGCCTACACCCTGGATGACGCCCAGCAAGCCGACCTGATCGCCACGCTTACCAAGAAATACGGCAAGACCGTACGGATTGAAGTGCGTGTAGTCCCCGAGCTGATCGGTGGCGTGCGAGTACTGGTTGGTGACGACGTGATCGACGCGTCGGTGAGCGGCAAGCTGCAGGCAATGGCAGCCAGCCTCAAGAATTAGGAGAGATCATGCAGTTGAACCCCTCTGAAATCAGCGATCTGATCAAGGCGAAGATTCAGAACCTGGCTGAAGGTGCCGAGACCCGTACCAAAGGTACTGTGATCTCCGTAACCGACGGTATCGTTCGTATCCACGGCCTGACAGACGTGATGCAGGGTGAAATGCTCGAGTTCTCGGGCAACACCTTTGGCCTGGCCATGAACCTGGAGCGTGACTCCGTAGGTGCCGTGATCCTGGGCGAGTACGAGCACATCTCCGAAGGTCAGGAAGTGAAGTGCACCGGCCGCATTCTGGAAGTGCCGGTAGGTCGCGAACTGGTTGGCCGCGTGGTAAACGCGCTGGGTCAGCCGATCGATGGCAAAGGCCCGATCAATGCGTCCGCTGCTTCCCCGATCGAAAAGATTGCTCCGGGCGTAATTGCCCGTCAATCCGTATCGCAACCGATGCAAACCGGCCTGAAGTCGATCGACTCCATGGTACCGGTTGGCCGCGGCCAGCGTGAACTGATCATTGGCGACCGTCAGACTGGTAAAACCGCCGTGGCACTGGATGCCATCGTGAACCAGAAAGGCACCGGCGTTATTTGTATCTACGTAGCCGTAGGTCAGAAAGCGTCCTCCATCGCCAACGTAGTGCGCAAACTGGAAGAGCACGGCGCAATGGGTCACACCATCGTGGTTGCTGCTACCGCTTCCGAAGCTGCCGCACTGCAGTTCATCGCACCGTACTCCGGCTGCGCGATGGGCGAATACTTCCGCGACATCGGTGAAGATGCGCTGATCGTATACGATGACCTGTCCAAACAGGCCGTTGCCTACCGTCAGATCTCCCTGCTGCTGCGCCGCCCGCCGGGCCGCGAAGCTTACCCGGGCGACGTATTCTACCTGCACTCCCGTCTGCTGGAACGCGCTTCCCGCATCAACGCGGATGAAGTAGAAAAGCTGACTGGTGGCGCCGTGAAAGGCAAAACCGGCTCGCTGACCGCTCTGCCGATCATCGAAACCCAAGCTGGTGACGTTTCCGCTTTCGTTCCGACCAACGTAATTTCCATTACCGACGGTCAGATCTTCCTGGAAACCGATCTGTTCAACGCTGGTATCCGTCCTGCTATTAACGCAGGTATTTCGGTATCCCGCGTGGGTGGCGCTGCGCAAACCAAGGTCATCAAGAAACTGGGCGGTGGTATCCGTCTGGCTCTGGCCCAGTACCGCGAACTGGCTGCGTTCTCGCAGTTTGCTTCCGATCTGGACGAGGCGACCCGCAAGCAGCTGCAACACGGTGAAGTGGTTACCGAGCTGATGAAGCAGAAACAGTTCTCGACCCTGTCTACCGCCGAAATGGCGCTGACCCTGTGGTCCGTGAACAAGGGTTACTACGAAGACGTACCGGTCAAGAAAGCCCTGGCTTTCGAAGCTGCTTTCCTGGCTTACGTTCGCGCTAATCACGCCGACGTACTGACCGCGACCGACGCTTCTGGTGATCTGTCTGCCGACAACGAAAAAGTACTGGCCAAGGCGATCGAATCGTTCAAGGCTGGCTACAGCTTCTAATCTGAGTCTTTCGGATACCTCGAGTTAAAGAAAGGTTCAGGATATGGCAGTCGGTAAAGAGATTCTCACCAAGATCCGAAGCGTGCAGAACACGCAGAAGATCACCCGCGCTATGCAAATGGTGTCGACCTCCAAGATGCGCAAAACGCAAGAGCGTATGCGCGCTGCCCGTCCTTACGCCGACAAGGTGCGTGCTGTCATGGCGCACCTGGCTTCGGCCAATACGGATCTGGAGCACCCACTGCTTGCCCGTCGCAGCGAAATCAAGCGCGCCGGCATTATCGTGGTGACCTCGGACAAAGGCCTGTGCGGTGGCTTGAACGCCAACGTGCTGAAGCGCTTTTACGCCAAGGTCAACGAGCTGCAAGCGCAAGGCGTCCAAGTGGAAGCCTGCGCCCTGGGCCAAAAAGGCCTGGCAGCATGCCAGCGTACCAAGATTAACGTGGTGGCAAGTGCGGTTCATCTGGGCGACGTGCCCAAGATGGAAAAACTGATCGGCCCGCTTACAGTACTGCTGAACAAGTACGCTGAAGGCGAACTGGATGCGGTTTACATCGTGTACTCCCGCTTCATCAATACGATGAAACAGGAGCCGGCGCTGGAACAGCTGCTGCCGCTGACCGAAGAACACATGGTGGTAGAACACGCCCATTCGTGGGATTACGTGTACGAGCCGAGTGCTTCCAACGTCATGGAGTTCCTGGTCAAGCGTTACCTCGAATCTGTTGTGTACCAAGCGGTAGCCGAGAACATGGCTTCCGAACAAGCCGCCCGTATGGTGGCGATGAAGGCCGCAACCGATAACGCAGGTAACGCCATCAAGCAGCTGCGTCTTGTGTACAACAAGTCGCGTCAGGCAGCGATTACCAAAGAGCTGTCCGAGATCGTGGCCGGTGCCGCAGCGGTTTAACCGTCGCAGGACTGTAAAAGTTTATTGAGTTAGGAACCGATAATGAGCCAAGGCAAAATCGTACAAATCATTGGCCCGGTAGTTGACGTGGAATTCCCGCGCGACGCCATGCCAAAGGTTTATGATGCCCTGAAGCTGGTTGACGCAGATCTGACGCTTGAAGTTCAGCAACAGCTGGGCGATGGCGTGGTGCGTACCATTGCTATGGGTAGCTCTGACGGCCTGAAGCGTGGCATGGCGATTACCAATACCGGCGCACCGATTTCGGTACCGGTTGGCGCTGCCACCCTGGGTCGTATCATGGACGTACTGGGCAACCCGGTTGACGAAGCCGGCCCGGTAGCTTCCGAACACGTTCGCGCCATTCACCAGGCTGCGCCGAAGTTTGACGAACTGTCCTCCGCCACCGAACTGCTGGAAACTGGCATCAAGGTTATTGACCTGCTGTGTCCGTTTGCCAAGGGTGGTAAGGTTGGTCTGTTCGGTGGTGCCGGTGTGGGCAAGACCGTAAACATGATGGAACTGATCAACAACATCGCGAAGGCACACTCCGGTCTGTCCGTATTCGCAGGTGTTGGTGAACGTACCCGTGAAGGTAACGACTTCTATCACGAGATGAAAGAGTCGAACGTTCTGGATAAAGTTGCCATGGTTTACGGCCAGATGAACGAGCCGCCGGGTAACCGTCTGCGCGTAGCGCTGACCGGTCTGACCATGGCCGAGCACTTCCGCGACGAGAAAGACGCCAACGGCAAAGGCCGTGACGTTCTGTTCTTCGTGGATAACATCTACCGCTACACTCTGGCCGGTACCGAAGTATCCGCACTGCTGGGCCGTATGCCGTCCGCAGTAGGTTACCAGCCGACCCTGGCCGAAGAGATGGGCCGTCTGCAAGAGCGTATTACGTCCACCCGTGATGGTTCCATTACCTCCATCCAGGCCGTATACGTACCTGCGGATGACTTGACTGACCCGTCCCCGGCTACCACCTTTGCTCACTTGGATGCAACCGTGGTTCTGTCGCGTGATATCGCCTCGCTGGGTATCTACCCGGCCGTGGATCCGCTGGACTCCACCTCCCGCCAGCTGGACCCGCTGGTAGTAGGCGACGAGCACTACAGCGTAGCCCGCGGTGTGCAGACCACGCTGCAGAAGTACAAGGAACTGCGTGACATCATCGCGATTCTGGGTATGGACGAGCTGTCTGAAGAAGACAAACTCGTTGTATACCGCGCGCGTAAGATCCAGCGCTTCCTGTCCCAGCCGTTCCACGTAGCTGAAGTATTTACCGGTTCCCCGGGCAAATACGTTCCGCTGAAGGAAACGATCAAGGGCTTCAAGGCGATTCTCAGCGGCGAATACGACCACCTGCCGGAACAGGCGTTCTACATGGTTGGCGGTATCGAAGAAGCTGCCGACAAAGCCAAGACCCTGTAATCAAGGAGACGGCTCATGGCCAAGATGCATGTGGAAGTGGTCAGCACCGAACAGCAGATTTACGCTGGCGAAGCGGAGTTCCTCGTGGCTCCGGCAGCGGAAGGCGAGATCGGTGTCTACCCGCGTCACGTGCCGCTTCTGACCCGTATCAACCCCGGCGTACTGCGTCTGACAGTGCCGGGTTCCAAGGACGAGGTTCTGGTGGCGGTGTCCGGTGGCATGATGGAAGTGCAACCGACCCACATCACCGTTCTGGCTGATACGGCGATCCGCGGTGAGGATCTGGACGAAGCTCGCGCCAACGAGGCCAAACGTGCTGCCGAGGATGCCCTCAAGCACGCTACCGACGACCTGGACACGGCAAAGGCCCACGCAGCGCTGGCTGCCGCCATTGCCCAGCTCAAGGCGCTGGAATACCTCCGCAAGCGCGTGCACTAAGCACACGACGGTGTGTTGAAAACAAAAGGCTGCCACGAAAGTGGTGGCCTTTTTCTTTGCTTTTTGATGGCATAATTCGGGCTTACCTGCACGAATCTCTGGTCAAATTTTATGGAATCTCTAAGCGTAGTCATTCTGGCGGCCGGCAAGGGCAAGCGTATGTACTCGGCCCTGCCCAAGGTGCTGCACCCCATCGGCGGCCAACCCATGCTGGCCCGCGTCATCGACACCGCCCGCCAGCTGAACCCGGGCAAACTGGTGGTGGTATACGGCCACGGTGGCGACCTGGTGCGCGAACGCATTACCGATGCCGACGTGGAGTGGGCATTGCAAGCCGAGCAACTGGGGACCGGCCACGCACTGAAGATGGCGTTGCCGCACCTGCCCAAGGTTGGCCGCACCTTGGTGCTGTACGGCGACGTGCCGTTGACTACGCTGGAGACCCTGCAACAGCTGCTGGATGCGGCACAGCAAGGCATCAGCCTGCTGACTGACGTGCTGGCCGACGCCAGCGGCTACGGCCGCATCGTACGTAACGAGGCCGGCGAAATTGTGGCCATCGTCGAAGACAAAGACTGTAACGCCGAGCAGAAAGCCATCCGCGAAATCAACACCGGCATGATGGTGCTGCCCAACGACAGACTGGAAGGCTGGCTGGGCGAGCTGCGCAACGGCAATGCGCAAGGCGAGTACTACCTGACCGACGTGATCGAGCTGGCGGTTCGTAACGGCCTGGCCGTGCCGGGCGTTACCGTGGGCGCCAGCTGGGAAGCCGCTGGCGTCAACAACAAGGTGCAACTGGCCGAGCTGGAACGCCAGTTGCAGCTGAACCAGGCGCGTGCGCTGCTGACCGCCGGCGTGATGCTGGCCGACCCGGCACGCATCGATATCCGCGGCCAACTGCAGCACGGCATGGATGTCAGCATCGACGTCGGCTGCGTGTTCGAAGGCCAAGTTACCCTGGGCGATAACGTGGAGATTGGTGCCTACTGCGTGCTGAAAAACGTGCAGGTCGCCGCGGGTACCCGCATTGCGCCGTACTCGCATCTGGAAGACGCCGTGGTGGGTGAAGCCTGCCGCATCGGGCCGTACGCTCGTCTGCGCCCGGGCGCCGAGTTGGCCGCACACGTGCACGTGGGCAACTTTGTCGAGATCAAGAAAGCCACCGTGGGCGAAGGCTCCAAGGTTAACCACCTCACCTACATCGGCGACGCCCAGATCGGCAGCAAGGTGAACGTGGGCGCCGGTTCGGTGACCTGCAACTACGATGGCGTCAACAAGTTCAAGACCGTCATCGGCGATAACGTGTTTGTTGGCTCCGGCACCCTGATGGTGGCGCCGGTGACGCTGGAAGAGGGCGCCACCATTGGCGCCGGTTCGGTCGTTACCAAGACCGCCCCGGCTGGCCAGCTGACCGTGGCGCGCGCCAAACAGCTTACTGTGGCTGGCTGGCAGCGCCCGCAAAAGCTCAAGTAAGCGAGCCCGAATCCACCACCCCGCTGCGGCGGGGTTTTTTTATGCCAATTACAACTTGTCAGCCGGAATCTTTCGCGATAGTATCGCGAAACTTTCGGAACGAAAGATAAATGCATGACCAAAAGAAACACGCAGCAGCGCCGTCACGCGATTGTGGCGCTGGTGCAAGAGCGGGGTGAAGTCAGCGTCGACGAGTTGACGCAGCGCTTTGCCACCTCGGAAGTCACCATCCGCAAAGACCTGGCGCTGCTGGAAACCGGCGGCCTGCTGCTGCGTCGCTACGGCGGTGCGGTGTCCTTGCCCAGCGAAATGGTGGCCGAACCCGACCCGCAACAGGTTTCGGTACGAAAGATGGCGATCGCGCGTGCGGCGGCCAACCGGCTGCGCGATCACAACCGCGTCATCATCGACAGCGGCACCACCACCCGCAGCATGATTCCGCTGCTGGGCAGCAAGCGCGGCCTGGTGGTAATGACCAATTCGCTGAACGTGGCCGGTGCGCTGCGCGAGCTGGAAAACGAGCCCACGCTGCTGATGACCGGCGGCACCTGGGACCCGCATTCCGAGTCGTTCCAGGGCCAGATCGCCGAGCAGGTACTGCGTTCGTACGACTTCGACCAGCTGTTCATCGGTGCCGACGGCATCGACCTGGCACGCGGCACCACCACCTTCAACGAGCTGGTGGGGCTGTCGCGGGTAATGGCCGACGTGGCCCGCGAAGTGATCGTGATGGTGGAATCGGAAAAAATCGGCCGGCGTATTCCCAATCTGGAGCTGCCCTGGAGCAGCATCCATACGCTGGTAACAGACGACGCCCTGGCCGACGACGCCAGGGCCCAGATAGAAGCCCGGGGCATTACCGTGATCTGCGCCCCGCTGGCAGACTGAGTTTGACTCAAGGAGACGCAGCATGTGTGGCATCGTCGGGGGCATCGCCCAGCGCAATATCGTTCCGGTACTGGTAGAAGGCCTGAAGCGCCTGGAATACCGCGGTTATGACTCGTCCGGCATTGCCGTGCACATGGGTAACGATATTACCCGCGTGCGCCGTGTTGGCCGCGTGGCCGAAATGGAAGCCGCAGCGCTGGCTGAGCAGGTAGAAGGCCAGCTCGGCATCGGTCACACCCGCTGGGCCACCCACGGCGGCGTTACCGAATACAACGCCCACCCGCACGTGTCGAACGGCCTGATCGCCGTGGTGCACAACGGCATCATCGAAAACCACGAAGAAAAGCGCGAAGCCCTGAAAGCCGCCGGCTACACGTTTGAATCGCAGACCGACACCGAAGTGATCGCCCACCTGGTACACCAGTACTACGTGGCAGAAAAAGACCTGTTCCGCGCCGTGCACCGCGCCACTCGCGAGCTGACCGGCGCCTACGCCATCGGCGTCATCGCGCTGGACCGCCCCGACGAACTGGTGTGCGCGCGCATGGGCTGCCCGCTGCTGGTGGGCCTGGGCGAAGGCGAAAACTTTATCGCCTCCGACGTTTCCGCCGTGCTGTCGGCCACCCGTCGCGTCATCTTCCTGGAAGAAGGCGACATCGGCCACCTCACCCGTAGCAGCGTGAAGCTGATCGACAAGGACGACCAGCCGGTAGAACGCAAAGTGCACGTGTCCGACGTGTCGCTGGCGTCGTTGGAACTGGGCCCGTACAGCCACTTCATGCAGAAAGAAATCCACGAACAGCCGAAAGCGCTGTCCGACACCATCGAAGTGGTGCTGGACGACGGCTTCGTCCCCGAGCTGTTCGGGCCGGCTGCGGCCAACGTGCTGCCGCAACTGAGTGGCGTGAAGATCCTGGCCTGCGGCACCAGCTACTACGCCGGCCTCACCGCCAAATACTGGATAGAAAGCATCGCCGGCGTGGTGTGCGACGTGGAAATCGCCAGCGAATACCGCTACCGCGACGCCTACGCCGACCCGAACCACCTGGTGGTGACCATCTCGCAGTCCGGCGAAACGCTGGACACCATGGAAGCGCTGAAATACGCCAAGAGCCTGGGCCACCAGTACGCGCTGTCTATCTGCAACGTACGCGAATCCGCCATCCCGCGCGCGTCCGAACTGGTGTTCTACACCCGCGCCGGCGCCGAAATCGGCGTGGCCTCCACCAAGGCCTTCACCACCCAGCTGGTCAGCCTGTTTGCGCTGGCGGTCACGCTGGGCAAGGTACGCGGCCGCGTCAGTGCCGAGCAAGAGGCACAGTACCTGGACGAGTTGCGCCACCTGCCGGGCAGCGTGCAGCACGCACTGAACCTGGAGCCGCAGATCAAAGCCTGGAGCAGCCAGTTTGCCGCCAAGAACGACGCGCTGTTCCTCGGCCGTGGCCTGCATTACCCCATCGCGCTGGAAGGCGCGCTGAAGCTGAAGGAAATTTCCTACATCCACGCCGAAGCCTACCCGGCCGGCGAACTGAAGCACGGCCCGCTGGCGCTGGTAGACGAAAACATGCCGGTAGTGGTGATTGCCCCCAACGACGTGCTGCTGGAAAAAGTGAAATCCAACATGCAGGAAGTGCGCGCCCGTGGCGGCGAACTGTTCGTGTTTGCCGACGCCGACAGCCACTTTGTCGATTCCGACGGCGTACACGTCATCCGCACCCCGCGCCACGTGGGAGTGCTCAGCCCCATCGTGCACTCCATTCCGGTACAGATCCTGGCCTACCACGTCGCCCTGGCGCGTGGTACCGACGTGGACAAACCGCGCAACCTGGCCAAATCGGTCACCGTGGAATAAGGTTGGCCGCAGGTAGCTAAAAACAAAACCCGCATAAGCGGGTTTTGTTTTTGATGGGTAATCACGTCAGCGATACGCTACTTGTGACAGAACGACCTTGCTGGTCTTGTCAAAACCATGTTTGGTTAAGCGCCAGCGCAGGTTCCAGAGCGCAGCCAGTTGGTCTTTGCCTGGCACTTTCGGGCCAACGGTAATACTGCTATTGGTGGTGAACAAAAAAGGATTGGTCTCAATATACAAGCGGCCCGGTATCCGTTCATCGCTGCGAATACGGGAGTCATTCAATGGAAGCATACGTACTGCCCGCACTTCATGTTCATTGGCGTACTGCTCGTCCTTATACAGGTAAAGTAATTCGGGCAGCATGCTGGTGTGGAGCAACAATAGTTTTTGACACAAAACAATATAATTTGACACAAACTAATATAATTTGACACAACTAGCCCCCTCCCTATACTTCCAGTGAGTTACAAGTTTCTGGAGAGTGTAGTGAGGGGGCGTCGTTTTAAGACTCAGGCCGACATTGATCGGTACGTTGAACAGGGCTATGGCCAAGGTGAGGGGCAAAGCTACAAGCCATGGCTTCGGGTGCAGGATGTGCCTTCCTGTGGCCGTTCTCACAAGGTGGCGGGGAGCAAAGTTGATCGAACCCATCATCTTCTATCCGACGTTGAGTATGCTTACTTCTTGACTCTGGAGTTCTCCGAGCGAGTCATTGATATCCGCGAGCAATACCCCGTCTTTCCCGTTGCAGAGGCACAGGACATCGCTGCAAGTCTAGGCATCAAGCGACGTCCCCCCAATCTCAGTAGCACTACGCTTTAGAGTCCAAGGCTAATTTACCTGATTTCTCCGCCAGTAATT
>NZ_VMDW02000027.1 GCF_007644045.2 Vogesella urethralis
AACAGGACCGTGAAACGCCTCAGCGCCGATGATAGTGCGGATACCCGTGTGAAAGTAGGACACCGCCAGACTCCCTTAAGACAAAGCCCAGCTCAAACGAGCTGGGCTTTGTGCATTGGCGCGGCGAAAACTGCGACCGTGCCCCACCCGACGCTCCCATCTTCCCCTTGCGGCCAACCTTGGCCACGTCGCCCCCCACCCCATGCCGGCCTACGGCCGGCCCCCGGATGCGCCTGCGGCTTATGCCGGGCTACGGCTATCGATCCGGCAGCTGACGGTTGGCAATGCTGTCATGAAAAAGCCCGCTGGCGCGGGCTTTTGCTTTGAACATCGCCGATCAGGCGCGTTTCAGTCTGGGCTTGAGCAGTGCCAGCGGCGGCGGTAGCAGCTGCTCCGGGGTACTGAGGCCCAGTGCATAACGGATGACTTCTTTCTTCACCGGGCCGCTGTGGTTGGCCAGTTTCAGGCCCAGGTTACGCACGAAGCGCAGCGGGCCACTGTCGTTGCTGAAGCCGTAGCAGAAGGCGTCCATCAGGCGTTGCATGCCGTGGTTGGGCAGCATGCGGCGGCGCTGGTAGCGTTGCAGTACTGCCAGGCTGGCGATGTCTTCGCCTTGTTGCAGCGCCTGCTTCAGCACTTCGCACAGGGCTTCCACGTCCTGGAAGCCGAGGTTGACGCCTTGGCCGGCCAGCGGGTGGATGGTGTGGGCAGCGTCGCCGGCCAGCGCCACGCCGGCGCGCACGTAGTCTTGCGCGTGGCGACGGATCAGCGCGAAGCTGCCGCGGCTGATGACGTGGGTGAGGGTGGGCAGGGCGTCGGGGAATTCGCGGCTGAATGCGGCGATTAGCGCAGTATCGTCCAGTTGCAGCAGCTGTTGTACCTGTTGCGGCTGGTGGTACCACACCAGGGAGGCGTAGTCGCCCGGCAGCGGCAGCAGCGATTGCGGGCCGTTGGGGGTGAAGCGCTGCCAAGTGATGTCACGCTCGCCGCCCTGGATGCCGACGGTAGCGACGAAAGCGTGCATCGGGTATTCGTGGCTGTTGAGGCCGATGCTGGCAGCGTCGCGCACTTGCGAGCGCGCGCCGTCGGCGCCGATCACCAGGCGGGCGACAAAGCTGCGGCCGCTGGCCAGCTCGATGCGGCTGCCGCCGGCCTGGATGTCCAGCCGCTGGATGCTGTCCGGGCAGATCAGCTGGAGGTTGGCGTGCTGTTGCAGTGCCTGGGTGCAGGCCAGCTGCACGATGCGGTTTTCGATGATGTGGCCCAGGTTGGCCGCGTCCACTTCGCCAGCGTCGAACAGGGTGCCGGCGCTGCGGTCGTTTTCCCATACCTGCATGCGCTGGTAAGGCGCGCTGCGCATGGCTTCGATGTGCTGCCAGGCGCCGATGTGTTCCAGCAGCGCGCGCGAGGCGGGGCTGATGGCGGACACGCGCAGGTCGGGCGGGCTGTCGGGGTCGAAGGCGGGCGGGGCCTGCTGTTCCAGCACGGCGATGTTCAGGCCGCTGTGGCCCAGCCGGGCAGCGATGGCGGTACCCACCATGCCGCCGCCCACGATGAAGATATCTACATGTTCGACCATAAAACCCCCGATGGCATGCCGGCGCGGCCGGCAGGAAAGCGGCTACTGTAGCAGCGCACCCCGCGGCCAACCTTGGCCTGCGTCAATCATGGGTGGCCGAGTGTGGCTTGCAGGCGCGGGATGATGAAGCTCATGAAGGCCTGGTATTTGCGCGGCAGCGGCTGCTGGTAGGCAAACACCAGGAACACCGGCCAGCCGGCGGCGCGCCAGTCTGGCAGCACTTCGGCCAGGATGCCTTTTTCCACCAGCGGCTGGCCCATATAGCTGGGCAGCAGGCCGATGCCGTGGTGCTGTTTGAGGATGGAGGCCACCACGCTGTACTGGTCTACCGTCAGCGCCGGGCGCAGCTTGATGGTGGTTTGCTGCTCCTCGCGCTCCAGCCGCCATTCTTCGCCCTGCTCGCTGTAGTAGGCGTTGCTGATCAGGCGGTGTACCTGCAGATCGTCCAGCGTGTGCGGGCTGCCGTGCTCGGCCAGGTAGCCGGGCGAGGCGTACAGTTTTTCCCATACCAGGCCCACCGGGCGTGCTACCAGGCGGTCGTCGTGCACATTGCGGGTACGCAGGCAGAAGTCCAGCCCTTCCACCACTGGGTCCACCACGCGGTTTTCCACTTGCAGGCGGATCTGTAGCTCGGGGAATTCGCTGGCCAGCTCGGCCAGCAGCGGGCCCAGCAGCTGCTGCGCCAGGCCGGCAGAACAGCCGATGCGTAGTGGGCCTTCTACCTTGTCTTTGCTTTCCTCGATATCGGTGCGGATGCCGGACAGCAGCAGGCGCAGCTTTTCGGCGTGACGCGCGAGGCGCTGGCCGCTTTCGGTCAGCACCACGCGGCGGGTGTTGCGCAGCACCAGCACGGTGCCCAGCTCTTGTTCCAGCTCCTTGATCAGCTGGCTGACGCGGCTTTTGGCGCAGCCCAGGTCGTTGGCGGCAGCGGTGAAGCTGAGGCAGCGGGCAAGGGCGTCAAAGGCCAGGAGGGCGTCTGGCGGCAGGCTGGGCGTGGCTTTCATGTCAGGGCACAAGCGCGGTATCGGGCCTGCCAGTGTATCACCGTGCTTGCAATAATTGCGTAGCAAGGCGCTGGCCCAGCGTGGCGATGGCGGCGTCCAGCGCCGGGGTGAACGGTTGGCCGCAATTGATGCGCAGGCAGTGGCCAAAGCGCGGCTCGGCCGAAAATGCCATGCCCGGCGCAAAGCTGATGCCGTCGGCCAGCGCCGCCTGCAGCAAGGCGGTGGTGTCGCTGTCCGGCGGGCATTCCACCCACAGCAGCATGCCGCCTTGCGGCTTGCGGATGCGGGTGCCCTTGGGAAAGTGGCGCAGCACCGCGTCGGCGGTGGCGTGCATCTGGCTGGCCAGCTGCTGGCGGATGCGGGCGCTGGTGCGCTGGTAGTCGCGGCTTTCCAGTACCTCGGCCAGTACCGCCTGTAATAGCGGCGACACCGCCAGCGTGCTGCTGGCCTGCAACTGGGCCAGCGCGGCGTGGTGACGGCCGGCGGCTACCCAGCCCAGGCGCAGCGACGGCGCGTAGCTCTTGGTGAACGAGGCGCAGTAGATCACGTCGTCGTGACGGTCCCAGGCTTTGATTGGCGTGGGACGCTCGCTGCCGTAGTACAGGTCGCCGAACACGTCGTCTTCGATCAGCGTCAGGCCGTACTGGCTGGCCAGCTGCAGCAGGCGCTTCTTGTGCTCATCCGGCATCAGCGCGCCGGTGGGGTTCTGGAAGTGCGGCACGCATACCAGGCACTTCACTGCCGGGCCGTGGCGCAGCGCAAACTCCAGCGCTTCCAGCGACAGGCCGGCGTCCGGCGTGCAGGGGATCTCCAGCGCCTTCAGCCCCAGCCCCTGCAGCGTTTGCAGCAGGCCGAAGTAGACCGGGGTTTCCACCGCCACCGTGTCGCCGGGGCGGGTAAGGTGGCGTAGCGCCAGGCTGATGCCCTCGGTAATGCCGTGGCAGGGCAGGATGCCGTCCACTGGTAACGATAGCCCGCGTTCGGTGGCCACTTGCTGCAAGCCCAGGCACAGGCGGCGCTGGATGTCGCCCGGCAGGTGGGCGCCGATCAGCGCCGGCTGGCGTGTCAGCGTGGCTTGCAGCCGGCGCGCCAGCTCGGCCGACGGGTACAGCACTGGCGACGCCTCGGCCATGTGCAGTTGCCACTGGATGCGGGCATCGCCCAGCTGCAGCAGCGTGGACATGCGGCTTTTGAGGTCCACCAGCGCGGCGGCGGCCGGCAGCGGTGTGCTGCGCGCGTTGCCGGCTGCCGGGTGAGGCGGCAGCGCGGCAAAGTAGCCGGCGCGCGGCCGGGCGACGACGCGCTGTTGCTGTTCCAGGTGACGGTAGGCGGCCAGCGCGGTCAGCACGTTCACACCGTGCTGGGCGGCCAGTGCGCGTACCGACGGCAGGCGGCTGCCGGGCGGGTAGTGGCCGCTATCCAGTTGTTGCAGCAAGTTGGCCGCAATGCGCTGGTAGATGGCGGGGGAGGCGGTATCGGTCATCGTTCTGTTATATAGAACAGACGCGGCGCGCGCCAGTGTGTTGTAGCCGGCTGTGGCAGGCGGGCCACGCGTTAGCCGCGTACAGTCGCCTTACCGGTGCTGTTCTGCCTGCTGCGTGCGGCGGGCCATACAGCAAGCGGCTGCCCAGACGGCAGCGCAGCCTGCGGGGGTGCTTGACCCGTGGCGGCCTACCCGGAAGCCTTTTGTATGAAAGAACAGCATGCTGAAACATTTACCCCCGTCTACCCTGATCGCCGGTGTACTGACGATTGCCGTCGGCTATACCGGCCCCTTTCTGATCATCGTGCATGCCGCGCAGCAGGCCGGCCTCAGCGCCGCCGAGCTGGCCAGCTGGCTGTGGGCGGTGTCTATCGGCTCCGGTGTGGTGGGCCTGTGGCTGTCGTGGCGCTGGAAGATGCCCATCATTACCGCCTGGTCCACGCCTGGCGCCGCGCTGCTGTTGGCCGCGCTGCCCACGGTGAGCTACCCGGAGGCGGTGGGCGGTTATGTTATCGCCGGGTTGCTGGTTTGGCTGATCGGCATCAGCGGCGCGTTTGATGCGCTGATGAAACGCTTTCCGCCGGCGCTGGCCGCCGCCTTGCTGGCCGGCATCCTGTTCCGTTTTGTGGCCGAGTTGGTGCCGGCGGTGCGCGAGCACGCGGCGCTGGTGCTGCCGATGGCGCTGATGTTTTTTGTCGGCCGCCGCTTGTGGCCGCGCTACGCGCTGATGGGCGCACTGGCGCTGGGCGGCGTGTTTCTGGCGGCGACCGGTGGCTTTGCCGCGGCGCCCAGCCTGGCCAGTGCCGCCAGCGGCCCGCTGTGGACCACGCCGGTGTTTACGCTGGCCGGCCTCAGCAATATTGCGCTGCCGTTGGCGCTGATAGCGCTCACCGGCCAGTTTCTGCCCGGCATGGCAGTGTTGAAGAACGACGGTTACGACATCCCGGCGCGGGTGCCGGTCAGCGCGCTGGGCGGTGCCTCGCTGCTGCTGGCGCCGTTTGGTTGCCACGGCGTGGTGCTGGCAGCGATCACGGCGGCGATGTGTACCGGCCCCGAAGCCCACCCGGACCGCGCCCAGCGCTGGAAAGCCGGCGTGGTGGCTGCCTGCTGCTACATCCTGGTGGCGCTGTTTGGCGGTGCGCTGGTAGCGCTGCTGCTGGTGCTGCCCAAGGCGCTGGTGATGGCGGCGGCGGCGCTGGCGCTGTTCGGCACGCTGGCCGGTTCCCTGTCGGCAGCGCTGGCCAGCGACACCCAGCGCGAGGCGGCTTTGCTGACCTTTGTGGTGGCGGCGTCGGGGGTGAGTTTTGCCGGTATCGGCGCGCCGCTGTGGGCACTGCTGGCCGGTGTGGCGGTGAGCCTGCTGCTGCGCTGGCAGCTACCCAAGCCGGCCAAGGACGCTACTTCCTGCCGCGAAAGCACGGCTAAACGCTGAAAAGTGGCAATGCTGCCACTGCACAGGCCACATCCGGCGGATGTTGGCCTGTTTTTCTATACAAATAGGCGATTGTATACAAAAATGCTGGCTTCACCGCTCACCACCGGAAGCCACCATGTTCCAGCCCGCCATCTACCAGCAGCGCCGCGACAAGCTTGCTGCCCTGCTGCCCGATAGCCTGATCCTGTTTTTGGGCAATGTTGATTCGCCGATGAACTACCACGACAACATTTTCCCCTTCGTGCAGGACAGCTCGTTCCGCTACTTCTTCGGCCTGAACGAGCCGGGCCTGGCCGGCGTGATGGATACCGCCAGTGGCGACACCACCCTGTTCGGCAACGACCCGGACGTGGCCGATATCGTGTGGACCGGCGAGCTGCCCACGCTGGCCGAGCGCGCCGCGCGTGCCCAGGTTGGCCGCAGCCAGCCCTACGCTGATCTGGCGGGCGTGCTGGCCGCTGCCCGCGCTGCCGGCCGCAGCGTGCACTACCTGCAGCCCTACCGTGGCGAAACCGTGCTGGCGCTGGCCGGCCTGCTGGACTGTAACCCGCAAACGGCACAGCAAGGCTACAGCGAGGCGCTGACCCGTGCCGTGGTGAGCCTGCGCGAAATCAAGGGCGAGGAGGAAATCGCCGAGATGGAAGCTGCGCTGGCGGTGACCCGCGACGCCCACCTGGCCGCCATGCGTGCCGCCCGCCCTGGCGTGGTGGAACACGCCATCGTCGGCGAAATGGAAGGCATCGTGCGCCGTCACGACTGGCAGCTGGCCTACCCCAGCATCTTCTCGCGCCGTGGTGAGGTGCTGCACAACCATCATCACGACCAGGTGCTGCAAGCCGGCGACCTGGTGGTCAACGACACCGGCGCCGCCAGTGGCGGTGGCTACGCCAGCGACATCACCCGCACCATTCCGGTGGGCGGCAAATTCAGTCCGCGCCAGCGCGAACTGTACGACACCGTGCTGGCCATGCAGTTGGCCGCTATCGACGCCATCCGCCCCGGCGTGCGCTACCTGGATATCCACAAGCTGTCCGCCCGCGTCATGGTGGAACGCATGAGCGCGCTGGGCTTCTTCCACGGTGACGCCGACGCTATCGTGGAAAGCGGCGCCTACGCCATTGCCTTCCCGCACGGCCTGGGCCACCAGATCGGCATGGACGTGCACGATATGGAAGGCCTGGGTGAAGACCTGGTGGGCTACGGCGACGGCACCGAGCGCAGCCCGCTGTTCGGCCTGGGCTACCTGCGCCTGGGCAAACCGCTGCTGGCCGGCATGGTGATTACCGTGGAGCCGGGCATTTACTTCATTCCGGCGCTGATCGATGCCTGGCAAGCCGAAGGCCGCCACGCGCAGTACATCAACTACGCCCATTTCAACGAATACCGCGACTTCGGTGGCATCCGCATCGAAGACGACGTGCTGGTCACCGTCGATGGCAGCCGCGTGCTGGGCGAACCCATCGCCAAGACTGCCGACGAAGTCGAGGCCGTCATGGCCGGTTAACCGTGTTTCATCGTGCAATACTCCATCACTCATACCGCCCTCCGGGGCGGTTTTTTTTGCTTATGCTGTGGTATGGATGGCCAGCTTCATAACAAACCGTTACCGATGCTTGCATAAAAAAGCTGTGCATTCCGTGCCGCTGTGCTTAGATGAAAGTACCGGCAAGCAAAGGGGAGTGAGACGGCTTGACCGGCCCCCCCGCCCGCCCCGGGCGGCAAGACAATCCCAGGGTGCCGTGCCCGTAGCCGGCTGCGGCGCCTGCAAAGAGGAGCATCACCATGGACTACCACGCCCTGAATACGGTTACCCTGCCTGCCAATACCGACCTGATCCACGTCGAACAGCGCCCGCAACGCCCGGTGACGCTGAAAAGCCCGGCCACCGAAGTGATGACCGACCTGCGCGTCATCGACCCGATCAGCATCAATGAAGACGCGCTGCTGGATGACGCCCACGCCCGCATGGTGAGCCACGGTATCCGCCTGCTGTTCGTGACCGACGCCGACGGCAGCTTTGCCGGCCTGCTGACCGCCACCGACGTGCTGGGCGAGCGCCCGCTGAAGCAGATCCACGAACACGGCAAGCGCCACCGCGAGATCGTGGTGGGGGACGTGATGACGCCGCGCAAACAGCTGGAAGCGTTGAACCTGGCCGATATCAGCCGCTCCACCGTGGGCCATATCGTGGCCACCATGAAAGACCTGGGTCGCCAGCACGCGCTGGTGGTGGAGCACAACGCGGCCAGCGGCCACTACGAGGTGTGCGGCCTGTTCTCCACCTCTACCATCGCCCGCCGCCTGGGCACCTCGCTGAACTTCGTGCGCGTGCCGAAAGCGTTTTCCGAGATCGAACACGCGCTGATGCACGAAGAGTAAGCGGCAGCCAGCCTCGCCATAGCAACCCGGCCCCGCGCCGGGTTTTGTTTTGCCGGCGGCCAACCCTGCGCCGTTACGACGCGCCGTCGCTGTCGGCGTCCTGCGGCACGGCGGTGGTGTATTTGCAGGTGTTGATCACCACTAGCGATTCGAACTCGCGCACGTGCGGGTTGTTCATCAGGTAGGTGCGGGCAAAGCGTTCGTAGTCGGCCATGTCGCGTACCAGCACCATCAGCACAAAATCCGGGCGGCCGGTGACGTTGTAGCACTCCATTACCTCGGGCGCGGCCAGCATGCTGGCCTTGAAGGCGTCCACCAGCGGCGTTTGCGCCCGCTGCAGCATCACGTTCACCACCAGGCGCAGGCTGCGGCCGAACAGCGCCGGGTCCACCAGCGCCACCTCGCGCCGGATGTGGCCATCGGCGCGCAGCCGTTTCAGGCGGCGGGTGACGGCGGTAGGCGACAGGTTTACCGCCTCGGCCAGCGCGTCGTGGGTCTGGCGCGCGTCTTCTTGCAGCAGTGCCAGCAGCTTGCGGTCGTAGTTATCCAGCATGTCAGTTTTCCTGCATTGAATCGGCCAAAGTCGCAGCCTGGCTGCGCTGTCGTGCATGATAACGCAGCAGGTGGCGGCGGGGGCTTGCCTACACTGGCGCTATTGTCCTTGCTCCGGAATGCCCGCCATGACCAGCGCCAGCCTCAGCCGCCGCCTTGCGGCCAACCTTGCCGACCTGTCCGCCAGCCGCTGGTTGCCTTATGCGCTGTTTGCCGGGCTGGTGACGATGTGGGCCTACAACTACGTGGTGATGAAGGTGACGCTGCAGGCCACCACGCCGCTGACGCACCTGATCCTGCGCACCAGCATCGGCAGCCTGACGCTGTTTGGCGTATTGCTGGCGCGCGGGCGGGCGCTGAAACCGCAGCGCTTGGGCGACGCCGCCAAGGTGGGGCTGATCACCACCTTTGCCTACGGCCTGACGGTGACGCTGGCGCTGGTGGCCGGCGCTGCCGGCCGCACCTCGGTGTTGGTGTTCACCATGCCGTTCTGGGTGGCGCTGCTGTCGCACTGGCTGCTGGGCGAGCCGTTTTCCGCTAATGCCCGCCGCGCGCTGGCAGCCGGTTTTGCCGGTCTGATGCTGATCGTGGCGCCGTGGCAGCTGCACGGCGGCGTGCTGCCGATGCTGCTGGCGGTACTGGCCGGCCTGTTGTGGGCGCTGGGTTCGGTGCTGACCAAACGGGCGGCGCAGAACGGCCCGCTGGACAGCCTGAATTTTTCCGGCTGGCAGGCGCTGATCGGCCTGGCGCCGTTGCCGCTGCTGCTGCCGTTTGCCGACTTTGCCGGTATCCAGTGGTCGGTACCCTTTGTGCTGGGGCTGGTGTATTCGGGGGTGTTTTCCAGCGCCGTGGGCTGGCTGGCCTGGCTGTGGCTGCTGCGCCGCCTGCCGGCGTCTACCCTCAGCTTCAACGCGCTGGTGATTCCGGTGCTGGCTGTGGGCATGGCCGCCAGCAGCCTGGGCGAGTGGCCGGGCCCGGCCGAGCTGGCCGGCATGGTGCTGATCGGTACCGGCATTTTGCTGATCTCGCGCCGTTAAGCCGCTAAAGCCCTGTGCGTGGCAGGGCCTTGTCGGCAGGCGGGGGCCGGGGCCGGCCTCTATAATGGCCGCAACCTCTACTGTTGCGGCCAACCCGGCTGCCCCGCGCCCCGATGCTCGATCTCTTCTTCATTCGCGATGGCGTGCCCACCGCGCTGCTGCTGCAAGGCAGCTACCGTTTCGACCTGCTGGCACTGTCGGTGCTGGTGGCCGTGCTGTCGTCCATCATGGCGTTGCAGGTGGCCGGCATGGCGCGGCTGGCCAACGGTGCCGTGCTGCGGCAGACCGCGTTCCTCACCGGCTCGTTCTCGCTGGGGGTGGGCATCTGGTCGATGCACTTCATCGGCATGCTGGCCTTCAACCTGTGTACCACGGTTAGCTATGACTACCGGCTGACGCTGCTGTCGATGCTGCCGGCTATTTTTGCGTCCTGGGTCACCCTCAACCTGTTATGGCAGCGCCAGATCACCAGCCTGCAGCTGTTGCTGGGCGGCGTGCTGGTGGGCAGCAGCATCGGCACCATGCACTACAGCGGCATGGCCGCCATGGTGATGGCGCCGCAGCTGCGCTACGACCCGCTGTGGTTTGCCGCGTCCATCGTGGTGGCGGTGGTGCTGGCCATGCTGGCGCTGTGGATACGCTTCGGCCTGCGCCGGCGCGGCACCTTCACCGCCATGCAATCCATCGTGCTGGGCGGGGTAGTGATGGGGCTGGCCATTGCCGGCATGCACTACACCGGCATGGCGGCGGCGCGTTTCATCGGCTACCCCGACCCGTCGGGCACGCCGCTGCAGGGCGACAATACCTACCTGGCGCTGGCCATTGCGCTGTTCACGCTCACGGCCGGCGTGTTTGTGCTGGCCGGTAACGCCATGCTGCGCTACCGCCAGCTGTTTGCGCAGATGCAGCAGAACGAAGCCGAGCTGCGCGCGGTGGTGGATACCGCCGTGGACGGCATCATCACCATTGATAGCCGCGGCCACATTCTGGCGCTGAACCAGGCCGCCGAGCAGATGTTCGGCTGGGCTGCCAGCGAGCTGATCGGCCACAACATCAACCAGCTGATGCCTGACCCCTACCGTTCTGGCCACGACGGCTACCTGGCGCACTACTTGGCCACCGGCGACGCTCGCGTGATCGGCGTGGGGCGCGAGGTGATGGCGCAGCGCCGCGACGGCAGCGTGTTTCCGATCCGGCTGGCGGTAGGCCGCGCCCAGTCCGGCAAGCAGGTGCGCTTCATCGGCTTTGTGACCGATATCAGCGAGCGCACCCGGCTGGCGCGCGAGCTGCAAGCGCGCGAAACCCAGTACCGCACGCTGATCGCCAACATGCCCGGTGTGGCGTTTCGCAGCAAAGTGGACGGCGACTGGAGCAAGCTGTTCATCAGCCACGCCATCACCGCGCTTACCGGCTGGGAGCGCGAGCTGTTCCTGAACGGCAGCCTCAGCATGGTCAGCATCATGCACCCCGACGACCTGGCCCGCGTGCGCGACACGGTGGACAGTGCGCTGCGCGAGCACCGTTCCTACGTGGTGGAATACCGCATCTTCCACCGCGATGGCGGCGAGCGCTGGGTATCGGAAAGCGCCGGCGGCGTGTACGACATGGACGACAGCGCGCAGTGGATAGACGGCGTGATCGTGGACATCACCGACAGCAAGGCGCGCACCGCCGAGCACGCAGGCGTGGTGGCCGCCATCCGTCAGGCCATGGCGGTGCTGGAGTTCGACCTGCACGGCCACATCCTGGACGCCAACGACAACTTCCTGCAGCTGGTGGGTTACCGGCTGGACGCGCTGCGCGGCCAACATCACCGCCGGCTGTGCCGGCCAGAGGAGGCCGACAGCCAGGCCTACAGCGACTTCTGGGCCGCGTTGCAGCGTGGCGAGTTCCACAGTGGCGAGTTCTGCCGCCTGCGCGCCGACGGCAGCGAGGTATGGATCCAGGCCACCTATAACCCCATTCTCGACGCCGACGGCAAACCGTGGAAGATCGTCAAGCTGGCCAGCGACCTCACCCCGCGCAAGCGCATGGAGCGCGAGCTGGTGGAAGCGCGCGACCGCGCCGAGCATGCCGCCCAGGCCAAGGGCATGTTCCTGGCCAATATGAGCCACGAAATCCGCACCCCGATGAACGCCATCATCGGCTTTACCGAGCTGCTGCAGGGCACGGCGCTGGACCCGCAGCAGGCGCGCCACCTGCGCACCGTGCACGACGCCGCCCACTCGCTGCTGCGCCTGCTCAACGACATCCTCGACACCGCCAAGCTGGAGCGCGGTGCGCTGGCGCTGGAGTGGCACGATTTTTCGCTGTACACGCTGTGCGAGCAACTGGTGGGCACCTTCGCGCTGCAGGCCGCCAGCAAAGGCCTGCAGCTGCAGCTGGATTACGCCGCCGACTGCCCGCACGCCTTCCACGGCGACGCGCTGCGTGTGCGGCAGATCCTCACCAACCTGCTGGGCAACGCCGTCAAGTTCACCGAGCGCGGCAGCGTCACGCTGTCGGTACGCCAGCACGGCGGCCAACTGCAGCTGACGGTGCGCGATACCGGTATCGGCATTGCCGCCGACCGCCTGGACAGCATCTTCGCCCCGTTCACCCAGGCCGACGCCAGCATGGCGCGCCGCTTTGGCGGCACCGGCCTTGGCACCGCCATCGCCCGCCAGCTGGTGGAGCTGATGCAAGGCCAGATCACGGTACAAAGCCGGCTGGGCGAAGGCAGCTGCTTTAGCGTGACGCTGCCGTTGCCGGCTGCGCAGGCGGTGGTGCCGGCATTGGCTGCTGGTGTTGACGAGGTGGCCAGCCTGCCGCCGCTACGCATCCTGGCGGTGGACGACGTGGCAGAAAACCTGGAGCTGCTGCAGCTGGTGCTGGCGCGGCACGGCCACCAGGTGGTCACCGCCGCTGGCGGCGCCGACGCCGTGGCCGCCTACTGCAGCCAACCCTTCGACCTGGTGCTGATGGACGTGCAGATGGCCGGCGTGGACGGACTGGAAGCCACCCGCCGCATCCGGCAGTGGGAAGTTGGCCGCCAACTGGCGACGGTGCCGGTGATTGCGCTTACCGCCAGCGTGCTCAGCCAGGACCGCGAAGACGCCGAGGCCGCCGGCATGAACGGTTTTGCCACCAAGCCGGTGGACCCGCCGGCGCTGCTGGCGGAAATGGCGCGCGTGTTGGGCCTGGCCCAAGCGGCGGTGGCCGGCGAGGGCGCCGCGGCACAAGACATCGACCTGGACGCTGCCGTTGCACTCTGGGGCAGCCAAGACAAGGTACAGGCGCGCTGGCGCCGGCTGCTGGCCGACTACCACGACGTGGCCGCGCAGTTGGCCGCACAGCCTGCCGAAGCGCGCGCGGCATTGGCCCACCGCCTGCGTGGTGCGGCGGCCAACCTTGGCTTGCGTCGTGTCGCCGCCGCGGCGGCCGCGCTGGAGCACGGCGACGGCGACATCGCCCGCCTGGCGGACGGCTTGACCGCCGCCCTGCAGGCGGTGGCTGCGGCCTTGCCGGGCGCTGTCGATACCGACGTGGCCCCGGCAGCCGACACGCCGGCCGCGCTGCTACCCGCCCAAGAGGCCGCCGCGTTGCTGGACAAGCTGCAACAGGCTTGCGAGCATGGCGAGCTCGACGACGCCAGCCTGGCCGCGCTGCAAGCCGTGTGGCCACACCCCTTGTTGCCCGCCTTGCAGCAGGCGCTGGACGAATTCGATTTTGATGCGGCGTTGCAGACGCTGGCGCAGCTGCGCCAGGCGGCAGCGCAGACAAGGTAGACGCCATGCCCCCCACCGACACCCGCCCGCTATTGCTGCTGGTTGACGACGAGCCCACCAACCTGCAGGTACTGCGCCACATCCTGCAGGACCATTACCGGCTGCAGTTTGCCCGCGACGGCGACAAGGCGCTGCAACTGGCGCAGCGCGAACAGCCGGCGCTGATCCTGCTGGACGTGATGATGCCGGGCATGACCGGGCTGGAAGCGTGCCGCCGGCTGAAGGCCGACCCGGCCACGGCGCGCATTCCGGTGATCTTCGTCACCGCGCTGTCCGACAGCCACGCCGAGAGCGAAGGCTTTGCCGCCGGCGCGGTGGACTACATCACCAAGCCGGTCAGCCCGCCCATCGTGCTGGCGCGGGTGCGTACCCACTTGTCGCTGGTGCGGGTGGAGGAATTGCGCGAGACGCGGCTGCAGATCATCCGCCGCCTGGGCCGCGCCGCCGAATTCAAAGACAACGAAACCGGCCTGCACGTGATCCGCATGAGCCACTACGCGCGCGAGCTGGCGTTGGCTGCCGGCCAGCCCGTGGCCTGGGCCGACGAGCTGCTGGACGCGGCGCCAATGCACGATATCGGCAAGATCGGCATCCCCGACGCCATCCTGCAAAAGCCCGGCAAACTGGACGCCGACGAGTGGCGCATCATGCAGACCCACGCCGAAATCGGCGCCCGCATCATGGGCGACGACCGCTCCAGCCTGCTGCAGATGGCGGCCACCATCGCGCACTGCCACCACGAGCGCTGGGATGGTAGCGGCTACCCGCAGCGCCTGGCCGGCGAGGCCATCCCCTTGGCCGCCCGCATCGTGGCCATTGCCGACGTGTTCGACGCGCTGACCAGCGTGCGGCCGTACAAGGCGGCGTGGACGATAGAGGCGGCACTGGCGCACATCGCCGCCGAAGCCGGCAAGCACTTCGACCCGGTGTTGGTGGCGCATTTTCTGGCCATCGAGCCGGTACTGCGGCAGATCCAGGCGCGCTGGGCCGAGTAGGCCCGCAAAAAAACGGCCCGCTGACGCGGGCCGTTTTACCGTGTGGCGGGCATTGGCCCACGCCACACCACAGCACAACCGGCCTACACCTGGAAGCGGCCCACCAGCTTCTGCATGCGCAGTGCGACTTGCTCCATGGTATCGGCCGTATGCGTGGTTTGCAGCGCGGTGTTAGCTACCTCCTGCGCGTGGCCCACGACGCTTTCGATGCGTTGCGCCACTTCGGTCGAGGCCTGTGATTGCTGCTGCAGCGCGCTGCTCAGTTCTTCGACAATACCGGCAATCTGCTGCGACATATTGCGAAGGCTGGCCACGCTTTCGCCGGCGGCACGGGCGTCGGTCACGCTGCTGTTCACCATATTGACGCCGTTGCCAACCTCGGCCACCACCTGCTGGGTGGACTGCTGGATGCTGGTGACCATGCCCACGATCTCGTTGGTGGATTGTGCGGTGCGCTCCGCCAGCTTGCGTACTTCGTCGGCTACCACGGCAAAACCACGCCCCATCTCGCCGGCGCGGGCGGCTTCAATGGCAGCGTTCAGCGCCAGCAGGTTGGTCTGGTCGGCAATGTCCTTGATCACCGCCACGATGGTGGAGATGCGGGCAGAATCGCCTTGCAACTGGTTGATGCGCTGAGCGGCGGCGGTCACCACGCCGGCCACTTCCTGCGTCCGTTTGATCAGGTCCTGCAGCATGGCGTAGCCCTGCAGCGCCTGTTCGTCGGAGGTGCGCGTCAGGCTGGCCGCCGACTCGGTATTGCTGGCCACGTGGCTGATGGACACGGTCAGCTGTTCGGTGTTGGCCGCAATGCCGGAGGCGGCTTCGCTTTGCAGGCTGACGGCGGTTTCCATGTCTTTCACCGAGTGGTGCAGCTGTTGCGACGATTGCAGCAGGGTGTGGGCACTGTCGCGGGTTTCCAGCATGGCTTCGCGCAGCTGGTGCTGCATGCGCGACATGGCCTGGATCATCTGGCCGATTTCGTCGCGGGTTACCGCTGGCATGGCGCTGCACAGATTGCCTTCGGCGATGTGGCTGGCGGCGTCGATGGTGTCACGCAGGCGGCGGCTGATGCGCTGTGCCATCAGGAACGACACCAGAATAGCCAGTAGCAGGGCCAGTACCAGGGCGCTATTACCTACCAGCAGCGTGCTGGATACCGAGTCGCGGGCGTTGGTGGCGGCCTGGGCGGCGTACTCGTGTTTGAGCTTGCCCAGCTTGTCGGTCTGGTCGCGCAGCTGGTTGGCAAGCGTTACCCATTCTTTCTTGGACAGTGCCAGCGCTTCGGCTTCCTTGCCCTGGCTGCGCAGCGCCAGGGCTTGTTCGACCGCAGCCCGGTACGCGGCAGCGGCGGCCACGGTAGCCTGGTGAGTCTGGCGTTCTTCGTCGGTGGTGATCAGTGGCTCGTAGGCTTTGAGCGCCTCGGCCAGTTTGCCGTCCAGCTCTTGCAGCGACTTGGCCAGCTTGGCTTGTTCTTCCGGCGTGGTGGCCAACAGCATCTCCAGGCTGCGGACACGGTAACGCAAACGCAGCTGGCTGATGTCGCCAGTAGCCTCGATCGAGGGCAGGGCATTGTCGGCAACGGCCTGTACCGATTGCCGGATACTGCCCACTTGCCACAGCAGGAACAGCATGGCCAGCACCAGGATGCCGCCACTGAGCACAAAATTCACCATGAACTTGCCGCGCATGGTCAGGTTGTCGATAAAACGCATCGTGTCTCTCCGTCGATTTATTTTTTTGTATTTCCTTTTAGATCATAGTGGTCTTTGCCGATTTATCACTATCAAGTGCGGTTGGGCAGACCCCTTTGGGGCGGTGGTGGGGAGACGTATGGTGGTGGGGTGCCCAGGGCGCCGCCAGAGATGGCGGCCGGCAAAAAACACGCCCCCGGCCGGTGTGACACGGCAGGGGGCGGGCGGGGTGACGGAAGGGGCTTAGCGCTTGCCGGCGGCTTGTTCGCGGCGGCGTTTGGCTTCTTCCAGCAGGTACACTTGGTAGTCGTCCAGGTCGCCTTCGAAGTCGCTGACCCCGCCGCGCGAGACCAGCCAGAACTCGTCGCACACGGCGCGCAGCAGCGCACGGTCGTGGCTGACCAGCATCACCGAGCCTTCGAATTCGTTCAGCGCCACGCTCAGCGCCTCGCGGGTGGCGAGGTCGAGGTGGTTGGTCGGTTCATCCAGCAGCAGCAGGTTGGGGCGCAGCCACACGATCATGCACAGCACCAAGCGCGCTTTTTCGCCGCCGCTCATGCTGCCCACGGGCTGCTTGACCATGTCGCCGCTGAAGTTGAAGGTGCCCAGGAAGTTGCGCAGGCCTTGCTCGCGGCAGTCGGCTGCAGGCGGGCGCAGCGCGGCAGGGGTGTCGCGCGCCAGGCGCAGCATGTGTTGCAGCGGGTCGTCTTCCGGGCGCAGCACGTCCAGCTCCTGCTGCGAAAAGTAGCCAATGCTCAGGCCCTTGCCGCGAATGACTTCGCCGCTGACCGGGCGCAGCGCCTCGGCCACGGTTTTCACCAGCGTGGATTTGCCCTGGCCGTTGGCGCCCAGGATGCCGATACGCTGGCCGGCCAGCACCGAGCGGCGTACGCCTTGCACGATCACCGTCGGCGGCGTGCCAGCCGGCGCGTCGTTCGGCGCCGGGTAGCCGAAGGCGGCTTCGTTCAGCGTCAGCATCGGGTTGGGTAGGCTGGATGGCTCTTTGAATTCGAACTGGAATTCGGCGTCGGCCAGTACCGGCGCGATTTTTTCCATGCGCTCCAGTGCCTTCACCCGGCTTTGCGCCTGCTTGGCCTTGCTGGCCTTGGCCTTGAAGCGGTCGATGAACTTCTGCAGGTGGGCGATCTTTTCCTGCTGCTTGGCCTGCGCGGCCTGCTGCAGCACCATCTGCTCGGCGCGCATGTCTTCGAACTTGCTGTAGTTGCCGCCGTAGCGCACCAGCCGGCCGTGGTCGATGTGCAGCGTGACGTTGGTGATGGCGTCCAGGAATTCGCGGTCGTGGCTGATTACCACCAGGGTGCCGGCGTATTGCTTCAGCCACGCTTCCAGCCACACCAAGGCGTCCAGGTCCAGGTGGTTGGTGGGTTCGTCCAGCAGTAGCAGGTCGGACGGGCACATCAGGGCACGGGCCAGCTGCAGGCGCATGCGCCAGCCGCCGGAAAAGCTGTTTACCGGGCGCTGCAGCTCGGCCACGCTAAAACCCAGGCCCAGAATCAGCGCCTGGGCGCGGGCGGGGGCGTCGTGCGCGCCGGCGTCGTTCAGCGCGGTATAGGCGTGCGCCATGCGCATGTAGTCGTCGCCCGCTTCGGCTGCTGCCACTTCCTGCTGCGCGGCCAGCAGCGCGGTATCGCCTTCTACTACAAAGTCGGTAGCGCTTTGCGCGGTTTCCGGCATGTCCTGCGCCACTTGCGCCATGCGCCATTGCGCCGGGATGTGAAAGTCGCCGCCGTCTTCGTGCAGGCTGCCGTTGAGCACGGCAAACAGCGACGATTTGCCGGCGCCGTTGCGGCCAACCAGGCCCACTTTCTCACCCGGGTTCAGGGTAACGGTGGCGCCATCCAGCAACAGCTTGCTGCCGCGACGCAGTACGACGTTTTTGAGTGTGATCATGAATGCAGCCGCCAGGCGACCCGAAAAGGTAAAGCCGCACTGGCGCAGGGCCGGGTAACGACAGGGGGCGGCCAGGGTTGGCCGCCGTGCAGCGCTGCCCGTCACAGGCAGCAGGGCGGCATGGTACCACGGGCGGGTGTCAGCCCGCCGGCGCCCGTGCCAGCAGCCACTGCTGCACGGTGGCGACGCCGGGCGGGCCGTCCGGCCGCATGGCCAGCGCGTAGGCAAAACCGTTGCCAAACGGCGGCCCCAGCGGTGCCAGCACGCGGCCGCTGGCCAGCTCTTCGTGCAGCAGCGTCACGTCGCCCAGCGTGACGCCAAAGCCTTGCACTGCGGCGTTCATCGCCTGGTCCAGCGTGTCGAACACTGTGCCGCGGCGGTAGTCCACCGTGCTTTCCTGGCGCTGCGCCAGCCATTGCCGCCAGTCGCGCTTGTCCAGCGACGGGTGTAGCAGCGGGAAGTGTGCCAGGTCGGCGGCCTGCTGCAATGGTTGGCCGCAACGCGCCAGCAGCTCGGGGGCGATCACCGGCGTCAGCTGTTCGCGGAACAGCAGCGTGTCCAGCGCGCCCAGCGCGGTATGCGGCTTGTACACCACCGCCAGGTCGAAGTCTTCGCGGGCGAAGTTGACGTCGTGGTCGTGGCTGCTGCACAGCTGGATGGGGATGTCGGGGTGCTGGCCGTTGAAGTCGCGTAGCGCCGCCAGCAGCCAGCGCACCACGCAGCTGGGCGCCTTGATGTTGACCGGCGTGCTCAGCATGGCGGTGGCGTCCAGGCCTTGCTCCAGCACGCCGAAGGCGCGCTGCACGTAGCCGTGCAGCATCTCGCCACGCGGCGTTAGCCGCAGGCTGCGCGCAAAGCGGTGGAACAGCTCGTAGCCCAGATGCGCTTCCAGCAGCGCCACCTGCTTGCTGACCGCGCCCTGGGTCAGGCACAGCTCGTTGGCGGCGCGGGTAAAGCTTTGGTGGCGGGCGGCGGCATCGAACACCGATAGCGCGTACAGCGGCAGGGTGGGGCGGGGCATGGCGGCTCCATGGCTGAGAAATTCTCGGCCATGATATGCCTACAAATCGTTTGTCGCATAGTGCGGCCTGCGGTTGAATGGCGGCACAACATCACACACTTGAGTCGCGCCATGCACACCCCGTTCACCCCGCAGTCCAAGCTGCCCCACGTGGGCACCACCATCTTCACCGTCATCGGCCAGTTGGCCGCGCAACACCAGGCCATCAACCTGTCGCAGGGTGCGCCCAACTTTGCCTGCAGCGACACGCTGGTGCGCTATGCGCACGAGGCGATGCAGGCCGGGCACAATCAGTACGCGCCGATGAGCGGCCTGCCGGCGCTGCGCGAGGCCATCGCCGCCAAGGTGGCCACCCTGTACGGCCAGCATTACCACCCGGACAGCGAGGTGACGGTGATGGCCAGCGCCAGCGAGGCGCTGTTTTCGGCGATAACGGCGCTGGTGCACCCGGGCGACGAGGTGATCGTGTTCGAGCCGGCGTTCGACAGCTACATCCCGATGATCGAGCTACAAGGCGCGCGCGCCGTGGTGGTGAAGCTGGCCGCGCCCGACTTTGCCATCCCGTGGGACGAGGTGGCCGCGCGCATCACGCCGCGTACCCGCATGATGGTGCTGAACACGCCGCACAACCCCACCGGCACCGTGCTGGGCGCCGCCGACGCCGCCCGCCTGCAGGCGCTGACCGCCGGCACCGACATCGTCATCCTGTCGGACGAGGTGTACGAGCACGTGGTGTTCGACGGCCAGCTGCACCACAGCATGAGCCGCTACCCGGCGCTGGCCGAGCGCGCCGTGGTGGTGACCTCGTTCGGCAAGACCTTCCACGTCACCGGCTGGCGCGTCGGCTACTGCCTGGCGCCGGCGGCGCTGATGGACGAGATCCGCAAGGTGCACCAGTTCGCCATGTTTGCCGCCGACACGCCGATGCAGCACGCGCTGGCGCGGCTGATGGCCGAGCCCGGGCACTACCTGGGCCTGGCTGCCTTCTACCAGCGCAAGCGCGATCTGCTGGTGTCGGCACTGGCCGGCAGCCGCCTGCAGCTGTTGCCCAGCCACGGCAGCTTCTTCCTGCTGGCGGGCTACGGCCACCTGTCGGACGAGCCCGACAGCCAGCTGGTGCAGCGCCTGATTACCGAACACGGCGTGGCCACCATTCCGGTGTCGGCTTTCTATGGCGACGGCACCGACCAGCGCCTGATCCGCCTGTCGTTCGCCAAAGACGACACCACCCTGCTGGCCGGCGCCGAGCGCCTGTGCCGGCTGTAAGGAGCGTGCGATGAGCCATACCTTTACCGCCGCCGCCATCCAGCTGGTGTCTGGCGACGACCTGGCGGCCAACCTGGCCCGCGCCGAAGCCTGGGTGGCCGAAGCCGCCGCCACCGGCGCGCAGCTGGTGGCGCTGCCGGAATACTTTTACCTGATGCCGGAGCACGACAGCGCCCGGCTGGCGCTGGCCGAGCCGTTCGGCCACGGCCCGCTGCAGCAGCGCATGGCGGCGCTGGCCGCCCGCCACGGCGTGTGGCTGCTGGCCGGCACCCTGCCGTTGCAGGGCAGCCAGCCGCAGCGCTTTCATAACAGCAGCCTGCTGTACGGCCCGCAGGGCCAGTGCGTGGCGCGCTACGACAAACTGCACCTGTTCGGCTTTGACGACGGCAATGAGCGCTACGCCGAGGCCGACACCATGCAGCCCGGCGACGCCATCACCAGCGCCGACACGCCGTGGGGCAGCCTGCGGCTGTCGGTATGCTACGACCTGCGCTTTCCCGAGCTGTACCGCCAGGCGCCGGCGCCGGTGCTGATCAGCGTACCGGCCGCCTTTACCCACACCACCGGGCAAGCACACTGGGAACTGCTGCTGCGCGCCCGCGCCGTCGAAAACCTGGCCTTCGTCATCGCCCCCGGCCAGGGCGGGGTGCACCCCGGCGGCAAACGCACCTTCGGCCACAGCATGATCATCGACCCCTGGGGCCAGGTTCTGGCCTGCCACGCCGCGGGCGAGGGCATGGCGGTGGCCACACTCGATACCCACAGGCAACAGACCTGGCGCACGCGCCTGCCGGCCTTGCAGCACCGTCGCTTCACCAGCCCTTCCTTCATTGCTACCCAGGAGAAACCATGAACCGCCCACTTGCCCTTGCTGCCCTGCTGTTGTCGCCCCTGCTGGTACAGGCGGCTGAACCGCTGCGCATTGCCACCGACGCCACCTACCCGCCGTTCGAATACGTTGATACCGCCGGCAAGGTAGCCGGCTTCGAGGTGGATTTCGCCTACGCCGTGTGCAAGGCGATGCAAACCCCGTGTGAGGTGGTGAACCAGCCGTGGGACGGGCTGATCCCCGGCCTGCAGGCCAAGAAGTACGATGCCATCATGTCGTCGATGAACATCACCGACGAGCGCCGCAAGGTGGTGGCGTTCAGCAAGGTGTACTACCTGATGCAGAACCGCTTCGTGGCGCGCAAAGGCGTGGCGCTGACGCCGGACCTGGCCGGCAAGGTGATTGCGGTGCAAACCGGCACCCCGCAAGACCGCTTTGTCACCCAGCAGTACAAGCAGGCCACGGTAAAACGCTACGTCAACGCGCAAGACCCGATGCTGGAGCTGACCGCCGGCCGCGCCGATTTCACCTTCGGCAACACCGTGCAGCTGCAGAAGGGCTTCCTGGATACGCCTAACGGCAAGGCGTTTGGCTTTATCGGCCCGCTGTTTGACGGCCGCAAGGACAAGGTGCTGGGTGAAGGCGTAGCAGTGGCGCTGCGCAAGCAGGACAGTGCGCTGAAGGCCCGCTTCGACCAGGCCATCGACCAGGTGAAGCAGAGCGGCGAATACGCGGCGCTGCTGAAGAAGCACAATCTGGCCGGTTTGCTGGAGGACTGAACCGGCGCGGCGTGGCCGCCTGGCCACAGCCTGGCGGCACGCTGCAAAAAATAGTTTGCTGCAAAATTAAATGGTGCTAAGGTAGCAGCACTGTATGAAAGTGCAGTGTTGATACGGATACGTCAGTCGGGCGCGGCATTTATGCCGTGCCCGTTTCCTTTTGTGGAGAACACACCATGCAAGACGTGCTGCGCCGCCTGCAACGCCTGTGGTTACTGGTGCATTGGCGCACCTGGCAGGGCCGCGCGGTAATCTGGGGTGGGGCCACGCTGGCCTCGCTGCTGATTGTGGCGTTTGCCATGCTGGTGGAGCACGCCATTGCGCTGTTCGAGGCCGCACGGAAGGCGCGGCCGTGGTTGCCGCTGCTGCTGACGCCGGCCGGCGGCATGCTGATTGTGTGGCTGACACGGCGCTACGTTGCCGGTGCCGAGGGCAGCGGCATTCCGCAAGTGATGGCCGCCTTGCACCAGCATCAGGACGCGGGCCACACCGGCCGGCTGGTGTCGCTGCGCATTGCCATCGGCAAGGTGCTGCTGGGGGTGCTGGGCCTGGGCGCGGGTTTTTCCAGCGGCCGCGAAGGGCCGTCCATCCAGGTGGGCGCCAGCGTGATGCACGCCATGCGCGCGTGGCTGCCGGCCCGCTTTCCGGTGCGGCCTTACGACCTCATTCTGGCCGGTGGTGCCGCCGGCATTGCCGCGGCCTTCAATACGCCGCTGGCCGGCATCGTGTTCGCCATCGAAGAGCTGGGACGCAAGTTCGAGGCGCGTACCAACGGCGTGCTGCTGGCTGCCATCATCCTGGCCGGCGTGATCGCGGTGGCGCTGCAGGGCAACTACACCTACTTTGGCCGCATCAGCATTCCGCTGGCCGATAGCCGGCTGGCGGTACCCATCCTGATGAGCGGCGTCATTGGCGGCCTGGCAGGCGGCTTGTTCTCGCGCGCCATGCTGGCCGGCATGCGGCCGTGGCCGGGTTGGCCTGGCTGGTTGCGTAGCCGCCACCCGGTGTGGTTTGCCGGGGCGTGCGGCCTGCTGGTGGCGGTGCTGGGCTATGTGTCCGACGGCGCCGCGCACGGCAGCGGCTACCAGGCCACGCGCCTGGCGCTGGAGGGCACGCAGCCGCTGGCGCCGTTCTATGCGCTGCAAAAAATGCTGGCGACGCTGCTGTCGTACTTTTCCGGCATTCCGGGCGGCATTTTTGCGCCCAGCCTGGCCGTTGGCGCCGGCCTGGGGCAAGACCTGGCCAACCTGGGGCTGGGGCAAGTCAGCAGCAGCACCTGGATTGCGCTATCGATGGCGGCGTTTCTGGCGGCGGTAACGCAGGCGCCGATGACGGCGTTCGTGATCGTGATGGAGATGATCGATGGCCACGCACTGGTGGTGAGCCTGATAGCCAGTGCCTTTCTGGCCAGCCTGGTGTCGCGCAGCCTCAGCCCGCCGCTGTACCACACGCTGGCGCAGCGCTACCTGCCGCCACGCGATTCAGCCCGCCGCCCGCCGGCATAGCGCATCCACCAGCCACGGCACGTCGGGCGCCACGCTGCCGTCGTCCGGCAGGATGAAGTGGTAGCCCTGCAGCGCCACCGCCTGCGGCAACGCTTGTACCAGCGTGCCGCTGGCCAGTTCGCCGGCCACCAGCAAGGGGTTGGCCAGTGCGATGCCCTTGTGCGCCAGGCACGCATCCAGCGTCTGGTCGGCGCTGAAATACACCGTTTGCGGCTGGAGCCGTACGTGCACCCCGTGTGCGGCCAACCATAGCTGCCACCAGTCGCCATCGTCTTCGTGGATCAGCGTGTGTTGCAGCAGGTCGCTCACTTGCCGCGGGGCCGGGTGGCTGGCCAGATAGGCCGGCGTGCACACGGCAAACACCGGCGGCAGCGCCAGCGTGTGGTAGTAGCCGGGCAGATGGGCGATGTCGTCGGCCACCAGGCCCAGGTCGGCGTCGCCGGGGCGCAGCCGGCTGAAGGTGGCGTGCGGCTCGATGGCCAGCCGCAGGCCGGGGCGCTCGGCCAGCAAGCCATCCAGCAACGGCGCCAGCCAGCGCCGCGCCAGCCCTGGCACCACCATCAGCCGCAACAGCCCCCCGCCTTGCAGCTGCTGGCTGGCGGCGGCCAACTCGTCCAGCAGGCGGCTGGCGGTGGCCAGATACTGCGTGCCGGCGGCGGTAGTGACCACGCCACGTGCGTTGCGCTGGAACAGCGCCACCCCCAGCCAGTCTTCCAGCTGCCGCACATGGCGGCCGATGGCCGGCTGCGTGACGTTGAGCTCGCGCGCGGCAGCGACAAAGCTGCCCAGCCGGGCGGCGGCCTCAAAGGCGCGAACACTGTTAAGCGGGGGCAGGCGGCGGGCCATGGTGGCTCCAGCTGTTAAATTAATTAACACAAGGTAGCAAAAAGCGTGTCTTGCCGGTAGCGCACTGCCGTCGCCACACTGTGGCCATACTTGTGGAGCCGCCATGTACCAGCCTTTCTACCACGCCGACCAGTACCGCCCGCAGCACACCCCGCCCAGCTACTGGCACGCCACCACGCCGCGGCCAACCCTGGCACCCGGCAGCGGCGAGCACACGGTGGATGTCGCGATCGTGGGCGGCGGCTATTGCGGGCTGTCGGCGGCGCTGCACCTGGCGCGCGACCACGGCGCCCGCGTGGCGGTGCTGGAGGCCGGCGACATCGGTTGGGGCGCCTCCGGCCGCAACGCCGGCTTCAACACGCTGCCCGCTACCAAGCACGACTACATCGGCCTGCAACGGGCGCTGGGCGAAGCCGGCGCCGCCGGCTTCATGGCCGCGCAGCAGGAAGCGCTGCAGCTGGTGGCCAGCCTGGCGGCGGCAGAAAGCATCGCCACCCAGGCCTGCGGCGAAGGCAGCTACGTGGTGGCGCACAGCCCGGCTGCGTGGGTGGGCCTGCAGGACGAACACCACGCCTGGCAGCGGCACACGCCGGTAGCCAGCCGGCTGCTGACGCGGGCCGAGTTTGCCGGCTGCGGCCACGCGGGGGACGCGCAGTACGGCGCGCTGCACATCCTGCACGGCGGTGGCCTGAACCCGCTGGCACTGGCCAGTGGCCTGGCGCAGGCCGCGCAGCGCCACGGTGCCATCTTGCTGCCGCAGCAAGCCGTACACGCCTGGCAGCCGCATGGCGGTGGCCACACGCTGCAGGCGGCAGACAGCGTGGTGCACGCGCGCCAGCTGCTGCTGGCCACCAACGGCTACCTGCCGGCCTGGCTGCCGCCGGTGCTGCGCCACCGCACGCTGCCGGTGATCTCCAACATCATCGTTACCCGCCCGCTGAGCGACGCAGAGTGGGGCGCCTACGCCTACCACACTGCCACCCCGATGTTCGACACCCGCCACCTGCTGAGCTACTGGCGCAGGCTGCCCGACGGCCGCCTGCTGTTTGGCGCCCGTGGCGACCTGTGCGGCGACGACGCCAGCGGCCAGCGCCAGCGCGCCGCCTTGCAGGCACAGTTGGCCGCACGCTTTCCGGCCTGGGCCGGGGTGGATATCGATTACTTCTGGCGCGGGCTGATCGCCGTCAACCGCCGCCTGCTGCCGCAATACGGCCCGCTGCCTGGCCTGCCCGGCGTGTGGTACGCCGCCGGCTGCTTTGGCAGCGGCGTCAGCACCATGCCGTGGCTAGGGCGGGCGCTGGCGCGGGCCATGGCCGGCCAGCCACCCAGCGCCAGCGAAGCCGCCTGTGCCATGCACGGCCTGGCACCGCGGCTGCCGCCGTGGCAGGCGTGGCAGAGGCTGGGTCTGCGTCTTGCTTACAGCGCTTACGCCTGGCGCGACCGTTTCAGTGAACCTGCTTGAGGAGCCCCGCATGACTGCATCGATCTACCGCCCGCTGTTGGCCATCGCGCTGGCGGCTGCCAGCCTGGCTAGCCACGCCGCCGGCGTGGTGAACGTCTACAACTGGACCGACTACGTAGCCGACAACACCAACGCCAACTTCAGCCGCGCCACCGGCATCAAGGTGCGCTACGACGTGTTCGACAGCAACGAGATCCTGCGCGCCAAGCTGATGACCGGCAAAAGCGGCTACGACGTGGTGGTGCCCTCGCACAACACGCTGGCGCTGGGCATCCGTGGCGGGCTGTTCCACCCGCTGGACAAAGCCAAGCTGCCCAACCTCAAGTACCTGGACCCGGCCATCCTGAAGATCGTCGAGCAGTTCGACCCCGGCCAGCGCTACGGCGTGCCCAATTACTGGGGCTTCAATACGGTGGGCATCAACGTGGACAAGGTGAACAAGGCGCTGGGCGGCAAGCTGCCGGCCAACCCGTGGGACCTGATCTTCAAGCCCGAGTACGCCGCCAGGCTGCAAGGCTGCGGCATCAGCGTGCTGGACTCGCCCAGCGAGTTCTTCCCCGGCGCGCTGCATTACTTCGGCTTCGACCCCAACAGCAACAAGCTGGCCGACTACCAGGCCGTGGCCGACAAGCTCAAAGCGGTGCGCCCGTACTACAAGGTGTTTTCCTCGTCCGGCTACTACAACCAGATGGCCAGCGGTGACCTGTGCGTGGCCATGGGCTACAACGGCGACTTCAACCTGGCGCGCCAGCGCGCCGAAGAAGCGCGCAACGGGGTGAAGATCCAGGCGTTGATCCCGCCCGGCGTGGACCTGTGGGTGGACATGTGGGCCATTCCGCGTGACGCGGCCAACGTCGACAACGCCCACGCCTACATCAACGCCATGCTGGAGCCGAAAACCGCCGCCGCCAACGCCAACCACGTGGCCTACGCCACCGCAGTACTGGCCGCGCGCCCGTACATGAAACCGGTGCTGGTCAACAACCGCACCATCTTCCCGCAAGCGGCCGACCTGCAAGGCAGCTACGTATCGCTGACGCAAGACGCCAAAACCATCAGCGGCTATACCCGCATCTGGCAGAAGCTGCGCAGTGGGCGTTAGCCAAGCCGGGCCGGAAAAGGTGGGCCGCAAGCCGGGTGTAACGGCAAGGTAACCCTCACCCCTGGCCCCTCTCCCCGAGGGAGAGGGGAAGGCTGCGCCGGTGCGGTGGCGGCGTGCCGGTCGGGCTTGTGTCAGCGTGCATTCTTGATGCGGCCAACGTCGCAAGGCGCGGGGGCTGGTGTGGCTCCCTCACCCCAGAGGCGAAGGCTGCGTTGGTGCGGTGTCGGTGTGCCGGTCGAGCTTGTGCCCGCACGCCCGGTGCTGCGGCCAACGTTGCAAGACGCAGGGGGGGGTGAGACTCCCTCACCCCGGAGAGGAAGGCTGCGTTGGTGCGGTGTCGGTGTGTCGGTCGAGCTTGTGTCAGTACCCCTGGTGCTGCGGCCAACGTCGCAAGGCGCGGCCTGCTGGTGTGCCCCCCTCGCCCTGCGGGAGAGGGGCTGGGGGTGAGGGTGCGCTGCGGCCAACCTTGCCTTGTATAGACCGCTGCTGTTCATGCGCCGTGCCGCATCCGCTGGCGGCCAGACGCCACCACTGCCGATACCTGCAGCCAACCTTACAACGGCAGTGCGTGGGTGAGTTTGGCGGTTTCCATCGGCACTTCGGTTTTCACGCTTTGCACGCTGGCAATGCGCGTCAGCTCGTGGGCGTGGAAGTGGCGGTACGACGCCAGGTCGGTGGTGACAATGCGCAGCAGCATGTCGCATTCGCCGGCCATCACGTGGCATTCCACCACCTGCGGCATGTCGCGCACCGCCTGGATGAAGTGGTTGGTGGTGTCGGCATCTTGCGCCTTCAGCCACACGCGGGCGAACAGCGTCAGCCCGGCGCCCACCTTGCTGCCGTCCAGCACCGCCACGTAGCGGCTGATCACCCCGGCTTCTTCCAGCAGGCGCACGCGGCGCAGGCAGCTGGACGGCGACAGCCCCACCTCCCGCGCCAGCTCCACGTTCTGCAGGCGGCCGTCGCGTTGCAGCGCCTGCAGGATGCGCCGGTCAAGGTTATCCAGCTTGATCGCATCCAATTTCAACACCTCGCAGTTTTGTGAAACAACGTTGCATTATGGCGGCAAATGGCGCGCAGTTTGCAAGCTCATTCGAACGGCATTTGCTTACACTTTGGCTACCTGCTGCCCCCGTGTTGCACCGCCGTTTCCCCCGGCTGCGGCGCGGGTGGCAGCAGCTTTTTTGCTGCGAAAGGAGCCCGCCATGACTGCCCAAACCCTGTTGCTGTTCGGCCTGACCGTCTTTCCGCTGGTGTGTACCCCCGGCCCCGACATCCTGTTTGTGGCGTCGCAGGGGCTAACGGGCGGGCGCGGGGCGGTGTGGCGTGCCAACGCCGGCATCCTCAGCGGTTATTGCGTGCACGCCTTGCTGGCGGCGTTCGGCATTGCCGCGCTGATTACCGCCTGGCCGCCGCTGTTTCATGCCATCCGCTGGGCCGGCTTGGCGTACCTGCTGTATCTGGCGGTGCAGATGTTCCGCTCGGCCATGCAACCGGGCGCGCTGGCGTTGCAAGGGGCGGCCACGCAGCGGCTGTTTGTGCGTGGCTTCGTCACCAGCCTGCTCAACCCCAAGGGCTTGCTGATCTATCTGTCCATCCTGCCCAACTTCATCCAGCCGGGCGAAGCGGTGGCGCTGCAGGCGCTGCTGTTGTCGTCCATCTTCATCGGCAGCTGTGCGGTGGTGTACGGCCTGATCGGCCACAGCGCGGCGCGGCTGGCGCAACGCGGTGGTATTAGCGATGGCAAGCGCCGGCTGGCTGAGGCGAGCGCCGGCAGCCTGCTGTTGCTGGCCGCTGGCAAGCTGGCGGCGTAGTGGCTGGCGGGGTTGGCCGCCAGCCGGCTTGAACGGCGTCCCTCACCCCTGGCCCCTCTCCCCGAGGGAGAGGGGAATGCTGCGTTGCTGCGGTGGCGGCGCTTGGGCTGGTGGTTGGCGTGCTACGGCCAAGGTGGCATGGCGCGGTGCCAGGCCGGCCAAGGTTGGCCGCAAGCTATCTTGATCAGCAACCCTCACCCCTGGCCCCTCCCCCTGAGGGAGAGGGGAATAGCGCTGCGTTGAGCTGGTCGAGCTTGAGCCAGCAGGCCCTGTGCTGTGGCCAAGGTGGCAAGGCGCCGTGCGCGGGTGTGGCGCCCCTCTCCCCTAGGGAGAGGGGAATGCTGCGTTGTGCTGGTGGAGCTTGTGTCAGTACGCCCGTGCTGTGGCCAAGGTGGCAAGGTGCCGTGCGGGGGTGTTTCTCCCCTCGCCCTATGGGAGAGGGGCCGGGGGTGAGGGTGCGCAGCGGCCACTGCTAGCGCAAGCAAGCGCAGGTGCTAGCGCGAGGTTGGCCGCATTGCGCTGTCGCCCGGCGCCGGGGTGAAGGTGAGGTGTTGCTGCAGCGTGGGGGCGATGGTTTTCAGGATCTGCACCGGCAGCGCGCTGGTGAACTTGTAGCTGCCGGCTTGCTCGCCGGCCACGTAGGCCACCATGGTGCCGAAGTAGCGGTCGCCCAGGTAGAAGGCAAAGGCGCCGGCGCGGCTGACCACGCGTTCGCCGGTTTGCGTGCCGCCTTTGGCGAAGGTTTTGAAGCGGTGGTCGCCGGTGCCGGTTTTGCCGCCGATGACGATGTGGCTGCCGTCGGCCAGGTCGAAGGCGCCGTTGACGCGGCGGGCGGTGCCTTGCTCTACCACTTGCTGCAGCGTGTCGCGCACCACTTGCGCCACCTCGGGCGGCAGCACCTGTTTGCCCGCTGCCGGCCGCTGTTGCAGCGTGGTTTCGTACGGGGTGCCGGCGGCAAACTGCAGCTGGTCCAGGTAGACGGTGGGCAGGTGGCGGCCGTCTGCCGACAGGATGCCCATCAGCTCGGCCAGCGCGGCCGGGCGGTCGGCGCTGGCGCCCAGCGCGGTGGCGTAGGACGGCACCAGCGTGTCGAACGGGTAGCCCATCTGCCGCCATTGCTGGTGTACGCGGGCAAAGGCGTCTACCTCTTTCATCTGGCGGATGCGCGAGGCCTGGCCGCCTTTGGCGTGGCTTTTGAACAGCCAGCCGTACACCTCTTGCCGCACGTCGGTGCTGGCTTTTACCAGTTCGGCCCAGCCGGCGCCGGGGTGGGCGTGCCAGTAGGCCACCAGCCACAGCTCCAGCGGGTGCACGCCGGCCAGGTAGGCGCGGTCGGCCAGGCTAAGCTTACCGGGGGCGTAGTCGGTGTACAGGCGCAGCAGGGTTTTTTCGTCGGTGCTGGCGGCGTTGCCGGCGTGCTGGGCGATAAACGCCAGGTATTCCGCCTGGCTGGCTTGCGGCAGGATGCTGCGGTGGATGATGGCCAGCCGTTTGGCGCGGCCGGCGGCGCGCTGGCCCAGCAGCTGGTCTACCTCGGCCAGCGTTTTGTGGCGGTACTGGTTATAGAAGCGGGCCAGGAAGGTGCGCCCTTCGCGGTCGGCAAAGCGGCGCAGGTAGGCCAGGTCGTCGGCGGGCAGCGCGTCGCCATCTACCGGCGCCATGTAGTAGCGCACCACGTCGCGCATCAGCCGCACGTACACCAGGTTGACCGAGCGCTGCGTGGCCTCGGTAACCGACATCACCTTGCCGTTATCCTGCTTGTCGAAGTTGTTGAAGGTGTGCAGGCCGCCGCCGGTAAAGAACTGCTCGGCCGGGCTGGCGGAATACTGCCGCGCCATGGCGGCTTGCAGCATGGCTTTGAGGCTGCGGTCGTCTTGCTGGCGCAGGTAGGTAATGGCCCAGCGTGTTAGCAGCGGCAGGTTGTCTTGCTGTAGTGCTTTGCCCAGCGCGGCCTTGTCTTGCGCGGCGTAGTGGCGGTGCAGGTCGCTGATCACCGCCAGGTAGGTGACCAGCGTGCGTAGCTTGGCGGTGGAGCCCAGGTCCAGCTTGACGCCTTCGTTGATGTCCAGCGGCTGGTCGAAGTTGTCGGCCTGCACCCGCACCTTGTTGCCGCCGGGGGTGCGCTCCAGCAGGGTAAAGCTGTAGGTCACGCCCTGCGGCGCGCCTTGCTGCAGCAGGCGTTCGTCCATCAGCCCGGCGGCGCGGGCGGCGTCCGGCTGGCGCAGGCCCTGCAGCACGGCGGTAACCTGGCGCTGCAGCGTGGCGTCCAGCGTGCTGTGGGCGCTCAGGTCCAGTTGGTCCAGCTCGTACATGCGCGGCACGCCCAGCAGGCTGGCCAGCTTGATGCGCACCGCGTTGCTGCCTTTTACCTGGGCGCTGGCCGGCGGCGGGCGGTTGCCGCGGGCGCGTTCCTGCTGCAGCGAAACGGCCAGCGCGGCCTGCAACAGCGGCGGCGAAATCAGCCCGTCGCGCGCCATCAGCCGCAGGTAGCTGTCGGTCAGCGCCTGCAGCACGGCGATGTCTTCGTTCAGGTAATACGACGGGCTGCGCTGCGCAATCATCAGGCTAAGCGCTTCTTTGAACACCGCGGCGCGCTCTGCCAGCGGCACCGGCGACTGCGCCGCCAGCGCCCGGTTTACCTCGCCAAAGCTGCGGCCGTACCACGCCCACATGCCGTCGCCGATGCCGGCGATTTCGCCTATGCCCGGCCGTGCGGCCAACGGCACCGTGTTGAGGTAGCGCAGCACCAGCTGGCGGCGGGCGGTGAGGGTGTCTTCGCCAAAGCGGTAGGCGCGCACCGAGGCCGACAGCATCTGGCGCAGTTTTTCCTGCTCGGACGCGGTGCGGCCGCCGGGCGAGTGGCGGTATTTTTCGATCTGCGTGGCCAGCGTGCTGGCGCCGGCCGGGCGGTAGCCGGGGCTGAATACATGGGTGGCTTTATCGAACACGGCTTTGCCCAGCCGGCTCCATTCCACCGTGGGGTTGCGGGTGGGGCTTTCCTGCTGTAGCAGGGTGCGGTTTTCGATATACAGCAGGCTGTCTACCAGCAACGGCGGCAGCGCGGCAAAGTCGGCATACACCCGCTGCGGAAAGCGCGACTGGTACAAAGGTTGGCCGCGGCTGTCGGCCAGCGTCAGCCCGGCCTGGTCTTTTTCGGCGTAGGGTACAAACAGCCCCAGCGGCAGCAGCGGCGCGGTAATGCCGTGCTCGGCCAGCGCCAGCATCGGCTGCGACTGCACCGCCTGGCTGTGCACCTGGTAGCCGCGCTGCTGCAGCCGCTGCACATACTGCGGCAGCTGCGCGTAGCCCAGCCGCACATCGTACGGCCCGCCCGGCTGCGGGTAGCGAATGGCCTGGCTGGGCCTCGGCTGCACCCTGTAGGTAGCGTCGCGCGCCACGCCGGCAAAGTAGCGCGCCTGCAGCCGCGAGTGTTCCAGCTCGTCCAGCAGCCACCAGGTGGCCACCCCGCCCACCAGCAACAGCAGCACGGCGCCCTGCAGCACCCGCACCCCCGACACCTGCAACAGCGGCTTGATTTTGGCTTCCGAATTTTCCATGACGTTGCCCCTTATCAACGAACACGGCATCAGACAGTAAAGGCAGCGCCGGCGTTGCCGCGGCGCGCAGGCCACGGCAGCGGGCTGCCTACTTTCCAGCATAGCCAGCCCGCCAGCGGTGCAGCGCTTTTTATTGCAAGCATGGTGGGGGCGGGGGTAGTTACACCCATTGCCTTGTGGCAGAGGGGCCGGAGGTGAGGGTGCGCTGCGGCCAACGCTGCCGCCAGCAGCACGCCGGCGTTTGCCACCCCTCGCCCTGTGGCAGAGGGGCCGGGGTGAGGGTGCATTCCGGCCAACGCTGCCGCCAGCAGCACGCCGGTGTTTGTCACCCCTCGCCCTGTGGGAGAGGGGCCGGGGGTGAGGGCGCGTTGCGGCCAACCCTGCCTCCGTCATCTCGCCGTCACCCCGTTGCAACATGCCGATGGCAAGCTGGCCGCTTGCTGCGGCCACGTTGCCGCCCGTTGCGCCGCAGGCCGGCGCCCGTCTCTTGCCCGCCCTTGCCATGGAATACGATAAAAAGCACCAGATCGCCTGTTTGCTGCACGCGGTGAGCGACACGCAAACCACCATCAAAAACCTGGATACCAAGGCGCAGATCATCGCCGGCGTGGCGGGCCTGGTGCTCACCAAGGCCGACGTACTGTTTGCCTACGCCAGCAGCCGGCAGCTGTTTGTGGTGCTGGCCGGCGCCACCTTTCTGGCCGCACTGCTGGTGATCAAGCCGCGCATCCGCCCCAGCCGTACCAGCCCGCAGCCGCTGGGCCCCGGCGGCTACTACTACGTGCAGCCCGGCATCGACCCGGCCCAGGCCGCCCGCGACAGCCTGGCGCTGGACTGGGGCGAAGAAATCTACCGCGTGCTGAACAGCCTGGCCGCCATCCGCGAACGCAAAACCCGCGCCCTGCGCCTGACCACGGTGTTGTTTGTGCTGGCCATGCTGGTGCTGGTGGCCGACAAGCTGGGCACCGCGCTGCCTGTATAACGCCGCACACGGCAGCAGGTTGGCCGCCACGCCTTGCGGCCAACCTTGGCCCCTCGCCGGCTCACCCACCGTTGAATGCCCGGTGGTTTGCGGCAGTGTCCTTGCTGATCCGGTTAAAGAAATCCTGTTGAGACCTGGACTTTGGGATGAATCGCCCTCACTTTCCTAGATACCTCGTGAGCCTCACACTAGGCCCTACAAGGAGGTGTCATGAGCAAGCCG
>NZ_VMDW02000142.1 GCF_007644045.2 Vogesella urethralis
GGCTTGCTCATGACACCTCCTTGTAGGGCCTAGTGTGAGGCTCACGAGGTATCTAGGAAAGTGAGGGCGATTCAGGGGGCACCAAGCTCGATGTTTGTCCCGAAGCATCCCAAGAGGCCACAGCTTTCCTTGATGGCGAAATTTGCGGAATTTCCCGACTCGAACATCAAGTGGTTTTGCTATGGCGGCTAAGTGGCTGGCTGGAAGGTTCAGCTCTTTACCAAGAAGTTCCAGGTCATAAATGCCAAACTGTGGAACTAGCGAAGGCGGCGATGGATAGGTGGTATAGGTACCAAGAAATTCTCGCAACTCTTGTACGTGGCGCAAACAGTTGACCTCCGCCACCCTTAATAGATAGCCTGCCAAACTTTCCCTGGGATCAGGGCTCGGGCGGATCAGCAACCGGAAGCAATCAGCGGGGTTCGGCGATAAGGTGTTCATGCTCGAGCCTCCTTGAGCTGTGTAACCCACAGTTCGATAGCCTCCGCACTTTCACGGAATGGATTGGCGCGAAGCTTACGGTTTTGCGCCAAGTACCGGTCAAAGCAAAGCTCAAGATGCGCTTGTTCAATCCGTGGGCAACCCTGAATCAATGCCATGCGTACAGCTTTCTGAATCAGCGTGGCAAGGGCGCGGAAATTACCGCCTGTTGCCAAGTACAACCTGGCCGGCATGTCCTCATCGCACAATCCACTTGCTTTATCCACGGGGAGACCTTGTTCGTAGCAGCTTAGTAGCCGTTCGAAATCAGTAGGCTTTTCTATCCAGTTAAAGGCAGAAATTGCCATGCGCAGCGGGAATCTACCTGCTAATTGTGGGCTACACTCCAGTACGGCAGCGGCAGTGGGCATGCCTACCAGAACAAAGGGCAACCCAGTTTGATTAATCAGGCTCTTAATTGCATCTGCCACGACTTCAATGCGCCTCACAGTGCCGCGCTCTACCAAGTGTTGGAATTCATCCAGGATGATCATCCTGGTATTGCTGCGTGATAATAATTGAATCAGCCGTGTATGCTTGTACTCGATGTTTCCACGATCAGGGTAGGGGGCTTTGAGACACGCCAATAGGGCCGTGAAAAACCCTGCTATTGTCGCAGGCAGTGGTAGTGATGCTAAAAGCACGGGTGTTTCTGTATGATCGCCATTGATAAAGCGGGGATGTAGTGAGTAGAAGGTCTCAAGTAGTCTTGATTTGCCTACTCCTGTATCTCCCGTGACAAGCATGCATTGTGGTTCAAGATAATCATCCGACTCCTCAAGGCAAGTTTCCATTTCTGCTAAAATGGTATTGAAATGTGGGTGCCGAATAAGGAGGCGTTTCAGTTGTAGAAGCTTTTCTCTAACATTGGAGTCGGGGCTTTTCATTTTTCATCTCCTTCTAAAGGAAGGCGTTCCAAGGACCATGATTGTTGAGATGAATCATTTTCCCATCCCTGATTTTCAGGTGATGCTGGAGCGCTGATTTGAAAGTCCCCTTGGGTTGAACGTCGTGGTGTTTGTTTTTTCTTGCGCTGAGTTTGCTTCAGCCGTTTCTCGGCCTGTAAATGCGTCTGGTGGACTTCTCGGCGTAGCTTGGCTTTTTCTTGCCGAACCAACTCTGCATCGGGTCCAGTTTGGTCATTAATGTCCTGTGCGCGAGCTTTGCGTGCTCGCTGGAAATCCAGCCATGACGTGCCCGACTCAACATCGATCGTCAGACATTCCAGTCTGATCAACGCCTTGTTCAGTGGGTCATAGATGTACGCTTGTGTGACGTCTTCCGGATCGATGCGCAGCATGACCTTCGGTTTGCCGGGTAGTTTTTGCTGCAGATGGATCAAGTACGGATGGTGATAGAGCAAGCCTTTAACGCCGATTCGACCATCACTGATAGTGCGCTCAAAGGCCAGCCCGGTTTCGATTTCGAGACTAAGGCTTTGTGGCAACAGGGGAACAGGGTGTTCGTCTACCAAGCGTGACCAGCACTGTAGTGGGGTTTCGCCAAGCTCGTGATGGCGCGTGTTGTGGTAGTCGACCACAACCCAGCGAAATACCAGCTGCCGCAGCTCGTGCAGCGTCAAGCTGGCAAGCTTCTCTGACGGGTAATCGCCGCGTTCAACTGGATTTGACCAGGTAGTACCCGGTAGCTTGTGTATCAGGCGCCGGTTTAACGTTCCGATAAAACGCTCAACCGCACCTTTGTACCAAGGCTTACCGGGTGGGCAATACTGCATGTCTGCGTGGATATCGGCGCAAAACTGCTTGTGAACATTGCTATGAAATTCTGGGCCATTGTCCATGCAGATCAGACGGAATTGACCTTCGACCGGCCAACTAAAGCCTTGGCATTCCGGAATGCTATCAATGATAGCCTGCTTGGTAGTGACAGCCTGGCGTAAGCACATCAAGACGGCAATCGATGAGGGGGGCTCTAGATCGATATAAATACCGACTACCATCCGTGTTCGGCGATCAATAGCGACCGTCACTGTCGGCCTACCAATTGGCGCACGGGTAATGGGATGGACAACGATGATGTCGAGCCGAGTGTGGTCGATCTCGATACGCTCCAGCGCAAACACTGCGACTGGTCCTCGGTCCCGGGAGCGGAAGTAAAGTCTGGCGTATTCTTCGCCCATCCGTCTCGCCATGACGATAAATGGATCGAGGAGCCGTTTAATCAGCTTACAAAAACCACTGTAGCTGACTGCCCGTAGCCAATCTTCTTTGGGGCGTTGACGATTAGCTTCGATTACCCGGTCACATAATTCTGCATGCGCATCTATCCGGCTATTGCGTGCGCGACTTAGGTAATAGGTATCGATGGTTTCGTAGAACAGTTCGATCACTTCAACGGCAATCTGCCCTTTGCGACGCCCACAGTTAGTGGTTCTGGGCGCAAGGGCAAGTGGATCTTCGCTGTTATTGAGAAAGCTTCGGCACCAACGGTAGATCGTGATGCTGCTGGGAGGCTTGGCGTCGCAAAGTTGCTTCGCCACCTCAGCCACAACAGGTAAAGTTTCCAGCTCTCGTGAGTAGTGCTCAGTTCTTGCAAGAACTGCTCGAACATAGATCAGGCTTCTTTGAAGCTTGTGACGATGCTTGACTGGCAGGGCGGATGGTATGGGCGGCAGGCCATCATCGCGGAATAGAACATCTTGGTCAGTAATGACTTTAAGCTGGCCTTGCTGAGCATAGACTTCAACTTCATCCATCGTGAGATGGGCGATGGATGAAGTGCGCTCATTGAGTAATGAAACTTGCCGTCCCGCCTGGATATACAAGACCCGGAAGTGAGTGCCATGTAGGGCTACCGAAAATCCCTCTCTGAGATCGAGTGCCATCACCAGGCTCCTTTCGCCGGCCAGACTATCAGTGAGCGGCTGACCACCTGGCGTTCGTCATACTCGAGCCAGCCTTGCCATATCAGGTGATAAAACTTAGCGACGTCAGGCCCATGCCAGCCAAATTGCTCCAATAGCCACTGTAAGCAGAGTGTTTTGCCGCCATCGAAAGCATCATGAATTCGATCTTTATCCTGGCGCGAGACAAACATGTCAGCGTAATGCTTTAGAAAGTTGAGGTTGTTCAAGGCAGGCTGACAGCGGATTTCGTACTCATCTTTGACTACATACTCATAACCGTACATGGCCAAAGCTTGCCGGATGCAGTCGCATTTTTGACGAAACAACGCTGAGCAAGCCACGTCGTGTGGCTTGACCTCGTAAAGTGTCGGCAAACGATGAGCGTCATGCCAGCACGCTTTGAAATCAGGTGTGTAACGGTGCCACTTTCCTGCAAAAGTGTAATCGAAGGTTTCTGGCTGGCCGTAGATCTCTCGTATGTCCTTGTTTGACTCAAGATGCAACAGCCAGTCGCGTTCGAGCGTGCTTTCCCACGGTATCAGCCCTGCCATTTTGAAGCTGTAGGACAGGCCAATGACCTTGGAGCTATTGATATTGTGAATCTTGCGTATGGAAGGGATCAGCATGATGGATTCCCCCCTTGAGTCGATGAAGGCGGGGCTGGACGAAAGTGAGGGGCCATTAGCCTGGCTAAGAGCATCTTTGTTTCCAGCCAGGCTTCCAAATGGCATGCATCCATGAAAGAGCTGAATGACATTCGTTGTGGCTGACTACTTGGGGCGAGATAAAGGTCGAGGCCAGCCCTCTGTATCAGGGACATTGTCAGCTTTGGCCGAGAACCTCTGACTGGTGGATGTAGTCGCACCAACGATTTGGCCAAGTCGTGTTTGCTTGTTCTTGGGTAGCAAGGCTTGAGGGCAGATCGTTGGCGATCAGGCGAGATTAATTTTACCGCCCATAATGGCAGATGATCCTTCATGGTTTTTCCTTCGCATTTTCACACTGGACAGATATCCAATTTTTGACAAGGCGAGCGGGGACAGCCTCGAGCAAAATTGCCCTTGACGATCCCGCAAGGAAAAGCCAGAATGGAATTGACCCCTGCTCAGGTAAGTCAACTAAAGCCCCATTGGTTTCTCAGGACCGTGGGGCTTTGCCTTTCCATGCTCGTGATTGACGCTTGCAACTACGAGTATCGGTTTACATGCTGCATTCCTTTCAAGTTAGTTGAAGCACTGACTGGAATTACGCTACTGCTGTTTGTTTCCTTTTCTCAGAAATCCGTTTCGCATGTTCTTCTATCTCTAAAAAATCTTCCGCATGGAAGTAATCGAAGTCTGCCTGGATAGTCGCAAAGCAGCTAAAGGCATTTTGATGCGCGTTGGCAGGAATTCTGACCATTTTTGGGGACCTGTGGCTGGCTCCGATGATCATATCTTGCTGGCGGGGCGTCAGCTTTAGCCGGTCCATGGCCGGTTTAAGTTTGGTTAGTGCTGGTGCGTACCGTTTGCCCGCTTCCATGTAGCATACCTGGGGCCCTTTTAGCCCAAGCGCTTCAGCAAATTTAAGCTGTGACAAGCCAAGTTCGTGCCGAATTTCTCGAAGAAGCTGTGCTAGTGGGGACATGGTTTTACGCGGCTCACTCGAATCATCTTCTTGTTATATGCGTATGCTGATGTTAGTGAAAGAAGCAGATTTGTGTGCGTTCAGGTAGTTTTTTTCGAGAAATGCTGTTTTGTGCCGGTATGCGCATACCCAATAGAAGATAACTGCGATATGAGATCTGTCAAAACAGATCACATTTTGAGTAATTGGTATGTATTTCATCATCCTTGATTAAGAAAAAATGTATTTTTTCTTAATCAATTGATCATGACGGGGGTGAGCAAATTTTGAAGTGCTAAGTAACGTCTGTTGCGAAAATGCTACCAGGTCGCACTAACGAAGCTAGCCGGTCTGAGCTTGCACGGGGAAGGGCGATTTAAGACGGCTTTTCGCCAGCGATCTGGTCTGTGCAGCGAGTTTTCCTGTAAAAAGCCGGCTAGGTAGGAACTCAGGAAAACCTAGTCCATTCTCCAAGCGCAAGGTGCAGTCACTACGCTTCTAGCTGGCTGTGGTGATTGGACTGCAACCGCAAAATAGATATGGTATTTATTTTGCCATTTTCATATTACAAGAGCTGGCTACAGCGCGCTGCTTAGATCACGTCTTGGGCCATGCCGCCGTCAGCATGCAAAGCTGGTGGTAGCCGCGAACTACTGAGGATGGGGGGCATCGCAGAGTAGCCGTGTTCAGTGACCTGCTTGGCTGCTTCTTCTTTGAATTCAGGGGTGAAGTGCTGTGTGCTCATGGACATTTTATTATGCTAAAATCATAGATCGGACTTACCTACAGGAGTCGGGGTAGCCTAATTGACTTCAGAAACCTGATGCAAAACATATGGTGACACCTGTGGCAGCAGTTGTCTTTGTATGTGTTGCTCATAATTGGTCTTTTCTACAAAATAAGAAACTTATATTCACTTATAGTTTACATAATTGCAACTATAGACTGTGGTGCAAGAAGAGGCACAGGGGGATCCTTTGCTCATGGAAAAAATAGCTAAGCCACATTCGGCAAGGATGATTTTTGCGAGAAATTTACGGCAAGTTCGCCGATTGAAAGAGATTTCTCAGGAAGCCTTGGCGCTACAAGCCGGCTTGAGCCGTACGTATGTGTCGGAAGTTGAGCGTGGAGAGCGTAATGTCTCTATAGATAACATGGGGTTGTTGGCCGATGCACTGTCCGTGAGGCTCAAGGACCTACTTGACCCAGAGATGATTAAAACGCTCTAGCTTCAAATCTATCGGCACACGCACAATACGATTTGTCATTTAAAAATTGACACTTGTGGTCATGCAGCATAGTCGTTAATTTGTTTCTTATTCAAATGAATTATTTTAATTGTACAAAGCTTGGCCCGTCCAAATAAATGCGAGATGGGTTGTGGGCATAAGATACAGCGAGCGTTAAGTGAGTACAATTTCAGAAAAAATAGATACGTCATCGATTTATAATGAGCTTTGTAAAAATTATCACTCTACTGGGGCGGCGGTTGAGGTTGATTTCCGTGGAATGATTAGTTGGCTAAAAAAAGGCGATCAGTTAACGCATCAAATACATACATATCCAGCCAAGCTATTGCCACATATTGCACATTTTTTTACTAGGGCATCTAGTTTTTTTGACGAGTCCAATGTGGTGCTTGACCCATTTTGTGGTTCAGGAACTGTAGCATTAGAAGCATCTCTTGCCGGCTGCCAGCCGCTAGTTGCAGACGCCAATCCTTTTGCATTAATGCTTACAAAAGTTAAAACAAGAAACTACGATGTATCAAAGTTACGTTCACAGCTTGAAATAGTAATTAAAAAATCGCGACGTTACAAACAGTCTGCCCAAATAGAAATTGTAAACCCTGAGCTTTGGTACTCTGAAAAAAATAAAACTGCTCTTGAAAGAATTTTGCGGGCAATTCGAACGGTGGAGCCAATCGAATATCAAGAATTTTTCTTGATTTGCTTTTCCGTGCTTGCAAAGAGAATGAGTTACGCTGATCCTCATATAAGTGTGCCCGTTCGCCTGCGAGAAAAGGATAAATTTAGCGCGGAGGTAAATCGAAGAATCCGTGAAAGACTAGCATGGATTGATTCTACTTTGGTTTCGGATGAGTTCTTAAAAATTTGCCAGTCAAATATTGAGCGAATAAATGCAGCTAACGAATGCATGCCAAGTAGAAAAGAAGCAATGCAAGCTGGCGTTGACGCAAGATTATTGACTTCACCACAGGATGCAGGCGTTGCGCTAGGAAATAATTCTGTTCCATTAATTGTGACGTCGCCCCCTTATGGTAGTGCACAAAAATATATACGAGCGTCAAGCCTCTCACTGAACTGGCTTGGGCTAACTGAGCCTTGCAGACTGTCTGAGCTTGAAGGGAAATCTATAGGGCGAGAGCATGTGCCCGCTTTTAGAGAAAATTTTGAGGACGAAGATTTGCTTCCCGAAAATTTCCGCATTCTAATTAAAAAGATATCATCAATTAATGAAACAAGAGCGCGTATTACGCAAAAGTATTTAGTAGAAATGGACAGGGCCATTGCTGAAATGGTCAGAGTAATATCGCCAAATGGATGTGCGGCAATTGTTATTGGCAATAATCAAGTGTGTGGTCAAGTGTTGCGAAATGATAATTTCCTGATAGAAAGGTTTGCCGCTCACGGTATGGGGCTAGAGTTGAATTTAATTGATGACATCAAATCTCGAGGCTTAATGACAAAAAGAAATCGAACCGCCTCCATAATCTCAAGAGAATCCGTTCTGGTATTTCGAAAAAAAGGTTGAGGCATGTCTAAGCTTCCTTACGATGAAATTCTAAGAGTACTTGTTGATCACGCTTGGGATCAGGAAGTTAGATGGCCCCACATTGAGGCTTGGGCCAAAAACTTTGATGGTTCTGCTTTGCCTCTTGACGAGGAGCAGCAATACGTCATGTTGACCCTTTCGCGATTCATGTATTTTGGTAAGCGACTCGTCCGTGAAATGCTGAAATCCTTATATCGTGATCACTTTAAATCAGTGTTGATGCAACGAATAAGAAGAAACTATGGAAACACCAAAGACCAAACTCTTTTGCAAAGTTTATATAAACAAGAACTGGAAGGGACGCGATTTCTCGGTGTGGGAAATCCATCGGAAAGCGGAGCCCATTTGCTTTACTATTTTAGGCAAGTCAACTATTTAGGGAAGAAGCTTTTTGCAGATGTTGCCGCATCATTTTCCCCCCAGGTTGATCGAACCCCAGGCTCACTTGGCTACATTTATGTTCCGAAAGAAGTTGGTGTTAATCGGTACGTTTTTTTTGACGACATGGTTGGTTCCGGAAGTCAGGCAACTCAATATTTGTCTCCCTACTTGAGAGACATGAGGAAATTAAATGCAAATATTGATTTGCGATATTTGTGTCTTTTTGCCACAACTGAAGGGCTGAAACGGCTAAATCATCCAGCCATGTTTGATGGTAATGCCGCCTGCTTGTTTGAGTTAGATGAAACTTACAAGTGCCTTGAGGACGGTGCTAGATATTTTCTAGGGGCGCCCGCTTGGTTTGATCTGTCAATGCTTAGAAAAATTATTGAGACATATGCATCAAGAATGTCAAAACACAATCCCTACGGGTTTGGCAACTGTCAGTTAATGCTGGGATTTTCCCATAATACTCCTGATAACACTTTGCCAATATTCTGGTACGGCGAAAAGGATGCGCAATGGGATCCAGTTTTTCTTCGTTACGATAAACAGTATGCCTGAGGGTATAACATAATGGCTAGAAACAATCCCTTTGCACTGGTTCGCGCGGCAGATTATACAGATGTGCAAATTAATTCATTGTGGGTAGAGCTGGGCGAGGCGGTGATCAACGCAGTTATCGAGCCCACCTCTAATATTTCTAAGTATATTCTCGGTGGACGTGGCTCGGGGAAAACCCATTTACTACGATATCATTCATATCCTGCTGTGCGTCTTCGCCACCCAAACTTAACGGGCCTATCAGTGCTCGCAGAGCAGGGATATCTTGCTGTTTTCTTGAGGGCAACCGCACTTGACGCAGCAAGATTCGAAAGCACCTCGAATTCTCACTCCAAATGGCAACAACTGTTTGGTGTTTATTTGGAATTAAAGCTGGTCGAGGGGCTGTTGGATGCTCTTTGTGATATAAAAAGAACAACAGCTGATGGCGATTTTAATGATCGTGCTTTCTTATTTGAGCTTTCCAATTCCATATTAGATCAATCCATTTTGGAAATGAATTCAATTGAGGAGTTTAAGGAGTGGCTTGTAGTAGAAAAAAGAAAAATTGATGAGGCAATAAATAATTCGGCATTTACTGGCGAGCTTGATGTGAGAGTGCCTTTTTCAGTCGGTTCATTGTGCCTGCCTGTTAAGCGAGCCATTGCATCGTGGAATTCTTCCCTGCAAAATGTCCCTATTCTTTATCTAATAGATGAAATAGAGAATTTCTCATTATTGCAGCAGCAAGTAGTGAATTCTCTTATACGGTATGGTGAAGGGTTGGCAACCTTCCGAGTTACAGGTCGCCTGTATGGAATTAAAACTTTAACAACAATAGGAGGAGGAGAGGAAAATAGAGAAGGGTCGGAGTTTAAGACGCTAAATTTAGATGGCATATTAAAATCATATCCAAACTACGGTGTTTTCGCCAAGAAGTTTGTAATGAAAAGACTTGGCATGGCGCATACAGCACCAGGCGTTTCGCGCGAACCTTCTGCCTTTTTTCAAGTTGTCGCATCAGAAAATTTCTTTGAAGGGGCGCTGGCTGCTCTTGGGGTAGATTCAACATCTACAGTATTTTATAGGCCAATCCAAGATGCGCTAAGGAATTCAAAAAAAATCACTTTAGCAACAGATGAAATCAACAAGATTGTAGCCACATTGTCACTGAGCCTTCCGCTGGCCATACAAAAATTGAATTTCCTTGTTTTCTGCAAAAAGTACTCAGAAAATATCGACCCCTTGGCACTTGCTGAGATTGTGCGCTTGATGGCGGTGGATTTTATTTCAGGAAAATCCAACAAGGGATATTACTCTAATGCATATAGTCATTACAAAGCGGATATCTTTGCGCAGATATGCAGGGAATCCAACAAACTTGAAAACGTACCTTATGCTGGATTTGATACATTTGTTCAAATGTCGTCCGGAAATCCTCGGAATTTATTAATTATATTAAGCAGGGCTTATGAGATTGCCTCATTTAAAGAGGTTGATTTTATCAATGATGGTCCACTTCCTGTTTCATTTCAAACAATGGCAGTGGCAGAGGCTGCCCGATTTATGTTTGATCGAGATACTAACTATGGAGGCCTAGCCGATCAGGCAAAGGTTGCTGTTGAGCGTCTTGCCACTTTGCTACGAACAGCTAGATATTCACTGAATATCCCTGAGGTTTCACCTTTGGCCGTAAGTTTTTCTGATGAATGGCTTAGTCAAAGAGCGCGCTCTGTATTGGCATCTGCACTAAACTACTCACTTCTCTTTGAGGGGAAAAAGGGACGGCCAGATAGAAATAGCCATCGATTAAATAGAATGGTTCAATTAAACCCACTTCTTTCCCCTCGCTGGGGGCTGCCAATTGGGAAGCGAGGTGATTTAAGCTTGTCCGCAGAATTGACAATGGCTATTTTTGATCCGGAATATTCTAAAGAATTTGACGCATTGCTTAAATCGCTGCATCACAAATGGAATAATCCATTTAGCGCATCTGCCAGTGATATGGAGCAGGCTAGCTTGTTTTGAAACTATGGACTACTCGATATATTACAAACGTTCAGTAACCGTTAACAAAATTCAACAGGAAGTTCCCATGGTTGATATTTTTGTTTCGGCGTTCAATTCCTCCGATCGAGTTCAATGTGTTTTTGAGGAGGCTAGGGCAGGACGAAAGATATGGCTTTTACATCCTGAGTATAAATACGCCCCGGTAGAAGAGCCTATTGGGCATGAGATTGTAAAGCCTGATTCTTTAGACGAAGTTGATCAAGTCAGAGCGCTGCTTGATCAAATAGGTGACATCAAAGGCTTATCTATATGCATAGACATAACTGGATTCATGAGGCATGTGCTTGTTTTCTTGGTCGCAAAACTTGCGCACATGGGAGTGGACTCATTTTATGCGATATACTCCGAGCCAATTTCTTACTCCAAAGCTGAGGGTACGATTTTTAGCAATGCAGCTACTGGTGTTGTCCGCCCTGTTCGGGGCATGGGTGCAAGCAATGCTTCACAAGCAAAAGATCACCTGATCATTGGGGTAGGTTTCGATGCAAATTTGATTTCATTGGTTGCACACCAAAAGGATGATGCAATTAATTACCCTCTCTTTGCATTCCCATCGCTCAGTGCTGACATGTATCAGCAAAGCGCTGTGAAAGCTGCTCAAAGTGGCGAGATTGCTTTGCAAGGTGAGTGGATAGATAATAGAATATTTGCGCCAGCAAACGATCCGTTTGCAACCGCCGAAGTGCTGAGTGATTTGGTTTTCGATATTGATGCGCGGTATTCATCAGCCAATATTTATTTAACCCCACTGTCAACTAAGGCTCAAGCACTCGGATTCGCGTTATACTGGTGCCTCGAAGGACAAAAACGTGGAGGGGTAACAATTTTATTGCCAGAGTGTTCTGCTTACGCAAGAGAAACTAGTTCAGGTTTGCGCCGCCTATGGTTGTATACCGTCGAATTGGTATAGTAAAGATTTTGCATGGTATTGCGAACGCCGAACGCCAAGTTTGCAATTAGAGTTGCATGACTATTTCCCATAAAAATGGCCCTGTTGCTGCAGGGCCATTTTTTCGAGCAAAGCATAATTGCGTACTTTGGCTATCGGAAATTGCAAACTTTGACTACAAAATTTCAACCTTTCCGATTTCTGACAATATTTTCAATCCCAGCTCAGCGCGCCGCCAGTCTGGTACTCGGTCACCCGGGTCTCGAAGAAGTTTTTCTCTTTCTTCAGGTCGATCATCTCGCTCATCCACGGGAACGGGTTGTTCACGCCGGGGAACAGCTGCTCCAGGCCGATCTGCTGCATGCGGCGGTTGGCGATGAAGCGCAGGTATTCCTTGAACATGCTGGCGTTCAGGCCCAGTACGCCGCGCGGCATGGTGTCTTCGGCGTAGGCGTATTCCAGGTCTACCGCTTTCTTGAACAGTTCCACGATCTCGGCCTTGAAGCTGTCGGTCCAGATTTCCGGCTGTTCCAGCTTGATGGTGTTGATCAGATCGATACCGAAGTTGCAGTGGCTGGACTCGTCGCGCAGGATGTACTGGTACTGTTCGGCGGCGCCGGTCATCTTGTTCTGGCGGCCCAGCGCCAGGATTTGCACGAAGCCGACGTAGAAGAACAGGCCTTCCATGATGCAGGCAAACACGATCAGCGATTTCAGCAGGGTCTGGTCGGTTTCCAGGGTGCCGGTCTTGAATTCCGGGTTGCACAGCACGTCGATGAACGGCAGCAGGAACTCGTCCTTGTCACGGATGGATTTGATTTCGTTGTAGGCGTTGAACACTTCGCCTTCGTCCAGGCCCAGGCTTTCCACGATGTACTGGTAGGCGTGGGTGTGGATGGCTTCGTCGAAGGCCTGGCGCAGCAGGTACTGGCGGCATTCCGGGCTGGTGATCTGACGGTAGGTGCCCAGTACGATGTTGTTGGCGGCCAGGCTGTCGGCGGTGACGAAGAAGCCCAGGTTACGCTTGACGATGCGCATTTCGTCTTCGGTCAGCTGGCCGGTTTTCCATTGCTCGATGTCGCGCTGCATGTTCACTTCTTGCGGCATCCAGTGGTTGGCGCACTGGGCCAGGTATTTTTCCCATGCCCATTTGTGCTTGAACGGCACCAGCTGGTTGACGTCGGTCTTGCCGTTGATTACGCGTTTGTCCACGGCGTTGACACGGCCTTCGGTGTTGGCAGCGGGGGTGGCAACGGCGGGGGTATCGTCGAAAGACAGGCTCATGGTTTGGCTCCAGTATTTTTTACGGTGGCCGGCGCGCAGGCCGGCCGGATGGCTTGGTTTACGTTTGCCGGGCTTGGCGGGCCTTGTCCGGCTTTGTCTTTGGCAACGCGCCGTCTGGTGGGAGGGCGTCGCGTCATCCCGAAACCGGCTGCGGGCAACCGGCTTGAGGATGGGTTGGCGGCGTGCGGCCAACCTGTTGTGCTGCTTGGTTGCTGCCTGTTTCCCGGCTGCGGCTGCGCCTTGTCCGGGCTGCGGTGTTACCGGGCGCCGGGCAGCAGTTGCGGCTGCACGCTGGCGCTATCGTTTACTTTCCACACGCGCTGCATGTGGGCGTAGTCGCGCTGGCGCGAGTCCAGCAGCGTGATGTCGGGGCGGTAATCCAGGTTGAAGCGGATGTCGCCCAGGTACACGCTGTGGCCGGCTGGCACGCTGAACGGCAGGTTCAGCGGCAGGCTGACAATGCGCGGTGCCTTGATGGCGTAATCGTCAGCACCGGTGTCGCTGTGCCAGCGTGCCACGGCGCGGTCCAGCTGGTAGCGGCCGGGTGGTAGCGCCAGCAGTTGCAGTTTGCCGTCAGCCGACGGGCTGCCTTCGGCGCCGAAGATGGTGTCCAGCGCAAAGTCGGCGCGCAGCGTGCCAGCCAGGTTGTTGTCCAGCCCGTGCCAGTACAGCGTGGCGCTGGCGTTTTCCGGCGAGTAGGTTTGCACCGTCATCGCCAGCACGGCGTGGCCCTGGCCAGCAGCGGGTTGCATGCTGCCGCGTAACTGGAGCCGGCCAGCAGTGCAGCAAGGGCGCAGGCGGCGAACAGTCGTGTCATGGCGTCTCCGGGGGTGACGATCATCCCGAAACCGGCTGCGGGGCAACCGGCTTGAGGATGGGTTGGCCGCGTGCGGCCAACCTTGGGGCGTGTTTTGCCGGTTTCCCTCACCCCGGCCCTCTCCCTGAGGGAGAGGGAGGCTAAGGTGTCGGCTGGGCTGCTTCCCCGGATGCGGCTAGCGCCTTATCCGGGCTACGGTGTTGCGTTGCCCCTTTCCTGGGGGGGAGGGGCAAGCGCGGGCCGTGCTTACTGGCAGCTTTCGCAGTCCGGGTTGTCGATGCTGCAGAACTTGGCATCGGTGGCCGGGGTGGTGTCCACCACGGCGGCCGGTGCGGCGGCTGCAGCAGCGGCGGCACCGCCTGCTACCGGTACGGCGTTCAGTTCGCCGCCACGGCCGGTGGATTTCTCGGCCGAGCTGGCGCCCAGGGTGCGCAGGTAGTAGGTGGTTTTCAGGCCTTTTACCCAGGCCAGCTTGTACAGCTCGTCCAGTTTTTTGCCCGAGGCGCCGGCCATGTACAGGTTCAGCGACTGTGCCTGGTCGATCCATTTCTGGCGACGGCTGGCGGCTTCTACCAGCCAGCTCGGGTCCACTTCGAACGCGGTGGCGTAGATGGCTTTCAGCTCGGCCGGTACGCGGTCGATGCGGCCCAGGCTGCCGTCGAAGTATTTCAGGTCGGCTACCATCACTTCGTCCCACAGGCCCAGTTTTTTCAGGTCGCGCACCAGGTATTCGTTGGTGACGGTGAATTCGCCGGACAGGTTGGATTTCACGAACAGGTTCTGGTAGGTCGGCTCGATGGACGCAGACACGCCAATGATGTTGGCGATGGTGGCCGTCGGCGCAATCGCCAGCACGTTGGAGTTGCGCATGCCGTGGTCGGCAATGCGCTTGCGCAGGCTGGCCCAGTCCATGCGTTCGCTGCGGTCCATTTCCAGGTAGCCGCCGCGCTCGGACGCCAGCAGGTTGATGCTGTCGTGCGGCAGGATGCCACGGTCCCACAGGCTGCCTTTGTACGACGGGTAGCGGCCACGTTCTTCGGCCAGCTCGGTGGAGGCCAGGTAGGCGTAGTAGGCCACGGCTTCCATCGATACGTCGGCAAAGTCTACGGCAGCGTCGCTGGCGTACGGTACGCGCATCTGGTGCAGGCAGTCCTGGAAGCCCATGATGCCCATGCCTACCGGGCGGTGCTTCAGGTTGGAGTTGCGTGCTTTCTTCACCGGGTAGAAGTTGATGTCGATCACGTTGTCCAGCATGCGCAGGGCGACGCGAACGGTGCGTTGCAGCTTCTCGGTGTCCAGCTCCAGGCCGTTGGCACCTTGCTTCAGGTGGCGGGCCAGGTTGACGGAACCCAGGTTGCAGACGGCGATTTCGTCGTCGTTGGTGTTCAGGGTGATCTCGGTGCACAGGTTGCTGCTGTGTACCACGCCCATGTGCTGCTGCGGGCTGCGGATGTTGCACGGGTCCTTGAAGGTGATCCACGGGTGGCCGGTTTCAAACAGCATGGTCAGCATCTTGCGCCACAGGCTCAGTGCCGGAATCTGTTTGAACACGCGCAGCTCGCCGCGACGGCCTTTTTCTTCGTAGGCGGTGTAGGCTTTTTCGAAGGCCTGGCCGTAGATGTCGTGCAGGTCCGGGGTTTCGCTCGGGGAGAACAGGCTCCACTCGCCACCTTCCATCACGCGTTTCATGAACAGGTCCGGAATCCAGTTGGCGGTGTTCATGTCGTGGGTGCGGCGGCGGTCGTCACCGGTGTTCTTGCGCAGCTCCAGGAATTCTTCGATGTCGGCGTGCCAGGTTTCCAGGTAGGCACACACGGCGCCTTTGCGCTTGCCACCCTGGTTGACGGCGACGGCGGTGTCGTTGACCACTTTCAGGAACGGCACCACGCCTTGCGATTTGCCGTTGGTGCCCTTGATGTGGCTGCCCATGGCGCGCACCGGGGTCCAGTCGTTGCCCAGGCCGCCGGCAAACTTGGACAGCAGCGCGTTTTCCTTGATGCCTTCGTAGATGCCGTCGAGGTCATCGGCGATGGTGGTCAGGTAGCAGCTGGACAGCTGGCTGCGACGGGTGCCGGCGTTGAACAGCGTGGGGGTGGACGACATGAAGTCGAAGCTGGACAGCACGTTGTAGAACGCAATGGCGCTGTCTTCGCGGTTCACTTCGTTCAGTGCCAGGCCCATGGCGACGCGCATGTAGAACGCTTGCGGCATTTCGATGCGTACGTCGTCCACGTGCAGGAAGTAGCGGTCATACAGGGTTTGCAGGCCCAGGTAGCCAAACTGCAGGTCGCGTTCCGGTTTCAGCGCGGCGCCCAGTTTTTTCAGGTCGTACTCGGCCAGTTTTTCATCCAGCAGTTCGGCGGCAATGCCTTTCTTGATGAAGTCCGGGAAGTACAGCGGGTAGTGCTCGCCCATTTCTTCCTGGGCAATGGCTTCGCCCAGGATTTCCAGGCGGATGTTGCCCAGCAGCAGGCGGGCGGTGACGTAATCGTAGGCCGGGTCCTGTTCGATCAGGGCGCGGGCGGCCAGGATGGCGGACTTGTTGACTTCTTCTTCGCTGACGCCGTCGTAGATGTTCTTCAGCGTTTCGGACAGGATGGCGTCCACGTCGGTGGCGGCCAGGCCCTGACAAGCGGATTCGATGCTGGCGCGCAGGCGGGCGATGTCCAGCGGCAGCTTGCGGCCATCCTTGCGGGTGACGTTGATCTGGATCTGGTGCAGCGCTTCGCCACGGGCGGCGCGGTCTTGGGCGCGTTGTTCGCGGTACAGCACGTAGGCACGGGCCACGTCGTGTTCACCGGCGCGCATCAGCGACAGTTCTACCTGGTCCTGGATGTCTTCGATGTGGATGGCGCCGCCTTCGGGCTTGCGACGCATCAGCGCGCCGACTACGGCCTCGGTCAGCTGGGCCACCTTGTCGCGGATGCTGGCAGAGTTGACGCTCTGCGAACCCATCACCGCCAGAAAGGCTTTGGTAACGGCGATGGAGATCTTAACCGGCTCGAACGCCACCACGGCGCCATTGCGGCGAATGGTCTTGTACTGGCTGTAGTCGTCCTGCGGGGCGGCTGCGCGGCCCAGTTCGGCGGCGGTGTTGGCGTCGGTGGTGGTCAGTGACATTGGCATTGGCCTCGTGATTTAGCTTGGTTGTTCGGTGAGCGGCGCGGGGCAGGCGGCTGGGCCGGTGTGCCGGGCGCTGCGCGGTCGGGCAGCGGTGCTGCGCGGTAGCTGTGGACAACTCTGTAGATAAGCTGTGTGCCAGCTGTGCACAAACACAATATATGCTGTTTTGACCGGAAAGCGACGCAAATTCTAGTGTTGAAGTGATGTGCGGGCAAGTCTTGACAGCCTTGGCAAAAAGCTGAAAGCCGCGCCAGTATTGGCTTTGCGGGGCAAAGTTATTTTTGCGGCCTGCTGCGCGGGCCAGGGCAGGGCTAACTGCAACAAGGGTTTGCCGCTGCGGCGCTTTTGCCACAGCGCGGCGTTTATGACGCCTGTTGCGTGCTTGCGACGCCAAAAAAGCAAAAAGGGCGGCTGTAGCCGCCCTTAACCCACAAGATGTTGTGGTTATTTGAGCCAGATCAGGCTGGCCATCCGGCCAGTGACCTGGTCGCGACGGTAGGAAAAGAAGCGCTCGCGCTCGATCACGGTGCAGGCGTCTCCGCCGTAGACGGCAGCCACGCCGGCGGCGGCCAAGCGTTGCCGGGCCAGCTGGTAGATGTCGGCCAGGTATTTGTCGTTGCCGATCGGTTCGAAGGCGCTATCGGCGCGTGCATCGTGCGCCACGAAGGCGGCGCGCACCTCGGCGCCCACTTCGAAGGCGTCCGGGCCGATGGCCGGGCCCAGGTAAGCGATGACGTTGGCCGCATTCACCTGCATGGCGTCCAGTGTGGCTTCGATAACGCCGCCGCACAGGCCGCGCCAGCCGGCGTGGGCGGCGCCCACTACGGTACCGTCACGGTCGGCCAGCAGCACCGGCAGGCAGTCGGCGGTCATCACCGCGCACACCACGCCGGGGGTGCGGCTGAAACTGGCGTCGGCTACCGGCACGCTGCCGGGCGTTACCGTGGCGGCGTCCACCACGGCAATGCCGTGTACCTGCTGCAGCCAGGCCGGCTCGGCCGGCAGCTGCTGGCGCAGCAGCGCGCGGTTGGCCGCCACGTTGGCCGCGTCGTCACCAACGTGGTCGCCCAGGTTCAGGCTGGCGTACGGCGCCGGGCTGACACCGCCCTGGCGGGTGGTGATCAGGCTGCCGACGTTGGCCGCCGTCGGCCAGTCGGTAGCAAAGCTGCCCAGGTCGACTGCCGGCGTGTGCATCGGCTTAGCGTACATAGTGCACTTCCACGTCGTAGTCTTCGTCGTCCCAGTCGTCGTCATCGTCGTCAAACTCGCTGGCCTTGGCAGCGGCTTTGGCGTTGGCGGCGGCAAACTTCTCGTCGCGCTCGGCACGCAGCAGCGCCAGCAGCTGCTTCATGTCGTCCGGTAGCGGCGCTTTCCAGCCCATTTCCTTGCGCGTGGCCGGGTGCACCAGCGCCAGCGAGAAGGCGTGCAGTGCCTGGCGGTTCATTGCCTTGATGGCGGCGTCGGCGGCTTCGCTGCCATGGTGGCGTGGGTTGCCGTAGGCCGGGTCGCCGGCCAGCGGGTGCTTGGCTTCGCGCATGTGGACGCGAATCTGGTGGGTGCGGCCGGTTTCCAGCTTGCACTCGACGTAGCTGAAGTCCTCGTAGCGTTCCAGCACGCGCAGGTGGGTAATGGCCGGCTTGCCGCCAAAGCGCACCACGGCCATGCGCAGGCGGTTGTGCGGGTCGCGGCCAATCAGCGTTTCGATCTTGCCGTCGTAGGGCACCACGCCAGTGGCGACGCAACGGTAGATGCGTTTAACGGTGCGCGCTTGCAGCTGCTGCACCAGGTCGGTCTGCGCCAGCAGCGTTTTGGCCACCACCATCAGGCCGGAGGTGTCTTTGTCCAGGCGGTGCACGATGCCGGCGCGCGGAATGTGGGCCAGCTCCGGGTTGCGGTGCAGCAGGCCGTTCAGCAGGGTGCCGCTCCAGTTGCCAGCGGCAGGGTGCACCACCAGGCCGGCGGGTTTGTTCACCACCAGGATGTGTTCGTCTTCGTAGATGACGGGGAAGTCTACCGGCTCGGCGGTGTAAGCCAGCGCCTCGGGCTGCGGAATCACTTCCACGGTGATGACTTCGCCGCCCAGCAGCTTGGTCTTGCCCGGCTGTTGTTTGCCGTCCAGCAGGACCTTGCCGTCCTTGATCCATTGCGTGATGCGGCTGCGCGAGTAGTCCGGCAGCAGGCGCGACAGGGCCGCGTCCAGGCGTTCGCCGGAAAAATCGTAGGGTACGGTGAGCTGTTGCGCCTCAGCGCCGGCCTGGCCTTCGCTGGCGCTGTCGGTGAGGTCGTCGTCCAGCAGGTCGTCGGCGAGGATGTCTTGTTCGTTCATGGCGGTATGGCGTGAGGTAAATCGGGCAATTTTAAAGCACTGCGGCCGGCTTGTCCTGCCGCGTACGCGCCGGGGGTGGCTGGTAAGGGCGGACAGCACATGCACGGCAAGCGGCATATCGCGGCAATGGCATGCGAAAGTTTGGCAAAAGTTGACAAGTAACAGCCCTGAAATGACGCATTAATCGACAGGTAATGCCGAGCACTTACTATCAAACGGCTGTTTCGCCCGATAAATCAACTTACGCAAGCACATCATGAGCAAAAATAACTTCACCCCGCTACCCGATGGCCGCGACCCGGATGACGTGGGTAACAACCACTCTGCCAACCCTAGCATGCAGGATATCCTGGCCGTTAGCATGAGCCGCCGCGGCCTGCTGCGCAGCAGTGCCGGCGCCGCCGTATTCGGCAGCATGGGCCTGACCGGCTGTCTGGGCCTGGGGGGCTCTTCCGGTAGCAGTGCACCGGCAGCAGCCAGCGAAACGCTGCTGGGCTTCAAGCCGGTAGCCAAGAGCATTGCCGATGCCTTCACCGTGCCGGAGGGTTATACCGCCAGCGTGATTTTTGCCAAGGGTGACCCGATGTTCGCCGGCGTGGCAGCCTTCAAGAACGACGGCACCGACACTGGCTACGACAAGCGTAGCGGCGACCACCACGACGGCATGCAGTATTTTGGGCTGAATGCCGCCGGCAAGGCCGACCAGACCGGCGCCAGCCGTGGCCTGCTGGGCATCAACCACGAATACATCGACGAAGTAACCCTGCACGCCAATGGCCAGACTGCCGGTAGCAACCGCCTGGCTAGCGAAGTGGATATCGAAATCGATTGCCACGGTGTGGCCATCGTGGAAGTGGCCAAAGGCAGCAATGGCCGCTTTGCTACCGTGCCCACCAGCAGCTTTAACCGCCGCGTCACCGCGCACACCACCATCGAGCTGAGCGGCCCGGCGCGTGGCAGCAGCCTGCTGGTGACCAAGTTCTCCACCGACGGCACTCGCACCCGCGGCACCGTCAACAACTGCGGTACCGGCAAAACGCCGTGGGGCACGCTGCTGACCGGCGAAGAAAACTGGGCAGGCTACTTCAAGCGCGGCAATGACGCCGCTGCTCGCAGTGCCAAGGAAGGCGTTGCGCTGACCCGCTACGGCCGTGGCGTCAACAAGGCCAGCCGCTATGGCTGGGAGACCGCAGGCACGGACGAGCGCTACGCACGCTGGGATATCACCGCCACCGGTGCCAGCGCAGCTGCCGACTTCCGCAACGAGATCAACGGCCAGGGCTACCTGACCGAGATCAATCCGTACAACCCGAACAGCGTGGTGAAGAAGCGTACCGCTACCGGCCGCTTTGCCCACGAGGGGGCGGCGTTTTCGCTGCTGAAGACTGGCAAGCCGCTGGCCATCTACATGGGCGACGACTCGCAGTTCGAATACATCTACAAATATGTATCGGACGCGGTCTGGGACCCGGCTGACGCCAACCCGGCCGACCCGATTGCCACCGGCGACAAGTACCTGGACAAGGGCAAGCTGTACGCGGCCAAATTCAACGCCGACGGCACCGGTACCTGGCTGGAACTGTCGCTGGCCAACCCGCTGGTGGCCGGCTACGCCACCTACGCCTTTGCCGACCAGGCTGACGTGCTGGTGAATGCCCGCGTAGCGGCAGACGCGGCCGGCGCCACCAAGATGGACCGCCCGGAGTGGAGCTCTACCCACCCGACCACCGGCGACATCTACTTCACCCTCACCAATAACAGCAGCCGTGTGGCCAGCGGCAGCGACGCCAGCAAGGTAGTAGATGCGGCCAACCCGCGCAGCTACACCGACGTGAAAGGCGGCAGTAGCACCCAGAAGGGCAACGTCAACGGCCATATCATCCGTATCGCCGAGCTAGGCGATGCCAATGCCACCACCTTCAAGTGGGACATCTACCTGTTCGGTTCGGAAGCCGGCGCCATTGCCAGCATCAACCTGTCCGGCCTGGCCGACAGCAACGATTTCTCCAGCCCGGATGGCCTGCAGTTTGCCGAAAGTACCGGCATTTGCTGGATCCAGACTGACGATGGTGCCTACAACGACGTCACCAACGACCAGATGCTGGCCGCGCTGCCGGGCCGCGTGGGGGATGGCGGCAAGGTATCGGTGAATAACGGTGGCGTGCTGGTGGATACCCAGATGGGCAAGAAGCCGACTACCGACACCCTGAAGCGCTTCTTGGTGGGCCCGAAAGGTTGCGAGATTACCGGCGTGGCCGAAACCCCGGACGGCAAGGTGATGTTCGTCAACGTGCAGCACCCGGGCGACGGCATTGCTGTCAGCGAGCTGGGCGACCCGAGCAAGTACGTCAGCCAGTGGCCGTCCAATGCCGGCTACGGCGCCGGCAAGCGCCCGCGCTCGGCCACGGTGATGATCACCAAGAACGACGGTGGCCGTATCGGCACCTGATGTCAGGCCGGGCAGCATGGCTGCCCAGCGTGGCGGCCAACCCTGACTGCCGCTGGTAATACCAGCCCTGCATGCCGGCGCGTGCAGGGTTTTTTATTTGGTGGCGGGCACTTTTTTGTGCCGGGCAGGGCAAACGATGGCGCCATGACAGGCCAGAAAGTGCTGCCAGGCGTGCGCACACAACAGTTTTGGTTATAATCGTGCGCAGTCAAACAAGGACACCTCATGAAAAAAAGCTTTGTAGCCTTGCTGGCCGTGCTGCTGATGGCCGGTTGTGCGTCGGTGGAGCCGAAGGACGAGACCCGTGGCTGGACGGTAGACCAGATTTACGTCGCAGCTCACGAGGAGATGGTTGGCGGCAACTACACCCGCGCCATCAAGCTGTACGAAACCTTGCAGGCGCGCTTTCCTTACGGCCGCCAGGCGCAGCAGGCGCTGATGGAGCAGGCCTACACCCACTACAAGGATAGCGAGCCGGAGCTGGCACTGGCGGCGACCAGCCGTTTCCTGCGCCTGTACCCGACCAGCCCGAATGCGGATTACCTGTTCTACCTGCGCGGCCTGGTTAGCTACAACGACGACACCAGCTTCCTGGCACGTGCGACGGCCCAGGACACCAGCGAGCGCGACCCCAAGGCTGCGCGCGAAGCGTTCAACAGTTTCAAGGAGCTGATTACCCGCTACCCGGATAGCCGCTACGCCGAAGATGCTGCCGACAAGATGGGCAAGCTGGCGCGCGCACTGGGTGGTCACGAAATGCACGTGGCACGCTACTACATGAAGCGTGGCGCCTGGCTGGCTGCGGCCAACCGTGCGCAGTCGGTAATCCAGGAGTACGCCAATACCGGTCACAACGAAGAAGCACTGGCCATTCTGGAGCAGGCTTACGGCAAATTGGGGCAGAAGCAGCTGCAGGAAGACACCCGCCGCATCCTGGCGCTGAACTTCCCGCAAAGTGTATACCTCAGCACGCCGTGGGAGCCACGCCAGCTGCCGTGGTGGCAGTTCTGGGGCTAAGCCCGCACACCAAGCAAACCGCCCTTGTCGGGCGGTTTTTTCTTGCCGGTGGCGGGGTGGTAGGCGTGAAAAAGACCACCGCAAGGTGGCCTTGAAAAGCAGGGCAAGGTGCTGACGGGCAGGGTGGGTCAGACCGCGTCTTCGCCGGTTTCGCCGGTGCGGATGCGCACCACTTGTTCCACCGGGTACACGAAAATCTTGCCGTCGCCGATCTTGCCGGTGCGCGCGGCGGCGACGATGGATTCGATGGCGCGGTCCACCAGGTCGTCGGCAATCACCACCTCGATTTTCACCTTCGGCAGGAAATCCACCACGTATTCGGCGCCGCGGTACAGCTCGGTATGGCCCTTCTGGCGACCAAAGCCTTTGACCTCGGTAACGGTCAGGCCGTTGATGCCAATGTCAGATAATGCCTCGCGAACCTCGTCCAGCTTGAATGGCTTGATGATGGCTTCGACTTTTTTCATGATCGTAACTCCTTGTATGGGCAGGCCAAACCGGTCGGCGCGGGGTGGGATTGTCTGGCAATATTCCACCTGCGGCCTTATAAATGCAGGGGATTGCGTGTATTATTACGCGCTTTCCTGATCCTTGTCTCCATTGTTGCGGGTATACAATGTCGCACATTCTCAAGCTGCGGGGCGGTGTTGCCCTGTCCCAGTTCCGACTTGACAAACTCCTGGCCAATGCGCGCGAAGCCGGTCTACCAGACCTGACTGTCGCGGCCGAATACTGGCATTTCGCCGAAAGCGAATCGCCGCTATCCGAGGCACAAGTTGCCGTGCTGGAAAAACTGCTGACCTATGGCGAACCGCCGCTGGCACAGGAACCGTCCGGTGAATTCTTCCTGGTTACGCCACGTCTGGGCACGTTGTCCCCGTGGGCGTCCAAGGCAACCGACATCGCGCGTCACTGCGGCCTGGACAAGGTACTGCGCATCGAGCGCGGCATTGCGTATCACGTTCAGTCTGCCACCCCGTTTACCGAAGAGGCTCGCCAGCGTTTGGCGGGCCTCTTGCACGATCGCATGACGGAAACCGTGCTGGCCAGCCTGGCCGACGCGGACCGCCTGTTCGTGCACGTCGAGCCGCAACCGTTGTCCACCGTGGACATCCTGGGTGGTGGCAAGGCGGCGCTGGACGCGGCCAACGCCGATATGGGCCTGGCGCTGTCGCCGGATGAAGTGGACTACCTGGTAGAAAACTTCATCAAGCTGCAACGCAACCCCACCGACGTGGAACTGATGATGTTCGCACAGGCGAACTCCGAGCACTGTCGTCACAAGATTTTCAACGCCCAGTTCATCATCGACGGCGTGGAGCAGGGCAAGTCGCTGTTCCGCATGATCCGCGACACGCACGACGCCCACCCGCAGGGCACCCGCGTGGCGTACAAGGACAACGCCTCGGTGATCGATGGCGCCACCATCGAGCGCTTCTACCCGCAGCCGGGCAGCCATACTTACGCCTTCAGCGAAGAGCCGACCCACATCCTGATGAAGGTGGAAACCCACAACCACCCGACCGCGATTTCCCCGTTCCCCGGTGCGTCTACCGGTAACGGCGGCGAAATCCGCGACGAAGGCGCCACCGGTCGCGGTTCGCGTCCGAAGGCCGGCCTGTCGGGCTTTACCGTGTCCAACCTGAACGTACCGGGCTTCCAGCAGCCGTGGGAAACCAAGCAGTACGGCAAGCCGGGCCGCATTGCGTCCGCGCTGGACATCATGATCGAAGGCCCGATCGGCGGCGCCGCGTTCAACAACGAATTCGGCCGCCCGAACCTGGCCGGTTACTTCCGTACCTTTGAAGACGACTTCCAGGGCGAACGCCGTGGCTACCACAAGCCGATTATGATCGCCGGTGGCCTGGGCAACATCCAGGAACAGCAGATCTTCAAGAACGAGATTCCGGAAGGCGCACTGCTGATCCAGCTGGGTGGCCCCAGCTTGCTGATCGGCCTGGGCGGCGGTGCTGCCTCCTCGATGGATACCGGCGCCAACAGCGAAAACCTGGACTTCGACTCGGTACAGCGCGGCAACCCGGAAATCGAACGCCGTTGCCAGGAAGTGATCGACCGCTGCTGGCAGCGCGGCGCGGCCAACCCGATCGTGTCCATCCACGACGTGGGCGCCGGCGGTCTGTCCAACGCCTTCCCGGAGCTGGTGAATGACGCCGGCCGTGGTGCCATCTTCCACCTGCGCAAAGTGCATCTGGAAGAAAAAGGCATGACCCCGATGCAGATCTGGTCCAACGAATCGCAAGAGCGTTACGTGATGGCCGTGATGCCGGAAGACCTGGCCACCTTTACCGAGATCTGCGAGCGCGAGCGTTGCCCGTTTGCCGTGATGGGCGTGGCTACCGATGACGGCCACCTGCAAGTGCGCGACGACTACTTCGACAACAACCCGGTCGACATGCCGCTGGAAGTGCTGCTGGGCAAACCGCCGCGCATGACCCGCGACGTGAAAACCGTGCCGGTCACCACCGACGCGCTGAACGCCGCACAGTACGACCTGAAAGAATCGGCGTACCGCGTGCTGCGCAACCCGACCGTGGCCGACAAGAGCTTCCTGATCACCATCGGCGACCGTACCGTGGGCGGCATGACCGCGCGCGACCAGATGGTAGGCCCGTGGCAGGTGCCGGTGGCCGACGTGGCGGTGACCGCGATGGGCTTCAACACCACGCTGGGCGAAGCGATGTCTATGGGCGAGCGCACCCCGGTAGCCCTGTTTGACGCGCCGGCAGCTGGCCGCGTGTCGGTAGGCGAATCGCTGCTGAACCTGGCTGCGGCCAACGTGGGCGAGCTGGGCAATGTGAAGCTGTCTGCCAACTGGATGGCGGCCGCCGGCCATGCTGGCGAAGACGCCAAGCTGTACGCCACCGTCAAGGCCATTTCCGACCTGTGCGTGGCGATCGACGTCAGTATCCCGGTAGGCAAGGACTCGCTGTCGATGAAGACAGTGTGGGAAGAGGCTGGCGAGAAAAAGGCAGTCACTGCGCCGCTGTCGCTGATCATTTCCGCGTTCGCCCCGGTGGCCGACGTACGCAAGACCGTCACCCCGCAACTGCGCGCTGCCGACAGCGCACTGCTGCTGCTGGACCTGGGCGAAGGCAAGAACCGCCTGGGCGGCTCTATCTTTGGTCAGGTATGGAACGACATGAACGGCCAGGCGCCGGACGTGGATAGCGCCGACAAGCTGGCGTCGGCCTTCACCGTGATTCAGTCGCTGGTGGACGACGGCAAGCTGCTGGCTTACCACGACCGCTCCGACGGCGGCCTGTTCGCCACGCTGGCCGAAATGTGCTTTGCCGGCCACCTGGGCGCGCAGATCGAGCTGTCGGCGCTGACCGGCGGCAATGCGGCCAACGTCAACGCCGTGCTGTTCAACGAAGAGCTGGGCGCAGTGCTGCAAGTGGCTGCCGACGAGATCGACAACGTGCTGAAGCGCTTCGAGATCATGGGTCTGGCGGCCAACGTATCGGTAATCGGCATGCCAGCTACCGACGGCGTGCTGCGCCTGGTACACCGCGACGACGAGCTGTTTGCCCAGAGCCGCGTGGCCCTGCAGCAAGCCTGGTCGGAAACCAGCTACCGTCTGCAACGCCTGCGTGACAACCCGGCGTGCGCCGACAGCGAGTACGCCCAGATTGCCGACGCCGATGCGCGCGGCCTGTTTGCCGAACTGACCTTCGATACCGAAGACAACCCGGCGGCACCGTTCATTGCCACCGGTGCGCGCCCGCGCATCGCCATCCTGCGCGAGCAGGGCGTGAACGGCCAGATCGAGATGGGTGCCGCCTTTACCCGTGCGGGTTTTGAAGCGGTGGACGTGCACATGTCCGACGTGATCGCCGGCCGCGTACAGCTGGCCGACTTCAAAGGCCTGGCGGCGTGCGGTGGCTTCAGCTACGGCGACGTGCTGGGCGCAGGCGAAGGCTGGGCCAAGAGCATCCTGTTCAACGGCCAGGCGCGCGAGCAGTTCGAGGCCTTCTTTGGCCGCGGCGATACCTTCGCGCTAGGCGTGTGCAACGGTTGCCAGATGATGTCCAACCTGTCGGACATCATTCCGGGCGCCCAGCACTGGCCGAAGCTGAAGCGTAACGCTTCCGAGCAGTTCGAAGCCCGCTTTGCGATGGTGGAAGTGACCGAGTCGCCGTCCATCTTCCTGCAGGACATGATCGGCTCCAAGCTGCCGGTGGTGGTGTCGCACGGCGAAGGCCGCGCGGTGTTTGCCCCGGGCGCGCAAGAGCAGGTGCTGACCGCGCTGCGTTATGTGGACTTCAACGGTCAGGCTACCGAAACCTACCCGCTGAACCCCAACGGTTCGCCGGCAGGCATTACCGGCGTTACCACGCCGGACGGCCGCTTCACCATCATGATGCCGCACCCGGAGCGCGTGTTCCGCACCCTGCAGAACAGCTGGCACCCGGAAAGCTGGGGCGAAAACGGCGGCTGGTTCCGCATGTTCGCCAGCGCCCGCCGCTGGGTGGGTTAAGGTTGGCCGCAGGCCTGGCCTGCGCAGCCTGAAATCAAGCGCCAACCGCAAGGTTGGCGCTTTTTTCTTGCAGCTGGCGGCTCGTCGGTGCGCTGTCTGGCTATGCGGCATGAAGATAGCTCGCTGGTCGCGGCACCGGCTGGACGCAAAGGCCTTGGCACGCTGCGCCAATTGCAATAAGTTGGCAGGGGGCATGGCTTGTTGCATCATGCTGCCCACCGCGTTGTAGCGTCAGCCCGCCTTGCCTGAGAGTAGCCCGATATGCTGTATCCGCCTCCCGTTCTCCGTATCCGCCCGGCAGCGTTCCTGTGTTGGCCGCGTGTGCGGCAAGCCTTGTTGCTGGCGCTGCTGGGCTGGCTGTCTGCCATTGCCGTGCTGCTTGCAACGACCCAACCCGGGGTGCCGGCATCGAATGCGCTGTCGTTGGGTGCGCTGGGCGAGCTGATCAACCTGCTGACGCTGCTATTCCTGTTCTGGGTGGTGCAGTGTGCCCATATCAACCGCCGTGCCTATGTAATGTTGTCGGCCGGGTTGTTCCTGTGGCTGAGCGGGGGAACGATCGACCTGCTGGATGAGTATTGCTGGCAGCCGTCGTGGTTGGGTCTGGCGGAAGACGGCTTTCGCAGTAGCGGCATGGCGCTGGTAGTGGCTGGCTGCGTACAGGTGATGCGCCAGATGTGCGACGTATATGGGCAGATGGCCGCGCAAGCCATGTCCGATGAGCTGACCCGGCTGCCAAACCGGCGCTATTTCCGGCAAATGCTGAACAAACAATGGCTGCCGGGTAGCGCGATGCTGATGATCGACCTGGATCACTTCAAGCGTATCAACGATGGCGGTGGTCACGATGTCGGTGACCGGGTGTTGCAGGATTTTGCCGGCCTGCTGCACGCGCAGTGCCCGCCAGGTGGGCATGTGGCCAGGCTGGGTGGCGAGGAGTTTGTCATGCTGGTGCGGGGCGATGCTGACGAAGCGATGCGGGTAGCCGAAGCAATCAGGGCGGCGGCCGCCGCCTCGTGCACGGCAGATGGCGTTCACTACACCGCCAGCATCGGGCTGGCTGTATGGCAGCAGGGCGAGGCCGTGGGGGAGATGATGCGCCGGGCTGACCAGGCCTTGTACCGGGCAAAAGAGATGGGGCGCAATCGGGTGGAAGTGGCGTAGGGCAGGGCGGCATGGCCATACGCTGGCAGCGGGAACTTCCCGCTGCGCGCTGCTTTCCAAGCAGCAATGACAAAAGCGCCTGATCTTTTACAGAGTCAGGCGCCAGTCAGAGAGTGGTGCGAAAGGAGAGACTCGAACTCTCACGCCGCGAGGCGCTGGAACCTAAATCCAGTGCGTCTACCAATTCCGCCACTTTCGCACGCTCGGCATTGCTGCCGTCGAGGTGGTGCATAATAGAACAGGCAGCATCATTTGGCAAGTATCGATATCAAATAGCATCGTGGTGGAACTTATGTAACAATATGTAGTCCATGACAATTGTAGTCCCCACATAACACGCGCGAGGAGAATCGTCGCCATGCAACCGAACCTTCACACTGCTTACAAAACCACCGCGTACAGCGGCGCAAGCCACAAGGTTCTTCGTAATACCTACGGCCTGCTGGCCCTGTCCATGGTGCCCACCGTCATCGGCGGCGCCATCGGTGCCAATATGAGCTTTGCCTTCATGGCCGGCAGCCCCATCATGAGCGTCCTAATCATGATGGCCGTGATTTACGGCCTGATGTTTGCCGTACAAGCCAACCGCAACAATGCGCTGGGCGTGCCGCTGATGCTGGTTTTTACCTTCGCCATGGGCCTGATGCTGGGGCCGTTGCTGCAAGTGGCACTGAAGCTGTCCAATGGCGCACAGCTGATCATGGTAGCGGGCGGCGGTACCGCAGCCGTGTTTGCCGTCATGGCGGGCATTGCCACCACCACCAAACGCGATCTGTCCGGCATGGGCAAGTTCCTGACCGTTGGCGCCGTGGTGCTGATGGTGGCCGTACTGGCCAACATCTTCCTGCAGCTGCCGGCGCTGGCACTGACCATCTCCGCCGCGTTTGTGCTGTTCAGCTCGCTGATGATTCTGTGGGAAGTGAAAAACGTGGTTGATGGTGGAGAGACCAGCTACATCTCTGCCGCGCTGGGTATCTACATCAGCATCTACAACCTGTTTACCAGCTTGCTGCACCTGCTGATGGCTTTTGCAGGCGATCGCGACTAAACAGACTGCCAAGCATTGCAATCGACAAACGCCGGCCTTTGCCGGCGTTTTTGTTTGCCGCCATCTGTGAAAACGTACATAATCAAACCATCCATTTCACAGGCATAACGCCATGCTCGATATTGTCATCAGTGCCTTCCTGGCCGCCGGCGCAAGCGGCGGCGCCGTCTGGCTATGGCTGAAGCCGCAGCGGGATGCTGCTTATTTGCAGGGCAGGGCGGAAGTGGAGCTGGAGCTGGCGCAGCTGCAAGGCCAGTGGCAGCACGCCCGCGAGCAGCGGCAGCAGCTACAGCAACGGGAAGCCGACACCCGCCTGGCGCTGGATGACACACGTCAGCAACTGGCGGACAGCCAGCAGAAGCTGGCCAGCCTGGCCAGCCACCTGCAACGCGTGCCAGACCTGGAGCAACGGCTGCGCGACAAAGACCAGCAGTTGGCCGCATTGCAGCAACAGCTGGCGGGGCAGGGGGCACGCCTGGCTGCCAGCGAAGAGCAGGGGCGGCAACTGGACCGCATTCTGCAAGAACGCGGCCAACTACAAGTGCGCCTGGCAGATTTGCAGCAGGAATACACCCAGCTGCAGCTTGATCGCCAGCAACTGCAAACGCTGCTGGAGCAGGAGCGGCAGCAGGCTGCCGATAAGCTAGCCTTGCTCGGCGAAGCGCGCGAAAGCCTGAGCCAGCAGTTCAAGCTGCTGGCCAGTGACATCCTGGAAGAAAAAAGCCAACGATTCACCGAACAGAACCGCCAGCACCTGGGGCAGCTGCTGGGCCCTATGCACGAGCGCCTGCAGGCATTCGGCAAGCTGGTGCAAGACACCTACGACAAAGACAGCAAGGAGCGCCTGAGCCTGGAGCATGAGCTGCGCCGCTTGCAGCAACTCAACACCCAGCTCAACCAGGATGCCGTCGCGTTGACCAACGCCTTGACCGGCAGCAACAACAAGACCCAAGGGAATTGGGGCGAAATGGTGCTGGAGAAAGTGCTTGAAAGCTCGGGCCTGATGCGTGATCGCGAGTACCGCGTACAGGTGTCCGACCACGTCGAGCAACACGATGGCAGCCAGCGCCGATACCAGCCGGACGTCGTGATCGACCTGCCGGAAAACAAGCAACTGGTGATCGATGCCAAGGTATCCCTGAACGCCTACGTGCGTTACACCGCCAGCAGCGACCCCACCCAGCAGGATGCCGAACTCAAAGCACACATTGCCTCGCTTCGGCAACACATCCGCACGCTGGCCGACAAGCGCTACCAGGACCTGTACAAGCTGAACACGCTGGACTTCGTGTTCATGTTCATTCCGGTAGAGCCGGCCTATCTGCTAGCCGTACAGCACGACATGAGCCTGTTCAGCGAAGCCTTCGAGCGCCGTATCATGATCGTTGGCCCCAGCACCTTGCTGGCCACGCTACGCACCGTTGCCAGCATCTGGCGCTACGAGTACCAAAACCGTAATGCGCAGGAAATTGCCCGCCAAGGCGGAGCCATGTATGACAAACTGGCCAGTCTGGCGGAAAGCCTGGATAAAATGGGCCGCCAGATCAGCCTGCTGCAAGACAGCCACCAGCAGACACTGCGCCAACTCAGCACCGGCAGCGGCAACCTGATGGGGCGGGCAGAGCGGCTGCGCAAACTCGGCGCCAAAACCAGCAAGCAGCTGCCGGCACACCTGCTGGACGAGCAAGAAGAAATCAGCCCGGAAAATCCGCAATAATTCTTGCCATCCGGTGACGTGTCATCTACAAAGAAATCAGGCAGCAGAAAGGAGGGAGCAAACCATGGAATCGCTAGTGTTGTTGTTAATGATTGCAGTAAGTGTTGCGCTCTTTAGCCGTAAAGCGTCTGTCCTGAAGCGAGCACGCATCCACGTGCGCCCGCAAACCCCGGCCTACCGCCGGCAACGCTCCGACCTTTACTAATGCCTTGTGGTGTTTGGAATGAAGTAGTTTGCACGCAGTTAGCAGTATCGTCAGACGAACCTTAGTTTTATTCACCCCAACACAAAGCCGGCCCGATGGCCGGCTTTGTCATGTCAATGCTAGTCCGCAGCGGCTTGCTGGAAGGCTTCAATCAGTCCGGCAGGCGTCCCTTTGGCAAAGGCGGCATATAGCGAGCCATCCAGCCCAACCAGCGGCAGCAGCCTTTGCACACTGGCCGAGCTGTGCCCCAGCGCTTGCAACTTCGTGTACAGCCCGATTTCAGTCGAGGCAATCAGGTCACAGCGCCCATTGATGAACTTGTTGACGTTTTGCGTGCCATCCGATGCCAACTCCAGCCGGGTAAAACCCGCGCCTTGCAAGAAAGCTTGCCGATAATCGTTGGCCAGGACGCAAACCGAGGCAAGTCGTGCGGCATCCATATTGTTGACCCGCAAGTCCCGACCATCAGCAAGCTTGAAGAAATACACCGGGTAGTCCGCTAGCTTGACGGGGAAATCAAATAGCACCTCACGCTCGGCTGTTCGGCCAATCGGGAAAATCAGGGTGCCAGGTTTGGCGCGCGCCTCCTGCAAGGCTCTGGACCACGGCAGCACCTGGATGCGACTGCGCGGAATGCCCAGCTTGTCCAGTACCCGATACAGCCTGGTGCCGGTCTGGTGGTTCTGACAACGCTAATGAACCCGGTTAACACCGAAAAAGCCCCCTCTGGGGTTTAGTATTTACGTCGTATAATTCGGCCTTATGTAAAACGCATCGGACATGGCGTTGTCTAACGCCATAGG
>NZ_VMDW02000016.1 GCF_007644045.2 Vogesella urethralis
TACTTGGGAGGGAGGGGCTTGCTCATGCGGTCATTCTACCGGACAGGCGCAAGCCCTGATTTGTGCAACAAAGCCCCTCAATGTCGTTCGTAGTGAGCCTCATTTTTTCAAGACCGCCGATGATGAGAGCCAGGCCTCGCTCGAATGCCGCGTCCGGACCGCCTTCGTAGACGATTTTCATCGCGCTCTGTAGGCGCGCCGGCATCGTAGACGCTGAGGTGGTCAACTGATCTTCGCCCCGCTCCTCGGCGTCTGCCTCGCTAGCTTGCTGCTCAAGAACAGCGCCGACGGTGAAGTAGCTGATTGCCATCAACGCATAGGTCGCGTCACCTGCCGAAAAGCCAGCATCGCAAAGGAAGCGAAGCTGCGCGTCGGCTTTTTCCATCTGCGGCGCGGCTGGCCGCGTCCCGGCATGAATACGCGCGCCATCGCGATAAGCGAGCAACGCCCGTCGAAAACTGCATGCATTGCCCTTCAGGAACGAACGCCAGTCGTCGTCATCCCTTGGCGTCGAATGCGTGTGATTTATCGTCAGCATGGCTTCGGCAAGTGCGTCGAGCAACGCACGCTTGTTCTTGAAATGCCAGTAGAGCGCTGGCTGTTGCACCCCGAGGCGCTCAGCCAGTCGGCGCGTCGTTAGACCTTCCATGCCCACGTCGTTAAGCAGTTCGAGCGCGGTTCGGATCACGGCCTCGCGTTGGAGCTTGTTCATTCGCGAATTCTCATGTTTGACAGCTTATCATCGATAAGCTTTAATGCGGTAGTTTATCACAGTTAAATTGCTAACGCAGTCAGGCACCGTGTATGAAATCTAACAATGCGCTCATCGTCATCCTCGGCACCGTCACCCTGGATGCTGTAGGCATAGGCTTGGTTATGCCGGTACTGCCGGGCCTCTTGCGGGATATCGTCCATTCCGACAGCATCGCCAGTCACTATGGCGTGCTGCTAGCGCTATATGCGTTGATGCAATTTCTATGCGCACCCGTTCTCGGAGCACTGTCCGACCGCTTTGGCCGCCGCCCAGTCCTGCTCGCTTCGCTACTTGGAGCCACTATCGACTACGCGATCATGGCGACCACACCCGTCCTGTGGATCCTCTACGCCGGACGCATCGTGGCCGGCATCACCGGCGCCACAGGTGCGGTTGCTGGCGCCTATATCGCCGACATCACCGATGGGGAAGATCGGGCTCGCCACTTCGGGCTCATGAGCGCTTGTTTCGGCGTGGGTATGGTGGCAGGCCCCGTGGCCGGGGGACTGTTGGGCGCCATCTCCTTGCATGCACCATTCCTTGCGGCGGCGGTGCTCAACGGCCTCAACCTACTACTGGGCTGCTTCCTAATGCAGGAGTCGCATAAGGGAGAGCGTCGACCGATGCCCTTGAGAGCCTTCAACCCAGTCAGCTCCTTCCGGTGGGCGCGGGGCATGACTATCGTCGCCGCACTTATGACTGTCTTCTTTATCATGCAACTCGTAGGACAGGTGCCGGCAGCGCTCTGGGTCATTTTCGGCGAGGACCGCTTTCGCTGGAGCGCGACGATGATCGGCCTGTCGCTTGCGGTATTCGGAATCTTGCACGCCCTCGCTCAAGCCTTCGTCACTGGTCCCGCCACCAAACGTTTCGGCGAGAAGCAGGCCATTATCGCCGGCATGGCGGCCGACGCGCTGGGCTACGTCTTGCTGGCGTTCGCGACGCGAGGCTGGATGGCCTTCCCCATTATGATTCTTCTCGCTTCCGGCGGCATCGGGATGCCCGCGTTGCAGGCCATGCTGTCCAGGCAGGTAGATGACGACCATCAGGGACAGCTTCAAGGATCGCTCGCGGCTCTTACCAGCCTAACTTCGATCATTGGACCGCTGATCGTCACGGCGATTTATGCCGCCTCGGCGAGCACATGGAACGGGTTGGCATGGATTGTAGGCGCCGCCCTATACCTTGTCTGCCTCCCCGCGTTGCGTCGCGGTGCATGGAGCCGGGCCACCTCGACCTGAATGGAAGCCGGCGGCACCTCGCTAACGGATTCACCACTCCAAGAATTGGAGCCAATCAATTCTTGCGGAGAACTGTGAATGCGCAAACCAACCCTTGGCAGAACATATCCATCGCGTCCGCCATCTCCAGCAGCCGCACGCGGCGCATCTCGGGCAGCGTTGGGTCCTGGCCACGGGTGCGCATGATCGTGCTCCTGTCGTTGAGGACCCGGCTAGGCTGGCGGGGTTGCCTTACTGGTTAGCAGAATGAATCACCGATACGCGAGCGAACGTGAAGCGACTGCTGCTGCAAAACGTCTGCGACCTGAGCAACAACATGAATGGTCTTCGGTTTCCGTGTTTCGTAAAGTCTGGAAACGCGGAAGTCCCCTACGTGCTGCTGAAGTTGCCCGCAACAGAGAGTGGAACCAACCGGTGATACCACGATACTATGACTGAGAGTCAACGCCATGAGCGGCCTCATTTCTTATTCTGAGTTACAACAGTCCGCACCGCTGCCGGTAGCTATTGACTATCCGGCTGCACTAGCCCTGCGTCAGATGGCTCTGATCCAAGGCAAACTGCCAAAATATCTGCTGGCACCGGAAGTCAGCGCCCTGCACCATTATGTTCCGGATCTGCATCGCAGGATGCTGCTGGCTACCCTGTGGAACACCTACATCTGTATTAACGAAGCGCTGGCATTGACCCTGAGTGATTTTTCTCTGGTGCCGCCTTATCACTGTTGAAGGCCACCGCTCATCACGCGTTTGCTGACATTGAGCCCTGCCGGCCGATCGGCCTGAGACTCTCAGCACAGGAGACGGCGGGTGACGAGCGTATACTTTTTCGACGCTTGGTTGCGGTCGCGCTAGGCGTGGCCGCCGACGAACCCGCTGGTGTCGCCCTTGCGGAGCAGCGCAAGGCGGACCTTGCCACGACATCCCCTCGCCCGCCGATCGTCTAAATTCGTCGAGGTTAAGAAATTCCCGCTCCGGCGAGGCCATCACCATCACCGGCGTCAGGTAGTGGACATGGCAGCAGCGCACGCAGGGGCACTGTTGCAAAGTTAGCGATGAGGCAGCCTTTTGTCTTATTCAAAGGCCTTACATTTCAAAAACTCTGCTTACCAGGCGCATTTCGCCCAGGGGATCACCATAATAAAATGCTGAGGCCTGGCCTTTGCGTAGTGCACGCATCACCTCAATACCTTTGATGGTGGCGTAAGCCGTCTTCATGGATTTAAATCCCAGCGTGGCGCCGATTATCCGTTTCAGTTTGCCATGATCGCATTCAATCACGTTGTTCCGGTACTTAATCTGTCGGTGTTCAACGTCAGACGGGCACCGGCCTTCGCGTTTGAGCAGAGCAAGCGCGCGACCATAGGCGGGCGCTTTATCCGTGTTGATGAATCGCGGGATCTGCCACTTCTTCACGTTGTTGAGGATTTTACCCAGAAACCGGTATGCAGCTTTGCTGTTACGACGGGAGGAGAGATAAAAATCGACAGTGCGGCCCCGGCTGTCGACGGCCCGGTACAGATACGCCCAGCGGCCATTGACCTTCACGTAGGTTTCATCCATGTGCCACGGGCAAAGATCGGAAGGGTTACGCCAGTACCAGCGCAGCCGTTTTTCCATTTCAGGCGCATAACGCTGAACCCAGCGGTAAATCGTGGAGTGATCGACATTCACTCCGCGTTCAGCCAGCATCTCCTGCAGCTCACGGTAACTGATGCCGTATTTGCAGTACCAGCGTACGGCCCACAGAATGATGTCACGCTGAAAATGCCGGCCTTTGAATGGGTTCATGTGCAGCTCCATCAGCAAAAGGGGATGATAAGTTTATCACCACCGACTATTTGCAACAGTGCCCCGTAGAACAAGCAGGCATCACGAAGCCCGCCACACCGCACACCCTCCGCCACTCGTTCGCGACGGCCTTGCTCCGCAGCGGTTACGACATTCGAACCGTGCAGGATCTGCTCGGCCATTCCGACGTCTCTACGACGATGATTTACACGCATGTGCTGAAAGTTGGCGGTGCCGGAGTGCGCTCACCGCTTGATGCGCTGCCGCCCCTCACTAGTGAGAGGTAGGGCAGCGCAAGTCAATCCTGGCGGATTCACTACCCCTGCGCGAAGGCCATCGGTGCCGCATCGAACGGCCGGTTGCGGAAAGTCCTCCCTGCGTCCGCTGATGGCCGGCAGCAGCCCGTCGTTGCCTGATGGATCCAACCCCTCCGCTGCTATAGTGCAGTCGGCTTCTGACGTTCAGTGCAGCCGTCTTCTGAAAACGACATATGCGCCGGAAAGTTCTAACCGTCAAAAGTTGTCACTTAACCCGTCACTCTGTCTAAGACATGCAAAGGGCCCATTAGGCTCGTAATGTGACAAAAATTCCGGGGGGGATGCCTTCCTTTGCAAAGGTGGTGCGCAACTGTTCCAGGGAAGCGGGATCGCGCCGACCATAGGAAGCCAACGCGAACAGCGAGCGTGCCGTCTCGGGGTCGTGCCGCGCTTCAATGATCGCCTCACTGATAGCTTGGACCGCCCGTTGCCAGTGATTGACGGGTTCGGGCTTCGGCGCTTTCGCCGGCAGACCACTGGTGAACCCGGTTTGGGGCTCGGACCAGAACAGCTTTGCATGCTCGCCTGGCGGGCTGATATCCCTCACCTCGATCAAGCTGATTGCCGTTGCCGCTGCCTCCAGCATCTGCAACCGTATTGCCGGGTTCAGGGTTTCATACGGTCGCCACAGACTTTGCCCAGCACGCAGCGGATGCCCGCAGCCTTGCCAGACTTGGCGAAGATACCCCGCGTAGGTTCCGCACGCCGAAAGCGGGGTGTTCAGCTCATCGAGCAGCGTGCGTAGCAGTCGAAACCACAAACCAGCGTGGATGCGTCGGCGCGGCAGTTCCACATGGCCGGTCGTCAGTGCCTGCCAGGTACGCCGGTCCATCACTGCAATCGCGTCGCTGGCGGTGCGCGACGCAGTGTCGGCGTTCTCCCAGCCGAGAAACCGCCCAGGCACGCCCGAATAGGATTCCAGCCAGCAGCCATGCAGCGGGCAGCTCAGCATCAGGGGCAGCTTCCATGCAAGCAGTACGGCGTGGTTTGCCGGGTCGTTCAGACAGAGCGGACAGGCGCGATGTATCGGCTGGCTGGGCAGCCAGGCACGCCAGCTCGTGATGGATCGCGTCCTACGGCGGAGTTTCGGCAGCAGCACCGAGAGCTGGAACGCATAGGTTTCCAATGCGTCTGGAATCTGATCATCAAGGCTGTCCAGTAGCCAAGGCACCCAGCCGGCGAAACTCATGCAACGCAGCCGGTCCGGCTCGATGCCGCTCCGCTGGGAGAGCATCGCCAACAGCGCCAGTGGTGGCGCGGTATCCAGGTCATCAACCTGAGCGTGACCAAGATCGTGCTCCAGCAGCTCGGACACCTCCATGTGATAGCAAAGGGCCACGCGGTTGAGCTACGAAGACAAGGCTTCGCCTTCTCTGGGGGCCGGATGCAGTGGCCAGCGTGGCGCTGGCTTCACATCAGTTCCCGCTCGAATTGCCGCCGCCGCTCGCTGGGGCCGGTGTAGTCGGCCATGCTGAGCGTGCGGTGGTTGATCGCTTCCTCTCCGCTCTCCACGGCGACGATGGCCGCCGCCATCAGCAAGTGCGCCAGTTCGCCTATGGTGCCCTCGCTGCGTGTGAGCAGGTAGCGGGCCATGTCCAGCGTGGCAATCGACGAGGGTCGCCGCAGTGGAAGCGAAGCGGCGAAACTGGCCAGCAGTGAGCAGCAATCGTGATTGGCCTCCCATACCGGCAGCATCATCGGCTCGAAGCGATTTTCCAACTGGTCATCGGAGCGGATGGCCAGGTAGGCGTCGCGCGTGCCGACCCCGACCAGTGGGATGCGCAGTTCATTGCCGAGGAAGCGCAGGAGATTGAGGAATTCCCGGCGATTGACGCTGTTACCGGCCAAGACGTTGTGCAACTCGTCGATCACCAGCATGCGCACGCCGACCTTGCGCAGCAGTGCCAGCGCCAGTTGTTCCATTTCTGGCAGCCGTGGGCGCGGTCGCAATGGCGCACCCATCGCCGCGAGCAGCGCGACGTAGAAGCGGATTACCGACGGTTCGGATGGCATCTGCACGACCAGTACCGGAATGTGCTCCTGGTCGGCGTCGGCTCTGGCCGGATGCGTGCGCCGGAACTTCTCGACGATCATCGACTTGCCGTTGTTGGTCGGGCCTACCAGCAGCAGGTTGGGCATGCGTTGCTTGTTTGGCCACGCATACAGGGTTTCCAGCCGGTTCAGCGCCTCGACTGCTCGCGGATAGCCGATCCAGCGGTCGGCGCGAAGGCGATGGATGCGTTCGTCCGCCGGGAGACGGGCCAAGCCCTGGGCCGCCGGCAGCAGGTGGGACAAGTCGATGATGGGATATTCTTCCACGGCTACCACTCCTCAATCTGGTCGAACGGTTTGGCCGGCAACTGGTTGTCTGCCTGCTGCCCATCCATGTCAGCGCCCGGTGGTGGCGTGGTTTTGACAGGCGGTGCCGTTGCCTTGAGATGCTGGCGTCGATCCGCGTCGCGCCGCGCCTTGCGCGTAGCCTTCTGCGCGGTGGTAACGATTTCGCGCATCTGGCCGATCATGCGGAACAACGCCGACTCATCCACCTGTTCGCGCCCTTGCTGCCGCAATTTCGCCAGCGCCTGTCGTTGTTCCCAGAGGGTGACAGCCGGGTGCGACAAGGTACGGTAGGGAATTTCCAGGTAGTGCTGCCCCTCTGGTTCCAGCACCCATATGCGGCTGATGTCGCGCGGGTCGCGCCGGATCAGGAACGCAGGCAAGCGGTCCCGCCGAGCTATCCACGGCTTGAGCGCATCGGCGTAGTAGTGGATGTGGTCGATGACGAAGCCGGTGCGGGTCAGCGTGCGGCGGATGATGGGCAGAAAATCGACCAGAAAAGCCGTAGCGCGAGTGATGACGGTTGGCACGCCGGTCCGCGTGATAGCTTCGGCCCAGCGCGCGGCCGGCGGTTGGAGCAGGCCGTTGTGCACAGAGCCGTGATAGGTGCCGACCGCCAATGTGAGCCAGCGCTCCAGCTCGCGCAGTGTCAGGGCGGCCATCTTCTCGGAGGCGTATTCCCCGCGCTGGTCAGGATTGGAGAAGGTCGTCCCCGGCAATTCGTCGTGGATCATCTGCATCGCCGTGCCGATGATCCGTTCCACGATACCGCCGTAGTGCGGCTGCCCGAGCGGGCGATAGTCCAACCGGATGCCATGCTGCTCGCAGCCACGGCGCAGCGCCTCGCTCTTGAACTCAGCCGCGTTGTCCAAGTAGAGCAGTCTGGGCTTGCCGCTCATCGGCCAATCCATCTCTACGTTCAACCCTTCCAACCAAGGGCGCTTGTCGCAGGCGGCATGCACCAAGCACAAGCCGACCGAGACGGCGGACGGGGCTTCCAGCGTAACGACCATGCCAACCACGCAGCGGGTGAATACGTCGATGGCGAGGGTCAGGTACGGACGGCCAATCGGTTGCCGGTCGCGCTCGTCCACCACGATCAGGTCGATGACTGTGTGGTCGATCTGCACCTGCTCCAGCGGCGCGGAGACGGGTGGCGGAACACCACCAACACCTTGCAGGTCGCGGGCGGCATCTTGTCCTTCCCGGCGGTGAGTGACCTCGCGCGGATCGAGGCCGGCGATCCGCAGTGCCACCGTGTTGCGCGCCGGCACCCGCAGCTTTTGCAGCTTGCACGCCCGCACAACTTCGCGGTGGAACGCCGCCAAGCTACGCTTCTGCTTGGTCAGGAAGCGCTTTTGCAGTAACTCGCGGATGATTCGTTCGACCGACTCCGGCAAGCGGCCTTTACCTTTGCCACCGCTCGACTGCCCAAGAGCCAAGTCAGTGACCAGCCCCGAACCTAGCCGGGCACGGCGGATCAGGACGTAGACCTGCCGCCGGGACAGCCCCAATGCCTGGGCTGCCGCGTCGGCCGCTTCATGCCCAACCGTCTCCGACTGCGCCAACAGCCCAATGATCTCCGCACGACGACGCGCACGCTCCCATGCCTGTTCTGGCAGGGTGGCCACGCCGTGCTCGGTAATCGGTGCGGTATCGGTCGCCCGCTCCACTGCATCGTTCCAGGGAATTCTGAGGAAGCCCAAGAAGCATCGTAAGTCGTTGATTCTGGTTGCGTTTTCGACACCTCGATGTTCCAGTGGGCTCCACGGAAATCCACCTGAAGCCACGACGTTTATGTCCATTTTTGTGTCCATTTTTGCGGGCACGACGGCTTCCGGATTGTTGCTAGGGCGCTGAGGTCGATGGGTTAAGCATCTGGTTCCTGACTCATGTTCAGGAGCTAGAGCATGGCACTCTCAGACTTGGTGGTCCGCCAAGCCAAAGCCACCGGCAAGGCCTACACACTTCCAGACATCGATGGTCTCTCCCTGGCCGTGACGGCCACGGGCAGCAAGAGCTGGCACTTCCGTTACTACTGGATGAAGGAGCCCAAGCGCATGTCGCTGGGCACCTATCCCGAGGTGTCCCTTCGTGAGGCACGCGCCCTGCGTGACGAGGCGCGCGCCTTGGTGGCCAAGGACATCAACCCGCGCCTTCACCGCAAGCAAAAGCGCGCCGCGGTCAAACTCGCCGGTGAAAACACCTTCGAGGCGATCTACAAGAAGTGGCTTGCCCACCGCGAACTCGGCCTCAAGAAGGGCCGGCAGACCACCCTCTCGATCCTCCCTCGCGTCTTCGCCAAGGATGTGCTGCCCTTGCTGGGCAAGCGCTCGATCTACGACATCAAACGCCCTGACCTGCTGGAAGTGATCGCCAGGATCGAGCGGCGCAAGGCGCTCTCCGTCGCCGAGAAAGTCAGGACGTGGTTCAACCAGATGTTCCGCTACGCGCTGGTGGTCGTGCCGGGCCTGGAGCAGAACCCGGCTTCCGACCTCGACGTGGTGGCGCTGCCGCTGCCCAGGGGTGAACCACAACCCGTTCCTGCGCATGGCCGAGTTGCCGAAGCTGTTGCAGCGCCTGCGCAAGTATCGTGGCCGGCTGCAGACCCAGCTCGGTCTGCGGCTGCTGCTATTCACCGGCGTGCGCACGGGCGAGCTGCGCCTGGCGACGCCGGATCAGTTCGACCTCGATCGGGGCCTCTGGATCATCCCGCCCGAGGTCGTGAAGCAGCTCCAGGTGGACATGCGCAGGAAGCGCCAGTTGCCCAAGGACATTCCACACTACATCGTGCCGCTGTCGGTGCAGGCCATCGAGATCGTCCGGCACCTGCTCGAACAGCTCAAACCGGCCCAGCACTATCTGTTCCGCCACGACAGCGAGTTGAAGAAGCGCATGAGCGAGAACACGCTCAACGGCGCGCTCAAGCGCATGGGCTATCGCGACCTGCTGACCGGGCACGGCATCCGGGGCACGATGTCCACCGCGCTCAACGAGATCGGCTACCCGAAGGTGTGGGTGGACGCGCAACTCTCGCACGTCGATCCCAACAAGGTCACCAGGCAGCCGGGAGGCAGCTGCGTGCACCAGGCCGCAAACTTGTCAGCGGCCAGCGCCTTGGCAACCACCATGCGCGCATCCACCGCATGCACCTAGATAACCCGCTTAGCCAGATCCACCCCGACTCGCGCAATCTCGTTCATGGACTTCCCCTTCACATGGCTACAGATTGACGACTTGGGGAGCACCATCGCGGCGGCAGCCAACATTTGTTTCCTCGCTGCTTACGATTGATTCACATCGATCGGCCAGCAGATCGCTGAATGTTGGCTCTTGACTTTCTGCATGTTAGGTGCAACATCTAGCAAAGTCTTGCAAGAATTTCCTCGAGCGAGGCCGCGTGACGACGGAACTAGTGGGGGTGGTATGACAGCGCGCCAGCAGGCGATCTTCACACTCGACGAGTTGGCTGCCTACTTGAAAGTCGGCAGGCGGACGCTTTACCGGCTCGCCTCGCACGGGGAGATTCCGGCCTTCAAGGTCGGCGGGACGTGGCGGTTTCGTCAAAGTGAAATCGATCGATGGATCAATGATCAGACCCAAGCAGGCAGAAAAAAGGAGGTGATACGTACAGATGAGCAACCGAAGTCAGCGGAACATCCCGTGTCGCCTGGGCGCGCTGTCCATAGCCGCAGGCAAACGGAGTGAGCGAGATTCTTCAATTTTTCTTCTGGAGGTGTGACATGGACATTGATTTCAAGAAATTGGCTCCCTGGAACTGGTTCAAGAAGGAGCAGGAAGAACAACAGAGCACTGCCTCGCTGCCGGTGCAGCGCAATGACCTGCCGGTGGCGGGTGGGCCCGTCAGTCCCATCCTGCAATTGCATCGCGAGATCGACCGCCTGTTCGACGACGCGTTTCGAGGCTTCGGTTTCCCGACGCTGGCCATGCCACGCTGGCCGTCGGACTGGCCGGGCATGCTGAAGCCGGCGCTGGACATCCAGGAGACCGACAAGCAGTACAAGATCGCCCTGGAAGTACCCGGCGTCGAGGAAAAAGACATCCAGATCACGCTCGACAACGACGTGCTGCTGGTGCGCGGTGAAAAGCGTCAGGAGCAGGAAACGAAAGACGGCGGTTTCCACCGGGTGGAGCGCTCCTACGGCAGCTTTCAGCGCGCTCTGAACCTGCCGGCCGATGCCAACCAGAACACGATCAAGGCCGCTTTCAAGAACGGCGTGCTCACGATCACGATGGAAAAGCGCGAGGCCAGTGCGCCCAAGCAGGGCCGCTCGATCCCGATCAACGGCTGACGCTGGTCGGCTCGCTATTCTCAAAACCACAATAGGATGAGGCGCCGTGATCGGCGGCGTCTCATCAAATCCATCTTTACAGGAGCATCAGCATGGCCAGAAAACAATGCCAAGTCTGCGGCCAGCCCGCCACGGTGCGGGTGGAAGCCAATCTCAATGGTCGCCACAGCACCATGCTGTTGTGTGACGATCACTATCGCCAATTGGTGCGCCAGCAAAAGCGCACCGTCTCGCCGCTGGAAGCCTTGTTCGGCTCGCGCAGCGGGCTGTTCGAAGACTTCCTTGGCAGCGACTTCTTCCGCATCGGTGACGACGCACCGTCCATGGCGGCCGATACTGACGAGGTCGTCGATGCCTCGTTCGGCGAACCCGCCCCGGCCGGTACGGGCACCGCGCGCCGTCGCGGCAGTGGGCTCGCCAGCCGTATCAGCGAACAGTCCGAGGCCCTATTGCAGGAGGCCGCCCGACACGCTGCAGAGTTCGGGCGCGCCGAAGTCGATACCGAACACCTGCTGCTGGCGCTGATCGACAGCGACGTGGTGAAGACCATCCTGGGGCAGTTCAAGATCAAGGTCGATGACCTCAAGCGCCAGATCGAATCCGAAGCCAAGCGCGGCGATAAGCCGTTCGAGGGCGAGATCGGCGTGTCGCCCCGGGTCAAGGACGCGCTCAGCCGTGCTTTCGTGGCCTCCAACGAACTCGGCCACTCTTATGTCGGGCCGGAGCATTTCCTGATCGGGCTCGCCGAGGAAGGCGAAGGTTTGGCGGCCAACCTGCTGCGCCGTTACGGCCTCACGCCGCAAGCGCTGCGCCAGCAGGTCAGCAAGGTGGTCGGCAAAGGGGCCGAGGATGGCCGCGCCGAGACGCCGACCAACACGCCGGAACTCGAAAAGTATTCGCGCGACCTCACCAAGATGGCGCGCGAGGGCAAGCTCGATCCGGTCATCGGCCGCGCGCAGGAGATCGAGACGACCATCGAAGTGCTGGCCCGGCGCAAGAAGAACAACCCGGTGCTGATCGGCGAGCCCGGCGTCGGCAAGACCGCCATCGTCGAAGGGCTGGCGCAGCGCATGGTCGCCGGCGAAGTGCCCGAGACGCTGCGCGACAAGCGTCTGGTCGAACTCAACATCAACGCCATGGTGGCAGGCGCCAAGTACCGCGGCGAGTTCGAGGAGCGCGTGCAGAAGGTGCTCAAGGAAGTGACCGAGCACCAGGGCGAGCTGATTCTCTTCATCGACGAGGTGCACACCATCGTCGGTGCCGGCCAGGGTGGCGGCGAAGGCGGGCTGGACGTGGCCAACGTGTTCAAGCCGATGATGGCGCGCGGCGAGCTGAACCTGATCGGCGCCACCACGCTCAACGAGTATCAGAAGTACATCGAGAAGGATGCCGCGCTGGAGCGTCGCTTCCAGCCGGTGATGGTGCCCGAGCCGACGGTAGCGCAGACCATGATGATCCTGCGCGGCCTGCGCGACACCTTCGAGGCGCACCACAAGGTCAGCATCACCGAGGATGCGATCATCGCCGCCGCCGAGTTGTCCGACCGCTACATCACCGCGCGCTTTCTGCCTGACAAGGCCATCGACCTGCTCGACCAGGCGGCCGCACGCGTGAAGCTGTCGGCCACGGCCCGCCCGGTGGCGGTGCAAGAGCTGGAGTCCGAACTGCACCAGCTGCGGCGTGAGCAGGACTACATGGCCTCGCGCAAGCAGTACGACAAGGCCGCCGAGCTGGGTAAGCGCATCGAGGCCAAAGAGGCCGAACTCAAGAAGCTCGTCGAGGAATGGGAACGCGAGCGCGCCTCGGGCAGCGCCGAGGTCAAGGCAGAGCACGTGGCGCAGATCGTCTCGCGCCTGACCGGCATTCCGGTCAACGAGCTGACGGTGGAAGAACGCGAGAAGCTGCTGCATCTGGAGCAGCGGCTGCACGAGCGCCTGGTGGGCCAGGACGAAGCTGTGCGCGCGGTGGCCGATGCCGTGCGTCTGGCGCGCGCGGGCCTGCGCGAAGGCGGCAAGCCAGTGGCCACCTTCCTGTTCCTCGGGCCGACGGGTGTGGGCAAGACCGAACTCGCCAAGGCGCTGGCCGAGTCGATCTATGGCGATGAAGGTGCGCTGCTGCGCATCGACATGTCCGAGTACGGTGAACGCCATACCGTGGCACGCCTGGTGGGCGCGCCTCCGGGTTATGTCGGCTATGACGAGGGCGGCCAGCTCACCGAGAAGGTGCGTCGCAAGCCCTACAGCGTGTTGCTGCTGGACGAGATCGAGAAGGCTCACCCCGACGTCTACAACATCCTGCTGCAGGTGTTCGACGACGGGCGGCTCACCGACGGCAAGGGCCGGGTGGTGGATTTCACCAATACCATCATCATCGCCACCTCGAACTTGGGCTCGGACATCATCCAGCGTCGGCTGAAGGCCCGTGGCGCCGCCGGCGAGGAATACGAGAAGACCAAGTCCGAGGTGATGGACGTGCTGCGCGGACACTTCCGCCCCGAGTTCCTCAACCGCATCGACGAAATCATCGTCTTCCATGCGCTGGGCAAGGAGGAGATCCGCCATATCGTCGGCCTGCAGCTCGATCGTGTGGCCCGCAACGCCGCCAGCCAGGGCGTGACGCTGACCTTCGATCAGACCTTGATCGATCACTTCGCGGAGGAAGGCTACAAGCCCGAGTTCGGCGCGCGTGAGCTCAAGCGGCTGATCCGCAGCGAGCTGGAGACGGCACTGGCGCGCGAGATGCTGGGTGGCGGTATCGGCAAGGCCGATACCGCCAGCGCCCGCTGGGACGACAAGGCCGAACGGGTGGTCTTCGAGCGCCAGGAGCCACCCGCGAAGCCGGCCGAGCCTGAGAAGCCCGATGCCGCGAACGTGGCCGAGACGCCGCCTAGCGACGCGAGCAAGCCTGCGCGCAAGAAGAAGTCAGCGGGCGGCGAATCTTGAGCGATGGGAGGCTGTCGTGTCCGACCCCAACGGGCTGACATGGGCAGCCACCCTCGTGTCGCTGGCGGTCGCTATCCCCACAGCGGGGCACGCGGTCATCTACAAGCGTGACCCTCGATCGGCCACGCTGTGGGTACTGCTGATCGCCTTGTTGCCGCTGGCCGGTTCGCTGCTGTATGGGCTATTCGGCATCAACCGTTACCAGCGGCGGGCGCGGCGGCTCTTCCCGGGGGCAGATCCTGCTGTTCGGCAGGACCTCTCGCCCACGATGCCCGAGGCTGTATCGCCGCCGCTTGCCGGTCTGGCCCACCTGGTGGGGCGCGCCACCGGCCAGTCGCTGACCGGCGGCAACCGCATCGAGCCGCTTGTCGATGGCGAGCAGGCCTACCCGGCCATGCTCGCTGCCATCGAATCGGCGCGGCACAGCGTCGCGCTGGCTTCGTACATCTTCGACGGCCAAGGCATCGGGGCGCAGTTCGTCGATGCGCTGAGCCGGGCTCATGCGCGCGGCGTGCAAGTGCGGGTGCTGATCGACGATGTCTATGCCCGCTGGACGCCCAGCAGCGCCTACCGCGCCTTGCAACGCGCCGGCGTTCCGGCGGCGACGTTCAACCCGACGTTGATTCCCGCGCGCCTGCATGGCGCGCATCTGCGCAATCACCGCAAGCTGCTGGTGATCGATGGCAAGACGGGTTTCACCGGCGGCATGAACATCTTCAGCCCGTATTGGCGGCCCGATGCGCCGGGCCAGGCCTGTCACGATTTGCACTTTCGTCTGCGCGGGCCGGTGATTGCGCATCTGATGCGGTGCTTCACCGATGATTGGTGCGATACCACGGGCGAGCGGCTCAGCAAGGGTTACTGGGGCGAACCGCCCGTAACGGCTGATGAGCACGGAACCTCTTGGGCGCGCGGCATCGAGGCCGGTCCCGATGAGGCCCTGGACCGGATGCGCTGGACCTTCATGGGCGCTTTGAGCGCCGCGAAGCATTCGGTGCGCATCTGGACACCTTACTTCGTCCCCGATCAGCCGATGATCGCGGCGCTAAGCACGGCCGCGTTGCGCGGCGTGCGTATCGACGTGCTGACGCCCGCAAACGGCGACCATCCCACGGTGCAATGGGCCGCGCGCGCGCACTACTGGCAGGTGCTGGAGCACGGTGTGCGCATCTTCGAACGGCCTGGCCCGTTCGACCACAGCAAGCTGATGCTGGTAGACGGAGCGTGGTGCTGCCTTGGTTCGGCCAATTGGGATGCGCGCAGTTTGCGCCTCAACTTCGAGTTCAATGTGGAGGTGTACGACACCGCGTTGTCTACGCGGCTGTCATCCCTTTTTGATGCCGCTCGTGATGCGTCGGGCGAGATATCGGCGAAGGCGTTGCGCGCCCGCCCGCTGGCCATCCGCTTGCGCGACGGGGTGGCCCGTCTGTTCACCCCCATTCTCTAGCGACACGACTTGCGAGGAACATTGCCCATGGAAAAGAAAGATCAATGGAACATTGGCTACTGGATCGTCGCCGGCCTGTTGCTGCTGACGCTGCAGAACTACTGGCAGGCGGCCAAGACCGTCGAGCCCGTGCCCTACAGCGAATTCGAGAAGGCGCTGGCCGAGGGGCGCGTCGCCGAAGTGCTGGTGTCGGACCGCACGGTCACCGGGCGCCTGAAATCGCCGGACAGCCGGGGCAAGACCACCATCGTGGCCACCCGTGTCGAACCCGACCTGGCCGAGCGGCTGTCCAAGTACGACGTGCCCTATGCGCGGGTGGTGGAAAGCACCTGGCTGCGTGATGTGCTCTCCTGGATTCTGCCGGCGGTGGCCTTCTTCGGCGTCTGGTTCTTCCTGTTCCGCCGCTTCGCCGAGAAGCAGGGCATGGGTGGCTTCCTGAGCATCGGCAAGAGCCGTGCCAAGGTATTCATGGAGAAGAACACTGGCGTGACCTTTGCCGATGTCGCTGGCGTCGATGAAGCCAAGGCGGAGTTGGTTGAGATCGTCGATTTCCTCAAGAATCCGCAGGAGTATGGACGGCTCGGGGCGCGCATTCCCAAGGGCGTGTTGCTGGTCGGCCCACCGGGCACCGGCAAGACATTGCTGGCCAAGGCTATTGCCGGCGAGGCGGCGGTGCCCTTCTTCTCCATCTCCGGATCAGAGTTTGTCGAGATGTTCGTCGGCGTGGGTGCGGCCCGTGTGCGCGACCTGTTCGAGCAGGCCCGCGGGCAGGCGCCGGCCATCATCTTCATCGACGAGCTCGATGCGCTGGGCCGCGCGCGCGGCGTCGGCGGCCCCATCGGCGGCCACGACGAGCGCGAGCAGACCCTCAACCAGCTGCTCACGGAGATGGACGGCTTCGACAGCTCGGTCGGGCTGATCATCCTCGCCGCCACCAACCGCCCCGAAATCCTCGACCAGGCGCTGCTGCGCGCCGGTCGCTTCGACCGTCAGGTGCTGGTGGACCGGCCCGACAAGAAGGGACGGCTGGACATCCTGAAAGTCCACGTCAAGAAGGTGACGCTGGCTCAGGATATCGATCTCGAACAGGTGGCGGCGCTGACCACCGGCTTTTCCGGCGCTGATCTGGCCAATCTCGTGAACGAAGCAGCGCTGAACGCGACGCGGCGCAAGGCGCAGGCTGTGGAACTGCAAGACTTCACCGCCGCCATCGAGCGCATCGTGGCCGGCCTGGAAAGGAAGAACCGTGTGCTCAATCCGAAGGAGCGGGAAACCGTAGCCTATCACGAGATGGGGCATGCGCTGGTGGCGCTGGCGCTGCCCGGCACCGATCCGGTACACAAGATTTCAATCGTTCCGCGTGGCATCGGTGCACTCGGCTACACCCTGCAGCGGCCCACCGAAGACCGATTTCTGATGACACGTGCCGACCTGGAGCACAAGATCGCCGTGCTCCTGGGAGGGCGCGCGGCTGAGAAGCTCGTGTTTGGCGAGCTGTCCACAGGGGCTTCAGACGATCTCGCGCGGGCCACCGACATCGCCCGCGACATGATTACGCGCTTCGGCATGGATGAGGGCTTGGGGTACGTTGCTTTTGAGGCACAGAGGCCGCGTTTTCTTGATGCGCCTGAACTGGTACAGGGTGGCTGCCGGGTAGCCGAATCGACTCAGACACGCATCGACCAAGCCATCCGTGACATCGTGATGGGTGTGTTTGATCGTGCATACCGAATTCTCGAAATTAACCGAGAAGTGCTGGAGCGGTGCGCGCGCGAACTGCTCGCACGGGAAACGCTGGATGAATACAGCATCCGGCAACTGACGCAAGGGCTACAGCTCGAATCCCCATGTCACAGCGGCCCAACTGCCGGAGCCATTACTTCCTCTGTGTCCCAAGGAGCCACCTCATGAGTGACAGCATTCATATCGTCTGCCCACACTGCCAATCCATCAATCGCGTGCCAGCCAACAAGTTGGCAGAGAAGCCCAATTGCGGGCGGTGCCAGCACCCGCTGTTCACCGGAGAACCCATTGATCTGACCACAGCGACCTTCGCCCGTCATCTGGAGCGCAGTGACCTGCCGCTGCTGGTTGACTTTTGGGCGCCGTGGTGCGGACCGTGCAAGATGATGGCGCCGCAGTTCGAGCAGGCAGCCTCCCTGCTTGAACCCAAGGTGAGGTTGGCCAAGGTAAATACCGAGGCCGAGCCTCACCTGGCCGCCCAGTTCGGTATTCGCAGCATTCCAACCCTGATTTTGTTCCGAGGGGGACATGAGGTTGCACGTCAGGCGGGCGCCATGGGCGCGCAGGACATTATGCGCTGGGTGACATCCCGCTTGCCGCAATGACCCGGCGCGAACCACCCTGCTTATCAGTTGTTCGATCCTTGAAGAAAGTGCGTAGCCGCGATGCATAGCGACCCCAACCACACAATCTTTGACGAAATGCGTTCCCAGTTGCAGAAACTTTGGAACCTCTGTTTCACCCATAAGGAGCGTCACCTTTGAACGAGACTCCTCAAATCTCAGCCCGACACTGTGGCCAGATTAACCAGAATGCCCATTTTGGCAGTTGGCATCTCGATCTTGGCTCGCAACTCCTCACTTGCTCCGATGAAGCCTGCCGCGTGCTCGGCCTGGATGTTGGTGCGCCAATAGCCTTCGAGCGATTCCTGCAGTGCATTCACCCTGAAGACCGCCCCCTCTTCGATAGGGCATGGGATGCTGCCATGTGCGGAAAGTCCCTTGATCTGCGGTATCGCATCGTCAGCGGAGGGCAGGTTCGCTGGATACACCTGCGGGCAACATTCAAGGGCGACGCCTCTGGTCGGCCCAGAGCGGCAGACGGGACGGTAGAGGACATCACCGATCTCAAGAGGGTCGAGCAGGCGCTGAACTCTATGCGCCGACAGCGAGAAGAGTTGACCAGCCACGTTCCCGGTATGCTTTACCAATACCGTCTTCGTCCGGACGGCAGCTCGCACTTCCCTTATGCCAGCGCGAGGATACAGGAAATATACGGGGTTGCACCGGAGGATGTTGTTGAAGATGCCACTCCTGCGTTCGCTGCGCTCCATCCTGAAGACCGCGACCGTGTGCATGAAACCATACAGGCGTCGGGGCAGTCACTCGCGCTTTGGCATGACGAGTACCGAGTGCAGTTTCCAGACGGTCGGGTGATCTGGGTCGAAGGCGAGGCGTCGCCTGAAGCCATGCCTGATGGGAGCATCCTCTGGCACGGCTATATCTATGATGTCACCTCACGCAGAAGATCCGCGGAAGAGCTTCGCCTTGCGGCTAAAGTTTTTGAGCACGCAGGAGAGGGCATCCTCGTTACGGACGCTCAAGGCCACATTGTCAACGTCAATCGGGCGTTTTCCGTGATCACTGGTTATGCGCGGGAGGAAGTAATGGGTCAGACACCTCGTCTGCTCGAGTCCGATCGCTATGACGATGAGTTCTATCAGACCGTTTGGCAGGCTCTGCGTGAGCACGACTACTGGCACGGAGAGCTCTGGTGCCGACGCAAGAACGGCAGTCAGTTTGCCGCGCTGCTGACGATCAGTGCAGTCCCGGATATGCGGGGCAATATCGAGCATTACGCAGCCATGTTTTCCGACATCACAGCCCTGAAGGAGAACCAGCAACAGCTTGAACGCGTTGCTCATTACGACCTGCTCACCGGCTTGCCCAATCGACTATTGCTTGGAGACCGCCTTAAGCAGGCCATTCGTCAGACACGTCGGCGTGGCATGCACCTGGCGGTTGTCTTCATCGATCTGGATGGATTCAAGAAGGTCAACGACCAGCACGGCCACGGAGTCGGCGACAATTTGCTTTCCGTCCTGTCCAGGCGTATGACGCAGGTGTTGCGCGAAGGCGATACCTTGGCCCGTCTTGGTGGTGATGAGTTTGTCGCTATTCTGGTCGACCTGCCGGATATTTCCATCAGCGTACCGATTCTCGATCGCCTGATCGAGGTGGCTGCACAGCCCGTACCGATTGGTGACGCACTGTGCGAGGTGAGCGCGAGTATCGGTGTGAGCTACTACCCGCAAGGCGAAGATATCGACGCCGACCAACTGCTGCGGCAGGCAGATCAGGCTATGTATCGTGCCAAGCAAGCCGGCAAGAATCGATATCACGTTTTCGATACGGAGAAGGATCGTACGCTGCGCACCCGTCACGAAGGATTTGACAGCATAAAGAATGCACTTGCCAATGGGCAGTTTCTGCTTTATTTCCAACCTAAGGTCAACATGCGCACCGGTGAGGTGCTGGGCGCCGAAGCCTTGATCCGCTGGCAACATCCGACGCGTGGCTTGTTATCTCCTGCCTCCTTCATACCCATCATTGAGAATCATCCGCTCGGGATTGACGTGGGGGAATGGACCATCGAGGCTGCGTTGACTCAGATCGAAGTTTGGCGCAAGGCCGGCCTTCATGTACCGATCAGCGTGAATATCGGTGCGCGGCACTTGCTGCAACCGGACTTCATCATGCATCTACGGGGTATGTTGTCACGACATCCCGGCGCCCAGCCGCAAGACCTTGAACTGGAAATCCTCGAAACCAGCGCCGTGGAGGACTTCGTTCAAGTGTCTCAGTTGATGGCCCAGTGCGGGAGGATGGGATTGCGTTTTGCCCTCGACGATTTCGGCAGCGGCTATTCATCGCTGACCTATCTGAAGCGCCTGCCCGCGCACCTGCTCAAGATCGACCAGGGTTTTATACGCGACATGCTCGAGGATCCGGACGATATCGCCATCCTGGATGCGCTACTGGCACTGGCAAGGTCGTTTGGCAGGAACTGCATCGCGGAGGGAGTCGAATCCATTCAGCATGGTGAAATGCTGCTGCGTATGGGATGCGAGTGGGGCCAGGGTTATGCCATCGGGCATCCGATGCCGGCGCATGAATTCGAGCAATGGCTACACACCTGGCAGGTACCCTTATCCTGGAAGGAATTCAAACCTGACAGTTGCTCCGCGCTGCCCGTGCCGTTCACATACGCCGACCACCGGGTCTGGATTTCCCAGATGATCGACTATCTGTCAGGTAAGACCCAAGTGCCTCCTCAACCCGAAGCACTCCAATACTGGCGGGATCAAAGTGGCCGCCCTACGTTCTTCGGCAAGGATCCTGATGATCAGGTCGATGTCCTGCATCAGAGCATCCAGCAGTTAGCGCACACCCTGAGTGAAATGAAAAATGCCGGCCGTGTCGAGGCATTGAGGGCTGGCATCGACAAGTTGCAACATTTGCAGGCGGATCTGCTGGGATTGCTGCCGCCAGACCAGAAGCCGGATTGATGCCATGCATGGGACAAAGGGTTGACGTGCAAGAGGCTGATCCACCCATCGGCGGCGCCACGGGCGCGCAGGACATTATGCGCTGGGTGGCTTCGCAATTGCCTCGGCAATCCAGGTGTAATCGAGTCGTCTTCTCGGACTCCCCGTTCCATTAACGTTTCATTGAAAGAGAGAGCAACGCTTATGCATAAAGAATCTGGCCACACGGCCCTTGACGAGATGCGCTCCCAGTGGCGGTTGATGACGTTTTACGAGCGCTTCGAGCAGGTCGTCGCCCTCGTTCTGTCGGCGGTAATTGCCGTCATCATCGTGGTGTCGCTGTTCCAGCTCATCGCCATCGTCTTCACGCTGCTGGTTCTCGATGCCTTCAATCCCCTGGACCACAAGGTATTCCAGAGCGTGTTCGGCATGATCATGACGCTCTTGATCGCGATGGAGTTCAAGCATTCCATCGTGCGCGTGGCGCTGCGTCGGGACAGCATCATCCAGGTCAAGACCGTGATCCTCATCGGCCTGATCGCGCTGGCGCGCAAGTTCGTGATCCTTGACCCCGAGGCGAGCCCCGCAAAGATAGCCGCGCTGGCAGGCGCCACGCTGGCTCTGGGTGCGACCTACTGGCTGCTGCGCAAGCGCGACGACCGCGCCGCCGAGACATCTGAGCATGATCCGTCATCATCCCAATGACCCGCGCGCGGCGTTGTTGCAACACCGCTGGCTCAACCGCCTGCAGACCGGGCTGTTGATCCTGACCCTGGTCGGGATCGCAGCCGCCGCAGGAAGCCTGCTGTTCGGGGAAAGCGGCCTGTGGCTCACGCTGTTTGCAGTTGCAGGCACGCTGTTGCTGGAACCGGCAGCCGCATCCGTCTTGACCTTGCGCCTGTACCGCGCACGGGCTTTGTACCCGCACGAAGCCCCCGAGATTTGGGCCCTGTTGCGCGAGCTGTCCGCCCGTGCCGGTTTGTCCGCCACGCCGGTGCCGCACTACGTGCCCAGTGCCGTCATCAACGCCTTCGCCACCGGCTCGAAGCAGCATGCATCGATCGCCCTCACCGATGGCCTGCTGCGCAACCTGAGTTCGCGCGAACTGGCGGGTGTGCTCGCGCACGAGGTCGCGCACATCGCTAATGAGGATCTGCGTGTCATGGGGCTGGCGGATTCCGTCAGTCGTCTCACGAGCCTGCTGGCGATGGTCGGACAGATCGCTATTGTGTTCAGCTTGCCCGCACTGCTGGCCGGCGCGGTGGCGGTCAATTGGCCGGGACTGCTTCTGCTGGCCGCCTCGCCCCAGCTGGCCCTGCTCGCACAGCTCGGCTTGTCTCGCGTGCGTGAGTTCGACGCTGACCGCCTCGCGGCGGAACTGACGGGCGACCCGCAGGGGCTGGCGTCCGCGCTGGCGAAAATCGAGCGGGTCAGCCGCTCCTGGCGTGCCTGGCTGTGGCCGGGATGGGGCAATCCCGAGCCTTCCTGGTTGCGCACCCATCCGGCAACGCAAGATCGCATCTCACGCCTGCTGACGTTGGCGCCTGGACCAGCAACAGCCTTGCCGTTTCACACGCCCCATTTCTTGCCGGAATCCGCTGTGACGCCGCGCCCGCCGCGCTGGCGCCCGAGCGGGCTATGGCGCTGATTGCCTATCAACAGGAGACTTCTCATGGCCTACCCTGACCCGTATCCACGTCCAGCGCCGGATCCGTTCATCCGGCGCTGGCTCTTCCTCACCGCCTGTATTGCCACGCTCATGCTGCTGTGGCAGTTCCTACCCGCCATCGAGGCATGGTTCACTCCGCGCGAGGCGGCAGAACGCACCGTGACGGCGCGCGGCGACTTGGCGGCGGACGAAAAGGCCACCATCGAACTGTTCGAAAAATCACGCGCCTCGGTGGTCTACATCACCACCGCGCAGCTGGTGCGCGACGTCTGGACGCGCAATGTTTTCTCCGTGCCCCGTGGCACGGGATCGGGCTTCATCTGGGACGACGCCGGCCACGTCGTCACTAACTTCCACGTCATCCAGGGTGCTTCTGAAGCCACCGTCAAACTCGCCGATGGCCGCGACTACCAGGCCGCGCTGGTGGGGGCGAGCCCAGCGCACGACATCGCCGTACTCAAGATCGGCGTCGGCTTCAAACGCCCGCCTGCCGTGCCTGTCGGCACCAGCACCGACCTCAAGGTGGGACAGAAGGTGTTTGCTATCGGCAACCCCTTTGGCCTGGACTGGACGCTCACCACCGGCATCGTCTCCGCGCTCGACCGCTCGTTACCGGGAGAAGCGGGCGGCCCGACAGTTGATCACCTGGTCCAGACCGACGCCGCCATTAACCCCGGCAACTCGGGCGGCCCCCTGCTCGATTCGGCCGGGCGGCTTATCGGCATCAACACGGCGATCTACAGTCCCTCCGGCGCCTCGGCCGGGATCGGTTTTGCCGTGCCGGTGGACACCGTCATGCGGGTAGTGCCGCAACTCATCAAGTCCGGTAAGTACATCCGTCCGGCGCTGGGCATTGAGGTGGACGAACAGCTCAATCAACGCCTGCTTGCGCTGACGGGAAGCAAGGGCGTGTTCGTGCTGCGTGTCACCCCCGGCTCGGCAGCGCACAAAGCCGGGCTCGCTGGGGTCGAGATTACCCCACAAGGCATCGTGCCCGGCGACCGCATCGTTCGCATCGACGGCACGGCGATCGACGATGTGGCCAAGCTGCTCGCCCGGCTCGACGACAGGAAGGTCGGCGATGTCGTAGTCTTGTCCGTGGAGCGGGCCGGCAAATCGCGCGAGGTGCGTGTGGAGCTGCAACCCGGCAATTGATTGAACTGAACCTGTGGATCAGGCGGTAGTGCAGCGTCGCGGCGATTGAGGTTCTCAGGTCTTCGGCCAGGTAGCGTTCCGCCTCAACCTCCGTAATTTTCGGATGCGATCTGCCTATCCGAATAGGCAAGCATGCGACGCCGGAACCTCTTGCCAATCATCGAAGGAGAAAGCGAGGCGCAATCCGCATGAGGTGGATGCAGGCCAGGAACGAGGCAAACAGGAGGCCGCATTGGAACTCAGACTACTGCGCTATTTCGTTGCGGTCGCGGAAGAACTGCATTTCGCGCGAGCGGCCGAGCGCCTTGGCGTAGAACAATCGCCTGTGTCGCGCGCAATGCGCAATCTCGAAGCCACGCTCGGCGTGCAGTTGTTCGACCGCAGCGCGCACCAGACGCGACTGACCTGGGCCGGTCAAGTGTTCCTCGGTGAGTGCCGGCGTGTGCTGGCCACCGTGGAGCAGGCGGTGAGTGCCGCAAAGGCGGCGGCGCAGGTCTATCAGGGTTATCTGCGCATCGCCATCTGCGACAGCTTGGCGCAGCCCCACATTGCCACCTTGCTGGCGCGCAGCCGCGAGGAAGAGCCCGAACTGGAGATTCGCGTCTTCGAGCTGCCTTTCGCGCAGCAGCTCAAGGGCCTGCACAACGATCTGCTGGACATCGGCTTTGCGCTGTCGGACGCGGTGAGCGAAGGCCTTGTCGCCGAGCCCGTGTGGACCGATCCTCTGTCGGTGATCGTGCCCGTGCGCCACCCCTTGTTGGCGCACGCGGAAGTGCCATTGGATGAAGCCTTGAAGTTTCCGTTGGTACTGTGCCATCCGGACGCGGGATCGGGCTGCCACCACCAGATCCAGGCGGTGCTTCAAGGTGCGTCCAAGCCGCTCAAGCTGGTAGATCAGGTGACGAGCCTAGGCGTGATGCTGACTCTGGTCGGTGCCGGTTATGGCCTAGGTTTCGCCATTGCCTCGCAGGTGCAGACCCTGAACCGCCCCGACATAACCGTTCGCCCCTTGGCCGGCACGCCGCCCATGCTGTCCACCTACCTGCTGCGCCGCAGCGCCGACCCCTCTGAGCCCATGAAGCGGTTTCTGCAGCGCGCCCGCGAGGAGTTCCTGCCAAAGGGAGATGAACCGGCCTCGTGACGTTGAGCGCTCGGGTACATTGTCTACTGCTGGCTGTCCATGGCTCGCACTGGACTTGCTCGGAGCGCGCGTTGACCAAGCGTGGTTTTTCAGTCCATAATTATGTCCATCTCGGTTCGCCGAGTGCGGAAAACTCGTTATCAATCAACGAGTTGGGAACGCGATGATGTTCCCATCGCCATGCTCACCTCGCTTTGGTGCACACGAGTATTGAGCATAGACGAGTTTTGTGCAGAGGAATCCTGATATCGGGTTATCAGGAGCCGTATGCACAACAGGCTTCAAACCGCGCTGAATGGTGCAGTCGTCTTCTGAAAATGACATTGTTTGTGCTCAACATCTGACATCAGGTTAGGGCATAGCCTTAACTGACACCACCTCCCAGGGCCTGATATAAAGCAACACTATCGACTAGGCGTTGTGCCTGGACCGCAACCATATTGATCCGGATTGACTGTGCCTGTTGCTGCGCGATGAGCAGTTGCAGGTAGCTGGCCGCGCCCAGCCGGTATTGCCGCTCGACCGACTGCAAGGAGGCCTGTGCAGCCATATCAGCGGCAGCGAGGGCAGTCAAAGTTTGTGCATCGCTTTCCACCGCGCGCAGGGTGTCGGCGACGTTACGCAAAGACTCCAATACGACGCTCTGGTAATTGGCTGCGGCGGCATCAAAAGCGGCGAGCGCCGCTCTTTTTTCAGCGGGTAGCCCTGGATTAAAAAGAGGCTGGGTGAGCTGCGCAACCAGGCCCCACACTGCCGAGCCACCACCGAACAGGGTACCGGTGGTCAGCGCTTGAGAGCCAAGGTTGGCGCTCAGGTTGATCTGTGGGTAGAGCTTGGCGACAGCCACACCATAGTCTGCATTGGCCGCATGCAACAGCGCCTCTGACGCCTGGATATCCGGTCGGCGGCGCACCAGTTCTGAGGGCACGACGAGCGGCATCTCGACGGGCAGAGTGAAATCGGCCAGAGTGAAGGCCGGGATGCCACCCGTGCCTGGGGCACGACCGGCTAGCACCGCCAGTAGATGTTCGGTTTGTTGCAGTTGTTTACGCAGCGCAGGCAGTTCTGCCCGCGTTTGCTCCGCCTGAGCTTGTAGGCTCAACGCTTCATCAGGTGAGGCCTGACCGATACGCACGCGTTCATGGGCTAGGCGCAGTTGCTCATCCTGCACGCGCAAAATGGCAGTAGTGGCTTCTAGTTGCGCGGCGAGGCGTGCTCGGGTAATGGCAGCGGTTGCCATGTTGCCGGCAAGGGCCAGGCGCGCAGCATTCAGTTCGAAGCGACGGTAGTCGGCGCGAGCAGCCAAGGCTTCGAGTGCGCGCCGGTTGCCGCCAGCCAGATCGAGGTTGTAATGCACGCCAACGCTGGCGTTGTAGAGGCTGAATTGACGTGCGTCTCCGCTCAACCCTTGGCTACTGGGACTCATTTGCTGGCGCTGAGATCCCAGTGCGACATCTACCTGTGGATATTGCGTCGAGCCCGCCTGTGCGGCAAGAAGCTCCTGCGCCTGTCGCAAATTGGCGCTGATGCTCGCCAGCGTCGGGCTGACATGGAAAGCTTCGTTGATCAGTCCGTCGAGTGTGGATGAACCCAAGCTTTGCCACCATTGCGTTTCGATCGGAAGCCCTTCGACTAGACGTTGTGTTTCGCCGAACTGCGTGGGAGCGGACGCGGTTCTATCAGCCACCGGTGTTGCAGTGTAGCGAGCCACATCGGGTGCGGTGGGACGCTGAAAATCAGGACCGGCGGCGCAACCGGCCAGACCGGCGGTGACCAGACCAGCTACCAGGTAAGTTGCCGCAAGCCGTCTTTCGAGGCTGATGGGGCGCTGGCATGTTTTAGCGTGCTCCATAAAAATGCTCCACGAAAGGTTTACGGAAAGCTTGGTGGCAGCCCAAGCAGCTTTCCTGCACGTGGGCGAATGATTGGATCACCGCCTTGCCGTCGCTGCTCGCAGCAGCCAGCTTCATGGCCAGCGCCGCCTCGTGAGTCTGCGCGTCAAAGTTTGTGAACTTGGTCGCATCAGCGCCGAGGTAAGCAAGGATGCGCATTTTTTCAGTAAGCGGTGGCTCGGGGTGTGCAGCAACTTTTGGGGCGAGCTGAACGACCTGAACCCATTCCTCCTGCGAAATCGCACCGGTAATAGCCTGCATGTTGCGCCCGAGTTCCTGCATGATCTTGCGTAGCGCCAGTGGCTCAACCTGGGTAGCGTCACCAGCCCAAGCTGGCAACTGAAAACCCCATAAAAGCAGGCAGGCCGTAACGGTCAGGGTGATAGTTCCAAATGCGTGGCTGTGTTTGCGGTGGGTCATGAAATTCTCCTGTAATTCAATCGTTCTCTCATTCGAACTCCCGCCCTTCGCCAGCTTCCTCATGGGTCACACCGTCGCGGATGTGGTAGATGCGCTTGAAAGTGGGGATGATCTTTTCGTCATGGGTGACGACGATGATGGCGGTCTCGAACTTCCGAGCCATGTCATTGAGGATGCGGATTACAGCCATGGCGCGCTCACTGTCTAGTGGAGCTGTGGGCTCATCAGCCAGGATCACCGGAGGGCGATTGACCAAACCTCGCGCAATGGCGACCCGTTGCTGCTCGCCACCGGAGAGTTGCGAGGGCATGGCGCGAGCCCGGTGTTGCACATCGAGCGCGGTGAGCAGTTCCAGTGCCTTCGCGCGCGACTCCCCATTCGCGACGCCTGCGAGCATCGGCAGTAGCGCCACGTTGTCGGTGACATCGAGAAACGGAATCAGGTATGGTGCCTGGAAAACGAAACCGATCTTGTCGCGCCGCAAGGCGCGCAAGTCGCGGACTTTCCAGCCATCGTCGTAGATCACTTCATCGCCCAGCGTCATGCGACCGGCGGTCGGATCAATCACCGCGCCCAGACATTTGAGCAGCGTGCTCTTGCCGGACCCGGAAGGGCCAATCAGGCCCACCACCTCGCCGGGTGCCACCTGCATGTCCACGCCTTTCAAGGCATTGACCGCGGTATCGCCCTCGCCATAACGTTTTCTCAAACCTTCGATGCGAATGCCTTTGCCACTCATCTCAACCTCCAATGGCTTCGGCCGGGTCGACCTTGAGTGCCATGCGAATGGCGACGATGCTGGCTAGAACGCAGATCACGAGCACGGCGAAAAAACCGGCGATGGAGTCGAACGGCATCAGCAGTACGTACTTGGGAAACAGGGGCGCTGAGAAAGTGGCTGTGATCTTGCCGACCACGAAACCAATCACGCCCAGGGCGAGCGCCTGCTGCATGATCATCGCGGCGATGGTTCGGTTGCGTGTGCCGATGAGCTTCAACACCGCGATCTCGCGGATTTTGTCCATCGTCAGCGAATAGATGATGAAGGCAACGATGGCCGCGCTAACGATGGCCAGAATCACCAAGAACATGCCGATCTGCTTGGCCGACGTGGCGATCAACTTGCCGACGAGGATGTCTTCCATCTGTGCCCGTGTGTAGACCGTCAAACGTTTCCAGCGCCGGATGGATTCGGCAACCTCGTCCGGCGCATGACCAGGTTTCAGAGTGACCAGCACTGCATTGACGAACGCGTTGGTGCTCTGTGAAGCAATCACGGCATCCAGCAAACCAGTAACACCGGGTCGATTGAAGGCCGGGTTGGCTTCGGTGCGACGCCGGCTTTGCCAAATGGCGTCGTTGTCCTTGAGGAACTGAGCCTCTTGGGCATCCTTGAGCGGAATGAATACCATCGGGTCGCCGCTGGACGACACCATGCGCCGTGTCAGCCCCACGACGGTGTAATGATTTCGGCGAATGGCAAGACGATCTCCCAGTTTGAAGCCGGTGGCGATGTCGGCCACCGCCTCGTAGTGACCGCGCGTGATCTGGCGTCCAGCGACGAGATAAGGAGGCCATCCGGGTGTAGCCCCCAACGCACCGGGCGCGATGCCGACCACCATGGTGCGTACATCACTCTCGCCCTTGCGTACCTGCATGGTCAGGTAGGTCACGTTCGCTGCCTGTGAGACTCCCGGCATGGCGAGAATGGCGCGATACACGTCATCGTTGAGGCTGGACGACTCCGCATAAGGTCCCAGAGTATCCTTTTGCACCACCCAAAGGTCAGCGCCACTGTTGTCGAGCAACGCCTTGCCGTCGTCCACCATGCCTCGGTACACCCCAGCCATGACCAGGGTGACGCCGATCAGCAGACCCAGACCGATGCCGGTGAAGACGAATTTTCCCCAGGCATGGAGAATGTCGCGGCCGGCCAGGCTGATCATCGTGACACTCCTGGGATATGGTCGACCACATGGATGCGGCTGCGCGCCGTCAGTGCCTTTTCGCTATAGGTCACAACCTGGTCCCCATTCTTGAGCCCTTCGCGCACCTGCACGTAACCATTGAGGTCGGAAGTGCCGAGCTTGACCGGGGAGAAATGCAGATCACCATCCACGATTTGCCAGACACCAACTTTGTCGCCCTCACGCTGGACGGCAGCGTTGGGGATCAGTGGAGCGGCCGGGAGCGCCGGCAAGTCAACCGTGACTTCGGCCAGTTCACCCACCGGTGGCAAAGGTTCTGGTTTGTTATCGAATGTCACCTTGGCAAGCGTTTCCTCGGTTACCGCGTCGGCCTTGGGTTCCACCCGCAGCACGCGACCTTTCAAGGTCTGGCCACCACGCGAACGCAGGACGATAAGAGTCGGCAACCCCCCAGCCAGCCCCGATGCGCTGATCTGGTCGAAGCGCGCATTGATCCACAAACTCTTGGGGGCGATCACTTCCACCACGGCCTGACCCGCGACGATGGTCGTGCCGGGATCGGCATCGCGCACGGCGACTACACCGTCGACCGGCGCGATCAGGCGCAGATTGCTCCGCTGCGCGACGAGTCCTTCGCGGTCGGAGCGTGCCCGGACAATATCTTCCCGAGCGGCAGATAAGGCGGCATCGGCGATCTGCAGTTCCTGCCGCTTGGTGGTGACGATTTCCTCGCTGGTCGAGCGCACCGCAAACAATTGCTCGTAGCGGCGCGCCTGGGTTTGCGCGTAGGCTTGCCGGGCTTCTGCCTCGCGCAAAGCCGCTTCCGCACGCTTGAATGCCGACTCCTGTGAGCGCACCCGATCATCGAGGTCGACCGGCTCCATCTCGCCGAGCACCTGTCCGGCCTTGACCTGGTCGCCTACATGCACCTCCAGGCGTTTGACGCGCCCGGCAAACGTCGGCCCGATCTTGTAGGTGTAGCGCGCCTCCACCGTGCCGATGCCGAACAGCGCCGGTGTGATAGCCCGTGATTCCACGCTTGCCACCGTCACAGCGACCGGGGCGAGCGGCCCTGATCGCAGACCGACATAAATAAAAAGCACCAGCAAAGGAATGATGACGGCAAGCAGCGCCAGGGTGCGGCCTTGCAAGGGTAACTTTTTCATTGCGCACTCCTTATGCCACGCCGATAAATTGCAAAGACGCGCGGCGCATCGCGGTGCATACGTCCCACATCACCCGCCAACAGCGATTGCATGACCAAGCCCTGGATCGTGCCAATGAACAGCGTTGCCGCCGCCTCGTTGTCAAGCGAGGGAGACAACTCGCCGCTGGCCTTGCCTTTCTCGATGAGACGATGCAAACGTTCGCCGTAGCGCTGAATCAAGGTTTGCACCATGCGCTTGGCCGGTGTCGATTCGGCACGCTGAAGCTCACCAAACATCATTCTTGGCACGCCTGGGTGCTCAGCTACGAATTCGATATGACTCATGAACATCGCCTCCATGGCTGCCAAGGGCGACTCGATTCCTTGTGCGGATCGATCGATTCTGGCTAATAGGCGCTCTGCTACCCACTCCATGACCGCCTGCCAAATGGCTTCCTTGTTCGGGAAGTGCCGAAACAGCGCACCCTGGGTCAAGTTCATGTGTTTAGCGATAGCTGCAGTGGTTATCTCGCTTGGGTTTTGTGAACCGGCAAGCGCCACGACGGACTCGACAGTTACGGCACGACGTTCATCGGCCGGCAGATGCTTTGGATGGGTGTCCACGAGCACTCCTTGTAAGATAGTAATTGATTACTATCTTACCACAAGAGGCAACTCACGACGTCCCCCCGGTATTGAGTAGCACGTGACTTTAGAGTCCAATCCACCATGACACGGAGATTGGACATGAAGAAACGTTTCACCGAAGAACAGATCATCGGTTTTCTGCGCGAAGCAGAAGCCGGCATGCCCGTAGCCGAGCTGTGCCGCAAGCACGCCTTCTCGGAAGCCAGCTATTACCTCTGGCGCAGCAAGTTTGGCGGCATGAACGTCTCGGAGGCCAAGCGCCTCAAGGAACTGGAAACCGAGAACGCACGGTTAAAGAAGCTCCTGGCCGAGATGATGCTCGAGAACGAGATTGCCAAAGAGGCCCTGCGAAAAAAGTGGTGAGCGCACCGTCACGGCGGGAGTTGGTGCGCCATCTGGTGGGCAAGGGACTCAGCGAGCGTCGATCGCTGCGTCTGGCCGGCATCAGTCCCAGTTCATTCCGTTACCAGCCCGCCACCGACCGCAATGTCGCCTTGAAAGCGAAGATCATCGCGCTTGCACAACGTCACCGACGCTACGGGGCCAGCATGATCTATTTGAAGCTGCGGCAGGAAGGCATGCAGGTCAATCACAAGCGGGTGGATCGACTCTATGCCGAGGCGGGCCTGCAAATTCGCCGGCGTAAGCGCAAGAAGATTCCGGCGGCAGACCGTCACCCGCTGGCCCGCCCCTTGGCCGCCAACCAGGTCTGGTCGATGGACTTCGTGTTCGACCGGACGGCAGAGGGGCGTGTCATCAAGAGCCTGACCGTCGTCGATGATGCAACGCACGAGGCCGTTGCGATTGTGCCGGAGCGTGCGATGAGCGGGCTGCAGGGCGTGTACTGAATTTTGTGTAAACAGACATTTGGCAGGAAACTGCCACCTAGTCTGGAGACACAATGAGCTCG
>NZ_VMDW02000067.1 GCF_007644045.2 Vogesella urethralis
AAACGGTCCGCATGGGATAGATCTGCCCGGGGATTGGGGTAGCTCGACCTGCAGCTGATTTGTGCAACAAAGCCTTGCTGAAGCGCTATGACTACTACCAGCACGATATCGAAGGCGTGCAGCTGGAAACCGCCGGCACCATCGACCTGGACGTGGAACTGAAATTTGCGCTGGGCGGCCAGGCGTTTTCCATCGATGTGCACAAGGACCACCTGGAGCCGCTGAAGGACATCTACAAGGCGCTGATCGAGATCAGCCAGCTGATGGCGGACGAGCACCGTCGCTACCAGGAGGTAAACCACAGCCTGGACCGCGTGGTCAGCTCGCTGGCGCGCCACGGCGGTGACGGCGGAGAACTGGCCGGCCAGGCGCAGGCGCTGTACGGCTTTTACCATGCCACGCTGGCGCAGGCGGGCTCGGCCGCCCACCGCAAGGATTACGCCGAAGTATTCGAGCGCTTCATCCGCAGCTAGCCAGCTCCCACTGCCGGTGCCGGGCGGCTTGGCTGCCTGGCGCCTGCGGTAGCGGAGTCCGATAGACACCGCAGATGGCTACAATCATTTTATAGTAATGACTTTCATCAGCAGTTAAGATGTCTTCGCGTGTACCATAACGATAAAGCCGACGCAGGCACCGTACTTGCGGGCAGACACTTGCAATGGGGATGGAGTGGAGATAAGCCGAAAACAGCGCCAGATTACCTGGCTGATTGCCGTCATCCTGTTGGCCGGGACGGCGGCCAACCTGCTGATCAATTACTCGTCCAGCCGAGACCGCGTGCGGCAAGACATCATCGAGCAGGGCCTGCCGCTGACCGGTGACAATATCTATTCCGAAATCAGCAAGGACGTGGTGCGGCCCATCCTGGTGTCGTCGCTGATGGCGCACGACACCTTCGTGCGCGACTGGATTGTCGGCGGTGAGCAGTCTGCCACGCCGATTGCCCGCTACCTGAGCGAGATCCGCAACCGCTATCACACCTCTTCCAGCTTTGTGGTGTCGCGTGCCACGCTGCGCTACTACGCCCCCGGTGGCATTGCCCGCCAGGTGAACCCGGAAGCACCGATGGACCGCTGGTTTACCGAGGCGCTGCATTCCCCGCACGACTACGTGCTGAATATCGATACCGACCAGCAGAACGGCAACAAGCTGACCGCTTTCGTCAATTACAAAGCCTACGACTACAACAAGCGCGTCATTGCCGTGGTGGGGGTGGGGCTGACGGTTGAAGGCGTACGCGAAAAGATAGACCACTACGAAACCCGCTTTGAACGCGGCATTTCGCTGGTGAACGGCAAAGGGCAAGTGATCCTGCACGGCAAGCGCAGCAAAGGTGGCAACCTGCAGGACGACCCGGCGCTGGCGCCGATCGCCAGCCAGATCCTGCGCAACACCGGGCAGCCGCAGATTTTCTTTGTGCAGCGCCAGAACCACAACATCATCCTCAGCGTGCGCTACCTCAGCGATCTGGGCTGGTACCTGCTGGTAGAGCAGGATGAAACCGCCGAACTGGACAAGACGCGCAAGGCGATGATGCAAAGCCTGCTGGTCAGCGGCCTGATGGCGGTGGCCGTGATCGGGCTGATCCTGCTGATCAACCACCGCGGCAGCCGCGACCTGGCACGGCTGGCCACCACCGACCAGCTGACCGGCTGCGCCAACCGGCACGCGTTCCAGGAAACCTGGGCCCGGCAGACGCGTTCGGCGCGCCAGCGCAACAATACCCTGGCGCTGGTGATGCTGGACATCGACCACTTCAAACAGGTGAATGACAAGCTGGGGCACGTGGCCGGCGACCACGTGCTGGTGGCGGTGGCCAGCCTGTTGCGGCAGCAGGCGCGTAGCAGTGACAGCCTGGTACGCTGGGGCGGCGAAGAGTTTGTGATGCTGGTAGCCGGCGCCGAGCGCGAGGCACTGGCCAGCCACCTGGACGGCTTGCGGCAGCTGATCGCGGCCACACCGCTGCAAGTTGGCGGCGAGCAGGTGCAGGTGACGGTCAGCATGGGGGTCACGCTGTTTCCGGCAGGCCAGGGGCTGGACGATGTGGTGGCACAGGCCGACGCCGCGCTGTACCGTGCCAAGCAGAACGGGCGCAATAGCGTGGTGTTCCACGCGGCCGATGCCGGCCCGGCGCGTGCGGTGCTGGCCTGAGCCGGTGTCTGCGCACTATCATCCAGCCATTGACCCTGTAGGACGCATCTTCATGGCCCGAACCCTAGCTGCCGGCCTGTGCCTGCTGGCGTGCGGCCTGTCGCAGGCAGCACCGCCTGCCGTGCCTGGCGAGTTGGCCACCCGCGAAACCCGCTACATCGCCAGCCAGTTTGCCGGCCGTCTGGCCGGCTCCGACCGTGATTTTGCCGCGTCGGAGTACCTGTACCTGCAACTGGCCAGCCTGGGCTACCACACCACCTTCCAGGCTTTCGATACCGACTACCAGTACGTGTTTGCCAACAATGTGCGGCAGAAACGGCTGCTGTCTACCCGCAATGTGGTGGCAGTCAAACCCGGCCGCAGCGGCAAGATGATTGTGATCGGTGCCCACCTCGATACCGCTACCACGCTGCACGAAGTCCACGAAGGCGTGTTTGGCGGCCCCGAGCTGCAAGGCCTGGACGACAATGCCTCCGGCCTGGGCGTGTTGCTGGAGCTGGCGCAGCAACTGGCCAGCGTGCCCGCCGAGCACACGCTGGTGTTTGTCGGCTTCGGCGCCAAGGAGCTGGGCCGCAAGGGCTCGCAAGCCTACCTGGCCGGGCTGGCACCGGCACAGCGCGGCAATATGCTGCTGATGATCAATCTGGATAGCCTGCTTACCGGCGACCAGCTGTACTTTACCGCTGGCAAACAGACTACCGCGGCCAACCCGGCTGCCGGCGCTGCCCGCGACCGGGCGCTGGCGCTGGCGGCAAGCCTGGGCGTTGACGCCGCCACCAATCCGGGCCGCCATCCCGACTACCCGGCCGGTACTGGCTGCTGTTCCGACCAGGAAAGCTTCGATCAGGCCGGTATACCGGTGCTGGCGTTGGAGGCCACCAACTGGACACTGGGGCAGGGCGACGGTTATACCCAGACCAGCCTGCCCGGCATAACCGGTGGCAGCAGCTGGCACCGCCCCGATATCGATAACCTGGATCGCCTGCCGACGCTGCTGTCGCCCGGGCGCCTGGCGCAGCGTGCCCGCGACAGCGTGCGCGTGCTGCTGCCCTTGCTGCACGAACTGGCCGGCGTGCGCGGCCAACCCTGACAAGGAACCCCCGATGCTGCGTCGCATGCTGCCAATCCTCTTTGCCCTGATTTCAGCCACGCTGTACGCCGACACTGTTGCCAGCGCGCCCGCCGCAGCCATGCCCAGCTGTAGCGTGCGCTTCGACAATGGCCGCACGCTCACCGCCGTGCCGTTGGCCGCCAGCGACGAGGCGCGCAGCCGCGGCCTGTCGCAGCGGGAGGATGTCTCGTCCGGCATGTGGTTTGCCTTCGAGCAGCCGCAGTTGCTGCGCTTCTGGATGCGCGATACCTGGCGCCCGCTGTCCATCGGCTTTATCGACGCTCAGGGCGAGCTGTTCCAGATTGTGGACATGACGCCGATGTCGCTGGACGTACATCAGTCATCACGCCCGGGTGTGGCGGCGCTGGAATTGCCGCAAGGCGGCTTTGCCGCGCTGGGGGTGACCCCCGGGCAGCGCGTGCTGCTGCAAGATTGCCACCAGGTGCCAGATAATTGATGCTGCTACGATTTGGCATATAAATTTTGTTTTATGCTAATAATTATTCATCGATGTTGTTTTGTTTTATAGAAATTTCATATTATTGGCAGATATTGCTTTTAATGGTCGATTTTAAGCATTAGCTTTCCTGATTTTCCTGCCTTTTGCATCGTCATTGTTAATTTGATAATAATTCTCATTTGATAGTTTTTGTCGCTATCATCCCTGCCATGCAAAGCGTGGCCACGCCACGGCGTGGTGGTTATCAAGGGAAGATAGGCAATGAAGATTCGTAGCAAGCTGGTCCTGTTCGGGCTGATGGGCGTGTTGGGCGTAACGGCGGTGGGCGGCATGACGGTGCTGCAACTCAGCCATATCCGCGAAGACGCGCGGCAGATTGCCGACATCTATGCCCCGCAGATGTATGTCATTGCCGACGTTGCCGAAGACTACGGTGATGCCCGGCGTGCAGCGTTGATGTTTCTCAGTGAGCGCGACAGCAGCCGCTGGCCGGCCATGTCGCACACTTTTCGCCAAGAAGTCGCGGCAACCCAGGCGGGGCTGGACCGCTATCTGGCCATGACCCGTGACGCCGCCGAGCAGCAACGCATCCAGGCTGCCAAAGCCGATATGGGGCGTTACGAGTCGGCGGTGTTGCAGGCGTTTGCCTACCAGGAGCAAGGCGACCTGCAACGGGTGCAGCAGATAGTCCATGCCATCCGTCCGGTGGGTAATCAGCTCACTGCCTTCACCAAGGCCCTTAAGCCGGCCAATCTGGAAAAGATCAATCAGCACAACGGCAGCTTGTTTGCTGCGATCGACCTCGCCGTGCAGTGGAGTGGTGTCATTGTGGCGTTCTGCTTGCTATTGCTGCTGGTTTGCGCTGTGCTGCTGGGCCGCAGCATCAGTCGGCCTTTGCTATTGATGCGGCAGGCGGTGCGTCACGTTGGCGACAATCTCGATCTGGGCCACCGCGCCCGCCATCCGGCCCAGGACGAAGTGGGCGAAGTATTCACCTCTTTCCATGGCCTGCTGGATGTGTTGGGCGCCAATCTGCGCGACATGCAGCAAGTGGGCGTCAGCATAGGCGGTACCGCCGGCCAGCTGAAGGTTTCCTCGCAAAGCCTGTACGAAAAGGCCAGCGCTACCAGCCAGGCCAGCACCAGCATGGCCGCCACAGTGGAAGAAGTGGCGGCCAGTATCCGCCTGGTGGCCGAGCACGCGCAGGGCGTGGACGGTGTGGCGCAGCGTGCGGGTGAGGAGGCCCAGCAGGGCAGCATGGTGATCGAGGAAACCATTGTCTGCATCAACGACATGGCGGCGCAGGTGCACCAGACCGCCGGTGACCTGCAACGCCTGCAGGGCAGCACCGAGCAGATCAACCATGCAGTGGTCATGATCCAGGACATTGCCGACCAGACCAACCTGCTGGCGCTGAATGCGGCCATTGAAGCTGCACGTGCCGGAGAGAGTGGCCGCGGTTTTGCCGTGGTGGCCGACGAAGTACGCAAGCTGGCGGAGCGCACCACGCAAACCACGGCACAGATTACCGACACCATCGAGCGCATCCGCCAGGAAACCGAGCGCAGCAGCCAGGCCATGCAGTCGGCGGTGGCACAGGTGGAGCAGGGTGTGGCGCGGGCCGGTGCGGCCAACCTGGCCGTACGCCAGATTGTGGATAGCGCTGCCCAGGTCAAGCAGCAGGTGGGCGAGATTACCCAGTCGATGTCGGAGCAGTCGCAGGCGTTGGCACTGATCAGCGTGGAAATCGAGCGCATGGCTAACCTGGCCGAAGCCAGCCACCAGACTGCCGGCGAACTGGCCGGTGGCAGCCGCCTGCTGGATCAGCATGGTCAGGGGCTGTTGCAGATGCTGGGCAAGTACCGGCTGGCGTAAACGCGGCGGGATTTTTTCCGGCACGGCATGGTCTATGCTGGCTTGTTGTGCATGCCACCCATCCAGCCAGGGAGCCAAACATGAGCCAGAAGCCTGAACTGCCCGCTGTCAGCCAGGACATTATCCAGCTGTACGACGAATACACCCACGCACCGCTATCGCGGCGCGATTTTTTCCAGCGCCTGACGCGGCTGGCCGGTGGCACCGCTGCCGCCTACGCCATCCTGCCGCTGCTGGAAAACAACTATGCCCAAGCACAGCAGGTGGCCGCCAGCGACAGCCGCCTGCAAGCTGCCGACACCGTATTCGGCCGCCTTGGCGATGCCAGCCTCAACGGCTACCGCGTACAGCCTGCCCATGCTGATGTGCGCCAGCTGCCGGCGGTGATCGTCATCCACGAAAACCGTGGCCTCAACCCGCATATTCGCGACGTGGCCCGCAAGCTGGCGCTGGAGGGCTTTGTGGTGCTGGCGCCGGATTATCTGTCTACCAAAGGTGGTACGCCGGCGGACGAAGACAAGGCGCGCGAGCTATTCGGCAGCCTGGACGCGGCGCTGTCGCGCGATGTGTCGCTGGCGGCGCTGGCCTATCTGCAGGCGCAGGGCAACGGCAAGGTGGGGGCAGTGGGCTTCTGCTGGGGTGGCGGCCAAGTGGGGCAACTGGCGGTGCATGCGCCGGCGCTGGGCGCCGGGGTGGTGTACTACGGCGCGCAGCCGGCCGCTGCCGACGTGCCGCGCATCAAGGCGCCGCTGCTGCTGCATTATGCCGCGCTGGACGAGCGCATCAATGCCGGTATTCCGGCGTTCGAGGACGCACTGAAAGCGGCCGGCTCCCGCTACACGCTGCAGCTGTACCCGGGCGTCAACCACGCGTTCAACAACGATACCAACGCCGCCCGTTACGACAAGGCCGCCGCCGAGCTGGCCTGGGGCCGTACCGTGGCCTTCTTGCGCCAGCAGCTGGCGTAAGGCGTTGTCGCTAGCGTCAAACAGCAAGGCCGCTGCAGCGCAGCGGCCTTGCTGTTTTCGCCTGTGGCCAACGTTCGGGCAGACAAAAGCCCCCGCTCTGGCAGACAAAGCGGGGGCCTTGGGGTGTGGCAAGCGGCCAGGTTGGCCGCGTGCGGCCAAGCTGGCGCCAGAGGCTTACTTGCGCACGATCTCGCCGGCCGGGTCGAAGGCGCCGGCCTTGATCACGCCACCCCGGGCGCTGATGAAGGCTTTCAGCACGTCGGCATCGGCGTAGCCGGTGTTGACGTAACCCTTGTGGGTGGACAGTTTCGGGTAGCCATCACCACCGGCGGCGGTGAAGTTGTTCAGTGCCACGCGGTAGGTCTTGGCCGGGTCGATGTCCTTGCCACCGATCTGCGCCTGTTTCACGTCACCGCCCTCGATTACCAGTTTCACGCCGGCAAACTGCGGGAAGGCGCCGGAACCCGGGCTCATCTTGGCCGCGGTGCGCAGCAGCTCCAGCGCTTCTTTGCCGTTCATGTCCACGTACACCAGGGTGTTGCCGAACGGTTGTACCTTCAGCACGTCCTTGTAGGTGATCTTGCCGGCAGCGATGGAGTCGCGCACGCCACCCGAGTTCATGATGGCAAAGTCGGCCTGCGCTTTTTCTTTCATCGCGCTGGCAATCAGGATGCCCATGCTGGTGGGCTGGCTGCGTACCTGGTTGCGGTCGCCGACCAGTTTGCCTTCGGTAGCGCCGATTTCCACCGACAGCGCTTCCTGGCCTTTTTCCTGGTAGGGCTTGAGGAAGTTCAGCACCTCACTGTGCTCGTGTACCTGCTGGGTGTAGTACACCTTCTGTTCCTTGCCGTCGGCACCTTTCACCGTCTTCTTCAGGTTAATCGGGATCAGCTGGTACTTCACCAGCTTGAACTCGCCATTGCGGAACTCGAAGTCGGCGCGGCCAACGTATTTGCCCCATTCGTGCGCTTGTACGATCCAGGCGCCGTTCTGGCGGTCCGGTGCGCAATCGGTGCCCGGTACGTAGGCAGTGTCACGCACGTTTTCGGCTTTCATGCAGACCGGGCTCTGGCTGTGGCCGCCCACGATCAGGTCCAGGCCCTTGACTGCACGTGCCATTTCCACGTCGCCCGGTGCATTCACGCCATGGTTGCCATCGTCGTAGTGGCCCATGTGGGTGGTGGCGATCACCACGTCAGCCTGCTTGCGCAGCTGTGGTACCAGTTTGGCGGCTTCGCGCGCCGGTTTGCGGAACTCGATACCCTTGGTGTTTTCCGGGTTGGTCAGCTTTTTGGTGTCGTCGGTGGTCAGGCCCATCACCGCCACGCGCACATCGCCCAGTTTGAAGATGCGGTACGGTTCGAACAGGCGCTTGCCATCCTTGTAGATGTTGGCCGACAGCATCGGGAAGTTGATCCACTGGCGCTGTTTGGCCAGCACTTCCGGCGATTTGTCGAATTCGTGGTTGCCCACTGCCATGGCGTCGTAGCCCAGCAGGTTCATGCCCTTGAAGTCCGGCTCGGCGTCCTGCATGTCGGATTCCGGCACGCCGGTGTTTACGTCGCCGCCGTCCAGCAGCAGGCTGTAGCCGCCGTTCTTGCGCACGTCGGCGCGAATCTGTTCGATCACGTTCTTGCGTGCGGCCATGCCGTATTCGCCGTCGCTATTGCGCCAGAAGCGGCCGTGGTGATCGTTGGTGTGAAGGATGGTGATCTTGTAAACCTGGTCTTTCACCGGTTTGGCCAGTGCGGTACCGGAGGTGGCGGACATGGCGGCAAGCACGGACAGGCAGAGTGCCGGATAGCGTAGTTTCATGGATGGGCCCCGTATTTCGTTTTATAGACGCAGACCCTGCAGTATCGCGCAGGGCAAAAAAAAACGGCAAGCCCCTGCGTGCAGGGCTTGCCGTGATGGCAGATTTTATTTGCTCCAGTTGTCTTTCAGGCCAACGGTGCGGTTGAACACCGGCTTGGCGCCCGCCTGGTGGTCGTGGCGGTCGGTCACGAAGTAACCGATGCGCTCGAACTGGTAGCGGGTTTCCGGCGCAGCCTGCAGCACCACCGGCTCTACGTAGCCGGTAATGGTGGTCAGCGAGGCCGGGTTCAGGAAGTTCATGAAGTCGACGTACTCGCCGTCGTCGCCGCGTACCGCGTCCGGGCGCGCTTCGGTGAACAGGCGGTCGTACAGGCGCACTTCGGCTTCGATGGCATGGTTGGCGGCAATCCAGTGGATCACGCCCTTCACCTTGCGGCCAACCGGGTTCTGGCCCAGCGTGTCGTGGTCGATCGAGCACTTCAGCTCCACCACCTTGCCGCTGTCGTCCTTGATCACTTCATCGCACTTGATCACGTAGCTGTAGCGCAGGCGCACTTCGCCGCCCGGCGTCAGGCGCTGCCACTTCGGCGGCGGTACTTCAGCGAAGTCTTCGCGTTCGATGTAGATCTCGCGTGCCAGCGGAATCTCGCGCTCGCCCATTTCCGGGTGGTGCGGGTGGAACGGTGCGCTGCGGCTGCCGCTCACGCCTTCCTGGTAGTTGGTGAGCGTGACCTTGATCGGGTCCAGCACCGCAATCACGCGCGGCGATTCGTTTTCCAGCGACTCGCGCACCGCGCCTTCCAGCACCGACATGTCGATGATGTTTTCGCTCTTGGACACGCCGATGCGCTGCGCAAACAGGCGGATGCCGGCCGGGCTGTAGCCACGGCGGCGCATGCCGGCGATGGTGGGCATGCGCGGGTCGTCCCAGCCGGTGACCACGCCCTGGTTCACCAGATGTTGCAGCTTGCGCTTGGAGGTCAGCGCGTACAGCAGCTCCAGGCGCGAGAATTCGATCTGTTGCGGGTGGTGGCCGATGCTGATGTTGTCCAGCACCCAGTCGTACAGCGGGCGGTGGTCTTCGAATTCCAGCGAGCACAGGCTGTGGGTGATGCCTTCGATGGCGTCGGAAATGCAGTGCGTGTAGTCGTACATCGGGTAGATGCACCACTTGTCGCCGGTACGGTGGTGATGCACGCGGCGGATACGGTAGATGGCCGGGTCACGCAGGTTGATGTTGGGCGAGGCCATGTCTATCTTCAGGCGCAGCGTCTTGCTGCCGTCGGCAAACTCGCCGTTCTTCATGCGGGTGAACAGGTCGAGGTTGTCCTCCACGCTGCGTTCACGGTACGGGCTGTTCTTGCCCGGTGCGGTCAGGCCGCCACGGTACTCGCGCATTTCGTCCGGCGTCAGGTCGCAGACGAAGGCCTTGCCGGCGCGGATCAGCTCCACGGCAAAGTCGTACAGCTGGTCGAAGTAATCGGAAGCAAAACGGATGTCGCCGTTCCACTGGAAGCCCAGCCAGCTGATGTCCTCGCGGAAGGCCTGTACGAACTCGTCGGATTCTTTTTCCGGGTTGGTGTCGTCCATGCGCAGGTTGCACTGGCCGTTGTAGTCTTCGGCCAGGCCGAAGTTGATGCAGATCGCCTTGGCGTGGCCCACGTGGGCGTAGCCGTTCGGCTCGGGCGGAAAGCGGGTTACCACCGCGGCACGTTTGCCGGTGGCCAGGTCTTCGTCGATGATCGAGCGGATGAAGTTGCTGATCACCGGAGCATTGTTTTCTGCAGACATCGGTTTTAGTGGGTTGAGCAATCGATAATCGTACGATTGTAACCGATAACCCCACCATCGCGGCTAGTGCCCCGCAGGGCAGGCGAGGATTGTGATGGCGATCGGGCCAGCCATGCGCTGGCGCAAGCCGTGGCGAAGGTGGCTGCAGCGTGGGCGAGGATTTGCGCCATATCAAATCCATTTATCGAAATGGATAAATATGACAAGACACCGGCGTAGCATGGCTTTGTCACACACCCCACGAGGCAAGCCCATGAACGATAACGACAAGGCCCTGGTGGCCGATTCCGACACCGTCATTTCCGACGCGGCCAACCCGCCGGCAGCCCCGGCGCGCAAACCGCGCAAAACCCCGGCCCAGGTGCGCCGCGAGGCCGCCGCCCGCGAGATCGAGGCCGTCAGCCATGCGCCGGTCGCCATGCAGGTGGCGCACGCGCCGCAGGGCTCGTCCGAAGACAGCAATAGCGCGCCGCTGCCGGCCGACTACCCGTACAAGAACCGCATCAAGCGCGCCGACTACGAGCGCCAGAAAGCCGAGCTGCAGGTGGAACTGCTGAAGGTGCAAAGCTGGGTGAAGGAAACCGGCCAGAAGATCGTGGTGATCTTTGAAGGCCGCGACGCTGCCGGCAAGGGCGGCACCATCAAGCGCTTCATGGAGCACCTGAACCCGCGCGGCGCCCGTGTGGTGGCGCTGGAAAAACCTACCGAGCAGGAACGCGGCCAGTGGTATTTCCAGCGTTACATCCAGCTGCTGCCTACCGCCGGCGAGATCGTGCTGTTCGACCGCAGCTGGTACAACCGTGCCGGTGTGGAGCGGGTGATGGGCTTCTGCAACCCGCAGGAATACCTGGAGTTCATGCGCCAGACGCCGCAGCTGGAGCGCATGCTGGTGAACAGCGGCATCCGCCTGTTCAAGTTCTGGTTCTCGGTAAGCCGTGAAGAGCAGCTGCGCCGCTTCATCTCGCGCCGCGACGACCCGCTGAAGCACTGGAAACTGTCGCCGATCGACATCCAGTCGCTGGACAAATGGGACGACTACACCGAAGCCAAGAAGGCGATGTTCTTCCACACCGACACCGCCGACGCGCCGTGGACGGTGATCAAGTCCGACGACAAGAAGCGCGCACGCTTGAACTGCCTGCGCCACTTCCTGTGGACGCTGCCGTACCCCGGCAAGAACGAAGCCATCCTGAAGCCGGACGTATTGGTGGTGGGCCCGGCGTCGCAGGTGTTCGAGGCGTCCGAGAAGGAAATCAGCCGCTTTTAGCGGGTTAAACAGCCGGCGGTGGTAGCCGGTAGAGTGTCAGGGTTGGCCGCAGCGTGCGGCCAACCTTTTTCCTTGCCCATCAGCCCCACACCACGCCGCTGGTGAGGATGTCTTCGGCGCGGCGCAAGGCGGTGACCAGGTCGGGCTGGATATTGCGTTCGCCCATTTCCTCCGCCAGCGGTGCGTGGCGGATCATGGCGGTAATCTCGTTGCCGGCGCCGCACAGGATCAGCGTGCGGTCTTGCTGTTGCAGCCGTTCGTTCAGCGTGGACAGCGCCAGCAGGCCGCTGGTGTCCAGCAGCACCAGCCGGTGCAACTGCAGGATGATCACCCGCGCGTCGGTGGCTTCGGTGATGATGTGCTCCAGCGAGTCGGCCGCACCAAAGAACAGCGCGCCCTCGACACGGAAGGCCACGCAGCCGTCCGGCACGTGCTTGCCGGCAATGGAATGCCGCTCGTACATCAGCGCGTGCTCGGCGCGCAGGCGCTGGATGCTGGTGCTGGCCGCCATGCGGCGGATAAAGAACACGGCCGCCATCATCAGGCCGATCTGTACCGCGATGGTCAGGTCGAACACCACGGTCAGCACGAAGGTGACGATCAGGATGGCCGTGTCCTGGCGCGGAAACTGCGCCGCCTTGCGCACGTCCCAGTCGCCCATCTTGATCGACACCGAAATCAGGATGGCGGCCAGCGCTGCCAGCGGAATGTAGGCCGCCAGCGGCGCGGCGATCAGGATCACCAGCAACAGCAGCGCGGCGTGCACGATGCCGGCGACCGGTGTTTGGCCGCCGTTGCTGATGTTGGTGGCAGTGCGGGCGATGGCGCCGGTAGCCGGTATGCCGCCAAAAAACGGCACTACCATATTGGCGATGCCCTGCGCGATCAGTTCCTGGTTGGCGTCGTGCTTGTCGCCGGTGAGGCTGTCGGCCACCACCGCGCACAGCAGCGACTCGATAGCGCCCAGCAGCGCGATGGTAAACGCCGGCGCCAGCAGGTCGGACAGGTGTTCGGGGTCGAAGCTCAGGCCGTGCACCTCGGGCAGGCCCTGCGGAATGCCGCCGAATTTGCTGCCAATGGTGGCCAGTGGCAGCTCGAACAGCGTTACCGTTAGCGTGGCCAGGATCAGCGCCACAAACGGCCCTGGCAGCGTCTTGCCCAGCTTTTTCGGCCACAGCAGGATCAGCAGCAGCGTGGCCATGGCAATGGCCAGCGTTAGCGGGTCGAATTGCGGCAGGGTATGGCGCAGCAGGTCGATGACGGCAAAGAAGCCGGCCGGCATCTTGTCGATCGGCAGCCCGAAGAAGTCTTTCAGCTGGGTAAGGAAGATCAGCACCGCAATGCCGTTGGTAAAGCCGGTAATCAGCGGCATCGGAAAAAACTTGATCACCTGGCCTAGCCGCAGCAGCCCCATGATCACCAGCATCACCCCGGCCATGAAAGTACACAGGATCAGGTTGGCCACGCCGTACTTCAGCACGATGCCGTAGATGATGACGATGAAGGCGCCGGTGGGGCCGGTAACGCATAGCCGGGTGCCGCCCAGCGCCGACGCCAGGAAGCCGGCAATGACGGCGGTAAAGATGCCGGCCTGCGGCGGTACCCCGCTGGCAATGGCAAACGCCATGGCCAAGGGTAGTGCCACGATGCCGACGGTGAGGCCGGCCATCAGGTCTTGGCGGAACAGGGCCCGGTTGTAGTGACGCAGCGATTCCAGCAGGGTGGGGCGCAGCCCCGGCAAGGCGGTGAGCATGGCAGGCGATCTTGTTCGAGTTGTATTGCCATCAGACTAAGCAATAAACCCCTGCCATTTCAAGGGTAATTGCAAGCGCCCACGCATTGCGTAGCGCGTGGCGACCGGGCATGTCGCCCGGTGGCTCAAAAGCGCAACAACAGATAAGCCGCGCTGGCGGCCAGCGTCAGCAGCGTAACCGGCACCCCCACCCGGGCGTGCACGCGCCAGTCGATGGCCACGCCGCGCCGGGCCGCAGCGTCCACCACGATGATGTTGGCGATGCTGCCCACGATCAGCAGGTTGCCGGCCAGCGTGCTTACCAGCGCCAGCAGCAGGCCGCCGCCTTCGGCCGGCGTCACCGGCAACAGCAGCATCACCGCTGGCACGTTGGACACCACGTTAGAGAGCAGGAAGGTGGCGGCAAACAGCGTGCCGGTGTGGCTGAGGTCGACGCCGGCACTGGCCAGGCTGGCGATGGCCTGCGCGGTAACGCCGGTATGCTGCAAGGCGCTGTTCACCACGAACAGGCTGACAAACAGCACCAGCAGCTCCCAGTCCACCAGGCCCAGCATGTGGCGCGAATGCAGCTTGCGGCTCATCAGCAGCAGGCCGGCGCCGATCAGCGCCAGGTGTTCGGCCGGCCACGGCGCCACCAGAAAGCCCACCAGCAGTGCCAGCGCCACCGCCAGGCCCTTGCCGGTTTGCCAGGCGTCAAACGGCACGTCCTCGCGCGGGCTGTCGTCACCGGCGGCGTTGTCTGCCGCCTGCCAGCGGCCACGGTACAGCCAGGCAATCACCGCCCAGCTCAGCACCAGCCCCAGCAGCACCGGCGGCAAGGCGTCGAGGAAGTAGCCGGCAAACGGCAGCCGCAGGCTCTGGCCGATCAGCATGTTCTGCGGGTTGCCGATCAGCGTGGCCGCCGAGCCGATGTTGGCCGCACAGGCCAGCGCCAACAGGAACGGCACCGGCGCCAGCCGGCGTTGCTTGCAGGCGTCCACCAGCACCGGCGCCATCGCCAGGCAGACGATGTCGTTGCTGAATACCGCCGACAGCGCGGCGGTGACCGCAATCAGCACCGCCAGTAACTGCGGTGGCTGAATGGCCAGCGCCGCCAGCCGCCGCGTCACCCAGTCGTAAAAACCACCCAGCCGCATTTGCGCCGAGATCACCATGAAGGAAAACAGCAGCATGATGGTAGGCAGGTGCACGGCGGCTACTGCCTGTTCCGGCGTCAGCGCGTCGATGCCGAGCAGGGCAATGGCGCCCAGCAGCGCCACGCCGGTGCGGTCCAGCTGCAGGAAGGGCAGGCCGCCCAGGATCATGCCGAGGTAGACGACGAGAAAGATCAGGACAATGGTGGTGGTCATGGTATGCGGCGGCTGGCGCAGGCGGTACGGCTGCGGGTGTGAAAGGGAAGGCGGCATTGTAGCGCGGGCGGCCACCTGTCGCTTCGGCCATGTGACGTCGCTGGCGACAGCTGCTAGCGTGAGGCTTTGCCCTGCTGAGGTTGCCCGCCATGACGGTTTTCGAGACCCCGCGCCTGCGCTTGCGCTGCATTGACGAACAGGACGCCGCCGTGGTGCTGGCGGCGCTGAACGACCCGGACTTTGTACGCCAGGTACGCGACATCGGCCTGCGCAGCGAGGCCGACGCTGTCAGCCACATCCGCGAGCGCATCCTGCCGCACTATGCGGCCAACGGTTTCGGCTTCTGGCTGGTCACGCGTCGCGACGACGGCGCGGCTTTGGGCTTGTGCGGGCTGTTCCGCCGCGACGGCTTGCCGGATGTGGATGTGGGCTACGTGTTCTTGCCGGCGGCGCGCGGCCACGGCTACGCGCAGGAGGCCGCCAGGGGCTGTATCGATTACGGCCGCCGCGTACTGGGCCTGCCACGGGTGGTGGCTTACATCACGCCGGGCAATGCCGCGTCGGCGGCGGTATTGCGCGGCGCCGGGCTCAGCTCGCAGGGGCTGATGGCTTTCCCCGGCGACGATGCGCCGGCGGAGTGGTTTGCCTGAGCAGCAGGCGTTTGCATCAATGACAAGGCCCGTTTGCGCAGCAAACGGGCCTTGTGCCATGGCGTGGCCAAGGTCAGGGTTGGCCGCAGCGCTTTACCACAGGATCTTCACGCTGTTGTCGCCCAGCCAGTCTTCCAGCGTCATCAGCAGCGCGTCGTCCAGCCGTACGCCCCATTCCGGCGGCAGCATCAGGTCGCCGCGCGCCTTGGCACCGTGGTAGGTAATGCGCAGCGGGCAGCCGCTGTCCGGGCTGAGGTAGGGGGTGATGATGTTGCGTAGCGTGGCTACGTCGTGGCCGGCGCGCATCTGTAGCGACAGGCTGCGTGCGTAGCGGCTGCGCGCCTCGCCCAGCTCGTACAGGTGCTCGGCGATGATGCGCATGCCACCGCTGAAGCGATCTTCGCTGACCTTGCCTTCCACCACCAGCACCACGTCGTCCTTCAGCTTGCTGCGGTTGGCGTCTACCGCCTCGGCAAACAGGCTCACTTCCAGCTTGGCGCTGCCGTCGTCCAGCTGGATGAAGGCCATCTTGCCGCGGTTGCCCACCTTGGTGCGGATGCCGGTGACGAAGCCGGCCAGCAGCTGCGGTTCGCGCCGCGGCGCCAGCTTGGCCAGCGGGGTGCGGATGAAGCCGCGCACTTCTTTTTCGTAGGCCGAGAACGGGTGGCCGGACAGGTAAAAACCGATGGCGATTTTCTCTTCGGCCAGCTGGATGGCGGCCGGCCACGGCTTGCACGCTACCATGTCCACGCTGGGGGCGCTGTCGTCGTCGAACATGTCGAACAGGCCGCCCTGGTTGGCGTTGGCCGCCTGCTGTTCGGCGGCGGTCATCGCCAGCGCCACGTTGTTGAACAGCAGCGCACGGTTGGGCTCGATGCTGTCGAAGGCGCCGGCGCGGATCAGTGCCTCGATCACGCGCTTGTTGACCAGCTTTTTGTCGGTGCGGTTGCAGAAGTCGAACAGGCTGCTGAACGGGCCGCCTTCCTCGCGTACCTTCACCAGGTGCTCTACCGCCGACTCGCCGGTGCCCTTGATGGCGCCCAGCGCGTAGCGGATGTGTTTGCGGTCTACCGGCACGAAGCGGTAGAAGCTGTGGTTGACGTCCGGCGGCAGGAAGGTGAGGCCGTTCTTGCCGTCGGTGGCGTCGTCGTAGAACACCTTCAGCTGGTCGGTGTTGTCCAGTTCGGTGGACATGGTGGCCGCCATGTAGGCGGCGCAGTGGTGCGCTTTCAGCCAGGCGGTGTGGTAGGCCACCAGCGCGTAGGCGGCGGCGTGCGACTTGTTGAAGCCGTAGCCGGCGAACTTCTCCATGTAGTCGAAGATTTCGTTGGCCTTGGCCTCGTCGATGCCGTTGCCGGCCGCGCCTTTCACGAACATGGCGCGCTGCGCCACCATTTCCTCGACCTTCTTTTTACCCATGGCACGACGCAGCAAGTCGGCGCCGCCCAGGCTGTAGCCGCCGCACACCTGCGCCGCCTGCATTACCTGTTCCTGGTACACCATGATGCCGTAGGTGGGCGCCAGTACAGGCTCCAGCAGCGGGTGCAGGTACTCGAACTTGGCGCCGTGCATCCGCTGGATGAAGTCGGGAATCAGGTCCATCGGGCCCGGCCGGTACAGGGCCACGAAGGCGATAATCTCTTCAAACTTGCTGGGCTTGGCCTCCACCAGCATCTTTTTCATACCGGTGGATTCAAACTGGAACACGCCGGTGGTGTTGCCGCTGGCGAAGACCTTGTACGCCAGCTGGTCGTCCAGTGGCAGCTTGGCCACGTCCACGTCCTGGCCGCTAACGTCCTTGATGTACTTTTGCGCCAGCTCGATGATGGTGAGGTTGCGCAGGCCCAGGAAGTCGAACTTCACCAGGCCGATCTGCTCCACGTCGTCCTTGTCGTACATCGACACCGGCGACGCGCCTTCGCCGCTGGCGATGTACAGCGGGCAGAAGTCGGTGAGCTTGCCGGGGGCGATCAGCACGCCGCCGGCGTGCATGCCGATGCCGCGGGTGAGGTCTTCCAGCTTCATCGCCAGCTCGATCAGCTCGTTCGCGCCTTCGCTTTCGATGGTCTCCCCGATTTGCGGCTCGGCGGCCATGGCCTTTTCCAGGCTCAACGGCTTGTTGGCCTCCAGCGGAATCAGCTTGGACAGCTTGTCGCACAGGCCGAACGGCAGGTCGAGCACGCGGCCAACGTCACGGATCACCGACTTGGACGACATGGTGCCGAAGGTGGCAATCTGGCTTACCGCCTCTTCGCCGTACTTGCGGCGCGTGTATTCGATCACGCGCCAGCGGTTTTCCTGGCAGAAGTCCACGTCGAAGTCGGGCATCGATACCCGCTCCGGGTTCAGGAAGCGTTCGAACAGCAGCGCGTACTTGAGCGGGTCGAGGTCGGTAATGCTGAGGCTGTACGCCACCAGCGAGCCGGCACCGGAACCCCGGCCCGGGCCCACCGGGCAGCCGTTGGCCTTGCCCCACTGGATAAAGTCGGCCACGATCAGGAAGTAGCCGGGGAAGCCCATCTGGATGATGGTGTCGCACTCGAATTTCAGCCGCGCGTCGTATTCCGGGCGTCGCGCCTCGCGCTCGGCCGGGTCCGGGTACAGTTGTGCCAGCCGCGCATCCAGCCCTCGCTTGGCTTCGTATACCAGGAAGTCGTTCAGCGTCATGCCGTCCGGGGTGGGGAAGTCCGGCAGGTAGTTCTTGCCCAGTACCACGTTGATGTTGCAGCGGCGGGCAATCTGCACCGTGTTTTCCAGCGCCTCGGGAATGTCGGCAAAGCGCGCCAGCATCTGTTCGGTGCTGAGGAAAGACTGGCATTCGGCAAACTGGCGCGGGCGGCGCTTGTCGCCCAGCGTATAGCCTTCGGCAATGCACACCCGTGCCTCGTGCGCCTTGAAGTCGTCCGGGTCCATGAACTGGATAGGGTGGGTTGCCACCACCGGCAGGCCGGTTTCGCCGGCCAGCCACAGCGTGGACTGCAGGATGTTTTCTACCTGCGGGTTGTCCAGCCGTTGCAGCTCCAGGTAGAAGGCGCCGGGGAACAGCCGCGCCCAGTACTCGGCGCGGCTGCGCGCTTCGTCGGCGTTGCCGTTGGCGAAGGCCATGCCCACGTCGCCCAGGTGGGCGCCGGACAGGCACAGCAGGTTGCTGTTGTCGCCTTCTTCCAGCCAGGCGCGCTTGATTTCGGCGCGGCCACGGTACTGGTTGTAGGTAAAGGCGCGCGTCAGCAGCTCGCACAGGCGGCGGTAGCCTTCGCGGTTTTTCGCCGTCAGCAGCAGCCGGTACGGTTTGTCACGGTCTTCGGCATTTTCCAGCCAGATGTCGCACGACACGATGGGCTTGATGCCCTTGCCGCGGCAGGCCTTGTAAAACTTGACCATGCCGAAGATGTTCATCAGGTCGGACATGCCCAGCGCCGGCATGCCATCCTTGACGGCGCGCTTGATGGCGTCGTCCAGGCGGACGATGCCGTCGGTGATGGAAAACTCCGAGTGGAGGCGAAGATGGACAAAGCGGGGTGCATTCATGCCGGGCATTCTACCGGCGCCGCGCGTGCTGTCCAAATGAAACATGGTTGGCCGCAAGCAGGGCGGCCAACCAGAGCGGGCTTATTCTTTCGGACGCAGCGCAGCCAGCGCGGCTTTTTGCATTTCCAGCGTCTTGATCTGCATCGACAGCATGCCCAGGTTCATGGTGAGCCAGGTTTCCACCACCTTGAGTTCGGCGATCTTGCGCTCGACTTCTTCGCTGCTCATCGGCGGCAGAAAGGGCTGGGCGCCGGGTGGCGTGGCCGACTGCATCATCTGGCGGAACAGCGCAAATGGGTCGGCGGGGTTGAATTCGGCACTCATGCTGGCTCCTGTTCTGGTTTGTTGTGTCTGTATCTTAGTGCAGATTGCGCCAGTGGGCATGCGCATGGCAATAAAAAACGGGCCCCACTGGGGCCCGTTGTCATGCTGCCGTTGGCAGAGCGGATCAGTTACCGTTCTGTGCATCCACAGCGGCCAGAGCCACCATGTTGACGATACGGCGTACCGACGAGATCTGGGTCAGGATGTGTACCGGCTTGGCCATACCCATCAGGATCGGGCCGATGGTCACACCGTCGGACGCAGACACGCGCAGCAGGTTGTAGCTGATGTTGGCTGCTTCCACGTTCGGCATTACCAGCAGGTTGGCCGCGCCTTTCAGCGTGCTGTCCGGCATGGCTTGCTGGCGGATGGCTTCCACCAGCGCGGCGTCGCCTTGCATTTCGCCGTCGATTTCCAGGTCCGGGTGCGCGTCACGGATCAGTTCCAGCGCATTACGCATCTTGCTGGCGCCTTCGGTGTTCCAGGTGCCGAAACTGGAGTTCGACAGCAGGGCCACTTTCGGGGCGATACCGAAGCGGCTTACCGCGCGGGCGGCCATTTCGGTAATGGCGGCCAGTTGCGGCGCGTCCGGGCTTTCGTTGACGTAGGTGTCGGTGATGAAGATGTTGCCGGTCGGCAGGATCAGCGCGTTCATGGCGCCGGCCACTTTATCTTCACGGGCGTAACCGATGACGTCGCGCACGATATCCAGATGCTGGCGGTAAGTACCGTAGGTACCGCAGATCAGCGCGTCGGCTTCGCCGCGGCGTACCATCAGCGCGCCGATCAGCGTGGTGTTGCCGATCACGCGGCGACGGGCCTGTTCCTGCGAAACGCCTTTGCGCTTCATCAGGTTGTAGTATTCCTTCCAGTAGTCGCCAAAGCGCGGATCGGACTCGTTGTTCACCAGATCGAAGTCTTTGCCGGCTTCCAGCTTCAGGCCCAGTTTTTCGATACGCTTGGCAATCACCGCCGGGCGACCGATCAGGATCGGCTTGGCCAGGCCTTGCGATACGATTTCCTGGGTGGCGTGCAGTACGCGCTCGTCTTCACCTTCGGCCAGTACTACGCGCTTGGCTTCTTTCTTGGCCTGGGCGAATACTGGTTTCATGAACAGGTTGGTCTTGTACACGAACTGGGCCAGCTGGTCCACGTAGGCGTCGAAGTCCTTGATCGGGCGGGTAGCCACGCCGGAATCCATGGCGGCTTTGGCCACGGCCGGGGCGATCTTCACGATCAGGCGCGGGTCGAACGGCTTCGGAATCACGTATTCCGGGCCGAAGGACAGTTCCTGGTCGCCGTAGGCGGAAGCCACCACGTCGTTCTGCTCGGCCATGGCCAGGTCGGCAATGGCGCGCACGCAGGCCAGTTTCATCTCGTCGTTGATGGTGGTGGCGCCCACATCCAGCGCACCACGGAAGATGAACGGGAAGCACAGTACGTTGTTCACCTGGTTCGGGTAGTCCGAACGGCCGGTACCGATGATGGCATCCGGGCGTACTTCTTTCACCAGCGGCGGCAGGATTTCCGGTTCCGGGTTGGCCATGGCCAGAATCACCGGGTAGGCGGCCATGGATTTCACCATGTCCTGGGTCACCAGTTTCGGGCCGGACAGACCCATGAAGATGTCGGCGCCGACCATGGCGTCAGCCAGTTTGCGCTGGCCGTTGTCCGGGATGGCGAAGCGCAGCTTGGACTCGTCCATCTTCTCGTCGCGACCCTGGAAGATCACGCCTTTGGAGTCGCAAACGGTGATGTTCTCGCGCTTCACGCCCAGGGCTACCAGCAGGTCCAGGCAGGCAATGGCAGCGGCGCCGGCACCGGAGGTCACCACGCGGACGTTGCCGATGTCCTTGTTCACCAGACGCAGCGAGTTCAGTACCGCAGCGGCGGCCACGATGGCGGTGCCGTGCTGGTCGTCGTGGAATACCGGAATGTTCATGCGTTCACGGCACTTCTTCTCGATGTAGAAGCACTCGGGCGCCTTGATGTCTTCCAGGTTGATGCCGCCGAAGGTCGGCTCCATCGAGCAGATGATGTCAACCAGCTTGTCCGGGTCGTTTTCGTTCAGCTCGATGTCGAACACGTCGACACCGGCAAATTTCTTGAACAGAACGCCTTTACCTTCCATCACCGGCTTGCCGGCCAGCGGGCCGATATTGCCCAGGCCCAGTACGGCGGTACCGTTGGTCACCACGGCAACCAGGTTGCCACGGGCGGTGTATTTGTAGGCGTTCAGCGGGTCTTCCACGATAGCGTCGCAGGGTGCGGCTACGCCCGGGGAGTAGGCAAGTGCCAGGTCGCGCTGGGTGGCCAGCGGTTTGGTTGGGGCGACCTGGATCTTGCCCGGCTGCGGGAACTGGTGGAAATCGAGTGCGGCTTGGCGCAGTTGCTCGTCCATTCTGTTGGCTCCTGATTGTTATTCAGAGGGTGTGGAGAGGCCGGCCATTATAGGGCCAACCCTTGCTTATGGGTACGCGTGTCCGACAAAAAACGCGACGGAAGGGTTCCGTCGCGTCGTGTCGCCGTTTATCGCGGTTTACATCATGCCCAGTGTTTTGGGCAGCCACAGCGAGATGGCGGGTACGTAGGTCACCAGGCCCAGGAAAGCCAGCATGGTGAGCAGCCACGGCCATACCGCGATGGTGAGTTCGGTAATGCCCATCTTGGTAATGCCGGACGCCACGTACAGGTTCAGGCCCACTGGCGGGTGGCACATGCCCACTTCCATGTTCACTACGATCAGGATGCCGAAATGCACCGGGTCGATGCCCAGCGCCATGGCTACCGGGAACAGGATGGGGGCAAAGATCAGTACGATGGAGGACGGCTCCATCACGTTACCAGCCAGCAGCAGGATGACGTTCACAGCCAGCAGGAAGGCCACCGGGCCCAGGCCGGCGTCAATCAGCGAGCTAGCCATGGCCTGCGGAATACCTTCGCTGGTCATCAGGAACGAGAACAGTACCGCGTTCGTGATGATGTACAGCAGCATGGCGGACATGCTGGCCGAATCCAGCAGCACTTTCGGTACTTGCTTCAGTGTCAGGTCCTTGTAGATGAACACGGCCACGATGAAGGCGTACACGGCAGACATGGCGGCGGCTTCGGTCGGGGTGAAGATGCCGGTGTAGATACCACCGATCACCACCACGATCAGCAACAGACCCCAAACTGATTCGCGCAGTGCTTGCAGGCGTTGACCCATGCTGGCCTTGGCCAGGCGGGGGTAGCCGAATTTGCGTGCACGGTACCAGGTGGTCAGGCCCAGGAAGCCTGCCAGCATTAGGCCCGGAATCACGCCGGCCATGAACAGCTGGCCTACCGAGGTGTTGGTGGCTACCGAGTACATCACCATCACGATGGACGGCGGAATCAGGATGCCCAGTGCGCCCGAGGTAGTGATGACGCCAGCGCCGAAGCTGTTGGGGAAGCCTTGCTTCACCATGGCCGGCAGCAGGATGGAACCGATGGCGACCACGGTGGCCGGGCTGGAGCCGGATACGGCGGCAAACAGCGCGCAGGCCAGTACGCCGGCCAGGCCCAGGCCGCCGTGCCAGTGGCCAACCATGGACGAAGCAAAGTTGATCATCCGTTTGGCTACGCCACCATGGGTAAGGAAGTTACCCGCCAGGATGAAGAACGGAATCGCCATGATTTCGAACTTCTCGATACCGGTGAACAGTTTCAGCGCTACCGCCTCGATAGGCACTTCTGTCATGGTGAACAGAAAGGTCAGTACGGTCAGGCCCAGCGAGATGGAGATCGGCATGCCGGTGAGCATCAGCACGATCAGCAGGCCAAAAATGATGAGTGCGCTCATTTTTTGTCGCCTCCGTTTTTCAGGTCGTGCGGGTGCAGGTTGTCGTCCATGGCAAACCAGTTGCTGTCATCTGCCACGTCTTCCATGCCTTCCACGTGGCTGTGGTCATGCTTGGGCAGCTCGCCGGTTTTCATGAAGTTCACCATCACCTGCAAGAAGCGGAAGCTCATCAGGTAAGAACCCAGCGGTACCGCCAGATAAACGATCCACATCGGCACTTCCAGATCGGCCGAGGTCTGGTCGGTATGGGCGATTTCCCAGACAAAAGTCGCGCCCAGCGTGCCGACAATGCCGGTAAACAGCGCGCCGGACAGCAGGCCAATGATGATGAACTTGCTACGGTTCTTGTCCGACAGCTTGTTGATCAGCACGTCCACGCCTACGTGGATACCCGTACGCACGCCATAGGCGGCGCCGAATTTGGCCATCCAGACAAACAGGTAGATGGTCAGTTCTTGTGCCCAGCTGGTGTGGATGTGTGCCAGATAAGGTTGAAGTGACTCGATGCCGCTACCGTAACGGTGCACCACTGCAAAAAACGTAATCAGTGTTGCTACTGCCATCAGGGTTGCGATCAGCCACTCCTCGAGGTGGTCGAGGAATTTCATGTTTTGACTCCGGTGGAAGGTTGGCCGCAGGGCTGCGGCCAACCTGATGCGCTCAGAAAAGGCTTAGTTCGGGGTGTAGCCGGTCTGTTTGTAGATCAGCTGTACCAAGCCTTCACCGATACGGTCGTCCATCTTGGTGTGAACTGGCACCAGAGCTTGTTTGAATGCAGCGCGTTCTGCCGCAGTGGGGATGTAGATCTGGGTTTTGCCGCTGGCCTTGATCTTGGCCAGGTCTTCGTCGTTTTCCTGCTTGGCGATCTTGTTGGCGTACAAGGTGGCATCTTTCATGGCGCCATCCAGAGTGGTGCGCACGTCAGCCGGCAGGCCGTCCCAGAATTTTTTGTTCACGATCACGGCGTAACCCAGATAGCCGTGGTTGGTGACGGTGGCGTACTTCTGCACTTCGTGCATTTTCTGGGTCAGCATATTGGACGGCGGGTTTTCGGTGCCATCTACCACGCCGGTTTGCAGCGCCTGGTAGGTTTCCGAGAAAGCCATTACCTGCGGCAGCGCGCCCATGCTGCGCATTTGCTCTTCCAGTACCTTGGAAGACTGGATGCGCATTTTCAGGCCCTTCAGGTCAGCAGGGGTTTTGAGCGGTTTGTTGGCCGACAGGATCTTGAAACCGTTGTCCCAGAATGCCAGGCCTTTGATGCCCTTGCTTTCCAGCTTGGACAGCAGTTGCATGCCGATCGGGCCCTGGGTCACTTTGTGCAGTTCATCGTAGTTGTCGAAGATGTACGGCAGGTCGAACACTTCGAACTCTTTGGCGCCCAGCGGGCCGAACTTGGCCAGGCTGGGGGCCAGCATCTGTACGGCGCCCAGTTGCAGGGCTTCCAGCTCTTCCTTGTCTTTGTACAGTTGGCTGTTCGGGAAAACCTGTACCTGCACGCGGCCTTTGGTGCGCTCTTCTGCCAGTTTCTTGAAGTATTCTGCGGCCTTGCCCTTCGGGGTGTCCTGCGCCACCACGTGGCTGAACTTGATCACGAAGTCGGCGGCGTTGGCGATGCCGGAAACGCCGAAAGCCAGGCTGGCCACGAGGGCTGCGTATTTCAGTTTCATCTTGTACTCTCCTGTGTTTGTCGTGTTGCGCGGTCCAGTTGTTGTTCGGACTCACTGCACGCTGAACACTAGAATCAAAGCACTAGCTTCTCCATTGGGGACTTCCGCATTGGGGAAAACCCCAATATCCGCCCACGGCGGGCGCCGGCAGCTTGGCGCCCTGCGGCCAACCTGGTCATTTGTCTGTACCTGCCATGCTGAACGATCCTCCTGCTGTTACCACGCCGCGCCGCCTCTGGGTGGGCGCCACACTGATCCTGTTGGGCTTGCTGGCCGCACTGTCCGGTCTGTTCTGGGTGGTATACAAGGACTGGCGCGACGAGCAACGCGACGGCCTGATCCAGGAGCTGTTGTGGCTAGAGCAGAGCCTGCGCCTGCACCTGGAAAACCACCAGCAAAGCGTGGATGGCATGGAAATCGACATGCCGTTGACGCGCAGCGATGCCCGCCGTTTTTATGCTGCTGCGGCGCTTTTGCAACGTGAAAACAAGGAAGTCGAGTCGGTGCAGTGGGTCGGGCCGCGCGGCGAGGTGCTGTTGGATGGGCAAAAGCGCACCGGTTTACAATTGGGGGGTGACGCGTACGACGCCTTGTGGCGCGCCGAGCGCCTTGGGCGCGCCTCGTACAGCCCGCCTTATCTGGGGCAGGACGGCAAGTACCGTTTTGATTTTGCGGTGCCGGTCTTCGTGTCTGGCCGCTATGTGGGTGGCCTGCGGCTGGTGTATCGCATGGACCTGCTGCTGCAGTACCAGGTGCCATGGTGGATTGCTACCAAGTACCACATCAGCCTGGTGGACCTGGGCGGCAAGGTGCTGGCCAGCAAGTTTGACCAGTCGTCGCCTATCGGCACGCTGTCGCATGAGCTGAGCTTCGATCCGCCAGGTTATGGCCTGAACCTGCGTGCCATTACCTATCGCGCCGGTGTGGGCTTCTCGCTGCCGGTGCTCAGCTTGCTGATCGGTATGTTGGTAGTAGCGCTGCTGTTTTCCTTGTGGCGTATCCGTGGTCAGGTCAGGGTACGTGCCCGCGCCGAGCGCGCATTACAGCGTGAAATGTCGTTGCGCCAGGCGGTGGAAGACAGCATGAAGAGCGGCCTGATTGCCTTTGGCGGCAGCGGGCAGATTCTGCGCGTCAACCGTGCCATGTGCGAGCTGACCGGGCTGACCGCCGACGAACTGGTGGGTCAGCAGCTGCCGCACAGCTTTTGGGCCGACGACGATCACGAGGTGCTGACGGCGGCGATGCAGGCCATGCTGGCCGGGCAGTTGCCCGAGCACGGCTTCGAGCTGCCGTTCCGCCACCGGGATGGCGAGAAGTTCGAGGTGCGGCTGTACGCCACGCCGCTGGTGTTGGAGGACGGCCGGCACGATGGCTGGGTGGCCTCGATGTACGACATCACCGAGCTCAAGAAAAAGCGGCTGGCGCTGGATGCCTCGCATCGCCGCTTCCTGGCGGTGCTGAACGGGGTGGAAAGCGGCCTGTGCGTGATTGATGGCGACGGCTTTCAGCTGCTGTACGCCAACCCGGCCTTTGCTGCCGGCTGGGCCGGCTTTGCCGTAGATGGCAGTTACTGCCCGCTGATGCCCGGCCTGTCTGGTGCGGCTCAGGTGGCGGCCAACCTGGAGAGCAGCCCGGATGGTGGGCGCAGCTGGTTTCAGCTGCAATACCGCCGCATCGACTGGGTGGGCGGCGAGCCGGCCTGGCTGTGCATGCTGCTCGACATCACCGACGCCCGCGCCCGTGCCGAACGCGAGCTGGCGCAGGAGGAGCGCTTCCAGACCACCTCGCGCCTGATTGCCATGGGCGAGATGGCGTCGTCGCTGGCGCACGAACTTAACCAGCCGCTCACCGCCATCTCTACCTACTCGTCCGGTCTGGCACGGCGGCTACCGGCCGAAGTGGCGGCCAATCGTGGCATAGGGGAGGCGGTGCAGGCCATTGCCGAGCAGGCCCGCCGCGCCGGGCAGATCGTCAACAGCATCCGGGCTTTTGTGAAGAAGCACGCGCCACAGCTGGAGCTGTGCGACCCGGAGCTGGCGGTACGACGGGTGCAGGGCATGGCGCAACCGATGGCGGACAAGTACGGCGTGCGGCTGCATCTGGAGCCGGCGCGTGGTGGTGTAAGGGTGGAAATGGACCCGGTGCTGATCGAGCAGGTGCTGCTCAACCTGATCAAGAATGCCATCGAAGCGATGCGCGAGGCGGGTAGCCTGCGGCCAACTGTGCATCTGCGCAGCTTTACCGGCCAGCAATTCTGGCGAGTGGAGGTGCAGGACAATGGCCCCGGCTTGCAGGATGCGGTGAAAGAAAACCTGTTTACGCCGTTTTACTCCACCAAAACCGACGGCATGGGCATTGGCCTCAATATCTGCCGCTCCATCGTGGAGTTTCATCGTGGCGAGTTTGGCGTCAGCACCCCGGTTACGGGCGGCTGCGTGTTCTGGTTCACCTTGCCGGTGTTTGTACCGCCCGCCGAAGCATCGCGCCTGCATTGATGCCAGGCATGCAAACGCCCCGCGCGGCAGAAGCAGGGCGGGGCGTTGCGGCGGTGGCGATCAGCGTGATGGCGTCAGGATGGTGTCTTGCGTCTGCGCCAGCGTGTCCGGGTAGTCGCGGCTGAAATGCAAGCCGCGGCTTTCCTTGCGGCTTAGCGCCGAGCGCACGATCAACTCGGCGGTTTGCACCAGGTTACGCAGCTCGACCAGATCGTTGGTGATGTGGAAATGGCTGTAGTACTCGTCGATTTCCTCATTCAGCAACTTGATGCGGTTCAGTGCACGCTCCAAGCGCTTGTTGGTGCGCACAATCCCGACGTAGTCCCACATCGCGCGGCGCAGTTCGTCCCAATTGTGCGAGATCACCACTTCTTCGTCCGTGTCGGTGACGCGGCTATCGTCCCAGTCCGGCATCGCCGGCAGCGTCAGTGGTGCGGCCGACTGGATATCGGCGGCGGCAGCCTTGCCGATTACCATGCACTCCAATAGCGAATTGCTGGCCAGACGGTTGGCGCCGTGCAGACCGGTGCACGCCACTTCGCCCACGGCGTACAGGCCTTCCACGTCGGTGCGGCCTTTCAGGTCGGTGACCAGTCCGCCGCAGGTGTAGTGCGCCGCCGGCACCACCGGAATCGGCTGCTGGGTGATGTCGATGCCCAGATCCAGGCAGTGGGCGTAGATATTAGGGAAGTGCTCCTGGATGAAACTGGCCGGTTTGTACGAGATGTCCAGGTAAACACAATCCAGACCGTGCTTTTTCATCTCGAAGTCGATGGCGCGTGCCACCACGTCACGGGGTGCCAGCTCGGCGCGCTCGTCGTGATGCGGCATGAAGCGGGTGCCGTCCGGCAGGCGCAGGATGCCGCCTTCGCCCCGCACGGCTTCGGAAATCAGGAACGATTTGGTGTGCGGGTGGTACAGGCAGGTAGGGTGGAACTGGATGAATTCCATATTGCCCACGCGGCAGCCAGCGCGCCAGCCCATGGCAATGCCGTCGCCGGTCGCGGTGTCCGGGTTGGTGGTATACAGGTAAACCTTGCCGGCGCCGCCAGACGCCAGGATGGTATGGTTGGCCGCAATGGTCACCACCTGGTCTGCCAGCTTGTCCAGTGCGTAAGCGCCGAAGCAGCGTTTGCCCTCCAGGCCCAGTTTGGCGCTGGTAATCAGGTCAACCGCAATAAAGTCTTCCAGTACGGTAATGCGCGGGTGGGCTTTGATCTTCTGGCCCAGTGTCGTGGTGACGGCTGCGCCGGTAGCGTCGGCAGCATGAATGATGCGGCGATGGCTGTGGCCACCCTCGCGCGTCAGGTGATAACCGGTCTGGTGGCTGTCGTCACGAGTGAACGGCACGCCAAGATCGATCAGCCAGTCAATCGCGTCTTTGGAGTTCTCTACAATAAAGCGTGTTGTCTCTTCATTGCACAGGCCGGCGCCGGCAATCAGCGTGTCACTGATGTGCTCTTCTATAGAGTCGCCAGTGTCCAGTACTGCAGCAATGCCCCCCTGGGCGTAGCTGGAGCTGCCTTCCAGCAGATCACGCTTGGTGATCAGGCCTACTTTATGGGTTTCCGCCAGGTGCAGCGCCAGGGTCATGCCAGCCAGGCCACTGCCAATAATCAGAACATCAAACTTGAGCGTGCTCATACCATGCCTTGCGACGGGTCGCCTACAGTCGATAAACAAGCCCTAAAGGGTAGCAGAGCGCGCATGCCCTGTCTGCGGCAGTGCAATAAAGGTAGGGTTGGCCGCTTGCGGCCAACCTTTTTGCTTTTCGCCACCTTTGCAAATCAGCCACTTAAGCAATTACTTGCACTTTTTTGTGCCCGAGGTGTTGACGGCCCAGTGCGGGG
>NZ_VMDW02000049.1 GCF_007644045.2 Vogesella urethralis
GGTTTGTTTAAAGAGCGGTGCTGACTTCGTTTCGTTTGCGTCGTCAGCTGAGGAGGCGAACTATACCCACCCCGCTCTGGGCCGTCAACACCCCGGGTACAAAAAAGTGCAAGTAATTGCTTAAGTGGCTGATTTGCAAAGGTGACGAAAAGCAAAAAGGTTGGCCGCATGCAGCCAACCTTTCTCTATACACGCCTTACTCAAGGCTGTGGAATGAAATCCGTCTCGCCTGGCACCATCGCAAAACGCCCGGCAGCCCAGTCTTCGCGCGCCTGCTGCAAGCGTTCGCGCTGGCTGGCGACGAAGTTCCACTCCATGAAACGGGGTGCGTCCAGCATGGTACCGCCAAACACCACACCACAGGCGCCTTGCTCGCTGACGATCTCCGACACGCCATCCCCCAGCACCACCAACTCGCCGGCCTGCATGCTTTCATCGCCCACTCGCACGCTGCCGTCAAACAGGTACAGGCCCCGCTCCGCCGCTTGCGGGAGTTCGAAGCGGGCACCGGCTTGCAACTGCCAGGACAGATACAGCGTGTCGCTGAAGGTACGCACTGGCGATTGCCGGCCGGCATGATGCCCGATCAGCAACTGGAGGTCGCCCCCCGGCAGTTGCCAGGCCGGCAAGCTGGCTGCCGGATAGTGATGAAACGCTGGCGAACAGGCTTCGTCGGCCAGCGGCAGCGCCAGCCACATCTGCAGGCCTTCCACCGCGATGCCTTGCTGGCGGATATCCGCCGGCACCCGTTCGGAATGGGTAATGCCGCTGCCAGCCACCATCAGGTTGATATCGCCCGGCGTAATGCGCTGCACGGTACCCAGGCTGTCGCGATGCATCATCGCGCCCTGGCGCAGGTAGGTGACTGTCGCCAGACCGATATGCGGGTGCTGGCGAACGTCGCCGGCAGTGCCCTCGGCGGCAAAGTGCGCCGGCCCCATATGATCCAGAAACACGAACGGGCCGATACTGCGGGTACCCATCACCGGCAACAACCGACGGACGATGAAGCCGATGTCTTTGCTGGCCGGCTGGATGCGGCGGATGATGTCTGACATGCTGCCTCCTCAGGCCAGGCGGCCTTGCTGGTAGTCGTCGAATGCCTGTTCCAGTTCTGCCCGGGTATTCATCACGAACGGGCCATACTGGGCAATGCTTTCCTGCAGCGGCTTGCCGGCCAACACCAGCGCACGCGCGCCCTCCTCGCTGCGAAGCGTCACGCCGTCGCCGGCGGCCGACAGGATGGCCATGTGGCCGGCAGCCAGCACTTGCTGCGTGACCGGCGCCAGCAGGCTGCCCTGATACAAGTACAGGAAGGCATTGTGGCCTGCGGGGATAGCCACATCCAGTGACTGCCCTGCCGGCACATGCACGTCCAGGTACAGCGGTTCGGTATCTGGCTGCTGGATACTGCCAGGCTGGCCAGCGTACTCGCCGGCGATAACCTTGACCGTGATGCCATCTGCCAGCTGCAACAGCGGGATGTTGGCCGCAGGAATGTCCTGGTAGGCCGCCGGAATCATCTTGCGGGCGGCAGGCAGGTTGATCCAGAGCTGAAAGCCGTGCATCAGCCCCTCCTCCTGCTCCGGCATTTCGGAGTGGATGACGCCACGACCGGCCGTCATCCACTGCACGCCGCCGGGGCCGAGCAGGCCTTCGTTGCCGGCGCTGTCGCGATGGCGCATGCGGCCAGCCAGCATGTAGGTGACCGTTTCGAAGCCGCGGTGCGGATGCGGCGGAAAACCGGCAATGTAATCGCCCGGATTGTCGGAGCGGAACTCGTCCAGCATCAGGAACGGGTCAAGGCGGCGCTGCAGGTCTTGGGTCAGCACGCGTTTGAGTTTGACGCCGGCACCGTCTGCGGTGTCGACACCACGAACCAGGCGTTCGATGCGGCGGGAGTGGAAGGCGGCGGTCATGCGGTTCTCCTGTTGGTTTTTTTGATAGCCACAATATACAAACCTGCCGCCGCCGATAAAAGAATAAAAAACTGTGAACCTTGTTCAGAAAAACCGAGCGGGCGCTGATGCAAAAACACCGCTCCTGGGAGCGGTGTTGGCAAACGGCATAGTCGGCTTAGTCGCCATTCTGGCCGAGGATTTCCTGCGCCCAGATCATGGCGTCCAGATGCAGGCGGTTCACTTCGCCGGCGTCGAACTTCAACATGCGCGATAGCGTGGCCATCCGTTCGTGATTGTCCTGTTCCGCCGAAATGGCCAGCGCCAAGTAAGGGGCAAACAGGCCGTGCTGGTTCAGCAGCGCGTCGATCACCGTCGGCGGCAGCTCCAGCGGCGCCAGCGCCTCGTTCAGCTCTACCTGCATCAGCGAATCCAGCAGCGAGAACATGCCGGTCAGGAACAAGTGCTCGCACTCCAGCCGGTGGTTACCGCCCTTCTGCCCCAGCGATTCCATGAAGCGGGCGCGGAACAGCGAGCGCTCCAGCAGCGCCAGCGCGCGGCCGTCTTCGCTTTTGCGCGAGGTAAACAGCAGCATGGTCAGCCACTTGAACAGCGACTCGCGCCCCAGCAGTAGCAGCGACTCTTCGATGGTCATCACCTTGCGCGACAGTCCATTCATCGGCGAGTTGATGAAGCGCAGCAGCTTGAACAGCAGCACCGAGTCCAGCTTGAACTGGGCGTCGATGTCGCGGCTTTCGGCACCAGCACGCAGCAGGCGCATGATTTCCAGCACCCGCATCTGGCTGGCGTCGGCCTTGGCGCTGGGTGCCGGGCGGAAGTTGGTGAGGAAGCTGCCTTGGTACAGCGCAAAACGCTTGGCAGCACCCGGTGTCTTCACGCATACGTCGAACTCTTCTGCCGAGCCGATATTGCGCGCGTACCAACGTGCCGCCGGGTATTTGCCGGGCAGCTGGTCCATGAACGGGGCCAGCACTTCGTCGGCCGGGGCCGAGAAGTCCATGATCATCATGTCTACCCGCGAGAACAGCTCATCCTGCAACTGCGGCGGCAACACGCTGTGACCGAACAGTGCCGGCTCCAGTGCAAAGCGGCGGCCTGCTGCGCGATGGGCGTCAATACGGGCAATGGTGTCCATCGATACCGGCTCGTCCATGGCCGGGTTCAGCACGAAGATGACACGTTCGGCCGGGAAACCTTCCAGCGCCGGATCGGCCAGCGACAGCGTGGACACATGCACCAGCGCACGGCGAAACGCCAGTAGGCGGAACACGTCCATGTTCACCAGCGTGCTGATCATCAGGCGGTCGTACTGCAGCCACTGGCTAGCGCTGGATTCACGGCGCTTGACGGCGTCGCGCACCATGAATTCATAGGCCACGACATTCAGCTTCATGTCGTGCAGTGGCTGGTGGGTCACAAAGCCCAGCGTATGCGGCAGCACCGGCGCCGGCTCGGCGGCCACCGGCGCAGGGTTGGCCGCCACCTTCTGGGCGCCAGGCTCGTTGGCCGCCTGCGGGGCGTCATCCTTGCGCGACAGTTTGTCAAACAGGTTCTTGAACATGATCAGGCATCCGTCCGGGGGCGGGGTGTGATTTCAATTTAGCCGATACGGCCGGGAATACGCGGTGTGTCGACGCGCACATCGCCACACTGGGCGCGGTGACGCAGCGCGTGGTCGATCAGTACCAGCGCCAGCATCGCCTCGGCGATCGGGGTAGCACGAATGCCCACGCACGGGTCGTGACGGCCATGGGTTTCCACCATGATCGCCTCCCCGGCCTTGTTGATGCTGCGGCGCGGCTGGGCAATGGAAGACGTCGGCTTGATGGCGATGGACACGTCGATGTCCTGACCGGTGGAAATGCCGCCCAGGATGCCGCCGGCGTGGTTGCTGGCAAAGCCTTCCGGCGTCAGCTCGTCGCCGTGCACGCTGCCGCGCTGGGTGACGCAGCCGAAACCGGCGCCGATTTCCACGGCTTTCACCGCGTTGATGTTCATCATGGCGTAGGCGATGTCGGCGTCCAGGCGGTCGTACACCGGCTCGCCCCAACCTACCGGCACGTTTTCGGCCACCACGCGCAGACGGGCACCCACCGAGTCCAGGCTCTTGCGGATGCTGTCCATATACGTTTCCAGCGCCGGCACGACGCTATCGTCGGCAGCAAAGAACGGGTTGGTATCGACCAGGTCCCAGCTTTTGAACGGAATGGCGACGTCGCCGATCTGGGTCATGTGGCCACGGATGACGATGCCGAACTGTTCTTTCAGCCACTTCTTGGCAATGGCGCCGGCGGCCACGCGCACAGCGGTTTCACGGGCCGAGGAGCGGCCGCCGCCACGCGGGTCGCGGATGCCGTATTTGTGCCAGTAGGTGTAGTCGGCGTGGCCGGGGCGGAAAGTGTCGGCGATGTTGCCGTAGTCCTTGCTGCGCTGATCGGTATTGCGGATCAGCAAGGCGATGGGCGTACCGGTGGTCTTGCCTTCGTATACGCCTGACAGGATTTCGACGGCGTCCGGCTCGCGGCGCTGGGTAACGTGGCGGCTGGTGCCGGGTTTGCGGCGGTCCAGTTCCAGCTGGATATCGGCTTCGCTCAAGGCCATGCCGGGAGGGCAGCCATCGACAATGCAGCCGATGCCGGGGCCGTGGCTTTCGCCGAAGGAGGTAACGGTAAACAGCAAACCCATGCTATTGCCAGACATCTTTTTATCCCTGAATGCTTATGGTGATCTCTGGCGATTCTAGCATGGCTGGCAGGCGTTCGAGCGCGCGCCCTGCCGCTGGCGGGCAGAAGGTTGGCCGCACGGCGGGATAAAACAAAACCCGGCCGCAGCCGGGTTGGGATTGACCATGTGTCATGCACACCGTTCAACGTTTACTGCCAGTCCAGAATCACCTTGCCGCTCTGACCGGACAGCATGGCGGCAAAGCCGGCCTCGAAGTCGTCCACCTTGAAGTGGTGGGTAATGATGGGGGTGATGTCCAGGCCGGACTGGATCAGCGCCACCATCTTGTACCAGGTTTCGAACATTTCGCGGCCGTAGATGCCCTTGATCTCCAGGCCCTTGAAGATGACCTGGTTCCAGTCGATGGCGGTATTGGCCGGCGGAATACCCAGCAGCGCTACCTTGCCGCCGTGGTTCATCACGTCCAGCATCTGGCGGAAGGCGTGCGGGTTGCCGGACATCTCCAGGCCCACGTCAAAGCCTTCGGTCATGTGCAGTTCCTGCATCACGGTTTTCAGGTCTTCGCGGCCAACGTTGACGGCGCGGGTGGCGCCCATCTTGCGCGCCAGCTCCAGACGGTAGTCGTTGACGTCGGTAATCACCACGTGACGGGCGCCCACGTGCTTGGCGATGGCCACCGCCATGATGCCGATCGGGCCGGCACCGGTAATCAGCACGTCCTCGCCCACCAGATTGAAGCTGAGCGCGGTGTGTACGGCGTTACCGAACGGGTCGAAGATGGACGCCAGGTCATCGGAAATATCGTCCGGAATCGGGAAGGCGTTGAAGGCCGGAATCACCAGGTATTCGGCAAACGAGCCTTCGCGGTTCACACCCACGCCGGTGGTGTTGCGGCACAGGTGGCGGCGGCCGGCACGGCAGTTACGGCAGTAGCCGCAGGTGATGTGGCCTTCGCCGGAGACGCGCTGGCCAATGGTAAAGCCCTGCACTTCGGAGCCCATGCCGGCTACGACGCCGACGTACTCGTGGCCGACGTGCATCGGCACCGGAATGGTCTTCTGCGCCCAGTCGTCCCAGTTCCAGATATGGATGTCGGTACCGCAAATGGCGGTCTTGGTGATCTTGATCAGCAGATCGTTGTGGCCGACTTCCGGCATCGGAACGTCGGTCATGTTCAGGCCGGGGGCGGCCTGCAGTTTGGCGAGTGCTTTCATGTCAGTATCTCTTCAGGTCGCCACAAGCTCCGGCAAACCCTTGGCCACGAACCCCACGAAAAACACGAATTGCCGCTTTGTCATGCGCTGTGCACGGTATGGCAGGCTTTGTCTGTGTTTGCGGCGGGGCCGTAGCTAAGCGTTCGCGTCCTTTCGTGGAGTTCGTGGCCAATCAATAATCAAATCACGCCCAGTTCGCGGCCAACCTTGATGAAGGCGGCGACGGTGTGCTTTACCTGCTCCAGCGTGTGGCCGGCGGACATCTGGGTACGGATGCGCGCCTTGCCTTTGGGCACCACCGGGTAGGAGAAGCCGGTCACGAACACGCCTTCTGCCAGCAAGGCGGCGGCCATTTCACCGGCCAGACGGGCGTCGCCCAGCATCACCGGGATGATCGGGTGCTGGCCCGGCACCAGGGTAAAGCCAGCGTCGGTCATGGCCTGACGGAAGTAGTCGGCGTTGCGCTTCAGGTTGGCGCGCAAGGTGGCGCCTTCTTCGGTTTGCAGGATCTGCAGCACCTTCAGGCTGGCGGCGGCAATGGCCGGGGCCAGCGTGTTGGAGAACAGGTACGGGCGCGAACGCTGGCGCAGCAGGTCGATGATGGCCTGGCGACCGGACACGTAACCGCCGGAAGCGCCGCCCAGCGCCTTGCCCAAGGTACCGGTATAGATATCGACACGGTCGGCCACGCCGCACAGTTCCGGCGTACCGGCACCCGTGTCGCCGATAAAGCCTACCGCGTGCGAATCGTCCACCATCACGATGGCGCCGTAGCGGTCGGCCACGTCGCACAGGGTTTTCAGGTCGGCGATGATGCCGTCCATCGAGAACACACCGTCGGTCACGATCAGCTTGAAGCGCGCGCCGGCTGCGTCGGCGGCCTTGAGCTGGGCTTCCAGGTCAGCCATGTCGTTGTTTTTGTAGCGGAAGCGCTTGGCCTTGCACAGGCGTACGCCGTCGATGATCGAAGCGTGGTTCAGCTCGTCGGAAATCACCGCGTCGTCTTCGCCCAGCAGGGTTTCGAACACGCCGCCGTTGGCGTCGAAACAGCTGGAGTACAGGATGGTGTCGTCGGTGCCCAGAAAGCCGGAAATGGCCGCTTCCAGATCCTTGTGTACTTGCTGGGTGCCACAGATGAAGCGCACCGAGGCGCAACCGTAACCGTAGTCGTCCAGCCCCTGCTTGGCTGCGGCGATCAGGCGCGCGTCGTCGGCCAGCCCTAGGTAGTTGTTGGCGCAGAAGTTCAGCACGTCGCGGCCGCCGCTCAGGGTGATGCCGGCGCGTTGCGGGGTGGCAATCACGCGTTCCGGCTTCTCGAAACCGTCAGCACGGATCTGCGCCAGCGTGGCTTGCAGGTGGGCAAGATAGGTATGGTTCATGGGGGTATCCCTGTGTGTCGCCATTCGGGGTGACAGCCGTGCTGTCATGTGTCTGTCACCATTCTAGACCCGCACATGGCAAATGATCAGGCACAGTGACACACGATTTTGCGGGGGTGGGTGTTACCCTGCCGTGCGACAATAACGGCCTTTATTCCTTGCCTGCACCACCGTGAAACCGCCTGCCTCGCCCCCGGCCTGCCGTTTGTGCCGCCACCATTACATTACCCACGACGCCCGCTTTCCGTACGGCTGCCGCGCGATGCAGATCAAGAGCAAGCGCAGCCCGGCGCTGGACGTGCGCGAGGCCACCGGCCACCAGTGCGTGATGTTCGACGCCAAACCGCCACGGCAGCCATGAAAAAAGCGGCCAGGGTTGGCCGCTTGCGGTGATTGCCGTGCTGTAAAGCTCAGCCGCGACGAATGACGCGGGCAGCATCCAGTGCAAAGTAAGTGAGGATGCCGTCAGCACCGGCGCGCTTGAACGCCAGCAAGCTTTCCATCATGCACTTCTCTTCATTCAGCCAGCCATTCTGAAAGGCCGCCTTCAGCATCGCGTACTCGCCGGACACCTGGTAGGCGTAGGTCGGCACCTTGAAGGTGTCTTTCACGCGGCGGATCACGTCCAGGTACGGCATGCCCGGCTTGATCATCACCATGTCGGCGCCCTCTTCCAGGTCCATCGCCACTTCGTACAGCGCTTCGTCCAGGTTGGCCGGGTCCATCTGGTAGGTGTACTTGTCAGCCTGGCCCAGGTTGGCCGCCGAGCCTACCGCGTCGCGGAATGGGCCGTAGAAGGCCGACGCGTATTTGGCGCTGTAGGCCAGAATCTTGGTATGGATGAAACCGTCTTCTTCCAGTGCGCTGCGGATGGCGCCGATACGGCCGTCCATCATGTCGGACGGGCCCAGTACGTCGGCACCGGCAGCAGCGTGACACAGCGCCTGCTGTACCAGGATTTCGGTGGTTTCATCGTTCAGCACGTAGCCGCTGTCGTCCAGCAGGCCGTCCTGACCGTGAATGGTGTACGGGTCCAGCGCCAGGTCGGTCATGATGCCCAGCTGCGGGAAGCGCGCTTTCAGCGCCCGTACTACGGTGGGTACCAAGCCGTCCGGGTTGTAGGCTTCTTCGCCGGAGTTGTCCTTGCCGGTTTCGATCACCGGGAAGATGGACAGCATCGGAATGCCCAGTGCCACCGCTTCGGCGGCGGTATCCAGCAGCTTGTCCAGGCTCTGGCGCTTGACGCCGGGCATGGACGCTACCTCTTCCTCGCGGCCTTCCCCTTCCAGCACGAATACCGGGTAGATCAGGTCGTTGGTGGTCAGCACGTTCTCGCGCATCAGGCGGCGCGAAAAGTCGTCACGGCGCATGCGGCGCAGGCGGGTAGCGGGAAAGAAGCGATTGGCAAGCATGGGGTTCCTTCGGCAAGTCGATTCAAAACGGCAACAAGATAACAAAGGCAGACCACCATCGATAGCACTGGTTCACAACGGTTTGTTACAGCGCAAGGTTGGCCGCCCGCCGTCAGCGCGGTGCGTCGTCGGCCTGATCGGCGTCGGGCGCGGTTTCGCCGGGCCGGCGATACGGGCTGCCATCCTTGCTGGACGGCGCATAGGTACCGGGAATGACGCCAGGCGGCAGCTTGCCGTCGCCGGTCTTTTTCGACATGCGCGCCAGCGTGGCGATGACAGTGCCGACCGGTGCCACGATGATCAGTACCCAGAACCAGGTTTCGTGCAGCAGATTCATGGAGCTTCCACAATGAAAAACGCCGGGGCAGCCCCGGCGTGTCAAGTTTTTGGTTAGCGCAAGGATATCAGACCTTGTCGTAAACCGGTTGGCCGCCATGCTTGCGCTCGGCTTCCAGATTGTCTTCCGACTGATGGCTGGTCCAGTAGTCGGCGTTCTTGATACCCAGTTTTTCCGGGTGGAACACCGGGTCCAGGCCTTGTGCTTTTTGTGCTTCGTAGTCGCGCAGTGCGATGAAGGCCGGCTTTTGCAGCATCAGGATGGCGGCGATGTTCATCCACGCCATCATGCCGACACCGATATCGCCCAGGCCCCATGCCAGATCGGCGGTCTTCACGGTGCCGTATACCACAGTGGCCATGATGGCGATCTTCAGCACCAGGGTCATCCACGGACGGTTAACCTTGCGGTTCAGGTAGGCGATGTTGGTTTCGGCGATGTAGTAGTAGGCAATGATGGTGGTAAAGGCAAAGAAGAACAGTGCCACCGCCACAAAGATGGAACCAAAGCCCGGCATGATGTTTTCCATCGCGGTCTGGGTGTAACCCGGGCCCGCGGCCACACCGGCAATACCGGTGTACAGCGCCTTGCCGTCCGCACCTTGTACGTTGTACTGGCCGGTAATCAACAGCATGAAGGCGGTAGCCGAGCATACGAACAGGGTATCGATGTAAACCGAGAACGCCTGCACCAGGCCTTGCTTGGCCGGGTGCGACACGGCGGCGGCAGACGACGCGTGCGGGCCAGTGCCCTGACCGGCTTCGTTGGAGTACACGCCGCGTTTCACGCCCCACTGGATGGCCATGCCAAGAATAGCGCCGAAGCCGGCGTCCAGACCGAAGGCACTCTTGATGATCAGGCTCAGCACGTGCGGCAGCTGATCGATGTGCAGCGCGACGATCACACACGCCACGATGATGTAACCCAGCGCCATGAACGGCACCACGATCTCGGCAAAGGAGGCAATACGCTTCACGCCGCCAAAGATGATGAAGCCCAGCATCACGGCCAGCAGCGCGGCGGTCACGTTAGGATCGATACCCAATGCATTTTGCAGGCCGGCACCGATGGAGTTGGACTGGGTACCCGGCAGCAGCACACCGCAAGCAAACACGGTAGCTACCGCAAACACGATGGCAAATGCCTTCATGCCCAGGCCTTTTTCGATGTAGAAAGCCGGGCCGCCGCGGTATTCGCCGTTGATCTTTTCCTTGTAGATCTGGCCCAGGGTGGATTCCACAAACGCCGAGCTGGCGCCCAGGAAGGCTACCATCCACATCCAGAACACGGCACCGGGGCCGCCGAAGGTGATGGCGGTGGCCACGCCGGCGATGTTACCGGTACCCACACGGCCAGCCAGCGTCATCGCCAGCGCCTGGAACGACGATACGCCGCTGCTGTCGCTCTTGCCGTCAAACATCAGGCGGATCATTTCGCCGAAATGGCGTACTTGCGCAAAACGGCTACGGATAGAGAAGTACAGGCCAACGCCGAGGCAAAGAAAAATCAGGCCTTTGCTCCAGATCCAGCCGTTCAGAAAATCGACTAATTCCTGCATGTTTGCTCCTTTGATATCAGGGTCTGTTCCCATTTGGTGTCGGCAACCTGGTCAGGGTTACCGCCATCGCGCAGGTCATGCGCCTGCTTTGCGAAGCCGCAAACATACTGAAACAAAGCGCCGAATACCAGCAGGCTGGATACATTAACCATTATTTGTCAGACAATCGCCCTGCTGCGCACAATGATTGCCACAAAATGCAAAACGCACCGCGGGTTAACCCTCGCGGTGCGTTGTTCGGCACAACTATGTAACAAATGGCCTTAGCCGAAGAAGTCTTTCAGCTTGTCGACAAAGGACTTGGCGCGCGGCGTGTGGGTGGCCACATCGCCCTGGCTGATGGCCTCGAATTCGCGCAACAGCTCTTTCTGGCGCTCGGTGAGGTTTACCGGCGTTTCGACGACAACGTGGCACATCAGGTCGCCAACGTCGCTGCCACGTACCGATTTCACGCCTTTGCCGCGTACACGGTAAACACGGCCACTCTGCGTTTCGGCAGCAATCTTCACCTTGACCATGCCATCGAGGGTGGGGATTTCCACCTCGCCGCCCAGCGCGGCCACGGTAAAGCTGATCGGCATTTCACAGTGCAGGTCTTTGCCGTCGCGCTCGAACACGCTGTGCTTCTTGACGTGCACCACCACGAACAAGTCGCCGGACGGGCCGCCGTTCTGCCCCGGTTCGCCTTCGCCAGACAAGCGGATGCGGTCGCCTTCGTCCACACCGGCCGGAATCTTCACGTTCAGCGTCTTGTGGGTCTTCACCTGGCCGGCGCCGTGGCACTTGTGGCACGGGTCGGTAATCTGCTTGCCGCTGCCGTGGCAGGTGGGGCAGGTTTGCTGGATGGAGAAGAAACCCTGGCTCATGCGTACCTGGCCGTGACCACCGCAAGTGGTACACGTTTTCGGCTGGGTACCCGGCTTGGCGCCGCTGCCGTGGCACACATCGCAGTTTTCATGCGACGGAATGCGGATCTGCTTTTCGCAACCGCGTGCGGCTTCTTCCAGCGTGATCTCCATGTTGTAACGCAGGTCGGAGCCACGGTACACATTGCTGCGCCCGCCACGGCCACCGCCGCCACCCCCGAAGATGTCGCTGAAGATGTCGCCGAAATCGAAGCCGCCAAAGCCCTGGCCACCGCCACCCATGCCAGCCTGCGGGTCCACGCCGGCGTGGCCGTACTGGTCGTAAGCGGCACGCTTCTGGCCGTCGGACAGGATCTCGTAGGCTTCTTTCACCTCCTTGAACTTGTCTTCCGCTTCCTTGCTGTCCGGGTTGCGGTCCGGGTGGTACTTCATCGCCAGCTTGCGATAGGCCTTCTTGATGTCGTCATCCGACGCATCGCGATTGACGCCCAGTACCTCGTAGAAATCCTTTTTCGCCATGCTGTATCACCTCGCGCCAACCGTGAAGGTTGGCCGCATATCATGGAAAAGGCACAGTGCCCCGAAGGGCCTGTGCCTTGCCGTTATCGCGGAAGCTTACTTCTTCACTTCTTCGAATTCGGCATCTACCACGTTGCCGTCATCCTTCTTGCCGTCGGCTTGCGCGTCGGCAGTGGCGCCTTCGGCACCCTTGTCGGCGTACATGTGCTCGGCCAGCTTGTGGGAAGCGGTCATCAGCGCTTGCACCTTGGCATCGATGGCGTCTTTGTCGTCGCCACCGATCACTTCTTCGGCTTCTTTCAGCGCGGCTTCGATCGCGGTTTTCTCGTCGGCGGAGATCTTGTCGCCGTACTCGGTCAGCGATTTCTTCACGCTGTGGATCAGGCCTTCACCCTGGTTACGGGCCTGTACCAGCTCGGCCAGTTTCTTGTCTTCCTCGGCGTTCAGCTCGGCGTCGCGCACCATTTGCTGGATTTCGTCTTCGGACAGGCCGGACGATGCCTGGATGGTGATGTTGGCTTGCTTGCCGGTAGCCTTGTCTTTGGCAGACACGTGCAGAATACCGTTGGCGTCGATGTTGAATTCCACTTCGATCTGCGGAATGCCACGCGGTGCCGGCGGAATATCACCCAGGTTGAACTGGCCCAGCGACTTGTTGGCCGCAGCCTTCTCGCGCTCGCCCTGCAGCACGTGGATGGTTACCGCGGTCTGGTTGTCGGCAGCGGTGGAGAACACCTGCGACGCTTTGGTCGGGATGGTGGTGTTCTTCTGGATCAGCTTGGTCATGATGCCGCCCATGGTTTCGATACCCAGCGACAGCGGGGTCACGTCCAGCAGCAGTACGTCCTTGCGGTCGCCGGACAGCACGGAACCCTGGATGGCGGCACCCACGGCCACGGCTTCGTCCGGGTTCACGTCTTTACGCGGCTCTTTGCCGAAGAAGGCCTTTACGGCTTCCTGTACTTTCGGCATACGGGTCTGACCACCCACCAGGATCACGTCGGTGATGTCAGCCAGCGATACGCCGGCGTCTTTCAGGGCCACTTTGCACGGCTCGATCGAGCGCTGTACCAGGTCTTCTACCAGGCTTTCAAACTTGGCGCGGGTGATTTTCATCGCCAGGTGTTTCGGGCCGGTGGCATCCATGGTGATGTACGGCAGGTTCACTTCGGTCTGGGTCGCGGAAGACAGCTCGATCTTGGCTTTCTCGGCGGCTTCTTTCAGACGCTGCAATGCCATCACGTCGTTCTTCAGATCAACGCCTTGATCTTTCTTGAACTCGGTCACGATGTAATCGATAACGCGCTGGTCGAAGTCTTCGCCGCCCAGGAAGGTGTCACCGTTGGTGGCCAGCACTTCAAACTGGTGCTCGCCGTCTACGTCGGCGATCTCGATGATGGAGATATCGAAGGTACCACCGCCCAGATCGTATACGGCGATCTTGCGGTCACCTTCCTGCTTGGCCAGGCCAAAGGCCAGCGCCGCAGCGGTCGGTTCGTTGATGATGCGCTTCACGTCCAGGCCGGCGATGCGGCCGGCGTCTTTGGTGGCCTGGCGCTGGCTGTCGTTGAAGTAGGCCGGTACGGTGATCACGGCTTCGGTAACTTCCTCGCCCAGGTAGTCTTCGGCGGCCTTCTTCATCTTGCGCAGCACTTCTGCGGAGATTTGCGGCGGCGCCAGTTCCTGGTCGCGTACTTTCACCCAGGCGTCGCCGTTCTTGGCACGCACGATGTCGAAAGGCATCAGTTCGATGTCTTTCTGTACTTCCTTGTCTTCGAAACGGTGGCCGATCAGGCGCTTCACCGCGTACAGGGTGTTTTTCGGGTTGGTCACCGCCTGACGTTTGGCCGGGGCACCTACCAGGATCTCGCCATCTTCCATGTAGGCAATGATGGACGGCGTGGTGCGCGCGCCTTCGGCGTTTTCCACCACTTTCGGGTTGCCGCCTTCTACCACGGCCACGCAGGAGTTGGTCGTACCAAGGTCAATACCGATGATTTTGCCCATGACTGCTTATTCCTTTCGTCTAACTTTTGTCTTGTCTGCCGGCCCGTCGGCGACGGCGCCGGCCTGATGTGCTGTCAGATATTGGCTATTGCCACAATTTCAAGAGGGTAGTTAACCACGCCGGCCTTCAGGCTTTCGGCTTGGCCACCACCACCATGGCCGGGCGCAGCACGCGGTCGGCCAGCAGGTAGCCTTTCTGCATCACGCGGACCACGGTATTGGCCTCGGCTTCCGACTCTTCGGTGCTGATGGCCTGGTGTTTGTGCGGGTCAAGCTTGTCGCCCAGCGGGTTGATCTCGGTGATCTGCGCCTTCTCGAAGGCCGACACTAGCTGCTTCAGCGTGAGGTCCACGCCGAACTTGAGCGCGTCGAACTGGCCGGACTGATCCAAAAGTGCCATTTCCAGGCTGTCTTTTACCGACAGCAGTTCGGAGGCGAACTTCTGCGCGGCAAATTTCTGGGCGTTGCTGACATCCTCCGCCGCACGGCGACGAACGTTTTCGGTTTCGGCCCGGGCACGCAGATACTGCTCTTTCAGTTCTGCAACCTCTGCTTCCAGTGCAGCAACGCGGGATTCGGCGGTGTCGGCTGCGGTTTCGGCGGCCTGCTGGCTTTGTTCAAGCACTTCTTCTGCTTGGGGATTCTGATTTTCCTGCATGACGCTTCCCATTGGCTGAAATCAAAAAGACCTTCCCTATATAGGGGCATCGCCCCACTTTTCAAGCGGGCCACGCTGCGCTTTTTGATGCGCGCTTGTGCACCAACTTTTTCGCAAGTGCACAAAAACAAGCGCTCGCTCCGGTTCGTTTTTGGGCATGATTGTTACCAATTGAAAACAAAGGATTTTTTTTTGCTGCACTGCACACATCGAGAAATTTTTATGCTTAAATGGTTCCACAACAGCGCAACTGCATGGCATGCCAGCCCTTTATCCGGGGCGGTTTCCGGCAGCAGGCAGCCCCGCTAAAACAGGGGTTGCCAGACGCAGCAAGGCCAGACAAACCGGCCTGCATCAACAGAAACTGGGAGCGCCGGCCAGCCGGCAAAACGAAACTATCAAGTTAAGGATTCACACCATGATGACTCGCGAACAGCAAATCGCCGCTCTGAAAAAAGACTGGGCTGAAAACCCGCGCTGGAATGGCATCAAGCGTGGTTACTCCGCCGAAGACGTTGTGCGTCTGCGCGGCTCGCTGCAGCCGGAATACACCCTGGCCCAGCGCGGTGCCAAAGTGCTGTGGGACAAAGTGAATGGTGGCGCCAAGAAGGGCTACGTGAATGCTTTCGGCGCCATCACCGCCGGTCAAGCCATGCAGCAAGCCAAGGCCGGCCTGGAAGCCGTGTACCTGTCCGGCTGGCAAGTAGCCGCCGACGGCAACACCAGCGAGACCATGTACCCGGACCAGTCGCTGTACGCCTACGACTCGGTGCCGACCATGGTTCGCCGCATTAACAACACCTTCAAGCGTGCCGACGAGATCCAGTGGTCGCGTGGCATCAACCCGGGTGACGACGGCTACATCGACTACTTCCTGCCGATCGTGGCTGACGCTGAAGCCGGTTTCGGTGGCGTACTGAACGCCTTCGAACTGATGAAGAACATGATTGCTGCCGGTGCTGCCGGTGTGCACTTCGAAGACCAGCTGGCCGCAGCCAAAAAATGTGGCCACATGGGCGGCAAGGTACTGGTACCGACCCGCGAAGCCGTTGAGAAACTGATCTCCGCCCGCTTTGCAGCCGACGTAATGGGCGTACCGACCCTGATCCTGGCCCGTACCGACGCCGAAGCGGCCAACCTGATCACCTCCGACTACGACGAGAACGACAAGCCGTTCCTGACCGGCGAACGCACCCAGGAAGGTTTCTTCCGCGTGAAAAATGGTCTGGAACAGTCCATCTCTCGCGGTGTGGCCTACGCGCCGTACGCCGACCTCGTATGGTGTGAAACCGGCACCCCGGACCTGGGCTTTGCCCGCGAGTTCGCCCAGGCCGTACACGCCGCCTGCCCGGGCAAGCTGCTGTCGTACAACTGCTCGCCGTCCTTCAACTGGAAGAAAAACCTGGACGACAAGACCATCGCCAAGTTCCAGGACGAACTGTCGGCACTGGGCTACAAGTACCAGTTCATCACCCTGGCCGGTATCCACGTCAACTGGTACAACACCTTCAAGTTCGCGCACGCTTACGCCCGCGGCGAAGGCATGAAGCACTACGTGGAAATGGTACAAGAGCCGGAATTCGCCGCTCGCGAACAGGGCTACACCTTCGTATCGCACCAGCAGGAAGTGGGCACCGGCTACTTCGATGACGTGACCACCGTCATCCAGGGCGGCTCCTCCTCGGTAAAAGCCCTGACCGGCTCCACCGAAGAAGAACAGTTCCACTAAGCGTTTCGACCTTACACGGCGCCTCGACCCCGCCGTCTGCGTCAACCACCCCCGCCATTGGCGGGGGTTTTCTTTTGTTGGCCGCCATAAAAAACCCCGCCGGATGGGCGGGGCAAGTATCAGTACGATGCTAGTGCTGCTTATGGCTTGTGCAACAGCGAACGCTGGCGCGAGTAACCGAAGTACACCACCAGGCCGATCACCAGCCACACCACAAAGCATACCCAGGTCAGCCACGACAGCTGGCTCATCAGGAACACGCAGAACACGATGGCCAGCGCCGGCACATACGGCACGCCCGGGCAGTGGAATTTACGCGGCAGGTTCGGCTCGCTCTTGCGCAGCACGATGATGGCCGCAGCAATCAGCGAGAACGCGGCCAGGGTACCGATGTTGACCAGCTCGGCCAGCGTGCCCAGCGGCACAAAACCGGCGATCAGCGCGATGATGGTACCGATCAGCCAGGTAGCCTTGTACGGGGTACCGTACTTCGGGTGTACATCACTGAAGATTTTCGGCAGCAGGCCGTCACGCGACATGGCAAACAGGATGCGGGTCTGGCCGTAGGTCATCACCAGGATCACCGTCAGCATGCCCAGAATGGCGCCCAGGTCGACGAAGCCAGCAAACCAGTCCAGCTTGGCCACTTGCAGCGCCAGCGACACCGGGTGGTCAATCCCTTTGAACTGCATGTACGGCACGATACCGGTCATGATGGCCGATACCACCACGTACAGTACCGAGCAGATACCCAGCGACCACAACACGCCACGCGGAATATCCCGATCCGGGTTTTTCACTTCTTCCGCTGCGCAGGTCACGGCGTCAAAACCCAGGAAGCTGAAGAACACGATGGCCGCACCGTGGAACACGCCACTCATGCCGTACGGCAGCGCCGGGTGCCAGTTGGCCGGTTTGACGTGCCATACCGCAACCGCGATGAACACCAGCACCACGGCCACCTTGATCAGCACCACGATATTGTTGACGCGCTTCGATTCCTTGATACCGAACGCCAGCAGCGTGGTGACCAGCATGGCGATGACGAACGCCGGCAGGTTGAACACGGTGGTCACGCCCGGGCGGGCACCGGCGGCCGCCGTCAGCGCGTCCGGCAGGTGCAGGCCGAAACCGGCAATCAGACTCTGGAAGTAGCCGGACCAGCCCACCGACACCGCCGACGAAGCCAGCAGGTATTCCAGCATCAGATCCCAGCCGATGATCCAGGCGATCAGTTCACCCAGCGTGGCGTAGGCGTAGGTATAAGTAGAGCCGGAAACCGGCAGCATGGCGGCAAATTCGGCATAACACAGCGCGGCAAAGCCGCAGGCGATGGCGCCGATGATGAAGGAAAGCACCAGGCCGGGGCCGGCCACGGTGGCACCGGTGCCGGTCAGTACGAAAATGCCGGTACCGATAATGGCTCCGATCCCCAGCATGGTGAGGTCGAATGCCGACAGCTCTTTGCGCAGTGCACCTGCGCCCTGAACGCCCGCCATCATCTGGCGGACGTCCTTCTTGCGAAGCAAACTCATTGTATTGTCCCGAGTGGTCAAACGACTACGCAGCCTCTTGGGCTGCGTTCCGGCCTGCTGTGCAGGTCTGGTTGTTGTGCGGCGACCCTACCGGATAAGGCAGTAACGCGCAGGGGCGCGACTATGCCGCAGCCCCTGGTCCGGCTCAAGCCAGCCCACGATCAGGCACTATGTATACAGAATCCAATCAGCAAAATGCAGCGCACAGCGTGCCAGCATTTCAATGCACTGCGCAGCAATACACCCCATCCGTGCCACAAGGCGGCAGATAGCTGTCCTTTCGAACAGCTATGCCATTTTGTTTCAAAAAGTAGCAATGCCAACACCAACCCTGGCCACATCTGCAGGACAATGCGCTAAATGCAGCACAAAATGCGCTGATACGTTGCCACTGGCACGGCGCTTTACGTTCTGAAAAGTAAAAAATGTTATCGGTTTTTACGTATTTTTCCTGACTTTGACTGCCGGTAAACTGCAGGCATAACAAGCTGGCTGCCGCTGCCCCGTGGCCGGCCAACCCAACGGAGAGAGAGACATGGCGTTGCAACTGCCGCAAGGCGTGGAGCTGCTGGCCCCGGTTCGGCCAGCCAACGAGGCATTGTTCAGTTACCCGGCGCTGGCCTTCATCGCCAGCCTGCACCGGGCGTTCGATGCACGCCGCCAGCAACTGCTGGCCGCCCGACAGCAACGCCAGATGCTGCTGGACGCCGGTGAGCTACCGGACTTTCCCGCCGATAGCCGCGCCATCCGTGACGCAGACTGGCAGATCGCCCCGCTCCCCCCCGCCCTGCACGACCGCCGTGTGGAAATCACCGGCCCGGTAGAACGCAAGGCCATGATCAATGCCCTGAACTCCGGCGCCAGCTGCTTCATGGCCGACTTCGAAGACGCCACCAGCCCCGGCTGGGGCAATATCGTGGCCGGCCACCAGAACGTGTGCGATGCCTGGGCCGGCACGCTCAGCCACCCCGGCCCGGACGGCCAGCCCTACCGCCTGAACGAACGTACCGCGCTGATGATGCTGCGCCCACGCGGCTGGCACCTGCAGGAAAAACACCTGCGCGTTGATGGCCGTGCCGTCAGCGCTGCCCTGTTCGATTTCGGCCTCAGCTTTTTCCACAACGCCCGCCTGCTGCACGCGCGCGGCCAACCCGTCTGCTACTACCTGCCCAAGCTGGAAAACCACCACGAGGCCGCGCTGTGGAACGATGTGTTCGTGCTGGCACAGCAAGCGCTGGATTTACCGGTAGGCACCATCCGCGCCACGGTACTGATCGAGCACATCCTGGCGGCGTTCGAGATGGACGAGATCCTGTACGCGCTGCGCGAGCACTGCGCCGGGCTGAATGCCGGCCGCTGGGACTACCTGTTCAGCTGCATCCGCACCTTTGGCCACAGCCGCGATTTCTGCCTGGCCGACCGCGAACGCATCACCATGACGGTGCCGTTCATGCGCTCGTACGCGCTGCAACTGGTCAAAACCTGCCACCGTCGCGGAGCACCGGCCATTGGCGGCCTGTCGGCGCTGACGCCGATCAAGCATGACCCCGCGGCCAACGATCAGGCCATGGCGGCTATCTACCAGGAAAAACAGCGTGAAGCGCGCGATGGCTACGACGGCAGCTGGGTCGCCCACCCGGCGCTGGTGCCGCTGGCGCTGGACGCCTTCCGCAGTGTGCTGGGCGATGCGGCCAACCAACTGGCACGCCAGCGCGACGACGTGCACATCAGCGCCGCCGACCTGCTGAACTTCCAGCCGGAAGGCCCGATTACCGAAGCCGGCCTGCGCAACAACATCAGCGTCGGCATCCAGTACCTGGGGGCGTGGATGAGCGGCCGCGGCTGCGTGCCCATCCACAACCAGCTGGAAGAAGCCGCTACCGCCGAGATCGCCCGCGCCCAGCTGTGGCAGTGGATACGCAGCGCCAAGGGCTACCTGGACGATGGCCGCAAGGTCAGCCTGGGCTTGCTGCGCGACCTGGCCGCCGACGAGATCAACCGCCTGCACGCCGAATACGGTAGCCGCTGGAGCCGGCATTTTGATGATGCCGCCCTGCTGTTCGACCTGCTGGTCAGCAGCGAAGACTTCATCCCCTACCTCACCGTCCCTGGCGACGAATACCTGGACTAAGACCGATCGGCAGCATGCCACGCGGGCGCGACAAGGATGAAACCAGCCAGTTCGGTTTGGCACGTCGTGGCCGGTGAAGGCGGCTACCGCGGCAGGCAAGCCCTGCCGCGCCCGGCCCCTCATTCATACAATCAGCATGAGGCAGCTGCCGCTGAAATAGCGGCACTACACAATTCGCCAGCATCCACCCCCGACGGCCAAGCTTGTTGGCCGCTTCTTTTTTAAGCACGCACCAAGTTGGCACATTTCACTTTTTTAATACAATATTTGGAATATTATTGCTTTGCACAATCTGAAACGGCCGGCACTTTGCAATATGATTGCGCAATTATCGCATTGCACCACAACCTGTCCCGTTCCGGAGCTAGCAAGATGAGCACGATTGCCCGCCGTACCCTCCTGGCCGCAGCACTGGCTGCCAGCCTGCCCCTGTTTGCCCACGCCGCCGAGCAGAAATCGGTTGCCGTTACCGCGATCGTGGACCACCCGGCGCTGGACGCTGCGCGCAAGGGCATCGAGGACGAACTGAAAGCCGCCGGCTTCGAACCGGGCAAGCAGATCAAGTACCAGTACCAGAGCGCGCAAGGTAACCCGGCCACCGCCGCCCAGATCGCCAAGAAATTCGTTGGCGACGCGCCGGACGTGATCGTGGCCATCGCCACCCCGAGCGCCCAGGCTGCCGTGGCCGCTACCCGCAGCATTCCGGTGGTGTTCACCGCCGTCACCGACCCGGTTGCCGCCAAGCTGGTACCGAGCTGGCAGCCGTCCAAAACCAACGTCACCGGTGTCTCCGACAAGCTGGCGCTGGCACCGCAGCTGGACCTGATCGCCAAGATCAAACCGGGCGCCAAACGCGTGGGCATGGTGTACAGCCCGGGTGAAGTGAACTCGGTGGTAGTGGCCAAAGAGCTGAAAACCGAGCTAGCCAAGCGTGGCATGAGCCTGGTAGAAGCGCCGGCACCGCGTACCGTGGACGTGGCCCCGGCCGCCAAGAACCTGATCGGTAAAGTGGACGTGCTGTACACCAGCACCGACAACAACGTGGTGTCCACCTACGAATCGCTGGCCGCCGTCGCCCAGCAAGGCAAGCTGCCGCTGGTGGCGTCCGATACCGACTCGGTGAAGCGTGGCGCCATCGCTGCCCTGGGCCAGAACTACTACGACATCGGCCGCCAGACCGGCAAGCTGGTCGTACGCATCCTGAAAGGCGAGAAAGCCGGCGCTATCGCCCCGCAGGTAGGCGAGAAGCTGTCGCTGACGCTGAACCCGGCTGCCGCCCAGAAACAGGGCGTCACCCTCAGCCCGGCACTGCTGAAAGAAGCCAGCGATACCGTGAAGTAAACCCGTCAGGTTGGCCGCCCACCTTGCGGCCAACCTGTCACCCCACCGCGCAGCCACGAGCTGCGCGTTGCCATTGAAAGACCCGCATCATGACCCTGATCGCCCTGATGGGTGCGCTGGAAATCGGCCTGATCTTCGCCCTGGTGGCGCTGGGCGTGCTGATTTCCTTCCGCATCCTCGACTTTCCCGACCTCACCGCCGACGGCAGCTTTCCGCTGGGCGGCGCCGTGGCCGCCACGCTGATTGCCGGCGGCCACGACCCATGGCTGGCCTGTGGCGTGGCCGCGCTGGCCGGCGCCGCTTCCGGCTGGCTGACCGCCTGGCTGAACGTACGCCTGGGCATCCTGCAGCTGCTGGCGTCCATTCTGGTGATGATCGCGCTGTATTCGATCAACCTGCGCATCATGGGCGCGCCCAATATGCCGCTGATCGGCAGCCCCACCATCTTCAGCCCGCTGATCGGCGACAATTTCGACATCGCCTGGCAAGTGCAGCCGGCAGTGCTGGCCGCGCTGATCGTGGCCGCCAAGCTGGGGCTGGACGTGTTCTTTGCGTCGCAAGCCGGCCTGGCCATGCGCGCTACCGGCGCCAACGCACGCATGGCGCGGGCGCAGGGCATTGCCACCGAACGCATGGTGCTGGCCGGCATGGCGCTATCCAACGCGCTGATCGCGGTAGCCGGTGCGCTGTACGTGCAAACCCAGGGCGGCGCGGATGTATCGATGGGCGTCGGCACCATCGTGGTAGGGTTGGCCGCGGTCATCATCGGCGAAACGCTGCTGCCGTCTCGCACGCTGTGGGTGATCACGCTGGCCACCGTACTGGGCGCCTTGCTGTACCGCCTGCTGATCGCGCTGGCGCTGAACGCCGACTTCATCGGCCTGCAGGCGCAAGACCTCAACCTGATTACCGCACTGCTGGTGGGCTTTGCCCTGGTGCTGCCCAAGCTGAAGGCCAAGCTGGCCCGTAAACCCGGAGGAGCCCGCTGATGCTGCGCGCCGATACCCTGTTCAAGACCTTCAACCCCGGCACGCCGATCGAAAACCCGGTGCTGCGCGGCCTGTCGCTGCAAATCGACAGCGGCCAGTTCGTGACCGTGATCGGCAGCAACGGCGCCGGCAAATCCACCTTCCTGAACGCGCTGGCCGGCGACGTGATCGTCGATAGCGGCAGCCTGCACATCGACGGCAAAGACGTCACCCGCACGCCGGGCTGGCAGCGCGCCGGGCTGGTGGCACGCGTGTTCCAGGATCCGATGGCCGGCACCTGCGAAAACCTCAGCATCGAAGAAAACATGGCGCTGGCCTACTACCGCGGCCGCAAGCGCGGCTTTGGCCCGGCGCTGAACCGTGGCCTGCGCGAGCTGTTCCGCGACAAGCTGGCCACGCTGAAGCTGGGGCTGGAAAACCGCCTGCCGGACCGCATGGGCCTGCTATCTGGCGGCCAACGTCAGGCGGTCAGCCTGCTGATGGCCAGCCTGCAACCGTCGCGCATCCTGCTGCTGGACGAGCACACTGCGGCGCTGGACCCGAAAACCGCCGCTTTCGTGCTGGAGCTGACCGACCGCATCGTGCACGAGAACCAGCTCACCGCGCTGATGGTGACGCACTCGATGCGCCAGGCGCTGGACCACGGCCACCGCACCGTGATGCTGCACCAGGGCCGCGTGGTGCTGGACGTGGCCGGCGAGGAACGCGGCCGCATGCAGGTGGCCGACCTGCTGGCGATGTTCGAGAAAACCCGCGGCGAAGCCATCGACGACGACGCCCTGCTGCTGGGCTAAGCCCTGCCCGGCTGCGGCCAACCTTGCGCCCCGTGTGCCTGCCACACGGGGCGTTGTTTTTGCCCTTCAGGGCAACTTGTCGCCCACCCGGCATGCCGATAACATTTCGTCACCGAACGACGTTGAACCCCGCAGCTCACCAGCAGTCAGACCCCTTTTCGTGAAGGAAACGACCATGCGCACCACCCTGCCCGCCCTTGCCCTGCTGTGCACCCTGCCCCTGGCAGCCGTGGCTGCCGATAACGGCGCTACCGTACTGAACCTGTCGGCCAGCGCCAGCCAGGAACTGGCCAACGACGAGGTCAACGCCAGCCTGTACGTACAAGACCGCCTGCCGCAAGCCGGCGCGCTGGCCGACCGCATCAACAAGCTGCTGAACCGCGCCCGCCAGGACGCCGAAGGCTTCCGCAAGGTTACCTTCAGCAGCGGCAGCTACAACACCTGGCCGGACTACGATAAGAACGGCAAGATCACCGGCTGGCAGGCGCGCGCCGAGATCAAACTCAAAAGCCAGGACTTTACCGATACCGCCGAGCTGATCGCCAGGCTGCAGAAATACATGGCGCTGGAAGGCGTACAGTTTGGCGTGTCCGAGCAGAGCCGCCGCCAGGCCGAAGCGCAGCTGATCCCGCAAGCTATCGCCGCGCTGCAGGCGCAAGCCGCTGCCGCCGGCAAAGCGCTGGGCAAGACCCAGCAACACGTCAGCGAGCTGAGCATCGGCAGCGCCCAGCCCGGTTACCCGATGATGATGCGCGCCAAAGCCGAAATGGCCGCCGCGCCGGTAGCTGACGTGGCTGCGGCCAACTTTCAGCCGGGCAATAGCTTGATTCAGCTGAACGTTAACGGTAAGGTGGAAATTCGATAACACTTTGCACTTTATGCAGATGTATTGTGCTATCGTAGGCAGCGCCGCTTGCGCTATAAATCATTCATTCCACACCACTTTCTGATACCCGACCCATGAAACTGATCGCCTCGCTTACCAGCCCCTACGCCCGCAAGGTGCGCATCGTCCTGGCAGAGAAAAAGATCGACTGTCCGCTGCAGCTGGATATCCCGTGGGAGAGCACATCGACCGTGGCCGATTTCAACCCGCTGGGCAAGGTGCCGGTGCTGCTGATGGACGACGGCAGCAGCCTGTACGACTCGCGGGTGATCGTGGAATACCTGGACGCGATCTCGCCGGTGTCGCGCCTGCTGCCGCAAGACCGCCGCCTGCTGGTGGAAACCCGCCGCTTCGAAGCGCTGGCCGACGGCATCTGCGATGCGGCGGCCAACATCGTGGTGGAGCGCCGCCGCCCGGCGGTGCAGCAAAGCCAGGAATGGGTAGACCGCCAGCAAGGCAAGATCGACCGCGGCCTGGCCGCGCTGTCGGCCATGCTGGGCGAGCGCCACTGGTGCAACGGCGAAGGCTACAGCCTGGCCGACATTGCCACCGGCTGCATGCTGGGCTATCTGGACTTCCGCTTTGCCGACCTGCCGTGGCGCGACCTGTACCCCAACCTGGAAAGGCTGTACGACAAGCTGTCGGCCCAGGCCAGCTTTGCCGATACCGTGCCGCCGGCCGCCTGAAGACACCGCTTGCTTACCCGACGCCGCGCTATTGCGCGGCGTTTTACCATCTGGTGATGCAATGCACCACACGGCGGCAAACAGCGCTTGACGCCAGCCTGAGCGCCGTGTTTTTATAAACCCCATGAATACCAAACCCGCATCCGCATTCGTGTTTTTTTCCTGGTGGCGCCTCTAACGGCGGCACCGCGGTTGCGTACGTAAAGCAAACCCGGGAGCAGCTGACAAGGCGCCCGGGTTTATCACTTCCAGCAGTACCCTCCCCAGCGCCTACTCAGCCTCCCCGATATCACGGAGATCGGCATGAGCTTACTGGACACAGTTTCCCCGCAAGACATCATCCTTACCGGTGACCGCACCACCGGCCCGCTGCACCTTGGCCACTATGTGGGCTCGCTGCGCAACCGCGTCATCCTGCAAGAGCGTTGCCCGCAGTTCCTGCTGTTGGCCGACGCCCAAGCGCTGACCGACAATATGGGCAACTACCTGAAGGTGCGTGAAAACGTACTGGAAGTGGCGCTGGACTACCTGGCCGTCGGCATCGACCCGGCCAAAAGCACCATCTTCATCCAGAGCCTGGTGCCGGAGCTGACCGAGCTGGCGTCGTACTACCTGAACCTGGTGACCGTGTCGCGACTGGAACGCAACCCCACCATCAAGGACGAGATCAAGCTGCGCGGTTACGAGCGCGACATCCCGGCCGGCTTCCTCACCTACCCCGCCGCCCAGGCCGCCGACATCACCGCCTTCAAGGCCACCATCGTGCCGGTGGGCGCCGACCAGATCCCGATGATCGAGCAGACCAACGAGATCGTGCGCCGCTTTAACGGCAGCGTAGCCGAGCCGGTGCTGGTAGAAGCCCGCGCGGTAGTGCCGGACGCCGGCGCCCGCCTGCCGGGCGTGGACGGCAAGGCCAAGATGTCCAAATCGCTGGGTAATGCGCTGACACTGGGCGCCAGCGCCGACGACATCAGCCAGGCCGTGAAAATGATGTACACCGACCCCAACCACCTGCGCGTGGCCGACCCCGGCCAGGTAGACGGCAATGTGGTGTTTACCTACCTCGACGTATTCCACCCCGACGCCAACCGTGTGGCCGAGCTGAAAGCGCATTACCAGCGCGGCGGCCTGGGCGACGCCGTGATCAAGCGCGAGCTGGAAGACATCCTGCAAGCGCTGCTGGCCCCCATCCGCGCCCGCCGCCAAGCCTACGCGCAAGACCCCGGCGCCGTGCTGGCCATGCTGAAAGAAGGCACGCTGAAAGCCCGCGCCGTCGCCGCGCAAACGCTGGCCGAGGTCAAGGCCGCCATGGGCTTGAACTACTACTGAGCCACCCATGCGGCCAACCACAGGGTTGGCCGCAGCCACCACCACACTACCGCCACAAGGAGCAGAAAATGGAATGGGTTTACCAATGCCGCAACCTGGAAGAAGTACGCACCCAGATCGATAGCCTGGACCGCGCCATCGTCAGCATGATCGCCCATCGCGGCCTGTACGTGCAGCAAGCCGCCGCTTTCAAGCACAGCGACGCCGAAGTGGAAGACGGCAAGCGCGTGGACCAGGTGATGCGCCGTGTCACCCGCCTGGCCGGCGAGCTGGGCGCCGATGCCGCCCTCACCGCCAAGATCTACCGCACCATGATCGCCCACTTCATCGAAAGCGAACGCGAAGAACGGTTGCGCCTGGTCGGCACGGCGGAGGCACGCGCATGAACGACGACGGCTCCGGTTTTTCCACGGTGCGGTGGCCCACCACCGCACCAAAACAAAAAAGGCGACACCCACACGGTGCCGCCTTTTTTCATGCCCACAGCCCACTCAGGACAGAGCCAGCGCGCCGGCCAGCGTCCACATCACCGTGCCCACCACGCCATCCAGCACCCGCCACGACAGCGGCCGCGCAAACAGCGGCGCCAGCAGCCGTGCACCATAGCCCAGCGCGGTAAACCACAGCACCGACGCCGTGCACGCCCCCAGCGCGAACCACAGCTTGCCGTCGCCCGCCTCCTGCCCGCCGATACTGCCCAGCAGCACCACGGTATCCAGGTACACGTGCGGGTTCAGCAGCGTCAGCGCCAGTACCGTGGCCAATGCTACCTTCAATGGCATGGTTTGCGCCCCGGCGGCAATCTGCAGGCTGTCGTTGGCCAGCACCGCGCGCCACGCCCGCAGCCCGTACCAGAACAAAAACACCGCCCCGCCCCAGCGCGCCGCCTCCAGCAGCAGCGGGCTGTGCTGGATCAGGCTGCCCATGCCGGCCACGCCGGCCACAATCAGCACCGCGTCGCACAGCATGCACACCAGCACCGTGGGGCCGATGTGCTGGCGCAACAGGCCCATTTTCAGTACGTGCGCGTTTTGCGAACCGATGGCCATGATCAGGCTGGCGCCCAGGCCCAGGCCCTTGAAGTAGCTGGCTGTCAGCATGGTGCTCTCCGTGGTGTCAGGTTGGCCGCCAGTATCGGGCAGCCCCGCCAGCCAGAACAGCAAGATTAAATTATCTTGGCTATCATTAATCTGGCTTCACTTACACCGCCAGAACCGCGATGAAACTCGACCCCAAACACTGCGAGGCCTTTCTGGCCGCGCTGGACAGCGGCAGCTTCGAGCAAGCCGCACACGACCTGCACCTGACGCCATCGGCCATCTCGCAGCGCATCCGCGCGCTGGAAGAAGTGCTGGGCAAACCGCTGCTGGTTCGCAGCCGCCCCTGCCGCGCCACCCGCGAAGGCCAGCTGCTGCGCCAGCACCTGCAACGCGCCGCGCTGCTGGAAGCCGACCTGGCCGCCACCTTTGCCGGCGACGACAGCGCCATGCTCAGCGTGTCGCTGGCGGTAAACGCCGACAGCGTGGCCAGCTGGTTCCTGCCGGCGCTGACGCCGTTCCTGATCCGCGAGCGCGTGCTGCTGGACGTGATCGTGGACGATCAGGACCACACCTACACCCTGCTGCAAGCCGGCATGGCGCTGGGCTGCATCTCCACCGAGCCGCAAGCCATGCGCGGCTGCAGCGCCAGCCCGCTGGGCGTGATGCGCTATCAGGCGCTGGCCAGCGCCGACTACCACGCCCGCTGGTTTGGCGGCGGCGTCAGCCGCGACGCACTGCGCCGGGCGCCGGTAATGATCTACAACCACAAAGACCGGCTGCAAGCCGACTGGCTGCTGCAGCACTTCGGCCTGCCGGACGATAGCTACCCCTGCCACTTCCTGCCCGCGTCCGACCCCTATCTGCAGGCGGTCAAGCTGGGGCTGGGCTGGGGCATGCTGCCCGACGTACAGTTGGCCGCATGCGGTCTGGCCGGCACCCTGCTGCCGCTGCAGCCCGACAAACCGGTAGACGTGGCGCTGTACTGGCACCACTGGCAGGTGCAATCGCCCCGGCTGGCGCGCCTGAGCGACGTACTGGTGGACGCTGCGCGGGCAGCGTTGCGGTCTAATGAAATGTAGCAACATACAACAGCCTACAACTGTACGAACTTCAAATGACACCGCACAGGTCACTCATCAACCTGATCCATGAAGGAGCCATCAGATGTACGAGAACTTTCACCTATGTAACTCGCTTATGAATCGCCCTCACTTTCCTAGATACCTCGTGAGCCTCACACTAGGCCCTACAAGGAGGTGTCATGAGCAAGCC
>NZ_VMDW02000048.1 GCF_007644045.2 Vogesella urethralis
TTCTTCATGTCCAACTCCTTGTCATGGTGGATTGGACGCTAAAGTTACGTGCTACTCAAGATGGGGTGAACGTCGAAGTGAATCGCCGGCAGATTCAGCTTTCTCTAGTTAGACAGCACCCGCACCCCGGCTCAGCACAAAAAGGTGCTGTTTTGCACGGGTAGCCGCCACATGCAATAAACAGCGCTCTGCCACTTCAGTTTCTTCTGCAACGCCAGCATCCTCGTCACGGCTGTGCAAAGCTGCATAGGCTTCAGCACCTTTGTATGCAGCGATGACTACTACGTTGAACTCCAAGCCTTTGATCCGATGCATGGTAGAAAGCCTTACACCAGCTACAGAGTCGTCATCTGCGGTATGTGTATCCAGCTTATGAACTGCAACGTTCGCGTGCTTTAGCGCTGTCGCTATTGCATCCAGGTCATCGTTGGTCCTGGCTGTCACACACACCTGACGGGCATCGATACCATCTGCGGCCAGCTCATCGAGAATAGTGGCCACGTGCTGTGCATCCTCCAGAATGGAGTTGCTGTGTAATACATCAGGCACTTCGCCATGCGTCAGCGACTTGTAGCCACGCAAGGAGTCTTGGTTACCATCCAGATCGTCAATGTCGCAACCTTCCAGCTGGGCACATGCCCAACGCCGGATCTCATCAGTTGTTCGATAATTCACTTTCAGGCTCTTGCTGCGACCGCGTACCTCTATACCTGCACGGCTGAGTACGACTTTGTGTCGATAAATGCGTTGATGCGCATCACCAACGATGAACAGGTCATTTTCCGCTTGGGGCACTGCAATACGGATAAGCTCAAAGGCCGCACTGCTGATGTCTTGAGCCTCGTCGACTACCATGGCGCGAATACCTAGCGATTCGGCAGAGCCTGCCAGTAACTGCGCTGCCTCACGGAAAGCCTCCTCCGGCTCTTTATACTGGGCAGCCTGTAGCTGGGCACGATACTCGGCAAACACAGGCCAGATCTGCTTGCGCAGCTGGCGGCTCAGTTGACCACCACGACCGAGACGACTCGCACGCATATAGTCTTCGGCTGTCTCACAACCCTGCGGCAACACCACACGCTCAAACTCGGCGCGTAAAAATGTTGGCGACAAATCCACACCGGCAGGCAAGGCAGACATTGCGGCCTGCCAGTACTGGCGCCGCTGTGACTCGCTGTAGAGCAAGTTACTCTTGTAGCCAAAACGTCGGAGCAAGCCAACAGCCCACTGATCCAGGTTCACCACCTGGATTTTTTCCAGTTCCTGCGGGCTACAAAGCAAGGCAAGGTGCTGCCGGATATCTTCTGCCAGTGTTTTGGTGAAGGTAGTGAATACTACTGGCCGGCCTGGAATATCGGCGTACTGCTTTGCCAGCCTTGCGGCGCGGTGCATTGCCACAACCGTTTTGCCCGTACCCGCACCACCTGTGACTTTTACCGGGCCATTCCAATCGCGCTCTACCAGCTTGCGCTGGCTAGGGTGCAGAAACACCCGCCAACGCTCAAGCGGCGCCCCCAGCAAAGCTTCCAGATCACTGTCGTCTGTCAGCACTACGAAGTGGCGGCGCGACACATCGCGATCCAACGCAGCGCTAAAGTCATGTGGGTCGATAGGCTCTTGCTGGGCCGCCATCTCGGCAAGCACCTGATCCAGAGAGTAGCCCGCCGCATACATGAACAAGGCCTCATACGCTTCGTCAGGCAAGCGTGATTGCAAGTCGTCCAGCCCGGCTTCGGTATTCACTGCCCGCACTTGTTGCAACATCTCGTCGGGCACACCCAGACGGCGAATTTCACGGTCTTTCAAAGCAGCAAACAAGCCGGCAGGCTGATCCGCAACCACTTCTACATGGTTGGCCGCAGCCCCCTCTTCCACCGCAAAAATCTGAATGCTGCCTACGTCAGGGTGGATGGCAACCTTGTGACGACGCGCCCATTGATAAGCATCATCATGCTGATCCACCCACAGCAGGCAGTACACATTGCCCACATCAGGTTTCAACACAATGCCTCGTATGTTGTCGTTTACCCGCACCGAGCGCATATTGGGGTCGGCTGCATCATGTATGCGTTCGTAGTTGATACCTGTGGCCAAGGGGTTCTGCCTGAATTTGGCTACAAAATTCAGCACCGCCAGCTGGTGCGAGCGCGGTACGGCAGCAAACGACTTCAGAAAATCGTCCGAAATGGCAATTTTTGGGGTCAGGCTCATTTATCCAGCTCCGTCATCAATCCAATCAACTGCTCAACGTCAAAACCGTCGCTCAGCACACATACCTGCCAGTGATGCTGTTTAAAGATCTGGGCATGCTCGTCGTTGTCAGGTAACAACAACGCTATCTTCTGCTGCGGCCAAGCCAGCTCGGCCTCTGCTAACACTCGCCCTTTATCACTGAGCAAGGCATAACCATCTTCCGGTAGCGGCAAGTGCGCTGCCATTGCCGCCAAGAATGGCTGAAGCATGGCATCACAAACTTCGGCCACACTCTCCCACTCAGCAGGCAAACCTACCTCTTTGGTTTGCAATGCCGGGCAGTCGTGCAGGCTGTTTAGGCCAGCCATGGCTTCATTGCCTATCCACATATGTCTTAAAGGCAGCAGCAGGTTCAGGCACTGCCATAGCTGTTGCCATAGCTGCAAACGCTCAACATCCGACCCGGCTTGATCTTTCCACTGCAACACAATCACGGGTTCGTGCATGGCTTGTGACCCGCCTTGCAGGATGTGCCCCAAGCTCGGCGCATCCAGACCGATAGCCATGTCACAACTGCCCCCAAGCACGCGCATACCCCACTTGTGCTGCGGTGTATCAGGCAACAATGCCAGATCAACCAGGCGGCGCCACCAGCTGCCCACCTTCATTGCGGCCAACTGTGTTGCATTCCCTTCCGGCTTCATCAAGCCGATACCCAGCACGCAGGCATGCTTACGCATGGTTTGATGGTCGCAAGCGTATAAACGGTAATGCAGCTGCTGAAATACCGGCATGGCCTTAAAGCTGGACAGGTGCTCAATGCCCTGTACATCAAGCAGTTTGGCCAGTGCTGCGGTGGCCTGCTCATGAACCAAAGCTGGCCAGGGTGAGGGCGTAGCGGGCAACTTGCCTTGTAGTGCTTCCTCCAGGTCATCCCAGGTCAGAGTCCACACCGAAAACTTGCCACTTTTGGCAATCGCCATGCGCTTCGCTAGATCTTGCGTAATGATGTCCTTGTGGTACTGCCAGCCATCCATAAACACGGCAATGGGCGTGTCACCACTAGCGTCGTCCGGCCAGAACACAAAGTCGGGCTTACTGGGCAGCACAACCCCGTCTTGCGGCCCCAGAGTAACCTGCAGTTCAAGACGCCAGCGGCGGCCAGCGGCTTTCACCAGGTAGCCCGGTTTGCCACGGAACAGCAACTCGGACAGTTCGAACTTGGTACCACCGTGCGAACGCCGTAGCGCCTCGATAAAGCGCTGCTCCAGCACGCTATCCAGTAGTGCATTGTTCGTCTGCACATTGGACAAATTGCCTACCGGTTTCAGTGCAGCCTTATGCTGCAGCGCCTGGCCTAGCAGCTTTTGTGCTGCCCGGCGTGAAATAGCCCGGCGGTCGCTACTGTTGTGATAGCGGTAGACACAACGATGGCAACCATCTGCCTCGTCGTCCTGGTTGCAAGGACAAGCATCCAGCGACTGCAAGGCCAGAGACATCACTTCAAACAAGGGCTCCGGGTCGCGCATCAGCTCTTTCAGGTACCCGGTTCCACCTGGCACGCTGTCGTAAATCACCAGATACGCCCTAGGCTGGTCAGAACCCGCCGCCATGCGCACATCCAATGCAATGCGCAAGTGGGCCACCGCCCCGCGAAAGCGCTTGGTCAGCCCCAACTCCAGCGCGGCGACAAAGCTCAACAACGCGCCTTTGGTATCGGTAAAGCCCACCTCGGGCAGAAAGATACGAATACCCTCACTGGTAAACTCCCGGTACAGGAATACGCACTGCTGGGTATTGGCCTCTGCATCCTTGCGACGGCTGCACCAAGCCGCGTGGTTACGATACTGCTCTTCTGCCTTGCGCCGGCGCTGGATCGTGCCGCACTCCGGACAAATGGTGAAACCCGGTCGGTTTAGCTCTTCGCCAGCCACCACCATGGGGTTTGGCTCTGGCGTCTGTTCGCCAAAGTTCACTTCGCGGAATGTCACCTTGTCGAGAAACTCGAAACCAAACGGAAACGCAGGCTGGTCGACTGCAAAGGCCTGTCGAACCGCCTCGGGGGCAGAGTCCACCAAGGCCTGGCGCACATAAAACCCGCGCTGGCGCTCGTCACTGTCGTCAGCAATGCGGCTGTCCCGGTCCAGCGTACGGGCGAACACCGTTGTCAGCCGCAACATCTCGTGCACCCGGCCGCTGTCGCGCCACAATGTATCGCCACAACGCGGGCAATGCTGATGATGATCGCCAGACGACAGCGGCTCGGTGTATGCACACTGGCGGCAGAAGCGCCATGCTTCGGGCTTGATCTTGGATACGTCCACCTGGTTCACCATCACCCGGCGGCCTTCGGCATAAAAAGTGTTATTGGGGGCCAGCTCGGTAATGGCGGCAGCCCCTGGGCGCTCGTACTCAAAGGTCAACGGATCCGGGCGCTCGGCACCCGGTTTGGCGTCACGCACGATGATCGAGCGCAGCAACACGCCCTGCTCAGGGAAGGCATAGTTAGGTAACAAGCCTTCATCCGTCAGCACATTCAGCGTGGCCTTGCCCTCAATGGCGCCCACCAGTCTTGCCAGCGCAATACGCTCTTGTTTTAGCCGGTCCAGCTCTTCCTGCTGCTCCGCCCCCAGCACTTCCAGCGCTTGCAGCTTCTCGGCTTCTTTCAAGGCGCGGTCGCGCTGGCGCTTGATTTCGGCAACATCCTTGGCAATACCACTCAGGCGGTGGACCAGTTTCCAGGGCAAGGAGCCTTCTTCTCCGATACCACCATCAATAAAGGTATTGAGCCACTGCACGGTTTCTGGCGTCAGCGGCGTAAAGGCACCGGTATTGAACAGCGCCACAAAACGGCTTAGCAGGCTTTCACGGTTTTGATCGATGTAGCTCAGCCAGGGGTAAGGAAAACGGCTCAGGTTCTGCTTTTCAATCGCCGCAAACACGGCGCGCACTTCGCCCGGGATCTGCGCGGTCTGGCCGGTTTCCCGCACCCAGCAGTCCAGCGTAAAGGCGGTGAGCTGGCGCTCCAGCACCGCCGACGCATTCAGAAACACGCCAGGCGCCTGCACACTGCCGGCAATCATGGCTTTGGGGTCTTGCCAGAAATACAAGTCATGCGGCTTGCTGGTAGCCATGGTCATCAGCAAGGCATTACCGGTGCTCCGCCCTGCCCGGCCTGCGCGCTGAATGTAGTTAGCCTGCTGCGGCGGCACCGAGCACAACAGCGTGCACGACAAATCGCCGATATCGATACCCATCTCCAGCGTTGGCGTAGCAGACAGCACATTGATGGCGCCAGGCTGGGCACTGTCCGATTTGAAGTTACGCTCTACCCGCTCGCGGGTTTCGCGCGGCAGCAAACCGGTATGCTCGTGAGCCACCACGCGCTGGATATCCGCATTCAAATACAGCTTGCGATAGTAGTCGCCCAGCGGTGCTGCTGCGGCCAACTCGCCACGGCAATCCAGCCGGCGGCATGGCTGGCCAGCCAGCACATCGTCGTGCGCGGCAAATACGGCGCTATGACACGTGGTGCACTGCCAGTGGCTCACCCCCGGCAGCACTTTAAAGGCTTGGGGCTGCAGGCCCCATACGCTCACATCGTCAGCGATGTCTGCGTCCAGTTCTACTGCCAGCTTAGCCTCAACCAGCGCCCGGAACGCCAAACGGTACAAGGGCACAATCAGCGCATCCACGCCCAAGGCAATGCCATGTAACACCGGGAAGGCCTTGAATGCCCAAGCACGGAACAGCTTGTCGCCAGCCACATTCAGCGATTGCTTGTACGACACCAGCGACAAAAAGCGCGGTGAGCGCGGGCTGGTCAGCAGCTTGTACTGGAACGGGGTTTTCTTGTAGGGCCACGGGGTAGAGCCCACTTTGGCGTAAAAATCCAGCCCGGCATCTTGCCAGGCACCGGCGCGGATCATGGTTTCAATCAGGCCACTCAAAAACACTTTCACTTCGGCTGCGGTTGCTGCTGCGAGCGGGTCGATTTCTTGCGACACACGCGGCAACAGCCAGCTGACCGCACCATCCAGCGCTGCCGGATCTGGCTGAACACTGGCGGTGCCGGTGACCACAAGCGAGCGGCCGATGCGTGCATCCTGGCCAAATTCGGCATTGATCAGCCACGGCATGATTTGTGACATCAACTTGGGCAGCTCGCTACCGGCAGGCAGCTCGCCTTCGGCCATCAGCGCTTCGTAGTCGCGCAACCAGTGCAGTACCGGTGGCAGGAAGTTGGCCAAGTAGTGACCGTCGCCCAGCTGCGTACGCCAACGCTGTTCAAAGGCCTGCGGCAAGTCGGCCAGGCTAAGCGGCTGGCCAGCCTGTGCTGCCGCCACAATCACCTGCGCCAGCGCCGGGCGCAAGTTAAGGCGCCAGGTACGTGCCGCCAGAAAACCGGCTCGGTGTGCTGCGTCCTGCACCGAGTCCGAAAATGCAATCAGCTTTTTGTCGGGGTTAAAGCGCGACGAGAACATCTGCGCCACCATCACGGCCGCCAGGCTGGCCGCTTGCGAACCCACAATACTCAGCGTCTTCAGACCGCCGCAGTAAGGGCAATCGTGATGCGAACGGGTGTACTTGGCGTCATTCTTGGTGCTCTCGCGCAGGTTGGCGGTGATTTCTACCGGCAGCAGCCCCTCATGCTGGCAATGGCTGCAGCTGCTATGGCTAGCCTGGTGCAAGGTGCCACACGCTGGGCACACCTGCTTGCGTTCAAAAACGCGCAGGTCCGGGTTTTCGCTAGGCGGAAAGATAAACCGCGTCGACACGTCTTCGGCAAAGAACGCGCTATAAAAGCCCTGCAGATCGCGAGATAGCTGATTGGGGCTGGTTTTGTGCACCGTACTGCCCCAGCCGGTAGCGTGGCAGTCGCGGCAGTGGATAACTGGCAGATAAACGTGCTCTTTTTCAGCCGGGCCCAAATCGTCATGGAACATCAGTGCCGGCTGTAAAGACAGCGGTGCCACCATGCGCCGTAGCTCGCGCAGCCAGATTTCTATCTTTACTTGCAAAAAGAAGTCCTGATGCCCCGGCTTGCGGGCGTAAGCAATCAGTGACAACAAGCTGGACAGCCATAACAAGGGGTAACGTTCATCGTCACACGCCGGCAAGCGACGCGGCAGCAGTGCCAACAGGTCGTCCAGCCACACCGACTTGCCACCCAGCCGGTCCAGGTCGCGCAGCAGGTTCTGAAAGGCAAAGTGGCTCTTCAACGCCACACCCAACGCATGACGCCAGGGCTTGGCCTCCACCTCGGCGGCGCTTACCGCCTGGCCAAACCACAGCGCATACTGGGCCGCGATATAGCTGGCGATATCGCCATACTGGGCCGGGTCCAGTGCCGCCACGCTGGCCGGCTGCGGGGTTTGCATGTATTCGATCACGGCATCGGCCAGGTAGTCACCTACCGACACGCGGTCTTCGGCAATCACCGCCTCGTCGTCCATTACCTCGCCAAAAATATCGTCGGCAAAACGCAGCAAGTCCGCCACACCGTCGTCGCCCAGCGTCGCCGAGGTACCCACACACACCAGCTGCCCCGGTGGGGTATCCAGCCGGCCTTTCAGGCGGCGCACCAGGCAAGCCAGGTCGGTACCCTGTGCCCCGTCAAAGGTATGCAGCTCGTCCACCACCAGGTAGCGCAGGGTATCCGGCTGCTGGTATGCCCACAGCGGGGTATCGGCCGCGCGCACCAGCAGGAAGTCCAGCATCTTGTAGTTGGTCAGCAAAATGTCTGGCGGGTTGGTACGCAGCTCGTTACGGTCGGTAATCACCGTTACGCTGCCATCTGGCAGCGTGGTCACCACCGGCGACGTTACCTCCGGCGTTTCCCCCACGTACAAGCCCGCCCGTACCCCGGCCAGAGCACCAGCTTTCAGGATCTCCTTGGCTACCCGGTTGGCCTGGTCGCCTGCCAGCGCGTTCATCGGGTACAAGATGATGGCCTTGATGCCCCGCCGCCCTGCCGCCTGCTGCAGGCGGCAATGCTCCAGAATCGGGTACAGAAAGCATTCGGTCTTGCCAGAGCCGGTACCGGTGGCCACCAGTGTAGAGCGCGCGTCGTCCCCCGCCAGGCGGCGGAAGGCCTTGGCCTGGTGGGCGTGCGGAATAAAACCGTTCGGCAGCCAAGCAAAAGCCGGTGCCTCGCCCGCCTGCTGGCGAAATGGCAGCGGAATGCTCAGGTACGGGCCTTTAAACACATTGTCCCGCTGCGCAAGAAAGCGCTCTACCACCCCGGCAAAACCGGTGCTGCTGGCGGGAAAGGCGGCGCGCAGAAAGTCGGCAATACCGTGGGTAACTTGTTGGGCGACGATGAGGGGTTGCATGTCACAAACCTGTTCTTTGAAATCGACGGATAGCAGACTTAGCGGACGAAGTAGCGATAGCTGGAGCCATCACGTACCAGCAGGTTTTGCGCGTACATATCGCCAATCATCTCTTTCAGAAACTCGATGCGGCCAACAGTCTGGTTCTTCCAGCCGAAATAAGCTGCCATGTAGGGGAAAGCCGCGCTGGCCAACTCGTCTTTCTTCAATGCACCCGACATATGGTGGTGAATACTGCGCAGCAGCAACAAGTTGGCTTCATTAAGCTCAAATAGCTGCTCATCCAGCCAGGCCAGCAGGCTGCGCGCCGTGATCGCCGGCTGCGTTGCCGCACGGGCACACTGGCGTGCCAGTTCAACCGCCAGGTTATCGATAAATGCACTACCAGAGCTCACCGCCGTCACAAAGGTGGTGATGCGCGCCTTGTGCTCCATGGTGTGGTGATTTGGCAAGGCGCCGCTCAGCATTTCCAGAAAGGTCAGCCCAAGCGAGTACAAATCATGCCCCGGGCGGCAATCCTGCTTGTACGGGTAGTCATAGGCGGGTGTGCCCGCGTTGTTATGCTCGCCACGCTGCGTACTGATACCCATGTCGATGATTTTGACCATGTCCTGGTGCGCGGGCATACGGAACACCGTATTCGGACGTTTTTTGGGCTGGCACAGGAAAAACAGATTGGCCGGTTTGATATCGGCATGCACATAGCGCCCTTCGCGACTGTAAGGGCGGCCATGAATCGCCGCCAGCCCGCGCAACGCGTCGTACATCACTTCGAAGCAGTCAAAATAATGCTGCAGATCGTGTTCACGATAACGGTGCCTCTGTATCCAGCTGGACAGCGTGCGCCACGATGAGTGCAGTAGCTCCATGGAGTACGCATGCCAGCCATGTTCACCGCGAAAGTAGTCATAAATGCGTACGGTCTGCCCTTCAATATCACGGCACAGCAGAACCTCTGGGCTGAGGTCGGTCTGGCTGATTTTCAACGCCACTTCCCGGTCCAGCCAGCGGTCGTAAGCCAGCCATACCGCACCAAAACCACTGGGCTCGCCAATTTGCTCTTCCAGATCAAAACGCTGGTTAATCTGCGGGAAAAGTTCATGTATCTCGATCACATCCAGCTTTCTTGCTGCATTACGCATGGTCTTGCTCCTTGGCAAAATGCGCCCATGCCACGCGGTAGTCGGCTTCGCGGTCGGCCAGGGTGAAGGGGGCGACGTACTGGATGGTGCGCTCGATCGGGCCACCGGGCTGGGTGTCGTCGATAACCGGGCGCTGGATGATGGTGCCGTCGGCCACCTGCGGCTGCAACGTGCCGTCGTCGGCGCGCTTGGGCATGATGTCCTCCCAGCCCAGGCGGCGGGTTTCGTTGCCGGTGTCAGGGTAGGTCAGTTTGCAGGGGGCGTCTTTCTTGCCGGCCTTGCGCGGCAGGCCCACGCCCACCAGGCCTTTGCTGGCGGTAAAGACAATACGGCCACGGGCGTCGTACCAGGTGTCGCGTTCGTACTGGCGCATCACCGGGAACTGCACGCGGTAGATGGTAAGCAGCTCGTCCAGCGTCAGCCCCAACGCCTGAGCGGCCAACACGTCGATTTCCACCAGCGCCTGGCGGCGGGCGTAGTCGCTGCGCAGCGCACAATGGCGCTGCCATTTGGGGATCAAATTGCTGAAGAAATCCTGTGGCAAGCGTGGATCGTTACTGGCCCAGGTGTCTTTGCTGAAGGCGTCATTCCAACATTCAGCCCACAAGTCAGAATAGTGAGTGGTAAGGCTGTTAAGCAATAAGACGCGCAGTCTGACCCCTCCATGCGAAAAAGTCGGCAACTGTTTCATCAAAGTTTCATACGCGTCAGTTTTACCCGTCGATCTAACAAAAAAATCGATCGGAAGCGCACTACATGAACCTGCAAAATCAACACCAGACAGCGGCAATTTATACGCAATTGACATTACCGTATTGATGTGTGTGGCTCCCTTGGGAGCTAGACTCATAATCAATGAACGCTCAGCAGATGGGCTAAACATTCGTCGATGAACAGTACGGTGATAAGCCGTCACCGGTTTGGCCTCTTTCTCCCCCGCCTCCACCCAGCTCACACGCGGGGTACGTGCCAGGTAGACGTCAGTAGCGCACTCACGCTGGTAATTGCTGCGCGGTAGATAGTCGTTGGGCAAGGCTTCGAGGTCGAGCTGGTCGTAGGCTTTGTTCGTGTCACAAACTGCGCGAGGGGTTTTATTCAGCGGATTACCAACATAGAAATGCGGGCCGGACAATACGAAGTCGGCGGGGCTATCAACAAAACCGGTATCGCGGCGAATAGTGCCATCGCTTTGTGAAATGGTTTCGTTCCAATGCTGGGTGCAGTAAACATCATCACCCAGATCCCCCAAACGACGAGGTGCATTGGCGAATTTCTCCAGTACCGATACCAGTTCGCGACTATGTACTGCCGGCAAACGCGCCTGGAGCGCGGGCGTACCAGGCTCGTCGTAGAGCTGAGCAAAGGTAGCAAGCATGGCGGCATCGACTTCGATCACCCGGCTAGCATGACCTGCAAGTTCCCATTTGCCTTGATCTGTTTTCATGCCGGGCACTCGTCCACCGCCAGCGTGCTCCAGGCTCCTCTTAAGGGTGATCGGATCGAGCAAGCTAGCTGCTGTGATGAACTTTGGCTGAACCTTGGATTGCCCATAAATGTTAATGCTGTAGCGCGTGTGATTATCCACTTCAGCAAACAACAAACGCTCATTAGCAAATTGATAATGAGCCGCAAGCCTAGGGTATAGCTCTGATCGCAATGACCCACCTTTCGGATCGTCGTACACGCCCTCAGGGTGCAGTAAAGCCTGCACTCCCGCCCCCACCCGCCACACCAGCGGCAGGAAGCATTTGTACAAATTGGCTTTTTGCCCAGCCAGCACAGGATAGTTCTGGACTGCATTCAGGAACTGCCCCATCCCCTCTGTAGCGACACACTCAGCCAGATAGTCATCCCGTGCGGCTAACTGGGCGGCAAATACTGCCTCGCGCTGGTCGGCGGTCTGCTTAGCGGACAGCTTGCGGATAGCAAAACGCGGGTCGAAGTCGGACAGCAGCGACTGCTCGTTCCATTCCACCTTGATCCAAGGCGGGTTACCCAGGATTACATCAAAACCGCCGCGCACCTTGAACAGGTCGGCAAACTCCAGCTCCCAGTGCATGAAGCGCTGTTGCAGCGCCACGGCGTGGGCAACCTGCAGCTGCGGCAGCGCCGCCATCAGCGCGGCCAGGTCGACGTGGCCGTGGCGGTCGCGTTCCGGAGTAAAGTCCAGCCCCGGCTGCGCTACGGTGTCGGGGAACAAGTCGCTAGCCGGCTGGCTGGCCAGGCTGGCGTTGCCCAGCAGCACGGTTTCCAGCACAAACCACCAGTGCTCGCGGCTGGGCAGCTCGCTGGCTTTGTGCAGCGGCCAGAACCACAGCGCGCACCAGAAATCCATCACCAGTTTCAGGCGGCGGTAAGGGCTAGCGTTCTTTTGCGCTTCGCTGAGCATTTCGCGCTGAAAGATGGCGTCTTTCTGCGCAGTGCTGGTGGGCGCATGGTTGGCCGCCGGGTCTGGCCATACGTGCAGCTGGTCGCTGGTGGCAACCCGCACGCGGGCCAGCTCGGCAGCGTGTTGCTGCCACAGCTGCTCTACCGCTGCGGCCAACCTTTGCACGCGGCCCACCTCGTCGCGGCTAAGCGGGGCGCAGAAGGTTTTGCGCCACAGCTTGAACTGCTCAAAGGCGGCGGGCTCCAGCGCCTTCACTACCTTGTCGCTGACCATACCCATGCCGTCGGCCGGCAGCAGAAAGTGGAAGATGTCGGTGCTGGCCGGGGTGTCGGCCAGCTTGAGTGCGCGCGGCACGGCGCAGCGCCAGTCGCGCTCCGGCTGGCCGCCGTCGCCCTTGCCCGGCGACAGCTGGGCGGTGCTAAACACGTCGCGGCGGGCGCCTACCAGCGAGTTGCCGCTGTACAGCTGCATGCCAAACCACGGCACGTGGCTGCCCTTGAAAATGGCGTTGAGCCACAGCGAGACTTCGGCCAGCTCTACCGCTACCGGGTTCAAGTCCACACCAAACACATTGCTGTCGGCAATGTACATTTTGACGCGCTGCTTTTCTTCGGCGTACTGCTCGTGCGGAATGCTCTGCCCCAGCTCTTTCTGCTTGGCTTGCAGATAGGCTTCGGCCAACTGGTTAACGGCTTCGTTCAGGAACGCGGCGCTGCCCATGGCCGGCTCGCACACGGTGAGCTGCAGGATCTGGTCGGCCGATTTGCCGGGCAGGATTTCTTTTAGCGCGTGTTCTACCAGGCACTGGGTGAGCACTTCTGGCGTGTAGTAGCTGGCGGATTTTTCGCGGGCGCGGCCGGCCAGGCGATAGATAAAGGTGCCTTTGGGGTAGCAGCGCGGCTCGCCGCCAAACAGGCGCTCGGCGTCGGTGTAGAGGTGTATCTGGCTGGCCGGCACAAAGTAGGCGGCGTCCAACGGGTCTAGCGCGGCGTCTTTTTTCTTGTCGGCGGCGCTGGCGGTGTCCAGCACGCTGTCGTCGCTATCGCTTTCGTCGGCGTCTTCGTCGCTGTCGCTAGCGGTAACTTTCTTGCCTTTGGGGTCGGGGCGCACTTCGTACAGCTCTTCTTCGGCAAAGAAGCCACGGAAGGACAGCAGCGCCTCGTACACCGCGCCCAGCTGGTTAATGCCCAGCGTAGCGTAGCTGATGCGGCCACGGCGGTTGCCTTTGCCGCTGCGCGACAGCGACATCAGCTCGACAACGCGCTGCAGTACGCGGTTGCGCAGGCGCACGCTGCCCAGCAGTTTGGTCTGTGCCGGGTCGAACAAATGGCCTTGCAGCGGGGCGATGGTAAAGCCGGTTTCCAGTATGGCATCGACTGGCAGGTCGATCTGGCCGGCGTGGGCATCGCGGCGCGGATAGCCTTGCCAGATCAGGTCGAACAGCTGCTTGAGGCTGTCGTGGAAATAGAAGCCGTCTTGCGCCTCGGGGGTAGTGAGCGGGGTGCGTTCCAGCTCGCGCAGGTGCTCTACGCTGTAGCCCTTGAGGTAGGCCGGGGCATTGATGGGGGCGTAGCCCAGCTCTGGCCGGGCTTCGATATAGAGCAGGAACAGCAGGCGGTACATATAGCGCAGGCATTCGCGGCTAAGCTGCTCGGCCAGGTCGGTATCGTTGCGGTCGAACACCTTTTCTTTGGCCACTTCGCGCTTGTAGCGGATGGCTTCGTTGCCGATCAGCTCGATACACTCGCGCAGCGCGTATTTGAGGTCGGTAGATACCTCGAACGCGTGCTTGTGCGAGCTGTCGTCCAGCGTGTCCAGCAAGGCGGCACCGCCTTCTACCGGCAGCACCGAGGCGGCACCGGCCAGGGCGGCAAAGGCGCGCAGCGCGCGTTCGTCGCGCGGGCCAAACAGCTCGGGCAGGCTAAAGCGCAGCAGGGCCTTGCGGCTCCATTTGCTGCGTTCGATCAGCAGCCATTCGTCGTGGTGTACCAGCAGCACCCAGCGCGGCGGGTGGTCGTCGGCAAACAGCCGGCGGCTGATGATTTCTTCCCAGTCTTCGCTACCGTGCTTACCGGGCTGGCCCGGGCACAGCTGCAGCGGGCCGGCTTCGTCGTCGGCAGGGTCTGACACGGCAGCGGCAATCACCAGCAAGGGCTGCTGGCGGGCATCGCGGTACACCGCCAGGACGGGCAGCTCGCCTTCTGCCAGCGGCAGGTTTTGCGGCGACAGGCCATAGCCGATGGCTTCCAGTAGCGGCTGTACCAGGTCGATAAACAAAGCCTGGCGTTCGCTGCGTTTTTTTTCTGCCAGAAAGCGGTCGCGGGCACGGAAGTAGCTATTGGTACCCGAGGCGGAGCGTACTTTGACCAGCGGGCTGTTATTGCCCTGCTCTTTCCATTTGTCGAACAGCGGCTTGAGGTCGCGCTCCAGGATGTCGTCCAGGTAGTGCTGACTGTAAAACTCGTTGGCGTTATCCAGGCCGGGAATGGCAAAACTCATGGGCGGTTTCCTTACTTCAGGCCATCAAGGCCGCAACAATGGTGAATTGGGCGCGGTCATCCAGCTGCAGGGTGTCGCGTATCCATTGCTGGTAGTTCTGGAACAGGTCGGCGGTGTCGTGTTCTTTTTGCTTGCGCCGCGCGGCATTCACCTGCTCGATACCGCTGCTGAAATCCAGCGCCAGCTGCTGCAGGTGTTTGTCTTGCAGGGTGCGCAGCTTGGCCAGCTCGCTATCGAGGCGCTGCTGGCAGTCGGCGTCGAATGCCTGTTTGATGGGGCGCAGATGGGCTTCTGCTGCGGCGATCACCTGGGGCAAGGCTTGCTGCAGGGTGCGGGTGTCGGGCGCCTGCCCATCGTTGGCCAGCTGCGCGTCAGCCAGCCCGGTGCGCTGCAGCACCTCGGGCAAGGGCAATACGCCGGCGACGTAACCACGTGCGTCTACCTGTACCGCCACCCACTCGGCCAGCATGGCCTGGCCGCGACGGTTGGGCACCTGCGCCAGTACCAGTACCAGCGATTCGCCAGCTTGCAGGCCTTTGGACACGCGCATGACCGGAGCAGACATGCGGCGGAACTGCGACATCAGCTTGTAATCCAGCCACTGCGATACCGGGTGCAGCGGCCACAGGTACTGCACTTGCGGCCAACTATTGGTGTCGCGCGCGTCGGCAATGGCGCGGTTGATGATGGCCTTGTCGGCGCTGAGGGCAAACTGGTTGTCTTGCGGGCGCATTTCGTCTGCCAGCTCGCGTTCCAGTAGCTGCGCCAGGTCGTGGCCCGGCTGGAAGCTGAGCGTGCGGCGGGCGTCGTCGTAGTCCAGCGACGGGAATTCCTTGGGCGCCTGGCTGGCCAGCAGACGCAGGGCGTCGCGCAGGTAGCGGTAGTGGTCGCTAAACAAGGTGGGCAGCTCGCTAGTGGCAGCAGCAGGCGTGGACGAGGTGGTAACCGCCGGTGCCGGGGCTTCGTCAACGGCGCTGGACCACAGCAATTCGAAGGGGTCGACGTTGTCTTGCGCCAGCAGCGCGGCAAACTCATCAGCCGTGCGCTTGCCCTCGATGGCAGCGGCCACTTCGGCCACTTCCAGCTCTTCGTCGTACAAGCCCATAAAAGCAGACGGGTCGCCAATGTTGCGGGCGGCCTGCTCGTCTTTGTCGATAAGGATTTCCAGGTAACGCAGATCACCACGAATGCGTTCGTTGTCCGGCAGCGTCAGCAGGTAGCCGATCATCGGCGTTTTGGTCTGGCCGTAGCGGTCTACCCGGCCGTTACGCTGCTGGAACACCATCAGCGACCACGAGATGTCGAAGTGAACCAAGCGGTGCGACTGGTAGTGCAGGTTCAAGCCTTCCGACGCCACATCAGACGCAATCAACAAGCGCAGGGGCGAATGGGTTTTGCCAAAGTTTTCGACTGTCTGCTGGATTTCCACGTCGGGCAGCTGGCCATGCAGAATGGCAACCGACGCTGCCGCCAGGCCCAGCGCCTTGGGCAGCTCGGTCTGCAGGAATTTAAGCGTTTCGATACGCTCGGTGAACAGCACCAGACGGTCGCTAGGGTCGCTACCGGTCCAGCGCCACTTGGCGCCTTGCTTCAGTTGCTGCACCAGATGCTGGAATTTGCTGAACTTGTCGGGCGTGATGGCGGCGACGAGTTGCTCCAGCTCGCGCAATGCGGGCAGGTCGTCGTGTGAGGGGTCTTTTTTCTCCACACGGCGCATGCGTTCGCGCAGGGTTTGCAAGCAGGCCGCCGGTGACGAAAACAGCGCCTTCTCCAGCGTGGTGCGAAACAGCATGGCGCCTTCACGCTGGGTGCCGCCATCACTGGCCAGACGCAGGCTTGCCAGTGCTTCGAAAGCTGCGTTCTCTGCCGGGCTGGCATGGGTTTCCAGCCGGTAGACTTCGCGCTCCGGGAAGTCTTGCTGCATCTGGTCGCGTACGTCTTTCTTGAAGCGACGTACAAACAGATGGCCAACATCGTCGCGGGTGTAATCAACACGCTCGCCCGCTGGCAACACCGTGGGGTCCAGCATGCGCATCAGGCTGGCGAAGCTTTCTTTTTTACCGTTGTGCGGCGTGGCGGTTAGCAGGATTAGTGCGTCCGAACGCTGGGCCAGCAACTCGGCCAGGCGGTTACTTTGCGTACGGTTGCCTTTGTACGAGACGTTGTGCGCTTCATCGATAATGATGAGATCCCACCATGCTTCTTGCAGATAGTGGCGGTATTCGCTATCGCGCTTGAGGGTATCGACCGAAATGATGGTGCGGTCGTAGTAGTTGAATGGGTTGTGATTGGTAGGGATATCGCGGCGAATGCGCTGAATACCTGCCGAGTCCAGCCGAGTAAGCGCAATGGTGAACCGGTTCCAGAATTCTTGCTGGAATTGACGCATCATGCTCTTGGTCGTCACCACCAGAATGCGCCGGGCTTTGCCACGACGCGCCAGCTCGGCGGTAAGAATGCCGGCTTCCAGCGTTTTACCCAAACCTACCGTATCGGCAATCAGCAAACGCGGGCGCAGCTGCTGCAGTACTTGCTGCGCAGGCTGCAACTGGAAGGGCATGGTATCCATCACGGCGTGCTGGCCCATCACCACTGCATCATTACGGATAGCGGCCTGACGCAGCCGCGCTTCTACATACAGCCGGGATGCAATGAAAGTAGGCGACGCATCAAATACCAGCTCGGTTTTGGCTGGGTCAATAATGGTCACCTGCTCCAGACCGGTAAGAAACAGTGCTGTGCGGTTCCTGACGGTTTCAGATACCCCAATACAGCTAAGCTGCCAGCCACCCAGGCTGCACATATCGGCTTTCTGAACGATCCACTCTTCGTCGCGAATCAAAACACGTGCGCCTGGCGCAGGGGCTTGTTTCAGTTGCATTCAGTTTCCCTTACTACTGCTGTTGTTGCGTGCTGTCTTGCAGACAACACGTGACGTTTCTTGTGATGCTGGCTATTACGCAGCCATTGACCTCAGGTTCCAACAGAACAGCGGCTAGGCATGCGATTTGGTGCCATTACCTACCATCAATACTCTGCAATACTGCCTTGCCCTGCCTGATAACCGGGTGCCAAGACCATGCTCTGCGCTCCGTGGATAGACTGATTGTTTTGCAACCACAGCCTGCATGCAGGGTCATCGATTGCGGCATTGACCGAACAATCCACATACCAGCGCCGCAGCAAATAACCCGCGTTGGCCGCACGTACATCCAGGGTCAGCATGCCGCCTTGCATGGCGTAATCCAGCGTGGCAATGGTGGGGTCGGGTAACTTGGGGTGCGGTACCAGCTGCAGGGTAATGCTGCGTTGCCATTGCTGGTCGTGCTCGGCGTGTTGCTGCGGCTCTGGCGCCTCATCCAGCACCTCTGCGGCCAACAGGCGGGTGAGCACCAAGTCGATAAAGCGCTGTCGCAGCTGGTCGTAAGCACGTACATGCCAGCGCAGGCCGCTATCTACCAGTGCATGCGGTGCAATCACCCTTTCCTGCTCGCCACTGCTAGCGGAGTGGTAACGCACTTTCAGCAAACGGTGCTGTCGTATGGCACGACTGACCGCTGCCAGAATGGGGAGTGACGGGCGGTTAAGCAGCGCGGGGTAGTCGCACGACACCAGCGCGCCACCTACGGTTTCTATGCTGTAGGGCTCGCCCTGCATCAGCGCAGCCATAACTTGCTCAAGACGGTGTTCAAACAGCGGCTGAAAACCAGGGGCGAGCAGATAGGCTTTGGTGGACGGGTCCAGCTCCAGGTTGGCCGCAGCCAGCTGGCGGTAGAGCGCAATGTCACGGGTAACCACAGCTGGCGCACAGTCAAAACGCGCCATCATGTCCGCGCGCCGTACTTCGCCCAAGAAGTACAGGCAGAACTCCAGATAACTCAGGCGCTGGCGCTGGTTGTGGGTAAGTTGACTCAGCAAGTCGGACGAAAGCGGCATGACAGATACGCGCGTGGATTCAATACAACAGCATTCTGCCATGCCACACTGGCAGTGTCATCTTTTTGATTACATCATGCCAAAGGTTTTGCTATGAGCAGCCGTTACTGCACATATGCATCAGGCTAGTCTAAGGCACCATTCACTCTTGTCACGTCAACTGCCGCAAGGAGAGTGGTACTTAAGTTTTATTCATATCAGTAGCAAAAAAAACACCACGCCCCACCCGCGTAGAAGCGGGTGGTTCATGGTGCTTTCGCATCACCGCTCTACCACCTTCATTCGCAGCCAACGTTCGATGTCCGATAGCAACCACCCCACTGCCCTTCGCCCCAGACGTATCTGCTTGGGGAAGTGGCCCTCAGCGATATACTTGTAGATGGCCAATCTGGCCAAACCGATCATGCCCATCACATCGTGGATTCTCAGGATCTTCATTGCCGTTCCTTCGCTTGGCTTACCACAGCCAGCCAAACACACGGCTGGCCAGGGTGGTGATGCGGCCTACCACGTAGTCGCAGGCTTCTTTGGCCACTTCCTTGACCGTTCCGACCACGACTGACCACAGCCCGTCTTGCGCTTCTTGTTTCGTCGCCGCGCTGACCCACTCCGCTTTCGCTTCACGGGCCATGGCCCACTTTTTTTGTGCGGGCAGGGCTAATACCAGTTTTTCTAGCAAGCCGGGTAGGCCGTAGTTCTCTTCAGCCGAGACGCTGCAGACACTTTTCGGGCGGAGGTTGAACTGCTGGCAGATCAGTGCTTCTTTGGCGCGGATGTTGGCCGCTTGCATGAAGCCTGGCGTCTGGAACTGCCAATTCCATTCGCGGCAGGGCTCGACTTTGTCGGCCTGGCTCAGCACAAACAGGATGGGGATGGGTTTGTCGGCCAACGCTGGCAGTACCACATCGCGATAGAAGGTTTCGTCTACGCTCAGTGCCCGGTCATCTGCTTTGATCAGCCACAGGATGCAGTCCAGCTTGGGCAGCCACTCCTGGTACAGTTGCTTGTAGTCCACATCTCGTTGCGTGCTTTCCCCTACTCCGGGCATGTCGATTAGCGATAGGCCACGATCGCCTTGGGCTACCAAGGAGATTTCGTTGGGGTGACGGGTGCAGGCTCCCACATCGCTAACCTCGGTAACGGTGGCACCAAACAGGCTGTTGCACAGCGACGATTTACCGGCACCGGTCTTGCCCATCACGCCTACCACGGCGTGGTAGTTCAGTACCTGGTTCACCACGCCCAGGATCTGCTGGCGCTGCTGGCTGGTGAGCTGCAGCTCTGCACGGTCGATAAGTTGCTTGAATTGCGCTAGGGCTTGGCCTGGCTGGAAGTCTGGTTGAGTCATGTTTTGTGTTCCTATAAATGCAAACAGCCACCCGAAGGTGGCTGTTGTTTGGCTTATTCACGATGCTGGCGACAGACCAGCGCTTATGCTGCTTTGCTGGCTTGCTTGCCCAGCCTGGCGGTGAGGCGCACAGGTTTGCTGTCTGGCTGTGTACTCCCTTCTGGCGGTGGGCTTTCTACCGGGTAGAACTCTTCCATCACCTGTGGCAGCTCTTCTTCCGTTTCTTCGAACAGCCCAGTACCCAATAGCTGCTGGGCGGTTTGTTCGAATTGCTCGATGTTGACCCCGGCTTCCATCGCGGCCTCTGCTTCGGCCCGGGCTTGTGAGATGGCGTCGACCAGCTCCACGCCTTCGCGTAGTGTCAGATCCACGTAGTAAACGGGGGTGCGATACGACTGCGTGGTGGATTTGGCGCGTAGGCGCAGCATCAGCGGCAGGTAGTGGGTGAGCCCACCACTGAGGGCTTCGAAGTAACGCAGCCTGGCGGCCAAAGTGCGCACCGAGTTGTAGCCAGTGGTGCGAAAGATGAAGGTACCGAGCGCATCCTGTTGCCCGTCTACCTGCACGTTCAGCCTGCCGTACAGTTTGCAGCCCACTTCTTTGGCGTATAGGCAGCGGTCTGGCCCGGTGCACTTCACGTCTTCGGGGCCTTCTTTGCGGTACAGCTTGGCGCTTTCGCCGTTGCCCACGCACAGCGGGCGGCCGGTGGCGCGGTCAAAGGCGCAGTATTCGGCACGCAGGTTCAGCTCGCTGCTGTTGAACAAGGTGCGTACCGGAATGGCGCGGATCTTGCCGTTATTGGCCTGGTCGGCCAACGGTTGGTGAAGCGGGTGCAGCAGCCAGCCGTCGCGGTTTTGTACCTGGGTGGTAAGGGTAAAGCTGTCGTCTTTCTCCGGCAGCCACTTGTCGTTCTTTTGAACCAGCTTGCCAATGCTGATGCGCCCGATCACGGGCGGGGTGATGGCGAGGCCTTTGATCATGCTGCGCTCCTTGCGGTGTGAATGAGAAAGCGCCGGCTCCCTTCGACGGTTTTGCTGTATTGCGGCAGTAGGTCGGGGTAATCGGCGCTGAGTTTGTCCAGGTCGAGGCTGGTGCGGTCTTTGGTTTTCTTCCAGCTGACTTTGCCGTCGGCAAACACGGCGGCACTGGCGGTGCCAAGGATGTTTTGTAGCTGCTGGCGGGTTTGCGCTTCCAGCAGGCTGAGGTCGTCTTGTTTGGCACGCAGCGCGAGCAAGGTGCCAAACAGGCTGTTGGCTTCCATCGATTCCGACAGGTCCAGGGTGATGCCTTGGTCCCGGGGGAACATCCAGCTCAGCGCCCTGCCCGCGTCATCCGAGCCATCGGGCGATGGCTGCTGGTCTTGGGTGACTTGCTGCCAGAAGCCGTCTTCGCGTTCGCACAGGTCCAGGATCTTGTCGTCGTCGCGCTCAATGCGATAAATGCGGAAGTCCTGACCACCGATCAGTACGGCCACGTCAGCCCAATCCAGCCCGGTCACAGCCAACTGGTGCAGTACCTGGCACTGGTAAGCGATGGGGATGCCCTCTTCCCACTGCGGCGCACTGTGATAGCTGGCGGTCTTGATTTCCAGGATGCCGTTACCGTCGCGCCCGCAACGTACTTCGCGGTCCAGGTTGGCCAACATGTGTTGGTGCTGTGGGCTTTGCAGTACCGCATTTACCCGCCGTACCTTGCGCCCGGTTTGCTCGGCGTACACGGTGGCGAGTACCGGCTCCAGCATGGTGCCCCAGAACACCGGGGCCTTATCGGACAGATCCTCTGCCGGTTTGCGGCCGGTTTTTTCGAGCCAGAGTGACAGCGCACTCTTATAAGGAGACAGCCCAACGGCAGCTGCCGCATCGGACGAACCAATACCCAGCTGGCGCAGCTGTAGCCATTGTTCACGCGGCAGATTCAGGGTGGATGCCAGGCGCTTAGCCTGGCCGTAGCGTTCACGCATAGAAACCTCCAAAAGCATAAAGCCCGGGCTGGCAGTGCCAGTCCGGGCTATCGGTTTGAGTAAGGGGTTTAGTACTCTGCGGCCAACATCACCGTCATCACGCGGTGGGTCAGTACAGGGTTGGCCGCATCTGCAGCGTGCTGCTGCAGCGTGGGGTCGTAGTAATCGATCTTGCAGAACACCTTCACACCATCGACCTCGACCGCGACAAAGTCGTGTTCGCCATAGGGGTCGTTGTCAGGGGTGAAATCGTTGAAGTGGCGGATAGCGAGCAACAAGGCGGCTTGCTGCTCATCGGGTAGGGATTGAAAGCCGGCAGTGAGCAGCACCTGACCACCGACAAACTGAGTACGCAGGGCGTCGTTCAGTTGCTGGATACGCAGGGTTTTAGGGAAATGAGCCAGAGCAGTCATAAAGAACTCCTTGGCCACAGCAGCACCCGCAGTGGCGAGCACTGCAGGGCAGATAACGAGAGAAAGGGATTGCGTTAAGCGCAGACGCGATTCAATCCAATAAAATCAATGACTTATGCATTGCACGTTGTTTCAGCGTAGCCCCCTGGCCAAACCAGGCCGAGTCCAAACGGTAGTCGCTGCTACGTGCCCGACGATGATGATCCACGTATTCGGTCACGGCATTCACCAGCCCCCAGGCTGTGCCACGGGTACCGGTTAGCATCGAGCCCATTCCTGCCCCACTATATAAAGTATGGAGCTGCTGCATCGCTTTGGAAGGTGTGGCGTCTTCTACCGGCATTGGCTCATCCAGCACATCGGCAAAGTACTGCCGCGCTTCTTCGGGCGAGATGGGCCGTTGACTCAGCGCTTTGATATTACGCATGAACACATCCCAATCACTCAGCCCCAGGCCTAGGGCATCCTTCACCGCCAAAGGGTCGAACACCGTCGAGTGCGGTACCTTTACCGCGCCCGTGTTATCCCCCACAGCAATCTGCAGCGTGTTATTGCATACCACTCGGACAGACGTGAATTGCGCCGTGGTGCACAGCGTGCCGTCGCAACTGGTCGCCAGTAACAGGTAGGCTTTCACACGGTCACCACTACGGACCAAGGTTTCCTGGCCAGTCTTGGCCAACGCCCACAGCTTCTTGCCCCCCTTCAATACGCCAGCGGTTTCCAGCTCAAAGCCCCCGGCATGCACCAGGTCGTTATAGAAGTGCAGGACTTCATGCGGTTGAACCACTTTGTAACGCGGGGAAACGACAGACAACGGTGCCAAGGTATCGGAGCGATATAGCACCTTCGCATCGCGGTGCATGCGGATATGCATGCCGTCCTGCGAGACATTGAACAGCACATCGCTTTGCTCGATGGTCCAGTTCATACCTGCTTCGTGCAGCCAGACATCAATCGGCTGTTGTTCGGTGAGCTGGTTACCCAGACCATGCCAAGGGGTAGCACCGACGTAAGCCATGGTTTCGACAAGGTGAGACATATCACAGACTCCATAGAAAAACCCCAGGCTAGGCTGGGGTTAGAGGGGCGAATCCAGGGCATCATCACCCTGCTGACATGGAGGTGATATGTGGGTGAAAAAATTTAGGATCGAGGTCGGAGCGATAAGCTTGACCTCCAAGCGGCCGAAGTAATCACCTAAGCTAGATGTATTCATCGGTAGCTTCGTGGTGCTTACTCGCAATCAGAAAGCGGCAACGAAAGCAACGGCGACTCAAAGCAGAAGTCAGACAAAACGGCGTTCAAGTGATGGGATGTCGAGTTGGATGTTCTTTTGCAGGAAGGAGACCTCCCGATCCATGTCCGGATCAAGGGTTTCTTGCAGCTGGGCAGACACATTTTCGGTGGCATATCCCTTGATCCAGAAGCGGCGCTTATCAATGCTGAACTTATAACCCGTGTTGTTTTCAAAGCGGTCAGGCATGGCGGTACCTGCTCTCTTCAGCGCGGTCAGAGTCACAATCAGGTGAGCGAGGTAAGGCATGTCCGCAGCGACATCGTCATGGAACGATGGCCAGTACTCTTCATCCCCATAGCCATCGGCAGTTTCGGCGTTGCTGGCACGCCAGCCTTTATTGGCACTCGTCTCGTCGCGGGAGTCATACGGATGGGTGTGGAACGTGCCAACAAGTTCAATATTCGGCCAAAATTTGGAGATAAAATCACGCTTCTCTCGGGCAGCTTCTTTGTTTAGAGCTACCTGGTCTTGGTAACGAATAGCAGAAGTCTCGACGGTTGCCATGGTAGCAACAATGCGTGGCGGTTGACCACATCGTGCTGGTTGTACATAGCCCCAAAGCAAACCAATGGTTTCTAGCCGATTTTCCCCTTTGACTTCGGACGGGTTGCGATGCTCGAAGTCATAGGCCTCGATAGCCGAGGTTAGCAGCTGCGGAATAACATGGTCTTCAATGATGATGCGAATCGTCATGTGGTGTTTCCTTGGATGTTTTGCTGGGGTTATTTGGCTTGTCTGATCACCGCTGTCAGTGCTAGCTGATTAATTTGGAGGGGTAGACGCGCCAGCATCCTTTCTCCGCTACCCCGGTACAGTTTTGTGAAGGAAAACTAATTTTTGCAAAATGCTAATTGCCTTGCCTAATGAACTTCAAACTCTCGCATGCTTCTGGGCGAACTTGATGATGTAGCCGACGTCGCTTGGCCAAGTCAGATGTATTCGATTACATCGAAGTTTTTTACAATCGAACCCGCCGCCACAGTCACCTGGGCGGCATCAGTCCCGAGGTCTTTGAGCGGGCCTCGGCGTGAGGTGGGAGTTTGTCTACTGCACCCGGGACAGTCCACGTCTGCCATCAAGTCCATCCGCCGCAGAACTTCGCTGGCAACTCTATCTACCCGACGCTGCTGTTCAGCGAGATTTTGTTTTTTAGCCCAGTTCAGAGAGACCGCGATGGGTGCCGCAATCGCTAGGACTCCTACAACTATGCCGACCCCAATAACGATCCGCTTGTACAAGGACTCTCCTCTCAGATCCCGTTTTTGGACGTAACCAAGGTTTTTATAACACAGAACCAGTCGAAACTGGCTACCGTCAAACCCAAGAAAAAACTGACCAGATCGCCCTCACCCACCGCGCAGCTGTGACTGCTGCGGCCAAGGTGTACCAGTCGGCGTTTGATGCAGTCATCCAAGCCCAGGACTGGCCACTCAACCGGTACATGCTGCGCTTTGATGTGACCGCCGAGGAAGGCACTGTCGCGCGCGTCAAGTGTCAGTGGGCCGCAACACTTAAGTGATGCCGATTGACCGTTTCCACTGCGCGATTGAAGACAGCTTGACGGTGGATGTGCAGACGCTGACTCAACTGGCTTCCACCTGCACAGCCCGCCTGGGCCGCATGACCGCGCTCGACGTGGTGGCTGCGCCGCAGCAGGGGAGCTTGTAATTGCGATGAAAAGTGAAGCACGCCAAGGTTCCACCCAGCCGGGCTTGCTTGCGCTTTGGCTTACGTACACTTCAGTCAGTGAGGCGATAGCACTCTCACTGTGGCACCTCGATGCCGCTACTGGTAGGGGGCGTCCATTCCATTAACAAAGCCTCAACGAACACATCTGTTTCCACGCCATGGACCAACGCACGGGCCTGCGTCACGTCGCCTTTTTGCCACCTTCGCGACGATTGGCCTGTTGGCAAGAGCACTCATGCCTGCACCGCCAGAAACTGGGGCCATGACTGGTAGGCGTCTGTCACACTAACGGCTGGTTTCGTTCGCTTTTCAACGAATGCGTACCTACGCCGTTGAAACCATCACTTGATTCCGGCCCCCATGCTTAGCGGCGTAGAGGACCTGGTCCACTCTCTCAATCAGCTGGGCCAGCGTTTCCCCCCGCTGCAACTCTCCTACGCCCATGGACAGGGTCACCTGACCTACGCGGTCATGTTCGACGCGCATCAAGCCTGAGCGGCAACGTTCGGCCAGCGGCAAAGCCTGTGGCAGTTCACAACCACTGAAAATCAACAAGAACTCCTCCCCGCCCCAACGGATCACGCTGTCGTTTGCGCGCAGCGTAGCGGTCAGGCTCCGCGCTACCGCTTTGAGCACGGCATCACCACAGCTGTGCCCCCAGGTGTCGTTCACCTGTTTGAAGTGGTCGATGTCAGCAATCGCAATCGACATGGGCAAACCGCTTCCCTTGGCCTGCATGTATGCCTTTTCCAGCGCCAGCTCACCTGCGGCGCGCGTCAGAGCACCCGTGAGCCCATCAAACCGGACCATCGCGCGAAATTGCTGCTCCTCCAGTACCCGGGTAGTGTGGTCGCGAAAAATGCTCACGTAGTGCGTAATCTCGCCCGCCTCGTTCATCAGCGGGGTTATGGCCTCGTCGCAGTGGATCGTTCGCTGATCCTTCGTGCAGTTGATGAACGTCCCTCGGAACGTATTGCCATTCTTCAGCGTGGCCCACATGCGCTGGTAGAACGCGGTGTCTTGCTCGCCCGACTTGAGCATGCTGGGGTTTCGCCCCAGTACCTCCGTCAGTTTGTAGCCCGTAATCTTCTCGAAACCCTTGTTGGCGAATTCAATCACGCCCTCGCTGTCAGTGATGAGAACGCCATCGTCGGTCGCGTTGAGCACGTGCGCAAACAACTGCATTGACTTCTGGCTGGCCATGAGGCTGCTGACGTCTTGCTGAACCGAAATGAAATGAGTGACCGCACCAGCTAAATTGCGAACAGGCGAGATATTCCACTCGACGGTGTAGGGGCGGCCATCTTTGCGGTAGTTGATGGTCGATCCGTGGAAGTAGACGCCTTCGCGAAGACATTCGCGCAATCGTTCGATGACATCGGGATTCGTCGCCGGACCCTGAAGCATGCGAGGATTTCGTCCCAGCAGATCGCCTGCGCTGTAGCCCGTCATCCTGCAGAAAGCTGCATTGACATAGACGATGCGGTGACCACCTTCGCCCGAGTTTGCATCCGTCATTAATACGGCGTTGAACGACTGATCCAACGCCATTTCTAGCATGGCGGGATCAATGTTATGGGTAATGTTAGTCATGGCGGTCTCAACAACCAAGTGCAACAGAGTTAATGTTTAACGGCTTGCCGTGATTCAATCACGGCATCCAAATGCTCCGCAAATACTTCGATCGGCATCGGCTTTGTTGCACAAATCAGCAGCAGGACGAACTACCCCAATCCCCAGACGGACTTATCCCATGCGGACCGTTTGCGGCGTGCCCAGTGCTGTGAAGCGATTTAGAATCGCTGCACAAATTTGAAGCTCCGCCACCTGCCGGTCAAAGTCCCGTGACTTAACCCGGTCTGCCAGCAATTTGAAACAGTGCATCTTCGTTTCGACCAGGCTACGCCGATGGTAGCCACTCCACTTTTTCCAGAGCGTGCGCCCCAGATATTTCACCGAGCGTAGTGACTCATTGCGAGCCTGATTGCCCAGTGAACTCCCTTTCCAGAATTGGCCATTTCGACGTGGCGGAATGATGGCTGCTGCTCCACGCTCCGCAATCGCTGCGTGACATAGGCGTGTGTCGTACGCCCCATCCGTGGTCACTGTCACCAGTCCCTCTGTCGCCGGAATTTGCGATAGCAGCTCTGGCAGCATCGTGGCATCTCCTGTGCGATTGTCGGTCACTTCCATTGCCCGGATTTCCAGCGTTTGCGCATCAATTCCCAGATGCAGTTTGCGCCATTGGCGGCGGTAGTCAGCACCATGCTTTTTAACCTTCCACTCGCCTTCACCCATCATCTTGATGCCGGTGCTATCCACTAGCAGATGCAAGCAACCTTGTTTTTTCTGCACCGGAATGCACACTTACAGGTCCTTCTGGCGGCGGGAGAGTGTACTGAAGTCGGGGACTGCCCAGTCAAGCCCAGCCAGGCGCAACATGCTTTCGACCATACCTGTGGCTTGCCGTAGCGCCAGACCAAAAAGGCATTTGATGGTGAGACAGAACTGGATGGCAGCATCGGAGAAAGTGGGCTGCCGTCCCCGTTTGCCGGTAGCCGGTGCCAACCAGTTCATGCCTTTGTCGAGCCAGAGAAGGAGCTGCCCTCGTTGCTTGAGGGACTGGTTGTAGGACTGCCAGTTGATGGTTTGGTACTTGGGAGGAAGGGGCTTGCTCATGCGGTCATTTTACCGGACGGACGCAAGCCCTGATTTGTGCAACCGACGTTCACCCCATCTTGAGTAGCACGTAACTTTAGCGTCCAATCCACCATGACAAGGAGTTGGACATGAAG
>NZ_VMDW02000022.1 GCF_007644045.2 Vogesella urethralis
TACACCTATCGGTTATTTGGTTTGTTTAAAGAGCGGTGCTGACTTCGTTTCGTTTGCGTCGTCAGCTGAGGAGGCAAACTATACCCACCCCGCCCTGGGCCGTCAACACCTCGAGCACAAAAAAGTGCAAACAATTGCATAAGTGGCTGATTTCAAACACCGTTAAAACGGAAAATTTTCCGGTTCGCACAGTACTAGCCGTGTTTTACACTGGCAGCCTGTTCATGAAACCGGGCGATTTACCGTGCCTCATACCCCTGTTAACTGGTTATTTGACCTCGACGACACCCTGCATCACGCTGGTGCGGCGGTGTTTCCGATGATCAATGAATGCATGACGCGCTATATCAGCCACCATGTCGGCGTGAGTCGTGCCGAAGCGGACTGGATGCGGACGCATTACTGGGAACGCTATGGTGCGACGCTGGAAGGGCTGAGCCGGCATCACCACATTCAGCCGGCGCACTTTCTGCGGCATACCCATCCGATGGCAACGCTGCTACCACTGATTGAAACGTCGAACACCCTACCCGGCCTGCTGAGACAGCTACCCGGGCGCAAATGGGTGTTTTCCAACGGCCCGCAACATTATGTGGAGGCGATTGTGCGCCACTTGGGCATCGCGCATCAGATCGAGCGCAGCTTCGGCATGGATAGCTTTGGCCTGACGCCCAAGCCGAGGCTAGCGGCGTACCGCAGTGTGCTGCGACAGGCCGGGCTGGCTGCCGGCGACTGCATCATGGTGGAGGATTCGGTGCAGAACCTGCGAACGGCCAAGCGTTTGGGAATGCGCACGGTGTGGCTGAGCCGCAGCTACCGCAAACCGGTGTGGGTAGACTGGCGCGTAAGCAGCCTGGGTGAGTTACGGCGCCTTGCGTTGCTGCCATAGCGACAGCAACAGACAGAGCAGCGCCGCGGCCGGCCACAAATCAGACAGGAAGTCCAGCAGGGCACTCATATTCAGCAGATGGCCATACGGCCAACGGAACAGCGACAGCACGTCGGATTGCACTTCGCTGAGTGGCCATAGCGAAGCAGCCGCCTGTACCAATACCAGCGCCAGCATGGCGATCAGCGTCTGGATCAGTCTGGATAGTCCTGCCACCCACCAAGCCAGCAAGAAGCCGGCGGCCAGGCCGGTAATCAGGTGGGGGTTGACCCACTGGAACAGGGCAAACGGTTTTAGCAGCACACCCGCGGCCAACATCTTGCACAGCCATACCGTCAGCAGCAGCAATATGATGCCGCGAAAGCGGTCTGCCCGTTGCTTGAGCATACTGGTCAGGAACAAGCAGGTAGCCAGCAGGCTGGCCATCGCCCCGCCTGCTTCCAGCAAGAAGAGGAACAGCCTGGGGTTTTCCAGTGGCGATATATAAGGTTGGGGCAAGCCTTGCGGGTAGGCGACAACGCCGAACAAGGGCATGGCCGGGTTGAACTGGGTCAACAGCCACACACCCAACAACAACAGGCCGTAGTCAACCGCACTGTGCTCGGCAAAATGCCGGCGTCGCCATTGCCGCAGCTGGTGCATGCGGCGGCGGAACAGCGGCGACACCGCCAGGATGGCGCCCAGCACGCCACCGGCCACATTGCATAGCACGTCCAGATTGGAGGCCACGCGCATCGGCAGGAATTCCTGCAGGAATTCGACCGTGATGCTGGTAAGCAGGCATAGCAGCAACGCCAGTACAAAAGACAACCAGCGTGGCATCAAGAGCAAGGCCAGGCTGAAACCGTAGGGTACGTAGATCAGCAGGTTGGCCGCATTATCGAAAAAGCGGGTGTAATACGGTAGCGGATAGCTGAGGAACTCGAACAGCGGACGGCCGGAGTAGGCCCAGCCAGTGAACGGGTACAGGCTGAGAAAGAAGATCACCACGGCATTGACGAAGGCCGCATAAAGGGCAACATGGCTGTGCGCGGCGCGTCCAGTATGCGCGGTCATTTAGGGTGAACAATCCGGAAGATCAAACGGGGACAGCATACCCAGCCACCCGGTGGCAGGCAAGAAAAAGGGCACCAAAGTGCCCTTTTGCGCAGCGATCAAACCGGGATCAGAACTTGGTACCGATACCCACGCTGGTCACCAGCGGGTTGATATCCAGGGTACCAGCATCAGCACCGCCAGCTTTTACTTTGGTCTTGATCCAGATTTTTTTCATGTCCAGGTTCAGGAACACGTCTTTAGTCAGCGGCATATCCATACCCACTTGCAGGGCCGGGCCGAAGCTGTTTTTGTCTACGCTCAATTTCAGGCCGGACTTGTCCTTGAAGCCGTAGAAGCGGGTGTAGTTGATACCGGCGCCAACGTACGGACGGAACTGGCCTTCCGGATTCAGGTGGTATTGGGCGGTCAGCGTCGGCGGCAGCACTTTAACGGTAGCGATTTCGCTGCCGGAAGCGGTCACGGAGTGCTTGGAGGTACCCAGGATCAGCTCGACACCCACGTTGTTGGTCAGCATGTAGGTGAAATCGACTTCCGGGATGGTGTCATCCTTGACATCCACTTTCAGGGTTTCCAGGGTTTTGTCCACGGAAGTCTGCGGATTCACGTTGGTCACGCGGAAGCGGGCCAGGATGTCACCTTGGGAAGCAAAAGCGTTGGTGGTCAGCAGGGTGGCCAGAGCGGCGATAGCAAGCTTTTTCATGTTTATCTCCAAGCGGGTAGCTAGCAAAGTGGTTCGCTCGCTTGTCCGCTTATTGACTTGATTCACTGCGGACAGTAGCTTGCGACGTCTGAAACAAGATTAACCTTGCGCCGCACCATCGTTTTTGCGCTAGATCATGAAAAAATCATGAAATACCACGACTTGAGGGACTTCATGTCCCAACTCGAGGCCCAGGGCGAGCTCAAACGCATCGCCACACCGGTCTCCCCGCATCTGGAAATGACCGAAATCGGCGATCGCGTCCTGAAAGCCGGCGGCCCTGCCCTGCTGTTTACCCAGCCACAAACCGGGAGTCAGCGCTACGACATCCCGGTACTGGCCAACCTGTTCGGCACCCCCAAGCGCGTGGCCATGGGCATGGGCGCCAGCGACGTGATGGCGCTGCGCGAGATCGGCCAGACGCTGGCCTATCTGAAAGAGCCGGAGCCGCCCAAAGGCCTGCGCGATGCGTGGGACAAGCTGCCGCTGCTGAAACAGGTGCTATCAATGGCGCCGAAAGAAGTGCGCAAGGCTGCATGCCAGGAAATCGTGTGGGAAGGCGACGCAGTCGACCTGTCGCGGCTGCCGATCCAGCACTGCTGGCCGGGCGACGTGGCGCCGCTGATTACCTGGGGCCTCACCGTTACCCGCGGCCCACACAAGAAGCGGCAAAACCTGGGCATCTACCGCCAGCAGGTCATTGGCCGCAACCGCGTCATCATGCGCTGGCTGGCGCACCGTGGCGGCGCGCTGGACTACCGCGAATTCCGTGCGGCCAATCCCGACAAACCCTACCCGGTGGCCGTGGTACTGGGCTGCGACCCTGCCACCATCCTGGGCGCGGTGACCCCGGTACCGGATACGCTGTCCGAATACCAGTTTGCCGGCCTGCTGCGCGGCAGCCGTACCGAGCTGGTGAAGTGCATCGGCTCCGACCTGCAGGTACCGGCAAGCGCCGAAATCGTGCTGGAGGGCCACATCCACCCCAATGACATGGCGATGGAAGGCCCTTACGGCGACCATACCGGCTACTACAACGAGCAGGACAGCTTCCCGGTGTTCACCATCGACCGCATCACCATGCGCGAGAACCCGGTGTACCACAGCACCTATACCGGCAAGCCGCCAGACGAACCGGCCATCCTGGGTGTGGCACTGAACGAAGTATTCGTGCCCATCCTGCAAAAGCAGTTTCCGGAAATCGTGGATTTCTACCTGCCCCCGGAAGGCTGCAGCTACCGCATGGCGGTGATCAGCATCAAGAAACAGTACCCTGGCCACGCCAAGCGCGTGATGATGGGCTGCTGGAGCTTCCTGCGCCAGTTCATGTATACCAAGTTCATCGTGGTGGTGGACGACGACGTGAACACGCGCGACTGGAAGGAAGTGATCTGGGCGATCACCACCCGCATGGACCCGGTGCGCGATACCACGCTGATCGAAAACACCCCGATCGACTACCTGGACTTTGCCAGCCCGATTTCGGGCCTGGGCGGCAAGATGGGGCTGGACGCCACCAACAAGCTGCCGGGCGAGACGCATCGCGAATGGGGCGTTCCTATCACCATGAGCAATGAAATATCGCGCCGTATCGATAGCATTTGGAATGATCTTGGCTTATGAGAGATAGAATTTGTAGCCTAATGTAGTGCCATGCAAATAAAATGATGCCATTGCTTTAAAAGTCGGATAGCGACGCGCTGTTGCTGTCCGATTTTCTATCTGACCCTGTGACAGAAGCGAGGCTCATTTTGCTACCCCACACCACAACGCTTGGCCGCACCCTCACTCTCACCCTGCTCTGCACCGCGTTGGCATTGGCCGGTTGCGGTGGTGGCGGCGGTGGGGGTAGCTCGAGCCAGAGCACCAGCAGCAATGCAGCAGGCGTTAACAGCCCCAGCCTGCAACTCAGCGTCACCAGCCAATCAGGCGTAAGTACCAACAGCCTGAAAATCAGCGAGGAAGCCACCATCTCGCTCAAGGCCGTCGATAGCAGTGGCAATCCACTTAGCAACAAGATTGTTGAAATTGCCAATAGCGACAGCTCGCTCGGCACCCTTGAGGCCACCAAAGTCCTTACTGATAGTCAGGGTATGGCTACCACTCGCTTTACTGCCTCGACACAATCTGGCGCAGGTGTGCTGTCAGCAAGCCTTGTTAACGGCAGCAGTACGATCAGTAGCAACAGCTTTAACTTCAGCGTGTCACCGGTTCAATTCAACTTGAGTACCGTACAGCTTGGCGTTGCCAGTATCACCACAGGCGGCACCGTCTCCGCAACCGTTACCGCCACCGATAACAGTGGCAATGCTCTAGATGTACCACTGGATGTGACCTTTACATCCAACTGCGCCTCAAACAACAAGGCATTGCTCGACAATGCCAGCAGCGCCACCGTGAAAAGCCAGACCATTTTGGTTAATGGCATCAAGCAAACCCGAGCCAGCGTGACATATACGGATAAAGGTTGCACAGGGGTAGACAAGATCACGGCATCAGCCAAACTCGGCACCGTCACCAAGAGCAGCACCACAAACCCGGATCTTGTCATTACAACCGTTGCAGAAACCCCGACATCCTTGGAGTTTGTCAGCGCAACGCCCAAAAGCATCAAGCTGAAATCCTTGGGCGGTACCGTGAGCTCGGTCTTACTGTTCAAACTGAAAGACAAATTTGGCAACCCAGTCACCAACGCTCAGGTTACCTTCCAGTTGAATAGCACCGTGGGTGGCACCAGCCTGCAGCCGATCAGCAACAATCAGGCAGCCGTCAGCACACTCACTGGCACAACTGACACCAATGGCCAAGCTGCCGTTACCGTCTACGCAGGTAATGTCAGCACCATCGTTCGCGTCACCGCCAGTGTTGCATCAGGAAATGCCACCATTCAGACGCAGTCTAGTGATCTGACCATCTCGACAGGCATTCCGCATCACAGCGGGTTTTCGTTGTCCACTAGCAAAGCCAATCCTGAGTTTCTGGGATATGACGGTGAAACCGTCACACTGAGTGTCTATGCATCCGACCGCTTTGGTAACCCGACACCGGATGGCACGCCCATCAGCTTCCGAACTGAAGCAGGTATTGGCCAAGTCACCCCAAGTTGCATTACAACCAACGGTACATGCTCGGTAACGCTCACCAGCAGCGGTGATCGTAAAGCCCTGGTGGGTGCAGGTCGTCAGACCATCATTGCCTTTACAGATGGTGAAGAGAGCTTTACCGATACCAACGGCAATGGCGTATGGGACAGTGGTGAACCCTTCATCGACCTGCCGGAGATGTTCCTGCCTGCCGATAGCCGTGACTACAAGTCTTCCAGCCCAGGCGCCCAGGTCCGGGTCAATGGCGGAGCCTTCACGGAAGAGTTCATCGACTACAACCAGAACAGCCAGTGGGATGGCAAAGATGGCTACTACAACGGTGTCCTTCGCAGTAGTAGTGTGTCCAGCAGCATCGCCAAATCCCAGATCATCGGCGACATCGTCACTATCATCTGGTCAGGCAGCACCGCAGACAACACAACCTATAACGTGCCACTGCTGTGCATTAATGGTAACCGTACCTCCAGGCTCACCATTACCCCTCGGGATATCAATGGCAACACCATGCCGATGGGTACTATCATCAGCGTGAGTCCTGCCGCAGACCTCAAGCTGATTGGTGGCGGCACAGCCACTATCCTGAGCCAAACCGAACCTGGCAGCTATAGCTTTACAGTTGGCATTGCCAACGATAATGTTGCCTGCCCGACTAACGGCGCATTTGGCTCGGTTGTCGATATCAAGATCACAACCCCCAAAGGCATCGTTACCAGCACTCAACTGCCAATGTAATGCATTGCCCGGTTCTATCGTGAACCGGGCATGGCTATAATCCCTGCTTATTTAGCAAAGTGGAATCAACCATGACCAACCCGAACTCCCCCAACCGCCTGAAACGCCTGTCGCCGCGCCAACGCAAGAAACTGCGCGTCGGTGAATTCCAGGAGCTGGGCTTTACCGTGGTGGCCACCCTGAAAGAACAGGACGACGCTGCTAACGATGCGCTGCTGAACGGCTGGCTGGAAGCGGTAGACAGCCACAGCGTCAGCTTTGGCGGCCACTTCAGCGACGGCCAGCTGGACGGCGTGGTGTTTCCGGTAAACGGCGTAAAAGTGACCGAAGAAGTGAAAGCTGCGCTGGTGGCCTGGCTGCAAGCCCGTGCCGACGTGGCCAGCGTGGAAGCCAGCGACCTGCTGGACGTATGGCATAGCGCCTGGTAAGCCCGTCTTGCCAGCCCGCAAGCCCGCCCCTGCCGGCGGGCTTTTTTGCGCCTGGGGTACGTCAGGCCCATAAAAAAAGTTGGCCGCACCCCGGTTAAGGGTGCGGCCAACCTGGTCGCCCATCACGGTGCGGGTTCAGCCCCGCTCCAGCTCCCACAACGCTGACTGCAACGATTCCATGCGCGCATCCAGCGCGCTACGGGCGTCGGCCAACGCCTTGTTGTAGATGGCGGGGCCAATGCGGTCGGCCACCAGCAACACCAGCGCCTGGGCGTCAAAACCACCCAGTTCCACCTCGTGTTCGGCGGCCAGGTGTTGCTGTATCTGGGCGGCCAGTTCTGCCAGCTGCGGCTGGGTCAGATAGCGTTCATCGCTTTTCATGATGCATCCATCGTTATCCAGCCGACAGTGTCAGCGCATCAGCCCTGTTTGGCAAATGCAGGTTCCAGTTCCGGGTCGCGGCGCGGCTGCGGATCGATATCGTCGTCCTCGTCCAGCTCCGGCTGAGCGGCGCCCAGCTGGTTTTCGCTCTTGGCCACCACGCTGGCGGCAATGGCGTTACCCAGCACGTTGGTGGCGGAACGGCCCATGTCCAGGAAGTGGTCCACGCCCAGCAGCAGCAGCAGGCCGGCTTCCGGAATGTTGAACTGCGCCAGCGTGGCGGCAATCACCACCAGCGAGGCACGCGGCACGCCGGCCATGCCTTTGGAGGTCACCATCAGGATCAGCAGCATGGTGATTTCCTGCGACAGGCTCAGGTCGATACCGTAGGCCTGGGCAATGAAGATGGTGGCAAAGGTGCAGTACATCATCGAACCGTCCAGGTTGAACGAGTAGCCCATCGGCAGCACGAAGCTGGCAATGCGGTCGCTGCAACCAAAGCGTTTCAGGCGGTCCAGGGTTTTCGGGTAAGCGGCTTCCGAGCTGGCCGTAGAGAACGCCAGCAGCGCCGGTTCACGAATGGCACGCAGCAGCTCGAACACGCGACGCTTCAGGAACAGCGAGCCCATGGCCAGCAGCGCCAGCCACAGCAGGCCCAGCGACAGGTAGAACTGCGCCATGAAGCTGCCGTAGGTGGACAGGATGCCCAGGCCTTCCTTGGCCACCATGCCGGCGATAGCGGCAAACACGGCGAAGGGGGCGAAGTTCATCACGTAGCCGGTCACTTTCAGCATGATGTGCGCCACGGCGTCGATGGCGTCGATCAGGCCTTTGGCCTTGTCGCCGATGGCAGACGCGGCGGTACCGAAGAACAGCGAGAACACCACGATGGCCAGGATCTCGTTCTTGGCCAGCGCGTCAAACACGCTCTTCGGGATCAGGTGGCTGATGAAATCTTTCAGCGTCAGCGCGCCCTTCTCGATACCCGAGCTGGCGGTCACTTCCGGCAGCGGCAGGCCCAGGCCCACGCCCGGTTTCAGCAGGTTCACCAACACCAGGCCCAGCATCAGCGACACCAGCGAGGCGGTCAGGAACCAGCCCATGGCCTTGGCACCAATGCGGCCAACGGTGGCCGAGTCGCCCATGCGGGCAATACCCACCACCAGGGTGGAGAACACCAGCGGCGCAATGATCATCTTGATCAGGCGCAGGAAGATGTCGGTCAGAATGGACAGCTGGTCGGCAAACGACTTGATGGCCTCATCGCTGCCAGCCATTTCACGCCAGCCGTAGCCGGCCAGGATACCCAGCACCATGGCGGCCAGGATCATCTTGGTCAATCGATTAAGTTTCACGGTATTTCCCTGTATTGCTTTAGTGAAATTAATCCTTTGTAGTGTCCGCGCCGGTCATTGCCGGGCAGTACATCAGCGCCATGTGACGCTTGTTTTTTATTCCTTACCGGCAGGGGCTACCGGGCGGGGCTGGCATTAAAGCAGAAACCGGCCACGCTGTAATCAGGCAAATCCCGCACCGCCATACCGGCCTGCCACCCCTGCGTCATCCATGTCTTCTTTGCTGCATGTCGATGACAAAAAAACCGCATTCCACGCAACAAAGCAGCCCTTGCCACGCCGAATTAAACAGAATCCACCTCACCCAAGCTGGGCGGATGAAGGTCAAAAAAATGCCGCCATACCTTGCGGTAGGGCGGCCAAGCTTCACATCACATTCAAGAGGGAATCGTTACAGCGTGATCCAGCGCGGGCTGGTCAGGGCTGCCGGCTGCAGCACGGTGTCCAGCTGCTCGCGGGTCAGCAAGCCACGGCGCAGTACGATGTCGTACACGCTGCCGCCGCTCTGGTGGGCTTCGGTCGCCACTTCGGTGGCGGCGGCGTAGCCGATGTAGGGGTTCAGTGCGGTCACCAGGCCCACCGAGCGGTGCACGGTGTCCAGCAGATAGTCGCGGTTGGCAGTAATGCCGACCACGCAGTTCTCGCGCAGCGTGTCGCAGGCGGCGGCCAGGTGGCTGACGCTGCGGAACAGGCTGTAGGCAATCACCGGTTCGAAGGCGTTCAGCTGCAGCTGGCCGGCCTCGGCCGCCATGGTGACGGTCATGTCGTTGCCGATCACTTCGTAAGCCACCTGGGTCACCACTTCCGGAATCACCGGGTTCACCTTGCCCGGCATGATGGACGAACCCGCCTGGCGCGCCGGCAGGTTGATCTCGCCCAGGCCGGCTCGCGGGCCGGAAGACAACAGGCGCAAATCGTTGCAGCTCTTGGACAGCTTCACCGCCACGCGCTTCAGCACGCCGGACAGCTGCACGAAGGCGCCGCAGTCCTGGGTGGCTTCGATCAGGTTGGGCGCGGTTTCCAGCGCCAGGCCGGTCAGCGCCGACAGCTTCTCGCACACCAGCGTGGTGTAGTCCGGGTGCGCGGTAATGCCGGTGCCGATGGCGGTGGCGCCCAGGTTGATTTCCAGCATCAGGGCGCTGGCTTCGTACAGGCGTTGTTCGTCTTCACCCAGCATCACGGCGTAGGTGCGGAATTCCTGGCCCAGCGTCATCGGTACCGCGTCCTGCAGCTGGGTACGCCCCATCTTCAGCACGTCGGCAAATTCGTCGGCCTTGTCGTCGAAGGCATCGCGCAGGCGGGCCATGGCCGCCAGCAGGCGCTGTACGCCCCAGAAGGTGGCCAGGCGCAGCGCGGTGGGGTACACGTCGTTGGTGCTCTGGCCCATGTTGACGTGCTCGTTGGGGTGCAGGTGCTGGTATTCGCCCTTGCCGTGGCCCAACAGTTCCAGCGCGCGGTTGGCGATCACCTCGTTGGCGTTCATGTTGGTGGAGGTGCCCGCACCGCCCTGGATCACGTCTACCACAAACTGGTCGTGTAGCTTGCCGGCGCGGATTTCCTCGCAGGCCAGCACGATGGCTTCCTTGTGGTGATCGGCCAGCAGGCCCAGCTGGTGGTTAGCCAGCGCGGCGGCCTGCTTGATCACCGCCAGCGCACGGATCAGGTCGCCGTAGCTGGCGATGGTCTGACCGGTGATCGGGAAGTTTTCGATGGCACGCAGGGTGTGCACGCCCCAGTAGGCGTGTGCCGGGACCTCGCGGTCCCCCAGCAGATCGTGTTCCAGGCGGGTGGTCATAGGTGTTGTCTTTGTGCTTTTGTGTGGAGTGCGTGCACTGTAGCGGCAGCCCCGTGGCGGCGGCCAATTCCGAATGGCGATAGGATCATGCAAGATTTGCATGATCTGGCAAATGGCGGCATTTTGCGGCCAACACGCGGCTTTCTTGCCTGAAAGCCGCGCAAATTGCACACGCGCAACGGCAGCTGCGGCGCGCGTGATGTGTGGTGTGCCGGCACTGGCCGGCTGACGGGCAGCTGACTGCTACCGGCTTACCCAAGGCCCCGCCCCATCGCGCACGCAGCGCACTGCTGCCTTCCGCCAGCCCCTACACAGCCGGGTAACGTGCGGCCAACCCCTGCCACAGCGTATCCAGCTGCGGCAGCTCGCGCCGCGCGTCGCGGTAAACGCGGATTTCCATCGGCAGCGACCACGCCTCGCCGCCGGCAGCCGCCAGCTGCCCGGCCGCCAGCTCGCGCTGTACCGCGCTCTGCGGCAAGAACGCCACACCGTGGCCTTCCAGCACCATCGCCTTCAGGCCTTCGGCCATATCGGTTTCGAAACGCTGCTGCAGCAGGCAGGGTTGTGGCGCGCGTTCGATGATCAGCTCCACCATGCGGCGGAAGTAGGCATTGGGGCCGTAGGCCAAAAACGGCAGCGGCGCGCCGTGGCTGCCAGGCAGCTGCCACAAGGGCTGGCCATGCTCGGCGCGGCTGAACGGCTGCAGCGTTTCGCTGCCCAGGCGCAGGCCGTGGTAGCGGCTGTCCGGCAGCTCTACCGGGTGGCGCGGGTGGTGGTAACACAGCAGCAGGTCGGCGTTGCCCTCGGTCAGTGCGATCACCGCGTCGTGCACGTTATGCGCCAGCAGGCGCCAGGCCACTTCGCCCAGTGTGGCCTGCTCGTCGGCCAGCCAGCGCGGCACGAAGCCGAACGACAGCGTATGCGGTACTGCCAGCGTCAGCGTGGCGGCGTCGGCCTGCTGCAAACCGCGCAGCAGGCTGCGGGTGCTGGACAGCTCGCCCACCAGCAGGCGGGCTTTTTCCTGCAGCAGCTCGCCGGCTGGCGTCAGCCGCGTCGGCCAGGTGGTGCGGTCGATCAGGTCGGCGCCCAGCCAGTTTTCCAGCGCCTTGATACGGCGGGAAAACGCCGGCTGCGTCAGGTGGCGCAGCTCGGCCGAACGCGTGAAGCTGCCGGTTTCGGCCAATACCAGAAAGTCTTCCAGCCAGCGGGTTTCCATGCCTGCTCCCGTATCAAAGGTTGGCCGCAGCCTACCGTACTGCCGTGTCGCCCGCTACCAAGCGCTGCTGCCAGCGCAGCCAGCGGCCGGTGCCGTGCCACACCCAGCGCAACACTTTCCAGCCCAGTACGCTGCCGATCAGCCCCAGCACGGTCAGCACCAGCCCGAACACCAGCACGCTGCCAGAGGTGGCTTTGGGCAGGCCGCTCAGCTCAACGCTATCGGCGCCATCACGAATCTGCAGCTGCGCCACATTACCGCTGGCGTCACGCTCCAGGCGGAAATGCTCGTCGCCGTCGCGCGCTTCGATCACCAGCTTGCCGCTGGCCGGGTCTGGCTCGATGCGCACCGTTTCGCCGTGCTCGCTTTCGATGCGGATTCTTGGCGGCTGGCCGTCACGCGGGCCGGCGGCAATCAGCCACGGGCCGACGCCACTGTCGTTCACCACGATATGCTCCAGCGACGGCCAGCCGAACACGCTGTGGCTGGCCCAGCTGCCGGTAATGACCACGCCGGCAAGCAGCAGGCCGACCGCGCCCAGCCACAGGCTGCCCAGCCAGGTCAGCAACAACAGGTAAGGGAAGGCCAGCAGCACGTTCAGCACGCCCAGGCCGGCCAGTGCGCCCAGCGCCTGCTTCATGTTAGCCGGGCTTTTGTCGGCCTCCCAGTCGGCCAGTTTGCGTTCGGCAGTCAGCTCGCGCGCCAGCCGCTCCGGCTCGCCCAGCGCGGCGCACACCTCGGCCTCGCTGCGGCCATCGGCGGCCGCGTCGTCAAAATAGGCGCGGTAGTCGGCCAGAATCTCGTCGCGTTCGGCCGGGCCGAGCTTGCCCAGCGCGGCGGCCAGCCGTTGCAGGTACTGTTCACGGTTCATGGTGTGTCTCCTTCAGGGCCGTTGTGGCCCAGTACGGCATTGATCTCGGCAACGAAACTGCCCCATTCCCGGCGCATGGCGGCCAGCGCCTCGCCACCGGCCGGCGTCAGCCGGTAGTACTTGCGCGCCGGCCCGCTGGCCGACTCCACCAGATAGGTGCTGACCCAGTCGTCGGCTTGCAGCCGCCGCATCAGTGGGTAGATGGTGCCTTCGCTAATGTCCATGCTTTGCGCCAGCGTGCTGACGATCTCGTAGACATAGCTGTCGTGACGGGCCAGTACCGCCAGCACGCACATTTCCAGCGTGCCCTTGCGCAGTTGCGTCTTCATGGCTGCCCCCCGCCCCACACCTGGCGCAGGAAGGCCAGCACCTGCGCCGTCACGTGGTTGTGTACCGCATGGCGGCCGCCGGGCTCGCCGTCATCGCACAGGATGCGGTCGTCCTCTGGCTCGCCCGCCAGCAAGGCTGCGGCGCCCTGCTTGCAGTACGGCAGAAAGCTCATGTGCGCCGCCTCCGGCAACACCACATATGCGGTGCCGGCCGGCAGTTTGGCGGCCATGTCGGCCGACTCCAGCGCTGCCGGCAGCTGCGGGTTGGGCGCGCCGGCGGCGATCACCAGCGCCGGCACCGGCAGCTGCTGCAGGCTGCTGCGGGTAAAGCCGCGTGCCAGGCCCAGGTCCAGCGTCACCACCGCGCCGATGCGCGCGTCGCGCCAATCGGCTTGCAGCTGGCCACGGTTGGCCGCATCGCGGCCGCTACCCAGCGCCGCGTACACGCGGCAGGCGGCCAGCTCGCCATGCTGGCGGCAGTCGTCGTCGAACTGCGCCGGGTCGAAACGGGCACCTGCACTCATCATCACCGTCCAGCCGCCCAGCGAATGACCGATGGCCGCCACCCGCTTGCCGTCCAGCATTGGCGCCCAGCGCGGGCTGGCCTGCAGGGCATCCAGCAGGCGGCTAAGGTCACGCGGGCGTTGCCACAGCGCCGCCGATTGCGCGTTGAACGCGCTGCCGGTGCTGGTACCGGGGTGGGTGGCTGCGGCCACCATGTAGCCGTGTGCCACCAGTGCCTGCGCCAGCCAGCCCTGGTTATCGCGGTTGCCGCCAAAACCGTGCGACAGCAATACCAGCGGGTAGCGCCCCGGCTGTGGCGGCGCGTCGGTGGCCACCGGCTGGCCGACAAACAGCGGGTTGTCGCCCTGCAAGCGCAGCGCTGCGCCATCGGCAGCCGGGTACCACACCGCCACCGGCAGCGGGCGGCTGGCGTCGTCTTGCAGCACCAGGGTCTGGTAGCCCACCGCCGCGGTGGCGGTCTGCGTGCACAGCAGGCAGGCCAGTGCGGCCAACATGGCTTTCATCGTCGTCTCCTTACTACCTTGCAATACAAGGAACCAGCCGGCACCGTGCCGCTGATGATGGAGTCATCCTAGCAGCACACTACTGTGTATTGCAAGGTAGCTGTGTTCACCCATGATAATCCTGCAGCGTCAGTTAGGGGGAGACAGCAAGCCAGCCCTTGCCAGCCGGGGCATCCAGCGCGTGTTGCATTATGCCGACATGCTGAAAATGCACATTTCGATAATGTCCAACAAACGTTTAATTATTGATACAAAGCGCCGGCATAGTATCTGCCAGCCCCTTACACGGACCTGACCATGCGTTACCCGATCGCCTTGAGCGTCGCCTTGTTGCTGGCCTGGCTGCTATGGCCGGCCACGCCGGACGCTACGCCCGCACCTGCGCCGCAGGCCAGCGCTGCCGCGGCGACAAGCACTGCGACCGCCTTGCCCCTGCCCGCCATACCGGCGATGCCGGTCGCCACCCGCACGCCGGCCAGCGCCGTGCCGGACGACATGCAGCAATGGCTGGCGGCGCGCTACGGCAGCAACCCGCCGCTGCACCAGGCCATGCAACAGTTGGCCGCCGGCTGGGCCGAGGCCATCCACGACGTGCACGACAAGGCCAGCGCCCACCGCGCCGGCACCCGCATCGCCCGTGCCATCGCCTGCGTGATGGCCCCGGCTACGCTGGAGAGCAGTGGCCAGGACCAGCAATGGGCCTACGACCAGATCATCGCCGCGCGCGCCGAAATGCTGAGCCGCCCGGCCGACAGCGACGCCTACATCCGCTTTCAAGGGCTGGCCGCCGGCCAGTACTTTGCCGACCCCGGCGCCGAAGCCTGCAGTACGGCACCGGTAACATCACCCTGAGCAACGCACTTCGGGAGACACCCATGCACCAACGCACTACCGCACTCGCCGCCACCCTGCTGCTGGCCGTCGCCGGCAGCGCCCACGCCGCGCCATCGGCCGTGGTGTTCGTCAACGGCATCCAGAACAGCTTTGACGACGCCATCGCCAGCCTGCAACTGCTAAAAGGCAGCCTGCAGGCGCGCAAGCTGGACAAGGGCTACGTCTACGGCAACGCCTACAACGCCACCAACGGCTTTTTTGCCGACCTGCAGCAGGTGTTCCGCCAGAAAAGCCAGGAAACACAAAGCGCGCGCGACTTCTGGCGCTATGTGGACGGCGGTGCCGCGCAGCCGGGCTGGATGAGCCAGGCGATGGTGGACAGCTACGTGAAAAGCTTTGCCGGCGAGCAGCAGATGACCGAGCTGCCGCAGCACGTCGGCATGTACCGCCGTTATCTGGGCGAAGGCCGCAAGGTGGTGCTGGTGGCGCACTCGCAGGGCAACCTGTATGCCAACGTGGGGCAGAACCTGCTGGTGGGCGGCCCGGAAAAGGCTCTGGGCAAAGTGGTGACGGTGGGCGTGGCGTCGCCGGCGCAATACGTGCTGCCGCAATCGAGCTACGTCACTTCCAGCTGGGACCAGGTGATCAACGGCCTGCGCGTGGTGAAAAACGTGCTGCCGGCCAACGCCAGCATCGGTTTTCATCCGATCAGCGACCTGCTAGGGCATTCGTTTGCCAAGATCTACCTGAACAAGGACTACGCCACCAGCAGCACCATCCTGCAGCAAGTGAGCCAGAAAGCAGGGTAAGACGGTTGGCCGCAGGCGATGCGGCCAACCCGGCAAGCACAAGGCCCGCCGGCAATGCCGGCGGGCCTTGTACGTTGCGACGGCACGACCTTGCCGATAGCGGCTAGCGCCGCGCCTGCTCCAGCCAGTCGGCGGTGGCGTCGGCCGCCTTGAACTCGTGCACCACGCCCTGCAGCAGCGTAAACGCCTGCGCCGCGTCCAGCGCGTCACATGCCGCACGCAAGGCCGCCAGGTGCTGCGCCAGCTCGGCCGGCGCCAGGTGGTATTCCTGCGCCCGCATGATGCGCGGGTGCTCGGTGGGCAGCACGTTGTCGCCGATCAGCAGCTCCTCGTACAACTTTTCGCCCGGGCGCAGGCCGGTGCAGCGGATCTCCACATCGCCCTGCGGGTTGCGCTCGTCGCGCACCTGCAAGCCGGATAGGTGAATCATGCGCCGCGCCAGGTCGATGATGCGCACCGGCTCGCCCATGTCCAACACGAACACGTCGCCGCCCTGCCCCATCGCGCCGGCCTGGATCACCAGCTGCGCCGCCTCCGGAATGGTCATGAAGTAGCGGGTAATCTCCGGGTGCGTCAGCGTTACCGGGCCGCCGCTGGCGATCTGCTGCTTGAACAGCGGCACCACCGAGCCGGAACTGCCCAGCACATTGCCAAAACGCACCATCACGAAACGGGTGCGGCTGCCGGCCGCGTGGCGAGCCTGCAGCGCCAGCTCCGCCAGCCGTTTGGTGGCGCCCATCACGTTGGTCGGCCGCACGGCTTTATCGGTAGAGATCAACACGAAGGTCGGCACGCCGGCGTCTTCGGCGGCGCGGGCGCAGGTGTCGGTGCCAAAGGCATTGTTGACGATGCCGGCCACCGGGTTGTGCTCCACCATCGGCACGTGCTTGTAGGCGGCGGCGTGGTAGACGGTGTCCACGCGCATGCCCTGCAGCACCGCCAGCAAGCGCGGGTAGTCGGTGACGCTGCCCAGGAACGGTACCCGCGGCACCGCCGGCGCCAGCTTGGCCAGCTCCTGGTCGATGGCGTACAGTGCGTACTCGCTGGCCTCGAACAGCACGATGCGCGCCGGCTTCTGGCGCACAATCTGGCGGCACAGCTCGGAACCGATGGAGCCACCCGCACCGGTGACCATCACCACCTTGCCGGCAATGTTGGCCGCCAGCAGCTCGGGCTGCGGCGGTACCGGGTCGCGGCCCAGCAGGTCGTCGATGCCCACCTCGCGCAGCTCGGTGACGCGCACCTCGCCCGATACCAGGTCGGCCATGCCCGGCAGGCGCTTGATCGGCACGTGCAGCGGTTCCAGCTTTTCCAGGATCTCGCGGTGGCGGCCACGGCTGGCCGACGGGATGGCCAGCAGGATCAGCTCGGCCTCGGTCTCCTGCAGCAGTTGCGGCAGCTCGTGCGGGCCGTGCACTGCCAGGCCACGGAAGGTGCGGCGCCACAGCTGCGGGTTATCGTCCACAAACGCCATCGGGCGGTACTCGCGCCCTTCCAGCAGGCCGGCCATCAGCTGCAGGCCGGCGCGGCCGGCGCCGTAGATCAGCACCGGCTGGCGCGGCGCGTCCAGCGCGTCGATGCGGCGCACCACCCCGCGCAGCAGGAAGCGGCTGCCGCCGATGTAGGCCATGGCGAACACCCAGAAGATGATGATGGCGGTGCGCGGGAAGGCGCCGATACCGGCCATCAGGATCACCGCCATCAACACCAGCACCGACAGCGATACGCCGACGAACACGGTGTAGACGATGCGGTCGTCCAGAAACTTCAGCACCGCGCGGTACAGGCCCAGCTTGATGAAGATGGGCAGCACCCACAGCGGCGGCACGGCAAAAATCCACCAGTACGGGTCCAGCTTCGGGTCCCAGTTGCCGCCCAGGCGCAGCAGCACCGCGCTCCACATCGCCAGCGGCAGCAGCAGCGCGTCCAGCAGCATCAGTAGCGCCATCTTGTGATGGCGCGAGAAGGAAAGCAGTTTTTCCAGCATGTCAGTCCTAAAGGTTGGCCGCAGCGGTTTGCTAAAAACCGCTTTTGCCACCGAAGCACACAGAAAACACAGACGCCTGCGCCGTCGTTTCGGCCAAGCGTTTCATGCGCTTTGTGCTGCCCAAAGAAATATCAGCCTGGCACCGACACGTCGTGTTGCCTGTTCTTTATTGCGTCGGAGGCCAGATAATTATCGGGTCACGATCTTCAGCAAGGTGGCCACAATGATCTGCACGTCGCCGGCCAGGCTGTGGCTTTGCGCGTAGCGCACGTAGTAGCCCAGTTTTTCCGGCAGCACCTGCTCGATATAGGCGCGTTCCGGGTCGGCGGCTTTGCCCAGGATCTCGTTCTCGTCGATCATGCGGATCGACGCCCAGTCGGTAATGCCGGGGCGTACCGACAGCACGATGTCCTTCACGCTATCCGGGTAGTGCGCCACGTATTTGGGCACCTCGGGGCGCGGGCCGACCAGGCTCATGTCGCCGTACAACACGTCCAGTAGCTGCGGCAGCTCGTCCAGCTTGGTCTTGCGCAGCAGGTGGCCGGCGCGCGTCACGCGCTGGTCGGCGCCCACCGTCAGCTGGCCGGCGGCTTCGGCGCCAATCTTCATGGTGCGGAACTTGTGGATGCGGAACAGCTGGCCACCGCGCCCTACCCGCACCTGGCGGAAGAACACCGGGCCGGGCGAGTCCAGCTTGACCCACAGCGCGATGGCCAGCAGCAGCGGCCAGATCAGCCACAGGCCGGCCAGCACCGCCACCAGGTCGAACAGGCGCTTGGCCAGCATCGAGCCGGGGCGTGCGGCCAAGGTTGGCCGCAGCGTGTCTGGTGGCATTGCGCCCGGGCCGCTGGCGGCGCTTTGGCTGTCTTGTTGCGGATCGCGCATCACTGCCCCAGCAGCTGGCGCACGGCGGCGATGACGCGGGTCTGGTCGTCGTCGCTCATGCGGGTGTACAGCGGCAGCGTCACTTCGGCTTCAAACGCCGCGTCGGCCACCGGGAACTGCTCGCGCGTCAGGCCGTAGCTATCGCGCCATACCGGCTGGCGGTGCAGCGGAATGAAATGCACCGAGCAGCCAATGCCCAGCTCGGCCATCTTCACGATGAAATCATCGCGGCTGATGCCGGCCTGCGGCTGCAGGCGCACCGGGTACAGGTGCCAGGCGTGGTTGCTGCCGGCGTCGGCCGGGTGGGCGGGCAGGGTCAGCGGCAAGCCGGCCAGCTCGGCGTCGTAACGGGCCGCCATCGCCTCGCGCTTTTGCAGGAAGGCGTCGATCTTCTTCAGCTGGTGGATGCCCATCGCCGCGGCGGTATCCGGCATATTGTACTTGTAGCCCGGGGCCACCACTTCGTAGTACCAGGCCGGGGTCTTGGACGTATAGCGGTCAAAAGCGTCGCGGCTGATGCCGTGCAGGCGCATCACCTTGCAGCGGGCGATGATGTCGGCGTGACGCGATACCACCATGCCGCCTTCGCCGGTGGTCATGGTCTTGTTGGCGTAAAAGCTGAACACCGTCACATCGGAATCCAGCGCCCCCACCAGCGTGCCCTTGTAGTAGGTAGGCATGGCGTGGGCGGCGTCTTCCACCACCTTCAGCCCGTGCTCGCGCGCGATGGCGATGATGGCGTCCATATCGCAGGCCAGGCCGGCAAAGTGCACCGGAATGATGGCGCGGGTTTTGTCGGTAATGGCGGCGCGGATGGCGTCCGGGCGGATATTGAAAGTGGCAGCGTCCACGTCCACGCATACCGGGTGCGCGCCGAGGTAGCGCACCACCTCGGCGGTGGCGGTAAAGGTGTAGCTGGGCACGATCACCTCGTCGCCCTCTTTCACCCCTACCGCTTCCAGCGCCAGGTGCAGGCCGGCGGTGGCGGAGTTCACCGCGATGGCTTCCACACCAGCGCCGATGTAGGCAGCAAAATCCGCCTCGAACTGGCGCGTTTTCGGGCCGGTGGTTACCCAGCCGGAACGCAGCGCGTCGACCACTTCATTGATCTCGTCCTCGCCGATATCCGGCAGGGCGAAGGGTAAAAACTTCTGTTCAGCCATGTTCTTTTCCGTATTCATGCGGCAGGTCAGCCCGACCCGCCATTATCCTGCACCACCCCCCGTAGCGGGTGACGGTATGTAATCGATATGGGGCGATAGCGCCATGAATAGCGCTCATCGTCCCTTGAATGCCGTGGCCAATAAATTGAGCCGCACTCGCCAAGCCCAACAATTACCCCGCCCCTTGTTTCCCGGATGCGCCTACGGCTTATCCGGGCTACCACCTAGGCGACGCTGCCGATCCCGTTGGCGCGAGCCGGAGAAAATGGTGTGCCCCAGGTTTTAAGACGCCGATTTGTCTGAGCCCCGCGCCGTTAGCAAGGGGCGAGTTCGGCGGCGCCTGGGGCATGCCGTTTTGTCCGGGGTTTCGAGCAGCCCCGGGTCGCCTTTTCTTTGGGTTCTTTCTTTTGGCCACGCAAAAGAAAGAACCTCGCTGCCGCTCGACAGCGGCATGCAAACAGCACCGCGCAGCGGTTCATCAACGCGGTGAACGTTGGGCTTCATTTCATTCAGCCCAACCTACCCACGGCCAAAGGTTGGCCGCAAGCCTCGTTCCCCGGATGCGCCTACGGCTTATCCGGGCTACCAGCCACCGGCATACCCGGCGGCCACTTATTTCAACTTGTCCGACAACACCTTCCCCCACCGCTGCGTCGGCAGCTCCACCCAGCGGTGGATGGCCTGTGCGATGCCCCAGCTTACCGCCAGCGCGATGGCCACCATCGCCCACCACGGGGTGCCGTATTGTGCCAGCGTAAACAGGATCAGGTAACCGACCGTGGCGTGACACACGTACCAGGCGTAGCTGACGCTGGCCACCCGCGTCAGCAGCGGCGCCGCTACCAGCTGCGGCCGCAACGCCCCCGCCACAAACAGCGCCACGCCGATGCCGTAGCTGGCGTACAGGCCAGGGTCGCCCCAGCCGGTGAGCCACACGTACAGCGCCAGCATGCCGATAAAGTGCAGCACGGTTTCCACGCGGCCGGCGTGGCCGGTCTGGTAGAAGTACACCCAGCTACCTGCAAACATCAGCGGGAAGTAACAGACGATGGTCTGGAAGCCGTTGACCGGCGCAAAGCGGCACAACCACACCAGCAGCGGCAGCAGCAGCCAGATCGCCCACTTGATGCGGCGGCCGGTAATGGCAAACGCACCGCCCAGCATGGCGTAGAACCACAGCTCCACCTTCAGCGTCCACATCACCGGGTCGATATTGCGGCCGCCTATCCAGTCGATCAGCGCGATGCTGACGTGGCCCAGCACGTCGCGCGCGCTCACGCTCCACACGCCACCAGGCAGCTGTGCGGCCAACCATAGCGCGGCTACCGTCACCACCAGCCCGGCCCAGTAGGTGGGGTAGATGCGGAAGAAGCGCGACACGGCAAAGCGCAACGTGCCCATGCGCGTCAGCGATAGCGGAATCAGCAGGCCGGAAATCAGCAAAAACAGCCCCACCCCCACCGCGCCCAGGTTGAACGGCAGCACGAACGACGCGCCGTCGTAGCCCGGCAGCGGCGGCACGCTCATCACCTCGGCAATGCGGTCGCGGCGCTGCCAGAACGTCTGCGTGTAGTGGAAGAACACCACGGCCAGCATGGCCAGGCCGCGCAGGCCGTCGGCAAAATCAAAGCGGATGTGCGGCTGCTGGCTCATGCGGCCTCCGGTGATCGCGGGCGGCTGCCCAGTATTTCGACAAAACGCAGCAGATAGCCGTCCGGGTCTTGCCACAGGCCTTCCAGCTGGCCTTCTTCTTCGTGTTCGGACACCGCGTACCAGCTTTCCTGCACCGGGCGGAAGCAGGCGTAGCCGGCGGCCTGCAGCCGTGCGGCCAACGCGGTCACGTCGTCGACTTCGATCTGCAGGTTGATACCGCGCCCAAACGGCAGCTGCAGCTCGCCGGTGTGCCAGCCTTGCGGGTGCCAGGCTTCCAGCATCAGCTGCGCCTGGCCCTGCTCCAGGTAGACAAAATCGGGCTCGCTGCGACGAAAGCGCACGCCAAAACCGGCAGCCAGATAAAACGGCAGCGATTGCGCCATGTCGCGCACGGTCAGTTCCGGCACCATCGGGTTCCAGTAGGGTTCGCTCATCGTGTCAGGCCCTGTGGTGTTGCTGGCCAGCGCCTTAGCGCAAGCCCTGCAGGAAGCGGCGCGCCAGCACCGCGTAATCGTGTTTGGCCAGCACAAACTGCTTGCCGGCGGCGCCCATGCGGCCGCGTTCGTTCGGCGTGGTGGCCAGCAGGCGGCGGATGCCGTCGGCAATGGCGGCCGGGTCTTCCACTGCCACGCTGACGCCGCAGCCGGACTCGGCCACCATGTCGTTACCGGCTTCCACCGAGTGCAGCACCGGGCGCGCGGCCATCATGTAATCAAACAGCTTGTTGGGGTTGATGCCGAAGCGGTAGATCGGCAGCTTGCGCCAGCCGATGTACAGCGCGTCGCACTCGGCCAGGAAGGCCGGCACCGCGCGCTTGGCAATGGCCGGCAGGAAGCTGACGTTATCCAGGCCCAGCGCCTGCGCCTGCGCGACCAGCGCGGCCTTGTCCGGGCCGTCGCCCACCAGCACCACCTGCAGCTTGTCGGCCAGCGCCGGGTCTTGCCGGATCAGGCTGGCCGCCTGCAGCAGGTAATCCAGCGCGTTGGCCAGGCCGTGGCCGCCGGCGTAACCGAGGATGAAGCGCTTCTGCGCCTTCAGCTCGGCCAGGCGCATGCGGTGCTCGGCCGGCAGCGGCTCGGGCTTGCCCTGCCACTCGGCCACGTCCACACCGTTGGGGATGACCACGTATTTTTCCGGTGCCATACCGTGGGCCAGCATGTAATCCTTGGCACACGGCAGCATCGACACCACGGTGTCGGCTTTCTTGTAGCCGAAGTCCTCGGCCCACTGCAGCAGGCGGATGAACGGATGTTTCGGGCTCATGCCCCCCACCTCTACCGGCGTCAGCGGCCACAGGTCGTGCACCTCGTACACCAGCTGCGCGCCGGTACGGTTAGCAATGAAAGCGGCGGGGATGGTGTCCAGCGGGTAGGTGGACGAGGCGATCACCACATCCGGTTTCCAGTCGCGCAGGTAGCGGCCGGACAGGCCCATCAGCCGGCCCAGGAAGCGGAAGATATTGACCACGCGCTTGACGCCGTTGCCCTCGTAGCGCGGCGTCTTGCACCAGGTGTAGCGGATGCCGTCGATGTCCTGGTCGGCGTACTTGGCCGTTAACTCCGGGTTGCGCTGGCGCAGGTGCGAGTAGTCGGCTGCCACGATATGCACTTCGTGGCCGGCTTTCACCCATTCGCGGGCCAGGTAGTAGGGGCGGAATTCCATGCCGTGCAGCGGGCTGCCGGCGTAATGGTTGATATACAGGATTTTCATAGTCGGTTTCCGGGCAGCCGCGCCGCCCGACACATTCAGGAGACCTGGCTGCTGGCTTGTTCCATGCGCAGCCAGTCGAAATACGCCAGCACGATGCCCAGCGGCGCCCACAGCATGCCGTGGGTGAGCAGGCGTTCGGTGCTGGGGATGGCGCCACTGGCCACCCACTGCATGCCCACCACCAGGCAGGCGAGCATCATGCCGCGGCTGGACAGGCCGTAAGCCATCAGAAAGCGCATCTGGCCGCCTTTAGCCACACGCTGCCAGCCGGCGTAATCGTTGGCCGCCAGCCGCGCAAACCAGGCGCCATTGCGCCAGTGCCACAGCGTGTAAGCCAGCGCCAGCGCGGCGTGGCCGCCCAACGTGGCGGCGGTGAGCGGCGCACCGTACCACAGCCATTGCACCAGACAGAACAGCAACCACAACGGCAGCGCCACGCGCAGCAGGGTCATCGGCATCGAACGCTTCATGCGGCCAACCCCCGGTACAAATCCACCAGCTTGGCGCCTTCGGCGGCCCAGCTGTATTTGGCCAGCACCGCCTGCTTGCCGGACAGGCCCATCAGGCGGGCGCGTTCGTCGTCGCCCAGCAGCTGTGCGATGGCGTCGGCGATGGCGCGCGGGTCTTGCGGGTCCACCAGCAGGCCGCAGTCGGCGTCTTCGATGATCTCGCGCCACAGCGGAAAATCACTGGCGATCACCGGCATGCCGGCCGCCATGTACTCGAATAGCTTGATCGGCAGCGATTCCACGTAGCTGGGCGTCGGCAACAGCGTCACCAGACCGATCTTGCTGGCAGCCAGCACGTCGGCCACCCCGGCGCGGTCCAGCACGCCCAGGTCGTTAACGCGGCTCCAGCCGGCTTCGCGCTGCAGCGCGGCTTTCAGGTCAGGCTCGCTCCAGATGCCGGCCAGGTTAAGGCGGGTGTCGGTGTCCGGCAGCGCGGCGATGATGGGCTCGATGCCACGGGTGCGGCTGATGCCGCCCAGGTAGCACACTTCGTTGCGGCGGCTGGCCCACGGCGTGTCGCGCACCAGCTCGGCCAGGATCGGGTAGTTGCACACGTCCACCACACGGCGGGCGCCGGCCTGTTCGAAGCGGCGGCGGATAACCGGCGTGGCGGCCACGATGGCGTCGAAGCGGCGCGCAGCGTAGTCTTCCAGCGTTTCCACCCCGCGCGACACCAGCGGCCGTGCCATGCCGGGAATCCAGTGCTTGGCCAATACCTGGCGCGGCACGTCCTCGTGCACGTCGTACACCACCTTGATGCCGGCCTGCTGCAGGCGCAGCGCGGCGGGGATCAGCTCCGGATCATGAAAGTGCGCCACGTCCGGCATCAGCTGCAGCGCTTTTTCGTACACCCGCTTCACGGTGCCGGTCATGCGCGACAAGCGGCCGCCGCTTTTCGGCCCCACATCGTGCAGGCGCACGCCACGGTTGATCTCGTCGCCGTTGCCGTCGGCCACGATCAGGTGCACCTCGTGGCCGGCTTCGGCCAGCGTGGCGCACTCTTTCACGAAGATGCGGATATCGTGGCGCGGATGGGCGCTGGTGAGATGGGCAATTTTCATCTGTTCAAACCTGTGTACGGGTGACAACGCGTTCCTTGGCCGGGAAAACCTGTTGGCCACGAAAAAACGCAAACCTTTCTTTTGCCACGAAAAAACACGAACTTCTCTCAGCCACGGAAAACGCGGAAAGCACGGAAGCACACCGACACCGCTGCGGCCAACCCTGCTTAGGCGATGGTTTTGTCCGCGCCTTCCGTGTATTCCGTGGCAAAAATGCCTTTATCTTTTCGTGCCCTTTAGTGGGTTTCGTGGCTAACGCCTTTACTGCTTCTTGGCAACGAAAACCACGAAAAAACACGAACCTTTCTTAGCCACGGACAAAACGGAAAGCACG
>NZ_VMDW02000064.1 GCF_007644045.2 Vogesella urethralis
AACGGTCCGCATGGGATAGATCTGCCCGGGGATTGGGGTAGCTCGACCTGCAGCTGATTTGTGCAACAAAGCCTTATCAATGTGATAAAATCCTTGGGTTTCGCTCAACCATTTTGAGTCACCCATGACCCGACAAATTCGTAACATCGCCATCATTGCCCACGTTGACCACGGCAAAACCACCCTGGTTGACCAACTGCTGCGCCAATCCGGTACCTTCCGCGATAACCAGCAAGTTGACGAGCGCGTGATGGACTCCAACGATCTGGAAAAAGAACGCGGCATTACCATTCTGGCCAAGAACACCGCCATCGAGTACGAAGGCGTGCACATCAACATCGTTGACACCCCCGGCCACGCCGACTTCGGCGGCGAAGTAGAGCGCGTTCTGGGCATGGTGGATGGCGTGCTGCTGCTGGTGGATGCCGTTGAAGGCCCGATGCCGCAAACCCGCTTCGTGACCAAGAAAGCCCTGGCCCTGGGCCTGCGCCCGATCGTGGTGATCAACAAGGTAGACCGTCCGGGCGCGCGTCCGGACTGGGTGGTAGACCAGACTTTCGACCTGTTCGACAAACTGGGCGCTACCGACGAACAGCTGGACTTCCCGATCATCTACGCTTCCGGCCTGAACGGCTTTGCCAAGCTGGATCTGGACGAAACCTCCGACAACATGCGCCCGCTGTTCGACACCGTGCTGAAGCACGTGCCGACCCCGCCGGGTAGCGCCGATGCGCCGCTGCAGCTGCAAATCTCCGCGCTGGACTACTCCACCTACACCGGCCGCCTGGGCGTTGGCCGCGTACTGAACGGCCGTATCAAGCCGGGTCAGGCTGTAGTGGTAATGAACCACGACGATCAGGTAGCGTCCGGCCGTATCAACCAGGTACTGGGCTACAAAGGCCTGGACCGTGTACCGGTTGAAGAAGCCGAAGCTGGCGACATCATCATCATCTCCGGTATCGAAGACATCGGTATCGGCGTCACCATCTGTGACAAAGAGCAGCCGGTTGGCCTGCCGATGCTGTCGGTAGACGAACCGACACTGACCATGGACTTCATGGTGAACACCAGCCCGCTGGCCGGTACCGAAGGCAAGTTCGTCACCAGCCGCCAGATCCGCGACCGTCTGACCAAAGAGCTGCTGACCAACGTGGCCCTGCGCGTAGAAGACACCGACGACTCCGACGTGTTCCGTGTGTCCGGCCGTGGCGAACTGCACCTGACCATCCTGCTGGAAAACATGCGTCGCGAAGGCTTCGAGATGGCTGTGGCCAAGCCGCGCGTGGTGTTCAAGGAAATCAACGGCGAGAAGTGCGAGCCGTACGAAAACCTGACCATCGACCTGGAAGATGCCCACCAGGGTGGCGTGATGGAAGAAATCGGCCGTCGTCGTGGCGAGCTGACCAATATGGAATCGGACGGCCAAGGCCGTACCCGTCTGGAATATCACATTCCGGCGCGTGGCCTGATCGGCTTCCAGTCCGACTTCATGACCATGACCCGCGGTACCGGCCTGATGAGCCACGTATTCGACGACTACGGTCCGGTGAAAGCCGACCTGCCGGGCCGTCACAATGGCGTGCTGATCTCGCAAGACAACGGTGAAGCCGTGGCCTACGCACTGTGGAACCTGGAAGACCGCGGTCGCATGTTCGTGTCTCCGGGCGACAAACTGTACGAAGGCATGATCATCGGCATTCACAGCCGCGATAACGACCTGGTAGTGAACCCGCTGAAAGGCAAGAAGCTGACCAACGTTCGCGCCTCCGGTACCGACGAAGCCGTACGCCTGACCACCCCGATCAAGCTGACGCTGGAATCGGCCGTGGAGTTCATCGACGATGACGAACTGGTGGAAATCACCCCGAAATCCATCCGTATCCGCAAACGCTTCCTGCAAGAGCACGAGCGTCGCCGCATGTCCAAGCAAGAAAGCTAAGCCTGATTGCCCGCCCGCTGCGCCTTGCAGCGGGCAGACAGCACAACGCCCCCTGGCCATTACCGGCAGGGGGCGTTGTTTTATTTATCGGGTGCTCAGCCGGCCGCCTGCGGCGCGTCGTCGGCGTTGTAGAGGCAGGCCTGGTCGCGCCCGGCACGCTTGGCCTGATAAAGCGCCTGATCCGCCTGTTCATAGAGGCTGCGTACCGTGGTGTGCGCCGTAGGCGTGTCGGCGTAGATGCCGACACTGCAGCTGACGCGCCCGATCGGGCTGTCGTGATGCGGAATCTGGCGCAGCAGCAGCCGGTAGCGCAGCTCTTCGGCCAGAGCCTGGGCGGTGCGGGCGTCGGTGTCGGGCAGCAGTAGCGCAAACTCTTCGCCGCCGATGCGTGCCACCGTATCGGATGCCGTGCGGGCGATGCTGGTCAGTACCTGGGCGATCTGGCGCAGTACATCATCGCCGGCGGCGTGGCCGTAATGGTCGTTGTAGCGCTTGAAGTGGTCGACATCCACCATGATCAATGCCAGCGGTTCGTTTTCCATCTGGCTATGCTGCAGCGCCAGCACAATACGCTCGTCAAACTGGTGGCGATTGGCCAGGCCGGTCAGCTTGTCGGTAAACGCCAGGCGCTTGAAGTGGCTTTGCTGCAGGAAGAAGTTGGCCGCAGTCAGTGCCAGAATGCCCGCGCCCAGTGTCGCCACGCCCAGCTGCCAGTGCAGCAGCTGGTAGAGCAGGGTATCGGTCAGGAGCAAACCGGCCACGGTCAGGGCTGCCAGCCTGATCGGGTGCGGGCTGCGGCGGCGCCGGGCCAGCCACTGCCAGCCAAGTGCCATGGCCAGTAGCAGCCCTGCGCGCCAGGGGGCGGGTAGCGGGCGTACCAGACGGTCTTCCTGCATGGCCTGCACCAGGGCGGCGTTGATGAACACGCCATTGGCCTTGGGTTGGTCGGCCTGGATCGGGGTGTAATGTTCGTCGCTGCTGCCGGCTGCGGTCACGCCGATAAGGACGATCTTGTTCTTCAGTTGGGCGGGTGCCAGGTCGCCGGCCAGTAGCCTGGTGATGGGAACGGTGGGGTACTGGCTACCGCTGGCCAGATAGGGCAGCAGGCGCGCTTCGTGCCGGACCCAGTCACGGTGGCCGGGCGGCTGTGTATCGACGTCGTGTGGCGTCCCGGCCAGCAGGCTGGCGAAGGCAGGCTGGTTGGCCGCACCGCTGCCACTGGCCAGATAGGTGCGGCGGAGCGAGCCGTCAGCCTCGGGTGGAAAGTCGCTGATGCCAACGCCGCGTGCCGCCTGGGCAAACAGCGGCAAGGGCCTCAGGCTGCCTATGAGCCCGCCCTCGGAGAGCGGGAAGGCCGGCAGGAACACCCTGCCGTGACGCGCGATGGCGCTGGCCAGGGCCCGGTCGGATTCGGCTTGTGCGGATGGCTCGGCCAGCAGCAGGTTCAGGCCAACCGCGCGGGCGTCTGCCAGCTTGTCGATGGCGTCTGCCATCAGTTCGCGGGGCCACGGCCAGCGGCCCAGTTGCGCCAGGCTGGTTTCGTCGATGGTAATCATGACGATTTGCTGGCTGGCCTCGGGTGCCAGTAGCTGACCGATGCGGTCTTGCGCCCAGTTATCCAGTGGTGACGGGTTGAAACCGAGCCACAGGGCAAGCAGGGGGAGCAGGATGCCGGGCAGGCTGCGTGCGACAGGCGTGTTCATGCTCACTCTATCTGCAAGATGTCTTCCAGTTCGGTGGCCTGATAGCCATCCGGCGTGCTGACCTTGATACTGACCTGGTAGCGCCCGGTAAACAGCGGCTCATCGTCTTGCCATAGTGGCTGGTCGTTACTGTAAACGAAAGTCTGCCCCTCCCGCCCCAGCAGCTTCAGCGCCAGTTGGTAACGGGCGCCAGCCAAAGGATAGGGGCGGGCGCTAAGCTGCATCCCCTTTTTATAGCTGGCCCGCCACAGTCCGGCATCGGTTTGCAGTGTATACGGCTGGCTGTAGGGGCCGGGCTGGCCTTGCTTGTCCAGGCGGGCCACGCGCCACGTCCACGTACCGCCTTCCGGCAGCGTGCGAGTGCCGTCGGCGGGGCCAAGCTCCCAATCAAGCTGCGGCGTCTGGCTGATCGTGCCGCGGAACAGCTGTACCCGATAGCGGCTATTGCTGTCGCCACTGAAGCGGAACGCCACCTGGCGCTCGCGCAGCCGGGTACCGTCCTGCGGGCTCAGTACCAGAGGCGGTGCCGGGTGAGCGCGCACTTCGAACGTTTGTCGTGCCGGGTAGCCTTGCAGGCCGCTGGGCAGCTGGCTGCGCACGGTCAGTACGTACTGGCCGTTCTCCAGCTTGGGTTGCCAGCTGGCTGCCGTTTGCAGGCGGTCATCGATCATGCGTCGCGTGGGCTGGGTGCGCATCAGGTTCACCTGATAGCCGCTCATGCCCTCGGCGGCTGCCCATTGCAGGATGGCGGGCGAAAACTCCTGCAACTGGCGCAGCGGGCTGAGGTCGGGAGCCGGGGGCAGGGCGATGCTGGCACCCGGGGGTTGGCCGCGGCGGGTCACGCTGCCGAAGCCGGCCTTTACCGCCTGGCTGCCTTGGCCTGCACTGACGGCCACTTCGCCCTCCGTCACTTCGGTGCTGCTGCTGTCCGGGTCTGCCACGTTGACGCGGAAACCGGTGCCGCGTACCGCCGTGATGGCACTGGGGGTCTGGATGGTGTGCCGGTTGGGCATCAGCGGGTTCTTGATCACGCTGTTGTCCACGCTGCCGCTTTCCACACTCAGCCAGGTGGTGCTGGCGCCGGTGGTGGGGAAGTGGGTGGCTTCCTTGACCACAAAGCGGGCATTGGGGCCGATGCTGACCAGGCTGCCTTCTTCCAGTAGCAGTTTGACGCTACTGTTGGCACCGGTCCGGATCACCTGCCCGCTGGCGAGCTTGCGCGTCTGGCCGGCCTGCAACGGTTGGCCATCGAGTGTGGCGTCACCCACCAGGTCGCTGACGGTGGCGCTGCTGCTGTGCTGCCGCATTAACGGCAGAGGTATGCGCAGCGTGCTGGCGGGCTTCAGTGCGTAGGGGTTGCGGATGCCGTTCAGGCGCTGCACCAACGGCGCGTGCGCCAGTGAGCTCAGGTGATCGCGGGCGATGCTCCACAGGGTGTCGCCAGGCTGGATGACATATTGCCATTCGGGTTCGTCGGCATGGCTGAGGCCTATGCAGCAGGCGGATAGCATAAACAGGCGTGCGGCGTTCATGATGCGGGGCAGCTGCTTGGGCAGCAATTATAAAATCAAGATGATAGAGCTTTTGCAGGGCCTGGCCCAGCATTTAGCGCATGCCGGCCCCGCTTCATTATCGTGCTTATAAATAGGCCAGTAATTCGCTTGGTTCATTTATGGAAATATCCGCCTGCCAGCTAGCGGTGTCGTCGCTATCGGCGATGTAACCCCAGTTCACCAGCACGGTTTTCATGCCGACGGCACGGCCGGCCTGGATGTCGCGCTCGGCGTCGCCCACGTACAGGCAGTGGCGCGGGTCGGTGTCGATCAGGCGGCAGGCGTGCAGCATCGGCGCCGGGTCCGGCTTGGCCACGCCCACGGTGTCGCCGCTCACCACCACGGCGGGCGGCACGGCAAACGGTAGTGCCGGCACCAGCCGGTCGGTAAAGCGCATCGGCTTATTGGTGATGATGCCCCAGGTCAGGCCGCGTGCCTGCAGCGCCAGGATCAGTTCGTTGATGCCGTCAAACAGCGTGGTGTGGCTGGAAAAATCGTGGTCGTACTGTTCCAGAAAGCGCAGCCGGTACTCCTCGAAGCGCGGGTGGCTCTTGTCGATGCCGAAGCCCAAACTCACCAGGCCGCGGGTGCCGTGGCTGGCGATCGGGCGTACCGCTTCGTAGGGTTGTGGTGGCAGGTTCTCTTCGGCCAGCAGGCGGTTGAGGGCGGCGCCCAGGTCGCGGGCGGTGTCGGCCAGGGTGCCGTCCAGGTCAAACAGGACTGCCTTGATCATTGCAAACGGTCTCCAAAAAAATGCGGCCAACCTTCAATAAAAGGTTGGCCGCAAGTGTACGTCAGGCTCAGCGCACTGTCTTGCCGAGGAACAGCTTGTACGCCGGGTTATCGGTTTCTTCCACCCACGGGTAGCCCAGCTGTGCCAGGAAGGTCTGGAACGCGGCGGCGTCCTCGCGCGGCACCTGGATGCCGATCAGCACGCGGCCGTAGTCGGCACCGTGGTTGCGGTAGTGGAACAGGCTGATGTTCCAGCCGGTCTGCATGGCCTCCAGAAAGCGCATCAGCGCGCCCGGGCGCTCGGGGAATTCAAAGCGCAGCACGCGCTCGTCTTTCAGTTGCGGGGCGTGGCCGCCCACCAGGTGGCGGATGTGCAGCTTTGCCAGCTCGTTGTCGGTGAGGTCCAGGCCATCCAGCTCGTTGGCCTGCAGGTCGGCTACGATGCGGCCAACGTCTTCGCGGCCGGTGATCTGTACGCCGACAAACACGTGCGCAATGCTGGGGTCGGCAAAGCGGTAGTTGAACTCGGTGATGTTGCGGTTGCCGATGACGCTGCAGAACTTCTTGAAGCTGCCCGGTTTTTCCGGAATGGTGACCGCAATCACCGCCTCGCGGCGCTCGCCCAGCTCGGAACGCTCCGATACATGGCGCAGGCGGTCGAAGTTCATGTTGGCGCCGCAGTTGATGGCCACCAGCGTCTTGCCGCTACAGCCTTCGCGCTCTACGTAGGCCTTGGCGGCGGCCACGGCCAGTGCGCCGGCCGGCTCGGTAATGGAGCGGGTATCTTCAAAGATGTCCTTGATGGCGGCGCAGATGGCGTCGGTATCCACCAGCATGATCTCGTCCAGCAGCTCACGGCAGATGCGGAAGGTTTCTTCGCCCACCAGTTTTACTGCCACGCCATCGGCAAACAGGCCCACGTCTTTCAGCTCCACGCGGTGACCGGCGTCGATCGACTGCTTCATGGCGCTGGAATCCACCGGCTGCACGCCGATGATCTTGATCTGCGGTTTCAGGCGCTTGATGTAGCTGGCCACGCCGGCGGCCAGGCCGCCGCCACCGATGGCGACGAACACGGCTTCGATGTCGCCCGGGTGCTGGCGCAGGATTTCCATGCCGATGGTGCCCTGGCCGGCAATCACGTCCGGGTCGTCGAACGGCGGAATGTAGGTCTTGCCGGTTTCCTGCACCAGCGTCATCGCATGCTGGTAGGCGTCGCTGAACGATTCGCCGGCCAGTACCACCTTGCCGCCACGGCGAGTGACGCCGTCGATCTTGATGGCCGGGGTGGTGGCGGGCATCACGATGGTAGCCTCCAGCCCCAGCTTGCTGGCCGACAGCGCCACGCCTTGCGCGTGGTTGCCGGCGCTGGCGGTAATCACGCCGCGGGCACGCTGCTCGGCGCTGAGCTTGGACATCTTGTTATAAGCGCCGCGCAGCTTGAACGAGAACACCGGCTGCAGGTCTTCGCGCTTCAGCAAAATGGTGTTGCCGGTACGGCGGCTGAGGTTGGCAGCCAGTTCCAGCGGGCTTTCGATGGCAACGTCGTAGACGTTGGACGTGAGGATGCGCTCCAGGTAGTCCTTGCAGTGTGGCATAACGATATATTCCGAGTAATTTTTTTGTCCCTGAAAAAGCAGAGTAACAGGAACTAAGCTGGCTGCGAAGGGTATAAAAGCCTGCGTTGCAGGCCCGGTGCGGGCAATATTTTGTATCCTGCGGCGCGTATCCCGGCGGCACGGCGTGTATAATGCCGGCCTGTTTTGCGACAAACCCACCGTCGATTGTTTCAATGAAAAAAACCACCACTCTCTTGCTGACGGCAGCCTTGTCGTTGTCTACCCTGGCACACGCCACCACTCCGTTTGTACCGCCTGTGCCGGATATCGCTGGCAAGGCCTACTTCGTGACCGATTTCTACAGCGGCCAGGTTGTGGCTGCCCGTGATCCGGATACCCGCATCGAGCCTGCGTCGCTGACCAAGCTGATGACGGCCTATCTCACCTTCAAGGCGCTGAAAGAAAAACGCCTCACCCTGGACCAGATGCTGACCGTGTCGCAGGTTGGCTGGAAGCAGGAAGGCTCGCGCATGTTCCTCGACCCCAAAGTGCCGGTGTCGGTGGATAACCTGATCAAAGGCATGATCGTGCAGTCCGGCAACGACGCTTGCGTGACGCTGGCCGAGGCCATTGCCGGCAGTGAAGAAGTGTTCGCGCAGATGATGACCACCGAGGCCAAGCGCCTGGGTATGAGCGCCAGCAACTTCAAGAATTCCACCGGCCTGCCGCACCCGGAGCATTACACCACCACGCGCGACCTGGCTACGCTGTCCACCGCCATCATTCACGACTTCCCCGAGTTCTACCCGATCTACTCGATGAAGTCGTTCAGCTACAACAACATCACGCAGCCCAACCGCAACCTGCTGCTGTACCGCGACCCGAACGTGGACGGCATGAAAACCGGCCATACCAACAGCGCCGGCTATAACCTGATTGCGTCCAGCAAGCGTGACGGCCGCCGCGTACTGTCGGTGGTGGTAGGCACCGCCAGCGAAGAAGCGCGCGCCGTGGAAAGCTCCAAGCTGCTGAACTACGCGCTGCAGTTCTTCGAAACCCCCAAACTGTACGAAGCCCGCAAGCCGGTATCGGAAGTGGCCGTCTACAAGGGCGCCAGCAACAAGCTGCCGGTGGGCTTTGCCAGCGACGTCTACATTACCGTACCCAAAGGCCAGAGCAGCCAGCTGAAGGCAGACCTTACCACCACCCAGCCGATGATTGCGCCCGTCGCCGCCGGCCAGACCGTGGGTAAACTCACGGTCAGCCTGGCAGGCAAGGTGGTGCTGGAGCGCCCGGTGGTGGCGCTGCAAGCGGTAGAAGAGGGTGGCTTCTTCAGCCGCCTGTGGGACAGCATCAAGCTGTGGCTGGGCTGGTAATTTGAAAGGTTGGCCGCATCTGTGCGGCCAACCCTTTTGTTTTTCAGGATGGACAGATGAGCAACCCGACAACCGATACCAAGGACCTGCTGGAGTTTCCGGTACGCTTCCCGATCAAAGTGATGGGCGAGCGCAGCGACAGCTTCCAGGCCACCATCTTCGAGGTCGTGCGCCTGCACGCCCCTGATCTGGAGATGGCCCACATTACCGCGCGTGACAGCTCCAGCGGCAAGTACGTGTCGCTGACCGTCACCGTCACCGCCACCTCCAAGGAACAGCTGGACAACATCTACCGTGCGCTGTCCGGCCATCCGCTGGTGAAGTGGGCCCTGTAAAGCATGAGCCGCATCGTCAAGCACCTGGGGCAGGTTGACTACACGCCCACCTGGCAGGCCATGCAGGCCTTTACCGATACCCGCACCGAGCACACGCCGGACGAACTGTGGTGCCTGGAGCACCCGCCGGTGTACACGCTGGGCCTGGCCGGCAAGCCCGAGCACCTGATCATGCCCAGCAGCATCGAGGTAGTGAAGTGCGACCGCGGCGGCCAGGTCACCTACCACGGCCCCGGCCAGCTGGTGGTGTACTTGATGATCGACTTCAAGCGCATGGGCATTGGCGTGCGCGAGCTGGTGCGTCGCATCGAACAATCGGTGATCGACCTGCTGGCCGAACTGGGCATTACCGCCTACGGCGATGTCAACGCGCCGGGCGTGTATGTGGCAGGCGAAAAAATCGCCTCGCTGGGGCTAAGAATCAAAAACGGTGCGGTCTACCACGGCTTGAGCCTGAATGTGGACATGGACCTGACGCCGTTCAGCTGGATTAACCCTTGCGGCTATGCCGGCCTCAAGGTGACACAACTCAAAGATCACGGTGCCACCCTCACCGTGGCGGAAACCGCCGAGCGGCTGTTGCCCCATCTGGAGCGCAACCTGACGGTGATGAAGGAGACAGCATGAAACTGGACAACCAGGCAGGCGTAAAACACAAAGGCGCCGACAAGACCGCACGCATTCCGATCAAGATCGTGCCGCTGGACGAAAAGCTCAAAAAGCCGGAGTGGATCCGCGCCAAGCTGCCCAACGGCCAGCGCTTCCAGGAAATCAAGCAGATCCTGCGCGAGCAGAAGCTGCACACCGTCTGTGAAGAGGCCACCTGCCCGAACATCGGCGAATGCTTCAGCAAAGGCACGGCCACCTTCATGATCATGGGCGACATCTGCACCCGTCGCTGCCCGTTCTGCGACGTGGGCCACGGCCGCCCGAACCCGCTGGATGTCAACGAGCCCAAGCACCTGGCCGAAACCGTGGCCGCGCTGAAGCTGAAATATGTGGTGATTACCTCGGTCGACCGCGACGACCTTCGCGACGGCGGTGCCCAGCACTTTGCCGACTGCATCAGCGAGATTCGCAAGCTGTCGCCGAACACCCAGATCGAAGTACTGGTGCCGGACTTCCGTGGCCGCCTGGACGTGGCGCTGGACATTCTCAGCCAGACCCCGCCGGACGTGATGAACCACAACCTGGAAACCGCGCCGCGCCTGTACAAGCAAGCGCGCCCGGGCGCCGACTACATCCACTCGCTGGAGCTGCTCAAGCAGTTCAAAGAGCGCTGCCCGGACGTACCGACCAAGTCCGGCATCATGGTGGGCCTGGGCGAAACCGACGAAGAAGTGTACGAAGTGATGGCCGACATGCGCCGTTACAATATCGACATGATCACCATCGGCCAATACCTGCAGCCTACCGACGGCCACCTGCCGGTGCTGCGCTACGTGCACCCGGACCTGTTCAAGGCGTTCGAGAACAAGGCCTACGACATCGGCTTCAAGCACGCTGCAGTAGGTGCCATGGTACGTTCCAGCTACCACGCCGACGTTCAGGCACACGAAGCCGGCGTAACTGGCTAAGCCTGGCCCTGCGGCCAACATCAACACCCCCGACCGCGCCAGCGGCGGGGGCGTTGTTTTGTTATGGGTGCCCAGCGCGTACCAGGCCGTGGGTGGCCAAAGCGCAGCGGTTACCGTGCGGCAGGCGCCTTGGCCCAGGGCCAGGCCGGCGGTGCCTGACCGGCCGCAAGCGCGTGCCAATGCGGCCACGCCTTCTGTCGATGGCCTCCGTGCCGGCCACTCTGTGCCTGCATTCGATTGCGGCTTCGCCGTGCGGTGTGCATGTGCCGGGCTATGTTGCAGCCTGCAGCGGCGGTAATGAGGCCATCAGGCCAGGGCAATGCGGTTTTCCCCTTGATACTTGGCTTTGCGGAGCGCGTCCTCCGCCCGGGCCAGAATCCTGTCCAGTGGTTCGTACTGGCTCACTACCGTCATGCCGGCCGAAAGATATACCCCAGGCAGCCCCAGCTGTGCTGCGCAGTGCGCCATGGCCGACGTCAGCTCATCAAACCGGGTTTGCATTGATAGCAAGCGGTCGTTATTGAGGAAGAGAATGAAGGTGCCACCGCTAAGCCTGGCATGCAGATCGCTGCCACCGCTGCCTTTGGCCATGGCAGCCCCCAGCCTTTGCAGTACTTCGTCACCTGTATGCTGACCATGGTGCTTGTTGATGGCCTGCAGCGCCTTTATATCCAGCAGGGCGATAAAGCCGGTTTCGCCGTTTGCCAAATGCTGCGACATGCGTTTGACAAAGCTTTTGCGGTTTGGCGCCCCGGTCAGGCTGTCAAAATTGGCCAGGCTTTCGATTTTGGCCAGGGCCGCCTGCAAGTCACGGTTCTTTTCTGCCAAAGACGCATTGCTGCGGTTCAACGCCTGGTTGGTTAAATCCAGTTGCAGCATCAGCTCGTCCTTCTGGTCGCTGGCGATCAGCTCTGCCACCATCATCCGGTAAGCCTGCAGGTTGAACACTGTTTGCACACAGACAAAGGCGGCGATGCCGGCAATCCAGTACGGGTAACCATGCAGCGCCAGCCACGTCATCACCGGCAACCAGAGAGCAAGCGTGCTGCTGAGTGCCGTCATCCGGAATGCCGAAAACACAAACATGTTGGCCGCAGAGATGGTAACCAGGCACATCAGTACCAGCATCATGCTGGCAGGTTGATGCGCATCCTGTAGCAGCCAGATACTGCTGCCCCACAGCAAACCGTGACACGCCGCCAGGCTGACATGCACCGAGTATTGCAAAGCACTGCCGGGCTGTTCGCTGGGGTACCACTTGCGGCAAAGCCAATAGTGAAAGCAAGGCAAGAGCAGGTGCAGGCATAGCCAGCTACCCACTGCCACCGACGAAAAGACGGGTAAGCCGGCAATCACTGCCAGTAACAGGGCGCCCACAGGCTGCATGGCCAGTGCCAGCAGCAGATGGCGGCATAGCTGGTTAAGTTGTGCTCTTAATACGCGCATGCTGACGGCTGGCGACATGGTGGGGAGTAGCGTGCCGAGTAGGTTTTGCATCTTGTTCTCTTGCGGTAGTGGTGGGGAGGGTGCTGTGCTTGAGCACAGTCTGCCAGTATTATAAATAATGATTTAACAATCGATAACTTTATATGTATATCATTTATTTAAAGTGATGTGCAGTAAACACCTGTGCCAAGCGGGTAGCCAAAGACCCACCGCGCCCAAGCCCTTGCGATAGACGGGATAGTTGCGCAGGCCCGGCAGGCGCTCGTCGTGTTGCCCCCTGCAAGGCAACGACGCCCCCTGGGGCGTTAGCTTGGCCAGGCGGATAAGGGCTAAGGGCAGGCGCAGTAAGGTTGGCCGCACGCCGGGCAATGGCTGATGCGGCCAACCTTTTTAAGATCTCGCGGTAAACATTGGGCATCGCTGCGCTCAACCCATCTTTCACGTGAGGGCGACTCCGCGAAACCCAGGGCGGTTCCGCCTTTGCGCCCACGGGCGTTTGGCCCCGGCGGCGTATTTGCGGGATCAGGCAAGAATGCCGCAAGTCTGAGATATCTCCCCCAACCCGGTGCTTCGTACACTTTTCCGCAGTTGATACGGTTAACGCCGCCATGCGTTGCCGTATTCGTTTTGGTTCAAACAACTGCCAGAGGTGTGAAACATGGGCATCACCATATCCAGAAAGCGCTTCATCCTGAGTGCCATTGCTGCGAGTGTCGGGCTGGCTATCAGCATCCAGCCTGTACGTGCTATGGCTGCGCCTCTCGCCCCGGAGGATAGTGCCGTGAAACTGACGCAAGAGTGGGACAAGACCTTTGCTAAAAGCGATAAGGTTGAACACCGGAAAGTAACCTTCAAAAACCGCTACGGCATTGTGCTGGCGGCGGATTACTACCTGCCCAAAAACCGCAGCAAGCAGCCGCTGGCTGCGCTTGTGGTGGGTGGCCCATTTGGTGCGGTGAAAGAGCAATCGTCGGGGCTGTACGCACAGACCATGGCCGAGCGTGGCTTTGCCACGCTGGCCTTCGATGGCTCCTTTACCGGCGAGAGCGGTGGCGAGCCCCGAAACGTCGCTTCGCCGGATATCAATACCGAGGATGTGATGGCGGCGGTGGATTTTATCGGTCTGCAGCCTGAGGTTAACCGCGAGCGTATCGGTGTCATCGGTATTTGTGGCTGGGGCGGCATGGCGCTGAATGCGGTGGCCGTGGACAAGCGGGTGAAGGCCGTAGTGGCCAGCACCATGTACGACATGACCCGGGTAATGTCCAAGGGTTACAACGACAGCGTCACGCCGGAGCAGCGCCGCCAAACGCTGGAACAACTAAGCCGCCAGCGCTGGGTAGATGCTGCCAACGGCAAACCGGCCTACCAGCCGGATTACAACAAACTCAAAGGTGGCGAGCCGCAGTTCCTGCTGGATTATGCCGACTACTACATGACGCCCCGTGGCTATCACCCGCGTGCGGTCAACTCCGGCAATGCGTGGACCATCACCACGCCGCTCTCCTTCATGAACATGCCGATCCTGAGCTACATCAAGGAAATCTCGCCACGCCCCATCCTGTTTGTGCATGGCGAGCTGGCACACTCGCGCTATTTTGCCGAGACCGCCTACGCTGCGGCGGCCGAGCCGAAGCAGCTGCTGATCGTCAAAGGGGCGAATCACGTTGACCTGTACGACCGTGTCGATCGTATTCCTTTTGATGCCATTACCGACTTCTTCGGCAAGCACCTGAAGTAAGCCCTGTCACCCATTGGCCGGGCCGCACACCATCCGGTGTACGGCCCGGCTTTTTCTTATGCGTGCACTGCGGTTCTCGTGGTGCGTGCACTGTTTTTCTTGAGACAACCATGGCTGATTTTGCTCACGCTATTACCGACAGTGCTGTACGGCAGCGCAGTGCTGTCTTGTCGATGTCGTTTTGTGTGGCGATGCTGATTGCCGCCGAGTTCATGCCGGTGAGCCTGTTGACGCCCATGGCCGCAGACCTGGGGGCCAGTGAAGGCATGGCCGGGCAGGCCATTGCGGTTTCCGGCTTGTTTGCCGTGCTGGCCAGCCTGTTGATTACCCGCTTATGCCGGGGCATGGATCGCCGTCATGTATTGCTCGGGCTCACCGGCGTGCTCCAGTTGTCGTTGGTGTGCATGGCGCTGGCGCATGATTTTGGCGTGCTGATGCTGGCTCGGGCCCTGCTGGGTATTGTCGTCGGTGGCTTCTGGTCGCTGGCTACCGCCACGGTGAGCAGGCTGGTGCCCGCAGCCGACGTACCCGCCGCGCTGGGGGCGCTGTATACCGGCAATGCGCTGGCCACCACACTGGCGGCACCGCTGGGCAGCTATCTGGGTGGCCTGCTAGGGTGGCGTGGTGTGTTCTGGCTGATGGTGCCGCTGGTCACCTTGAACCTGTGCTGGCAATGGCGCAGCCTGCCAGCCATGCCGGCCGCGCCGACTGCGGCCAACCTTGGGCTACGCAGCCTGTGGGCACGCGCGCACGTTCGGGTAGCCATGCCGGCGGTGATGCTGATCTTTGCCGGCGCGTTTACCAGCTTTACCTACTTCCGCCCGTTTCTCGAATCCCAGACCCATGTGTCACTGCCACAGCTTTCTGTACTGCTGTTTGTATTGGGTGTGGCGGGTTTTGTCGGTACCCATCTGGCCAGCCGGCTACTGGCCCGCCATCTGTATCGTCTACTCGGTCTGCTGCCGCTATTGCTGGCCTTGGCCACGCTGGCCTTGTTGCTGATGGGTAGCGTGCCGGTATGGGCGGCTATCTGCCTGCTGCTCTGGGGGGGCTTGAATGCCGCCATTCCCGTAGGGTGGTCAGCCTGGCTAGCGCGCACATTGCCAGACGCACAGGAGGTGGGGGGTGGCCTGCTGGTGGCTGCCATCCAGCTAGCCATTCTGTTGGGCGGTGCGCTTGGCGGTGCATTGCTGGATCACCTGTCTATCCACGCGACGTTTCTGGGTGGGGCGGTGCTGTTGTTGCTGGGTGCCGCCCTGGTTGGCCGCGGTTATCGTGTGATGCCGGCCAGCTGAGTCCCGCCATCGCAAAAACGCCTCTGTGACAGAGGCGTTTTGCTTGGTGGCAAGGCGTGTTCACCCCTGCGCGATGCTACCGAGTGGTGCGTGCAAGCGTTCGGTGAACGCGCGCTGCATCTGCGCCAGCTGTGCCTCGGTCAGCCCCATCGCACCATAAAAAGCCAGCGGGGCGTTGTAGCGCATGCCCACATACAGCGCCGATGCCTTCATCGGGCTTAGCACTTCCTGCATGGTCAAGGTAATCAGGCCTGCTGCACTGTAGGTATGCTCACTGGCGCCGGCAGTCGTCACGATCTGCAGCTCTTTGCCTTTCAGGGCGGCACCGCCCGGGCCAAATGCCCAGCCGAATGTCCACACCGCATTCAGATAGGCTTTCAGCATTGGCGTGGTGTTGAACCAATGGGTGGGGTAGAGGTAAACGATACGATCGGCAGCCTCGTGCGCTTGTTGCTCGGCGATAGCGTCGATGGCATTCAGATCGTTGCTGTAGCGCGATTCAAGATGGCGTACGGTCACATTTTCCAGCTGCACTGCCGCTTGTTGCAGCGCCTTGATGGCGACGGACTGCCCGGCATAGGGGTGCGAAACAATAACGAGGGTTTTCATGAGCGTGTTTTCCGGAATAAAAATTACAGTGGCAGGCCCGCGAGCAGTATGGCGTTACTGCTAGCCGAGGCATGGCGGTAGCCGAGGATGGCCTGGTAGTCGGCGGAGTGATACCAAGCCTTGGCTGCGGCCATGTTTTCAAAGCGCACGATAAAGAACTTGCCTTCGGCAGCCGGCCCTTCGATGGTTTCTACTTCGCCACCGCCAACAATCAGCGTGCCGTGGTGGGCGGTAACGGTATCCAGCACTTTTGCCTGGTAGGGCTGCATGCCGTCAGGGTTGTGAATGGCAGTAACGTGAAAAACAAAATAGGCAGCGTGGTTCATGTGTGATGTCCTTGGGTTGGCGGGGGTTACAGGCTGAGTTCGAAAACGCGGCGGCTGAGCGCCAGCGTGACGTCGCCTCGCTCGCCCAGTGCCGTCATGCCGTGTTTTTCCAATTGCGCGACCAGGGCGTCGATATGTTCGGCATGGATGCCGTAATCGCGCAGGCGGGTCATGACGCCCAGGCGCTCGAAGAACGCGCGGGTCCGGTGGATGGCCGTGTCGATGCGTTCATCTTCACTACCGGTTTCGATGTGCCAGACACGGCTGGCGTATTGCAGCAGCTTGTCCCGCTTGCCTTCGCGACGCGCAGACAGCATGGCCGGCAGCAGTACCGCCAGGGTCTGGGCATGGTCCAGGCCGTGCAGGACAGTGAGTTCGTGCCCTATCAGGTGCGTGGCCCAGTCGTGCGGTACGCCAGCGCCGATCAGGCCATTCAGTGCCTGGGTGGCGGTCCACATCAGATTGGCCCGCGACGCGTAGTCGGCCGGCTCGCGCACGACTTTGGGCCCCAACTCGATCAGCGTTTGCAGCAGGCCTTCTGCGTAACGGTCTTGCACACGCGCATCCACCGGATAGGTCAGGTACTGCTCGACCACATGGGTAAAGGCATCCACCACGCCGTTGGCCAACTGGCGAGCGGGCAGGGTGTAGGTTTTTTCCGGGTCCAGCACGGCAAACTGCGGGAAGACCAGCGGCGAGGCAAAGAACGCCTTGGTCTGGTGCTGCGGGTGGGTCACTACCGCGTTGTGGTTCATTTCCGAGCCGGTGGCCGCCAGGGTCAGCACCACGCCGAGTGGCAGTGCCTGGCGAACGGCTTGGCCCATGCTGGACAGAATGTCCCACGCGTCGCCGTCGTAGCAGGCTGCCGCCGCCACAAACTTGGTGCCGTCAATCACCGAGCCGCCGCCAACGGCCAGCAGAAAGTCGATCTTGTGTTCGCGCACCAGGCTGACGGCGCGCATCAGGGTGTCAAAGCGCGGGTTGGGTTCAATCCCGCCAAACGCGTGCACGCTTCGCTGGCCCAGTGCCGATCGCACTTCGGCCAAGGTGCCATGGCGCTCGGCACTGCCGCCGCCGTACAGCACCAAGACGCGCGCCGACGCCGGTATGTGTTGGTCCAGTTGCTGGACGGTGCCCTGGCCGAAAATGATGCGGGTAGGGTTGAAATATTCAAAGTTCTGCATGCGCTGCTCCTGTCGATTGGCTAACCCGTGGCGGGTAGCGGATGAGCAGCATTATGGGCAGTGCCATTCACAACCATAAGTGGATGGTACGTTCATTTTTTGCTAACTTAAGGTTGTTAATTAAGGCAAAAGAGGAGGGCACATGGACCTATCGCAACGCGTGCGCGCGGTGCTGTCGTTTGTGCATACGGTAGAGGCCGGCAGCCTGGCGGGGGCCGCGCGAGCGCTGGGGGTGAGTGCGGCAGCGGTGAGCAAGAACGTGGCCGGCCTGGAGCGCACCTTGGGCGTGCGCTTGCTGAACCGTACGACGCGGACGCTGAGCCTTACCGAAGAAGGCGCGGTATTTTTGCGCCAGGCGCGCATTGCCCTGGACGCGCTGGATACCGCCGTGGACGCCGTGGCGGCCCAGCGCTTGGCCATCAGCGGCCCGGTGCGCATCTCGACCAGTGCCGCCTTTGGGCGCGAGCACGTGTTGCCTGTTTTGCCCGGTTTGCTGGCGCGCTACCCGCAGCTGGCGGTGGAGGTGGATTTCGACGACCGGGTAGTAGACCTGGTGGGGAGCGGTTACGACCTGGCATTGCGTGGCGGCCACATTGCCGATTCGGCACTGGTGGCGCGCCCGGTCTGCCATCTGCGCATGATCCTGGTGGCCTCGCCGCACTATCTGGCACAGGCGGGCATACCGCGCACTCCTGCCGACCTGGCCGCGCACCGGCTGATTAGCCGGCGCTTTCTGGGTGGCAAGGTATCACCGTGGGGTTTTCGCGATGGCGATGGCTTGATCAGCACCCAGAATCTGGATGGCGCCTGTCTGACCCTGTCCGCGCCCGAAGCGTTGACGGAAGCCGCCTGCATGATCTGCAAAGTGGGCAGCTAAAGGTGCTATTGCTGGGCATTCACGAGCCGGGTGCCTACGAAATGGTGTTGCAGTACCCCCACCGCGCACTGATGGCACCACGGGTAAAAGCATGCATCGACTACCTGCTGGCAGCATTCGCGGCTGATGCGGCCTTGCACGTTCCCCTGGCCGCGTTGCAAGCCTATACAGCCTGATTGCCTGGTGGGCAGGCTTAACGCAGCTCGGTTACGCTCACCGGCTGCGCTGCCAGCTGGCGTAGCTGCGGCAGCGTGGCGCGGTAGCGGCCAATATGGATGGTTTGCGGCGAAAAGCCGATACCGGCGGCGTTGTAGTAAAAGCCCAGGTTGCCCCAGGGCACAAAGTAGATCAGGTCGCCATCCTCCGGGTCGGTGCCTGGCGAGCCGTTTACGTTCAGCTTCTGCGGCAGATAGGCAATTTTCTCGCGGCCGGCAAACGCTTCCAGGCGCAGGCTTAGCGGCAGCCTGGCGAGCAGGTCGCGAACCGTGGGGTTGTCCTGGTCGATGGTGACATCCACCATCACCTGTGCATTGCGAAAGCGCAGCACCTTGCCGACGACGCTCTCAGCCTGCAGGCTGGCGGGCGCCGCCACGGCGAACAGGCTAGTGGCCAGCAGGCCGGCGCCCAGAAAGCGCTTGGCGAGAGGGGTGTAAGACATGTAGTACTCCAACAAGCAGCAGCATGCCGGCCAGCAGCCAGCACCACCACCGCGAAAACAATCGGATCATGATAAAACCATCACGCTGACCTGCCGCATGGCCGGAGCCTGAAGCGGGGTCGCCCCAAGCCGGGTGCGTTTGCCTATTCTTGATGTGTGACGGGTGGTATCGATAGCCTGATACTGCAGATTGCTTGCCTAAAGCTGCAGCTGCCCGGCATGCAGGCAGACAGATCGGGCTGGTCGCGCTAGCGTACGGCCTATCGAAAAGAGGACAACACGATGTACCCGGATGCTGCCCCCCAGACCCTGCCGCCCGCCCTGCTGGCACCGTTGATTGCCAGCATCGCCAGCCGCACACGCGGCAACGAGGATTGCGACACCGCCATCCCCAACCTCAGCCTGTTTCGCCGCGAGCAGGCCACCACCCCCTGCGCCTGCATGGTGGAGCCCAGTGTGGTGATGGTGGTGCAGGGCGCCAAGCAGATGCTGGTAGGCGATCAGTCCTACCCCTACGATGCATCGCATTTCCTGCTCAACGCAGTCGATCTGCCTGCCAGCTCGCAGGTGCTGGCCGCCAGTGCCGCGCAACCTTGCCTCGGCCTGGTGCTGCGGCTGGATTTGCGCATCATGGCAGAGCTGATTGCCGAAGGGGGGCTGAGCGCCCCCAGGGATAAAGGCCCGTATCACGGCATGGCGCGGGGTACGGTAACGCCGGCGCTGCATGCCGCCATCGCCCGGTTGTTATCGCTACTGGACGAGCCCGAGCATATTGCCGTCCTGTCGCCGCTGGTTCAGCGTGAAATACATTACCGCCTGTTAATCAGCGACCAGGCTGCACGACTGTGGCAGATCCTGGCGGCTGGCAGCCACAGCCAGCGCATTGCCAGGGCCATCGACTGGCTAAAAGCCCATTACACCGAGCCACTGCGCATTGACGAGTTGGCCGCGCGCATCCAGATGAGCCCGTCCAGCCTGCACCACCACTTCCGCCAGCTGACGGCGATGAGCCCCTTGCAGTATGTGAAATGGCTACGGCTAAACGAGGCCAGACGGCTGATGCTGAACGAAAGGCTGGAAGCCGCAACGGCGGCATTTCGGGTGGGTTATGAAAGCCCCTCGCAGTTTAGCCGCGAGTATGGCCGCCTGTTCGGCCTGCCGCCCAAGCGCGATATCGCACAGCTGATGCAAGCCGGCAGCTAGCTGCCTGGCGCCTGTCGGGTAGCGGGGTGCGGCCAACCTTTTCATGGTGGGGCGGTGGCGTAGTTCCCCGGATGCGGCTACGCCTTATCCGGGCTACGGTTTTGTTCCTGCCAGCGGCGGCTGTGGATGCTGGAGAACGGCCAATCATCCGCATGGACGGTCAGCCCGTGCTTCACCGGGTTGTGGTGGATATAGGCCACGTGGTGGGCAAAATCGGCCTCATCACGCAAGGTGTGTTCCCAGTAGCGACGCTGCCAGATGCCCGCCGCCCCATCCGGCCCGGCCTTGCCGCGTATGCCAAGCCGGTGCAGCCGTTTGACAAAGTGGGCCTTGATGGCCTGCCAGCGCGCCGGGTAGTCATCATCCCCCGGTGGCAGCGTCCAGATGCAGTGCAGGTGATCGGGCAGCACCACGATGGCGTCGATCACGAATGGCCGCCGCCGCATCGTTACCCGGAACGCCTCACGCAGCCACACCACATGCTCCACCAGATAACGCTGCCGCCGGTCTTGCAAGGTGACGGTAAAAAAGTAGCAGCCACCCGCCACGCGGTTTCGTCGATATTGCACCATCGCCCACCTCCCGCCAGCAGCATTGCGCAACAGGGCGTGGCATTAAAAACGACAATCAGGCCAAACGTGCGGTGGAGAATGGGTGCGGCGCGTAAACAGGTAGCCCGGATAAGCCAACGGCGCATCCGGGGAATGCCGTGTTAGCCGCAGGCACGTGGCGGGCGAGGTCAAAAACAAAAAGGTTGGCCGCATACCGGGTAAACGGTGATGCGGCCAACCTTTTATGGTGCGGTGGCGTTGTTCCCCGGATGCGGCTACGCCTTATCCGGGCTATGAGCTACGAGCTACCGGAGTGGTGGCTTATTCGTCGCTTATTAGGTACTCTAGTTCATCTTTGTAGGGCAAAATTGGCTCATAAAGTTGATGATAACCTTTTCCTACAGCTCCCATGAATTGCACAAGTTTTGGTGATGAACTCCCTATGGAAATTATGTGGTCTTTTGCAATGCCGGGGTAAGGGTCAATGTATATTATCTCTTTAATGCCTAGTTGGTAAGCTTTTTTTGCACAAAGCTCGCAAGGACTAGCCGTGGTGTATAATTTACCGCCCTTTATTCCACTTCCTCCATATTTTGCTATTTGCAAGAAGGCATTCTCTTCCGCGTGCAGCGATCTGGTGTGCACTTGGTTGTACTTGGAATCGGTTTCATTTTTAATGTCTTTAAAGCAGTATGCGTGATTTCTACCACTGTCTTTATCGGCCTGCGTAATTGCTATGTATTTTCTTTTTGCAATACTTCGGAATTCCTCCGAATTTCTCTCATATCTACTGTATTTGATCTCATCAAAGTCATCCATGAGTCCTTTTAACGAGCGAAGGGAACATGAAACCTGGCCCTTTGCTACGTCATTCCAACCTATAGCCTTTACTGAATCTTCTTCGTCAGTGATGACGGCTCCGACTTGCCTAGAGATGCAGCCAGAGTTTGATTTTGCCGTATAAGCAAGCTGCATTACGCGCTCGATAGTACGTGGCGTGACCAATCCAGGATGAAGCATAAGCGAAAAATACCAAGCGAGCTGGGCTTTTAGCACATTGTTATTATCAAGCTCGTTTCTTGGATTGAAAATGTGAATATCAGCCATTTCAATGCATTTTTTTACATTCTGACTGACAAAGTCAGCATGGCTAATTTTTGTCTTGCCTGATTCCCGCCTTTCAATTTCATCAAATCGCTCAACACTAAATTTATGTACATTTTGCAAATATGCCTTTCGATCCTCATCGGGCGCATTCACTGAGACCAAATAAAAGGCAGAGTATCGATCTTTGAAAAATCCGGCCTCGTATGGGTTTCTAATCGCATCTATTGCTATAAAAATATTCCCATTAATTCTTCTGAGTGCTTTTATTATCTTATTTATGGTTTCCGGAAGGTGAAATATGCTATCAGGAATAAAGGACTTTTCTCTGTAGCCAACTTCGATTGCTCCGCGTCTTCTGATTGAGTTTCCCGCAGCTTGATACGCACGAATATATAGATCTTGACTCAGATTGTTTAGATCCTTCTTGAATAATTGGGTAAATTTCCTTACGGCAACCAGGACTCTTTTTAGGTTAACATCCTCTTGTTCTGTTATGGAGAATTTCTCTTTGTGATTTATTACTTTTTTTATTATTTCCTTGTGTTTTTCAATTTTGTTATTTGTGAAGCTGTTTTTCCGAAGGGTGCTTATAATATCTGCATGAGTAATGTTGGCCTCGGATGATTCGGCAATGAAATTGGCAGCATCATCTTCACTTAATGATAGGAAGTATGCTGATATTATATCGCTGACTTTTATGGAGTAAAATTTCTTAAAATTTTTCTGCGCGTACTCCCGAAGTATTTCATAGCGCAGTGCATCATTCCCTTTGTAAAACAAGTTATCGTTAATTTTTGTCACGCTAGCATCTGGAAATATTGTATCTGACTCCAGTATGTTAGCTGCTGTGGTGCAACCCGAGCCGGTTCTGCCCGTCAGGCCGATCAAAACAAATTCTTGCCTGGCTAAAAATAGCTTTGATATTGTTTCGTGATTCTTTTTCATTTGCATAAATTCTCAATTGGAATTGCTTTTTGTCATTTATTTCGCAAAAAAAAGGGCGCATAGCGCCCTAAATATTTGTCATAGTGCTCAAAGTTTGAAAGTGAAATTCCTTAATATTCAATGATTTATTTTTTTCTTGGTATGAAATGTCTGACAGAGAATGCAGGCAAAGTTTGAAATATCCTGAAAATGAAGCCAAAAGTTGAAATCATAAGATAGACGCCGACGTCCCCCCATTTTCAGTAGCACTGAGCATTAGAGTCCGAGGCTAATTTACCTGATTTCTCAGCGAGTGATT